>CAVTHV010000029.1:0-323858 GCA_963734595.1 uncultured beta proteobacterium
ATGATGCATCGCATGAAACCGCTTTGATTCTTCATCCCATTCGAGTAATGGGAAATCAACAACCCATAAGGGTTTGAATACTTCTTTCGCCAATTAAACCGGTTTGACGGGCAATTTCAAGTCGCAAAGCTGACAGGGCAGGTAATGTTTTCGCCTTTTCTCCTGAAAGGATAAGTAGAGGTCTCCAGGTTTTGCTTCAAATACTTTTCCCCATTTTAAGAGATCTTCCTGGCTGGTACTTATTGACCGATGATTTAACACTGCCGTCCTCATTAATTTTGGCATAAACTAAACCTTTCGCCCCTATTTGAGATCGTTTTACGTATTCTGTCAACGAATCAAGTTGCTTTCGGCTATATTCTCCACAACCAGATGCATTTATCCCACCAATAAATTCAGCTTCATCAAATACTTTAAATTCCTTCCCCTTTACTATACCCGTCAGATCCTTGATCTTCATTTCGAAGCGGATATCAGGTTTGTCGCAGCCATAATTTTCCATCGCCTCGGCAAACGACATTCGTGGGAAAACTCCCGATCAATTCCTTTAATTTCTTTGAACAAATGACGGGTCACCTCTTCAAAAATATTTAAGATATCTTCCTGTTCTACAAATGACATCTCGCAATCTATCTGAGTGAACTCGGGCTGACGGTCTGCCCTGAGATCCTCATCGCGGAAACATTTGACAATCTGATAATAACGGTCAAATCCGGCAACCATCAAAAGCTGTTTTAATATTTGAGGTGATTGCGGAAGGGCATAAAACTGATTTGGATTCATCCTTGAAGGGACAACAAAATCACGTGCCCCCTCAGGAGTCGATTTAATCAATACCGGTGTTTCAGTTTCAATGAAATCCTTGCTGTTTAAAAAATTACGCACTACATGTGCCATCTTTGCCCGTAATTCCAGGTTTTTTCTGACTGCATCGCGCCTCAGATCAGATATGGGTTCCATCTATCTCGTCGCCTCCGTCGGTATCATCCAGAATCGTAAAGGGTGGAACCTCAGCCTTATTAAGAATTACAATTTCTTTCAACAATATTTCAATCTCTCCTGTGGGTATTTTCAGATTCTTATTAGATCGCTCGCGGACAACGCCTTTCGCCTGGATCACATATTCCCTTCCCAGTTTGCCGACAACTTCCTTTACCTTAGAAGGTGTAGTTTCGTCTGTAACAAGCTGTGTAATCCCATAGCGGTCCCTTAAATCGATAAGTGCTACATTCCCCCAAGGTTTCGCACTCGCTGTACCCACCCCGCTAGAAGGGGTTCCTCTCTTATATTTCAATCCGTAATTCACCGCAGGTGTGATTTCTGAACATATGATAGCTTTTTCCAATGTTTAACGCGACAAATTACAAAACTACAACTTATAAGCTAAAGAAAAAAGCAGGAGCAACTTCCATTTAATTGATCTGAATTAGGTTGTTGTTTAGTTCAAACAAACGCAGCCGAACAATGTGGAATTCAAAATTTGGATTCGTAAGCACGCTTTATCTGAAATAGATTATTTAGTATCCTGGACTAAAACTTAAATTATACCTTTGATAATTTAATATTTGCTGATCATGGAGATTTTCAGTGACGAATATTTTATGAAACGGGCATATAGTGAGGCGGAATTGGCTTTCAAAGAAGGTGAAGTCCCAATTGGCGCAATCGTAGTTTGCCAGAATAAAATAATAGCCCGCGCCCATAACCTGACCGAACTGTTAAACGATGTGACTGCTCACGCTGAGATGCAGGCCATCACTGCCGCCTCAAATCTCCTGTGGAGGTAAATATCTGACGGAATGTACATTATATGTCACTGTAGAACCTTGTGCAATGTGTGCAGGAGCATTGGGCGGTCCCAGATTGATCGTATTGTTTATGGAGCAGGCGATGAAAAGCGTGGATTTCGAAAATACGCTCCTGCTGCCCTGCATCCAAAAACCGAAATTATTGGAGGAATACTCAAAAACCAATGTGCCTCCCTTATGAAAAAATTCTTTGAGCGGAGAGATAAAATTTGCAATAACTCATATCTCATAACTCATCTCTTCCTTAGAGTATAATCTGCAGCGAGAATAGCAGCCCAAATCTTACCTTAGCCTGGTCGTTGTAATTGTAACGCCATACCGCATCCACCCTGACTACTTTAAGAATATTTTCCAATCCTAACGAGAACTCCGTATAGGGCCTTTTATCCAACCCTTTCATTCCCTCTGGAAACACAAAATCTTTATGTAGATTTGCGTCATAACTTCCAATCAATGAACGAACTCCTGCAATTTCACGCCATTTCAGATGACGAAACAAAGGGATTTTATTCAGGAAGAAACCCTGGAAATGATGTTCAAGAGAAAGGCTTGCATAGGTGTCGCTCACAAATTCCTGGTAATTCATCATATTAAAAGCAAATGGATCAAATGCATAGGTCTCATTCCCTTCATGGATTTTCATAAGCGGCCAGGGAACATTGCCCCATATTTTGCCTGCTTGTAACAAGAAAGAAAAGGTAGCCGAAAGGATTAAGGAGAATCCTGTCGGTAAGGTTAAAATCAAGTTGAAAATATCAAATTACCCCCATAAAACCTTTGATGCCTGAAGTAAGTCCAACATTTATAACAGGTTCGTAACTGAGAAGTGTTGTCCGCTCAAAATCATCCTGGACCACATATTCTCTTGGCGTATACCTGGTGTTTAACCTAATCTCACCCGTTCTGAGTGAGGGCACAATATTTCCCTGCTGGTCAATAAAAGGAACAAACGGACCTGCGAAAATATTTGTGGAGGTCACAGACAACTTATTGGAAAAGCCCGTAAACCATTCCTTGTCGACGGTAGCCCCGATCCGGTCGATCATGTTAAGTTTGCTTAAAGGGTTTTTGCTTAAAATAGTGGTGAGGATATTGTCTTCCATAAAAGCATTACTGCTCTTACCCAATAACTCGTAGTCATGCTGAACCTGCATCCCAATCATACTTCGCGGATTTTTCGAAAAATAATATTCGAATCCACCGCCGTACTTAAAATCCTGGTCTCCAAATCCGTAAGCGCCGTAACCATTTAATCTCAGGTTTTTGTTAAACTTCATCGTAGTGCGCCCTCCAATTCGAAATTGGCTGCCTTCAACCACATTTTTGCTGTAGAGGTAGTAATAAGGGCCCAGTTCAACAGTTCCAAGGTCTCTGTATCCGTAATAAAACATATAGATGTATTCGGCTATCGTTTTATACATCCTGACATTTTTAATCGAATCAACCATTTGATAGATACCCAGTTCCCGCTTTTGGAGTTCCACAGGCCTTTCTTTTTCCCAATAGGCTAAATCCTTTTTGGCGGCATCTTTATCAACGATGATGAGGTTATTTGTTCTCGACGTTGCCCTTGAAACCGGTGTAAAAGTGAAATCTTCATAAACAGTGGTCTTTCGCCCCATGTACCCAAGTTTTTCAGAATTCTTCTCCTTACGGATATCCAAATCTGCCAGGATCGATTTCATTCCTGGGAGTCCATTTTTCACCTGTCTTTTGATATTCAATTGAATATTGAAGGTTATTCAGGAAATTTATATTGGCTTTCCCTGATAACTGCATTTCCAGGTGAGTCAGCGCGTAACTATTTTCTTCGATCCAGAATTTACCCTGAAAAACAGGTTCCTGTGGGAATTGTTAGGTTTGAAAGACAACTCATAAATTTTCCTGTTATCTACAATTGCGCTGTCAAGCAGGTAATACTTATAATAATCCAACCCCAGAGCGTTCAATGGCGATATGAGCCCGATATCCGAAATCGCGATATAATTGTCATAAGGATTTATCCCTTCAAATGTCTTACCGGTAAATTGCGCGAACATATCCGATTTCACCCCCGAAGCTTGAGTGGCAATTACTTCTTCCTGATTTATATTCAAATCACTGTTGTGATAATAATTTGAGATGGTTTCGGTGCAAAGCACAGGCAGGAAGTTCTTTCCCTGGACATCAAGCGAGTCAATGTATCTAAAGACAAAGGCGAATTGTGACATCAACTTCTTGGTTTTCCATTCTTCCTTTATATTCTTTACATCAATTTCTGTTTTTGAATAGAGCCTGCTTTGCCATGAAGGGAAGTTAGATGGATCGTTGTCCTTTTTTGATGAGCAATAATCTTGCGAAACATGGCTATCGCAGGATTTTCACCTGGTCTGACAGTCACTTCCTGAATTGCTATGTAATCTTTTATAAGTGCAATGTCGAGCTTATCGACCTGGTTAAGTTTGATTGTAAAGATCTGGCTTTTATATCCAAGCGCGGAAACCACAACGCCGGCGGTCGCCTTGACGCTGCTGAGGTTATAGTTCCCGTTTGCATCTGACATCGTTCCGATGTAGGTATCCTTGAAATTAATTCTTGCGTAGGGAACAGGCTCGCCTGTGTCTGATTCGGTAATCTTGCCGAGCACCTCAGTTTTTTGTGCCTCCGCATTGAAGACACAAAAAATCGAACCTATGATATTCAGCAAAATACACTTTCCCATGCAGGCGTAATTTAATTTCCAAATCTAACTCAAAGGTTAATAATTCTGATGAAATTAATTAGTTTGATTCATCTTCGGGATTATTTACTGAAACCAGGTCTGGCATGTAAAGTTGAATCGAAAATTAGACTGTAAAAGTAGGCTAAAGTTGCTTATACATTCTTATTTTCTTTTAGGAAAACTTAAAAAACAGTTTATTCCTCCCTGAATATATAATTCAATAACCATTGCAACCCAATGACATCTTCGTGCCATCATAGCCTAAACGGTATTTTTACGGATTTTGAACGGAGTTTTTACGGTATACACCGTAGAACCCGGCGGATATACCGAGAACGACCGTTCGAAGTATGGGCTTTTTAAGACGAAAATATTGCTGAGGGAAAAGATTATTCCTTTGGCCTTTCTCAAACTTGATGGGTTTGTTCGTCCAAAAGATAAAGACGGGAAATGGATTATTCCTTAATCTATTTAACTATAAATATTTTTCTGAAGGTTAAGGTCAGGGCTATGTTTCCGTCGTATTTGGGCTGTATTTGGTTCGGTATCGAAATTTGGCTTATTTTAATCAAATTACAACATAATGTTCGATTCGAAGCTTCTATTTCCTAACTCTGAAACGCTGAAACCCTGAAACGCTGAAACTATTACGCCCCTTCCTTTGACAATTCCTTCGTAGATAACAATCCGCAGGCTGCATAGATATCCTCGCCCGCGTGAAGCGCGTATTGTAGTAAAGACTCCCTTCTCATTGAGTTGTTCTTTGAAATTATTGAGCGTCTCTTCATCGGGACTGACAAGCGGTGTGCCCGGAATTGGATGAAATCGGATCAGGTTAATGCGGCATTTGATGCCTGACAACAGGCGCACGAGTTCTCTGACATGGTAGGCGGAATCGTTCAACCCTTTAAAGACAATATATTCGAATGATATGCGGCGCTGACGGCCAAAATCCCAACTCTTTATCTCCCTTATCACTTCTGAAATCGGGTAAGCGATCTGCACAGGCATCAGTTTCTTCCTTTCCTCATCAAAAGGAGAATGCAGACTTATTGCAAGGTGGGCATCGCACTCATTCAGGAAACGCAGCATCGCGGGTATGATGCCGATTGAAGAGACGGTTATTCGTTTGGGGCTCATGGCATAACCCCATTCCGCAGTGAAGATTTCAATGCTTTTAAGCACTTCGTCAAGGTTATCAAAAGGTTCGCCCATTCCCATGTAAACGATATTCGAGACATTGCCGTATTCGTCAATACTTCTCACCTGGTTAACTATTTCACCGGCAGTTAGTTGTCCCTGGAATCCTTGTTTTCCTGTCATGCAGAACAGGCATCCCATTTTACAACCTACTTGTGTTGATACGCATACAGTTTTGCGATCCTCATCAGGGATCATCGCTGTCTCGACGAATTTATTGTGGATCGTGGGGAAGAGGTATTTTTTTGTTCCGTCAATACTTTGCTGAACACGCGATGGTTTGATCAATCCGATTTCATAACCTTCGCTGATCAGCCCGCGTGCCTTTTTCGACAGGTTGGTCATCTCCTCAATAGAATCAATCTGCTTCTTGTAAAGCCAGTCTGCAAGCTGGCTCCCAGTGAATTTAGGCAATCCCAGCGCAATGCAGATTTCCTTTAATTCACTTAACCTTTTCCCAAAAAGCTGATCTTTCATATCACTCATATTTTCTCTCCGCATTCTCACTTTTGACCAAAGCAGGGCAGGTGTAGATCAATAATAAACTTCAGATAGAATGTTCCCAAAATGTATACCCTTCTCAATCAACAGATAGCGTACATCAACCACCATCATTCCTTTTCCGCAAAGGTAATACTTAAAATCCTTGGACAAGTTCTCCGTTCGTGAAAGGTAGTCGGTGATCCCGCTTTCACTTTCCCACGCTGAGGAGTCAGGGAACGGTCTGACTTAATATCAAAGAGGACGCTCATTTTCTCGTCCTGATTTTCACACCCTATTTTGAAATGCTTTGAGACGACTTAATTTTTCATTATATTGCCATCCTTGCAAAAAATTCATGGCGCTTATTTTAAATATTGAATCTTCGACTGAAGTGTGTTCTGTATCACTTGCCGATGGCGGGGCGATCATCCAGACCCTGGAAGACCTTACGGGTCAGAATCATGCAAAGTTAGTAACCAGCTATGTTCAGGAAATATTTTCGAACAATGGTTTGCCAATTGACAAGCTTGACGCAGTAGCCGTATCAGACAGCAGACGCAGCTTCATGACGAGGCACCTTCTGCATTGAATTTTCGGCAAAGCGGATGTTGTCGACGAGACGGGTGCCGAGCCGCTCCATTTCGTCCAGCGTCTGCGCCTGCAATCGCGAGAAAAAATTGAAGGCGAAGAGCGCGATCAGCGCAATGAATAGCCCCAGTGCCGTTGCAATCAGCGCCTGGGCCACGCCGCCGGTCACGCCGGTCGGATCGACCAGGCCGCTGTTGCCGATCAAATTGAACGAATGCATCATGCCGGTAATCGTTCCCAGCAAGCCCAGTAGCGGCGCGGCCGTCACCGTCGTCTCCAGCACCCATAGCCCGCGGCTTAGCGCCTTCTCGATGACCTGTGCCTCGTCACCCGCGCGCGACTCGACCCACCACGCTGGCTTAACGTGGTTGTCGAGTATCACGCGAAAGAAACGCCCGAAATAATTGCGTGGCCCGAGTTTCGCCAGTTTCTGTTCCAGATCGGCCCACGCGAAACCATAGGTTTCCACCAGTTCCAGCAACGACGCCGGCAATCGCACGAATCGCCAGTAGACGAAAGCTTTGTCCAATACGAGCACCAGCGCCAGCATTGCCAGAAACAGCAGCGGATAGATCATCGCGCCGCCAAATCTGAGCGCTGACCAGGCTTCCTGAATGTCTTGCATGATCACCTCATTAATTGTCAGAATATCTTGCTGATCCCGACGTATAGCGCCCGCCGCGGCCCGAATTGCGGCGCACCCACGCCGATGCCAGAGCCGTCGCGAATCTCGTAGGATTTGTCGAACAGGTTGATCACGGCCAGCCGCCCCTGAAGATGTCCAAGCTGCGACGCACCGAAATCATGCGTCATCGACAGATTCATCGTGAAATACGGCGCAATGAGCCGCTGTTGGGAGCGGCCCCGTCCGGCGTTGTTCTCAGGCCGGAACCGTAGATCGCGTTCGCGCTGTAATCCGTCTTGCCCAGACGATAGGAAACACCGCCGGTAGCGGTGTAGGTCTGGTCGTGGTCGAGATGCACCCAGTTATCGGAGATATATGCCAGCTCGTTTGCGCCGAAATTAAACTGGCCGGAGGTGATGTCCTTCCCCAGCGCGACCGACCGGGCGGCGTTGACATAGGCCGACAGGTTGTCCTTTTTGTAGTTGGCGGTCAGTTCAATACCGTAGATTTTCCCCTCGCGGTAATTGAATGGAGAGAAGATGAGCGCCTGCCCAAACTGTCCTTCGTCGAGCAGGTTCGTCACGTCCTTGTAGTACGTGTCGACGCCCAGTTTGGTGGTCGTGGTCAGTTGATGCGTCACTCCGACGTCGTAGTAATTCGTGCGCTCCGGCAACACCGGGTCATTCTGGGTCACCTCCGACGCATTCGAAGTGCCCTGGAACAGAGCAACTGTCGTTGGCGCGATCAACTCGGTCGGCGGCGGCGTGAAATAGCGCGCGTACGCGGCGTGCAAAGCGGTCTGCGGCGTCCACTGATACACTGCGCCCAGGCGCGGGCTCACTTGTCCGGCGGAGACGAATGCATTCATGTGGTCGAGGCGAACGCCGTAATTTACCGTCAGCTTGTCGGTGGCCTTCCATTCGTCCTGCAGATATAGGCCAACGAGGCGGTTGCCGCCCTTCGGATTGTTGTCCTGGATAGTAAAAGCAGGCCCGCCCACGATGACATTGCCGGTCCCGGTGCCGTCATCCACCATGGGAAACACGGTGGAAGTGTTGTCGCTTTCGATGCGTTCATTGCTGAAGAAAAAGCCGCTGCGCAGGGTGTGCGCATCATTGAGCCGCAGACTGCCGTCGCCCTGTACCCCGGTGCTGGCACTGCTGCGAAAGACGCGCGAAGCGACTCCATTGAATACCAGATCCCCAACGGGGTCGGGCGTGAAAAGCACGCTCGTATAGCGTTGGAACATCGCGACCTGATAATCCGTTTTGTCGCCCAGCGTGCCCTGCAACGCAAGAATGCCGTAACGATTGACCTCGCGCTGCTTCTCGTCCAGGGTCGCCGAGTCGAATCCGGCAACGCCTGCGCCTGCCAGGAAACCTTGGCCGTTCGGATCGGGAGTTTGCCCGGGATTGTTCGGAATCTGGAACCTGCCGTCATAGGTGCCCAGCATCAAGCTTACGCGGGTCGTTGCGGTGGGCAGCACGGAAAAATATGCGAACCCTTTGGTTTGATCGGTGCGGTCGTGAATGGCGTTTGCGCTGCCGACCGGATTCTCGATGCCGAGTTGATTCTCAAGGAATGAACCGGTGACGTAATAATTAACGGGTCCCTTTGAGCCGGCTCAGCTCAAGTGACGGATTGACCGTTCCGCGGCTGCCGCCGTATACCCCGACGCGCCCTCCCTGCTCATAAGCGCTCTTGGTGTCGATCTCGATGACCCCGGCGGTACGGTAGCCATACTGGGCCGGGAGCGCACCGGTAAGCAGATCGATGCGTTTTGCAAAGCGCGTATCGAGTGCCTGGCCGAAACCCGTGATTCCTTCGGGAAGAATCACCCCGTTGATCCGGTACTGAATGTTGCCGTGGTCCCCGCGAATATGCAGTTGACCATACGAATCGTTGGCGACACCCGGCGCTTGCAGCAACACCTGATTGAATGACGTGTTCTCCCCCTCTGGAAGCGCCTGAATATCGTTCTCATCAAAACGGTATTGACTGCTGCCGGTCTTGGGCGAGAGGCTGTTACGCCCGCGATCCAGCCGCTCCGCTGCGACCTTGAGATCGAGCGCCTGTTGCGCGGCCATCGTCAGGTTTGTCGAAACGGCCGTATCGCCGACCGTTACGATTGCAGTGGCGGTGTGAAAATCGGGTTTGTCCGCGATGACGGCATATGTTCCTTTCGGAACCCCCGGAAACGCAAATCGACCTTCGCTATCACTTGATCCGTGACCGACAATCTTTCCATCAGCCGCCTCGTAAACGAAGGTTTACGCCAACAAGCGGGCGCCCCAGAGCATCTTTTACCGTTCCCTGCACCTGCTGGACGGCTTGAGACGAGACAGTTTGAGCTTCAACGACCTGTACGGATACGACAAGCAGGCACGAAAGGCCAGCAAATATGGCGAATCGGTTTTTCATTACACCCCCAAAATACAAGGCGCTACGCTCCAGTTAAATGCCAGGGCGCAGACACCAGGCCGAAAGTCTCGACGGGGGTCACCCAACGAGCGTTCAGCCAAGCAATGAGCCCGCTATTACAACGCGGGGCGGCAAGGGATTTACTTCTGGCTGTTACGGGAGAGGGGGAGCGCGGGAACGCTGGGGGGAGAAAAGCTTTTTAGAGCAGACAAACGCCGGTGCTGCCGCGGTAAGTATCAGCAGCAATTGCAGAATCAGCGGGCTTAATTCGAGGCTTGGAGGATTGGAATCTGCAGTGAGATTCGAAAGCGTAGCTTACAACGTGGCATACGGGACAGTTCAACTCATCCGTCGGCGTCCCGTGATCGTGCGGTAACAGGCCGAGACCATAAAGGCCGACGAAACTGATCAGCGCAAGGCGGAAAATCCACCTGCGGCACGCCAAGTTCAAGATTCGAATGCCCGTAGCCATGGCAGTAACATACTCCATCCGGCCGGGTTAGGACAAGTATGACCTCTGACTGGCCTATACCGCATTAAGTTCATTCGGGTCCGGCGCGGATCGTGCCGCGCGAACGAAATTATGCCAGTCGGTTGGGCCGGCGACGTTACCTGGGCGCATACTCTTCGGCATTCTCAAAACGCGACTCCCAATGCGCCAGATATTTGGCAGCAAGGGCCGGGTCATTCCAGATGACGAGAACGTTTTCGCTGTTCCGGTTGGCGGATAAGGCATAGTTGTAACTGCCCGTTTGAACGTGGCGTGCATCCACCACCATAAACTTGTCGTGGTGAATTCGGTACTTGGCGTTCGTTCGCACAGGGATACCCGACTCCAGCAGCACCCCAAGTGCTTTTCGGCCGATTCCCTTCTCATCATCGTCAACGTTGTGTTTGCGGTCGACGACGATCCGGACATCCGCGCCGCGCCGCTTGGCGGCAAGCAGAGCCTCTGACGATCACGGGCGATGAGAAAGCAAATGCGGCCAATCGAATTGAAAACTTCGCATTGTCGATAGTCTTGACAACCAATGCTTCGGCACCGCCTTCCGGACCAAACGCGACCTCTGTGCTGCTGGCTGATGTTGAAACGGCTCGGACGGGAAGCGCCCGACGCAGCTGGACTGCCATCTTGCGCCGAGGCCACCGATGCACCACAGGCCGCGACAAGAACAAGGGCGAGGAGAGATTTCATGGTTTCAGGTCTGACTTCATGTTAGGCGGCAGAACTTCTCGATATCAGTGCCATGCATGGGAAGCGGTTGCGTTATCACCCGTACTTTTGTCAATGATATACTAATAATCATGAGGTTAAACCGATCGACAGGAAGAATTGCAGCGTGGCTCGCGTGTTGCGCGGTCCTGCTGGCATCGCTTGCGCCTTTCATTTCCCATGCGCTTTCAGCTTCACGTGGCGAAAAGTCGGTTTCGCTGGAAGTCTGTTCGATGTCTGGGCCGAAACTTGTCAAGATCTCTGCCGGCCAGGTTCCATCGCCCGGTTCTCCTGCCGAGCAGGGCCTTCCCATCAAGTGTCCTTTCTGTTTTCCGAATGCCGGATTCGTCTGGTTGCCGTCCACCATATCGCTTGTCCTTCCCGTGGTCAGCAGCACACAGTATCTATCGCCCGTCTTTTATCGCGCGCAACCCCTGTTGCCCGTCTGGTCTGCCGCGCAGCCGCGCGCTCCGCCTGTCTTTTCCCCAGTCTGACGATCCAAGTTGCAAGGTAGTTGCGCGGCATCCCCGCGTACATGCTTTTCTGCAGGCCGCTCTGCGGGATAACGCCCGTGGCGGCGCCTGTTAATTTGATATGGGAAAAGACAATGAAAAGATATTACTTTTTACTGATGCTCATTACGAACCTTGGTTGTATTGGTTTTGCCAACGCTCAGGTTTCAATCAAAGACCCTTGGATTCGAGTTCCTGCTCCGGGACAGAAAGTCGCGGGTGCATATATGCAGATCACCAGCACGAAGACGGTATTTCTGGTAAGTGGGCGCTCAACTGCGGCCAAGTCGGTCGAGATTCATGAGATGTCGATGGACAACAACGTGATGAAAATGCGGCCCATACCCCGCCTGGAATTGCCGGCCGGGAAATCGATCGAACTCAAACCCGGCGGCTACCACATTATGCTGATCGATCTGGCTCGGACACTGCATAAGGGCGACATGGTACCAATCACGCTGACTGTGGAAGATTCGGGTGGCCAACGTCAGGCAATCGATGTGAAGGCGATCGTTCGCGACGCCGCTTCTCCGGGAGGGCACCATGAAGGCATGTAAATTCAAACCCGGCAAAGGAATTGTCGTTGCTGCGTTGATTACGGTGCCTGGCTTGGCCGCGGGATGCCGTGACCACGAACATAGAACAACAGACACCTGAAAAAAGGAATATTCGTGAAACAAATATCACAAGTTCAATCAAGCACGGTGGAGCGGCCTTGCAGTTTGGCCGTGGCCGGGGGATCAGCTTTCATTGGTATTCTTTTCGGCCTCAGTCCCGCCGCTGCTTTTGCGTGCGCCTGCGGCTGCGGGGTGTTCGATATCGGAACGGCATCGCTTTTCCCGTCAGGCTCGGGAGGCGTCGCTTATCTGGAATACGACTACATGAATCAGAACAAAAACTGGAGCGGCACCTCGAGCTCGGCGAGTGAAAATAATACCGACAAACAGATCCGGACGCAGTTCTATACGGCCGGGGTCAACTATATGTTTAACCACGACTGGGGCGTCATGGTGAAGGTGCCGTACTGGAACCGCGACTTCACGACCGACGTCGGAGGGGGCGACATTCAGACGTTCAACTCAAAATCGGTGGGGGACATCCGGGTGGAGAGCGATGTACACCGGGTTTTCACCCGATATGTCGACCGGCGTTACATTCGGTTTGAAGCTCCCGACGGGTGATTACACCAATCCGAACTTTGACCGGGACACGCAAATTGGAACCGGCAGCACCGACCTGTTACTGGGGGCTTTCCATCGCGACGTGCTCGACCAGGACGGTAACTGGAACTGGTTCGTCCAGGGCCACTACCAACGCGCAATCGCGACGCAGTCAGCGACTGATCCCGACAGCGGCCTCGCTCTCGACTACCGGCCTGGCGATGAAGTCGACACGGCGCTGGGCATCACCTACAGCTACGGCGCTGTCGGCCCCTTCTCGAACGTCGCGCTGGTCGGGCAAATCAAGAGCTCGGTTCGCGCGCGGGATACGGGGAGCGCGCGCTGACAACGATGACTCCGGCTATTCACGTGCCCTGCTGGCGCCCGGAATTCAGGCGAACATCGGCCCGGCAATTGTGTATGCTGACGTCGAGACCCCGGTCTACCAGAGGGTCAACGGCAATCAGCTGACGCCACGCACGATGTTCAAGCTACTGGTTGGCTTCAGCTTTTAGAAGGAGGCTCATATGCGAACGCGACGCTGGCTGTGGATCGTTGAATTACTCATGGTGGGCGCACTGACCGCAGCAGCGTCCGCGTTTGCCGCGCCGACGGTCGGCCAACCTGCGCCAGCGCTGGTGGCAGACACGCTGGACGGGCGCACGCTGGACCTCAGCGGACTTAGAGGCAAAGTGGTCATCGTCAACTTCTGGGCTACCTGGTGCCCGCCTTGCCGCGAGGAAATGCCGGCACTGGACGCCTTCTATCGGCACTACCGCGGACGGGGCCTGGAACTCATTGGGATGAGCGCCGATAGCGCGCATGACAGCGATGAAGTTCGAAAGGTCATGGGGAGCATTCGCCTACCCGGCGGCCATGGTCAACAAAGCGCGTTCCAATGGCTTCGGGTCGCCACGCATATTGCCCGTGACTTACGTGATCGACGCCAGCGGAGTTCTGCGTAATGTTTTGCGGCCTGACAAAATCCAGATCACTGAAAAAAGCCTAGCTGATATCGTATTGCCGCTGCTGAACGCAGCCGGCAGCACCAAGTCCGCACCGTGAGATCGGTGCGAGAAGAGGTTGGTTAGGGAGGGCAAGGAACAAGCGAAATTTAGATGGTCTGTTACCCAGATTAGATGCCAAAATATCACCTAAACCGATTTCGCTGAAAATTGCCTTGCCCCCGTTTGAGTAACACGGGGGCCTACGGATACATTCGCCCTAATATTAGGCGATATTATCTTTGGCGTACCACGGCGATTACTGAAAGCCAGCCGGAATAGGGACGCCGCACATGACTTTGTTAGTCAACGCCGCGTAGCTGCATTTGGTTATCTCTCCGGTTACAGTATCAATGCGCCACACTAGATTCTGACTCAACGGGATTATCTGGTAGCGCCCGGTCTGCTCGCCACATCCGGCGAGCAACATTGCTATAGCCGCACAGAATAGTAGTCTCAAAGTTGCCCCCATAGGTCTAATTAGTTTCCGGGTACGCAAGGATAATATTGCCTAATATTACGCCCCAGTATCGGCGCAAGACAAAAATTCGTGTGAAATCAGTACCCAGTTTTGCTCTGAACTTGCTCCCCGAGTTTGGCTCGAACCAAGTCCCTAAATTAGTGGCCCCGTGACCGTCAGCTATGGGTCGTGAATACGCGTTCGCTGAAATTGAAAGCTGCCGTTTGGCGCGCATTCATGACCGGTGGCTGGTAAGCAAGGTATAGCGGACCAAGTTCGCGTAGGGGCGTACTGACCGCAATGGCCGAGGACCGGACGTTCGGAGTTGTTAGGCTAAACTTCCGCTTCTGGCCGATAGCGGTCTTGGCGAATGACCGCTTCTGCCCCTTACGCGTAGAACCATGCACGAAATTACCAGGAACAGCCGCACACCAGGCTCAGGCGGGTTACGATATGGTTTTAAGGTCATTTATGCACCATTCGAAACTCTTCGCTTCCCTGTTGCTTGCCGGCACGCTCATCCAGACTTCACACGTATCTGCCGCGCCGCTCAGAGTGCTGGGGCTGGACGACATGTCCTGTGCAGCGTGGAAAAAGGAGAGTGATCCTGAACTACGCCAGCCCTACATCCACTGGGTTCGCGGTTTTCTCAGCGGTCATAACTACGCAAACCAATCGCACCAGGTCGCTGAAATCTCAAGCGATACGGTGGCAATGTTTGTCGACCGCTATTGTGCGGAACATGCTTCCGCCACGGTCACCGACGCAGCGATGCGAATGAGCGATCAATACTCCGGGCGCAAGTCGGCGATCACGCGATAGCGGAATGGGGTCGGGTTCACATTTCCACTAATACACGTTCGCTGAAACACATCTCCTTAAAACCAATGGGGTCGGGTCCGCCAAAGCGTGACCCGACCCCATCTCATTCCAGCTGACTAGAAAATATCTTCGCGCTTATTTCTTCGCTTTCGCGCCGTCCGGCGTGAATTTGAACTTTTGGGTCCCGAGCGACGCTTCAGCCATCGCTCCGGCGGTCGAGTGCGTGAATACCACGACGCCATCCCGGTAATCCGCGCCCTTCGACGCGCCGGCGGTGATGATCACGGCCGAGATGTTGGCGGCGAACTCGAATTTGTTCTGCTTGAAGCGGTCGAGCGCCGCCCGATCCTTGAAGAAAATGAGCTGGCTGAAGTCCTGCACTCCCACCTGGAGTCCGATGCTGGCAAGTGTGATGGAGGCCATTCCCATCACGCGCCCCTTTTCGAACAACTCGCCGTCACCGCCGCCACCGCCGACGATGAATCCCATCTTGCCGACGCGGGGAAACACGACGTAGCCGGCGGATTCCTTGAAGAACCGCTCGATGCCCGGATCCTGTTTCTTGACCCGTGCGACCACGGTCAGGACATCGTTGTGCACCTTGTGGCGATACTCGGCGGGCGTCATGTCCTTGTAGTCCTTTTCTTCTGCGGCCAGCGCCGGGAGTGCGCCGCAGGCGAGGACCGCGACAAAACATGAGTAGTAGCTTGGTCATGAAATGCCTCCAATAAGAAATCCAGCAAGAAAACATATGTGGTGTGTCCGGTAAAGGAACGTAACCATTATCCACTTAAAAAAGCATGGCAAAGCCGCCGCCAATCACCATTATTGATCTAGATCAAAGCTTGAGACCGATATCCCAAGAAGGGCAAGAGCCGGGCTGGGTTGTAAAACCAATTAGCCGCCAAGGCCGCCAAGCACGCCAAGAAGAATGAAAGCGGAGACACGAAGGAAAAGCAGAATTAGATTAACAGCTCTCCGCTTTTGATTTCCTTGGCGTGCTTGGCGGCCTTGGCGGTTCAATCTTTTTTCGCTCTCCTTCGGACAGAATCCTTTGCGTTAATGCTTTTGACGTTGACCTTCGAAACTAAAACTTCCCCGTCACCTTCAGTATCCGCCCCGCCTCGGTTTCCCCCACGTACAGATTCCCCGCCCGATCGAACGCCGGATCCCGCGGCTCCTTGAGTCCCTCGAGCAGCGTAGTCACCGTACCATCCGGCCTGACCCGCGATACCTTGCCCACCTGTGGCTGCGCCACGTACAGATCCCCGGAAGGACCGAACGCCAGGCCCACCGGCCGCTGCACTTCGACGAAGCGTTGCAACGGCTTTCCCGGAGGCAAGCTTGTTGATCCGGTTTCCGGTGTTTTCGTTGATGAAAATCTCGCCTCCTTTGCCGAACGCCAGCCCGTGCGGCCATGAAAGCCCCGACGCGACGACGCGCACCATTTGCCGGTCCCTGAACGCGACGACCCTGCCCTTGTACAACTCGCATACGAGCAGTTCGCCCTGCGGGTTGAAGTCCAGGTCCACCGGGGATGGAACTTTATCGATGTAGGTCGCGACCACGCCCGCCGGAGAAATCGTTGCCACACGATCGGCACCGAATTCGGCCAGGTACAGGGTTCCCTTCGCGTCGATGGCGAGGTCATGCGGGTGCGAGAAGCCCTTGGCGATCCGCGTGACGCGGCCATCGGTTCCAATCCTGGCAACGCTGCCGCCGGACTGTTCGGCGACATAGAGCTCGCCGGACGGCCCGAATACCAGCCCTCTCGGCCCGTCCAGGTCGTGCGCGTAGACGGTGTAGGCCGCAGCGCCCGTTCGCGTCTGAGCACCGGACTGGGAAAGCACTGTAAAAGATAAAAACACGAGAACAACCGCGAACGGCCACCTGACTTTGCGCATGTCACCCCCCCTTCTTCAATTGCCTGACAGTCACCGTTCAGGCCAGCTTGCCGGCTAAGTGCATCTTTCCATTTTTATATCTTTTGTTTTTCCTTCGTGTACCCCTCAAGGGGTATTGAAATGAATCCTCTGTGTCCTCCGTGTCTCCGCTTTTCCGGAAGAATCTAACGCTTGGCATCGCCGGCGCGAGCCATCGTCTTGCGCGCCTCGTGGATGCCGCGCCTGGGCTTCAATTGCACGCGCACCATTTTGCCTTTTCCGGGATCGGGTTGTTCGTAAAGCAGGCGCGTCAATTCGCTCGTCGCGGTGTTCACAACCCACATCACCTCGTACGCACCCGCACCGTCGCCCCCGGTGAAACGGACGAGGATGAGATTGTCGCTGCGTTGAACTGAAAGACTGTCCCGGTGCTGGGGCGGAAGAACGGGTTCATAAAGCGTGCGCAACAGCTCTTGGGGAACGACATACTCCGAGCCGTCGAATTTCACGCTAAGAGATTGGACTTGCAGTTTCGGAATCGCTCCGCCGGTTCCGGAATATTTCCGGCCATCGATAGACGACAGTGCGCCGTGTTGGTAGCTGAGATGGTGTCTGGCTGGCTCAAACGCCGCGCAGGAAATCCGGACCGTCACGCCTTTCCACTGGACCATGCTGCCGCACGCGTACAAATAACCGGGAATGCAGGCAAAGCGCGGCGGCGATCGCGGCCGGGATAGCGCGGCTCATCTTCATCGAGGCCTCCCTTGTATTGAAAAATTGCGGCTCGATTGCTTCAGATCATACGCCGCCAGATCGGCTCGGGACAAAAATCCGAGACCCCAGGTTCGCACGACGACCTAATTAGGTACCCGCGCTGCCCCTCACCACAACAACCATAATCCGTTGTTTTTATTATTATTGTTATCTCGTTTTTCCTTCGTGTCCTCTGTGTCCTCTCGTGTCTCCGCTTTTTATATCTTTAGGTTTTCCTTTGCGTGACTTTGCGCACCCGTCAAGCGGGTATTGAAAAGAAATCCTTCGCGTCCTTCGCGTCTTGCGTCCTTCGCGTTCATGCTTTTGATCCCGGCGAAGCCGGCACCAATCCATATTGCGCCATCACGCCAAGGAGCTTCGCCCGGTCAGGTGGCCCGCCCGCATTGACGATCGCCCCGACATCCCGGAAGTACTGCGCGCCGATGTCCGGCGTCAAAACGATCAGCGCCCGGCCGTTTCGCCGTGCGGATTGCTGAATTGATGAACCGACCCGCGAGGCGTGGACATCCAATCCCCCGGACGCAAGTCGCGCTCTACGCCATCCACCGAGTAGCGAAGCGTCCCTTCCAGCACATAAACGCACTCTTCGTTGCGCGTGTGGCTATGCGGCGGCGGAACATTGGAATTCGGCGGCACGGTCAATTCGAAGACGCCCAGACCGCCGGTGGCGGCGCCATCGATCAGATACCGGATGCTCATTCGACCGACCATGATGGGTTCCTGCGAATCTGAAACACCGACAGCCATGCTGACCTCCTTGTTCAAATTTCCCGAAGTAATTCTCCCGCAGCCTGACGTCAGGCTGTCCGGATGATACGCCGCCAGATCGGCCCGAAACAAAAATTCGAGAATCCAGTTCGCACTGAGCCCACGAAGTTCACGGAGATCGTTCCTCAGGTTCCGCACTTCTCAGTGCGCTCAGTGCTCTCCGTGCGATATGGGGTTGATAGGAAGCACTGCTCGGGCGATCGCTCTGCCCATCTCCCGCACACAATTGCAATCCGTTGTTTTTATTGTATTTTCACTTGTTTTCCTTCGTGTCCTTTGTGTCCTTCGTGTCTCCGCTTTTGATCTTTCTTCACGTTCATGCTTTTGACCTTATGCGATAATTCACCCCCTGTTGTCGACAAATCCTCACACCCGCTCCCCCGAACCCGCGCCGCACTCCGCGCGCCAGATCCTGCCGTTCCGCCAGTCGCTGCTGGCGGTCCTCGGCCTCAGCTTCGTCGTCATGATGGTGGCCATCGACCAGACGGTCGTGAGCACCGCCTTGCCCACCATCGTGGCCGAACTCAAGGGCTTCGATCTCTACGCCTGGGTCGCGACGTCGTACCTGCTGATGTCCATCATCACCGTGCCGGTGTTCGGGCGCTTGGGCGATCACTACGGGCGCAAGCCGTTCGTGATCGCCGCGATCGTGCTCTTCACGCTCGCCTCCGCCCTGTGCGGCATCGCCGACAGCATGCTGTTTCTCGTGCTGGCGCGCGCGCTGCAGGGCATCGCCGGCGGCATGCTGGTGGGCACCGTCTTCGCCTGCGTTCCGGATCTGTTTCCCGATGCGCACACCCGCCTGCGCTGGCAGGTCATATTGAGTTCAGGTTTCGGGATCGCCAACGCGATCGGCCCCTCGATGGGCGGCTTCCTGACCCATGCCTACGGCTGGCGCTCGGTGTTCTACGTCAATCTGCCGGTCGGCCTCATCAGCCTCTGGTTCGTGATCAGCTACCTGCCGCGCATCCGCCACGGCGAGCAGCGGCCCATGCGCGTGGACTGGCAGGGCGCGTTGCTGATCGCGCTGGCGCTCGGCAGCCTGCAGCTGCTGCTGGAACTGGCGCCGGCCGATGGCCTGACGGCCGGCATCGTTGCGCTCGGCGCGCTTTGCGCCGCGGCCTTTGCGCTGCTGGTATGGTGGGAGCGGCGCTGCAAGCAGCCGATATTGCCGCTCGACATGTTTCGCGATCCCAAACTGTCGGGGCTCTTCGTGCTCGCAGCCCTGACGGGATTCAGCATGTTCGCCATGCTCTTTTATGCGCCGCTGATGCTGCAGGGCGGCTTCGGCATGTCGCCGAAGGACGCCGGGCTGCTGATCACGCCGCTCGTCGTGTTCATCACGGTGGGCAGCATCATCAACGGCCGCATCATCACGCGCGTCCCGGCGCCCAATGTCATGCTCTACGCCGGGTTCGTGTCCATCAGCCTGTCGTTCGCCGGCGTCGCGCTGTCCCACATCACCACGCCGCACTGGCTGATCGCCACGTTCATGATGCTGGGCGGACTGGGGCTCGGTTTCGTCATGCCGAACCTGACCGTGTTCGCGCAGGAGACCGCCGACCGCACCCGCCTCGGCATCGTCACCGCGCTGCTGCAGTCGCTGCGCATGATCGGCGGCCTGGTGGGCACGGCGCTGGTCGGCACGCTGGTGAACCACCTGTACGTGAACGGCGTAAAACAGGCACTGGCCAGGGCGGACGCCACGCGCTGGCAATCGCTGCTGAGCTCTCCGCAGATCCTGGTCAATAAAGACGCGCAGGCGACGTTTATCGAGCAGGCCGGGCAGAACGGTCACATGCTGGTCGAGGCCGCGCGCGCAATCGCTGGTTGCGGCGATCCACGTGGGCCAGTTCATCGGGATCGCGGTCGTGCTGTTCGCGCTGTGGCGCGTGCGGGCCGTTCCCCGAATCCGCTTCAAGCACCGTGGCGTGCCGGTGAAACCGGACGCGCAGTGAATCGCACGCCGTTCACCAGCTCAATCCCTTGCTTACACATCCCATCGAACTCTCTTGTTTTTATTATATTTTCGTTTGTTTTTCCTCTGTGTCCTTCGTGTCCTTTGTGTCTCCGCTTTTAGTTCTTTAGCTTTTCCTTCGCGCCCTTCGCGTTCATGCTTTTGACTTTAAAAGCATGGGCGGCCTATTCGTCTTGTTGAACAACAACTCTGCCGCAATGACGTTCGGCACCCAGCACAGCCACGCGATGAACGGATAAGCGGCTTCGAACCCGATTCCCGTGACCACGGAGGCCGGCATGTAGAGCCTGAGCGTGACCGCCGCAAAGCTGAGCGCGAAGTTGCGAACCATCCAGGCCCGATGCGCCGCGACGTTTCCAGCGCGAATGGCAAGATACGCTCGCAAGCCCGTATATAGCCAGGCAAGCGCCAAACCCGCAAAGCCAAGACGCGCGATGTCACCCCCGAACGTGTGGAACGCCATGTACAGGCCCGCCAGACCGCCGATCAGGACGCCCGCGCCGAGATAAAAACGGCCGAGCCAGCGATGCAACGAAGCGCGGCTGCGGCGCAGGCGGCTGGAAAACTGGAGCGGGCCGAGCACCAGCGCTATGGCCGACGCGAAGACATGCGCGTAAATCCCGAACCGGTGCGCCTCGAAAACGGCGCGCATCTCGGGGTGGACAACCGCGCCAAGCGGCATCAGGCGCGTAGACGACGACAGCGTAAGCCGCGACGCCAAACGACAGGACACAGAGCACAACGTAGCCAATGAGATGCATGGCCTGTTTTTCATTCCCCTATGATTTTTACCAGCACCCGCTTCTTCCGCCTGCCGTCGAACTCGCCATAGAAGATCTGTTCCCAGGTGCCGAAATCCAGTTTCCCCGCCGTGATCGCCACGACCACCTCCCGCCCCATCACCTGCCGCTTGATGTGTGCGTCGGCATTGTCTTCCCCGGTATCGTTGTGGCGGTACTGGGCGACCGGTTCGTGCGGCGCGAGTTTCTCCAGCCACTTCTCGTAATCGTGGTGCAGTCCCGGCTCGTCGTCGTTGATGAAGACCGACGCCGTGATGTGCATCGGGTTGACGAGCACGAGCCCTTCCTTGACGCCGCTCTCGCGCACGCACTCCTCGACCTGGGAGGTGATATTGATGAACCCGCGGCGCGAAGGCACGTTGAACCAGAGTTCTTTGCGGTAGCTTTTCATATCCGTGTCGCCTGCCTCATGCATCAATCAATAATTCGTTGTTTTTATTATATTTTCCGTCGTTTTCCTTTGTGTTCCTTCGCGATCCTTCGCGTACCCCTCAAGGGGGTATTGAAAAGAATCCTTTGCGTTAATGTATTTGACTTAAGCACACCAACCTCAATGCGACAGCAGCACCGGCACGGTCATCGAATCGATCACGGTGCGGCTCGCGCCGCCCATCACCATTTCCGTGAAGCGCGAATGGCCGTAGGCGCCCATGACGATCAGGTCCGCGCCGAAATCGGCGGCGCGTGACAGGATCTCGTTGCCGACGTCTTTCTGGTCCGCGTTGTCCATGAACACCTCGACGTTCACGCCGTGCCGCGCAAGGTAGAGCGCGATGTCGCTGCCGGGCATCGCGCCGTGTTCGCCGGCTTGCGGATTGATCACGATGACCTGGACGCTTTCGGCCCGCTGCAGGAACGGGATGGCGTCGGTGATCGCGCGGGTCGCCTCGCGGCTGCCGTTCCAGCCGACGAAAATGCGTTTGCCGACGGTCCGGAAATTCCCGGCATAGGGAACCATCAGCACCGGGCGCCCCGCTTCGAGCGCAACCCGCTCGGCAAAGCCGCTTCCGACCCCGGAACTGTCCTCCGCCCACGGCTGGCCGATGACGATCAGATCGGCATAGCGCCCATGCAGCGTGACCGCGTCCACCGCGTCGCGCCCGGACTCGCGCCACTCCGCCGTCGTCAGTCCGGCGGCGGACACCGCCTTGCTGAACACCGCTTTCGCGCTTGCGGTCAGTTCATCCGTATTACGCTTGCGGATTTCGGCGATCGACGCGCCACCCACCCCCGCCAGCATGTAACCCGGCAGTTCGACCGAAGTCAGGGCGTTGAGCCCGATCAGATGCGCGTCGTACTGGCGCGCAAGGGCGATCGCGATCTCGATGCGCGCCGGGCAGCGTTTGCCGGCATCGATGTGAACCAGGATGGTTTTGCAGGCCATGGCACAGTCCTCAGTGAGAGTGGTTCATGCAGCGTCGGGCAGGATTGGCCCGGCTTCAAAATTATACAGCGATGCAAATATCGCGGCCCCGCTCACGCTTTCTTCGAAAACCCCAGAATCGCCCAAAACAGGACGACGAGCACTGCGATCGGGATGACCACGTATGCCGCGAGCGGCAGCAGGCTCAGCAGAAACTGCAGCGCCGCGCTGCCGTCCCACGCATATTGACCTGAAGGAACAGCGTAGTAGCCCGCCAGTTCCGCCGTGCCCCAGACTATGATCAGCGCCGCGACGGGAAGCAGCAGCGTGGCCGGGTAAAGCGCCGCCGCCCTGCCGCGGGATAGCGTGCCGCGGCGGACGCGAACCAACAGCAGCGCAAACCATGCAATCGCCAGCCCCACCGCGGCGATGGGCGCGCCGTAGAACACGCCGATCTTGATTGCGAGCCACATGGCTGCCACTTGGACAGAATGGTTTAACGTTGTGGCTAACCGGCGCGCGAAAGGAGGCGAACCCGACTGAAGCGCGCCCGGTTGAGCCGCGTGTTTGGCCCGACCGTGTTAGATGTCGGGCCGGAGCTTACTCTTGCCTGACTATATCGACCGAGATCTCCACCGCCGGAATCGTTCCTCTGTTCTCAAGCCAGTGTGTCGTGTTCCTGTCCTCGGGCCAGCCCACTCCCGGCCCATAGTCCGTAGCGACTCCATTTCGATGGTCGGTGATCGTTCCTTGCAGTATGTAGACGGTGCCCGGTCTGCCTTTATGGTCGTGAACCGGGCCGAAGACGCCTCCAGGCTCGATGGTCACCATACGCATTCGAAGTTGGCGCCCTGCCATGCCCTCGATCTCAGGGCCAAGGTCAACCGTTGCAAGTAACTTCACCGTAATACCTTTCGTCTCAGGTGCCACCCGTTCGCTGCTCATCGTGCTCTCCTCTCTGTACTTCCAGGGCCTGACCGTGTCCCGATCATCCGCGCGAGCGGGCGCCCGCCTGCGGGCGTCGGCTTGTGGATGGGGTGGTCCGGTGAGTGCGTATCCATCGAAGAGTGCCCCCACAATGATAGTGATAACCGCAGCCCCAATAATCAGGAGACCTGTTCTTTCTCGCGCAGAAAGCACATAACCCTTGGCGCTCAATCTGGAGTGGAGGGACCCGAAGAACGGTCCAGCAAGGAAGAGGCCAATCAACTTGTCCTTTCCCGAGAGCTCGGGCGGGCGGTTCCGGAAATAGCCCCAGGCCAAGAACCACACCAATACAAGTGCTACCCAAAGGGCGACGGCCAAAAGAATGTATCCAAATGGCATTCGTTCCATACGCGCACCTAATTTGTATTAGCTGACATTTTTAGTTGACAGATATATCGCCTATTACAACGCAGCCTATGGCAGCCGGCGTAATCCGTTGTTTTTATTATATATTTTACTTCTTTCCTTCGTGTCCTTTGTGTCCTTCGTGTCCCCGCTTTTGATCTTATTTCTTTTTTTCCTTCGCGTCCTTTGCGTTAATGCTTTTGACTTTCCCGGCTCAACCTGAACATCCGCCCCAGGTTGCCATGCCCCATGTACTGATGCCACACCCCCATGAACGCATGCGAGCACAGGTAGATCCACATGAACGTGGCCAGAAACGAATGCACTTCCATCACGTTGCGCACCGTGGGCGTCACCGTATCCTGCGGACCCCAGAAGGAAATAGATCACCCCTCCCGTCACCACCATCGCCGCGGCGATCAGGAGCCCCAGTCCATGCACCGTTCCTGCCAGCGCGCCGTCCTCCGGAATGCTCGTCCAGCGCAGCAGCAGAAATTGCTTCAAGTCTTGAAACAGCGCTTGCCGCCCCGGCGAGCCCAGCCACGGGAAAAGCCTGCCCTGCGATTCGCGTTTCCAGCTGATGAGACGGTAGGCCCAGCCGCACACCAGGATCGCCAGCGCGGCGAGGCCCACCCATTCATGCCAGCGGAAGAACAGACCGCCTGTGGCGCTCATCGGCCTGCTGGTGCGCGGATGATCCATGACGAGGCTGATCACCATCTGGAAAGTGATCGTCAGGGCGGTCAGCGCATGCAATGCGCGAATGATGCGGCTGTAGTGCATGCGAATCCCGTCAATTCAGTTGCAGATGGGCGTCTTTCGCCAGCTGGCGCCATTTGTTGATCTCGGACTTGATATGCGCATTGAACTGGTCCGGGGTCGAGCCCACCGGCGACGAACCGTCGGCGGCGAGACGCTTCAGCAGATCGGGCGATTTGAGCGCCTCGGCAATCTTCGCCTGGAGCTTGTTGACGATGGCGCGCGGCACTTTCGCCCCGGTGATGATGCCGTACCACTGGTCGACCTCGTAGCCCGGCACGCCGGCTTCGGCGACCGTCGGCAGTTCAGGCGCGGCGGGCGAACGCTGGCCCGCGGTGATGGCGAGCACGCGCAGCCGCCCGGTCTTCCAGTGCGGCCGCACGCCGAACAGCGTGCCGTAGCCGACCTGGATCTCGCCGGCGAGATTGGCGATGATCGCGGAGGCCGAGCCCTTGAACGGCACGTGCGTGATCTTGACGCCCGCCATGTGATTGAACATCTCGCCCGCGAAGTGCTGCAGTCCGCCGGTGCCGGAGGAACCGAAGTTGAGCTTGCCGGGATTCGCCTTGGCGTAGGCGATGAGTTCCTTGATCGACTTCGCCGGCACCGACGGATTGATGTACACCGCGTAGAACAGCGACGTGGCCTGCGTGATGCCCTGCAGGTCTTTCGTGAGGTCGTACGGCAGCTTCGTGTTGACCGCGGAATTGACGCTGTGCGAGGCCGAGATCAGGCAGATGGTGTAGCCGTCCGGGATTGGCCTCCTTGGTGAGTTCGACGGCGATCGAGCCGGCCGCGCCCGTCCGGTTGTCCACGATGACCTGCTGGCCCCACATGTCGGCGAGCTTTGTCGCGATCAGGCGCGCCGTGGCGTCGGTGCCGGCGCCCGGCGTGAACGGCGCAATGAAGCGGATCGGCTTGTTCGGGTAATCCTTCGCGGGATCGGCCTGCGCGGCGAAAAGCGGCTGGGCGATCAGCGTTCCGGCGCAGAACAGCGCCGCCGCAACCGAAGCATTTCTTTTGCTGAACATGAATGACTCCTTTCTCGATGGGTTGTTATTTGAAATCAAATCAAAACGACGGCCTCGTCCCCTTCCAGACCGAGGCGGGTATTGAAGCGTTCGCTGCGTTTGGCAAGATCCGCGAACGTGTCCTTCTCGTCCTGCATCCGGCACAGCACCGTTTCGTTGGCGTCGTTGTGGCGCACGAACCGGAATGCGACTTTCGAAACCGCTTTGCCTTCGAGCGTGATGCGCGCGAGCATGCCCACCCAGTCGCCGTGCTTCCTGCCGCCATGGCCGGTGTGGAACGAAAAGCTGCCCAGGCCGTAGAAGACGGGCTTGCCTTGGTAAACCTCGACGGGAAGCGAGAAATGCGGCCCGTGGCCCATGACGATATCGGCGCCGGCGTCGATTGCCGCATGCGCGATCTCCGTCATGTAGGCGAGCACCTCCTGATGCAGTCCCCAATGGCATGACGCGACGACGACGTCGGCCCGCTTGCGCAGCGCCGCGACATCTTCCTTGAAGCGCGTCAGGTACGCGGGGTCGGCCCAGGTGAGAATTTCGGGAGGGATTCCAGGCCGGTTGCCCGGCGGCATTTCCGGGCGGAGCCTGTGCATCGGCAGCTGATACGCCGTATGGCCCTTGATCACCGCGACGCCGGTCGTGCGTTCGGCCGCTTCGTGGTTCGTCGGCCAGTAGACGGACGTGCGTTGCAGGAAACCGATGCGCACGCCGTTGCGCTCGAGAACCGCCGGCGCATACGCTGCGGCACGGCCGCTGCCCGCGCCGGTATGCAGAATGCCGAGTTCATCGAGACGGGAAACCGAGGACCGGATCGCCGCTTCGCCGTAATTCACGTTGTTGGCGATGCCGACGGCGTGGATGCCCCCCAGCTTGAGCGCCTGCCCGCCGATGTCGGGAGAGGCAAAGAAGCCTTCGTTCTCGACGGCCTGGCCGCCTTCGGGGTTGTAGAGGCAGCACTCCATGTTGCTGAACACCAGATCCGCGCCGCGCAGTTCGGCACCAACGCGGGCAAACGGGACGGCAGGGTCGGTGACGTTCATGAGGTTGATGTCACCGGTGAGCAGCACGGTCTGGCGCATGGCGGTTATCTATAAGATAATGCTTGTATGAAAAAATTCAGGGGTAGAACTAAAAAACGGCGAACTGGAATCGGTTCGCCGTTTCTTTAAACACGCAGAGGCCTTACAGCGCGCGCTCCAGTTCCTCGCGCTGCTGCGCCATTTCCTTCGGCAGCCGCGACTTGAGCTTGTCGAACAGCTCGGCGTGGTCCTTCAGCTCATCGCGCCACAGTTTGGCGTCGACCGCGCTCAGCTTGGCGTAGGTCTCGCGGTTCATGCCGGTGAGCCCCTGCCATTCGAGGTCTTCGTAGCGCGGCATGTTGCCGATCGGCGTGTCCACCGCGCCGCCCTTGCCTTCGCAGCGCTCGATGATCCACTTGAGCACGCGCATGTTCTCGCCGAATCCCGGCCACATGAACTTGCCGTTCTCGTCGCGGCGGAACCAGTTGACGCCGAAAATGCGCGGCGCGCTCTTGAGCCGCGCTCCGACCTTGAGCCAATGCGCGAAATAATCGCCGAAGTGATAGCCGCAGAACGGCAGCATCGCGAACGGATCGCGCCGCACCACGCCGACCTTGCCGATGATCGCCGCGGTGGTTTCCGAGGCCATGGTCGCGGCCAGATAGACGCCGTGCGTCCAGTCCTTGGCTTCGATCACCAGCGGCACGGTCGTGGCGCGGCGGCCGCCGAACAGGAAAGCGCTGATCGGCACGCCGTCCGGGTTTTCCCAGTCCGGATCGATCGACGGAATGCGGCTCGCGGCCACGGTAAAGCGCGCATTGGGATGCGCCGCCACCCGCCCGCTGTCGGGCGTCCACGGCTTGCCCTGCCAGTCGGTGAGTTCTTTTGGCGGCGTTTTCGTCATGCCTTCCCACCATACGTCGCCGTCCGGGGTCAGCGCGACGTTGGTGAAGATGGTGTCGCTCTTCACCGCCGCCATGCAGTTGGCGTTGGTTTCATCCGAGGTGCCGGGGGCGACGCCGAATGCGCCCGCTTCCGGATTGATCGCGTAGAGCCGGCCGTCCGCGTGCGGCTTGATCCAGGCGATGTCCTCGCCGATGGTCGTGACCTTCCAGCCCTTCAGCGCCGCCGGCGGAATCAGCATGGCGAGATTGGTCTTGCCGCAGGCGCTGGGAAACGCCGCCGCGATGTAATGCTTTTTGCCGCCGGGCGGCTGGATGCCGAGGATCAGCATGTGCTCGGCGAGCCAGCCCTGCTCCTTCGCCATGATCGACGCGATGCGCAGCGCAAAGCATTTCTTGCCGAGCAGCGCGTTGCCGCCGTAGCCGCTGCCGAACGACCAGATCTCCTTGGTCTCGGGGAAATGCACGATGTACTTGTGTTCCTTGTTGCTCGGCCACACGACGTCCTTCTGGCCCGGCGCGAGCGGCGCGCCTATCGAATGCAGGCCCGGCACGAAATACCCGTCCGCGCCCAGCACGTCGAGCACCTTGCGGCCGATGCGCGTCATGATGCGCATGCTGACCACCACGTACGGCGAATCGGTGAGCTCGACGCCGATCTGCGCGATATGCGAACCGAGCGGCCCCATGCTGTAGGGAATCACGTACATGGTGCGGCCGCGCATGCAGCCCGCGAACAGCTTGCCGAGCGTCGCGCGCATTTCGTCCGGCGCCATCCAGTTGTTGTTGGGGCCCGCGTCTTCCTTGTTTTTGCTGCACACGAACGTGCGGTCTTCCATGCGCGCCACGTCGTCGGGATCGGAACGCGCCAGGAAACTGTTCGGGCGTTTTTCCTGGTTGAGGCGGATCAGCATGCCCGAGGCGACCATCTCGTTGCACAGCCGGTCATACTCTTCCTGCGAGCCGTCGCACCAGCAGATGCGGTCGGGCTGGGTCAGCTGCGCGACTTCCGCGACCCACTGCTTGAGTTTTACGTTGGTCACGTACGCCGGACAGGCGAGGTCGGGCACGGCGCGTGCCGCAGTTGCGGATCGGTTCATGACGCTACTCCTCCAGTATGCTGCATTGCTAGTTTATTGTTTAAAAACAACGGCTTATGTGATATACGACCAGCCCCCTGCAGCCGAACGGAAATTCTACCCCAATTCGGCCCCGGCAACCGATGGCGCGCAACCGCTCAGGCTGCCTGCGCGGCCCGCCGCCGCACGAACGCGAGCCACGCGATACCGGCGGCAGCGAGCGTGAGGAACGGGATCGCCGCCATGTTCATCGTGTGCCAGCCCTGCTGGCTGAACAGCGCGCCCGAGGACAGCGAGCTCACCACCATGGTGCAGAAAATCGCGGCATCGTTGACGCCCTGCACCTTCGCGCGTTCGGCGGGCGTATGGGTCGAGGTGAGCAGCGTCGTCGCGCCCACGTACATGAAATTCCAGCCCACGCCGAGCAGCATCAGGGCCAGCCAGAAGGTCATCACTTCGATGCCGGACAGCGCGATGGCGACGCAGCCGAAATTCAGCGCCACGCCGATCATCATGATTTTCATCAGGCCATAACGCTGGATCAGCGTGCCGGTCACGAACGACGGCGCGAACATGCCCACGATGTGCCACTGGATGACGAAGGCCGCGTCGCTGAACGGATGCTGGCACGCCACCATCGCGAGCGGCGTGGCGGTCATCAGAAAATTCATCACGCCATAACCCACCATCCCGCACAGCACGGCGACGATGAACGTGGGCTGCTTCGCAATTTCGGCGAGCGGCCTGCCCGCGGCTTTGCGTTCCACCTCGGACAACTTCGGTATGTCCAGCCACCGCTGCACCCCGATCGCCAGCAGCGCGAAAACGATGAGCGTGAAATAAGGGCCGACATAGGTATGGCCGGCAACCAGGTCCTTGGTGAGCTTGCTGGTTTCCGGTCCGAGAAAACCGCCGACGATGCCGCCGGCGAGCACCAGCGAGATCGCCTTGCTCTTGAAATCCAGCGGCGCCGCGTCCGCCGCCGCAAAGCGGTAATACTGTCCCGCCGCAAAATAGCCGCCGAGCACGAACGTCCCCGCGCACATCAGCCAGAAATTATGCGTATAAATGGCCCAGGCGCTCAGCAGCGAGCCGAGGATCGCGCATGTTCCCCCTATGCGCGAAACCCGTGCGCCGGCCGAGGCGCTTCATCAGGAACGACAGCGGCAGCGTCGTCAGCGTCGATCCCAGGAAATACATGGTGATGGGCAGCGTGGCCAGCGCCTTGTTGGTGGCGAGCATATAGCCCGCCAGCCCGTTGATGCTGATCAGCACCGAATTGTTGGTGAGCAGCAGTCCCTGGCACACCGCCAGCAGCGCGACGTTTTTCTTGGCTCGATCCATACGGAATCAGTTGAGAGTTAAGAGTTGAGCGTCGAGAGTGAAGAGTGAAAATCAGGGAACCGGCAATTCGTTCCTTACTCTCAACCCTCAACCCTCTACTCTCAGACTGCCGCTCTCAGCGGCGCTGGAACTGCGTCTTGCCGAACATCACGTCGCGCGCCTTGTCGTCGATGGGCGCGGCGGAACTTTCGTCCGCCAGCACTTTGAGGCCGCGCTGCACCGCGGGGCGCGCGCTGATCGCGTCGAACCAGCGGCTGGCGTTGGGATACTGGTTCATGTCGATGCCGCGGCTTTCGGCGTTGCGCATCCACGGGAAGATCGCGATGTCGGCGATGGTGTAGTCGTTCCCCGCGACGTAGCGCGCTTCGCCCAGGCGCTTGTCGAGGACGCCCGTCAGGCGGTTCGCCTCGTTGGTATAGCGCTCGATTGCGTAGGCGATCTTGTCCTTCGCATAGCGGCGGAAATGATTGGCCTGGCCGAACATCGGCCCCACGCCGCCCATCTGCCACATCAGCCACTGCAGGCAGTGCCAGCGTTCATGCAGATCCTCGGGCAGGAATTTTCCGGTTTTGGAGGCGAGGTAAAGCAGGATCGCGCCCGACTCGAACAGCGACAGCGGTTTGCCGCCGGGGCCGTCGTGATCGACGATCGCGGGAATGCGGTTGTTGGGACTGATTTTCAGGAACTCCGGCTTGAACTGGTCGCCGGTGCGGATGTTGACGCCGTGCACGCGATAGTCGAGCCCGGTCTCTTCCAGCATGATGTGAACTTTGTGGCCGTTCGGCGTGGCCCAGCTGTAAACGTCGATCATCGCTGCTCCCGTCATTGCGAGTTGAGAGAAAATCAAAGTATACCGCAGCGTGATCGCGGCCGACGCCGCTGTCACACTATGTGGACATTCCTGCTAATCTATTGAACATAATCCTCATGCTGCGCGCCGCCTTCTCCCGGTTTTTCCTGCCCGCCGGAACCCCGCCCGACGCCGGCGTCCTGCTGTGGACACGCGGGGCGCGCGCTTTCGGCGACGGCTTCATGAGCCTGTTGCTGCCGTTCTACCTGAAGCTGCTCGGATTCAGCGCGTTCGACGTCGGCCTCATCGTCACCGCCACCCTGCTCGGCTCCGGCATCATGACGCTCACCATCGGCATGATCGCCCATCGCTATCGCAGCCGCAGTCTGCTGCTGGCCGCCTCGCTGCTGATGGCCGCGACCGGCGCCGCCGTCGTGTTCACCACCGATTTCTGGCCGCTGCTGGTCGTCGCCTTCGTCGGCACGCTCAATCCCTCGGCCGGCGATGTCAGCGTATTTTCCCCGCTCGAGCAGTCGCTGCTCGCCCGCGTGGCGAGCGCGCGTTCGCGCACCGCGCTGTTCGCCCGCTACAGCCTGGTCGGGGCGCTGATCGGCGCGCTCGGCGCGCAGGCGGCGAGCGTCCCGATCCTCGCCACGCATCTGTTCGGCTCTGGACATCAAGACCGCATTACAGGGCATGTTCGTGCTCTACGCGGCGCTCGGCGCCGCATGCCTGCCGCTTTATCGCGGCCTGTCGCCGCAGATCGATGTCCACGAAGAGGCGCACCAGCCCACGCCGCTCGGCAAATCGAAAAAAATCATCTATACGCTGGCCGCGCTGTTCAGCATCGATTCGTTTGCCGGCGGCTTCGCCGTGCAGTCGCTGCTCGCGCTGTGGCTGTTCGACCGCTTCCAGCTTTCGGTCGGCACCGCGGGCACGGTCTTTTTCTGGGTCGGCATTCTGGGCGCGCTGTCGCAACTGGTTGCGCCGGGGATCGCGGCGCGCTTCGGCCTGATCAACACCATGGTGTTCACCCACATTCCAGCCAGTATTTTTCTGATTCTCGTGCCGTTCATGCCGAACCTGCCGCTCGCGCTGCTGTTTCTGTTCCTGCGCAGCGCGCTGTCGCAGATGGACGTGCCGGCGCGCACTTCGTACGTGATGGCGGTGGTGTCTCCCGGCGAGCGCGCCGCCGCCGCCAGCGTGACCGCCGTGCCGCGCAGCCTCGCCGCCGCGATCAGCCCGGCGTTCGCCGGCTACCTGCTGTCGCTCTCGCCATTCGGCTGGCCGCTGGTGATCTGCGGCGCGCTCAAGATTGCCTACGATCTGTTATTGCTTAAAATGTTCAGCCGGGTCAAACCGCCGGAAGAAACCTGATTTTTCTCATACAGGGACACACACCATGGCCGAACGCGAACCAGATGCCGGACTCTACAGGCACGCCGATCCGCTCGATGTGCTCAACAGGAGCGTGCCGCTCGACCAGAAGCTCGCCTCGATCCACGAGTCCCTTTATGGCGAGGTCGGCTTCGTCGACCGGATCTCGGTCGCCGCGTACGACCCGGCCACCGACCTGCTCAAGACATTTCTCGCGAGTTCCCCCGGACGCAACGACCTCGTGCGCTACGAGGCGCGCCTTGCGGATTCGCCGTCCCTCGCGGAAATCCTGCGCGTCGGGCGGCCCCGCGTCGTCGACGACCTCGACCTGTTCCGCCCGGGGCGCCGCGTGCACACGCAGATCATCGCGGATCAGGGATACCGCTACAGCTATACGTTTCCCATGTACCTCGACGGCTCGTTCTGGGGATTTATTTTCTTCAACTCGCGCACGCCGGGCCCGCTGGCCGGGCCCGCGCTGCGCACGCTCGACGTCTACGCCCACCTGATTTCGACCGTCGTCACCGCCGAAATGCTCGCCGTCCGGGTCCTCGCCGCCGCGGTCAAGACCGCTCATGACATGGCTCACTACCGCGACCCGGAGACCGGCGCGCATATGGACCGCATGGCGCGCTACTCCCGGTTGATCGCCCAGCATCTGGCTGCGACCGGCGTCGCCGACCTCGACGATGCCATGATCGAACGCATCTTCGAGTTCGCGCCGTTGCACGACATCGGCAAGCTCGCCCTGCCCGACCGGATCCTGCTCAAACCCGGACCGCTGTCCGACGCGGAGCGGGACGAGATGAAGCAGCACACGGTGCGCGGGCTGGCGATGATCGAGGCGATCGCCCACAACTTCGGACTGGAGCACCTCGACGGGCTCGATCTGCTGCGCCACATCGCCGAGTCGCACCACGAAAAAATCGACGGCAGCGGCTATCCCCATGGGCTGCACGGCAGCGAGATCCCGCTCGAGGCGCGCATCATCGCCGTTGCGGATGCATTCGATGCCCTCACGAGCGCGCGTCCCTACAAGCCCACGTGGACCAACGACGAGGCCTTCGCGTGGCTGCGCCGGCTGGCGCGGACGAAATTCGACGAGGACTGTGTCGAAGCGCTGATATTCAACGCGAAGAAGGTGAAGGAGATCCAGGCGCAGTTCCGGGAGCCCGACCCGCCTCCGTCTTAACGCGGGGTATTCTCCTCAGCCGCACGGTGTCCCGCCCAGCGCAGCCACACCCGCAGCCGGCGAAAATCCCCGGCGTCGACGTTGTCCGGCACGATCACTACGTGCCTCGCACGGCGCCGGTCCTCCTGCGCCAGCACCAGGATCGTCAGCCAGTCCGATACGAAACTGTCTCCCGACAATTTGCACTCGTGCCAATCGCCGCGCCGGGTCTGCAGGGCCATGGTTCCCTGCTCATGGAATTCGACGGCGATCACGGCGTCAGGCAGGGTCAGCAGCGCCACCTGACTCAGAAAAAACAACAGGCTCGCGACGATCGCCACGGCGATGGCCGCCTTGATCCATAGCGCGAGCGCCAGCGGCCACAGCAGCGCCGCCGCGCCGGCATGCGCCACGATCAGCAGCCAGGTCAACCGTGCGGAGCGCCCGATGGCTATGCGCTGCATCTTTCGAATCGCTTCGGAAAATCGATCGCTGCTTCAGCGCAAACGGAAGCGGTCAGTCATGTCCGTTGCGCTGCCGCGCGCTGAAGCCGGCGGCCCGCAGCGCCGCGATGATTTCGGCGATGTGTTCGCGATCGCGGGTTTGCAGCACGAACTCGACTTCGGTGGTCTGCACCGGCAGATCGGGTGAAGGTGCGCTGATGATGGACTTCGTCGATGTTGGCGCCGGCCTCGCGCCAGGCACGCCGTCACCCTCGCGAGTTCTCCCGGCAGATCGCGCAATTCGACCGCCAGCCGCGCCAGCCGCCCCGAGCGCGCCATGCCGCGCTCGATGATCGAGGACAATACCAGCGGATCGATGTTGCCGCCGCACAGCACCAGCCCGACTTTGCGTCCGGCGAAGCGCCGGCGGTGCCTGAGCAGCGCCGCCAGCCCCGCCGCGCCCGCGCCTTCGGCCACCGTTTTCTCGATCTCGAGCAGCATCACGATCGCCTGTTCGATATCGCCCTCGCCGACCAGCACGATGTCGTCGACCAGCTTGCGGACGATCGGCAGCGTCAGCTTGCCGGGTTCCCTGACCGCGATGCCTTCGGCGATGGTGTTCAGGCCGAACTGCGGTTTTCCGCCCTTCACCGCGCAGTACATCGAGGGGAAACGCTCGGCCTGCACGCCGACGATCCTGATTTTCGGCCTGATGCCCTTCGCTGCGGTCGCCATGCCGGCAATCAGTCCGCCGCCGCCGATCGGCACCACCAGCACATCGAGATCCGGCTGCTGCGCCAGCATTTCCAGCGCGATCGTGCCCTGGCCGGCGATCACTTTCCGGTCGTCGTAGGCGTGGATGTACTGCAGCCCGCGCCGCCGTTTGAGCCGCTGCGCGAACGCATTCGCCTCGTCATAGTTCTCGCCTTCGAGCACGACTTCGGCGCCGAACGCGCGGGTGCGCTCGACTTTCACGCTGGGGGTGTGGCGCGGCATCACGATCGCCGCGCGGATGCCGAGCCGCCTCGCGTGGTAGGCCACGCCCTGCGCGTGATTGCCGGCCGACGCGGCGATCACGCCTTTCTTGCGCTGCGCCGCGGTCAGCGACAGCAGTTTGTTGAGCGCGCCGCGTTCCTTGAACGAGGCGGTGAACTGCAGGTTCTCGAACTTGATATAGACTTCGGCGCCGGTGATCTCCGACAGCGTGCGCGAATGCAGGCACGGCGTGTCCAGCACGCTGCCGCGAATCGCGCCGCCGCTATCACGCACGTCCTTTAATTGCTCATCGCGTTCATCGGCGGATAGCGTTTCGTTATGAGCACCATCAGCCAGTCGACGGCGGTCACGCCTTCGGCCCCGGCGAGCACCGGATTGAGATCGAGTTCCTCCAGGCGCGCGCCCGCCGCCGCGCCGAACGTCGAGACCGCGCTGATCATCTGCGTCAGGGCCGCGCGGTCGACCGGAGGTTTTCCTCTGACTCCGGCCAGGATCGCCTTGCTTCTGAGTTCATCGAGCATCCGCCCCGCCTCCGCCGGCGTCACCGGCGCCTTCCTGAACGCGACATCCTTCAGCACTTCGATGTGGATGCCGCCCAGCCCCACCATCACCACCACGCCGAATACCGGATCGTTTTGCAGGCCGATGACGAGTTCCACGTCGCCGCGCGCCATCGGTTGCACGATCACGCCGTCGAGTCTCGCTTCGGGCCGGTAGCGCTTTGCGTTGTTCAGGATCGCGATGAACGCGGCGCGCACCGCCGTTTCGTTCGCCGAGACCGAGCCGCACGCCCTGCGCTTCGGTCTTGTGCGGAATATCGGGCGACTCGATCTTGAGCGCCACCGGATAACCGAGTTTCCGCGCGGCGGCGACTGCGGCGTCGGCCGTTGGCGTCAATACCGCGCGGGCCGTGGCCACGCCGCTTTCGTCCAGCAGCTTCTGCGCGGCGAGGCTCGCGACCGGACCCGCCTTCGGCAAATCGAGCTGAGGCACTCGCAGCGCTGCCCTCGCCTCCCGATCCGCCAGCCAGTGGCGGCGCGCCTCGGCATACTTCACCAGCGCCGCCGCCGCATCCACCGCCGGCTCCGCCCCGCGCAGCACCGCGATGCCGCGTGCGCGCAACGCCTTCAGCGCCGCATCCGGCGCGGCCACCCAGCACACGATGAACGGCTTGGTTGCGCCCGCCTGGATTTCCTCGAATATTTTAATCAAAACATCGACGTAGGCATCCATCAATTGCAGCCAGACGATGCCGACGTGGACCTCGGGATCGGACAGCACGATGCGCACGCTGTCGCGCAACAACGCCGGCTCGGCGACGAACTGGCCGGTGACGTCGACCGGATTGCCGGCGGCGCCAAAACCCGGAATCACCTGTTTCAGTTCCTGTTGTGTCGTCGCGCTCAACACCGGCACCCTCAGGCCCAGTTCCTCGGCGCGGTCGGCCATCAGCACCCCGGCGCCGCCGGATTGCGTGACGATGCCCAAGCCGCCGCCGCCGGGCAGTCCGCAGGAGGCGAACACCTCGACCATGTCGAGCATGTGTTCCTCGTTGCGGGCGCGGACGATGCCGTGTCCGCGGATCGCACCGTCGAATACATGGTCGGCGCCGGCGAGCGCCCCGGTGTGCGAGGCTGCGGCGCGCGCACCGGCGCCGGTCTTCCCGACCTTGGTCAGCACCAGCGGTTTACCCTGTTCCAGCGCAAAATCGGCAAGCCCGAGCAGCCCCGGCCCGTCCTTGAGCCCTTCGATATAGCCGGCGCCGACTTTGATGCGCGGATCGTCCAGCACCGCGCGCATCGCCTGCACGAAATCGACGTCGCCTTCGTTGCCGGTGTTGATGAAATAGCCGAGCCCCATGCTGCGCCGCCGCGCGAGCGCGGCGATCGCGGTGCCGAACGCGCCCGACTGGGTGACGAAGCCGACCGGCCCCGGCGGCGTCTCGCCATCGGCAAACTGGCCGAACGTCGCGATCACCTTGTCGAAGGCATTGATGAGGCCGAGGCAATTGGGACCGCACAGGCGCAGCCCCGATTCCCGCGCGGCCGCCACCGCCTCGCGTTCCAGCGCGCGCCCCGCGGCGCCGGTTTCGGCAAAACCGGAGCTGAACACCACCGCGGCCTTCACGCCGTGGCGCCCGAGATCGCGCAGGGTGTCCGGCACCAGCGCCGCGGGCAACGCGACGATCGCGAGATCGACGGGCCCCGGAACGGCGGCGATGCCCGGATAGCACGGGAGTTCGCCGATGGCCTGATACTTGGGATTCACCGGGAAAATCCTGCCGGCGTAGCCTTTCGCGAGCAGGTACTTGAGGGTGCGGCCGTTGACTTTGGTGAAATCGGCGGAAGCGCCGAGGATGGCGATCGATCCGGGGTTGAGCAAGGCCTGCAAGCCGTTGCATGGTCGTCCATATTCTGGAAATTGCCGCTCGCCTGCTGCTTGTGTCAGTATCCTGCAGCAGGATTTGAATTACACCACAAGAGTCCCTAACATAATGAAACACGTGTGCGTTGCTGCCACAATTGGTGCTGACGCGAAGGACGGTGCAGAGCATATCGCGAATATGGTCAAGCCGGCCGACAAAGTCAGCGCCGGTTTTGGCTGCAACCCTTCGGGCTGGCACGAGTTTTGGCCCATGGCATTGTCGCTCCCCTTGCCAATATTCGCGATATTGGCTGCGGAAAGCTTCGCGCCCTGAGCCAAAATCGTGACAGCGCATCGCGCGTTTCATTATGTTAGGGACTCTAAAGGAGGCTACCCGATGAAAAAAATCATAACGGCAGCACTGATGCTGCTCGCGCTCGCATTCACTGCCGCGCACGCGCAACAAAACGAGGTGAGGCTTGCGATCGGCACCGGCGGCACCGGCGGCGTGTGGTATCCGCTCGGCGGCGCGATGGCCAACATCTTCTCGAAAACCCTGCCCCGGGTGCAGGCCACCGCCGAAGTCACCGGCGGCTCGGTCGACAACATCAAACTGATTGCCAGCGGTCAATCGCAAGTCGGATTTTCGATGGCCGATGCCGCATGGGATGCCGATCAGGGCAAGGGCAAATTCAAGGACAAGGTGGCGCTGCGCACGCTGGCGGTGTTCTATCCCCAGAAAAACCACGTGGTGACGCTGGAGGGAAGCGGCATCAATAAAATGTCCGACTTGAAGGGCAAGCGCGTTTCCGTCGGCTCGCCCGGCAGCGGTTCCGAGATCATCGCCCTGCGCATACTCGAGGCCTACGGGATCAATCCCGACAAGGACATCATCAAGGAGCGCCTGAGCGTGGCGGAAGCGGTCAACGCGCTCAAGGACCGCAAGATCGACGCCTTCATCCACAACGCGGCGGTTCCGATCCCGGCGATCGTCGATCTCGGCGCCACGCCCGGCATCAAGATCAAATTCATCGATCACGGCGACGCCGTGGCCGTGATGAACAAAAAATACGGCCCGCTTTACAGCAAGGGCACGCTGCCCGCCAAAACCTATCCCGGCCAGGACAAGGACGCCACGACCGTGGATGTCTGGGCGATGCTGCTGACCAACGACAAGATGAGCGACCAGATGGCCTACGACCTGGTCAAGACGCTGTTCGAGAAAAAACCCGACCTGATGCTGGTGGCGAAGGACACGAGCTACATGACCTTCGAAAACCAGTTTGCCGGCGCCTCCCCGATCCCGTTCCATCCCGGCGCGCTCAAGTACTTTGCCGAAAAGGGCTTCAAGCCCAAGTAACAGTCAGCCCGTACCCAGCCAGCGCCGGCCTTTTTCGAATCTGATCAGGTCGGCGCAGCTGGTCAGGCCCTGCTGCGCCGCCTGCGCCGCGACGATCTGGAACAGCTGGGCGGTGGCGAGCGCGTCCGCCACCGCGTCGTGCCGCGCATAATTGTCGATGCCGAACACCTGCAGCCAGTCGTCGAGCGTATGCGCCGACGGCGCGCGTCCGCCAAACAGCGCAGGCGCCAGCACGGCCAGATCGAGCCAGACGTTGACCGGGTCGAATCCCAGCACGTCGCGTGCCGCGCGCGCGATCATCACGCGGTCGAAATCCGCGTGGAACCCGATCAGCGGCGCCTTGCCGGCGAATTCGAGGAAGCCGGTCAGCGCGTCCGCCGGCTCCAGCCCCGATACCTGGGTCGTGCCGCCGATGCCATGGACCAGGATATTGCCGTGCTCGCTGGGCGCTTCCTGGCGCAGCACCACTTCGAAACTCTGGTCAAAGCGGACGAGGCCGTCGCAAATCGCCACCGCGCCGATCGAAATCAGCCGGTCCCGGTACGGGCTGAGGCCGCTGCTTTCCACGTCCGCGACGACCCAGCGCGTGGCCTGCAGCGTTTCGCGCAGATCCGGCTTCGGCAGAGCGCGGTAGGCGTCAAGCGCGCGGCGGTGTTCGGTGCCGGGTTGCGGACCGCGCCCGAGCAATCGCGCGATCCAGTTCATAGCTGGTAGTCGAGCGCGAGCCGGGTCTGCAGCTTGCGCGCCTGGCGCAAGCTCTCCTTGAGGATGAGGCGGTCGACTTCGTTGAGCTTGTACGGATCGATGCGGTTGTGGCGCCTGCCCGGGATGCGCCTGATCGGGCGTAATCTGTGCGCGCAGGCGCAGCAGCTGAATGAAGAAAAACGCTTCGACCACCGCCGCAACTTCCTCGTCCCCGATGTTGAGCCGGGCGGCGGCCTCGCGCAGGCGCTGCGCGGTGCCGGTCTGGGACGTGCCCGCCGCCAGGCTGAATACGCGCGCCGCATCGACGAACAGCCGGGCGCCGGATTTCTTGAGGTCGAGCGTGTGCGGAAATTCGCCGCTGTCATCGGTCACGAAATCGCGCAACACGCCGAGCGGCGGCCGCGCCTGCAGCGCCTCCTGCGCCATCTGCCTCAGAAAGCGCGCGTTGCCATGGGTCAGGCTGCTCAGGTGCCGGCGCAATTCTTCCGCCAGGTCGTGCTTTCCGCACAGCGGCCTGATGTCGAAAAAAATGGCCGCGTTCATCAACGCCTCCGGCTCGGTGTCCCGGACCCAGCTGCTGAACTGTTCCTGCCATTCTCCGAGCGTCAGGCACCAGCGCGGATTGCCCGCCATGATATTGCCCCTGCACAAAGGAAAACCGCAGGCATCGAGCGTGCGGTTGACCGCTTGCGCGAACGGCACCAGCAGCGCCCTCGCCTGCTCCGGAGAACGGTTCTGATTATCCTTGAAAATCAACCCATTATCCTGATCGGTGCTGATCGTCTGCTCGTAGCGCCCCTCGCTGCCGAACGCGAGCCAGCACCAGTCGATGCCGGCCAGCCCATGGCGCGCCTGCTCGAGTTCGACGATGCGCTGGGTCAGCGCGTCGTTGAGCGTGGAAATGATCAGCATCAGCTGCTCCGCGGCGACGCCGTGTTCGAGCAGATTGTGGGCGAGCTGCCGGATGCCGCTTGCCGCGTGCTGCAACTCTTCCGCGCTTTTCGCGGTAACGATGGTCTTGTTGATCTGGCGCATGCTCGTTCGCTGCAACGCGAACAGATCGTGTTCGGTGACGATGCCGATCACCCTGCCTTCGTCGACCACCGGGATATGGCGCACGCCGTGGCGCGCCATGACCAGCGCCGCTTCGTAGGCACTGGCTTCGGCGCGCAACGTGATCGGCTCCGGCGTCATGATGGATGCCACCGGCTGCGTCAGATCGCATTGCACCAGCGCCACCCGGTCGAGCACATCGTAGCGCGAGAGGATGCCGACCGGCGCGCCCTCGGGAGAAACCCCGATGATGGAACCGACCTTCTCCTGTTGCATGGTCCGCAGCGCCTGGCCCACCGGGGTGCCGGGCGCGCAGGTCACCGGCGGGCGCCGGATCAGCGATCGCAGCGTGCTGTTCATCGATTGCTGTTCGCTGGCGATGCTCGAAAAATTCATCTTGAGCAGGCGCCGCGATTCGCGCAGCAGGCTGCCGAGATAACGGGTGGCAAAATCCTGAAAGCGCGGACTGCGGCGCAGCAGCTCGCGAAAATCCGCGGCGGACAGCTGATAGCAGAACGTATCCCCGGCAGCGGTATAGGGGACGGTTACCGGGCGGTGCTCCAGCAAGGCGCCGATGGAAAAGTATTCCCCCGGCCCCAGGGTGATGGCCGGAGCGGCGGGCACCTGGCAGGCGTAATTCTGGCCAAGCTCCACCACGCCGCGCTGAATGATGAAAAAAGTCTGCGGCTCACCGCGCTCGGGTGAAAGGATCGTGGCGCCCCGCGGATGATAGCCAAGGCTCAGGCGCGAGGCCAGGAACTGCAGCGCGTCGCGCTCCATGACATCGAACGGCGGCCGGCGCCCGAGAAATGCAATCGCCGCGCTGACCAGGGATTCGACCGGTGCGTTGGTCATGCTGCCGTTCAGGCGCCGCCGGCTGCCGCGCCGGTTTAACGCACGACCAGGACCGGAATCTTGGAATGAGTGAGGACCTTGGCGGTTTCACTGCCGAGCAGCAGGCCCGACAGGCCGCGACGGCCGTGTGAAGCCATCATGATCAGATCGCACTTGCCCTTCTCGGCGGTATGGATGATCAGCTGATAGGGAAAATCGCTGCTCACGATCACGCCGCTGTATGCGACGCCCGCGGTCTTCGCCAGTTTCTCCACCTTGTCGAGCACCTTCTGGGCATGGGCGCGGGATTCTTCCTCGAAACGCTGCTTGAACTGGGGGCTCATCGGCGCGACGAAGCCTTCGTCGGCGACCATCTGAAATTCCGGAACGACATGAATCACCGTGACCTTGGCATTGATCTCCTTGGCAAACGCAATACCTTCCTTGACCGCGTTATCGGAAAGTTTTGAACCGTCGGTCGGCAACAGGATGTGTTTGAACATGGTTTCTCCGTTATGAAATGTTCGTGTTGTTATTGTTTGAACAGCATATCACCGCACGGTTTCCGGGAATTGACGCAAATCAAATATGCCGCTGCCATCGGGCGCCCCGGCCGGGGCGGTTGCCGCAGGACGCCGGATCAGTGGGTCTTGACCAGCCGGTGCGGCGGCAGGGGCAGCGCGATGACGTCCACCCCCTCTTCCCTGAGCGCTTCGATCTCCCGCGGAGAAGCGGTGCCGCGGATATGCCGCTCCGGCGCCTCCTGGTAATGAATTTTGCGCGCCTCATCCGGAAATGCCTGGCCGACATCTTCGGTATTTTCGATGACGTGATCGATCAGCCTGGCGAGCATTTCGCCGCCGAGATTGGTATATTGCTGCGGCACGCCCTCGGTGGTTTTGCGCTTTGCGCCCTCAGGGCGTGAACCGCTGCCGGTGCTGACATGGGACGCATGCGGCAGACGCGTGATCCTGCCGTTGCCGCACAACGGGCAGACCAGCAGTTTATCGCCGAGCTGGCGCTCGAAATCCCCGCTCGAGGCAAACCAGCCCTCGAAGCGATGATGATTTTCACAACCCAGTTCAAAAACAATCACGGTGAATTTTCGCCAGTGCCGCTTGTGGTTTAACCGGCATTTTTGCCGGATGCCGAGCCTGGTCCCATGATAGCCCAATTGGTGCCGCAGCCTCAACCACATTTGCGGTGTAAACGTCTGATATATTGGACTCTGATGCTGCTTCCGGTCGCCGGATACCAACAAAGTCACACCTGATAATCCAGCGCAAGCCGCTGCTGCAGTTTGCGCGCCTGCCGGAACGATTCCTTCAGAATATGCCGTTGCAGTGCATTGAGTTTGTCCGGATCGATGCGATTCGCGGTGTCCTCGGAAAGCGCATCCTGTGCTGCCTGGCTGCGCAAACGCAACTGCTGAATAGCCAGAAACGCATCGATGATCGCCTCGATTGCCGCCGTGCTCATTCCGATACCGGCAGCCGCCGCGCGCAAGCGCTCGACGGTATTGGTTTGCGGCAGCCCCTGCGCAAGCGCATAGATCCGCGCGACATCCACGAACAGTCGCGTGCCATATACCTTCAAATCGATGGTGTGAGGCGCATTCTGGACATCCCTGGTGACAAAATCGCGAAAAATACCGAGCGCCGGCCGCGCGCGCAGGGCATTTTCCGCCATCTGGCGCAGGAATGCCGGATATGCAGGCGTGCGATCCAGTATCCAATGGCGCAAGCCTGCCGCCAATGTGGCGTCACCGTAGAGCGCGCGAAAATCGAAATAGATCGACGCATCGAGCAGCGCTTGCGGTTCCCAGTTCGCCAGCCAGCCGCTCATTTTGGCGCGCCACTCCTCGGCAGACAGGCACAGCGCCGGATTGGAGGCCATGACGTTGCCTTTGCACCAGCGGAACCCGCAGGCGTCGAGCGCCTCGTTCACCGCCCGCGCGAACGGCAGCAGCCGGGAGCGCACTTCTGCGGGGGCCGCCCCGTCGCGCGCCGCAAATATGATGCCGTTGTCCTGGTCCGTGCTGAAGGTCTGCTCCAACCGGCCTTCGCTCCCGAACGCCAGCCAGCACCAGCTGATCTGTTCCAATTGATAACGCTCGCGCACGACTTCGACCACGCGCTGGCACAGCCGGTCGTTCAGCACCGAGACATACAGGGTAAGTTGTTCCGCCGCGACGCCCTGCTCCACCAGCAATCGGGTCAGTTTCCGGATTTCTGCGGCGAGGTTTTGCAGCGTGGCGACCTCGCTGGCAAGCCGGATTTCGGTGGTGAGTTCGCCCAGACCAAGCCGTTGCAGCGAAAACAGGTCCCTCTCGGATACCACGCCGATGAGCCGCGCATCGTCGGTCACCAGCACATGGCGGATGTGGTTGCCGATCATGGCGAGCGCCGCCTCGTAGGCGAACGCGTGGGCGGGAAGCGCAAACGGCGCGCGGGTCATGAGCCCGGCGACGGGTTGGGTATCCATACCGCGCGCGACGGCCGCCACCAGATCGCGTTCGCTGAAAATCCCAATCGGGCCGCGCATCGGCGTCGACCACGACGACCGATCCGACTCCGCGCGCATGCATGATGGCGCCGGCTTCGCGCACGCTGAGGTCTTCGCGGCAGACTATCGGCTCGTTGCGAATCAGCGCGCGCAGCGGCAGCGCCAGCGTTTGCTGCTCGCCTGCGAGCCGGCGTTCGCGCGGCAGGTTTGTCGGGGACATCCTGGACTTTATTTAATGTTCGTTTTTGCAGGCATGTGTGTGCTTCGATCGCCGGGTAATTCATTTTATTCTGTTACGGGCTCGCAACCTCACGTTCATGTTCTGCGCGGCCGCATCGCGAATGATACCGAGGAAATTGTTGCGCTGCATAAGTTCTATTTTTTTGATTATCTTGAACAATTTCCGAAAAGGCCAAAATTGTAGCGTGCGACGTGCTTTGGTCAGGAAAGGCGGTCAGCGAAAAATTGATTCACGAGGCCCGGCATTAGGGTTTCCCCTAATAGCCACTCGAATCGATTGCTGTATCGTCATCCCGGAAATGGGGGCTGTATTGAACCCAGCGGCCATCGAAGCCGATCTACAAAATCATTTAGCAAGCATCCACAACGGGGGAGATGTCATGTCTGAATCGATTGTCAGCGGCAAGATACAAAATAATCCGAAGTACCTGGAACTGGTCAAGCGCCGCAGCCGGCTGGCCTGGACCCTGTCGGCCATCGTGTGCGTGATCTTTTACGGTTTCATCCTCATGATCGCATTCGCCCCAGGCGTCCTTACCGAACCCATTGCGGCCGATAGCGTGATTCCTCTGGGCCTGCCCCTCGGCGTCGGCGTGATCGTGGCGTGCTGCCTGCTGACCGGCATCTACGTGTACGAGGCGAACCAGGTCTTCGACCCCCTCTTCGACGAAATCGTCAAGGAGGCCTCCAAATGAGAACACTTAAAACTGCTCTCGTCGCGGGCCTGGCATTTGCCACGTTGCTCGCCGCCAATCTGGCCTCCGCCGCCGATGCGCCCGCGGCCACGCCCGTCAACTGGCACGCGGTCGTGATGTTTCTCATCTTCGTTTCCATCACCCTGGTCATCACCTACTGGGCGGCGACGCGGACGAAAACGGCGACCGACTTCTATGCTGCCGGACGCGGCATCACCGGCCTGCAGAACGGCCTGGCCATTGCCGGCGACTACATGTCGGCCGCTTCGTTCCTCGGCATCGCCGCGCTGGTCTACTTCAACGGCTTCTACGGGCTGATCTTCTCGGTCGGCTGGCTCGTCGGCTGGCCGATCATCCTGTTCCTGATCGCGGAGCGGTTGCGCAACCTCGGCAAGTTCACCTACGCCGACGTCGCCTCGTTCCGGCTGCGGCAGGGTCCGGTGCGCACCATGGCGGCCATCGGTTCGCTGATCGTCGTCATCTGGTATCTGATCGGCCAGGCAGTCGGCGCCGGACAGCTGCTGCATACGCTGGTGCCGCAAATGTCCTACAGGCTGTCCATCGTCGTCGTCGGCGCGCTGATCATCATCTACGTCACCTTCGGCGGCATGAAGGCCACGACCTGGGTGCAGATCATCAAGGCCGGCCTGCTGCTGGGCGGCGCGACCCTGATGGCGATCGGCGTGATGGCCCACGAGGGCTTCAGCTTCGGGAAGCTGTTCTCCGACGCGGTCGCCGCCCATCCCAAGCATCTGGACATCATGAAGTCCGTGGTGCCCATCGGGGCGAAGGCCAATCCGATCGAGTCGATTTCGCTCGGCCTGACGCTGATGTTCGGCACGGCCGGCCTGCCGCACATCCTGATGCGCTTCTTTACCGTCACCGACGCCAAGGCGGCACGCAAATCGGTGCTCTACGGAACGTGCTTTATCGGCTACTTCTACATCCTGACGTTCATCATCGGTTTCGGCGCCATCGTGCTCGTCGCCAACAACCCGCAGTATGTGATCGACGTCGCGAAGAACGTCCTCGACCTCAAGGGCGGCGGCAGCATGCCGGCAGTCTATTTATCGCACGCGCTCGGCGGGGATTTCTTCCTCGGCTTCATCGCCGCGGTCGCCTTTGCCACCATCCTCGCGGTGGTATCGGGGCTGACGCTGGCCGGCGCCTCCGCGCTGTCGCATGATATCTATGCGAACGTGATCATGAAAGGCAAGGCGACCGAGAAGCAGGAAGTCTGGGTGTCGAAGCTGTGCGTGATCGGCCTGGGGATTATCGCCGTGATCCTCGGCATCGCGTTCGAGAAACAGAACGTCGCCTACATCGTGGCCCTGACCTTCTCGATCGCCGCCTGCGCCAACTTCCCGATCCTGGTGATGTCGGTATTCTGGGAAGGGCTGACCACGCGCGGGGCGGTAGCCGGCGGCTATACCGGCATCTTCGGCTCCATCGGCCTGCTGACCATCGGCCCGACCGTATGGACCAAGGTGCTCGGCATGGGCCCGGCGATCTTCCCGTACGACTTCCCGACGTTCTTCGTGCTGCCGGCGGTCTTGATCGTCGCCTACGTGGTGTCGATAACCGACAGCAGCGAAAGCGCGGCCAAAGAGCGGGCCGCGTTCAACGCGCAGAAAGTGCGGTCCGAAACCGGCTTGGGCGCGGAGGCAGCCGCCGCGCACTGAGTTCCGGAGTATTCTTCATCCAGACTGGCCGCCGGGGAATCCCCGGCGGCTTTCTTTTTAATCCAGATGCTGAAAAAGCAAAAAGCCCTCAGTGACGAGGGCTGATGGACTTTCCCGGACACTACCGGCAGTGAATTTGGTGCCCGGAGCCTCAACCACATTTGCGGCGTAACCCTCTGATACGTTGGGTCGCGATACTGCTCTCCGTCGTAAGATACCAACAAAAATACCAACAAACCTAAGCTGCTGCGTACCATTCTTCCAATATCCGACTATTGTAGAACAAACACAGTCCTCTCTGCGGAATCGTTCGATCGATTCAGCCTTGGCGCCATTGATCATGGCGTCTGGCTTGCCGACACCGGATTTCTCCTAATTGGAAATGTGCCTAGCCGATCAGCCTACAGACTTGGCGTCCCCGCGGGCGATTCGTACGCGCTCGGCGATCCAATCGCTTATCTCGGATTCAAGCCAGCCGACCGCGCGAGCGCCCAACGGGACTGGGCGCGGAAATGTGCCGTTCTTGATGTGCAGATAGATCGTGCTGCGGGCAAGCCCCGTGCGGGCTTGGACTTGCTTGCGGCGCAGAATCGAAAGCTCCTGCTGGATTGAATTACTCATGCTTATCACCTCCTGGTTTGTAATGCATTGCATAGCCAAATATGCAGTTTTTCTGCATTCGCACTGCAGTTGCAGTGCAGTCGGCTTGCAGTCCTTCTGCAGCCCGGTTGCCGTCTTTGCGCCGCCGTGTTGGGTTTGCTCGCCATTGGAACGTCGACTCAGACACGTCACCGCCCTAGATAAATTGCCGTGATCGATTCGCGAACGTGGCCAAGCTCCGCACTGATCGTGAGCCGGGCTTCACGATCGATCGCCTTCTGCTCTGGCGTGAGCTGTTTTGAGGTTGGCCCGCCCTGCGCTGGGCACGCCCAGCCGGTCAATTCCTGGTAGCGCGCCTGCGCATACTGGTGGCGATGTCCGTGCACATGCTCAATTCCCGCTTCCCTGCACTGCGCCTTGAAGCGTTGCAGCTGTTTGACGTAGGTCATGGTTTTCGGGATCAGACTTTCCCTGCCAGCGAATTGTTTGGCCTCGTCCAGCACCTGCCGCTGCCCGGCATTGCGGATCGGGATTTCGCGCGCGCGCCCACCCTTGGTCCAGCTCGCCTTGAGCACCAGCCGCTCACCGCCGTCGGCCCACTGCGGCCGGATCTTGATCGACTCCTCGCGCCGCAGCCCGAATGCCGCCTGCAATTTGAGCGACAGCGCGGTATAGGGGTCCGTGACCTTCGCCAGATCTCCAGTGGTGAGTTCCCGCGACTGGCTGACATTCGTCACGTATTGCCGCCTGGCAATGCCATAGCGACCGTTGTCCCTGGCGATGACGTTCTGCTTGGCGATCTTCTCCGCCCACCAGCGCAGTTCCGTCATCCGGTTCTTGATCGTTCCGGCGGAAAGCGATTCCGCCTTCCAGCGCTCAACCAGTGCCTCGACGTGTTTGGGCTTCAGGCTCGCGGCCTGCATGTGCCGGAAGCCCATCTCGTGCAATTGGTTCGCTACCATCGTCAGGATGCGCTCACGCGCATACTGGGTGGCGTAACTGCCATCGCGGTTGCGCAGGCAGAGTTGCTTCAAGTCGTAGTTCAGATCCCTCATGGTGTCCTTCTCGCGCAGGGTTCAATGCCCATGTCCCAAATCGTCCAGGTTGCCTTCTCACCACCACCACGATTTTCTGGCTTGGCAAGCAGCGGCGCCGTGCCTAACCCCCCCGAAAAATGGGGGGGTTGGACCGGAAAAGGCCGCTTTGTGCATCTGTGAACGTTGATCGGGTCGCGCTGCCTTGTTCTAAACGGTGTTTCTGCTACCGGTGTGTGCTGCCTGTCAGGTTAGTGTTACTGTCCGTCTCGCCTGCCTAGGCAGGACGAGCGCTACGAGGGACGCGGGACACCACTCCCGTTGTGTGCAGTGTTTGTTGCTGCTTGCCGCGGCTGCACCCGCTCTTGGCTTCAATGGCGCTTCCTGTTGGAGCATTCCATTGAGTTGAGCCATGACCCCAGGCTCTGGGGTGCGTGGGTTGCACGCAAGGTCAAACGACGCCCGTTGCGGAACGGGCAGATGGACGAACCGCGTTGCGCGGTTGTACGGTGTGATGCGCCAGAGAGCGCATCACGGAGGTCGGTCACTTCCAAAAGAACCGTATAACTTATTGATACTTTAGGCATAGTGCGCGTCGTCACTAGCAGTAAACCGCCAGTGACGACGCGGCTGGCGCAGACGAATTGCCGCAGGGTTGCGGACAACATGTTGGCGCAGGATTCGCGGCGGCCGGGGCCGCTGCGATCGGTCGGCAGGAGTCTGCCCACGAGCGTTACGCGCGGGCGCCTGGTTGGCGCACCAGGCGTTCAGCAGGGGCAGTTCTAAAGACTGAGAACGGAGAGAAACCCCGTTCGAGGTTGACGCCGATGCAAACGGAATTCCGCTTGCTGGCGCGACTAACGCACTGCGGCAGGAACGCGAACTATTGCGTCATGCGCATTACTGAGTGCCCCGAGGGGCGGCTGCTTACGGATACCTCCGAGCCTTGCGGCCACCGGCTCTCAGGAGATGAGGCCGGTTTCGGCGCTCTTGCGAGCAAGGGCGATGCGCTAACGGGCATCAAGCGGGCTGACACAGCCAACGAAATTCAATTCAGTCCGGCAAAGTCCAACGACATTCTTTTGATCGCGGGGTATGGTGCCGGGCGAGATAGCCATACAACGGATTCGGTCTTCTCGCGGTTGACAATTCGACTACCCGATCACAACTGAAGTTCCCGGCCGCTCCATCTTCGGGCACCAACCACGAACTGTTAGCACTCCTAACAGCTGGAGTCTCGACGTTAGTCGCGCGGCGACAGATCTATTGCATAGAGGCCGTACGTTAGTGGTTTTAAGTATCAACGTGCCTGCCTACGGATGGATCATAACCTCAGAAGTAGTGGTAGCGATTGTTAATTCCCTCGCCGAGGTACTGGCTGGCAATACTTTAATCGACTTCTCCCGCACAGAACTCATTTCGAAATTGAGAGTGCCCCAAATGCGGGGGTCTTAAAGTTCCTGCCCTTTGGCGGGCTGACCCTGAAGCAGGAAGGTCTTCGGGTACCGTCCTTCGCCGCAAATCTTGAACGTGCCGAAATCCTTGTACCACAGTCCGTCCGGTGCGTCGGGTTCGGATTCCCGCCACTCTTTCAGGCGATAAAGGTCATCCGCTGTAATTTTGCGCTCGCGCAATCGCTCGAAAAGATGGTCGCGGAGCGCTAAAGGCAAGCCGGTCCACTGGATCTTCGGCATCTACTCGCCGTACGTCATCCGGGCCAGGTCTTCCTTGAGACGCTTCTGCTCCTCCGGATCACGCGAGCGCCCCAGGCAGTCGGCCAACTCGATGAAGCGCTTCTTCTCCAGCTCCCGGGCTTCGAGGCCGGTCTCGATCAAATCGACGATCACCCGGTTCGCGCTGGTGCCGCTGGTCTTTGCCAAGGACTTGACGCGGCTCGCGACCCGTGCGGGCAGACTCACACTCTGGCGAACTAGTTTTTGGGCAGTTGACATGGCACCAGAATACACCATTCCGCACCAAAGTGCACCAGATCGCATTTCTTGATTGCGGATTGCGAAATATCTGGCGAAACGGGTGAAGCCCAAAACGAGGACCGGCACCGAAACTCGCGCGTCACATGGAGCGCATCAATCAACTGCTTAAGTCGACTAGGAAATGGGGACGTGTTCAGATACCGCGAATGTTAATGACCAGATTTTAATCTTACTTCAAACGCATCTCCGAACATGACATAACCCTCTCGGCCGTCAGCTAGTTTGATTCGGTAGAACATAAACTCTTTCGAATGTCTTGTAGCCAAAACGGCGGCTGACTCCCCGGGGTTCAACACACTGATTATCTGGTTCCCGGGTTCATTCTTCGGAAACGTCTTATAGACTTCCACTTTCCCGGTAGCATGAACGATGGAGTCAGGGTCCGCACAAGCAGAACTGGCGACAATTAACAAAATACCCAGCAGGGCGTTTCTTAGCGAGCCCATGGCGCACTGATTCCTGTGACTGGCTGAGGCGCCGGAAGGAAAGTTACTCCCTGTAGCGCCTTCGAATTTAGGATGTTGTTCCCCACACCTGTTGGCGTCATCGCATATCCGATATTTATGCCCACTATAGCTAAGCAGCTCTGCGGCGGGGCACCGCAGTTATTTGAGATTACGTTGTAAGGACCCTGATTCGCTTTCAGACAAGCCTCGAGCTCAGCCTCCTGCTGCGGCGTGAGCGCGAGGGTCATACTTACCCCCTGCCGGTACTGTTGCGCCGCCAGATACTTTGGAGTGGACATGGTAGTCATGCCATTGCCAGCAAAAGAGTACAGTGGTGCCGTTGATGTTTGTCGAAACGTGTCCCGCCGAGGCGGACGTCCACCGCACTGGTTGCCAAACAGTAATCGAAGTGAGTAAACCCCACTTGTCAATAAAGCTTAGTGGGTTGAGCAGAGCATAGGCGTACGTGTTACTGCCGCCTTCTAGTCCAATTGGATCACTCTGCACGTATCTACCGATAGCCGGATCGTAGTCCCTGAAGTAGTTGTAATGGATGTTGGTTTCCTTGTCGAAATACTGGCCGGGCAGCCTTAGATTGCAGGTGAAGGCGCCCAGGTTCGAGGGATTCTCGTTCGGCGCATTGTTGCCGAACGGATCATCGTTGTTCCACTGCCACACGGGTTGTCCGACGCTGTTGGTGATGAGCCGTGGCGTATTCAACTGGTCGGTATAGATGAAGTAAAGCTGCGCCTGCGACTGGTCCTGTTGCTATGAGTTGCACCGCATCCGCAATCACATACCCGTTGGCGTTGTCCGTCAAGGCAATCGTGCTCGCTGCCGTCAGGCTGAAGGTGCCCAGCAGGTTGAACTGCCCGCCATTCGCTTGTTGATTCACTGCAATTGGGGTCGATCCCGCGGCATGGTTGATCGTGTACGTGGCATTGCTCGCCCGGTTCGCATTCGCCGTCCACTTGGCGTAGACCTCATATTGTCCCGCCGGCACGTTCGGCGTCCACGTCGCGCTGTTGAACTCGGGATCATCGGTGCCGATGAGCCGGATCGCATCGGCAATCACATAGCCGTCGGCCTGATCGGTCACCGAGACCTTGTGCCCCTGCCCCGGCGCCATGTTGAAGGTGCCGAGCAAGGTCCAGGCGCCGCTGTTTTGCTGTTGGTTGACTGTCACCACGATGTCCCCGCCAGCATGGGTCACCGTGTATTGGACGTTGGTCGCCCGGTTCGGATGCGCGGTCCATCGGGCATACACCCGGTATGCCTTGGCCACGGTGATCGTCGGTGTCCAGGTCGCGGTGTTGGGCGCCGCCCCCGCCGGCACCACCTTGATCGCATCCGCGATCACATAGCCGTCGCCCTGGTCGATCAGCACCACGTTGTTGGTGGTGCCGGCATCGAGCGTAAAGGTGCCGAGCAACTGCCAGGTGCCGCCGTTCGCTTCCTGATTCACCGTCACCGCGGTTGCGCCCGCGGCGTGATTCACGGTGTAGGTCGCATGCGTGCTGCGGTTGGGGTGGGCGGTCCAGCGGGCGTAGACCTGGTAGCTGCCGGTGGCGGAATCGTGGGCGTCCAGGTGAAGCTGTCCGCGCCCGTGCCCGCCGCGTGCACCTGGTAGTTGGTGGCGTAATAGCCCGTGACCGAAGTAGACGCCGCCCAAGTGCCCACTGCCGTGCCCGCGGTGTTGTCGACGACGATGGCGGTCGGCTCCGGGCCGTTGGCTTCGTGCACCTGGTAGTTCGTGCCGAGATACCCCGAAACCGCGGTGGAGAGCGGCCAGGTGCCGGTCACGCTGAAGCCGGCATCGGTGTTGTCCATCACGATCGCACCGGGCGGGCTGCCCTGGGCTTCATGCGTCTGGTAGTTCGCGCCTTCGTAGCCCGGCACGGTGGTTGAGGTCGGCCAAGTGCCTATAGTGCTAAATTGTGCGCTGCCGTTGTCGATCACTACTGGAGAGGCGGCGTGCACTCCCGTCACGCCGAGCGCGGGGAGCAGAGCGCACAGTGCGAGGATGATGCGCAATACATTGTTTTTATTGATCATAATTGCATCCCCTTACTGCAGCACCGCGACCGGCATGTCACCCAGATAGATGTATTCCTTCTGCACCGTGCCTGAGGCGTCGCTCTCGGCGATGAGCCGGCCCTGCGCATCGTGGTGATAGATCGTGTCGGCGGTGTTGGTCTTCTTGGTGTTTATAGGGGCGCGTCCCCTTTATTCTTTTTAATTCCCGCCGACACGAAGAAAAACCAGTAGATCGATTATGATGAAAATCGGAAGGAAGAAGACTCTCGCGAAAAACAATTGCGTCCGGAACTCTGCGTCACCAAACGATCTTGAGGCTAAGTAAACGGCATATATGGCGACACCAGTGAGATATCCAAAAGTCCATATCGTTCTAGACTCAGGAAGATTTCCAAAGACCAAGGTAAGTCCCCACCCGGCTAGCAATGTTGCTAGCAAAGCGATGATCAAGGTCTGAAGTCTTAAAATAGTTGTTTTCTCCCGACGTCGAACTATTCCAAGCAAAGATGCGACTACAAGCATTACCCCCAAAGATAACCAAAGGATAATCTCTGGCTCTTTTCCAACGAGCTGCGCCGCTTTGCCGCTAAGCGTGATTACAAGCGCAGCGCCGTTAGCCAACGTAACAAGTAGCCCTATGCCAAGATTAATGTATAACAATGCGTGTACTGATAAGCGAGATTCACCGAGAGTCATGATCTAATACCCTTCTCACTTATTACAGCAATCTTTTGTTCTGCTTTCGACAACTTTTGCGTAGCCAGGCGAAACCCCCGCTTGCATACCAAGCCCCTCGATTGCACTCCAACTACCCTTTGAGGCCGCAACGCCAAGTTGTATCCGAGAATATGCAGCGCCAAAGCGTACCGCACCGCCAATCGAGAAATTGAACGCGGGTCCTGCAAAAGCCATTGGATTGGGACAGTCGAAATGATCTTCAAATTCAACTGCCGATCGAAAGGACCCCGCGCCAATCGATATGCCTACGCTGTCTACCGCAATGGTAACAAATGCCTTGGTACCGCACTTACATTCCGACTCGAGAACATATTCATCTCGGCTCCAGACTACTTTGGGAATACTAATAGAACGGGCGATGCCTGACCATTTGACTAACCCTTGAGGATCGAACGAATCAAGTGGGCTATTACCAACGTATGCATACGTGTTGACGCCGCCATCGAGCCCTATCGGATCACTCTGCACATACCGTCCGGTCAGCGGATCGTAATCCCTGAAGTAGTTGTAGTAGAGGTTGGTTTCCTTGTCGAAGTATTGCCCCGGCAACCTCAGATTGCAGGTGAAGGTGCCAAGACTTGACGGATCCTCGTTCGGCGCGTTGTTCCCGAACGGATCATCATTCGCCCACGTCCACACCGCCTGCTGGGCTTGATTGGTGATGAGCCGTGGCGTGTTCAAATCACACGGTTCTAAGTTGCTCTACCCGGGGTTTTTCCGCTCCTGTCCACTGCTATCCAGATCAAAATCAACACAAGCTGAAGGAAAGGCATTAGTTCCCAGAAGATAAACGCGATACCGCCAAAAATTCGTCCACTAGACATAAATTCTCGAATAAGGCCGATCTTGATTCGAAGGATCGACAGAAGCATGTTACTGAAACCTGCATCCTGCCCTAAATTCAACACAGTCTTTCCCCAATACGCCAAATAGAGAAGACCTACAAACAGTGTTAGGACTAGCAGGGAGTACTTCCCCCACGTTGAGTGCTGGATTTGGCCAAGGACGCCACCTATTAAGCCGATCACCGCGCTAAGCAGGAGAAGCCAGAGAATGAGTGGCCCCTTGACAAGTTCATCATAGGGGAAAATTAATAGGTACATCCCCCAACTTACCGCTATGAAGAGAGGGATATGGTAAGGTGGTTTTGACGATGGCTCTTTAACGGCACGCATTGCATTTCCTTGTGCATGCACCTGTACAGCTGCTAATCATTTCTTGAAGGGCAAATGGGACTGGAACTATTGATCGGTTACCCCACACCCGAGTAAAAATTTGGATACACTTGGCGCCGCATAACGTATCACATCCTATTCCGGTTGCCGCGCCTTGAAGGCCTACTCCTATTGCAGCACCAATTTGTGTGCCTATGGATTCGTTCACGGCACTTTGTCCGCTTTCAGTGAGCCTCTCAATCAAGGTCCCAATTAATCCCGGATCCAATTGTCCTTTGCCGCGCAGATCAACAAAGGAAAGCGGATTTGACCCGACGTAGGCATATGTGTTGATTCCTCCGCCTAGCCCAATCGGATCGCTTTGCACATACCTCCCGATCGCCGGATCATAATCCCTGAAGTAGTTGTAGTGGGTGTTGGTTTCCTTGTCGAAGTATTGCCCCGGCAGTCTCAGATTGCAGGTGAAGGTGCCTAAGCTGCTTGGGTTTTCATTCGGCGCATTGTTGCCGAACGGATCATCATTGGCCCACGTCCACACCGCCTGCTGGGTTTGGTTGGTGATGAGTCGTGGCGTATTCAACTGGTCGCTGTAGATGAAGTAAAGCTGCGCCTGCACTGGTCCCGTTGCTATGAGCTGCACCGCATCCGCAATCACATACCCGTTGGCGTTGTCCGTCAAGGCAATCGTGCTCGCTGCCGTCAGGCTGAAGGTGCCCAGCAGGTTGAACTGCCCGCCATTCGCTTGTTGATTCACTGCAATTGGGGTCGATCCCGCGGCATGGTTGATCGTGTACGTGGCATTGCTCGCCCGGTTCGCGTTCGCCGTCCACTTGGCATAGACCTCATATTGGCCGCTCACGTTCGGCGTCCACGTCGCGCTGTTGAACTCGGGATCATCGGTGCCGATGAGCCGGATCGCATCGGCAATCACATAGCCGTCGGCCTGATCGGTCACCGAGACCTTGTGCCCCTGCCCCGGCGCCATGTTGAAGGTGCCGAGCAAGGTCCAGGCGCCGCTGTTTTGCTGTTGGTTGACCGCAACAACGGTGTCCCCGCCGGCATGCGTCACCGTGTATTGGACGTTGGTCGCCCGGTTCGGGTGCGCAGTCCATCGCGCATACACCCGGTATGCCTTGGCCACCGGGATCGTGGGCGTCCACGTCGCGCTATTGGGCGCCGCCCCTGCCGGGACCACCTTGATCGCGTCCGCGATCACATAGCCGTCACCCTGGTCGATCAGCACTACATTGTTGGTGGTGCCGGCATCGAGCGTAAAAGTGCCGAGCAACTGCCACGTGCCGCCGTTCGCCTCTTGGTTGACCGTCACCGCAGTCGCGCCCGCGGCGTGGTTCACGGTGTAGGTCGCATGCGTGCTGCGGTTGGGGTGGGCGGTCCAGCGGGCGTAGACCTGGTAGCTGCCGCCGGCAGGGATCGTGGGTGTCCAGGTAAAACTGTCCGCGCCGGTGCCCGCCGCGTGCACCTGGTAGTTGGTGGCGTAATAGCTCGTGACCGCGGTGGAAGCCGCCCAGGTGCCCACTGCCGTGCCTGCCGCGTTGTCCACGACGATCACAGTGGGTTCCGGGCCGTTGGCCTCGTGCACCTGATAGTTGGCGCCTAGATACCCCGAGACCGCGGTCGAGAGCGGCCAGGTGCCGGTGACGCTGAAGCCGGCATCGGTGTTGTCCACCACGATTGCGCCCGGTGGGCTGCCCTGGGCTTCATGCGTCTGGTAGTTTGCACCCTCGTAGCCCGGCACCGTGGTCGAGATCGGCCACGTGCCGATCGTGCTGAATTGCGTGGCTCCGTTGTCGATGACGATCGGCGAGGCGGCGTGGGCTGCCGTCACGCCGAGTGCGGGGAGCAGCGCGCACAGCGCGAGGATGATACGAAATGCATTGTTTTTATTGATCATTATCGTATCCCCTACTGCAGCACCGCGACCGGCAGGTCGCCCCTAAACAAAGGGGTGCGTCTCTTTATATGGCATTTGTTGTTGTTAGCTGAGCCAATAAAGATTGAGCACGGCGTGCGCAACGATAAGCGGGCGAAGGTCGGATAGCTGAGTGTATAGCACTCCTAATAGAAGCCCAATCGATATAGCCGCCACAAAAGGAACAAGTCCTAGTTTCCAATGAATTGCACTAAATAATACGGTTGATATCACTACGAAGATGAATCCCCTCCCATACGGGATTAACCGAAATATGATTTCCTTCAGAATACCTCTAAAGAAGATCTCCTCGACAAGACTTGCCGTTAGCACTAAATACGCGATTACAAAACCTCGCCATGGCCATGCCTTCGGAATGTTATCTGGGCTAGTGTAAACCTGCTCAAGAAGACCTGGATATTCCGCCACAAGGTACCTAGTGAACGAAACAGCAAAAAGATCGACAAATAACAGCAAGAGCGTGCACACAACACACATCCATATCAAGCGAAACAACTCCCTGGTAGATCGTATAGGGAACAAACCGATGTTTTTTGCGGATAACCGACATACCCTTGAGGCTAGAAGTAACACTACACTAGGGATAACCACGTTACCTAATATATCGATGAACCAGTACGCGATAGCGCGTCCTTCAGGCCATAAAAATGAATCACCGAACGAAAAAAGAAAGAATGGCAAACATATAACTAGCAAACATAATGCATAGTTCCGATCCAAATTGACCAAGCGAGGAGTTTCCATTAATTTCTTGGACCGGTGCCACTGCCTCTTCCGGGAACAGGTTTAGGCGGAGACTTAATCATCCCACTAACAACTCTATTGGTTCCCGCAATGCAATCAGTCCAACAATCTTGGAAGCTCAAGGGCAGATAGTATTTATTGCAAAGATTCTGGCTGGCAGCCACTTGGCTCGCTAACGCACACTTAACACCGCATCCGATCGGCACCGAGGCAGTTACCACCACGATGGTTCCAGCGATTATGTAAATTTGGGATTCCCCCGTGGGATCAATAACGCTAAGCGGATTGTTCAGTGCATACCGATAAAGATTGATGCCGCCCGCAAGACCCAGCGGCTCCGGTTGGATATAACGGCCGATTCCCGCGTCGTAATCGCGTGCCCCGTTGTAGTGGATATTGGTCTCTTTGTCGAAGTACTGCCCCGGTAGTCTGAGGTTGCAGGTGAAGGTGCCCAGGCTACTTGGATTCTCGTTCGGCGCGTTGTTGCCGAACGGATCATCATTCGCCCACGTCCACACCGTCTGTCCGGTGTTGTTGGTGATGAGTCGCGGCGTATTCAACTGGTCGGTGTAAATGAAGTAAAGTTGCGCCTGTGGCGGCGCCGTCGAAATCAACTGCACCGCATCCGCAATCACATACCCGTTGGCGTTATCCGTCAAGGTAATCGTGCTTGAGCCGTTGAAGCTAAAGGTGCCCAACAGGTTGAACTGCGCACCGTTCACCTGCTGGTTCACCGTGACCGGGGTGGCGCCGCTCGCGTGGGTGATGGTGTAGGTGGCGTTCGTCGCCCGGTTCGCATTCGCCGTCCATTTGGCGTAGACCTCGTATTGTCCCGCGGGCACGTTCGGCGTCCACGTCGCGCTGTTGAACTCGGGGTCATCGGTGCCGAGGAGCTGGATTGCATCGGCAATCACATAGCCGTCGGCCTGATCGGTCACCGAGACCTTGTGCCCCTGCCCCGGCGCCATGTTGAAGGTGCCCAGCAGGGTCCAGGCGCCACTGTTTTGCTGCTGGTTGACTGTCACGAGCGTGTCGCCGCCGGCATGGGTCACCGTGTATTGGACGTTGGTCGCCCGGTTCGGGTGCGCGGTCCATCGTGCATACACCCGGTATCCCTTGGCCACCGGGATCGTCGGCGTCCAGGTCGCGGTGTTGGGCGCCGCCCCTGCCGGCACCACCTTGATCGCATCCGCGATCACATAGCCGTCACCCTGGTCGATCAGCACCACGTTGTTGGTGGTGCCAGCATCGAGCGTGAAGGTGCCGAGCAACTGCCAGGTGCCGCCGTTGGCCTCCTGATTGACCGTCACCGCGGTTGCGCCCGCGGCGTGGTTCACGGTATAGGTCGCATGCGTGCTGCGGTTGGGATGGGCAGTCCATCGGGCGTAGACCTGGTAGCTGCCGCTGACGGGGATCGTGGGTGTCCAGGTGAAGCTGTCCGCGCCCGTGCCCGCCGCGTGCACCTGGTAGTTGGTGGCGAAATAGCCCGAGACCGCGGTGGATGCCGCCCAGGTGCCGACTGCCGTGCCCGCGGTGTTGTCGACGACGATGGCCGTGGGCTCGGGGCCGTTGGCTTCGTGCACCTGGTAGTTGGCGCCAAGGTACCCCGAGACCGCGGTGGAGAGCGGCCAGGTGCCCGTGACAGTGAATCCGGCATCGGCGTTGTCCACCACGATCGCCCCCGGCGGGCTGCCCTGGGCTTCATGCGTCTGGTAGTTCGCGCCCCCGTAGCCGGGCACTGAAGTTGAAGCTGGCCACGTGCCGATCGTACTGAACTGTGCGCTGCCGTTGTCGATTACCACCGGAGAGGCAGCGCGGGCGGCGCTCGTGACAAGCCACAACAGCAGCGCACCAAATATCATGCTCGCCGCCAAGACTCGCCCATTCTCCCCTCGCGCAATCACCCCAGTCCCGACCCAGTTCATTACAGCGTCATTCCAATTTTTGTTGCATTGAGGGGTCATTCCCGTTCGACTCGTGAGTCAGGGCATCGAAAACTATTCGACTCCGGTAATTTCGCTCTGTGCAACGGGAAATTATACGATGCAAAAAAATTGCCGACTGCTTCTGTGTTTACTATGCAACGGCGAGTCGAGCGGTAAAACAAAGCGAAGGAAATGTATGATTGCAAGACCTGACACCGTTATGCGCATTGTTTATTCGTGTAGACCACGAATCCAATCGATTGCGGCTTCTATTTCTAAACCGCGTCGCGTCGGCTCTGAATCTTTGTCGATGCCAGTAGCAGTTAATTCGTCTAGCAAGACCTTACAAATTAGATCTATATCATCCTTCTTGACGCTACTGAAATCCTGTATGGCGAGTAAGTGCTTAGCCGCCTCATTCACCTCAGATGCCTTTCGCAGCACTTCGCGAATTAGATTGTCATTTCTACGCCGAATTTGGTCTTTCATTGCGGCACCCGCGGCACGCCATACGTTGTCACAACTTTTCCACCTTGATTGAGAACCACCGTTGTGCCGTCGGTCCCTGTATATATCGTTGTGGCACCACGACTGGCTGCCACGGACGTTGGATTGCGAACGGCGCTAAGGATTGATTTCGCGGACACTCCGAGCCCATTGCGACTAATAGCTTGATTGAGACCATGACGAGTGTAGCCGCTTATGGCACCAGCAATCGCCTTCTTTCCAACACCAGGGGGCATGCCAGTAGCTACAGGTATAAGAGTATAGGTAAATACTTCCGGGCGACACTCACCTGTGTTATGTGCGTAAGGTAGGTTGGGCCGATAAAGAATCGTAAGAACGCCGGACCATATTGATCATTAAGATATTGCTGGGCATCATTTTCGGCTGCCGACTTGCTACCAAAATTATCGCCCGGGGCCAAGCCAAATGAATCCAGGTACGCAATCGGATTGCCCTCCGCGAAGAGGTACGAATTGATGCCGCCTTCGAGCCCAACCGGATCACTCTCCACGTACCTGCCTGTTGAAGGATCCGTAATCCTGAAGTAGTTGTAGTGGGTATTGGTTTCCTTGTCGAAGTACTGCCCCGGCAACCGCAGATTGCAGGTGAAGGCACCCAGGTTTGAGGGGTTCTCATTCGGCGCGTTATTGCCGAACGGATCATCATTCGCCCACGTCCACACTGCCTGTCCGGTGGCGTTGGTAATGAGTCTTGGCGTATTCAACTGGTCGGTGTAGATGAAGTAGAGCTGCGCCTGTGGCGGCGCCATCGAAATCAATTGCACCGCATCCGCAATCACATACCCGTTGGCGTTGTCCGTCAAGGTATGGTGCTTGAGCCGTTGAGGCTGAAGGTGCCAGCAGATTGAACTGTCCGCCGTTCAGCTGGTTGACCGGACCGGGGTTGCGCCGCTGGCGTGGTTGATCGTGTAGGTGGCGTTGCTCGCCCGGTTCGCGTTCGCCGTCCACTTGGCGTAGACCTCGTATTCGGCCGTCACGTTCGGCGTCCACGTCGCGCTGTTGAATTCGGGCTCTTCGGTGCCGATCAGCCGGATCGCATCGGCAATCACGTAGCCGTCGGCCTGATCGGTCACCGAAACCTTGTGCCCCTGCCCCGGCGCCATGTTGAAGGTGCTGACAAGGTCCAGGCACCGCTGTTTTGCTGTTGGTTGACCGCAACGACGGTGTCCCCGCCAGCATGTGTAACCGTGTATTGGACGTTGGTCGCCCGGTTCGGGTGCGCGGTCCATCTTGCATATACCCGATAGGCCTTGGCCACGGGAATCGTCGGCGTCCAGGTCGCGGTGTTGGGCGCCGCCCCCGCCGGCACCACCTTGATTGCATCGGCAATCACATAGCCGTCACCCTGGTCGATCAGCACCACGTTGTTGGCCAGTGCCGGCATCGAGCGTGAAGGTGCCGAGCAACTGCCAGGTGCCGCCGTTCGCCTCCTGATTCACCGTCACCGCGGTTGCGCCCGCGGCGTGGTTCACGGTGTAGGTCGCATGCGTGCTGCGGTTCGGATGGGCGGTCCAGCGGGCGTAGACCTGGTAGCTGCCGCTGACGGGAATCGTGGGCGTCCAGGTGAAGCTGTCCGCGCCCGTGCCCGCCGATGGGTCTGGTAGTTGGTGGCGTAATAGCCCGTAACCGCGGTGGATGCCGCCCAGGTGCCCACCGCCGTGCCCGCGGTGTTGTCGACGACGATGGCCGTGGGCTCGGGGCCGTTGGCTTCGTGCACCTGATAGTTCGCGCCGACGTATCCCGGGACCGCGGTCGAGAGCGGCCAGGTGCCGGTGACGTGAATCCGCATCGGCGTTGTCCACCACGATCGCGCCCGGCGGGCTGCCTTGGGCTTCATGCGTCTGGTAGTTCGCGCCCTCGTAGCCTGCCACGCCGAGGTTGAAGTCGGCCACGTGCCGATCGTACTGAACTGCGTGTGCCGTTGTCGATTACGATCGGCGAGGCGGCGTGGGCTGAACCAGCGAGGAGGAAGAGCCCGGCGCAATGCACAGTATGTTGTTTTTATTTAACATTCATGCTCCCTCGCCTATTGCAGCACCGCGACCGGGTGTAGCTCATAATAAGGGGCATCGCCATACGCCAACGAGTGACGGAGAACCCGACCTTTTGTACCTTAGTTCGGGAATGTTATCTTGTGCTACTGGGACTTTCCTCCCGCAATGTTGATTAGCAGTAGCCGAGGCCGAGATCTTCGAAGCAGAAAACTCCGTTCTCTTACATGCAAGCATCACGTAATTCGGCGATTGAGTTCGGCTCAGTTCGAAAATGCAGTATGGCGTACTGGATTAAGGCTGCCAGACCACTTTGGGGCAATTCAGTGCTGATTATTGACTGCCACCTCGTGGATAAGCGGTTTTCAAGGCTAATCGCAGAATCGGTTCCTTTCTCGACTCGGTGCACTAGGGCGCTTTACGCCGAGATCATGGAAACTCAGACATAACGTAGTCAAGGTGATATGCACAAACGATAATAGCGCCGAACCAATCGAGTTGGACCATTGATGCAGACCATGTGCTGGCGCGCAACGCCGAACAGGTAGAACCAACACGCCCGATCAATGGGAAGTGTCACGGTCAAAGAACTCCGTCTGGGAACCCACCTGCGAAAGAGTTGGATCATTGACTTCCATTAGTCCTCCTAGGGCATCCGATAGCCGATATAAAGGCGTACTGCGAACGGCTTTTTCGTAAATTCAGTTTCTTTCGCTTGCTTTCGCTACAGTCAGATGGCCGTGATCGTTTGCGTACGCCGCGATTTTCGCCGACGGCTCAGATCTAGCGGGAAATTTGCGCGGACTGGTTGCCGAATGTATTCTGAATCGGCACGGTCCATGGAACATGCCATCTTGCTCATTTGGCAGTTCTGCGGTCTTCAGTGTGTCGCTCTCGACCATCCCAGGCAGTATTAGTTTTTCGATCGTGGAATGGACCAACTCCGCCGCAAGAATATCCACGGCACCATTACCAATCTGTAGACGTATTCGGATGAATCAGGGTAATCACAGTAGAACTGTGGACATTTGAATACTTAGCCACATGGCGTTGAATCCACTTACGGTCGCTAGCCCCGCGGATCGCTCACCCCAAGCGGATCGAGCACCGAGCATAAGAGTAGGTATTAATCCGGCCACGCAGACCGAATCGGGTCACTCTCGACGTATCGCCGATCGCCGGATCATAGTCCCGGAAGTAGTTGTAGTGGAGATTGGTTTCCTTGTCGAAATACTGCCCCGGCAGCCTCAAATTAAACTGGAAGGCAACGCTGTCATTATCGGGATCCTCATTCGGCGCGTTGTTCCCGAACGGATCATCATTCGCCCACGTCCATACCGTCTGGCCGGTGGCGTTGGCAATCAGCCGTGGCGTATTCAACTGGTCGGTGTGGATGAAGTAAAGTTGCGCCTGCGGCGGTGCCGTCGAGATCAGCTGCATTGCATCCGCAATGACATAGCCATTGGCGTTGTCCGTCAAGGTGATGGTGCTCGAACCGTTGAGGCTGAAGGTGCCCAGCAGGTTCCACTGGGCACCATTCACCTGCTGATTTACCGTGACCGGGGTGGCGCCGCTCGTACTGTTTACCGTGCACGTGGCATTCGTCGCCCGGTTCGCATTCGCCGTCCATTTGGCGTAGACCTCGTATTGTCCCGCGGGCACGTTCGGCGTCCAGGTCGCGCTGTTGAACTCGGGGTCATCAGTGCCGATCAGCCGGATCGCATCGGCAATCACATAGCCGTCGGCCTGATCGGTCACCGAGACCTTGTGCCCCTGCCCCGGCGCCATGTTGAAGGTGCCCAGCAGGGTCCAGGCACCGCTGTTTTGCTGCTGGTTGACCGCAATGACGGTGTCCCCGCCAGCATGGGTCACCGTGTATTGGACGTTGGTCGCCCGGTTCGGGTGCGCGGTCCATCTTGCATATACCCGATAGGCCTTGGCCACGGTAATTGTCGGCGTCCAGGTCGCGGTGTTGGGCGCCGCCCCCGCCGGCACCACCTTGATTGCATCGGCAATCACATAGCCGTCACCCTGGTCGATCAGCACCACGTTGTTGGTAGTGCCGGCATCGAGCGTGAAGGTGCCGAGCAACTGCCAGGTGCCGCCGTTCGCCTCCTGATTCACCGTCACCGCGGTTGCGCCCGCGGCGTGGTTCACGGTGTAGGTCGCATGCGTGCTGCGGTTCGGATGGGCGGTCCAGCGGGCGTAGACCTGGTAGCTGCCGCTGACGGGAATCGTGGGCGTCCAGGTGAAGCTGTCCGCGCCCGTGCCCGCTGCATGAGTCTGGTAGTTGGTGGCGTAATAGCCCGTAACCGCAGTGGATGCCGCCCAGGTGCCCACCGCCGTGCCCGCGGTATTGTCCACGACGATGGCCGTGGGTTCCGGGCCGTTGGCCTCGTGCACTTGATAGTTCGCGCCGAGATAGCCTGAGACTGCGGTGGAGAGCGGCCAGGTGCCGGTGACAGTGAAGCCGGCATCGGTGTTGTCCACTACGATCGCACCGGGCGGACTGCCCTGGGCTTCATGCGTCTGGTAGTTTGCGCCCTTGTGCGAAGCCCGTTCTTCCTTGCGCTGCAGAATCTCGATCGCCTCGACCAGCGTTAATCCGGCCTTGAGTAGTGCAATAAGTTCCTGACTGAAATGAATAACAGGAAATGAACGGCGGCCAGATGAGCGCGCTACGCTAAACGCCCGCTCGGGCCGCACGGAGATAACATCGAATCCCTGCCGCTGAACGTGCGCTAAAGCTTCCTGCTCATTGATCGCCTCGACTGGCAGCAGCGCCACGTTCGACATGTTGCGGATTGCTTTGACCTGGTAGCGCATGAGGCTAGTTCCAGCTGGTGACGTCCGCGGCGTCTCCGGTGCCGCCTGGAACGCCATCCTTACCTAGCGAATAAAGGTCATAATCACCGTGCTGACCTGGAAATTTGTAGACGTACGACTTACCCCAGGGATCGGGAGGGACATTCTTGGCAAGATAAGGCCCATCCCACTTCTGTTCGCCCGCAGGCCGCGCGGTCAGGGCAGTGAGCCCCTGCTCGGTCGTAGGATAGTGGCCAACCTCCAGGCGGTATTGAGCGAGTGCTTTATCGAAGGCGTCGATCTGGGCTTTTGCAATCTTGGACTCGGACTTGCCGATTTGGGAGAAATATTTCGGTCCGACATAGCTGGCCAGAAGCCCGATGATGACCATCACCACCAGCAGTTCAAGCAAAGTAAATCCGCGGGAACAGAAATTCTTCATTGGTATCGTAAGTGAATTCGCCATTTTCTGGCGTGGCACGGGGACACAGTTTATTCCAATTTTTAATTCCAGCGGCAAGTACAAACATTTTATCCTCGTGCACGCACGGCAATTCTGGAAATATTCTTGCTTATGGAACACAGCCGGGCACGATTCATACTGAAGATAAATCTATCATTTTGATAGATTTATCTTCAAAAGGTTTTTCATGGCCGTTTTGGAGCCCCTTTAGTCATTACAGGATGGGGAGGATAGGAATGCTCTTGTCATCCGGGATGGAGAGCGTAGACTTTATCGCGTTTCTTGATGCGCTGTTTGCAGTATCGGCTCAAGATCGCCCCAGAAATCCCATAAGAAGATCAAGCGGGCTTCTTCGATACAGAGGAAAGCGATGGGGCGAAATATCGTTGTCTGCCTTGACGGTACCAACAATAGGTACGCCGCCACCAATACCAATGTATTGAAGCTTTATGCAATGGTTGATCTCGCCACAAACGACCACATTGCCTACTATCAGACCGGTATTGGAACGTTCGCCCCGCACTGCCCTGGATTTGTACTCCGCAAATATTAGCGCCGTGCCAACATTGAGAGTCTCCATGGCCGATCAAGCAACGGCTGGCGGGGTGCAGATCACTTGATATCCCGCTCGAGATACCGGGCGAGTTGTCTGCGAAGAACCAGGTTTTCCGCACGAATCGCACCAGAAGCGCGAAAGAACAAGGCTCCCGGCTTCAGGATGTCTGCGAGTACCCCGACAATTGTTCCCGCCAATGCCAGCATGCGTTCGTCATGCCAGATCCGGCCCACGCTTGCAGTCGCGCAACGCCCCCGAATCAGCGACGCGGATTAATGCCGAGTACAATCGGTTTTTTTGTGTTTCGGTTTGCTCCAGTCAATTGCGTCAAGCCTACGCCACCTGTCTTACTCGCAGCTGTACTACTGTGGCGCCGCTTTGCAATCCGTCCAGGTAGTCTGCCCACGCCTGCATCATCTTGCGCCGCTCCGGCAGGTACTCGGATCGATGATACGCAGCGCGTACTTTGTTTTTCTCTGAGTGCGCCAATTGTCGCTCGATTGCGTCGGCGTGCCATCCTTGCTCGTTGAGAGTCGTTGACGCTGTGGCGCGAAATCCATGTCCAGTCGCGCGTCCGCGATAACCCATGCGGTAGAGCGCAAACAGAATAGTATTTTCGCTCATACACTTTTTCGGATGATGCTCGTTGGGGAATAAATGATCACGATCGCCCGTGATCTTGTGCAACTTCTCCAGCACTTCGAGCGCCTGTGTAGATAGCGGAACGATGTGCTCTTCCCCCATCTTCATTCGCTCGCCTGGAATGCGCCACTCCGCCTTGTCCAGGTTAAGCTCCGTCCACGTCGCGGCGCGCAATTCTCCCGTGCGAACAAATGTAAGCATCAGCAGGCGGATCGCGTGTTTCGTAATTACGCTGCCGTCGTAAATGTCGAGCTTCGCAAGGAACTCCGGCAACTCGGACTCCTTGAGGGCGTTGTAGTGCCGCGCCTCCCGCGTTTCCAAGGCACCGCGCAGGTCGCGCGACGGGTCGCGCTTCGCTCGGCCGCTGACGATCGCGTAGCGAAACACTTGACCGCTGATGATGAGCGTCTTTGACGCCAATTCAAGCGCACCGCGCTTCTCTACCGCGCGAATTACGTCGAGCAGTTCCGGTGCCTCGATTTCAGCGATAGGCCGATTGCCGAGATTTGGGAAGAGTTCCCGCTCAAGGCGGTTGTTTACTGCGGATGCATGCCTCTCAGACCAGCCGCCGCGTTTCGCATCCCACCACTCGCGCGCGATCGCCTCAAACGTGTTCTGGGCCGTAAATGCAGCAAGCCGCTTCTCCTGCTTACGCTCGGCGGCAGGATCGACGCCACGCGCGAGCAATTCGCGTGCCGTCTCCCTGCGTTTACGCGCTTCTGCCAATGACACTGCCGGATACACCCCAAGCGCGAGGACTTTTTGTTTGCCGCCGAAGCGATACGCGAGCCGCCAGTATTTAGCGCCGGTCGGCTCAACCAAAATGTATAGGCCGCCCCCGTCTGAAATCTTGGTCGAGTGCGACTTGGGCCGGTTGTTTTGAATCGCCATTGCGGTCAGCGACATGTTGGTATCTCCAGCAGACGTGTTGGTATCTACCAACAAATATACCAACAATACCAGCAGATTTCAATGGACGGCTAGAGATGATCTAGTACCAGTTATAGCTTGTTTTAACTAATAAATTTGGCTCATATTGGATTTTATTGGACTAGTTTAGACATGAAACTGGTGCCCGGAGCCGGAATCGAACCGGCACGCCGGAGTTACCCAGGCGAGGGATTTTAAGTCCCTTGTGTCTACCAATTTCACCATCCGGGCTACGGACACAATTCTACGGGATTTGGCGGCGCGGGTTCTAAACGCCGGATGAATCCGCCGATTACATCATCCGGGTAAAACTTGGAGGCGGGGGTCGGAATCGAACCGGCGTCCACGGCTTTGCAGGCCGCTGCATAACCACTCTGCCACCCCGCCGAAACTAAAAGGCGAAACGGCCGGTTTTAGCCCGTCGGAACTAAAACCAGCCGTTTTCCGGATTCTGGAGCGGGAGAAGAGTCTCGAACTCTCGACCTCAACCTTGGCAAGGTTGCGCTCTACCAACTGAGCTACTCCCGCGCGAATGCAGGCGAATTATAGAGTAAGCCCCCCACTCTAGGCAAGGCGTGCTCAGTTCTTTTTCCAGGCCTGCGGCAGGGCCATTTTCAGGTAGTAGGCCATCGATACCAGCGTCAGCAGCGCCGCAAGATAGATCAGCCAGGTGCCGACGCGCTGCGGATCGAAGGCGTCGATGCGGGTCGTGGTACAGCAGCAGCGGGATGGCGATCATCTGCGACACGGTCTTCAGCTTGCCCAGAAACGACACGGCGACGCTTTTCGCCTCGCCGATATTGGCCATCCATTCGCGCAGCGCGGAAATCGTGATCTCGCGGCCGATGATGATCAGCGCAATGATGGCATCGACCCGTTCGAGCTGGACCAGCACGATCAGCGCTGCCGCCACCATGAGCTTGTCCGCCACCGGATCGAGAAACGCGCCGAACGCCGAGGTCTGGTCGAGCTTGCGCGCCAGCCAGCCGTCGAGCCAGTCGGTGATCGCCGCCGCGGTGAAAATGACCGTCGCCACCAGGTTCTGGTCGGGCGCCGACACCCAGCTCTTGTGAAAATAGAAAATGCCGACGAACAGCGGGATCAGCACGATCCGCAGCCAGGTCAGCAGGATCGGTAAATTAAATGGCATCAATGCAACTCTTGATAAATTTTCTCTGCCAGCGCGTGGCTGATGCCCTCGACTTGCGCCAGATCGTCGACGCTCGCCGACAGCAGGCCGCGCAGACCGCCGAAACGCGCCAGCAGCCGCTGCCGGCGCCTTGCCCCGACGCCGGAAATCGCCTCCAGCGGCGAGTTCGCGCGCGCTTTGCCGCGGCGCGCGCGGTGGCCTTCGATCGCGAACCGGTGCGCTTCGTCGCGGATTTGCTGGATCAGGTGCAACCCCGCATGTTCCTTCGGCAGCCGCAACGCCTGCATCGCGCCCGGGAATCAGCAGCTGCTCGAGTCCCGGCTTGCGCTCTTCCCCTTTTGCGACCGCGACCAGCGCCACATCGTTCAACCCGAGCTCGGCAAAAACCTCGCGCGCGACGCCGAGCTGCCCCTTGCCGCCGTCGATCAGCACCAGATCAGGCACCTTGCCCTCGCCCGACACAATTTTGCGGTAGCGCCGGGAGAGCACATCGCGCATCGCGCCGTAGTCGTCGCCCGCCGCCACCCCGGTGATGTTGTAACGCCGATATTCGCTTTTCTGCATGGCCGATTTGTCATAGACCACGCATGATGCCACGGTTGCCTCGCCCATGGTATGGCTGATATCGAAACACTCGATGCGCTGCGTGGTTTCGGGCAGTTCCAGCGCCTGCTGCAGCGCCGACAGCCGCGCTTCCTGCGTGGCCTGCAGCCCGAGCGCCTGCCCGGCCCCCAGGCATGCATTTTTTTTCGCCATGTCGAGCCAGATTTTGCGCGCGCCGCCGGGGTTGGCCGTAATCTGGACCTTGCGTCCCGCCTGTTCCGAAAGCACCTGCTCCAACGCCGCCACCGGAACCGGTGCGCCGACGACCAGCTGCGGCGGCACCCCGTGCTGCAAATAATGCTGGAGGATGAAAGCCTCCAGCACCTGTTCCTCCTCGGTATCCTCGGCGTTGCGCGGGAAGAAATTCTTGTCGCCCAGATGACGGCCGCCGCGCACCATCGTCAGATTGACGCAGGTGATGCCGGCCGCCCGGCCGCAGGCGATGATGTCCGTATCGCGCCCCGGCCCGTCGCTTACGTACTGTTTCTCCCTCACCTTGCTCAGGGCCGCGATGCGGTCGCGGCAAACCGCCGCCTCCTCGTACGCCATGCGCCCGGCGGCATCGTTCATGCGCTGGATGAGCCGGCTCGATCACCTCGTCCTCCTTGCCCGACAGAAACATCTCGGCGCTATGGACGTCCTCGGCGTAAGCCGCTTCGCTCACCAGATCGACGCAGGGCGCCGTGCAGCGCCGGATCTGGTGCAGCAGGCAGGGTCGCGAGCGGTTGGCAAACACCGTGTCCTCGCAGGTGCGGAGGCGGAACACCTTCTGCAGCAACTGGATGCTCTCCCGCACCGCCCCGGCGTCGGGAAACGGGCCGAAGTAATGGTGCTTGCGGTCGAGGCTGCCGCGATGAAATCCGAGACGCGGAAAGCGGTGCCCGGTCAGCACGAGATATGGATATGATTTATCGTCACGAAACAATATGTTATAGCGTGGACTTAATGTTTTAATTAAATTGTTTTCGAGCAGCAGCGCCTCCGCCTCGGAGCGCGTGGCGGTGGTCTCGACCGCCGCCACCTGGGACATCATGAGCTGGATGCGGGGCGACAGCCCCGACTGCTTCTGGAAATAGGACGAGACCCGCTTCTTGAGATCGAGCGCCTTGCCGACGTACAAGCACCTCCCCCGCCGCATTCAGCATGCGGTAGACACCGGGCAAATGGGGCAGGCTGGCAACGACTTCAGCCGGATCGGACATGGCGGCAGGAACGGGTTAGCGGGGCGCGCCGGGGCTGCGAATGACAGGGATCGGACATGATCAGCCGGATTTCAAGTCACTGGAGATGGCGGCAAACACCTGACGGAACATCTCCGGGGTCAGGCGTTTGGTCTGGGTATTATAGCGGCTGCAGTGATAGCTATCGTAGAGCGTATGGCCCTGCGGCAGCGCATGGCGGGCGCCGTGCCCGAAACGATAAGTGCTGGCGCGCAGATCGAGCGCCATCAGCACCGCCTGATGGGCGACGCCGCCCAGCGCCAGGATTGCCGTGCCTTGCGGCAGAGCGCCGATTTCTTCCCGCAAATAGGCATTGCAGCGCCGCACCTCATCGGGCTTGGGCTTGTTTTCCGGCGGCAGGCATTTTACGGCGTTGGTGATGCGGCAATCGATCAGTTGCAGGCCGTCATCGCGGCTTACTGCAGAGGCCTGGCTGGCCAGGCCGAAACGATGCAGGGTCTCGTAGAGCAGGATCCCCGCGTAATCGCCGGTAAACGGCCGGCCGGTGCGGTTTGCGCCGTGCATTCCGGGCGCGAGCCCCACGATCAACAGCCGCGGCCTGGCGGCGCCGAACGCGGCCACTGGTTTGGCGTGATAGTCCGGAAATTCCGCACGCACCTCGGCGAGATGGAGCGCCAGGCGGCTGCATTGCCGGCAGCCGGTCGAGAAACCGGGCTTTGCCGCGGTCATGAATGCGGCGGCGGCTGACGCGGCCAGAGCCGGACAACCTGAGGTTGGGCGGCGCCCCGCACTTCCGGCTGCAGGGTCACATGGTCGATGTCGAAACGGTCGTGCAGTACCGTGCGCGCCGCCTCGAGTATGGCTGCCCAGCCCGCCAGATCGTCCACGTCGAGATGCGCCGACAGCGCCATGCTCTCCGGCGTGATGCCCCATACATGCAGGTCGTGCACCGAGGCCACGCCCGGCACCCTGGCCAGCGCTTTGCCGATCTGCGCCAGGTCGACCGATGCCGGCACCCCTTCCATCAGCACATGCAGGGTATCGCGCAGCAGCCGCAGCGTGCTGACGAGGATCAGGGCGGCGATGACCAGCGACAGGATGGGATCGATCAGCAGCCAGCCGGTGGCATAGATCACCGCACCCGCAATCAGCGCCGCAATGGAGCTGACCAGATCGCCCATGACGTGCAGCAGCGCCGCGCGCGCATTCATGCTGCGTTCGCCGCGGCTCAGAATGAACGCGACCACGATGTTGACCACGAGCCCGATGAACGCGATCAGCATCACGCCGCCCGCGATCACCGGTTGCGGCGCGAGCAGCCGCTGCACCGCTTCCACCACCAGCATGACGATGATGCCGAGCATGATCAGGCTGTTGATCATGGCGCCGATGACTTCGGCGCGCGCCCAGCCATAGGAGTGGCGCAAACTCGCGGGCCGCCGCGCCAGCCAGGCGGCAATGGCGGCGAACGCCAGCGCGAGCGCATCCGAGAACATGTGCCCGGCGTCGCTCACCAGGGCGAGCGATCCCGACCACAGTCCGCCGGACAGTTCCACCAGGGCAAATGCGAACGTGACCAGCACCGCAACGACGAAAGCCGGCCGGCGCTGGCCGGCGGGCGGATGATGGTGGGTGTGGGTGTGCGCGTGCGCAGACATGGCTCAGGTGCCGAGCGGCAGATTCCCGCTTTCGAAGCCGATGCCGGCAATCGCATGCAGGGCTTTCATATACTGCGGATCCTCGCGCAGCTTGACCATGTTCTCGCTATGCTGCCGGCCGTGCATGCGCGCGAGCCGCGCCAGGCTCGGCGCCGGGATCGAATAATTCAGGCTCGCCAGCAACTCATCCGCGGCGGCCGGATTGTTGCACACCAGCACCATGTCGCAGCCGGCACCGAATGCAGCGCGGGCGCGGTCCACCACGCCTCCGGCCACGCGGGCCCCTTCCATGCTGAGATCGTCGCTGAAAATCACGCCGTCGAATCCCAACTCGCCGCGCAGGATGGTCTTCAGCCAGATCTCCGAGAATCCCGCGGGCTGCCGGTCTACCTGCGGATAAATCACATGCGCCGGCATGATGCCGCCCAGCCCGGATTCGATCAGCCGCCGGAACGGCACCAGATCGCACGCCGCGATGTCGGCATAGGGCCGGTCATCGATCGGGACCTCATGGTGAGAATCCGCGCGGACATGGCCGTGGCCCGGGAAATGCTTGCCGACCGCACTCATGCCGCCCTGGCGGAAACCCTGCACCAGCGCGCGCGCCAGATCGGCAACCGCCTGCGGATCGGAGTGCAGCGCGCGATTGCCGATGACGCTGCTGTTGCCGTAATCGATATCGAGTACCGGCGCAAAACTGAGATCGACGCCATGCGCTCTCAACTCTGCGGCGAGCACGAACCCCGCCTCATGCGCGAGATGGCCTGCATGCTGCGGATTGCCGTCCCAAACGCGGCCCAGCTCGCGCATGGCGGGAATGACCGTGAAGCCTTCGCGGAAGCGCTGTACGCGGCCGCCCTCATGATCGACGGCGATGACGAGTGCCGGACTGCGCACCGCATGGATCTCGGCGGTCAAGCCGGAGCAATTGTTCCGGCGAGGCATAGTTGCGGGAAAACAGAATGACGCCACCCACCAGCGGATGCTGCAGCCGCCGGCGGTCTGTGGCGTCAAGCTCGGTGCCGGCCACGTCGAGCATGACCGGTCCTAACGATAATACGTTGTTTTTATTCATGTTTCCAGGACCACGCAGGCACAGGCCAGGCTTTTCTCGTCGCTGATCGTGAGGTGGTGGCCGATGATGCCGCGGTCTTTCACCAGGGTATCGAGATCGGCGTCAAACGCGAACCCGGGCTTGCCGGCCCGGTTCTGCACCACGCTGATGCATTGCAACGTCACCGGGTAGCGGAAGCCGGTACCCATCGCTTTCGAGAACGCTTCCTTCGCCGCGAAGCGGTTGGCCAGAAACAGCACCGGCCGCACCGTCTTCAGATAACCAGGCCATTCCAGTGGCGTCAGTACCCGGCGCGCGAAGCGCTCGCCATATTTTTCGAACAGGCGTTCGACGCGCTGCGGCTCGATCACGTCGATACCGATGCCGTAGATCATCGCGTTTTCCCCGTTGTTGCAGTTGCCGGTTGTGCGCCGACTGCGGCAAGATAATCACGCACCGTCTGCGCGAGTCCGGCATTCGAGCGCATCAGCGATCAGCGCATGGCCGATCGATACTTCGAGCACGCCGGGCACGGCTGACAGGAAGCGCGGCAGGTTGTCCTGATTGAGATCATGGCCGGCGTTGACGCCCAGTCCGGCCTGCTGTGCGGCCTGTGCCGCCGCGGCGTAGCGCGCCAGCTCCGCTTTTTCGGCGGCAGTACCGAACGCGCTCGCATAGGGCTCGGTGTAAAGCTCGACGCGGTCGGCGCCTATGTTCCGCGCTTCAGCCATCGCTTCCGGCAGCGGATCCATGAACAGGCTGACCCGGATGCCGAGTGCCGTGAGGCCGGCGATGACCGGCTTCAGCCGCGCGCCATCGCGCCTGAGGTCCCAGCCGTGATCGGAAGTGAACGCCGCCGGATCATCGGGCACCAGCGTGCACTGCTGCGGCCGCACCTCCCGCACCAGCTCGAGCACGGCATGAAACGGATTGCCCTCGATGTTGAATTCGGCATCGCGCCGGGCCTTGAGCAGTTGCGCGAGCTCGTAAACATCCTGGGTGCGGATATGCCTGCCGTCGGGCCGCGGGTGGACCGTGATGCCATGCGCGCCGGCGTCGAGCGCGATGGTCGCGGCCCGCACCACGCTGGGAATGCCGAGCGCGCGCGAATTGCGCAGCAGCGCGACCTTGTTGAGATTCACGCTCAGCTTCGTCATGCGAGTCGGCAGACGCGGCGTTCGCGGCCGCCCGCAATGCTCACAGCTGCTGCAGGTCGCGCAACAGCGACCGCGTATGCAGTTCCTGGTTACCGAGGTAGTGATTGATCAGCATGCGCATCAGGGCCTTGCTCTGTTGCTGGGTAATCGTGCTGGAGTAGTTGTCCGACTGCATATCGATCAGTGTTTGCCCCGATAATTCTACCTCGTTTTGCCGCGGGACGCCGTCGAGCGCGACCGGGCCGCGTTCGATGATATACGCATAGCGGCGCTGCGCCGCGACCGGTTGCCCGCTCTCGACGTCGACGTCGAGCGTCAGCGCATAGCCCAGTTCGCGCAGCAGGTTTTTTTCGAAGCGACGCAGAATCGCGGCATGATTGCCGTCCGCCGCCAGCGCATCCAGCGTCTCCTGGTAGATCGCAAACAGCCGGTCGTGGGGATCATCGCGCAGCAGCAGCTTGAGCAGGAGTTCGTTGAGATAAAACCCGCAGATCAGGGACAGCCCCTTCAGCGGCGCATAGCCGCCCTGCCACTCCGCCTTGTGCAGCGTGCGCAGCTCGCTCTTGCCCGCCCAGCCGATCAGCAGCGGCTGGAATGCGAGCAGCACGCCGCGCAGCGCCGACTTCGGCCGCCGCGCGCCGCGCGCCATCAGCGCGACGCGGCCGAAGTCGCGGGTGAACGTTTCGATCACCAGGCTGGTTTCGCTGAACGGATAGTGATGCAATACGAATGCCGGCTGCGCGTCCTGCCGGGACCGGTCTGCAGCGGTCACAACGGCGTTCCCGCTGACGGAAGGGATGAAGGATGAAGGATGAGGGATGAGGAAGGCAAAACGTCCAACAACGCCCAGGCATCCGCCGAGCAGCGCTTCCTGCATTCCTTGTCCTTCTCGCCCTCATCGCCTTGGCATCCTTCGCGCCCTCATCCCTCAGGAATCGAACCCCATGCGCTTGAGCGTCGCCGCGCTGTCGGCCCAGCCGCTCTTGACCTTGACCCACACCTCGAGAAACACCTTGCCGCCGAACAGCTGCTCCATGTCCTTGCGCGCCTGGGTGGCGATCACTTTCAGCTTCTCGCCGCCCTTGCCGATGACAATCGCCTTCTGGCTGGGCTTGTCGACGATGATGGCGGCGTGAATACGCCGCAGCGCCCCATCCATCTCGAAGCGCTCGATCTCCACCGCCGCCGCATAAGGCAGCTCCTCGCCGAGCAGACGGAACAGTTTCTCGCGGATCAGCTCCGCAGCCAGAAAGCGCTCGCTCGAGGTCGTGATCTCCTCTTCGCCGAACACCGCCGGCTGTTCCGGCAGCAGCGGCACCACCGCCTTCACCAGTTCGTCGATCTGCTCGCCTTTCTCCGCCGCGACCGGCACGATCGCGTTCAGTTGAAAGCGCTCGCTGAGATCCCTGATGAAAGGCAGCAGCGCGTTCTTGTCGCCAAGCCGGTCGACCTTGTTGATCGCCAGCACCACCGGCACCTTGGCCGGCAGCAGCCGCTGCAATGCGGCGTCGAGTTCATCGAATTTCAGGGCCTCGATCACCCACAGCACGACGTCGACTTCCTGCAGGCTCTGGGTCACGCTGCGGTTCATGATGCGCGTCAACGCGCTCCTGTGCTTCGTCTGGAATCCGGGCGTGTCGACGAATACGAGCTGCGCATCGCTGCGCGTCAGAATGCCGGTGATGCGCTGGCGGGTGGTCTGCGCCTTGCGCGAGGTGATGCTGACTTTCTGGCCGACCAGGCGGTTGAGCAGCGTGGACTTGCCCACGTTGGGCCGGCCGACGATGGCGATATAGCCCGCACGATGCACCGATGTACTCATTTTCGCGTTGCCAGTTCGTATGCGCGGTGCGCGGCATCCTGTTCCGCGCTGCGGCGGCTCGTGCCCTCTCCCAGCGACCGGATGCTCGAGCTCGGGAATGACGCACTCCACCTGAAACCGCTGCTCATGCGCTTCGCCGCGGACAGCGATGACCGCATATTGCGGCAGGGCGATCCGGCGGCCCTGCAGGTGTTCCTGCAGCAGCGTCTTGGGATCCCTGCCGGTGGTGCTGGGGTCGATGGCGTCGAGCGCCGAGGCGAACAGCGTTCGCACCAGCGTCCGCGCCCGGTCGAAGCCGCCGTCGAGAAATGCCGCGCCGATCACCGCTTCCACGGCGTCGGCCAGGATCGACGGCCGCCGCGATCCGCCGGTTTTCAGTTCGCCTTCGCCCAGCAGCAGCTGATCGCCGAATTCGAAATGGCGCGCGATGGCGAACAGCGACGGCTGGCTCACCAGGCTCGCGCGCAGGCGGGAAAGATCGCCTTCGCTCAGTTGCGGGAACTTGTGATAGAGCTCCAGCGCGATGGTGCAGTTGACCACGCTGTCGCCCAGGAACTCGAGGCGTTCGTTGTTGGCGATGCTGTAGCTGCGGTGAGTCAGCGCGCGCAGCAGCAAGCCCGGATCGCTGAAACGGCAGCCTATCCTTTGACTGAAAACCTCGAGGTCCATCGCTCGCCGGGCGGCGGTCCCTTACTTGGCGGAACTCGGACGAAAATCGATGGCGAGGCTGACATTCGCGAACAGCGGCACGCGCACCGAATAGGCGGCGCTGATCACGAGGCCATCGCCGTCCTTGCTGATTTCGAGATCCTGGGGAGTGACGGAGGTGACGTTGTCTATCGTCGTGCGGTTATAGAAAGCCCGTTCGATTGCCGCTCTTTGCCCGCCGGCCAGCGACGGATCGCTCGCTATTTCCTTGAACTCCTTCTGGATCGTGAGATATTCGAAATAGGCCGGCGCGACCTTGAATCCCAGCAGCGCCAGAAACACCAGCGCCACCGCCCATATCAACAGCCCGGATAAAGTCACGCCTTTCTGTTTGCGCATGATCATTCCCCTCATCATTTTATAGACTGACCGATTCTCTTGAAATTATCGAAGTTCCACCAGATCAGGAACGCCTTGCCGACGATGTTGGCGTCGGGCACGAACCCCCAGTAGCGGCTGTCGCTGCTGCTGTCACGGTTGTCGCCCATCATGAAATAATGCCCCGCAGGCACCGTGCAGGTGAAGCCTGCGTCATTGTATGCACAATTATCCCTGAAGGGAAACATGCGCACGCCGCCGAGTTGCACGCTCGGCGCTTCCGGCAGCACCAGGATCGTGTGCATGATGCCCGCCAAGATTCTCGCTGAAGCGCTGCGTCGCGACATAATTGAGTCCGGACTCGACATAATCGTATTCACCCGCAGGCGTGACCGGGATCGGCTCGCCGTTGATGCGGAGCCGCTTGTTCCGGTATTCGATCTTGTCTCCCGGCAGGCCGACCACGCGCTTGATGTAGTCGAGCGAAGGATTCTCCGGATAGCGGAAGACCATGACTTCGCCGCGCTTGGGCTGGTTGATGTCCGCGAGCTTGACGTTGACTATCGGGAGGCGGATGCCGTAGGTGAATTTGTTCACCAGGATGAAGTCGCCCACCAGCAGCGTCGGCAGCATCGATCCCGAGGGAATCTTGAAGGGCTCGACCAGAAAGGAGCGCAGCATGAACACGATCAGAATCACCGGAAAGAAACTCTTCGGGTACTCGACCCACCATGGTTCCGGCCGGCCCGCCGCGCGCCGCCGCTGCAGCACGAAATAATCGAGCAGCCAGACGGCTCCGGTAAAGACCAGCAGCAGAAACATGATCAGAGCGAAATTCATTTGCGTTTCCGGGCCGTAAGCGGTCAGCGTGATGCATGGGCACGCAACCCCGAACGCCGCCGCATTTCACTTGCCAGCCTGACGGCTGTCGTCTTACGCATCATTTGTTCTCCACCTGCAGAATCGCGAGGAACGCCTCCTGCGGTATTTCCACATTGCCGACCTGTTTCATGCGTTTCTTTCCCGGCCTTCTGCTTCTCCAGCAGCTTTTTCTTGCGCGTGATGTCGCCGCCGTAGCACTTGGCCAGCACGTTCTTGCGCAGCGCCTTGACCGTCTCGCGCGCAATGATGTGCGAGCCGATCGACGGCCTGCACCGCGATATCGAACATCTGGCGCGGGATCAGCTCGCGCATCCTGACCGCGAGATCGCGCCCGCGATACGGGGCGTTGGCCCGGTGCACGATCAGGGACAGCGCGTCGACGCGGTCGCCGTTGATCAGGATGTCGAGCTTGACCAGGTCGGCGGCGCGGTATTCGAGGAAATCATAATCGAGCGATGCGTAACCGCGGGAAACCGATTTCAGCTTGTCGAAGAAATCCATCACGACTTCATTGAGCGGCATTTCGTAGGTCAGCATCACCTGCCGCCCCAGGTACTGGATGTTCCGCTGCACGCCCCGCTTCTGGTTGCACAGCGTGATCACCGGACCGACGTATTCCTGCGGCACCAGGATGGACGCGGTGATGATCGGTTCGCGGACCTCCTCGATCTTCGACGCATCGGGCAGTTTCGAGGGATTTTCGATCTCGATCACCGAGCCGTCGCGCAGCAGCACCTGGTAGACCACCGTGGGCGCGGTGGTGATGAGATCCATGTTGTATTCGCGCTCGAGCCGCTCCTGCACGATGTCGAGATGCAGCAGCCCGAGGAAGCCGCAGCGGAAGCCGAAACCCAGCGCCTGCGAGGACTCCGGTTCGTAGCGCAGCGAGGCATCGTTGAGATGCAGCTTCTCCAGCGCGTCGCGCAAGGCGTCGTAGTGCGCTCGAATCGACCGGATAAAGTCCGGCGAACACCTGCGGCTTGATTTCCTTGAAGCCGGGCAGCGCCTCGGCTGCCGGATTGTCCGCCAGCGTCAGCGTGTCGCCGACGCTCGCCGCCTTGAGTTCCTTGATGCCCGCGATCACGAAGCCGACCTCGCCCGCGGCAAGCGCTTCCCTGCTTCTGCGATTTCGGCGTGAAGATGCCGACCTGTTCGCACAGATAGCCGGCCCGGGTCGACATGAACATGATGCGGTCTTTGGGCTTCAGTTTCCCGTCGACCACGCGCACCAGCATCACCACTCCGACGTAGTTGTCGAACCAGGAATCGATGATGAGCGCCTTGAGCGGCTTGTCCGGGTCCCCCGCGGGAGGCGGGATGCGCGCGATCAGCGCCTCCAGAACGTCCTGCCACGCCCTCGCCGGTCTTGGCGCTGATCTTGACCGCATCCCTGGCGGGTATGCCGATGATGTCTTCGATTTCGGCAATCACGCGATCGGGATCGGCCTGCGGCAGGTCCATTTTGTTGAGCACAGGCACCACTTCGACGCCCTGCTCGATCGCGGTATAGCAGTTGGCGACGGTCTGCGCCTCCACGCCCTGCGAGACATCGACCACCAGCAGCGCGCCTTCGCACGCGGCAAGCGAGCGCGACACTTCGTACGAAAAATCGACGTGGCCGGGGGTGTCGATCAGGTTGAGCTGATAGGTCTTGCCGTCGCGCGCCCGGTATTCGAGCGCGGCAGTCTGCGCCTTGATGGTGATGCCGCGCTCGCGTTCGAGGTCCATCGAATCGAGCACCTGCTCCTCCATCTCGCGGTCGGACAGGCCGCCGCACAACTGGATGATGCGGTCCGCCAGCGTCGATTTGCCGTGGTCGATATGGGCGATGATGGAAAAATTGCGGATATGCTGCATTGAAAAAGGGCACCCGCGGTGCCCTCGTTGGCGATAAAGGCTTAAATTTTAACAAATTTTCGCTAAATATTCAGCAAAAACCGCAGGGTCGAGCCGGTACTGGCAGATTTCTTCGCCGCCGCGGGTCAGCACCGGCACCTTTTCGCCATAGCGGCGCTCGAGTTCAGGCGCGCTGTCGACATCTACGATCTCCAGCTCGAAACGCAGATCGGCCTGCAATCGGCGCAGGATCGCGATCATTTCCTCGCACAAATGGCAGTAGTTCCGGCTGTACAGGGTCAGCCGGATCCCCATCAGCGGGAACTGCTGTCGATCTGGAACGGCACGTAAAGCGAATTGTTGCCGCGCCGCACCCGCAGGGCGACGATATTCCCGTTGTCGAACTGGTTCATGAACTGGAACAGTTGTTCGGCAGACTTCACGACCTGGTTGTTGACCGAAAGGATGATGTCGCCGCGGCGGATGCCGGCGCGCGCCGCCGCGCCCTGGGCGCTTTCCACCATGACCCCGCCTTCGATCTTGAGTTCGCTGCGCTTGGCGTCCGTGAGCTCGCTCAACGTCAGCCCAAACTGCGTGGGCGCGGTCACCGGGGGCTTGCCGCCGCGCCGCGATTGCCGCGCGCGATCTTCCTGCAATTCGGCAACAGTCACCCGCAGATCGCGGGCGGCCTTGTTGCGCCACACCTGGATCGTTACCTTGCTTCCCGGCTTGGTGCCGCCGACGATGCGCGGCAGGTCCTCTGAAGAATTCACGCCCGTGCCGTCGAACTTGAGAATCACATCGCCAGGCTCTATCCCCGCCTTCTCCGCAGGGCCGCCCTTTTCGACCGAATTGACCAACGCACCCTGCACCTTGGGCAGTCCGAACGATTCGGCAAGCTCCTTGGTCACGGGCTGGATCACCACGCCGATCCGGCCGCGCGTCACCTTGCCCGTCGTGCGCAGCTGCTGCGCGACGTTATTGGCGACATCGATGGGAATCGCAAATGACAGTCCCATGAACCCGCCGGTGCGGCTGTAAATCTGCGAATTGATGCCGACCACCTCGCCGCGCAGGTTGAATAGCGGCCCGCCCGAGTTGCCCGGGTTGACCGCCACGTCGGTTTGAATGAACGGCACGAAGTTTTCCTGCGGCAACGAGCGCCCCTTGCCGCTCACGATGCCCGCGGTCACGGTGTTGTCGAATCCGAATGGCGAGCCGATCGCCACCACCCATTCGCCGACCTTGAGCTTGGCAGGATCGCCGAACCTGACCACCGGCAGCGCCGTTGCCTCGATCTTGATCAGCGCCACGTCGGTGCGCCTGTCGGCGCCAATCACCTTGGCCTTGAACTCGCGCTTGTCGGTAAGCTTGACCGTGACCTCGTCCGCGGCGTCGATCACGTGCGCATTGGTCAGGATGTAACCGTCGGGGCTGATGATGAAACCCGAGCCCAGCGACTGCGACTGGAAATCGCGCGGGCCGGGGTTGGGGATGAAGCGCTTGAAAAATTCGTAGAACGGGTCGTCTTCCTGCAGATTCGGAATTTGCGGCGCCAATGTGCCGCGAGCCGACTGCGTGGTACTGACGTTGACCACCGCCGGACCCTGTTTTGCGACCAGCTCGGTAAAATCCGGAAGCTGTGCAGCAGCACCCAGCGGCGCCAGCAGGCACAGGGCAAAAACCAACCGTTTCAGCATGCGTCGAACCTCTTGACTGCGGGGATTTGTCTTAAAACGCTTATTTTAACGGATGGCTGCCGCCAGTGGGCAGTGGGGTATGGGTCCGCAACTCGAGCGAGTTGGCGATTTGCATCACGGTAGCGGCCGGCGCCTCGCCCAGTACCGTTACCATATGGCCGGCATATTTCCGCGTGTAGATATTGATCGCACCCTGATGGGCCAGGGTTTGCGAGGGCTGCTCTTTCGGCAGCGTCTCGATGAAAACCGAAATAGCGGCCAGTCCGTCCGAAAACACGATGTGCGACACCGCGCCGGGCCGTCCGGCGATCGAACGTTTCACTTCGGTGAGCTTCTTGAATCCGGCCGGCTGGTTGTTGAGCACCCAGCCGGTGTCCTCATTTTTTTCAGACACATTCAGCGCCGAGCGGTCGACGTGCCAATGGCGGCTCACCGCCGCGTATTTCGATTTGACCATGTCGCGGTTGAATTTGCCGCCGATGGTCAGCTGCGTGAAGGCGAACGATTCCACGGCGTCGTTTTTCTCGTTGATGGTGCGCGAGCGCAGCGGCAGCCCGGAACGGACCTCGGCGCAGAAACTGCGCCCGTAACGCAAATGGTCCTTGGGTTCGAGCATGATCACGTTGCAGTCATAGCCGGCGACGCGGTCGGTCCCGGCCTTTTTCACCGAGTAGTTTGCGAGGATGTCCGGCATGCGTTCCGGCAGCAGCACCGGCAATTGCCGCGTGTCGCGCTGCTCGATGATCACGGTCTTGCTCTTGGGCAGATAGCAGGTGAGCTGGTCGTTGTTGCGAACCACCTCGCGCGCCGGCCCGTCGAGGACTTCCATTCTTTCGAATTCCCCGCCTCCGGAGTTCACATAATGGACAATACGCGAGGTTTCGGACCTGGTGCCGTGCTGGTAGACGAAGGTGCCGGAATAATTGAGGTGGCGGGAAGCGTTGGCGATTTTCATCAGCAACGCGACCCCGTCCTGGGAATCATCGGCCAGCGCGACATGCGCCGTGGACAATCCAAGGACAACCAACGGCCAGACTTTATTCATAGGCAGGGGATGCGGCTAACGGTTCGGCACCGGCTGGGTGTCCGACACGCTGCGAATATAGGGCACGACGCCCTGGATCGCGGTGCTCGGAGAATACCCCTGGTGCGCCAGCAGATACTCGTTCAGGTTGCCCTGGACTGGAAACGTTGGCAGATGCTGGCAACCTGGGCGGTGGCGGCAGCCTGGGGACACGGCGGGAATCGCGGGCCTTGGCGACGACCTGCGGCGGCGTGCTGAGCGGATTGATGGAGAACGCAACCCAGACGACGAGGGCGACCGCCGATAACGAAGCGGCGGCGGACAGCACATAGGTATTGACGCGTTTGGCGGTATCGCGGCGGCGCGGGGCGCGAGCACCGTGGGCTCCGCTGCCAGACGTTCGGCCATCCGCAGCGCTGAAGTGCGGCGACAGACGGCAATCGCCGCGCATCGCGTCGCCGATCAGGTGAAAGGTGTCCCAGGACTCGCGCAATTCGTCCTGCGGCTTGAGCCTGGCAAACAACCGGCTGGCTTCGTGCTCGTCCAGTTCGCCGTCCATCAGCGCGGATATCTTGTCCATATCACCATCTCCTGTCTTTGCTCGTCCCGAGCAGCGGTCTCAACTTTCCGGCTATCGCTTCGCGGGCCCTGAATATCCTCGACCGGACGGTACCGATCGGGCAATTCATGATGTTGGCGATATCCTCGTAACTCATTCCTTCGATTTCGCGCAGGGTAATCGCCGTTCTCAGCTCTTCTGGCAACTGCTCGCAGCGTTTGGTTCACTGTTTCAGCGACTTGCTTGCTCATCAGCTGGTTTTCCGGCGTGTTCAGGTCCCGCAGCTGGTCGCCGTCCTCGAAGCTTTCAGCCTCTTCACTGTCGAATTCCGTGACGGTCGGCGCGCGCCGCCCCATCGCCACCAGATAGTTTTTGGCGGTATTGATGCCGATCCGGTACAACCAGGTGTAAAAAGCACTATCGCCGCGAAAAGACGGCAGCGCCCGGTAGGCCTTGATGAAGGCCTCCTGCGTCACATCCTCGACCTCGGCCGCATCGCGGATGAAGCGCGACAGCAATCGCCCGAGCTTGCGCTGGTACTTGCTGACCAGCAGCTCGAACGCATGCTTGTCGCCGCGCTGCGCGCGTTCGACCAGTTGCTGATCGACTTCGCGATCGCCCATTCAATCCGTCCCTGACCTTCGAATTATTATCCAAGTCGAGCGCATTACCGGCCAGACAAAGCGCACAGTATACCCGCCCGACCCGCTTCCGTGGAACGCGAAGACCGACCGTTAAATGCAATGACCAGGCAGGCTTAATTTAGTTCATTTTACAATGCGGGGAGTTGCGCAGCCGGGTTGACCTCCGCCGGATTTCGGTTAACATCGATTGTTTTCCCCGGGAACATCGATGCCGCCCAAATTTGACGTCCTGATCATCGGCAGCGGGCTGGCCGGCCTGACCCTCGCCCTGCACCTGGCCGACCGCCAGCGGGTCGGGCTCATCACCAAGAAGCAACTGATCGACGGCGCCAGCGACCACGCCCAGGGCGGCATCGCCGCGGTGCTGTCGCCGTCCGACAACGCCGAGATCGCATATCCGGACACCTTCGTCGCCGGCGCCGGCCTGAACGACCCGGAAATCACCCGCCAGGTCGATCGAGCACGGCCGGGAAAGCATCGAGTGGCTGATCGGCCAGGGCGTGCCGTTCACGCGCGAAGCGGCCAGCGACACCGGCTACCATCTCACGACCGAGGGCGGCCACAGTCACCGCCGCGTGATCCACGCCGCCGACGCGACCGGCCACGCGGTGCAATCCACGCTCGAGGGCAAGATCAGGACGCACCCCAATATCACCGCTGCTCGAGCACTACAACGCAATCGATCTGATTACCGGCGCCAAGCTGGGGCTGTTCGACAACCGCTGCTACGGCTGCTATGCGCTCGATACCGCATCCGGGAAAGTTCATACGGTTGCGGCGCAGCATACGGTGCTGGCCACCGGCGGCGCCGGCAAGGTCTATCTGTACACCACCAACCCCGACACCTCGACCGGCGACGGCATTGCCATGGGCTGGCGCGCCGGCTGCCGCGTCGCCAACATGGAATTCATCCAGTTCCATCCCACCTGCCTCTACCACCCGCACGCCAAATCGTTCCTGATTTCCGAGGCGGTGCGCGGCGAAGGCGGCGTGCTCAAGCTGCCGGACGGCACGCGCTTCATGCCCGCGACACGACCCGCGCGCCGAACTGGCGCCGCGCGACGTCGTGGCGCGCGCCATCGACTTCGAGATGAAAAAACGCGGCCTCGAATGCGTCTATCTCGACATTTCGCACAAGCCCGCGGACTTTATCACGGGAGCACTTCCCCACCATCTACGAGCCACTGCCTGGAATTCGGCATCGATATCACGCGCCAGCCGATTCCGGTGGTGCCGGCCGCGCACTACACCTGCGGCGGGATCATGGCCGACAAGTCCGGGCGCACCGATCTGCCCGGCCTCTATGCCATCGGCGAGACCGCCTTCAGCGGCCTGCACGGCGCCAATCGCCTGGCCAGCAATTCGCTGCTCGAGTGCCTGGTGTTCGGCATGGCCGCCGCCAAAGACATTCTGGCGCAGCCGGCGCCGCCCTCGCCCGCGCTGCCGCAATGGGACGAGAGCCGCGTCACCGATGCCGACGAGGAAATCGTGATCTCGCACAACTGGGACGAGCTGCGGCGCTTCATGTGGGACTACGTCGGCATCGTGCGCACCAACAAGCGGCTGGAGCGCGCGCTGCACCGCATCCGCCTGCTGCAGGGGGAAATCCACGACTATTACTCGCACGTTCCGCGTCACCAACGACCTGCTCGAGTTGCGCAACCTGGTGACCACCGCGGAACTGATCGTGCGAAGCGCGCTGATGCGGCATGAAAGCCGCGGCCTGCATTTCAGCCGCGACTACCCGAACCTGCTGCCCGAGGCGCGCAACACGGTGCTGGTCAGATAGTTCACTCCGTAACGCGCTCGCGTTTTTCCTGCAGCCCTTCCGGGATCACCCGGTTCTCCAGCGCATCGAACGCCCACTGGATCAGCAGCGCCAGCGCCGCTGAGGGCACCGCACCGGCCAGCAGCATCGCGCTGTCGTTGACCGCCAGTCCCGCGACAATGCGTTCGCCATAACCGCCGGCGCCGATGAAGGCTGCGATGGTCGCGGTGCCGACGTTGATGACCGCCGAGGTCTTGATGCCGGCGAGAATCGGGCGCACCGCAAGCGGCAGCTCGACCAGCCTCAACCGCGCTGCGGCCGGCAGTCCCAGCGCCTGCGCCGATTCCCTGAGCGGCGCCGCGATATCGACGAGTCCGCTGTGGGTATTGCGCACGATGGGCAGCAGCGCATAAAGAAACAGCGCGACGATCGCCGGCACCGTGCCGATGGACCCCAGCAGCGCGATCAGAAATGCGAGCAGGGCCAGCGACGGAATGGTCTGCAGCGTGCCGACCGCCGCCAGTATCCAGTAGGCCGCCCGCGGCGAGCGCGCGGCCCGGATGCCGAGCGGAATTCCGACCGCGACGCTCAGCGCAAGCGAGACGAATACCAGCAGCAGGTGCTGCAGGGTCAGCCGCCCGAGATCGTTTCCGAACAGCACGGCGTAAAACGGCCGGCGGTCGTCACGCGTCGCATCCGCGGCTGTGTCCGGTGCGGCAAGAAACTGCCGCGCGGCCGCGGCGAAGGATGCGCCGGAAAGCTCGACCTCGGCATTCAGTGCGATCATGCGCTGCGCCGGAATGCGCCCCTGAAGCTTCTGCAGCGCGGCCCAAGATGCCGGAAACCGCTTTGGCAAATCGAGCCGGTAGATCAGCACCGCTTCGTAAGCGGGGAAAAAACCGCGATCGTCGGCAAGCACGCGCAGCCGGTATTTGGCGATCTTCGCATCGGTCGTATAGATGTCGATCACGTCGACCTGCCCCGCTGCCAGCGCTTCGTAGGCCAGCCCGTGGTCGAGGCCGCGCGGCGCTGCGAATGGCAGCCGGTAGGCTTGTTTGAGTGCTACCCAGCCGTCTTTGCGGTTGAGAAACTCCTGGGAAATTCCCGGCTTCAGCTCCGGATGGCGCGCGAGATCGGAGATGCGCGTGATACCGAGCGCGGCGGCACGCTCCTCGCGCATGGCCAGCGCATAGGTATTGTTGAAACCCAGCGGCACGGCGGCCCCCAATCCCAGCGGCGCCAGCTCCTGCGCGAGTTCGTCCAGGGTGGCCGGGGTTTTGCGCCCCAGCAATTCAAAGGCGATGGTGCCGGTGTATTCGGGATAAACATCGATGGCGCCGCTTCGGAGCGCCGCGAACACGATGCCGGTGTTGCCCAGCCCCTGCTGGTGCACGGCACGCGCCTCGCCGGCGGCGTTCACGGTCTGGGCGATGATTTCGCCGAGGATGTAGGACTCGGTGAAGCGCTTGGAGCCGACGTTGAGCACGGGCTCCGCAGCGCACAACCCCGGCAGCATCAGCAGCGCGAGTATCCGCAGCAGCGTCATGGCGCGCTCTCCGGCAGCACCCGGCGCTGGGCCCGTATGAAATCGCGCACGTAGGTTTCGGCGGGACGGTCGAGCAGATCGGCCAGCGTCCCCTGCTGCACGATGCGGCCCTCGCGGAGCATGACGAGGGTGTCGCCGAAATGCGCGGCTTCGTTCATGTCGTGCGTGACCAGCACCACGGTTTTGCCGAGCATTCCGAAAATGCGCTTGAGCTCGTCCTGCAGCTCGTAGCGCGTGACGGGATCGAGCGCCCCCAGCGGCTCGTCGAGCAGCAGCAGCGGCGGATCGAGCATCAAGCGCGCGCATGATGCCGACGCGCTGGCGCTGCCCTCCGGAGAGATCGCGCGGGAAACGGACAAGCAGGCTCCTGGGGATGCGCATCAGGTCAGCAAGCGTCTCCATGCGCGCGGCGATCCAGCCTTCGTCGCGTCCCAGAAAGCGCGCGAGCAGCGCCACGTTGCGCCCTGCACTCAGGTGGGGAAACAGCCCGCCTTCCTGGATCACGTAGCCGGTGCGATGGCGCAAGCGCTCGATATTGTCCGCGCGCAACTCCTCGCCGTCGAATACCACGCGGCCGGTATCGGGACGGATCAGCCCGACGATCATCCTCAGCAGCGTGGACTTGCCGCAGCCGCTGGGACCGATCAGGACCGTCGTTTTGCCGTGCCCGAAAGCCAGCGTCGTCGGGGCCAGCGCAACCTGCGCGCCATAGGTCTTGGAAACGTTCTCGAGCGCGATCAAGGTGTGCGTATCAGCCGGGTTTGAACGGATTGCGCCGCTCATGTTCGGCAGCGGCATCTTCCAGCCTCATGAACACCGCGCCGTTGTCTTTCAGCGTGCCGATCAGTTTCTCCAGGGCCAGCATGCGGTGCCCGCGGCCGATCACGAACGGATGGAACGTGTAGGTGATGACGCCCCATTCGAGGTTGTCGCGCAAGTACATGAAGTCATCGACCCAGTTGGCCAGCACGTGGCTGGCGTTCATCAGCCCCGGCAGTATCGAGGTCGGCGTGCGGACGAACTCGAAATGCGGATAGTCGTCGAGCGTCCAGCTGACCGGCATTTCGATCAGCCGCGTCTCTTTCCCGAACACGGCGGGTTTCTCCAGCTCGATCACGTCGCCCTGCCGCACGCGGTACGGCGTGTAATCGTCGCCCATCATGCTGCTGTCGTAGGTGAAACCGTGCTTGAGCAGGAGTTCGACCGAATGCGGAGAGAGATCCCACGACGGCGAACGGTAACCGCGCGCATGGCGGCCGGTGAGCTTCCTGATCTGCTCGTTGGCGCGCGCAAGCTCCCCTTCCTCCTGTTCGCGCGTGAGGCCCGCCGGCGGACGGTGGGTCCAGCCGTGATGGCCGATCTCGTGGCCGGCATCGCGCACCTGCCGGCATTGATCGGGATAAGTCTCCAGCGTATGGCCCGGGATGTACCACGAGGTCGGGACATCGTGCTTCCTGAGCAACGCCAGGATGCGCGGCAGCGCGACGTTGGGGCCGAATTCGCCGCGGGAAATCGGGCCGGGCGTAGTCATGCCGCGCGCGATCCAGCCCGACAGCGCATCGAAATCGAAGGTGATGCAAACGATATGGCGTCCCACCCGCTCTCCCCGAAGAATAGATACCCGTATTTCGGCCATACAGTATGGCTGAATGTGGCGGGTGCTGGCAAAATACAGATTCCTCTCTGTTGAGCCAAGACCCGCCATGAAACCTCACGACGACAAGCTGGACGCCTACTGGATGCCGTTCACGGCGAACCGCGCCTTCAAGGCCGCGCCGCGCATGTTCGTCGCCGCGAAAGACATGCACTACGTCACCGACGACGGCCGCAAGGTGCTCGACGGCACGTCCGGCCTGTGGTGCGTCAACGCCGGCCACTGCCGCGCGAGAATCGTCGAGGCGGTGAAAAAGCAGGTCGAGACCATGGACTACAGCCCCGCGTTCCAGATGGGGCACCCGAGCGCATTCCGCGTCGCCGAGCGCGTCGCGAACATGGCGCCCGGCGATCTCGATCACGTGTTCTACTGCAATTCCGGTTCGGAAGCAGTCGACACCGCACTGAAGATCGCGCTCGCCTACCATCGCGCGAAAGGCGAAGGCCACCGCAACGTGCTGGTGGGCCGCGAGCGCGGCTATAACGGCGCGGGCTTCGGCGGCATTTCGGTGGGCGGCATCCCCGCGAACCGCAAGGCGTTCGGCAGCCTGCTGCCGCGCGTCGATCATCTCGCGCACACCCACAACCTCAAGGAAAACGCGTTCTCGCGCGGCCAGCCCGCCTGGGGCGCGCATCTCGCCGACGAACTCGAAACGCGCATCATCCCGCTGCACGACGCATCCAACATCGCCGCGGTGATCGTCGAGCCGATGGCGGGCTCGACCGGCGTGCTGGTACCGCCCAAAGGTTATCTCGAGCGTCTGCGCCAGATCTGCGACAAATACGGCCTGCTGCTGATATTCGACGAGGTCATCACCGGCTTCGGCCGCACCGGTCCCGCTTTCGCCGCCGATACGGTCGGCGTGGTGCCGGACATGATCACCATCGCCAAGGGCATCACCAACGGCACGGTGCCGATGGGCGCGGTGATCGTGCGCCGCGGCATCTACGATGCCGTCGTCAACTCGGCGCCGCCGGGCACGGTCGAGCTGTTCCACGGCTACACCTACTCGGGACACCCGCTCGCCACCGCCGCGGCCGAAGCGAGCCTCGACGTGTTCGAGGAAGAAGGGCTGTTCCAGCGCGCGCAGGAACTCGCGCCCTACTTCGAACAGGCGGTGCACAGCCTGCGCGAGATGCCGAACGTGATCGATATCCGCAACATGGGGCTCGTCGCCGGCATCGAGCTCGAATCCAAGCCGGGCAAACCCACCGAGCGCGCGTTCAAAACTTTCCTCAAGTGCTACGAGAAAGGCCTGCTGATCCGCACCACCGGCGACATCATCGCGCTCTCGCCGCCGCTGATCATCAGCAAGGCGCAGATCGACGAGCTCGTCGGCATGCTCGGCGACGCGCTGCGCGAAGTCGGCCGCGATTAGCGTTCGTCATCAAGGGAACCTCTGATCAGTCATCCCCGCGAAGGCGGGGACCCAGTAGGTTTCCGAGTCATCTTGACGAAAAATTGATCAGAGCTTTCTCTGGCCCCCCGTCCCCTGCCGGGCAAGAGACGGGCAGTGTGAGGAAAAATGTATCGTAATCCGTTGTTTTATATAATTATTATTCAGATGCTGCCGATTTAGGCGGCTTTCCTTCCCCGGACATTCAATCCTTGGCTGCATATTCCACGACTTATGGCGCCCTCCGCCATCGCGACTTCCGCTGGCTGTGGGCCGGAACCATCTGCTCGACCGGCAGCCAATGGATACAGCAGGCCACGCTCGGCTGGGTGGTCTACGATCTGACCGGCTCCGGCGCGCTGCTCGGCGCCGTGCTCGGCATCCGCGCGATTCCGATGCTGCTGCTCGCACCGGTTTCCGGATTAGTTGCCGACCGCCTCGACCGCAGGCGCGCGCTCGCCGTCAGCCAGATCATGATGTTCGCGATCTCGGTATTGCTCGCGCTGGGACTCGCGTTCGGACGCGTCGAGATCTGGCATCTGTTCGCGTTCACGCTGCTCTCGGGCGCGGGCATGACCTTCGACCGCACGCTGCGCAGCACGCTCGTGTTCGACGTGGTGCCGCGCGCCGAAGTCGCCAACGCGTTCGCCCTCAACACCATCGCCTTCAGCGTGATGCGCACGATCGGCCCCGCCGTCGCCGGATTCATGATCGCGTGGATCGGTCCCGCCTGGAACTTCGCGCTGCAGGGTTTGCTCTTTCTCGGCGTCGCGATGAGCGCATTCATGATCGCCGTGCCGCACCCGAAGCCCCACGCCGGCGCGCGCAACAGCGCCTGGGCGGACATCAAGGAAGGCCTGCATTTCGCCGCGACCCATCCGGTCGCGCGCATGATGGTGCTGATGGGACTGATCCCGCCGCTGCTGCTGATCCCGTCGTTCAGCGCATTGATGCCGGTGTTCGCCGCCGACGTGTTCCTGACCGGTCCCGAAGGACTCGGCGTGCTGCTCTCCGCCGTCGGCGTCGGCGGCGTCGTGGGCGGCGTGCTCGCCGCGTCGGTGTCCCGCTTCGACCGCGTCGGCCTGGTGCAGACCCTGGCGCTGCTGGCGTTCGCGCTTTCGCTGATCGGCTTTTCGCTGTGCACCACCATCGCGGTCGCGGTGGTGTTCCTTGCCGCTGCGGGCGCAGCCGAGATGGTCTATTCGAACAGCCAGGTCACCACCTTGCAGATGAGCGCACCGGAAGCGATGCGCGGACGCGTGTCCAGCCTGATGCCGGTGTTCCCCGCGTTCATCTCGGTCGGCGCGCTCACTTCAGGCATCGGCGCCGACTGGCTGGGCGCGCCGGCGACAGTCGCGGTGATGGCGCTGACCTGCATCGGCATCGCCGGCTTCGCCTGGACCCGCCACGCAGAGCTGCGGAAACTTAGACTGTCGAAGTTGGTCGGGGGGCGGTGAGGAAACCGGATTTCGTCCCGCTTTTTTTTCAACTGACGGATATTTTTCAGGACATGACATGAAAGCAAAAGAGAAGAAGCCTGCCAGCCCGGAGCCCGAGCGCGTGAATACCAAAGGAAATTGGGCCCAGCTCATCAAAGACGCTTTGAAAAAAACAAAGCCAAAGGGCGGATGGCCTAAGCCGGATGGAAGTTACGGCAACAAAAAAAGTGACCGTCCCTGACGGCAGCCAGAGCTACCTTGGCCTTGAATGCCGCTGAGTAGTTACGGCTGGGTCGTTTCATGCGCTTTGCTCTCTGGCGATTACATCGCCCATTAGAGCAGAACTTCACTTATCCGTATTTCCTCTATCCTGTTTCCTGGGGCCACTACTGTTCCGATGCTTTGCGGAGCACAGAGCTAGTGCCGCCCGCCGAACCGCCAGTTGTGAATCTCGATGCTGTCGTACAGCCCGGCCCGCACATAGGGATCATCCGCCAGCATGGCCTCGACGGCGGCGCGGTCGGGCAGCTCGATCATCATGGCGCTGCCGGCCCATTGCGTGCCGTCATCGGACAACAGCGGCCCGCGCGCGATAAAGCGTTCCTGATAACCCTTGTCGATGAAGTAGCGGCGGCGCGCCTCCTGCAGCCGGTTGCGGGCATCGCTCATGCCCGGCTTGCCGCGGCCGATGATGAGAAAGCGCTTGTTGTGTTCCGGATCGCCCTTGAACTCCCACATCGTGCGTCCCAGCTCGTTGCGCCAGCGGCTCACGAAAACGTCGCTGTACACGCCGGCTTTGTAATTGGGCTCTTCATAGGCAAACACCCGCACCGCTTCGGCGTCGGGCAAATCGACGATGTGCATGCTGCCGGTCTGCGCGCCGTCTTCGGTCAACGTCGGGCCGCGCGCGACGAAGGCACGCGCATAAGCGTCCATGAACGACCAGTGGGTCTCGACGATCTGCTTGCGCAACGGGCCGCTGTTCGGCTTGTCGCGGCAATAAAAGAAATATTCCATTTTGATTCTTCCTGATCACCCGGCTGCTGGCGCGTGCCGGAGCTTGACAGTCAAAAGCATGAACGCGAAGGGAAAACGGATCGGCTGCGGGAGTTGATGACAGGCAGCACCATCAGGGTTTCGCAATGGGATGGGCGTGACGCGCGACCATTTGCCACGACTCGCCGAGTGCATGCCAGACGTTGGTGAAGCGCCGTTGAACGGGAGGAGCACCAGGCGCGTCGGTCACCACGTCGTGCCCCATGACAGTCACGAGGTCGCCGTGCCGTCTGATGACCTCGATATGCACGTCGAAAGAAGCGTGACGAATGACGCCTCTCTGAAGCAGATCGAGGACCTGGTTCCTCTCGAGCACGCGGTTGAGCGGGGAATTCACCACCATGTCATCGGACCAGAGGACTCTGAGCCGGTCGATGTCCTGGGCGAGAAAAGCCCGGCGCCCCTGCTCTTCCAGCGCTTCGATTTTCCGTTGCCAGTCAGCCTGGTGAGGGTCCGGGGTCTTGGATGGATCCATCGGGTCTCCGCGTAATAGTTTGCAAATATGAAGTGTAGCGATCCGTTGCGATCAACCTGGTTTACTTGAGAGAGCCAACCGACGCCTCCCAATGCGGCCGTCAAAGGCAACCAATTCGGGTTTTTCGCGCTGCAAGTCGAAGTCATCGAGCGTCCTCACGTTGACCGTGTACAGCTCCGGAGCGGCACGCGGACGCGTAAACGTGTGAATCCCGCAGACCGTGCAGAAGTGGTGCTTGGCGATCATGGTCCCGAATTGATATGTGCCAGTTGCCGCTCGCCCGACAACAGGCGAAAGTTCTCAGGCGAAACGCGATGATGAAGGATGCCCTTCTTCGAGCACATGGAGCAATTGCACTCGGTGACGCGATCGATGACCGCGTCGATCTCGTAGCGGACAGCACCGCAGTGACAGCTTCCAACGTAGCGTGGCATATCGACAAGCCTCGACGAAATTTCAATAACTATTTTAAAAACAATGCACTACATAAGCGGCATAGCATCCGGCGGACTGCTTGAACAGCGAATGCGACTGGCGATTCGAAAAAGAAAAATTTGCCGTGGCAATCGCCTTCACCCCCTATCCCCGTTTTCTTATTCTTGGTTTTTCCTTCGTGTCCTCTGTGTCCTCTGTGTCTTCGCTTTTGAATTCCTTGGCGTCTTGGCGGCCTTGGCGGTTCAATCTTATCTTGATCTTCTTGGCGGTCTTCGGCTCGCTACTTCATCTTCGACGGCAGCCTGATCGTCTTCCCCGCCACCATGAACGCCCCCATCCCCAGATGATGGATCGTCCGCGGCTGTTTCCGTGAAGGATCGATCCACGCCTTGAGCACTTCGAGGATGAAGAAGTTGTACTGCGTCACCAGCTTCGTATCGACGACCCTGCATTCGAGATTGACGTAGCACTCGTCGATCAGCGGCGCCGCGACGAGCGATGCAGGCATCGGCGTGAGCTGAAACGTCTCGAACTTGTCTACATTCCGCCCCGACGTGTTGCCACAGCCCACGACCTTCTTCGCCAGTTCCACCGTCGGAATGTTGATCACGCATTCCTTCGTCGCCTTCAGGATATCGAAGGTGTGGTTCCGGTTGCTGATCACGCAGCCCACCAGCGGCGGCTCGAACTCCATCATCGTGTGCCACGACATGGTCATCACATTCGCCCGCCCCTTGCGGGCGGTAGTGACCAGCACCACCGGCCCGGGTTCGAGCAGGCGATAGACGCGGGACAGGGGAAGAGTTCTTTTCACCGTTTCGAAAGCCGTAAATGGTGAATCGTGAATGGTGAATCGGATAATAGCGCTATGCGTATCTGCTTCGCTATCCCCGATATTCCGTTCCAGCTTTTCCTCTGTGTCCTCTGTGTCCTTCGTGTCTCCGCTTTTGATTTCCTTGGCGTCTTGGCGTCTTGGCGGTTCAATGTTCTCTCTGTTCTTCTTGGCGTTCTTGGCGGCTAATTTACTTAACGCTACCGCTCCAGATATTTCTCCTTGTCCTTGACCTTCGCCCACTCTTCCGCGTCCGGCGGCGCGTCCTTTTTCTCGATGATCGGCTTCCAGACTTTCGCCAGCTCGGCATTGATCTCGATAAACTGGCGCTGGTCTTCCGGCACGTCTTCCTCGGCAAAGATCGCCTCGACCGGGCATTCGGGTATGCACAGCGTGCAATCGATGCACTCGTCGGGGTCGATCACCAGAAAATTGGGGCCCTCGCGAAAGCAATCCACCGGGCACACATCGACGCAATCCGTGTGCTTGCATTTGATGCACGGTTCCGTAACAACGTAAGCCATGATGCCATCCTCATAAATAGCCGGAACCCGCGGACTTTGTCGACCCGCGCTCCGACAAGAAAATCAATTTAAATCAGGAAATCCTCAGGCCGGCGTTTCAAACCCGCTGCATCTCGCGCAGGCCGAGCTTGATCAGGCAGTGGTCGAGCCACTCCGCGGTGAGCTTCTCCTGCGTCGAGTTCTGCCTGAGCCGCTGCTCGAGCGCCTTCCAGTCGACGCAGTCGAGCGGCTGGTCCTGGTTGAAGCACGAGAACACGTACGTGGTCTTCCCGGTCTGCGGATCGACCTGCGGCTGCAGGCACTGCGCGCAGATCTCCTTCATCATGCACTGCATCGGCGAGTTGATCGAGCCGATCGCGAAATGGTGTTCCTTGAGGAACGGCTTCAGCATTTCGTGCCGCGCGCGCGCCACCGCCGCCATCATGCGGTCGGAGCCGATCGCGATCAGGCGGTCGGCGTCCTTGAACGGGATCACCTGTTCGCCGAGCGCGCCGCTCGCGTAGGCGTGCATGCACTGCACGATGTTGCCGGAGAACGTGCGGTCCTGCGGGCGGTCGGGCGTGAAGCCCGGCTCCTCGTCGCAGCACCACACGACGACGTCCGCCGCCGCCTCGATCTCGGAAATCTTGTAGCGGTCGATCATTTTCTTGTAGCCGGCGAAGTACAGCACCTTGCTGCCGGCCTTGCGCATCGCCTGGCCGATCGAGAACAGCACCGCATTGCCGAGCCCGCCGCCGACCAGCACCACGGTTTCGCCGGAAGGAATTTCGGTCGGCGAGCCGGTCGGGCCCATCAGCACGATGGGTTCGCCGGGCTTCAGTTCCACGCACAGGTCGCTCGAGCCGCCCATCTCCAGCACGATGGTGGAAATCAGTCCCTGCTGCGGGTCCACCCAGGCGCCGGTCAGCGCGAGCCCTTCCATCGCAAGCCGCGTGCCTTGCGTCTTCGGCGCACCCGATTCATAGTTCTGCAGACGGTAGAACTGGCCGGGCCGGAAGCGCCGCGCCGCGAGCGGCGCGCGCACGACCACTTCGACGATCATCGGCGTCAGGCGATTCACCTCGTGCACCGTCGCGCGCAGCTCGTCGTTGAACCGCGCGAGAAACGCCGCATCGCTCCCTGCTGCGGCGGGCTTCACGCCCTCCAGCGCGCGGCTCACCACCGGATAGCCCTGCTTGGCGCTGCCGATCGCCTTCACCACGTTGCCGAAGAACGACGGGTGCACGTCGCCGAAGTAGCTCATCGCGCGGCCGTCGTCGCGCTTCGACAACAATACGTTGATTTCATTCGGTTTCGAGATGGCCTTCTCCGCGGCCACCGGGCTGCCCGCCGCGTCGTAGGCCTGGAAGTAGCGGCCGTCGAGCCTGAAGTGTTCCGCGTCCTCGCGCGCGAGCACCGTGTTGGGCTGGGTGCCCGCCGCGATCAGCAGGCTGCGCGCCGGCAGTTCCGCCTGCCCGGTCTCGCTCCACTTGCCGTCCTCGCCGCGCGTCTGCACGGAAACCTTGAGCGCGCGCACGTGGCCGTGTTCATCGACCTCGACCTTGAGCGGCGTCAGTCCTTCGGCGAAGCGGATGCCCTCCTCCAGCGCCTTGTGCACTTCCTCGTGGTTCAGCGTGTACGACGGGCTGTCGATCAGGCGCTTGCGGTAGGCGATGGTCGCGCCGCCCCACGACTGCAGCAGCTCGACGATGCGTGGCGCGCGGTTTTCGGCAGCAGCGCGCTTGCGCTCCTCGCGGATCGCGCGCGCGTGCGCGAGAAACTCGTCGGCGATCACGCGCTCTTCCTCGTTCCAGGCGATGCGCGCCGCCATCTCGCCGTGCTCGCGCGCCATCGCTTCGTAACGGCCCAGGAATTTCTCGACCTGCAGCGGATAGTACGCGAGCGATTCGGTCGCGGTGTCGATCGCGGTCAGCCCGCCGCCCACCACCACCACCGGCAGCCGCAGCTGCATGTTGGCGATGGAATCGGTCTTCGCCGCGCCCGTCAGCTGCAGCGCCATCAGGAAATCCGACGCGGTGCGCACGCCGCGCGCCAGCCCGTTGGGCATGTCGAGCACCGTCGGGCGCCCGGCGCCGATTGCGAGCGCGACGTGATCGAAGCCGAGTCCGAACGCCTCGTCGGCCGTGATCGTGCCGCCGAAACGCACGCCGCCGAACAGCGCGAACTGGCTGCGGCGCTCCAGCAGCAACCGGATGATTTTCAGGAAGTTTTTGTCCCAGCGCACGGTGATGCCGTACTCGGCGACGCCGCCGAAGCCGGCCATCATGCGCTCGTCGAGCGCCTCGTACAATTCGCGCACGTCGCGGATGGGCTTGAACGGCACGCGCTTTCCGCGCGCGTCGACGCCCGAGAACTCCGGCGGCAGCGGCTCGATCTTGAGGCCGTCGATGCCGACCACCGTGTGGCCGTCGTTCATCAGAAAATGCGACAGCGAAAATCCCGCCGGCCCCATGCCGGCCACCAGCACGCGTTTGCCGCTCGGCGCCTTGGGATAGGGATTGCGCAGGTTGAGCGGGTTCCAGCGCGTGAGCAGGCTGTAGATCTCGAAGCCCCACGGCAGCTCGAGCACGTCTTTCAGCGTGCGCGTCTCGGCCTGCGGGATGTCGACCGGCTCGGTCTTCTGGTAAATGCACGCCTTCATGCAGTCGTTGCAGATGCGGTGGCCGGTCGCGGCCACCATCGGATTGTCGACCACGATGATGGCGAACGCGCCGATCGCATAGCCTTCGGTCTTGGCCTTGTGGAACTCGGAAATTTTTTCTTCCAGCGGGCAGCCGGCCAGCGTCACGCCGAACGGGCTTTTCTTGAACGAAGCCGCGCCGCGCCCCGTCGCGCCTTTCTCCTTGAGCCCCTTCGAGCACGAGTCCTTGCCCTGCTCGTGGCACCAGATGCAGTAGTTGGCCTGGTCGAGCGCGCCGGTGAGATCGGTGCCGGCATCGGTGAGCTTGAAGCCCTCGCGGCGGCGCAGCTGCTCCGTCTTGAAGTGAAACTGCGTGTAGCCCTGCGAAGTATCGGCCGTCGCCGGCACCAGGTGCTGCGGGTCGAACTTGTGCGGCGCCTTGAACAGCACGCCGCCATGGTGCTTGCGCCTGCCCGCCGCGGACTGTGTTGCCCACGCCGCGTACTGCAGCGCGGCTTCGAGCTTTTCCGCGTTGGCGGCTTCGTCTTTCTGCCACTCGGTGACGTGCCGCGCGAACGCGAGCTCGGTGAACGGCCCGCCGAAGAGCGCTTCGAGCCGCGCGGCGAGCGCCGGACCGTCGAGCTTTTCGGCCTCCTCCGCCTTGATCTTGTGCAGCGCCTTGCGCTGCACGAACAGCCGCTTGACGCTGTAGAGCGGCGCGAGTTCGTGATGGCGGTCGGACAGCGCCTCGCACTTCGTCCTCGATGTCGAACAGCCATGCGATGAAACCATCGACGTGCGGCGCCAGCGCGAGCAGCAGCCCCGATTCCTGTTTCACATCGAGCGCAGCGCGATTGGCGCGCGCGGCGAGCAGCGCCGCGCCCAGCGCGGCGTCATGCTGCGAGAGAAATTTCAGGAACTCGCCGTCAAGGCGAACCAGGCCTTCGCGGCTATAGAGGTCCGCGAGCGATATGCCCGATCGCAAAGCGAGCGTAATAACGGAAGTCGAGGCCATGATTCCAGCGCGGTTAAACCTTGCAATTATAACGATTCGATCGCACGCACTTATGCCATGCAACTCTTACGTTATAACCCAGCGGAGCCCCTGCGGTGTAGGAGAATAAAGCGGATTTGTGCGACAATTCCGGCAGTTGAAACCCTGCCAGCGGCATGACCATTGGCGGAACCGGGACTCATCCAGTGATCAGAGAAACGCCCCAGATCCGCAGGATATTGAGGTGGCTGCTGATCGCCGTGCTCGCTGCCCTCGTCAGCTATTACAGTTTTCGCAGCTACCTGAGCCCCGAACTGCTGTTCAATTTCGCCAACTCGTTTAACTGCTGATGATGGCCGGCGCGCGTGCCGGCCGTGATTCGAGTCGGGCGAGTGCTATGCCGCGCGCCGCGCGGCCAGGCGCTCCGCCGCCGCAACGGTGTTGGCGATCAGCATGGCGACGGTCATGCGGCCCACCCCGCCGGGCACCGGGGTGATGTAGGCGGCCTTTTCGGACACCCGCGGCAAAATCGACATCGCCGACGAGTTTCCCGTCCGGCAGGCGGTTGATGCCGACGTCGATGACCGCCGCGCCGGCCTTGACCATGTCCGCGGTGATCAGACGGGGCCGGCCCACCGCCGCCACCAGAACGTCCGCTGAGCCGCGTATGCCGTGCCAGGTCACCCGTCTTCGAATGGCATACCGTGACCGTGGCGCCGCGCGCCATCAGCAGCAGCGCCAGGGGTTTGCCGACGCTGACGCTGCGGCCGACCACCACCGCATTTCTGCCTTCCAGCGCGATGCCTGCGTGATCCAGCATGGCCATCACGCCGAGCGGCGTGCAGGGCACGAACAGCGGGTGGCCCGCCAGCAGCGCGCCGAGGTTATGCCAGCCGAAACCGTCGATGTCCTTGTCGGTGGCGACCGTCTGCAGGATGGGCTCGGCGTCGAGATGCGGCGGCAACGGCAGTTGCACGATCACGCCGTGAATGTGCGGATCGCGGTTGAGCCGGTCGATCGTCGCGCGCAACACCTCCTCGGTGCAATCGCTGCCGAAGTGATGCACCTCCGAATGCAGGCCCACTTCCGTGCAGGCCCTGACCTTGTTGCGCACGTAGATCCGGGAGGCCGGGTCGTCGCCGAGCAGCACGGCGGCAAGCCCCGGTTGCACGCCGAGTTTTCTCAGCGCGGAAACGCGCTGCTCGAGTTGGGAAAGGATGTCACGGGCAATGGCCGCGCCATCGATGAGTTTGGCAATCATTTCTTATCCGGATTTTCTGCCCGGGAACCGGGTTCTCGATATCAGCATTTGTCTGCAGTGTGTTTCAGCGGCCGCGACAGTATTGCATATCGGCACGGCGGCTGTCATCGGTACTGGCGCCGCGGCAGGAAGGCGAAGTCAGGGCTTGGGTTTCGGTGGTGCCGTGCCGTCCCCGAGTATCTGGAAAAAAATTTCGTCGCGCTTGATCATCCCGAGCTCACTGCGCGCGCGCTCCTCGATCGCATCGAGGCCCTGCTTGAGATCGCGCACTTCGGCATCGAGCGCGGCATTGCGCGCCTGCAGCTTCTGGTTCGTCGCGCGTTGCGCCTGGATCTGCTGGTCGACTTCCCAGACGCGCAGCCAGCTGCCCTTGCCCAGCCACAATGGATACTGGATCAGCGCGATCAGGGTGGCGAGCGTAAGGGCAAGGGCTCTCATCAAGTGAGGCGAAGGACGTAAGTGTAGGGCGGACAAGATCGCCGATGGCGACGCAGCAACTGCGCAGACGCAGGCCGCGCGGCGATGGGAGTTACGAGTTGCGCTTTACGAGTCACCCCTCATCCCTCATCCTCATCCCGCCCCACTCCTCACCGCAGTTGACGGAACGCGCCGCGCCCGGGGTAGCTTGCGGTGTCGCCCAGGTCTTCCTCGATGCGCAGCAGCTGGTTGTATTTGGCCAGGCGGTCGGAACGCGACAGCGAGCCGGTCTTGATCTGCATCGCATTGGTCGCGACCGCGATGTCGGCGATGATGGTGTCCTCGGTCTCGCCCGAGCGATGCGAGATGACCGCGGTGTAACCGGCGCGCTTCGCCATCTCGATCGCGGCGAAGGTTTCGGTCAGCGTGCCGATCTGGTTGACCTTGATCAGGACCGAATTGGCGATGCCTTTCTCGATGCCCTCCCTGATGATGTTGGTGTTGGTCACGAATATGTCGTCGCCGACCAGCTGTATTTTCTTGCCGAGGCGGTCGGTCAGCAGCTTCCAGCCGTCCCAGTCGTTCTCCGCCATGCCGTCCTCGATGCTGATGATCGGGTATTTGTCGACCCACGCCGCGAGATAGTTGACGAACTCGGCCGCGTTTCAGCGACAGACCTTCGGCGGCCAGCGTGTATTCGCCGTCTTCGAAAAACTCCGAACTCGCGCAGTCGAGCCCGAGCGCCACCTGTTCGCCCGGGACGGTAGCCGGCGGCCTCGATCGCCTCGATGATCACCTTGATGGCCGCTTCATGTTTGGGCAAGCCGCGGCGCAAAGCCGCCCTCGTCGCCCACCGCGGTCGCCAGGCCGCGCTCGGCAAGCAGTTTCTTCAGCGCGTGAAACACTTCGGCGCCACAGCGCAGCGCCTCGCGGAACGATGGCAGCCCCACCGGGATGATCAGGAACTCCTGCATATCGAGGCTGTTGTCGGCAGTGCGCGCCGCCGTTGATCACGTTCATCATCGGCACCGGCATCGCCATCGCGCCGGCGCCGCCCAGGTAGCGGTGCAGCGGCAGCCCGCGACTCCTCGGCCGCGGCCTTCGCCACCGCCAGCGATACCGCCAGCATCGCATTGGCGCCCAGCCGCGATTTGTTCTCGGTGCCGTCGAGATCGATCAGCGTCCTGTCGATGAAGGTCTGCTCCGTGGCATCGAGCGCCGATGATCGCTTCGCAGATCTCGGTATTGACGTTCTCCACCGCTTGCAGCACGCCCTTGCCGCCGTAGCGCGCGGCGTCGCCGTCGCGCAGCTCGATCGCCTCCCGGCTGCCGGTCGATGCGCCCGAGGGCACCGCGGCCCGGCCGAGCACGCCGGATTCGAGCAGCACGTCGGCTTCGACCGTGGGATATGCCCCGGGAATCCAGAATCTCCCGCGCAATTACGTCTACGATCGCACTCATTGTTGTTCCTGGTTCGTCAGTGGGTTGAAAAAAGCTGCGTCATTGCACGAGATTCTCGGCGAAACCCCGGCTCTTGACCAGTTGATCCAGCGCCTCAGCGTCTCGAGCAGCGCCTTCATGTGCCTGAGCGGCCATGCATTGGGGCCGTCGGACAGCGCCTTCTCCGGATTGGGATGGGTTTCCATGAACAGGCCGGCGACGCCGCTGGCGACCGCCGCGCGCGCCAGCACCGGCACGAATTCGCGCTGGCCGCCGCTCGACGTGCCCTGTCCGCCCGGCAACTGCACCGAATGGGTGGCATCGAACACCACCGGACAGCCGGTTTCGCGCATGATCGCGAGCGAGCGCATGTCGGACACCAGGTTGTTGTAGCCGAAGGACACGCCGCGCTCGCACACCATGATGTTGTCCGTGCCGCTCGCCGCCCTGGCCTTGTCCACGACGTTTTTCATGTCGCCGGGGGCCAGAAACTGGCCTTTCTTGATATTGACCGGCTTGCCCGCGCTCGCCACCGCGCTGGATGAAGTCGGTCTGGCGGCACAGGAAGGCCGGCGTCTGCAGCACGTCCACCACCGCCGCGACGGCTGGATTTCCTCGATGTCGTGGACATCGGTCAGGACCGGCACTCCGATCTGTTTCCGCACTTCACCTAAAATCTCAAGACCTTCGTCCATCCCCAGGCCGCGAAAGGACTTTCTTGAACTGCGGTTGGCCTTGTCGTAGGACGATTTGTAGATGAAAGGAATCCCGAGATCGGCGCAGATCTCCTTGAGTTCGCCGGCGGTGTCGAGCGCGAGCTGGCGCGACTCGACCACGCAGGGGCCCGCGATCAGGAACAGCGGCTGATCAAGCCGGCTTCAAAGCCACAGAGTTTCATCGCCGACGCGTTCGAATCGCACCGCGGGCAGCGTGGCGCGCTTCGACGCGCACGGCCTCGACCTCAGGCGATGTTTTGCAAGCGGCCGGCCGTTTCCGCCGGCGCGACATGTCCGGGCTCGGCGTTGGCCAACGCGGCCTGGATAAAGGCCTTGAACAGCGGATGGCCGTTACGCGGGGTGGAGGTGAACTCGGGGTGGAACTGGCAGCCCACGAACCACGGATGGTCGCGCAGTTCGATCATTTCGCACAGCTGCTCCTTGGCGGACATGCCGCTTACCACCAGCCCGGCCGCCTTCAGCCGCGGCAGGTAATGGTTGTTGACTTCGTAGCGATGGCGATGACGCTCGACGATACGCTCGGCGCCGTAGATCTCGGCGCGCCAGCGAGTCGGGCGTCGAGGATGCATTCCTGGCCGCCCAGGCGCATGGTGCCGCCGAGATCGGACTGTGGCATCGCGATGCTCGACCCTGCCGTCGCTGCTCCTGCCATTCGGTGATCAGCGCGATCACCGGATGCGGCGTATCGGGGTCGAATTCCGTGCTGTGCGCGTCGGCAAGCCCGGCCATATGGCGCGCGTATTCGATGACCGCCAGCTGCATGCCGAGACAGATGCCGAGATAGGGCACCCGGTTTTCGCGCGCATAGCGGATCGCCTTGATCTTGCCCTCGACGCCGCGCTTGCCGAATCCGCCCGGCACCAGGATCGCGTCCATGCCTGTCAAGGCAGCCGTGCCGTTCTTCTCCACGCTTTCCGAGTCGATGTAGTTGATCTTGATCTTGGCGCCGGTGTGAATGCCGGCATGGATCAGGGCTTCGGACAGCGACTTGTAGGATTCGGTCAGGTCGACGTACTTGCCGACCAGCGCGACGTTGACCTCGCGCTTCGGATGCTCGAGCGCGTAGATCAGCTTGTCCCAGCTCGTCAGATTGGCCGGCGGCGGCACCAGCTCCGAGCTTGCGGCACACGATCTCGTCCAGATCCTGCGCATGCAGCATCGCCGGGAATCTTGTAGATGCTGTCGACGTCGACCGCCGAAATCACCGCCTCCACGTGCGACGTTGGTGAACAGCGCGATCTTGCGGCGCTCGTCGTCCGGCAGCGGGCGGTCGGCGCGGCACAGCAGCACGTCGGGCTGGATACCGATCTCGCGCAGTTCCTTGACCGAGTGCTGGGTCGGCTTGGTCTTGATCTCGCCGGCCGAGGCGATGTACGGCACCAGCGTGAGGTGAATGTAGCAGACATTGTTGCGTCCCATCTCGATCCCCATCTGGCGGATCGCTTCGAGGAACGGCAGCGACTCGATGTCGCCGACGGTGCCGCCGATCTCGACGATGGCGACTTCGGCGTCGCCCGCGCCCGCGGCGGATGAAGATGCTTGATCTCGTCGGTGATGTGCGGAATCACCTGCACCGTGCCGCCCAGATAGTCGCCGCGCCGCTCCTTGCGGATGACGCTCTCGTAGATCTGGCCGGTGGTGAAGTTGTTGCGCTTGCGTCATCTTGGCGCTTGACGAAGCGCTCGTAGTGGCCGAGATCGAGGTCGGTCTCCGCGCCGTCCTCGGTGACGAAGACTTCGCCGTGCTGGAACGGGCTCATGGTGCCGGGATCCACGTTGATGTAGGGATCCAGCTTGAGCATCGTGACTTTGATGCCGCGCGATTCGAGAATGGCGGCGAGGGAGGCGGCAGCGATACCTTTGCCAAGGGAGGAAACCACACCACCGGTGACAAAGATATATTTGGTCATTTCATGTCATACCAGACGTTTTCTTATTTTATCGCAAATCGATGCCGCGTCCAACGGGATTCAGGGAGAATTCTCTAGGCCGGTTTGGCCTCGCGCGCCAGATACAGCCAGGTTTCGACCACGGTGTCCGGATTCAGCGACAGGCTCTCAATCCCCTCTTCCATCAGCCATTTCGCGAGATCCGGGTGGTCCGAAGGTCCCTGACCGCAGATCCCGACGTACTTGCCGGCCCTGCGGCACGCCTGGATCGCCAGATGCAGCATCTGCTTTCACCGCCGGATCGCGCTCGTCGAAGGCGTCGGCGATGATGCCCGAATCGCGGTCGAGCGCCAGCGTCATCTGCGTCATGTCGTTGGAGCCGATCGAGAAGCCGTCGAAATGCTCGAGAAACTGATCGGCCAGAATGGCGTTCGAGGGAATCTCGCACATCATGATGATGCTGCAGGCCGTTCTGCCCGCGCTTCAGGCCGTTGGCGGCGAGCAGGTCCAGCACTTTCTTCGCTTCGCCGACGGTGCGCACGAAGGGCACCATGATCTCGACGTTGGTCAGCCCCATTTCGTCGCGCACCTTCTTCAGCGCGCGGCACTCGAGCTCGAAGCAGTCGCGGAAGGAGGCCGCGATATAGCGCGACGCACCGCGGAAGCCGAGCATGGGGTTTTCCTCGTGCGGCTCGTAGCGCGCGCCGCCGGTCAGGCTCGAATATTCGTTGGACTTGAAATCCGACAGCCGCACGATGACGGGTTTGGGCCAGAACGCCGCACCCAGCGTCGCCACGCCCTCGACCAGCTTCTCGACGTAAAACGTCACCGGGTCGGGATAGCCGGCGCTGTGTTCCTCGACCGCCACCTTGAGGTCGGCGGGGACGTCCGGATAAGCCAGCACGGCCTTGGGATGGACGCCGATCATGCGTGCGATGATGAATTCGAGGCGCGCCAGTCCCACGCCTGCGTTGGGCAGGCGCTGGAACTCGAACGCGAGCTCCGGGTTGCCGACGTTCATCGTGATCTTGACCGGGGCCTTGGGCATGCTGGCCAGCGACAGGTCGATGATCTCGGTGTCGAGAATGCCGCGGTAGACGAATCCGGTATCGCCCTCCGCGCACGAGACCGTCACCGGCTTGCCATCCTTGAGCACTTCGGTCGCGTCGCCGCAGCCGACCACGGCGGGAATGCCCAGCTCGCGCGCGATGATCGCCGCATGGCAGGTGCGCCCGCCGCGGTTGGTGACGATCGCCGCGGCACGCTTCATCACCGGCTCCCAGTCGGGGTCGGTCATGTCGGTCACCAGCACGTCGCCCGGCCTCACGCGATCCATTTCGACCGCGCTCTTGATCAGCCGCACCGGGCCGCTGCCGATGCGCTGGCCGATCGCGCGCCCGGTGGCGAGCACCTCGGAGCGCTCCTTCAGGCGGTAGCGGCGCAGCGTGTCGACTTTTTCACTGGCCTTCACGGTTTCAGGACGCGCCTGCAGGATATAGAGTTTGCCGTCTATCGCCGTCGCGTCCCCACTCGATGTCCATCGCGCGCTGGTAATGCGCTTCGACGATCATCGCGTAACGCGCGAGCTCTTCGACCTCGGCATCGCTGATCGAAAATTTGCGGCGGTCGCCGTCCGCGACATCGACGGTTTTGACCGAACGGCCGGCCTGGTTGGTATCGGTGTAGACCATCTTGACCGCCTTGGATCCCAGTCCGCGGCGCAGAATCGCCTTCCTGCCTTCCTTGAGTCCGCGCTTGTAGACGTAGAACTCGTCGGGATTGACCTGCCCCTGCACCACGGTCTCGCCCAGGCCATAGGCCGACGTGATGAACACCACCTGGTCGAAGCCCGACTCGGTGTCGAGCGTGAACATCACGCCGCTCGCGCCGAGGTCGCTTCGCACCATGCGCTGAATACCCGCCGAGAGCGCCACCTCGTCATGGGTGAATCCCTTGTGAACGCGATAGGAAATGGCGCGGTCGTTATAAAGCGACGCGAACACGTGCTTGATCGCTTCGAGCACATTCTCCAGGCCGTGCAGGTTCAGGAAGGTTTCCTGTTGCCCGGCAAACGAAGCGTCCGGCAGATCCTCGGCAGTCGCCGAGGACCGCACGGCAAAGGACACGCCCTCGCCCGCCTCCGCCGCCAGCTTGCGATAGGCATCGGCAACCTCCTGTTGCAGGCGCGCCGGAAACGGCTGCTCGACGATCCAGCGCCGGATCTCCTCGCCCGCTTTCGCGAGCGCGGCGACATCGTCTATATCAAGGTTGACGAGCCGCTCCGAGATCCGCCGGGCGAGGCCGTTTTGCGCCAGGAAGTCGCGATAAGCCTGCGCCGTCGTGGCAAAGCCGCCCGGCACGCGCACGCCGCTGCTGCCGAGCTGGCTGATCATCTCGCCCAGCGATGCGTTTTTGCCGCCGACAGTCGCGACATCGCTCATGCGCAATGCCGTGAAATCCTGAACCAGGGGTGTGTTGCTCATCCGTGTAACCTGTGAATTGTGCGAAATATAAAAACCCGTTATTTTACAGGGAATCGTTCCGGCAGTAATCCATGACAGCGAAACGCACCGCTTATTTCATATCCGACCGCACCGGCATCACCGCGGAAATGCTCGGGCACAGCCTGCTCACGCAGTTCGAGACGGTACGGTTTCAGGAAGTGACGATGCCGTTCATCGACACCACCGACAAAGCGCGCGATGCGGTGAGAAAAATCAACGAGTGCGCAGCGGTCGACAAGGTGCGGCCGATCGTGATCAGCACCCTCGTCAATGCCGAGATCGCCGGCATCGTCGGCACGGCCAACGCCCTGTTTCTGGACTGTTTCGAAATTTTCATTTTGCCGCTGGAAAAAGAACTCGGCATTGGCGCCTCGCATGCGATCGGCCGCACGCATAACATCAACGATGTCGTCAATTACCACTACCGCATGGATTCGGTTAACTATGCGCTGTCGCATGACGACGGGGTCTCCACCCGCGACCTCAACGAAGCCGACATCATCCTGGTCGGCGTATCGCGCTGCGGCAAGACGCCCACCTGCCTCTACCTTGCCATGCAGTTCGGCATCCGCGCCGCCAACTATCCGCTGATCCCGGAGGACTTCAGCAGCATGCAGTTGCCGCCGCAGCTGCGGCCGTTGCACGCCCGCCTTTACGGCCTGACGATCAATCCCAGGCGGCTGCAGCAGATCCGCAACGAGCGCCGCCCCGGCAGCAAATATGCAACGCTCACCAACTGCGAGTTCGAAGTGCGGGAAGCGGAAGCGCTGATGCGCCAGGAAGGCATCCCCTATCTCGACGTCACCAGCAAATCCGTGGAAGAGCTTGCAACCACCATCCTGCAGGAGGCGAAGCTGGAGCGGCGCGTCTATTGAAAGTTCAAAGGGTTGAGCGTTGAGGGTTGAGGGTTGAGGGAGAAAAACCTTGCGCTCACTGCTTACCGCTCACCCGCTTACCGCTTGCCCCCATCTGCCTGACCCTCTCGAACAGGCATATCGCCGCGGCCGCTGCGGCGTTGAGCGACTCGGTTTTTCCCGGCATCGGGATTGCGACCACCGCGTGCGCCGCCGCCAGCAGTTCCTGCGACAGCCCGCTGCCTTCGTTGCCGAACAGCAGCGCGACCCTGCCCGTCAGGTCGGTCGCGAACACCGACTGCGACGAGCGGTGGCTGGTCGCAATCACGCGGCCGCGGTATCTTTTCATCAGCGCCAGCAGGTCGACGTTCTCGTAAATTCTCAGCATGAAATGCGCGCCCATTCCGGCACGCAGCACGCGCGGCGACCAGCTGTGCACGCAATTTCCCGACAGAAATACCTCGCTTATCCCGGCAGCAGCAGTTGAACGCAGGATAGAACCCAGATTGCCCGGATCCTGGATGTCCTCCAGCAGCAGACAGGGGCCGGGGTCGTCAGGGACGGTCTGAATCCGCGGCGTTTTGACGGCGGCGATGATCCCCGTTGGCGTTTCAACCGACGACAGCCGGCGAAACAGCTCGTCGCTGAGCACCAATGGCGATATTGATTGTAGTTCATTGATTATATTAATTATTTCAGAATTGCCCAGACCGGATTTACTGACCACGATTTGTTCCGGCAGGCCCAGATGGGCGTGATACGCCGTGATCAGATGCACGCCGTCGAGCAGCGACAGGCCCTGTTTGCGCCGCTCGCGCGACGACTGCATCAGCTTGAGCAACGCCTTGAACCGCGGGTTTTCCGCAGAATTGATGAGCTTCAGATCGCGCATGTGCGAAAGCCGGCGAACACGTCGCGCCGGTCCGGGGTATAGAAATTGCGCCAGGTATTGCGCAGCAGGCTGGCGCGCGTGGCGAAGCTGCCGCCGCGCAGCACCTTGTGATCGCCGAACCACGGTTCGGAATATTCCCGGTAGGGATCGCACACGAATCCCGGGTACGGGCCGAACCCGTCTGCGGTCCACTCCCACACGTTGCCGAACATCTGGCGGCAGCCCCAGCCGCTGTCGCCCTCGGGGAAAGCGGCGACATCGGCACAGCCATCGGCAACGCCAAACAGGTTGGCGTGCCGCGGTGAATGGTCCACATCGCCCCAGGGATAACGTCTTGGACAGCCGGTCTCGCCGGGCAGGGTCGCGGCAGCGAACTCCCATTCCGCTTCCGTCGGCAGCCGGCGTCCGGCCCAGCGGCAATAGGCGTCCGCCTCATGCCAGTTGACGTGAATGACCGGGGCATGCGGCGGCAGTGCGGTCACGCGATCGTAACTGCCGCTGCAGCCATTTGCCGTCCTGCTGTTGCCAGTAGACCGGCGCTTGCGCGGCAGCGGTCTCACGCCATTGCCAGCCGGCGTCGCTCCACAGCTCGCGTCGATGATAGCCCTCATCGTCGACGAACGCCGCGAACTCGGCATTGGTCACGGGCGCGCGGGACATGGCGAATGGCTGGACCTCCACTTCATGCGCCCATTTTTCGTTGTCGAACACGAAACCGGCCGCCGGCGTTGCGCCCAGCATGAAGCGGCCGCCCGCTATTTCAGCGTCACCGGACCAGGCGCCCCCGCCGCTACCGGCGCGCGGCGGCGACGTAACAGGCTTTGCATAACCCAGCGTCTGACGGCTATAGGTGAAGGCCTCGCAGTGCATTTCTTCGTGAAACACTGCCAGCTGCACGAAATATTGCAGGTGGCCGGTCGCGCCTTCCCGGTCGATGCGCTCCAGCACCCGGTCCAGCACCTGCTGCAGATAATCCAGCGTGGCGTCGAAATCGGGCAGCGGCAGGTCCCAGCGCGTCGCGTGGGGCACCGTTGCCGAGTTGTAGAGTTGGTCGGCGTTGGCGAGCACCGACGCTCGCGGGGAGCCCGCCATCGGCCGGATAGCGCAGGCACCAATGTTCCTGAAACCAGCCGACGTGGCCGATTTCCCAGAGCGGAGGATTGACGATCGCGAGTTTGGGCCCGAGCAGTTGCCCGCCGCTCAGATCCCGCGTCAGCAGCAACGTGCGTGCGCGCGCCTCGAGAAGCAAGGAGCGCAGGACATCCGCATCGGGACCGGTGGTCGGCATCATCACAAACCGTTTTTGTTATAGTGCACGGATCGAGTTTAACTGGGTTGCCACGTCTTGAAAATCCTGATCGTCACGCCCGCCGGCGCTAAATCGCGTTACGGCAATCGCAATACCGCCGCGCGCTGGGCGCTGCTGCTGCGCGGGCTCGGACATCGCGTTGCGCTCCAGGTGACCTGGAACGGCGAGGCTGCAGACATGATGATCGCGCTGCACGCGAGGCGCAGCCATGATTCGATCAAGCGTTTCTCCCGCGCGTATCCCGACCGTCCGCTGGTCGTTGCACTGACGGGAACCGACCTCTACCGCGACATCCGCTCGGACGCAAACGCCAGGGAATCGATGCGGCTCGCTACGCGCATGGTCGTGCTGCAGGACATGGGCCTCAACGAGCTCTCTCCGGCGCTTCGTGGTAAAACCCGCGTCATCTATCAGTCCGCGCGGACCGTTGTCCTCCCGCCCCCGCTCAAGTCCTGTTTCGAGATCGTGGTGAGCGGCCATTTGCGCGAGGAGAAAGACCCGTTTCGCGCTGCTGCGGCGCTCGCGCACCTGCCGGCCGCCAGCCGCATCCGCCTGACCCATCTCGGCGGCGCAATGTCTCCGGAAATGGCGCGGCAGGCGCGGCAATGGATGGCAACCGAACCCCGTTATCGCTGGCTGGGTGAACTCGACCACTGGAAAGCCCTGCGCCTGCTGGCGCGCAGCAGGCTGATGGTGATCAGTTCGCGCATGGAAGGCGGCGCCAACGTGGTGAGCGAAGCGCTTGCCGCCGGCGTGCCCGTCATCGCATCGGGAATATCCGGCAACATCGGCATGCTCGGGACTGATTATGCAGGTTATTATCGGCCCGAAGACGAAAAGGCGCTGGCGAAATTGCTGTTGCGTGCCGAATCCGATCCGGCATTTTATCGCCGCCTCAGGAAACAGTGCGCGGCGCGCCGGTACCTCGTCAGTCCACGGCTCGAGCAGCGCGCCCTGAAAAAACTGCTTGCAGAACTGTTCTGATCACCGGCTTCGTCTCACATCGCACCAGCGGTGGCGATGACGATATTGAGCAGCCCCAGGCTCAAGTTGATCGCGACCGCAATGCGGATCTGGTTGAGTGCGGCGCCGCCCTCCTTCCAGTTTCCGCTTGCGACAGCGCGCTTCAGCGCTGAGAACATGACCGCAAAAACATAACCAAAAATCAGCGTCATCACGATGCCGACATACAGCATGGCGTGGATGCCGACCGGCACCTTCCCGAGATCACCCATCACGGAAAGCATGTAAAACCCGCTGCCGAGGACCAGCACGACGCAGAGCCACACCCAGTTGAAGAAACGGCCGAGCGTTGCCGCCCACAGCGGCAAACGCTGCGGCGGCTCGAGCAGGCGCGAGGCTGCCGGCCGCAGTGCCATGTAGGCGAAAAACATGCCGCCAACCCAGATCACGACGCCGAGCAGATGCAACATCAAGGCCAGTTTCATCATCCCTCCCGTTGAAATGCCGATGGCCCGCGGGCGCCCAAAGCCGGCATGCCCCCGGCCTCGATAATCAACCTGACCGGCGCAAAACTGCGGCGATGAACCGCGGACACGCCATGCTCGCGCAATGCGGCGAGGTGCGCTGCCGTAGGATAGCCCTTGTGCAGGTCAAAGCGGTACTGCGGGTGGCGTTGATGCAATTCCAGCATCAACATATCGCGCGTCACCTTGGCCAGAATCGAAGCCGCCGAAATTGCGGCCACTGTCGCGTCCCCCCTGACGATCGCGCGCGCCGGGCAGCGCAAGTCCGGGCAATGCAATCCATCCACGAGGACTTCCGCCGGTTCGATTGCGAGCGCTTCGACGGCACGGCGCATGGCCAGCAAACTGGCGCGCAAAATATTGAGCGCGTCGATTTCCTCGACCGTTGCGCTCGCCAACCGCCCATGCCGTCGCCTGCGATTTGATCTGGTGCGCCAGCAAGTCGCGCTTGCGGGCAGTCAGCTTTTTCGAATCCGCCAGTCCCGCGATCGGTGTCGCGGGATCGAGGATGACCGCGGCGGCGAACACCGGCCCGGCCAGGGGCCCGCGTCCGGCTTCGTCAACGCCGCAAATCAGTTCGACCGCGACTCACGCCGCAGCACTCCCGAGCAGCGGCAGTATCGCCTGCACCGCCTTGTGGGCGGTATTTTGACGCAGCTCCTGCGACATGGCGGAAAAGCGCGCTTCCAGGCGCTGGCGCACGGTAGTGTCGAACAGCAGGTTGAGCAGCGCCTGGGACAGATTTTCCGGCGTCGCTTCGTCCTGCAGGAACTCGGGCACGACGAATTCGCCGGCCAGAATGTTGGGCAGACCGACGTAGGGCAACACGCGCATGGTGCGCATGATCCACCAGCTTGCCCGCGGCATCCGGTAGGTGATCACCATGGGGCGTTTCAGCAGGGCTGCTTCGAGCGTCACGGTGCCGGACGCCGCCAGCACGATGTCAGCGGCGGCCATGGCGTCGTGCGCGTGGCCAAACAGGATCTTGATGTCGAGCCCGCCCGCCGCCTCCCGCCGGTACAGCGCCGCCTCGAAAATCTCCTTGGTCTCCCGGCTGATCAACGGTGCAATGAACCGCGCATCGGGCAAGGACTTTGCGAGTTCGACGGCGGTGGCGACGAACAAGTCGGCCATACTTTGGAGTTCACCGACGCGGCTGCCGGGGAGCAGCGCGATCACCTTTGCATTCATCGGCAGCCGCAGCTGTTCGCGGACGTCGGCAGTCGCCGGAAAATCCCCAAGCAGATCCGCCAGCGGATGTCCCACGTAACTCACGGGAACGCCATGCTCCTGATAGATCTTCGCCTCGAATGGAAACAGCGTCAGTATTCTGGTCACGGCGCGCTTGATTTTATGGATGCGCCCGCTGCGCCACGCCCAGATCGATGGACTCACGTAATGCACGGTCGCCACGCCGGACATCTTCAGCTTGAGCTCCAGATCGAGATTGAAGTCCGGGGCATCGATGCCGATGAAAAGCGCCGGGGGATGTTGTTGAAAATACGCCGCGAGCCGGCGGCGGATGCCGACGATTTCGAGATAATGGCGCAAGACCTCGGCATAGCCCCGCACCGCGAGCTTCTCCATCGGGAACAGCGCCTGCATCGCGCCCGTCGCGAGCATCTTGGGGCCGCCGATGCCCACAAAGCGCGCACCCGGCACCTGCTCCCGCAACGCCTTGATCAGATGCGCCCCCAGCAGGTCGCCGGATGCTTCCCCGGCAACGATGCCGATCACGGGCGTGGCACGAACTGCGGGGTCCGGCATCGCGATGCTAACGGATGATGCCGCGGTTCGAAGCCCGCATAAAATCAAGCAAGAGCCCGACCTCGGGACATTCCTGGACCTGCTGCGCCAGCTCCTGTGTTGCTTCGTCCAGCGTCAGCGCGGACTTGTAAACCGTTTTATAGGCGCGCTTGAGCTTCGTGATCGTGTCCGGCGCGAACCCGCGCCGCTTCAGCCCCTCGGAATTGATGCCAAAGGGCTTGGCTGTGTTGCCGGAAGCCGTCACGTACGGCGGAACATCCTGCACCACCACGGTTCCCAACCCGATAATGCTGTGCGCGCCGATCCGGCAGAATTGATGCACCGCCGTGAAGCCGCCGAGTATCGCGTAGTCGCCGACGTGCACATGGCCGGCCAACTGGGCATTGTTCGCGAATATGGTGTGATTGCCGATCTGGCAGTCGTGCGCGAAATGCACGTAGGCCATGATCCAGTTGTCGTCGCCGACCCGCGTCACGCCTGCGTCCTGGGATGTGCCGCAATTAAAGGTGCAAAATTCGCGTATGGTGTTGTTGTCGCCGATTTCGAGCCGCGTCGGCTCGCCGTTGTATTTTTTGTCCTGCGGCACCTCTCCCAGCGACACGAACTGGTAAATGCGGTTATTGGCGCCGATCCTGGTATGCCCGGTAATCACCGCATGCGGGCCGATGCGGCAGCCCGGTCCGATTTCAACATGCTCGCCTATGATCGTATACGGACCGATTTCGACGTCGGCGGCGATGCGCGCCGCCGGATCCACGACGGCGGTCGGATGAATCTTGGTTGCCACTTTCTTGTCCATATTCCGGAATAAGGTCCCGCCGTATTATTTTCCCTGGACTTCCTTGAGTGAACGTACCGTGCACATCAGCTCTGCCTCGGCCACCAGCACATCTTCCACGCGCGCCTCGGTGCTGAATTTCCAGATGCCGCGCACCGAGCGCTGCAGCGTCGCATTCAGTCGCAGGGCGTCCCCGGCCGTGACCGGCTTTTTGAAACGGGCGTTATCGATGCCCACGAAATAATAGATGGAGTCATCGTCGGCCTTGCCGCCCATGGGTCATGAATGTCAGGATCGCCGACGCCTGCGCCAGCGCTTCGATGATCAGCACTCCCGGCATGACCGGATGATGCGGAAAGTGCCCTCCGAAAAAAGGCTCGTTGATCGTCACGTTTTTCAGCGCGACGATGTTCTTGCCCGGCTCGCATGAAATTACCCGGTCGACCAGCAAAAAAGGATAGCGGTGCGGAAGATACTGGAGCACCTGATGAATATCCATACTGTTCAAGATTCACTCCTTTTCGGCTGTTTCAGCTGCTGTTCCAGTGCACGTATGCGGTCCGCCAGCTCGTCCAGATGCCGCAACTGCGCGGCGTTCCGGCGCCACTCGCGGTTGGCGTCGAAGGGATAGGCGCCACTATAAGTGCCTGATTGTTTTATTGATTTTGTAATGAGAGTATGCGTGGAAATTTCCACGTGGTCGGCGATGGTCACATGCCCGGCGATGCCGGAAGCGCCACCGATCCGGCAATAACGTCCGATTTTCGCGCTGCCGGCAACGCCGGCACAGGCCGCAATCGCGGTGTGGGCGCCGATACGCACATTATGGGCGATCTGGATCAGATTATCGAGTTTGACGCCTTCTTCGATCACCGTATCATCGATAGCGCCGCGGTCTATGGTGGTATTGGCGCCGACTTCGACATCGTCGCCGATCACCACCCGCCCGATCTGCGGCACCTTGAGCCAGCGGCCTTCCGACATCGCTATGCCGAAACCGTCGGCGCCGATTACCGTTCCCGAATGCAGGATCACGCGGTTGCCGATTACGCAGCCGTCATAAATGGTCACATTGGGGTAAAGGCGCACATCTTCGCCAATGCTGACATTGCTGCCGATGACGCACCCCGCTCCGATCAGGCTGCGCGCGCCGATTTTGGTATTCCCGCCGATCACCGCCAGCGCATCGACTTCGGCGTCTTTCGCAACCACGGCGGAAGCGTCGATTACAGCCGAGGGATGGCTGCCGGGCTGCGCCTGCCGCGCCGGATTCAGCAAACCCGAGACATGTGCGAAGTAGGCGTAGGGATCAACGCACACCACTCGCGGCAAAGAAGTCGCGTCGCGCATCGCCACGCCAAGGATGACTGCGGCGGCACGGGTGCCGGCGAGTTGCTCCCGGTAGCGCGGATTGGCCAGAAATGCGATGGCGTCGGGTCCGGCGTTCTCGAGCGTGGCCACCTCGCGAACCCGGATATCAGGATCGCCGATAATCTCCCCGCCGAAGCGCTCGGAGATCTCCCGCAGACTATAGGATGCCTGCTGGCTGCGTGTCATGGGCCGGGAGAGTGAAAAATTGTTGCCAGCGGTCTACCCCGGGGATCGCGCCTGGCTCGATTACTTGGTATCGGCCGCGAGCGCTTTGAGGACCTTGTCGGTGATATCGATGCGCGGGCTGCGATAAACGGCTTCCTGCAGGATCAGATCATATTTCTCCGATTCCGCAATCTGCTTGATGATCCGGTTGGCCCGTTCAAACAACGCCGACAACTCCTGATTACGGCGCAGGTTGAGGTCTTCACGGTACTCGCGCTGCATCCGCTGGAAATCAAGATTGTTGCGCGCGAGCTCCTGCTCCTTGGCCCGCCGGTCGCCCTCGCTCATGGTCATCGCCTCTTTTTCGAGTTGCGCCTGCAATGCCTTGATCTGCCCTTCCCGTTTCTGCAGTTCCTCCGCCCGGGGAGCGAATTCCTTTTCAAGCTGCTTGCTGGCGCGCTCGGCAGGCGCTGATTCGCGGTTGATGCGCTCGGCATCGATAAAGCCGATTTTCAGATCCGCGGCCTCGGCTGTCGCGATGCCGAGCGACAGCGCCAGGACAGCGAACGCGGGATAAATGTACTTCACTTTAATCTCCTTGCAGTAAACCGTTTGCCGGGTCATCGGGGCAGCCTTTTTCATTCCATTGCTTCGCGGCAGGGACGTCCGCCTTAAAATGCCCCGCCAAATGTGAACTGCAAAGGCTGCGTACTGTCGAGCGGATCCTTCTTAAATGGCTTCGCGATGCTTACTTTAAGCGGGCCGAACGGGGACACCCAGAGCGCCGACAAACCGGTCGAGTAGCGAAGGTCGGTGCTGTTGTAAGTCTCCCCCACCATGCCGGCATCGACGAAAAACCCGATTCTCACCGATTTGTCTTTTTCCATGCCGGGGAACGGGAACAACAATTCGGTGTTGGTAAGCACCTGTTTGCTGCCGCCTTTCGGGGTGCCGTCGATGTTCTTGGGACCGATAGTATATGACTTGAAGCCGCGCAACGAGGTCACCCCGCCGGCATAAAAGTTCTTGAAAAACGGCATCGGCTTGTCCCCATACCCGTCGCCGTAGCCGAGTTGCCCGTTAAACATCAGCGTGAAATTCCCCCCCAGAGGGAAATAATGCTGGTGCTGATAATTGAGCTTGTAGTATTTGAGGGTCCCCCCAGGCAGCCCGGCTTCAACATAGGCTCTATTTAACGCGCCTGCGGTCGGATAAATCAGGCTGTCGCGCCCGTCCCGGATCCATCCGGCCGTGCCCAGAACCGTCGAATTCTCGTTGCCGAAGGTGTTGACATAGTCGAGGTAATACAATGGGCTGGTGGCGAAGGTGTCGATCTTGGTGTTTTCATAACCAATGCCGTACTGGATCGTATCGATTTCGGTGATCGGCACCCCGAAACGCAGGTTTCCACCCATGGTCTCGGTCCGGTACTGGCCAAGACCGGTGTCTATCGCATCCAGCTTCCTCAAATACACGTCAAAGCCGCGGCTCACGCCATCGGGTGTGTAATAAGGATCGGTAAAGGACAACGCATAAACCGTATTGATCTTGCTGCTGTTGATTTGCGCAGTGACGTGCTTTCCGGAACCGAATATGTTGTTCTGCGATATCGAACCGGCGAGGATGACACCTTCGCTGCTGCCGAATCCGGCACCCAGCATGACATTGCCAGTGGGCTTTTCCGTAACGGAGACGTTGACGTCCACCTGGTCGGTCGTGCCCTGGACGGCCGGGGTTTCGACATTGACCTCGGTAAAATAGCCAAGCTTGTCGACGCGGGTGCGCGACAACTTGATCTTGTCTGCCGAATACCACCCGCCTTCGAGCTGGCGCATTTCGCGCCGGATCACCTCGTCACGCGTCTTGGTATTGCCGACGACATTGATGCGGCGAACATAAACCCGCCGTCCCGGGTCGATGAAAAAGGTAAACGCAACCTCCCGTTTTTCCTTATTTACTTCGGGAACTGCGTTGACGTTGGCAAACGCGTAGCCGTCGTTTCCGAGCCGGTCGCTGATCAGCTTGTTCGATTCCGTGAGCAGGGCGCGCGAGAATACGTCGCCGGGCTTGATCTTGATCAGCTTGCGAATTTCCTCTTCCGGAAGCAGTTTCTCGCCGGCCACCTTGATGCCCGATACCGTGAACTTGGGGCCTTCGCTAACGCTGATGGTAATGTAAATGTCCTGCTTGTCCGGCGTAATCGAGACCTGCGTCGAATCGATATTGAACTCGAGATAACCACGGTCAAGATAAAAAGAGCGCAATGTTTCGAGGTCGGCGGCGAGCTTCTGGCGGGAATACTGATCCGCTTTCGTATACCACGTCATCAGACCCGGCGTTCGTGACACAAACTGATCGAGCAGTTCCTTTTCCGAGAAGACCCTGGCGCCGATGATTTTGATCTGCCTGATTTTGGCCACTGCGCCTTCGTCAACGGTAAAATTAATGGCGACACGGTTACGTTCGAGCGGCGTCAGCGTCGTATTGACGGTCACCGAATACATGCCCCGACTGAGGTACTGGCGTTTCAGTTCCTGCTCGGCACGATCGAGCAGCCCCTTGTCGAAAATTCGACCTTCGGCCAGCCCGATCTGGCGCAATCCCTTGATCAGCTGGTCCTTGTCAAATTCCTTGACGCCAACGAATTCGACCTGCGCCACCGAAGGCCGCTCCTGCACCGTGACGACCACCACGCCGTTATCGGCTTCAAGGGTCACGTCCTTGAAAAACCCGGTTGCAAACAATGCGCGAATCGCCTGCGCCGCCTTTTCATCGGTCATGGTATCGCCGACTTTCACCGGCAGGTAGCTGAACACCGTTCCCGCTTCGGTGCGCTGAATGCCCTCCACTCTGATGTCTTTGATGACGAAGGGTTCGATGGCCGCCGCCGGGAGGGCACTGAGCGCCAACAACAACAGGACGAAACGAGAAAATCCCATCAATTTATTTAGCCGCTTATGAGACGGTTTATATCGTTATAAAACGCGAAGGCCATCAGGGTAAACAAAAACACCATGCCGACGCGTTGCCCGATCTCGATCGCCTTCTCCGACACCGGGCTGCCTTTGAAAACTTCGAGCATATAATACATCAAATGCCCGCCATCCAATAAGGGGATTGGCAGCAGATTGAGCACGCCGAGGCTGATGCTGATGAGTGCCAGAAAGGTGAGGTATGGAATCCAGCCGCTTTGCGCGGACTGCCCTGCGTAGTCTGCTATCGTGATCGGCCCACTCAGGTTTTTAAGCGAAACCTCGCCGACGAGCATCTTGCCCAGCATCTTCAGGCTGAATATCGAGGTGTCCCAAGTCTTGTAAGCCGCCTTGAGCATGCTCTCAACGGGGCCGTAACGCACCACCGTGATCTGCGCCGACATCAGATCCGGAGGTATGCGTGGCGCAGCGCCGATTTTGCCGACGGGCTGCCCGTTCTCCATGACCACATCCGGCACCACGCTCAACGCCGGCAACAGCGTATCGCCGCGCCTTATTTCCAGGGCGAGCGCCTTCCCCGGGTTGCGGCGCACAATGGCTACGACCTGATCCCAGTTTTTGATACGCCGATTGTTGATGGCGGTAATTTCATCGCCGGCCTTGAGTCCCGCGCGTGCAGCCGGACTGGCGCCGATCAGATTGCCAATCACAGGCCTGATAGGCGGGTAGAATCGGGTCAATCCCAGTATTTTCACGAAATCGTTTTCCAGGTCGGCTGTTTTTACTCCCGACAAATCAAGCTTGTGCCATGCAATCTGCCCATTTTCGTTGCTCACCTCGATCGACACGCTTGTTTTCTGCACCGCGTATTGCAATAACATCCAGCGCACATCCTGCCAGGTTTTTACCGGCTCATTCCCGATTTTTACCATCGTTTCACCAGGCTGGAAACCGGCGGCGGCGGCTGGCGTCTCCGGTGCAACGGGTCCCACGATCGGCTTGAGACCGGGCAACCCGTGCATGAACAATATCCAGTACAGCACGATTGCAAGAAGAAAATTGGCGACGGGACCGGCGACCACTATCATCAAACGCCTGGATACCGGCTGACGGTTAAAGGCGCGCGGCAGTTCGGCGGCGGCGACATCGCCTTCACGCTCATCGAGCATCTTGACGTAGCCGCCGAGGGGGAATGCGGCAACCGTCCATTCCGTGCCGTCGCGTCCCAGCCGCTTGCTCCATAGCGGCTTGCCGAATCCTACGGAAAACCGCAGGATCTTCACGTTACACCAGCGTGCGACAAGGTAATGCCCGAGTTCGTGCACCACGATCAGGCAACCGAGCGCGACGGCAAATGCAATAATGGTGACAAGCAGCGTCATGCTCTATTCCCGTTTTAGTTGCTTGAAGATTCAGTATCTAGGATTGCGCCAGGCATCTTTCCGTTCCCCTTGCACCTCTGTTGTCGCTGTTGCTTGACAGCCAGCGCTCGGCGCTGGCACGCGCCTCACGATCGGCGTCCAGCACGTCCTCGAGACTGGTTACCGGCTTGTTGTCGAGGCTGTCGAGTACGGACTCGATCAACAGCGGAATCTGCAGGAAACCAAGCTCCCCGGCAAGAAATCTCTCTACTGCAACCTCGTTCGCCGCATTGAGCGTCGTCGGCGCCCTGCCGCCTGCCCGCAAGGCCTCATAAGAAAGTCTCAGACACGGAAACCGCCGCTCGTCTGGCTGCTCGAAACGCAGCGCCCCCACCCTGGCAAGATCCAGGAATTCGACGCCCGCCGCGATCCGGCCCGGATAGCCGAGCGCGTAGGCAATCGGCGTGCGCATGTCAGGATTGCCGAGCTGGGCGATCACCGACCCGTCGATATATTCGACCAGCGAATGAATCACGCTTTCCGGATGAATGACGACGTCGATCTGGGAGGCGTCGGCATTGAACAGCCAGTGCGCTTCGATCACCTCCAGCCCCTTGTTCATCATGGTTGCCGAATCGACCGAAATTTTGCGCCCCATCACCCAATTCGGATGGGCGCAGGCCTGATCCGGCGTGACGCTTGCAAGCTGTCCCGAAGGTGTAGCGCGAAATGGCCCGCCCGAAGCCGTCAGCAAAATCCGCCGCACACCGGCCGCCCCGGGCTGTCCGGCGTAATCGCGTGGCAATGCCTGGAAAATCGCATTGTGTTCGCTGTCGATCGGCAGCAGGGTCGCACCACTTGCGCGCACCGCGTCCATGAAGATCGAACCCGCAGTAACCAGCGACTCCTTGTTGGCCAGCAGCACCTTTTTCCCACTCCGCGCGGCTGCGAGCGTAGGGCGCAATCCGGCAATGCCGACAATTGCCGCCATCACCGCGTCGACTTCGGGCAGAGCTGCGACCTTTTCCAATGCGTCGACACCCGATAGCACTTCACATTGCAGCCCTGATTGCCGGAGCTTTGCCGCCAGATTCTCCGCCGCGCGCGGGTCGAGCATCACGGCGAACTTCGGCTCGAATCTGAGACATTGATCGAACAGCAGGTCTACCTGATGGCGCGCCGTCAGTGCCGTCACGTCAAACTTGTCGCGATGGCGTGCCACGACGTCGAGCGTATTGACACCGATGCTGCCGGTGGAACCAAGGATGGTCAAATTCTGTTTTGGGCGCATATGGGCTAAAAACCGCGGTTGCGACTTATCCGAGATAAAACAAAACAAGCGCCGCCAACGGCATGCTGGCAGTCAAGCCGTCGATCCTGTCCAGCACTCCCCCGTGACCGGGCAGCAGGGTGCCGCTGTCCTTCATCCCCGCCTGGCGTTTTATCCAGGATTCGAAAAGGTCGCCTTCGATGCTCATGATGGTTATCGCTCCGCACAGCAAAATTCCGGCCGCCCCGCCCAGCCACGTGGTGGCCGGCCCAAAGGCAACACGCAGCAGGCCATAATATACCGCCACGGCGACACCCGCGCCTATCACGCCTTCCCAGGTCTTTCCCGGGCTGATTTCCGGAGCGAGCTTTCGCCTGCCGAAGCCCCTTCCTGCAAGATATGCGGCGGTGTCGGCAATCCACACGATACCGAGCAGTGCCAGCAACTGCCGCGGCTGGGTCTGAAGTCGCACCAGCGCCATCCACGTGGGCACGAGCACTATCCATCCGGTTAAACCCAGCACCAGCGGATCGCTCACCCGCCATTTGCCCTTAAGCCATGCCGGCGCCAGAAATACCCAGAACAGCGTGGCAATTCCCCATGCAATACCGTCCGGCGAAAAATAAAACGCCGCGTGGCGACCGGCTTCAAATGACGCAAAAAACACCACTAAGGCTGCCGGCAGCAGGACAGCGCCTGAAAACAGCCAGCCGCCGTTCTGCCCATATCCGGCAAGCTTTGCCCACTCCCGGCTGCCGACGAGCAACAGCGGTAACAGGACGACGGCCCAGTAAGTATTGGGAAGCCACAGCAAAGCGCCGATGAACAGCGGCAGCAATATTGCTGCAGTTATCAGGCGAGTCGTGAGCATTGAGCTGGCAGAGCCCGGCCGGCACGCAGGCGTGCCTACCCCGTCAGGCGCCGCGTTGAATCCGCTGATTGCGGAAGCTGTTCGCTGGTGCGCCCGAAGCGGCGTTCACGCTGCTGGTACGACGCAATCGCGGCGTCCAGCGACTTGACATCGAAATCGGGCCATAAGAGGTCGGTGAAATAAAGCTCGGAATAGGCAAGCTGCCACAGCATGAAATTGCTGACGCGCTGCTCGCCACCGGTCCTGATGAACAGATCGGGCTCGGGTGCATCGCTGAGCGAAAGATAGGGCGTCAGATCGGCTTCGCCAAACCCGGCGGCAAGCTCGGGACGGGCTTTGAGCATGCGGTTGGCCGCCTGCAGGATGTCCCAGCGGCCGCCGTAATTGGCCGCTATGGTGAGCACCAAACGGGTGTTCGCGCTCGTCAGTTGCTCGGCATCGCGGATCAGCCGGACCAGTTTCGGTTCAAAACGCGACAAATCCCCGATCACCCTGAAACGGATGCCGTTCTTGTGCAGCTTGCTCACTTCCTGTTCAAGCGCCGCGATAAACAGCTGCATCAGGAACGACACTTCCTCGGCCGGACGCCGCCAGTTCTCGCTGCTGAACGCGAACAGCGTCAGATACTCGACGCCAAGTTCGTCACACGCGCGCACCGTGCTGCGCACCGCCTCGACTCCGCGTTTATGGCCGGCGATGCGTGGCAGAAAGCGCTGCTTGGCCCAGCGTCCATTGCCATCCATGATGATGGCGATGTGCCGCGGCACTTGGCGCGTTTCCGGGATTTCGGTAGTTGAGCTTTTATGCAAGGTTGATCAAACCGCCATCAAATCTGCTTCTTTCGAATGCAGCATCTTGTCTATTTCGGCAATGTGGCGGTCGGTAAGCTTCTGCACATCGTCTTGCGCACGCCGCTCCTCGTCTTCCGCCACCTTTTTCTGCTTGAGCAGATCCTTGAGATGGTTGTTTGCGTCACGGCGCACATTACGCACCGCAATGCGAGCATTTTCCCCTTCGGTGCGCACCACCTTGATTAGGTCGCGGCGCCGCTCTTCGGTAAGCGCCGGCATCGGCACGCGCACCATTTCACCCTGCGTCGCCGGATTGAGGCCAAGATCGGAATCGCGTATCGCTTTCTCGATGGCACTCGCCATTTTCTTTTCCCATGGCGTGACGCCGATGGTACGTGCATCAATCAGCGTTACATTGGCAACCTGCGGGATCGGCATTGGCGTGCCGTAATAATCGACCACGATATGATCGAGGAGTCCGGTATGAACGCGTCCGGTGCGGACCTTGCCCAAATCGTTCTTGAGCGTCTCCAGCGTTTTCTTCATTTTCTGCTCTGCGGTCTTTTTCACGTCGGCAATCATGATTATCTCCGTAGAACTCTTTCAAACATGCACCATCGTTCCTTCATCCTCCCCCAGCACGACGCGTCTGAGTGCCAAAGGTTTGAAGATGCTGAAAACGTTGATCGGCAGCTTCTGGTCGCGGCACAATGTAAGCGCCGTGGCATCCATGACTTTCAAATTCTTTATGATCGCCTCATCGAAGGTCAGGCTCTTGTAGCGCATGGCATCAGGATGCGTCATCGGATCGTCAGTGTAGACGCCATCAACCTTGGTTGCCTTCAGGACGAGGTTGACGTTCATTTCCATACCGCGCAGCGCGGCGGCGGTATCGGTGGTGAAAAACGGGTTGCCGGTGCCAGCGGCAAAGATGACCACCTTGCCCTCCTCCAGATAACGCATCGCCTTGCCGCGGATGTACGGCTCGACAACCTGCTCGATATTTAGAGCGGACTGCACCCGTCCCGTAAGATTGACGCGGCGCATTGCGTCCTGCAGCGCGAGCGCATTCATCACGGTGGCCAGCATGCCCATGTAATCGGCCGTGGCACGGTCCATGTGGGCTGCCGCCGGCGTAATACCGCGGAAGATATTGCCGCCGCCTATTACTACCGCGACCTCAACACCGAGATTGACGACGTCCGCGATCTCGTCAACGATGCGCTCTATCGTCGCGCGATCGATTCCATAGCTTCCATCTCCCATCAGCGCTTCGCCGCTGAGCTTCAGAAGAATGCGCCGATACGCAGGAGTCGCGCTCATATTTGCAGGCTGCAATTGCGGCGGTTTCGCCACCCTAGTGCTTCACCTGGCCGACCTGGGCCATCACCTCGGCCGCGAAATCGTCCTTTTTCTTTTCGATGCCCTCGCCGACGACGAACAAGGTAAAGCCCGCAACCGTGGCGCCCTTGGACTTGAGCAACTGTTCCACAGTGTGCTTGTCGTCCTTGACGAAAGGCTGGCCAAGCAACGTCACCTCTCTGAGAAATTTCTGGACCGCACCCTCGACCATTTTCTCGGCGATGTTGGCAGGTTTGCCCGATTCAACGGCCTTTGCCGCGGCGATGTCGCGTTCTTTCTGAATGAGCGCAGCAGGCACTTCCTCTTTGGCAAGTGCGACCGGCTTGCTTGCTGCAACATGCATCGCCAGATCCTTTGCCAGCGCATCGTCGCCGCCGGCAACGTCGATCAGCACGCCGATCTTGGCGCCGCCGTGGATATAGCTCGCGAGCCTGCCGTTGGCCGCCATGCGTCTGAAACGGCGTATCGTCATGTTCTCGCCGATTTTGCCAATCAGCGCTTTGCGTGTTTCCTCGACTGTTGCGCCTTTAAGGCTCAATCCCGACAGCGCCGCCACGTCAGGCGGATTGCCGGAAGCAACCAGTTCTGCCAGCGTGCCCGCAAACGCCAGAAAGTCCCCGTTCTTTGCGACGAAGTCGGTTTCGCAATTGACTTCCACTATCGCGCCGAGCTTGCCATCGGCGGAAATATGCACCCCTACGACACCCTCTGCGGCGATGCGTCCGGCCGCCTTGGTGGCCTTGTTGCCGAGCTTTACGCGCAGAATTTCTTCCGCCTTGGAGGCGTCTCCCTCGGCCTCGGTCAGCGCTTTCTTGCATTCCATCATCGGCGCGTCGGTCTTCTCGCGCAGTTCCCGTACCATGCTTGCGGTAATTTCCGCCATTACGTACTCCACTGATTAAAAAAGGGGCTGCCGCCCCTTGCCATGAAAATCGGTATTAAATACCCGGCTCTCCGGCTTCTTCGGCTTCCTCGACCTCGACAAACTCGTCGCCGCCCTTGACGATCTCCTTGAGGCTGTCGCTGCGGCCTTCGAGTACTGCGTCCGCTACGCCGCGCGCATAGAGGCGTATAGCACGGCTCGAATCATCGTTGCCGGGAATCACGTAATCGATGCCTTCCGGAGAATGATTCGTATCAACCACGGCTATCACCGGGATGCCGAGTTTCCTGGCCTCTTCCACAGCGCCCTTCTGGTAGCCGACGTCGATCACGAACATCGCATCGGGCAGCCCGTTCGTTTCCTTGATGCCGCCCAGGCTCCGGTCAAGCTTGATGATCTCGCGCTGATATTGCAGCGCCTCTTTCTTGGGGAGCTTGTCCATCGAGCCGTCCTGAACCATCGTCTCCATGTCCTTCAGTCGTTTGATCGACTGCTTGACCGTCTTGTAGTTGGTGAGCATGCCGCCCAGCCAGCGGTAATCAACGTACGGCGAACCGCAGCGCTGCGCTTCTTCCTTGATGATTTCCCGTGCCTGGCGCTTGGTGCCGACGAACAGCACCGTGCCCTTGTTGGTGGCAAGTTGCCGCACGAACTTGAGCGCGTCCTGGTACATTGCCAGGGTCTTTTCGAGGTTGACGATATGGATCTTGTTGCGGTGCCCGAAGATGTACGGCGCCATCCTGGGGTTCCAATAACGGGTCTGATGTCCGAAATGGACGCCCGCTTCCAGCATTTCACGCATGGTGACTGACATTTCCAACTTCTCCTGTAAGGGTTAAGCCTCCATCTGCATTTCCACACCCGCCGCATAAAGGCGGGCACCCTGACTTGCGCAGATGTGCGTATTTATTAGCCCCTGCCGTGTAAGCAGGAAATTAGCTAACTTTTTATTTTAACACGTTAAAACCCTCATTCTCAAGCTTTGCCGCGTTCCGCTTTGATCGGCCGGCGCAAGTGCAAGCGATGGCGATTCTGGACTACAATCGCGGTTTCCCGAAAAACCAAGCACTTGGAGCCCGTTTTTAACGGGTAGCGCCAAGCCTGGAACCGCAAGATGGCCGTCACCATAAAGTCCCCCGAAGAGATTGAAAAAATGCGCACCGCCGGGCGCCTTGCTGCCGAGGTGCTCGATTTCATCGAGCCTCACGTCAAGCCCGGCATTACCACTGGCGAACTCGACCGCCTGTGTCATGACTACATGACCGGTGTGCAACAAACGATTCCTGCACCGCTCAACTATGCGCCGCCGGGCTATCAACCGTACCCGAAATCCGTATGCACATCCGTCAACCACGTGGTCTGTCACGGTGTGCCGGGTGACAAGAGGCTCAAACCGGGAGACGTCGTCAATATCGACATCACGGTGATCAAGGACGGTTATCACGGGGATACCAGCCGCATGTTTTATGTCGGACAGCCGTCGATTCAGGCCAAACGACTGTGCGACATCACCTACGAATGCATGTGGCGCGGCATCTCCGCCGTGAAAGCCGGAGCGTATCTCGGCGATATCGGCCATGCCATCCAGAGCTGCGCAGAGGGACACGGCTTCAGCGTGGTGCGTGAATTCTGCGGCCACGGCATCGGCAGGAAATTTCACGAAGATCCCCAGGTTCTGCATTACGGCCGGCCGGGTACCGGCCTCAGGCTCGAGCCAGGAATGATTTTTACCGTCGAGCCCATGATCAACGCCGGCAAGGCGGAGATCCGGCAACTCGCCGACGGCTGGACCATCGTCACCAAGGATCACAGTCTGTCGGCGCAATGGGAACACACTGTGCTCGTCACTGAATCGGCTTACGAGGTGCTGACGGTATCCGCCGGCACTCCGCCCAAACCCAGCCTCATCCCCTGACCCAATGCCAGCAGTAAACGCCGCCGGCGCTGCGACCGATATTCCGCTGCAGACGCAGATCGGGGACTGGAAGCAGACACTGGCTGCCGAGCGCGACGCGCTGCGCCAGGCGTTCTTGGCCAAAGCCTCCGCAGGCGAATTGTTGCGCCGGTTGTCCACGCTGGTCGACCGCCAGCTGAAGCAGGTGTGGAAAACCCACGCCATGCCAGGCGGGACCGCCCTGCTGGCGGTAGGCGGATACGGCCGCGGACAGCTGTTTCCCTACTCCGACATCGATCTGCTGCTTTTGCTCCCGGCGGCGGCCGATCCCGGACTGCAAAACAAGCTCGAAATGCTGATTGGCATCCTGTGGGATATCGGGCTGGAAGTGGGCCACAGCGTGCGCACCATCGATGAATGCGCCGAACTTGCAGAACAGGACATCACGGTCCAGACCAATCTGCTCGAGGCAAGGCTGCTTGCCGGCGATCGTGACCTATTCAAGCGCTTCACGAAACGCATGCGCGATGTGCTCGACCCGGCAGCGTTCCTGCAGGCAAAGCAGCTCGAGCAGCAGCAGCGCCACGCGCGCTTTCAGGAAACCAACCTCGAGCCCAACATCAAGGAAAGCGCAGGCGGCCTGCGCGACCTGCAGACCATCCTCTGGATCGCGCGCGCGGCCGGCATTGGCAAGAGCTGGCGCGAACTGGCCCGCCGCGGCCTGGTCACGCCGGAAGAAGCGCGCGGAATCCAGCGTCACGAACTGTTCCAGCAAGCCCTGCGCATCCGCCTGCATTATCTGGCGGGGCGGCGCGAAGACCGGCTGCTGTTCGATCATCAGTCGGCCCTGGCAAAGCAGTTCAACCTGCACGACCGGCCTCATCGCCTCGCCAGCGAGCAGCTGATGCAGCGCTATTATCGTACCGCAAAGGCGGTATCGCAGCTCAATACCATCCTGCTGCAGAATCTGGGCGCGCGCATCCTTCCCAATCGCAACCGCGAATACCAACAGATCAACCACCGCTTCGGAAGCCGCGGTGAGCTGCTCGAGGCCAGCGACGAGCAGTTATTCGAACGCGAACCGGCCGCAATCCTCGAAAGTTTCCTGCTGCTGCAACAACACCACGAACTGAAAGGCATGACGGCGGCGACGTTGCGCGCCTTGTGGCGCGCCCGGCGCCATATCAATCCCGCATTCCGCCGCGACCCCGTCAACCACGACCTGTTCATGCAGCTGCTGCGCAGTCCCTCGCGCCTGGTGCGCGAGCTGCGGCGCATGAACCAGTACGGGATTCTCGGCGCTTACATACCTGCGTTCGGACGCATCGTCGGCCAGATGCAGCACGATCTGTATCACGTCTACACAGTCGAAGAGCACATCCTCAAGGTGGTACGCAATCTGCGCCGCTTTGCGCTGCCCGAACTCGCCCACGAATTTCCGTTCTGCAGCCGCCTGATGAGCGATTTCGAGCGCCCGGAAGTGTTGTATCTTGGCGGACTGTTCCACGATATCGCCAAAGGCCGCGGCGGCGACCACTCGCAGCTTGGCAGGCTCGATGCCCTGCGCTTCTGCAAGGCGCATGGCCTTTCGCGCGAAGACTCCGCACTGGTTGCGTGGCTGGTCGAGAACCATCTCGTGATGTCGGCCACCGCGCAAAAACAGGATTTATCCGATCCTGGTGTCATCCGCGCGTTTGCCGACCGGGTCATGGACGAGCGCCATCTCGTCGCGCTCTACTTGCTGACCGTTGCCGATATCCGCGGCACCAGCCCCAAGGTGTGGAATGCCTGGAAGGGCAAACTCCTCGAAGATCTGTTCAACGCGACCCGGCGGCTGCTGGCCGGCCACAAAATCAGCCTCGACAACAGCCTGCAGGCGCGCCAGGAGGAGGCGCTGGCCAAGCTGCGTCTATACGCCCTGTCGGAACGCGCCCACGAAAAACTCTGGGCCCAGCTCGATACTTCGTATTTCCTGCGCCACGAACCGCAGGAAATCGCGTGGCAAACGCGCCTCCTGTATTACCGGGTCGAAACCAAGACGCCAATCGTCAAGGCCCGCCTGTCACCGGCCGGCGAAGGGCTGCAGGTCATGGTCTACGTGCCCGACCAGAAAGAGCTGTTTGCACGCATCTGCGGATTTTTCGAGGGCATCAGTTACGATATTTACGAGGCAAAAATCTACACCACCCGCCACGGCTACGCCCTCGACAGCTTTCAGGTGCACGATCCCAACAACAAGCGGCCGCAATACCGCGATTTGATCAGTTACATCGAATATGAACTCGGCGAGCGCCTGCTGCATCAGACGCCATTGCCCCCGCTGACCAAGCCCCGCCTGGGCCGACAGCTGCGCCACTTCCCCATTACGCCGGAGGTCAACATCCAGCCGGACGAAAAAGGGACCTACCACGTGCTGACCGTCATCGCCGGCGACCGTCCCGGACTGCTGTCGCGCGTGGCGCGCGTATTGACCGCCTACGATATCAGCCTCAATACGGCCAAGATCAATACCCTGGGGTCGCGCGCCGAGGACGTTTTTCTGATTACCGGTGCAGCGTTAAGGGACCCGAAAAAGGTGCTCAGGCTCGAAAGCGCGCTGGTCGAGCAGTTGCGGACCTGATTCCGCCACCTTCAGTCATCCGCGATATCCTCTCCCGGGAACAGTTCCTCGGTAAATCCGAAGTTGCGCAGATCGCGGACGCGCATCGGGTAGAGTACGCCCGCCAGGTGGTCGCACTCGTGCTGCACGACGCGTGCGTGGAAACCGCTCACGTTACGGTCAAGCGCTTTGCCATATTGGTCAAATCCCCGATAGCGCAGGTTTAAATAGCGCGGAACCAGCCCGCGCATGCCTGGAACGGAAAGGCAGCCCTCCCAGCCCTCTTCCACTTGCTCATCCAGCGCCGTCAACGTGGGGTTGATCAAAACGGTTTGCGGCACGGTTTCGGCGTCGGGATAGCGCGGATTCTGAGCCACGCCGAAAATCACGACCTGAAGGCCGACGCCGATCTGCGGCGCCGCGAGCCCCGCACCATCGAGCGCCCGCATCGTGTCCTGCATGTCGGCGATCAGTGCATGCAGCTCGGGCGTGTCGAATTTATCCACCGGATCGGACGGCGCGAGCAGGCGCGGATCACCCATTCTGATCACGGTCCTAATCGCCATCGAGCGTCGCCAGCTTTTCAAGAATACTGCCCACGCGCGCCATCGCCTTTTGCGACACCGCGCTGATGTCTTCGAGCCTGACCCCCTGCCTGCTGCTGGCGCGACCGGCAGCATGGTTGACGATCACGGCGATCGCCGCATAGCACAGCCCGATCTCTTTCGCCAGCACGGCCTCCGGCATGCCGGTCATGCCGACCATGTCGGCGCCATCCCGCTCCAGACGATTGATCTCAGCCGCGGTTTCCAGGCGCGGACCCTGAGTCGCAGCATACGTGCCACCCGCCACCACCGTCTCGCCGGCGAGCTCCGCTGCCCTGAACAGGCGCTGGCGCAACGCCTCGCAATAAGGGTGAGTGAAATCGATATAAGTCACGCCGCGGTCGCTGGCGCCGAAAAACGTGGCCGTCCGGCTATGCGTGTAATCGATAATCTGGTCGGGAATGACCAGCGTGCCGGGGCTGAGATCGGCGCGAATGCCGCCGACCGAGGCCACAGACACCACGTCCCTGGTCCGCTGAGAATGCAGCGCCCAGATATTGGCGCAATAGTTGATCTCGTGCGGCGGGATCGTGAGGCCGTAGCCGTGGCGTGCGAGAAACATGACCTCCCGGCCCCCGATATTGCCGAAAGTGATCGCACCGGACGGTTCACCATAAGGCGTGCGCACCACCTGCCGGCGCGTGATCTCCAGGTTCGAGAGCTGCGTCAGGCCGCTGCCGCCGATGATGGCTAGCATGAGCGATGACGCCCTAGGCGTAAGGAGCAGCACGTAAAAACCGGCCACGCCGAAAAGGGTGCTCATTGTCCAGGCTCGGCGATCACGGCAACGGTTGACCGGGAGGAATTTTTTTCCTCACGCCTCGTCTTCCTTGAGCGCATAGATCGCCGGAAGATTGCGCCATGCACCGCTCACGTCCATGCCAAACCCGAATACATAGCGGTTGGGAAGTTTGATACCCACAAAATCAGCGGCAACAGGCTTGGGACTTCCGGTTTCCTTATCGGCAAAAACGGCGCTGTAGACTTGCTGCGCCCCGGCCGCCAGCAACTTGTCGCGTATTGTCTTCAACGTGTGGCCTTCGTCGAGTATATCATCGACCACCAGCACCGTCCGCCCGTGTACCGGAGTCGCGGAATCGACTTTCCAGCTTATCGCACCGCCGCGGGTCGCATCACCGTAACGCGTGACATCCAGATAATCGAATTCGAGCGGGAACCGGAGTTGCGGCAGGAGTTGCCCCGCGAATACCACGCTGCCGCGCATGACGGCACAAAAGCAGCGGATTGCAGTCGTGCAGCCTGGCGGATATTTCACGGGCAAGACGCTCGACAGCTTCGGATACGGCCTCGGCAGAATAGATCTGCTCCGCCGTGTTGAGTATCCGCCACGCTTTATCGGCAGGGATTCCCACTTAGTATGTGAAGGTCACGACGTCGTCGTCCATCGCTTGCTGGATCACGTAGGCACCGCCGACTGTTTCCTCGATTTCCGGGATCAGATCATTGCCCCACAGATCAAGGGTCGGCGTGCAGACCTTGAAGTGCACGCCGGCTTCATGCGCGTCCTTGATGAAATCGTAGACGCTTTTCGGCGAGCCTTCCTTGACGAACAGCTTCTCGGCAACGCCCTTGGCCGCCAGCTTTCCCGCTCCTGCAGTGAGGATGACTTCGACCTCGTAATCCATCGCTGCCGCCACCGTGGCCTGGAAAAACGGCGCGCCCAGTTCGGGCCCGTTCTTGGGATCGGTATTGACCATCACGATCATCAGTTTGTTTGCCACAGCGGGCTCCTCTTCAGTTGTGTATTAGCAAATTATAATACACAGATAATTCGATTCAATTTTAGATCGTATTTATCTTTTTTTTCAGATACTTACGAAATTCCACCCCCACTTCGGGATGCTTGAGCGCAAAATCAAGATTGGCCTTGAGATAACCCAGCTTGGTGCCACAATCATAGCGCACCCCCTTGAGCTCGTAGGCCTGCACGACTTCTTCAGCGAGCAGCCGGGCAATGCCGTCGGTGAGCTGGATTTCGCCCCCTGCCCCCGGCTTCACGCGCTGCAAATGGTGAAACACGCGCGGGGTCAAAATATACCGCCCCACCACACCGAGCGTCGACGGCGCCGCGGCTGGCACAGGTTTTTCGACGATGGCAGCGATGCGGTGCGGCGATCTGGAGCGCGCCCCGATTTTGACGATACCGTACTGCCGGGTATCCTGCCGCGCCACATTGGTCACGCCGAGGATGGAGCACGCGTGCTGCCGATACACCTTCACCATCTGCGCCAGCGCGCCCGGCCTCGCGTCGATCAGGTCGTCGGCAAGCACCACTGCGAAGGGGTCATTGCCGACCACCTGCCGCGCGCAGAGAATGGCGTGGCCGAGGCCCAATGCCTGTGCCTGCCTGACATAACTCCAGGACACGTGCGGCGGAATGATGTTGCGCACCATCTCGAGCAACTGCGTGTTGCCGCGCTGCTCGAGCTCGGCCTCGAGTTCGAAGGCGGTGTCGAAATGATCCTCGATGGCGCGCTTGCCCCGCCCGGTGACGAAGATCAGTTCGGTGATGCCGGCGGCCACCGCCTCCTCCACCGCGTACTGGATCAACGGCTTGTCGACGATCGGCAACATTTCCTTGGGGCTCGCCTTGGTCGCCGGCAAAAAGCGCGTGCCCATGCCCGCGACCGGGAAACACAGCCTTGGTGATTTTATTCATATCCTGGCCGTCACTCCTTAAGCAATTTCAGTAACTGGTCCTCATCGAGCACCGCGATGCCAAGCTCGACCGCCTTGTCGTATTTGCTGCCCGGGTCGGCGCCGACCACCACGTAATCGGTTTTCTTCGATACGCTGCCCGTCACCCGGCCGCCTTTGGCTTCGATTCTTTCCTTCGCGTCATCACGCGAGAGATTCGGCAAAGCGCCGGTGAGCACGAAGACCTTGCCGCTCACGCGGCTCGACACATTCGCGGCGCGCGGCGTCCGCTCGAAGGTCACTCCCGCGGCCAGCAGCTGTGCCACGACTTCACGATTATGCGGCTCGGCGAAGAATTGCGCGATGCTTTGCGCGACCACCGGGCCGACATCCGGCACCTGCTGCAATGACTGCTCGTCGGCCTGCAATAGCGGTTCAATGTCGCCGAAAGCGAGCGCGAGATCGGCTGCGGTGCGCTCGCCGACGTTGCGGATACCAAGGGCGAAGATGAAACGCGCCAGTGTCGTGCGCTTGCTTTTCTCGATCGCCGCGATCACGTTACCGGCCGATTTCTCAGCCATGCGCTCCAGGCCGGCGAGCGCCGCGATGTCCAGTTTGTAAAGATCGGCGGGTGTTTTGACGATCTCATTGTCGACCAGCTGCTCGACCAGCTTATCGCCCAGGCCTTCGATATCCGTTGCGCGGCGCGACGCGAAATGGAGCAGCGCCTGTTTGCGCTGCGCCGGACAGTACAGCCCCGCGGTGCAGCGCGCCACCGCTTCATCCTCCAGGCGCCTGACTGCGGAGCCGCATACCGGGCATTTCGCCGGCATTACGAAAGTGCGCGCATGCGAATGGCGCTTCTCCGGAACGACGCGCACCACCTCCGGAATGACGTCACCCGCGCGGCGCACTACCACGGTATCGCCGATGCGGATGTCCTTGCGGCGAACTTCGTCCTCATTGTGCAGCGTGGCGTTGGTCACCGTGACGCCGCCGACGAATACCGGTTTCAGGCGCGCCACCGGCGTCAGTGCGCCAGTCCTGCCGACCTGCACGTCGATCGCGACAATTTCGCTCATCGCCTCTTCGGCCGGATATTTGTGCGCGACCGCGAACCGCGGCGCGCGCGATACGAAGCCCAGCTTCTCCTGCGCCGCAAGATCGTTTACCTTGTAGACCACGCCGTCGATATCGTACGGCAACCGCGGCCGTTTGTCGCCGATCGCCCGGTAGTACCCCAGCAATCCGCTCACGCCCCGCACCACCTTGCGCTCTCTGGCGACCGGAAAACGGTGCCCGACCAGGTAATCCAGCAATTCGCTGTGTTTCCCGAACGCCGGCGCCCCCTCGGCCGCGCCAACGCCGTAAGCAAAAAAAGCCAGGTGCCGCGCTGCCGTGATGCGCGAATCAAGCTGCCGCAGGGAGCCTGCCGCCGCATTGCGCGGGTTGACGAATTCCTTTTCCCCCTTGTCGCGCTGTACGCGGTTGAGCTGTTCGAAATCCGCTTTTAGCATCAGAACCTCGCCCCGCACTTCCAGCAGTGCGGGCGGATGCTGCCCGGCGAGCCGCAGCGGAATCGCCCTGATCGTGCGCAGATTGGCGGTGACGTCTTCGCCGCTATAGCCATCGCCGCGCGTCGCACCGCGGATGAGTGCGCCGTGCTCGTAAGCGAGACTGATCGCCAGACCATCGAACTTGGGCTCGGCCGCATACTCGATTTCTCCGGCATCGAGCATTTCCCGCACCCGGCGGTCGAATGCCGCGACTTCCTCTTCGTCGAAGGCATTGTTGAGCGACAGCATCGGCACGCGGTGCCTGACCTCGGCGAATGCAGCGAGCGGCGCGCTGCCGATGCGCTGGGTCGGAGAATCCGCGCTGACGAGATCCGGATGGCGCTCCTCGAGTTCCTGCAACTCGCGAAACAGCCGGTCGTATTCCGCATCGGAAATCAGCGGCTGATCGAGCGCGTAGTACTGATAATTATGCCGCTCGATATCCTCGCGCAGCTGCCTGATGCGCGCCTTGAGGGCGGGCGGGACAGTCATCTACGAAAACAGGCGCAGCGCACGCTCGCTTCCCGCCTCGATGCCGCGTGCTTCCATTTGCGCGTAAAGAGCGGCAACCTGCCGTTTGATCTTGGCGATGCCGGGGCCGGTGAGCGCGGCCCGATTGTCGTCGACCAGTTGCCCGCCGAGGGCATCGGCGAAGCTCCTGCCGATTTCAATCATGCGGTCGAGCACCGTCGGTCCATCGGCAATCCGCGGCACGTCGAGCAGCAGCGTAATGCCGCTGGTAGTCAGGCTTTTGACCTGCTCGGGAAGGAACGGTGCCGGTTCGTGATTGTCGAGCGTGAACAGCGTCCGCCGCTCATCGTTGCGAAAGTGAAACACCCCCTCCGGCTCCAGCTTGAAACCGGCCGCCTCGGCAAGCGCGCGGATCTTGGTGCCGGAAAACGTCGCACCTTGCGGAGCCACGATATTGATGCCAATGGCCACATCGACCTCGGCGCAGAAGCTGTCGAGTTCCTGCGCCAGCTTGAGCGCCGCTTCGCGGTCAGGAAGCGTGATCGCTGCAGAGACTTTGTCGGCACAGCCTCTGATTGCATCGCAGAACGCGGCAAGCTGCGCCGGGCCGGCGGGGCCCTTGCGGTCGACGAGTTGCAGCGCCAGGCACAGCCGGGCGTAGCGGTCGCCCCGCGCGCCCCCCAGATCTTCCCACTCTCCGGTATCCGGGTTGAAACCGGCAGCCCGGATGGGCTTGCCGCAAACGGCAATCCTGCTCAGCATTTCTCCGACCAGCGTGTTGGCAATCGGCGCGTCGGCATCGATCCGTGCGACAAAATCGAGCGCCGGATCCAAACCCGGCACCGGCGGGAACTCTTCGGACGCCATCGCGTCCGGCGCTGGAACGGCCTCGAATGGGGCCGGCGCGTCCGGCAACTCCTCCACCGGCTGCAATTGCGGCTCGATGCGCCGGCCGGCGACCGCCGGTGACGGCGGCTGTCCCGAGCAGCACGTCGTCGTGCTCCGCGGAAAAGGCCTGCTCGAGCTTGCGCCGCAGCTTGCGCTCCTGGAACCAGTTGAACAGATAAACCGCGCCGACGACCACGATGCCGATCACCAGCAGGCTTATCTGCAAATCGCTCATGAGAATTTCCTAGGGCCTGTTAACCATTACCGCAAGAGGGCAGGCCCTGCTCAGGCCGCTTTCTCTGTCAACTTCATCGCCTCTTCGATATCCACTGCCACCACGCGCGATACCCCGGCCTCCTGCATCGTGATCCCAAGCAGCTGACTGGCGATTTCCATGGTGATCTTGTTGTGGCTGATGAACAGAAACTGCGAGTGCTCCGACATTTTTCTGACCAGATCGCAGAAACGCTCCGTATTATGGTCGTCGAGCGGCGCATCGACCTCGTCGAGCAGGCAGAATGGCGCCGGATTCAGCAGGAACATCGAGAATACCAGCGACAGTGCGGTCAGCGCTTTCTCGCCGCCGGACAGCAGATGGATGGAACTGTTTTTCTTGCCCGGCGGCTGCGCGATCACCTGCACCCCGCTGTCGAGTATCTCCTCCCCCGTCAGCAGCAGCCTGGCGTTGCCGCCGCCGAACAGCGCCGGGAACATCTGGCTGAAATGCCGGTTGACCTCGTCGAACGTATGTTGCAGGCGCTCGCGTGTCTCACGGTCGATGCGACGGATCGCGTCTTCCAGCGTCGTCATCGCCTCGGTCAGGTCGAGCGACTGCGCATCAAGATAGTTCTTGCGCTCCTGTCCGGCCTGCAGTTCCTCGAGCGCGGCGAGGTTGACCGCGCCCAGGGATTTGATGTCCTCGGTGAGACGCCCGATCTCCGTTTGCAGCGCACCGGAGCGCATGCCTTTTTCGAGCAGCGCCGTGAGTTCCTCTTCACGCGCGCCGGCGTCGGCGAGCTGCTGCGCGAATTGCTCTTCGATCAGCCGCGCTTCCTGCTCTTTCAGCCGCAATTCGCTGATGCGATCGCGCAACGGTCCGAGCTTCTGCTCGCAGACGAGCCGTTCCTGTTCGATGCTCTTCAACTGCGCCTCGATACCCTCCAGCGCATCGCGCGCCTGGGCGAGCACCTGCTCGCGCTGGGTACGGCCGGCCAGCGCCTGTTGCAACTGCTCCTGCCAGGGCCCCTCGTCACAACCGGCAAGCTCTTTTTGCTCCGCGTCCATGCCTGTGCTCAGCACGGATATATGTTCAGATAAAACCTTAATTGAACTTTCTATCTCGTTGATTTTATTATCAGAAGTTCTTATATGGAATAACGCTTCCTGGTGCTCGTGCTGAGCCTTCTGCAACGCCTCGCGCTGGAGGGTCAGCACCGACTCGGCCCGGCCGTAGAGGTCGGTAGCGAGTTCCAGTTGTTGCCGCAGTTCGGATACCTGATGTTGCAGCTGCGCGAGATTGGTTTCGGCGGTTTGCCTGTGCTCCGTTTCCGCTGCATTGTGCTGCGCGATTTCCTGCAGTTCGGAGCTGATCTGCTCGCCGCGCTGCGTCAGGCGCTGGGCCTGCTCCGACAGGCGCAGCCCCTCCATTTGCAGATTATGGTGCTGTTGCTGGGTCTCACCGACCGTCTGGCGCAACGCATTGAGTGTCGCTTTGTGGCGCTCGATATCCTGCTCGGCGACGGCCACTTCGGTCCTGAGGCCCTCGAGCTGCTGCCGCCCGGCGCCGATCGCCGCCTGCAATTGCTCGATTTCGCGCTGCCGTGACAGCACGCCATGCAATTCCGAATCGGGTGCGTGAAAACTCACGCTATGACGCGTGAAGACGTGGCCCTCACGCGACACCAGCAAGGCCCCTGCCGGCAGCGTGCTCCGCAGATCCAGGCCGGCGGCGGCATCGGGCACGATGAATACCGCGTGCAGCCAATCGCCCAACACCGCCTGCAACCGCGCATCGCGGCAGGTCACATAGCGCTGCAACGGTTCCAGTCCTGCCAACGCCGGCGCCGCGTCCGCTGCCGCACCGCTGGTATCGAATACCGTCATCTTTCCCGGCGGCGCATCGCGCAGCCACGCCGCGGAACGGTCGAGATGGTCGAGCGCAATGCCATTGAGACGCTCGTCGAGCACCGCTTCCAGCGCATCTTCCCAGCCGGATTCGATCGCGATGCCCTGCCACAGGCGCGGCGCCTTGTCGAGCGCGTGCTCTGCGAGCCAGCCTTCCATATTGGCACCACGCGCCAGGCGGTCCTGCAGCTGCTGCAGCGCGTGGATGCGTGCCTCGGTGCCGGTGACCTGCCGGGCCGCGTTATCGAGCACGTCGTTCTTGTCGCGCAGGTCCTGCTCGAGTTGGGGCAGCAGCGCCTCTTTTTGGGCCAGCTCGGCGCGCTGTTCGTTCAGCGTGTCATCGAGCGCCTGAATCTCCCGGCGCAGATCTTCCGCGGCCTGGGCGTCTGCAACAGGCAGCGCCTGCTGCTCTTCACGCAGCCGTTCCTCGCGCTGCGCCAGTTGCTCGAGCACGCGTTGCGCATGCTCGAGCTTCGTCTGTTCGACCTGCAGGCCCTGCTCGGCCTGGGCGAGACCGTGTTGAAGGTCGTCGCGGCGGTTATGGGTGGCGCGGTAAGCCTCCTCCGCGAGCGGCAGTTTCCCGGTTTCGGCCGCCACGCTTGCTTCGCACGCCGCGACCTGCTGCTGGGCGCGCGCCTTTTCGCTGCGCCACTCGTCGAGACTGAGCTGGGCCGCCGCCAGCTGCGACTGGCTGTTTTCAAGCTGCGCGCGCAAGGTCGCCAGCTGATGTTCGATGCGGCTGCGGTTCTCGCGCACATGGGTGATCTGCTGCTCCAGCCGCGCCACCTCCGCGTTGACTTCGTAAAGCGCGCCCTGCGCGGCGTGGGTCTCGTCGCCCAGGCGATAGTGCTGATCGCGCATGTCTTCGAGCCGCTTTTCCGCTTCTCGCAGGCCGGCGGTCTGCGCCTCGAGCTCGATGCCGAGCCGCTCGATCTCCCGCAGATGGCGATTGCGGCTTGCCGCGGCCTCCTGCCGTTTCAGCAGCCACAGCAGGTTCTGCGTCGTCTGCAGCTCCCTTTGCAGTTCATGATAGCGGCTGGCGATCTCGGCCTGCCCCTGGAGATGCTCGATCTGTTTCTCCAGCTCCTGGCGGATATCGTCGACGCGCAACAGGTTCTCGCGCGTGTCCTTGAGCCGCAACTCGGTTTCGCGCCGGCGTTCGCGGTATTTCGATACTCCCGCCGCCTCTTCCAGAAACACGCGCAGCTCCTCGGGCTTCGCCTCGATCACGCGCGAGATCATCCCCTGCTCGATGATCGCGTAAGCGCGGCTGCCCAGGCCGGTGCCAAGGAAAATGTCGGCGATGTCGCGGCGCCGCACATGCATGTTGTTGATGTGGTATGAGGAATCGCCGTCCCGCTCGAGGACGCGCTTGATCGAGATCTCGGCGTATTGCGACCATTGCCCGGCGGCCTTGCCCAGGCTGTTGTCGAAAATGAGCTCGACACTCGCGCGATTGACCGGTTTGCGGTCGCCCGACCCGTTGAACAACACATCCTGCATGGTCTCGCCGCGCAGGTGGCGGGCCGAGGTTTCGCCGAGCACCCAGCGCACGGCGTCGATGATGTTCGACTTGCCGCAACCGTTCGGCCCGACGATGCCGACCAGCTGGCTGGGAACGGGGATATGGGTGGGATCTACAAACGACTTGAAGCCGGCAAGATTGATTTGAGTGAGGCGCAATTTATTCTGATGCCCGAAAGGTTATAATTCTGGATGCAACTTCCGCGACATTTTAACTGATTTACGATGCCGGCCAAGCCAAACAGACGTCTGGATACCTTCGCCAACCCGACACCGCGGCGCGATTACCGGATTCACATGGAAATACCGGAATTTACCTGCCTGTGCCCGAAGACCGGCCAGCCTGATTTCGCGACGCTCGAGCTCGATTACGTGCCTGACAGGCTGTGCATCGAACTCAAAAGTCTCAAACTCTACATCTGGTCGTTCCGCAACGAGGGCGCGTTCCACGAGGCGGTCACCAACCGTATTCTCGACGATCTGGTCAAGGCGGTGCGGCCGCGCTTCATGCGCCTCGCCGCCAGGTTTTACGTGCGCGGCGGGATTTTCACGACGGTGGTGGCCGAACACCGCAAATCCGGCTGGAAGCCCGCGCGCAGCGTCGAGCTTTCGGTGCTGCCCGTTTCATCGAGCACGCGTTAGCATTGGCTACGGCGCTGGCAACCAGCGCAAATACCTCTATAATTTGCGCTTTTAATCCACGTCCGTCGTGCGCCTGACCGCCACGCGGCTGCCCGGCCATCCACCGTGAATCCCAATCTCGACCGCCTGCAAAGCTACCCGTTCCAGAAACTCAATGCGCTGCTCGCGGGCGTGACGCCCAATCCGGGACTGAAACCGATCAGCCTGTACATCGGCGAGCCCAAACACCCGACGCCGGCGTTTATCAAGAAAGCGCTCGCCGACAGCCTGGACGGCCTCGCCAGCTATCCGACCACCCTCGGCGGCGAAGGGCTGCGAATCGCCATCGCCGGCTGGCTCAAGCAGCGTTACGCCCTCGCCGCGATCGATCCCCAGACCGAGATTATCCCGGTCAATGGCAGCCGCGAAGCGCTGTTTGCCTTTGCGCAGGCGGTGATCGACCCGACCAGGCCGTCGCCGGTCGTGGTCTGCCCCAATCCGTTTTACCAGATCTACGAGGGCGCAGCCCTTCTCGCACAGGCACAGCCGCAATTTCTCAACCAGGTGTCGGCCAATCGCTACGCTTTCGATTTCGATGAACTGTCCACGGACATCTGGCAGCGCACGCAACTGATTTACGTCTGCTCGCCGGGCAACCCCACCGGCGCCGTAATGTCGCTCGCGGAATGGGAACGATTGTTCGCGCTGTCCGACCGCTACGGCTTCGTGATCGCCGCTGACGAGTGTTATTCCGAAATTTATTTCGATGAAACCAAAGCGACGCTCGGTGCCTTGCAGGCGGCACAACACTTCGGCCGCAGCGGATTTCCCCGGCTGGTGGTGTTTTCGAGCCTGTCCAAACGCTCCAACGTACCGGGCATGCGTTCCGGGTTCGTCGCCGGTGATGCGCAGATCCTGAAAAAATTCCTGCTCTACCGCACCTATCAGGGTTGCGCGATGAGCCCGCCGATTCACATGGCGAGCATCGCGGCGTGGCAGGACGAAGCACACGTCGTCGAGAACCGGCGCTTATACGTTGATAAATTTACTAATGTAATCAACGAATTACAGCAGTCCCTCCCGGTCGAAATGCCGGATGCCGCGTTCTATCTGTGGGTGCCGACACCCATCGCCGACACCGAATTCACGCAGCGGCTCTACAAAGAACAGGCGGTTTCGGTACTGCCCGGCAGTTATCTCGGCCGCGAAGCACGCGGCGTCAATCCCGGGACCGACCGGGTGCGGATCGCGCTGGTCGCGTCGACCGCCGAATGCACCGAAGCCGCAAGACGCATTCGCGATTTTGCAAGAAACCTCTGAGGAACTTCTGATATGCAACAGTTACAGACCGTCATCGAAAAAGCATGGGACGAGCGCGCTGCGATTTCCCCAGCCGGCGCCGACCCGAAAATCAGACAGGCGGTTGCCGAAACCATCGACCTGCTCGATCGCGGCAAGCTGCGCGTGGCGGAAAAAATCAACGGCGAGTGGGTCATCCATCAATGGGCGAAGAAGGCGGTGCTGCTGTCGTTCCGGCTGCAGGAAAATGCCGTGATCCAGGACGGGTACACCCGCTATTTCGACAAAGTGCCGGCCAAATTCGCGGATTACTCGCCCGAGGCTTTCAGGGAGGGCGGCTTCCGCGTGGTGCCGCCGGCGGCGGCGCGCAAGGGCGCCTTCGTGGCGAAGAACGTCATTCTGATGCCCTCCTTCGTCAATATCGGCGCCTACGTCGATGAAGGCACGATGGTCGACACCTGGGCCACCGTCGGTTCCTGCGCCCAGATCGGCAAGAATGTTCACCTGTCCGGAGGGGTGGGCATCGGCGGCGTGCTCGAACCGCTGCAGGCCAACCCCACCATCATCGAGGACAACTGTTTTATCGGCGCGCGCTCCGAAATCGTGGAAGGCGTGATCGTCGAGGAAGGGTCGGTGATCTCGATGGGCGTATTCATCGGCCAAAGCACCAAGATCTTTCACCGCCAGACCGGCGAAATTCTTTACGGCAGGGTGCCGGCCGGATCGGTGGTGGTCTCCGGCTCGCTGCCGGCCGCCGACGGCAAATGCAGCCTGTATTGCGCCGTGATCGTCAAGCAGGTCGATGCCAAAACGAGGGCTAAAACCAGCATCAACGATTTGCTGCGCAGCGACTGAGCGTTCATACTTTGCCAACCGCTCCGGGAGCGGGCACAATTTCCGGGGCCGCGAGATAACCAGTCCGGGAAAACGGCCGCAGCATACGAGGAACCCGCCATGTTCGTGACACCGCTGTTCAAGCTGATGGCCGATAAACAGGCCTCGGACATGTTTTTTACCGCCGGCGCGCCGATCCAGATCAAGATCAATGGCACGGTGCTCCCGATCAACAGCCAGATTCTCGAGCCGGAACAGGTCAGGAAAATCAGTTATGAACTGATGACCGAGGCGCAGATCAAGGAATTCGAATCCAGATACGAGATGAATTTCGCGACGAGCGGCGGCGATCTGGGCAACTTCCGCGTCAATATCTTCCGCCAGAAAAACACCGTGGCGATGGTGGTCCGCTTCGTCAAGCCCGACGTGCCGTCGTTCGACTCCCTCAAGCTGCCGCCGATCCTGAAGGAAGTCATCATGGAGAAGCTCGGGCTGATTCTGGTGGTCGGCTCGACCGGCTCCGGCAAATCGACCACGATGGCCTCGATGATCGACCTGCGCAACAGCACCAAGACCGGCCATATCCTGACCGTCGAGGATCCGGTCGAATTCATCTTCAAGCACAAGAAGTCGATCGTCAACCAGCGCGAAGTCCGCGTCGATACCCATAACTACCAGGACGCGCTGATCAGCGCCATGCGCGAAGCGCCGGACCTCATCATGATCGGCGAAATCCGCGACCAGCCGACGCTGCAAAGCGCGCTGCTGTTCGCGCAGACCGGCCACCTGTGCCTGTCGACGCTGCATGCCAACAACAGCTACAACGCGCTGAACCGCATCATCAACTTTTTCCCGCGCGACGCGCGGGAAAGCCTGCTGTCCGACCTGTCGATCGCGCTGCGTGCAGTAGTTTCACAGCGCCTGGTGCGCACCGTCGACGGCAAGCGCGTGCCGGCCGTGGAAGTCCTGCTCAACACCAAGCACATGCAGGAACTGATCAAGGGCGGCGAGATCAGCCAGATCAAGGACGCCATGGAGCAAAGCCTCTCGCCCGGATCGCAGACCTTCGAACAGGCACTGTTCCAGCTTTATATGACGGGACAGGTCACGATCGAGGAGGCGATGGCGAATTCCGACTCGCCGAACAACCTGCACTGGCTGATCAGCAACGCCGTCAAGACGTCCGGCGCACAACCCACGGCCGCGGCGCAGACCCAGGCACCCAAAACCACGACGCCCGACGATCTGTCGAGCATCAAGCTCAACCTGGATGCACTCGGCTAAACGCAGGCCGCGCCCGGCGCCAGGCCTGCCTACCGTGCGCGATATCGTGCGCGCGGGCGCAAAACAATTCAGGGCGGCGCGACTGGTTTTCGGGCATGGCACCACCAACGCATTAGACGAGGCGGTTTACCTTACGCTGCATTCCCTGCACCTGCCGCCGGACGATCTTGAATCCCATCTCGACACCCCGCTGACGAAGCGCCAGAGCGATGGAATACTGAAACTGTTTGAGCGCCGCATCCGGGAACGCACGCCCGCCGCTTACCTGACCCACGAGGCCTGGCTGGGAGATTTCAGGTTTTATGTGGACGAACGCGTGATCGTGCCGCGCTCCTATATCGCCGAGTTGCTGCGCGAAGATCTCGCGCCGTGGCTCGTCAGCCCCCGGAAAATCAGGAGCGCGCTCGATTTGTGCACCGGGTCGGGTTGTCTCGCCATTCTCCTGGCCCACAGCTTTCCCCGCGCCCGGATCGACGCGACGGACATCGCGGCGGACGCGCTGCGTGTCGCCCGGCGCAACGTCGCGCAATATCAGCTCAAAAGCCGCATCAGCCTGCTCAAATCCGACCTGTTTTCCGGGCTGGGGGAAAAGCGTTACGACCTGATCGTTTCCAACCCGCCGTATGTCCGGGCCGCCATCATGCGCCGGCTGCCCCCGGAATATCGCCGCGAGCCCGGAATCGCGCTGGCCGGCGGCAGCGATGGACTGGCTGCGGTGCGCTGCATCCTGTCTCAGGCGGCGCAGCATCTGAATCCCGATGGGCTGCTGGTCGTCGAGGTCGGGCACAACCGCAGACAGGTGGAAAAGGCCTTCCCCGATCTCGCCTTTACCTGGCCCGAGACGAGCGGCGGGGACGACTGCGTTTTTCTTCTGACGCGCGAGCAGCTGGTTCGTTAGCCGTGCCGCCCTCCGGCACTTGCTGCCATGCCAGCAGGCGCCGCGTTTCGTCCGCAGTCAGCTCGATGAACTGGCCCCGCTTCAGCCGCGGCGGCAAACCGACGATGCCGAAACGCACCCGCATCAGCCGGCTTACGGTCAAACCCAGCGCCTCGAACATGCGGCGCACGATGCGGTTGCGGCCCTCCTTCAGCACGATGCGATACCAATGATTGGAACCCTCGCCGCCTTCGTCTTTGACCGACTCGCAGCGCGCGATGCCATCCGCCAGCATGAGGCCCGTCTTGAGCTTCGCGATTTGCTCGGTGGATAACTCTCCGACAATGCGCACGGCGTATTCGCGCTCGATTTCAAAGCTCGGGTGCATCATACGGTTCGCCACCTCCCCGGAGGTGGTGAAAATCAGCAGGCCGCAGGTGTTGTAATCGAGCCGGCCCACCGCCAGCCATTTGGCGCCGCGCACCCGCGGCAACTTGGCAAAAACCGTGTCCCGGCCTTCCGGGTCGTCCCGGCTGACGATTTCCCCCTCGGGTTTGTGGTACAGCAGCACCCGCGGCAATTCACCGGATGCCGGCCAGCGCACAACGCGCCGGCCGATCTTGATCAGATCCTTGGGACCGACCCGGACGCCGATGCCGGCGACTTTCCCGTTTACCGTCACCCGCCCCTCCTCGATCCAGCGCTCCATGTCCCGGCGCGACCCCAGTCCGGCCTGGGCGAGGATCTTCTGTAGCTTTTGCGAGACAGTGTCTGGCGGTTTAGCAACTGTTTTCATGGAGGAATTTCTTGTATTAGGCACAATCAGGCAATATACTCCATCGTAACGTTGCTTATCTTTCACAAAAGCAATCAAAAAACAAGCACAACACCAGGGAGACGGCAATGTCGCTCATACGTGTTCTCGTGGCAGGCGCGTTGTTGATGAGCGCCACGTCGGCGCTCCACGCAGCCCCGGCCGATGATATCAAGAACCTGATCCAGCAGGGCAAATCGGTGGACGCCTATAACCTCGGCGCAAAAAATCCGGATCTCCTCGGCCAACCCGATTTCGATTTTTACTTTGGCATCGCTGCGATCGACAGCGGCCATGCCGGCGAAGGCGTGCTCGCACTCGAACGCTATATCGTCAACTTCCCCGATAACCAGAACGCGCGCCTGGAACTGGCCCGCGGCTATTTTGTGCTGGGTGAAAATGCGCGGGCCCGCGAGGAATTCGAGCGCGTGCTCAAAGTCAATCCGCCGCCGGCCGTCACCGCCAACATCGAGCGCTTTCTCGACGCCATCCGTTCCCGTGAGTCCCTTTATAGGACGACGAGCGACTTTTACATGGAAGCCGGCCTGGGCTACGACAGCAACGTCAGCGGCGGCGTCGGCAATTCCAACATCAGTCTTCCGGTTTTTGGCCGTGTCGCGGTCAGCCCATCCGGCGTTCAGGCAGGTTCGCGTTTCAGCTGGCTCGCCGCCGGCGGGCAGATCTCCAAACCCGTTGCTCCCGGCGTGGCGGTTTTTGCCGGCGCCCAGGCCAATGGCCAATTCAACAACACCAACAACCAGTTCGACCAGAACAATATCGCGGCCGCCGCCGGCTTGACCTATCTGCAGAATAAAAACTTCTACCGCTTCACGGGCTCGTATAGCGAAGTCGCGGTCGACGATAACCGTTTCCGCGACGTCAGCAGCGTCGCCGGGGAATGGCATCATCAGCTCGATGAACTGCAGACCATCAGCCCGTTCGTCCAGTATGCGCAATTGCGCTACACCGGCAACAACGTTCCGCGGGACGCCGACTTCTACGCGCTGGGACTCGGCTACCGCAAAACATTCATCGGCGAATGGCAGCCGTTGTTCACGGCGAACATCAATGGCGGCGAGGAACACAATATCCGCGGGCGGCCGGACCTGGGACGCGATATGTATGGCGGCCGCATCGCACTGGCCGTGACGCCTGCGCCGAAATGGGGGGCGTCCGTCGGCGCCACATACCAGAAAAGCGATTACCAGGGAGAGGATGTCCTGCTGCTGACGACCCGCAAGGACGACTACTATGCGCTCGACGCCGTTGCCAGCTACGCCTATACGCGCAACCTGAGCGCCCGCGCCGAACTGCTGTTTTCGAAGAACGACTCCAACCTCGAGCTGTATGCATACCGCCGCAACGTGTTCGCGCTGAAAATGCGCTACGACTTCAAGTGAGGCATGACATGAAGAGGCTGATTGCTGCCCTGGTATTGGTTCTGGCGTTTGCCGGCATCTCCGCCCACGCCGAAACGGTCGGCCGGGTATTGCTGGCGGCAGGCGATACGGTCGCCATCCGCGCCGGCAAAGCGCTGCCGCTCGCGGCAGGCACGATGATCGAGGACAAGGACACCTTGCGGACGGGGGCGGCCAGCAATCTGCAGGTGCGTTTCACGGACAGCAGCATCATGTCCCTGCGCGAAAACAGCGAACTCAACATCGAAGACTATCACCTTGCCGGCAGCGCCGGCGGGCTGCAGAAAGCGTTTTACCGGCTGCTCAAAGGCGGCCTGCGCACCGTCACCGGCCTGATCGGCCACACGCGGCATGATGAATACCGCATCGACACCGTCACCTCGACCATCGGCATCCGCGGCACGCACTTTGCGCTGATGTCGTGCCAAGGAGGAAGCTGCCTCAATGCCGACGGCAGCAAGGCCAAAGACGGGATCTATGGCGGGGTCACCGACGGCATTGTTGCCGCGACCACCAAAGCCGGGGAATTCCGCTTCGGCGCCGGTGATACCTTTTTCGCGCCCAGCATTGAGAGTCCCGTCGAGAAACTGATCGGACCGCCGGTATTCCTGTCCGACCGTCTCGAAGGCCAGAAGCGCAAGGCCAACAAACAGGCTGGCTCGGAAAACGGCGGCACCGGCAGACGAACAGACGACGTCTGGCGGCATCGCAGCCGACAGCCGTCCAAATCCGCTTCCCGCAGCGCTGCCGCAGTTGCAGGTCGTCGTCACGGAAAGCCTGAGTCCGGAGGGAACGCCGTTGGTAACGCCGACGGTATTACCGCCGGCCAACGGCTGGGTGACCGTCTACCCGTTGCCCGGCAGCGCTGAAGTCGTGTTCGACGACAATAACGTAGCAGGCGTCTTCAACGCCTCGAACCAGTTGCTGTCCTACGGCACCGCGGGCATCTACCCTTACGGCACGGTGAATGGCGGAACCATCGTCGACACCGGCAGCTATACCTATCCGTTCGGCACGATCCTTGACCTGGGGACGCTGGACCGGCCCCACGCAGGTTGTCACCAGCAGCGGCACGACGCTGACCAGCGTACCGGTGTTGTTCGGCACGGCCACGGGCCTGACTCAAAACTTCGCCTGATTTCTTCCGGCGGCCTCGCCACCTATACCTACGTGGGCGGGCCGAAACCGGTTGACACTGGCGGCAATGTCGGAACGATCACGAGCAACACGCTGGTATTGGACTTCACCAATCAACAAGCCGCCCTTAACCTGGGCATCAATTTCGCAAGTATCGGGGCAAATTTCACGGTGGCCGGCATCGGCACCAATACCAACCACACCGGCAACCATACCGGTGATTTCGGTGGAGCACTTGCCGGATCCTGCACTGGCGCTGGTTGCGCAAGCACGTCAGTAACAGGCAAGTTTGGCGGCGGCATGGACGGCCCCAACGGCTATGAAATGGCCGTAGTCGGCGGCGGGTTTTATGGCACGATGGCCGGACCGGTCGTGTTCCTCAATGCGTATCAGAGCAGCAGCTTTACGCCCGGGTGCATGCCGATCAGCAATCAGACCGGCGCGCTGGCCTATGCCAGCGTGTCGCCCAGTAGCATCAACGTGTACACCCTCTCCTCCAACGCGACCGTCTTCTCCGGGACGCAATTTGATCGCCTACGGCAACGGCACGACGACTTCCCAGCGGCATGCTCAATTCCGGCACCGTGGCAGAGATCCGGCAGCGTCGCGCTGGCGGACAGCAGCACGATGCGTTGGGGCCGCTGGACCGGCCCGAGCGTGCAGGTCATCGGTGCACCCGGTGACGTTTCACTGAATCCGCCGACGGGCGTGCCTTACGTCATAGGCGACTCCAACACGGTCCTGCCCACCAGCGGCACGTTTCACCTACACCTATGCCGGCGGCCCCAACCCTGTGGACACATCCGGCACCGCGGGCACGTTCAATGGCGGCGCATTCAATGTTTCGTTTGGATCGACCAGCGGCTCGATGTCGGTCGCAACCCCGCTCTCGCTCACTGTCGGCGGAGTCGAACTTCAGCCTCACGTCGTGCACGAGCGGTTGCACGTTCTCGAATTCTCCGGCTGTCGCCGGCAACATGGTTCTCACCGGCACATGCAGCGGCGGCGCATGCGGCGCACATTCGCCGTCTACGGCGACGCGGTAATGCCGCGGGAATTTTCGTCGGTCCGCAAGGCGCCGGTCTCGCGGTCGCAGGCAATATCACTTCGCCCGCGCCGACGGTCTCGTTCGCCGCCGGCTTCAAGCGATAAAAAGTTAATTAAAACAACGGATTACATCTAGACCTCGCGCCGCTCCAGCACGGCCTGGGCCAGCGTGCCGCTGTCGACATGCTCGAGTTCCCCGCCTACCGGCAACCCGCGCGCGATGCGCGTCGCCTTGATGCCCTTGGCATGCAGCAGTTCCCCGATGTAGTGCGCGGTCGCCTCGCCTTCGACCGTGAAATTGGTGGCGAGTATCACTTCGTGCACCGTGCCATCCGCCGCGCGCTGGATCAGGCGGTCGAGATGAATGTCCTTGGGCCCGATGCCGTCGAGCGGCGACAGCGAACCCATCAGCACGAAATACAACCCCTGATAACACTGCGCCTGCTCCATCATCAGCAGGTCCCCCGGCGTCTCGACGACGCACAATAGCGCCGGATTGCGGCGCGGCGAGCGGCACAGGCCGCAGACCGGCTCCTCGGCAAAGCTGTTGCACTTTTCGCAATGCCGTATGCGTTCCAGCGCGGCGTTCAGCGCCGCGCCGAGACGGCGCGCGCCGGGCTGGTCGCGCTGCAGCAGGTAGTAGGCCATGCGTTGCGCCGATTTCGGCCCCACCCCCGGCAGGCAGCGCAGCGCTTCGATCAGTTCCTCAAGCGATGACGGGGTCTTCATTCGAAAAGGATGAGGGATGAAGGATGAGGGATGAAAGAAAACCACCGGCCTTTTACCCACAAGACCGCAGATTCCGCCTTCATACTTCCGCCTTCATCCTTGGCGTCAGAACGGCATCTTGAAGCCGGGCGGCAGCGGCAGCCCGGCGGTCATGCCTGCCATTTTCTCCTGTGTCACGGCCTCGACGCGACGCACGGCGTCATTGACCGCCGCCGCGATCAGGTCTTCGAGCATGTCCTTGTCGTCCTTGAGCAGGCTGTCGTCGATGGCGACCCGCTTCACGTCGTAACGGCAGGTCATCACCACCTTCACCATGCCCGCACCCGACTGGCCCTCGACTTCCACGGCCGCGAGCTGCTCCTGCATTTTTTTCATGTTGTCCTGCATTTGCTGGGCCTGCTTCATGAGGCCGGACAGACCGCCTTTCATCATTGTTTCTTCTCCTGCTCTATGGGTTTGATCGTGGAATCGACGACGCGCGCGTCAAAATTTTCAACCAGTTCCCGCACGAACGGGTCCTGCTCGATTTCGGCAATCGCCTTCGCCTGGCGCTGCTGCTGGTCGCGGCCGGCGATTTCCGCCGGAGAATTGCCGCTGCCCTCACCGACGCTGATGACGACCCTCGGCGTGCCGCCGAAATACTGCAGCAGCGCCGCCTTCAGCTTGTCCTGATAAGTCTTGTCGAGAAGCCGCTCATGCGCCTTGGCCAGGACCAGCTCGATGCGCGTTTCGTCATGGTGCACCAGTTCACAGTGCTGTGCGAGCATGCGCGCCATGCCGGTCACTCCCAGTTTCTCGACAATCCCGGTCCATTGCGCATTACCGCTGTTTTTTTTTGATTCCTGCGATACCGGCGGCGGCGCAGTGGCCGCCGCGGCGGAACTTTCCGCCCCGACAGAACGCGTCGACGGCATCGCCCTCGGCCGCGCCGCCGCTATTGAGGCACCCGGCGCAAAGGCCAGCATGCGCAACAGCGTCATGGTGAAGCCGGCATACTCGTCGGGTGCAAGACCGATATCCTGCCTTCCCTGCAACGCAATCTGGTAATAAAGCTGCAGGTCGTCGGCACCGAACAGGCCCGACAACTCATGCAACGCTTCGCGGTCCGGATCGTCGGCCGCGACGGCCTCGGGCACGCTTTGCAGCAAGGCGATGCGGTGCAGCAGCGAACCCAGCTCCTGCAGCGCGCCCTCGAAAGACAGACTGCGGCTCGCCATGCGTCCGGCCGCCGCGATCAATTCCGCGCCATCCCCCGCGGCGAGCGCTCTCAATATCCCGTGCAGATAAGTCTGATCGACTGCGCCCAGCATTGCGCGCACGGCGGCCTCTTCCACCCGGCCGCCGCCATGCGCGATGGCCTGATCGAGCAGGCTCAGGGAATCGCGCAGGCTGCCCTGCGCCGCCCTCGCCAGCAGCGCCAGCGCCGCCGGTTCGCTGGCAATGTTCTCGGCATCGAGAATTTTCTTGAGCTGTTCCCGGATCTGCGGCTGCGGAATCTGTTTCAGGTTGAACTGCAGGCAGCGCGACAGCACCGTGACCGGAATTTTCTGCGGGTCGGTCGTGGCGAGAATGAATTTGACGTGCTCTGGCGGCTCTTCCAGCGTTTTCAGCATGGCGTTGAACGCCGAGCGCGACAGCATGTGCACTTCGTCGATGATGTAGACCTTGAAGCGGCCGCTGGTCGGCGCGTAGAGCGCGTTTTCCAGCAGTTCGCGCATATTGTCGACCTGCGTGTTGGATGCCGCATCGAGTTCGATCAGGTCGACAAAACGGCCGGCGTCGATCTCCGTGCAGGCGCCGCACTTACCGCATGGCGCGTCGGTGACCCCGGTTTCGCAATTGAGCGCCTTGGCGATAATACGCGCGATGGTCGTCTTGCCGACCCCGCGCGTGCCCGTGAACAGGTAGGCGTGGTGCAGCCGCTGCTGCCGCAGCGCGTTGGTCAGCGCCCTGACGACATGCTCCTGCCCGACCAGCTCGGAAAAAGTCCTGGGGCGCCACTTGCGGGCAAGTACTTGTGTCACTTTACTGTCATGTTATGCAACTGCTCGCCGCGCGGACTGTCCGGTGCCCGGCCACGGCCGGCGACTGTGTTGCGCGTTGGCCTAGAAGTGATATTGCAGGCGCAGTTGGTGAAAATTGATTCCCTGGTTGGGATCCTTGATACCGGCATTCGACAGGTGCTGATAGCGGTAGCTGACATCATAGCGGCCCTTGTCTCCGAAACGCAGGCCCGCTCCCAGATGATCGCCGAACTGGAAGCTGCTGCCGAAGTTGCGCTCGGGGCTCACCGAGGTTGCCGACAGGAAATGGAAACCGATCGCCGCCTCGAGATACGGCGAAACTCCAGACGTATTGTTCGATTGGAAGCGGAATACCGGGGTCAGGCCGATTTCGGTGATACTGCTATGCGTCTTCGCCACGCTATCGTTGTCCCAGTAGCCGAGACTCAGGTCCCAGTAACCGCCAAGATGCCAGCTGCCGGTGTCGAACCACCGTTTTTTCCAGTCCCACTGCGCACCGATGCGATAGAGCTTGACATCGGCATTCGTGGAATCCGAATCCCCGTATTCGAACGACATGCTGTCTACAGCAGACGCCACGGTCGAAAATGCAAGCGCGGCTGCAGCCACTGCATAATGGAGTTTGGTCACTATGCCCTATCCACTGGTCAATAATTTGCGGTATCGCAATGATATCGCAAAAGAAAATGGGTGGCGAGCCTAACCCCCGGCACTTGCAGAGAATAGCTTTGGCTGCTTCCTTCCGGACCTGACCAGGTTCACTACCATGCAATGCGGGGAGGCCCGCCATAAGCACGCCGTAAGTATGCATGCGATTGGCCGCCGGCGCCACAAAATCCGCTACCGGCGTCTTTACAAGCCTGGCGTTTAATGCTTTGATAAGCCAAAAGAACCTCAAAATAAAAAAACAGCATTGTCCGGTGTGGAACGATGCCCCCCGGCCCTAAGTCCCCAGATTTCCGTTTTGAGCACAGTAACTGGAGGAATGCATGTCGACCAAAATGATCGAATCGGTTTTGCAGGAAACCCGCGTCTTCCCGCCCAGCGAAGCTTTTGTCAAACAGGCCAATATTTCGGGCATGGACGCCTACCGCGCGTTGTGCGCCGAGGCGGAACGCGATTTCGAGGGTTTCTGGGCAAGGCTGGCTCGCGAGCATGTGCTGTGGCACAAGCCGTTCTCCAGGGTAATCGACGAAAGCAATGCGCCGTTCTTCAAGTGGTTCCACGACGGCGAGCTGAATGCATCCTATAACTGCCTCGACCGTCACCTGAAGACCCAGCCCGACAAGGTCGCCATCATTTTCGAGGCCGACGACGGCAAGGTCACAAAAATCACCTACAAGGAACTCTATCGCCGCGTCTGCATGATGGCGAACGGCCTCAAGTCGCTCGATATCAAAAAAGGCGACCGTGTCATCATCTACATGCCGATGTCGATCGAGGTGGTGGTGGCGATGCAGGCCTGCGCGCGCATCGGCGCGATCCACTCGGTGGTGTTTGGCGGGTTCTCGGCCAAGAGCCTGCAGGAGCGGATCATCGACGCCGGCGCGGTCGCGGTGCTCACCGCCGACGAACAGTTCCGCGGAGGGCGCGGCATCCCGCTCAAAGCCGCTGTCGATGAAGCGATAGCGATGGGCGGCTGCGATTCGGTCAAATCGGTCGTCGTCTACAAGCGCAGCGGCCTCGATATCCTGTGGCATCCGACCCGGGACATCTGGCTGCACGATCTGCTCAACGGCCAGTCCGACAGCTGCGAACCCACCTGGGTCAATGCCGAACACCCGCTGTTCATCCTCTACACCTCCGGTTCCACCGGCCAGCCCAAGGGCATTCAGCACTCGACCGGCGGCTACCTGCTGTGGTGCATTCTGACCATGAAATGGGTGTTCGATCACAAGCCGGACGACGTCTTCTGGTGCACCGCCGATGTCGGCTGGGTGACGGGGCATTCCTACGTGTGCTATGGCCCGCTCGCAGCAGGCGCCACCGAGATCATATTCGAAGGCGTGCCGACTTACCCGGACGCGGGCCGCTTCTGGAAAATGTGCCAGGATCACAAGACCAGTGTGTTCTATACCGCGCCCACCGCGATCAGGTCGCTGATCAAGGCCGGCGCCGACCTGCCGAAAAAATACGACCTGTCGAATCTGCGCATTCTCGGCACCGTCGGCGAGCCGATCAATCCCGAAGCGTGGATGTGGTATCACACCGTGGTCGGCAACGAACGCTGCCCTATTGTCGACACCTGGTGGCAGACCGAAACCGGCGGCCACATGATCACGCCGCTGCCGGGCGCAATCCCGACCAAGCCGGGTTCGGCAACGCTGCCGCTGCCGGGCGTGTTTGCAGACATCGTGGATGAGACCGGACAATCGGTCGGCAGGGGAAAAGGCGGGATCCTGGTCATCAAACGGCCGTGGCCGGCGATGCTGCGCACCATCTGGGGCGATCCCGATCGCTTCAGGAAAACTTATTATCCGGAGGACTTCAAGGGCAAGTACTACCTCGCCGGGGATGGCGCAAGCATGGACGAGGACGGTTATTTCCGCATCGTCGGCCGCATCGACGACGTGCTCAACGTGGCGGGACATCGCCTCGGCACCATGGAGGTCGAATCGGCGCTGGTGGCAAATCCCCTGGTGGCGGAGGCGGCGGTGGTCGGCAAACCCCATGACGTCAAGGGCGAAGCGATCGTCGCTTTCGTGGTGCTGAAAGGAGCGCGGCCGAACGGGGCGCAGGCCAAGGAAATCGTGGCCAAGCTGCGTGACTGGGTTGCGGAACAGATCGGTCCGATCGCCAAGCCGGACGACATCCGCTTCGGCGACAATCTGCCCAAGACCCGATCGGGGAAAATCATGCGGCGGCTGCTGCGCTCCATCGCCAGAGGCGAAGAAATCACACAGGACGTTTCCACGCTCGAGAATCCCGCAATTCTGGAGCAACTCAAACAAGCCGTGAGCTGAAATGCGTGAGGCGTAAGGCGATCAACCCTCGCGCTATCCGATCTGGCGGGCGTCCCGCCTGACGCCTCACCCCAAACGCGCGGAGGGTGCATGATCAGATCAAGCATCAAAGGACAGCGCCTGGTGGCGCTGTTTTTGCTGGGCTGCCTGTTGTTCAACTACCCGCTGCTCTCGCTGTTCACCGGCCGCGAGGAGTTTTTCGGCATCCCGCAGATCTATGCTTACGTATTCATGGCGTGGGCGCTGATCATCGGCCTGATGGCGCTGGTGGTTGAAAAGCGCGGCGACTGACGCCCGGGACGGGGCTTCATTGGCATATAGCACACGGCGCGAATCGTGCTGACCGGCCCCACCATCGTCCTGGCTTCGTTCGCCTACGTGGGGCTGCTGTTCGCGATCGCCTACTACGGCGACCAGCGCGCCGACGCCGGCCGCAGCATCATCGCCAATCCCTACATCTATGCGCTGTCGCTCGCGGTCTACTGCACATCGTGGACGTTCTACGGCAGCGTCGGGCGCGCCGCCACCAGCGGCATCGGTTTTCTGCCGATCTATCTCGGCCCGACGCTGATGGCCGCGCTGTGGTGGTACGTGATGCTGAAGATCATCCGCATCAGCAAGGCCAACCATATCACCTCGATCGCCGATTTCATCGCTTCGCGCTACGGCAAGAGCCACCTGCTGGGCGGGCTCGTCACGATCATCGCAGTCCTCGGCGTGGTGCCTTATATCGCGCTGCAGTTGAAGGCGATCTCGGCCAGTTTTTCGATCATTCTAAAGTATCCGCATGTGGTCATGCCGGATCAGAGCGGCGCACCGCTGTTTCTCGGCGACAACACGTTCTACATCGCGATGCTGCTCGCGGCCTTCACCATTCTCTTCGGCACGCGCCACCTCGACGCGACCGAACGGCATGAAGGGCTGGTCGCCGCCATCGCGTTCGAATCGCTGGTCAAGCTGCTGGCATTTGTCGCCGTCGGCCTGTTCGTGACCTTCGGCATCTACGGCGGCTTCGACGACATCTTTCGCCGCGCGGCCGCCGTGCCGCAACTCTATGCCCTGACCAAGCTCGGCGGCGAAGGCGGCAATTACACGAGCTGGGCCTCGCTCACCTTTCTGTCGATGCTCGCCATCATGTTCCTGCCGCGCCAGTTCCAGGTCGCGGTGGTGGAAAACGTCGACGAGCGCCATCTGAACAAGGCGATCTGGCTGTTTCCGCTCTATCTGTTTGCAATCAATATCTTCGTGCTGCCGATCGCGCTCGGCGGGCTGATGAGCTTTCCCGGCGGCGGCGTCGACGCCGACACCTTCGTGCTGACCCTGCCTATGGCGCAGCAGCAACCGCTGCTCGCGCTTCTGGCTTTCATCGGCGGCCTTTCGGCATCCACCGGCATGGTGATCGTCGAGACCATTGCGTTGTCCACGATGGTATGCAACGACCTGATCATGCCGGTGCTGCTGCGCATGAAATGGCTGCGGCTTACCGAACGGGTCGATCTCTCGGGACTGCTGCTCGGCATCCGCCGCGGCGCCATCATCGTCATCCTGGTACTCGGCTATATCTACTTTTACCTCGCGGGCGAAGCCTACGCACTGGTTTCGATCGGCCTCATTTCGTTCTCCGCCGTGGCCCAGTTCGGCCCGGCGATCATCGGCGGCATTTTCTGGAAGGGCGGCACGCGAACCGGCGCGATCTGCGGATTGACGGCAGGCTTTCTGGTGTGGCTTTACACGCTGCTGCTGCCGTCTTTCGCCAAGTCGGGCTGGCTTCCGATCAGCTACCTGTCGCAGGGCATCTTCGGCATCGACCTGCTCAGGCCGCAGCAGTTGTTCGGCCTCCAGGGAATGGACAACATCACGCATTGCCTGTTCTGGAGCATGCTCGCCAACATCGGCAGCTACGTCGGCATTTCCCTGCTGCAGCGACCGAGTGCCGCCGAACACAGCCAGGCGACCCTGTTCGTCGACGTGCTCAGGCAGCCTTCCCCCGCTGCCGGCTCCCGGTTCTGGCGCGGCAGCGCCTCGGTCGACGACCTGCTGGCGCTGCTCGGACGCTTCCTGGGACCCGAGAGCGCGCGTGAAGCATTGACCGCCTACGCCCGCAGCCGCGGCGAAGCATCGATCGCCGCGCTCGCCGCCGACGCCGATCTCGTGCACCATGCCGAATCCCTGCTTGCCGGGACCATAGGCGGCGCCTCCGCGCGCGCCATGATCGCCTCCGTTGTCGACGAGGAGCCTCTCGGCATCGACGAAGTGATGAACATCATCGACGAAGCCTCGCAGGTGCTCGCCTACAGCCGCCAGCTCGAGCAGAAATCGCAGGAACTCGAAACGGCCACCGACGAACTCCGCGACGCCAACCAAAGGCTGCAGGAACTCGACCGGCTGAAGGACGACTTCATTTCCACCGTCACCCATGAACTGCGCACGCCGCTTACCTCGATCCGCGCCTTTTCTGAAATCCTGAATGACAACCCGCAGCTCGCAGCGGATCAGCGCGCGAAATTCCTCGGGATTGTCATCAAGGAGTCCGAGCGCCTGACCCGCCTCATCAACCAGGTGCTCGATCTTGCCAAGATCGAATCGGGCAATGCCGAGTGGCAAACCGGAGAAATCGACGTGCGCGAGGTGCTCGAGGACGCGGTCGCGGCCGTCAGCCAGCTCTTCAAGGAAAGCGGCGTCACCCTCGAAGTCAGGGTTTCCGGAGAGACGCCGCCGATCGTCGCCGACCGCGACCGGCTGATGCAGGTGATGCTCAATCTGCTCTCCAATGCCGCGAAATTCTGCGACCGCCCCGGCGGCCGGGTCAGTATCGCGCTGGCGCGGGAGCACGACGCGCTGCGTATCGACGTTGCCGACAACGGCATCGGGATCAGCCCATCCGACCAGGAAATGATTTTCGAGAAGTTCCGGCAGGCTGGCGACACGCTCACGCAAAAGCCCAAGGGCAGCGGTCTTGGACTCGCGATCTCCCGGGAGATCATCAACCACTTTGGCGGCAGGCTGTGGGTAACGAGCGAACCTGGAATCGGCTCGACCTTCTCCTTTACCCTGCCGCTCAGGCCGGATTCAGCGTTCGGCGTTCAGGATTTCCGGTTGAATCGGGAATTCGGCACCTGAGCTCCGGGCACAGAACGCGCTTTAAAACATGCCCAACAAAATTCTGATTGCGGAAGACGAGCCCAGCATCGTGCTGTCGCTGGAATTCCTGCTGCGGGGTGCCGGCTATGACGTGACGGTCGCGCGCGACGGGAAACAGGCATGGCATTCGGCCTGCCTGACCAGGCCCGATCTGATCGTGCTCGACATCATGCTGCCGCTGCTCGACGGCTTCGAGATATGCCGTCGCGTCCGTGAAACCGCAACGCTCGGGCACACCAAAATCCTGATCCTCACCGCGCGCGGACGCGGCAGCGAAATCGAAAAAGGCCTGGGGCTGGGCGCCAGCGCCTATATGACCAAACCATTTTCCACGCGCGAACTGGTCAGGAAAATCGGAGAACTGCTGGCGGAGCCGCAGCCCGGAACCGGTCAATGACTGATGTAATCGAGCAGATACCCGCGGCCATACAGGGTGCGCACCGTCACACCTGCTCCCGCGATTTTCCTGCGCAACCTGTGCACATAGACTTCGATCGCGTTATGGCTGACTTCCTTGTCGTAGCTGTAGAGCTGTTCCACCAGTTGTTCCTTGCTCACCACCCGGCCGAAGCGGTGCAGCAGGATTTCAAGCACGCCGATTTCATGCAGCGACATCTGCAGGGTCTTGCCGTTGATGGCGGCGGTGCGGCCAATGGTGTCGAAATCCAGCCCGCCGTAGCTGGTAACCGGTGATCCGGCGCCCTGCCCGCGGCGCAGCAACGCCCGCACCCGCGCCTGCAACTCGTTCAGGCTGAACGGCTTGGCCAGATAATCGTCGGCGCCGAGATCGAGCCCCATGACTTTCTCTTCGGGTTTCTCGCGCCCCGACAGGATCAGCACCGGCATCGAAGCGTTGCGCCGCCTGAGACGGCGCAGGACCTCGAAGCCGTCGAGCTTGGGAAGACCGAGGTCGAGGATCAGTAACCCGAAAATATCCTCTTTCAGCGCCTCGTCGGCCGCGGTGCCGTTGGCGACCCAGTCGACGGCATAGCCGGCCTGGGTCAGCGAGAACTGCAGCGCCTCGGCGAGCGCCGTATCGTCTTCGGTAATCAGTATTCGCAAGCCTCACTCCTTGCCGCCGGTCACCGGGCTGCGGCGCTGCATGTCCCGCGTCACACACCAGGCGAGCACCGAACGCAGTCCGTTGTTTTAATTATATTTTTTTAGTATTGCCAGGCATCCGCGCACTATCTGAATCCCGTTCGCCCAACATCACATTATTATCCCGCCGGTTCAGGATTTTGTAAGCATTTTTCTTTAGCATTAAACCAGAAAAAAACCATAAGCAAATCAGTTTGTTTGCCGCGGCCGGCAAGTCAGGCCGCTTTCCAACCAAAGGAGGGTTTCATGGAGTTGACCGCAAAGCACCAGGAATATTGGCGCCGGAATCTGGTCGTCACGGCGATTCTGCTGTTGATCTGGTTCATCGCCACCTTCGTCGAAGGGTGGTACGCGAGGGACCTCAACTCGATCTCGTTCCTTGGTTTTCCGCTGGGATTCTACATGTCGGCGCAGGGCTCGCTGATCATCTACGTTGCGATCATCTGGTACTACGCGCACTACATGAACAAGCTGGACGTTGAGTACAACGTGCAAGAGGAGGAACTCCAATGAGCCAGGCCTTCAGTCACGTCAGCTTCAAAAACCAGCTCAAGAAATACTACAGCGCCTACACCGGGGGCTTCATTGCGTTTCTCCTGATCCTCGCGGCCGCCGAGCAGATGGGCCTGACGCGCAAGTACATCGGCTACGCCTTCCTGATCGCGACCATCGGCCTCTACGCGATGATCGGCGTCATGAGCCGCACCGTCGAGGTCGCCGAGTACTATGTTGCGGGACGGCGCGTGCCGGCTTTCTTCAACGGCATGGCGACCGGCGCCGACTGGATGAGCGCCGCCTCCTTTATCGGGATGGCCGGAACACTCTATCTTGCCGGCTTCGACGGTCTAGCCTTTGTGATGGGCTGGACCGGCGGCTACGTGCTGGTGGCGCTGTTTCTGGCGCCCTACCTCAGGAAGTTCGGCCAGTTCACCATACCTGACTTCCTCGGCGAGCGTTACGGCGGCAATATCATCCGCTCCATCGGCGTATTTGCGGCGATTCTGTGCTCCTTCGTCTACGTGGTGGCGCAGATTTATGGCGTCGGCATCATCACCAGCCGCTTTACGGGCCTGGAGTTCCACGTCGGCGTGTTCGTCGGCCTGGGCGGCATCCTGGTGTGCTCGTTCCTCGGCGGCATGCGCGCGGTGACCTGGACGCAAGTGGCGCAGTACGTGATCCTGATCATCGCCTATCTCACGCCGGTGGTATGGCTCGGCGTCAAGCATACCGGCATCCCGATCCCGCAGATCGCATACGGGGCCACGCTGCAGAAAGTGACCGAACTCGAGAAGAAGCTCACCGCCGATCCGAAGGAGCTGGAAGTCAGAAAAATCTTCAAGGACAAGGCCGATGCTGCCAATGCAGCGCTAAAGGATCCCAACAAGGCCTATGCGGATAACAAATCCGCGACGGAGAAAAAAGTCGCGGATCTCAAGGCGGCCAACGCTCCCGCGGACCAGGTTGCTGCAGCAGAAAAGGCGCTGGCGACCTATCCCAAGGACGTCGATGCCGCCAAGGCGCAGTGGAACAAGGACAAGGGACTTGCCGCGCGCGCAGCGCCGCCGATCCACCACGCCGACCCCTTCCCGGGCAAAGACGAGGCAGCGCGCGACATTGCGCGGCGCAACTTCCTCGGCATCGTGTTCTGCATGATGTTCGGCACCGCGGCGCTGCCGCACATCCTGATGCGCTACTACACGACGCCCAACGTAAAAGAAGCGCGCCAGTCGGTGTTCTGGTCGCTGTTCTTCATCTTCCTGCTGTACTTCACGGCGCCCTGCCTGGCGGTGCTCGCCAAGTTCGAGGTCTACTCGAACCTGGTTGGCAGCGCATTCGCCCAGCTGCCGGCATGGGCGGCGGCGTGGCGGGTGGTTGACCCGACGCTGCTCAATATTTCCGACATCAACGGCGACGGCATCGTGCAGCTCGCCGAAATCGTGCTGGGCGGCGATATCATCGTGCTGGCCACGCCGGAGATCGCGGGTCTGCCATACGTGGTATCGGGCCTGGTTGCAGCCGGCGGCCTCGCTGCAGCGCTTTCGACCGCGGACGGCCTGCTGCTCACCATCGCCAATGCGCTGTCACACGATGTCTATTACAAGATGATCGACCCGCACGCATCCACGGCCCGCCGCGTCTCGGTGTCCAAGGCGCTGCTGCTGGTGGTGGCGCTGATCGCGGCCTACACCGCATCGCTCAAACCGGGCAACATCCTGTTCCTGGTCGGCGCGGCATTCTCTCTGGCGGCCTCGTCGTTCTTCCCGGTGCTGGTGCTGGGCGTGTTCTGGAAGCGCGCCAACAAGTGGGGGGCGATCGCCGGCATGTCGGCGGGTCTGGGCGTGTGCTTCTACTACATGACCGTGACCTATCCGTTCCTGCGTGACATGTTCGGGGTGACCCGGCCGATCGCGGAATATCTATGGTTCGGTATGAACCCGATCTCGGCCGGCGTCTTCGGGTTGCCGATCGGCATGCTGACGACCATCATCGTCAGCCTGCTCACTCCCGAACCGTCGAAAGCGGTGCAGGATCTGGTCGAGCACGTGCGTTACCCGCACCTGCGCGGCGATATTTCGACCGAAGCCGCCTGACCGCACGCTGCTCCATTTCAAAGCCCGCTTCGGCGGGCTTTGTTTTTTGCGGGGCAGCCGATGGCCCGGGGCCTATGGTAAAATCCGCCGCTCGCGGAGAGGTGGATGAGTGGTTTAAGTCGCACGCCTGGAAAGCGTGTGTACGGTGAAAGCCGTACCGCGGGTTCGAATCCCGCCCTCTCCGCCAGTAAATAAAAATGCCCCTTAGCGGGGCATTTTCATTTACTGATAGAGGGCGTACGGACGAACCCACCGGTTTGAACCTACCCGACCTCCTCCCACTTCTCGGCGCTGGCGCCGGCAAGCGCCCGCACCCGCTCCTCGTCCTGCGCGAACTCGGCAGCCGGCCCCTCGTAGACGATCTTGCCGTTGTCCAGCACATAAGCACGGTCGGCGATCTCGACCGCGGCGCGCACGTTTTGCTCGACCAGCAACACCGAGATGCCTTCCTTGCGCATGGCGACGACGACGTTGAAAACGTCCTGCACGATGATCGGCGCAAGGCCCTGGGATGGCTCGTCGAGCAGCAGGAGCTTCGGGTTGAGCAGCAGCGCCCTGGCGATTGCGAGCATCTCCTGTTCGCCGCCGGAGAGCTGGCGGCCTTTATTGGACTTGCGCTCCGCGAGGCGCGGAAACAACTCATAGATACGCGCAATGTTCCACGGACCCGGCCGCTCGAGCGGCACCTTGAGGTTCTCCTCGACGGTCAGATTGGCGAATATGCGCCGTCCCTCCGGCACATAACCCACGCCCAGCGCCGCGATGCGGTAGGACGGCCAGTCGGTCGTCGCATGGCCGAAGATGCGCACCGCCCCCTCGCGCGCATGCGTGAGTCCGACCAGGCTCCTCAGCGTGGTCGTTTTGCCCGCGCCATTGCGCCCGAGCAGGGTCACGATCTCGCCCTCGCGCACCTCGAGCCCGATTCCGTGAAGGATGTGGCTCTTGCCGTAGAACGTGTGCAGGGCTTCTGCTTCGAGCGCGTTCATGCGCCTCCGATCCTGTCTGATTTGAGCCGCACCGGTCGGCGGCCCACCGGCATGATCGCGGGTCGCATCCCCGCAAGCGGGGCCCCTGCTCCGCCGATCATGCCGTTCCCCAGGTATGCCGCCTGCACCGTTCGTTCGCCCGATCTCGTCGGGCGTGCCTTCAGCGAGCACCGCGCCTTCGGCCAGCACCATGATGCGATCGGCAAGATGGAAGATGACGCGCATGTCGTGCTCGATCAGCACGATGGAGAGGCCCTGGTCCTTGTGCAGGCGGCGGATCAGGCGGGTAATGTCGTAGGTTTCCTGGTCACCCATGCCCGCCGTCGGTTCGTCGAGCAGAAGCAGGCGCGGCTTGAGCGCGAGCGACATCATGATTTCGGTCGCGCGCTGGTCGCCATGGGGCAGTTCTCCGACCAGGCGGTCTGCCTTGTCGGTGAGCCCGCCCATCTCCATCAGGTCGACGACCCGCGCCCGCAGCTCGCCATCGGCATCGCGCGACAGCCACGGGCTGAGCCGGAATCCGGCTGCGATCTCCACCGGGATGCGCAGGTTCTCGCGCACGCTGAGCTCGGGAAAAATCTCGGTGACCTGGAAAGTGCGCGCCATGCCCATGCCCACGCGCTTGTGCGGGGGCAGTGCCGTGATGTCACGGTCATCGAACAGGATTTTGCCTGAAGTCGGAGGAAAAAAGCCGCTGATCAGGTTGAAGAACGTGGTCTTGCCGGCGCCGTTCGGCCCGATCACCGCGCGCAGTTCGCCCGGTTCGACCGTGAGGGAGACGCCGTTGACCGCAACCAGGCTGCCGAAATGGCGCGAGACGTTCTGTACTTTCAGCAGGCTCATTGCGCCACTTTCCGCTTGATGATGCCGAGCACGCCGCGCGGAAAGAACAGCACGACGAGCACGAAGAAAAGTCCGATGAACGACATCCAGTTCTCCGTCTGGCTGGAGACGTAATCCTGCAGAACCACGAATATCGCGGCCCCGATCAGCGGCCCCCAGAACGAGCGCATGCCGCCGAGCACCGCCATGATCACGAAATTTCCGGAAAGGTCCCAGCGCAGCGCGCGCGGGTCGGTGAAGTTGTTGAGCAGCGCATAGAGCGTGCCGGCGAGGCTCACGAACAGGCATGAAATCACAAACGCGAGCCAGATGTGCTGTTCGACCGGAATGCCGAGAAAGCGCGCCCGCTGTTCGTTCTCCCGAATCGCGATCAGCGTCCTGCCGAACGGCGAGCGCAGGAGCAGCGCCATGATGCCGACGGCGACGGCGAACACGGCGAGCACCAGGTAATAGAAGGCCTTGTCGTTGCCGAGGATGTCGATGTGGGCAAAGCCGAGATTGATCATCTGGCGTTGCCAGCCGGTGAGTCCGTCGTCGCCGCCGGTGACTTCGTTCCAGCGAAAAGCGATGAAGAAGAACACCTGCCCGAAGGCGATGGTCACCATGGCGAAATAGACGCCGCGCAGCTTGACGATCAGGGCGCCGATGAGCGCGGCGGCGAGAGTGCCGACGGCGACGCCGACCACAATGCCTAACGGCGTGCTCGGCGCCAGGTACTTGATGGTCATGGCCGCGCCGTAGGCGCCGAGACCGAAATAGGCGGCATGACCGAAGGAAAGCACGCCGGTGAAGCCGAGCAGGAAATTGAGCGCCATCGCAGCCAGGCCGAGCACGATGACGCGGCTCGCAAGCTCCGTGTAGCCGCCGATCGCACCCATCCAGAAGGGCATCGTCAGCAGCACGATCCAGATGATCGCGGTTGGAGGTCTGTTTGTTCAGGCTGTTCACTGGGTTCTCCCTTCTTCGCCGAGGAGGCCCCGCGGCCGGATCAGCAGAACAGCGCCCATCATCACGTACATGACCGCTTCGGTTGCCGACGGAAAGTATACGGTTGCGATGCCCGAGGCGACGCCGATCAGCAGGCCGCCGAGCAGCGTGCCGGGCAGGCTGCCGAGCCCGCCCACGATAATGGCGACGAAACTCGGCATGATCAGCGAAGTACCGATGGTCGGCGACAGGCCGAGCATGCCCGCGGCGAGCACGCCCGCGAGCCCGGCGAGATAAATGCCCAGGCCGAAGTTGAGATTGCGCAGGATACGCACGTTGACGCCGAGGACCGAGACCGTTTCGAGATCGAGGGTGCCGGCGCGGATGCGTATGCCGAGACGGGTGCGGTTCAGAATATAGAACAGGCCGCCGACCGCCGCCGCGACCAGCACGACCATGAACAGGCGATAGCCGGTGAGAAAGAAAAATTCCGTGCTGAGCGGCGTCGTCAGCGCAGCGGGAATCGGGAACGGCACGCTCTGGGCGCCCCAGATGTAGCGGGTGCCGTCCTCGAAGATGTAGGCGAGCCCGAAGGTCAGCAACAGGCTGTAGAGCGGGTCGCGGCCGTAGAGGCGGCGTATCAGGACGCGCTCGACGAGCAGGCCGATGATCGCCGTCAGGAACGGCGCCACGACGAGTGCGCCCCAGAAGCCGATATAGGGCATGAGCGTGTAGGCAAGATAAGCGCCGATCGCGAGAAAACCGCCATGGGCGAAGTTGATCACGCCGCTCAGATTCAGGATCAGCGACAGGCCGAGCGCCATCAGCGCGTAGAACGCGCCGACGATCAGCCCGTTAAAAACGTTGAAAAAAAGTACCTGTGACATGTAGCTGCCGCACCTCTAAGATTTTCCCATCGCATTTGCAGCCCGCCAGGCAAAAGCCCGCCCGGACGATCCACAACGGCGATGGACGATATTCGATCAGCGCACCGCGCAATTCTCCGGTGCGCCACGAGCGCCCCGGGCATCGCAGGAACTGCGGCGCCCGGGGTCCCGGGACATCAGGCCGGCCAAACCATCTTGCAGCCGGACTCCTCGAGTGTGGGCGAGACGTCCTCGCCCTTGACGACCTGGGTGACATGGAAAAGGTCGTCGGGGCCGGCGGAACCCTTAGCCTGGGCGTTGCCCACGTACAGGTTGGGAATCAGCTGGTTTTGACCGGCGCGGAAAAAGGCCCCATCGGGCATCAGAGCGACTTCCGGCGGGAGCTTGAATCCCTGCAGCGCCTTCGCCATCTTGCCCGCATCGAGAGACTTCGCTTTGGCGGCGGCAAGTGCGCAGGTCCAGGTCGCGGCGAAGCCGAACCAGGTGCGCGCAGTCGGGACCCGGCCGGTTTTTTTCTTGATTGCGGCGACAAACTCCGCGACGTGCGGCACGCCGGGCTGGTTCCAGTACCATTCGAATACCCAGGTGCCGACGCGCGCTTCCGGCGGCAGGCCTTCCAGCGCTTCGAGTTCCTGCTGGCCGCCGGCAAGGTGGATGCGCTTTTCGAGGCCGAACTGCACCGCCTGTTTGATGCAATTGATCATGTCGTCGCCCTGCGGCAGGATGATGATCACGTCCGGGCTTCGCTGCCTGGGCTTTGATCAGATAGGAAGAGAAATCGGTGGTGCCGAGCGGCGTGAGGTCGCCGCCGACCTTGATGTAGCCGGCCTTGGTGCCCGCTTTTTCCAGGCCCGCCTGCAGCGTATGGCCAAAGGCATAGTCGGGCGTGATGAAGTACCATTTCTTGCCCATGTTCTTGATCAGCGCCGGGGTCACCGCGTTCGCTTCCGTCTGGGTCGGATTGCAGATGCGGAACACGTTCCAGTGGCAGGTCGCACCGGTGACCGCGTCGGTATGGCCGCCCGGCACGACGTGGAGCACGCCTTTCTCGTTGCTGACCTGCGCCATGGCCAGCGCAAGCGCCGAGTTCACGTTGCCGAGCAGGAAGTTGACCTTGTCGCGCTCGATCAGCTTGCGCGCCTTCTGCACCGCCGTGCCCGCGTCGCCGCTGGTCGAATCCTCGACCAGGAGCTCGACCGGCCGGCCGAGAATGCCGCCCTTGGCGTTGATCTGCTCGACCGCGAGCTGGCAGCCGATCAACTCGTTTTTGCCGACCGCCGCAAAGGTCCCGGTGAGCGGATTGTCCAACCCGATTTTGACCGCGTCCGCAGCCCGCGCCTTGTTGATGAATGGCGCGCCAAGCTGCAGCACGCCCGCCGCGGCGACGGCTTTGAGCACATTACGGCGGTTGACTTTCTTGCCCGAAAAATCCTCTGGTGCCATGGCACACTCCTCCTAGATTGCGATAGGGAGACGACGTTTTGTAATTTTGCAGCGCGGGCATCATCTGCCCGCAATGACTACATGGGCGAACCGGATGTCCCCGTCTCCTTCGGTAATATCCATACCCATTTTCAGTGGTCGCAATCATATTCATATCGCGAAAAGGGGCGCTATTAGGGAAAACCCTTAGCCCTGCAGCAGGATGTCAGGTCAGGAAAATTTGCGCTCGCACGCATAGATTGGCGATCGGGCCGTTGAGCACAGATCTGGCCTGACGCAGCGGCGATGCACGGCTGTGCCTCGGACCAACCTGGCAACGGCTACGCGCAGCACGAAAAAAACGGGCGCAAGCGCCCGTTTTTCGTGCTTCTACCGCTCCCCCGCTACTTGATGCAAACCGCCCGCACCGCATGCATGTTGGTGTGCCCTTCCAGGACTTTCTTGATGCCATCCTGCTTGAGTGTCCGCATGCCATCGTTCATGGCGGTGGCCATAATCGTCCCACATTCGCGCATGCTCCTGGATGTCTTTCTTGATGGCATCCGTGCCCCGCAGCAGCTCATGCAGCGCAACGCGCCCCTGATAGCCGGTGCCCCGGCACGCTTCACATCCTACCGGCTCGTAGAGGATGAACTGCCCTTTTTCATAGGCATAGTTCTTGGCCCAGTCAGCGTAGATTGCCTCAAATGAGGCTTTCGGGTCGGCCTGGAACTTGTCGGTACTTTTCAGCTCCTCGACATATTCCGAAAGCATCAGCCTCACCTCGTCCGTGCGTGCCGACATACGGCTTCTTGCATTTGGCGCACAGCCGCCTTGCCAGGCGCTGCGCCATGATGCCGAGCAGCGCATCGGCGAAATTGAACGGGTCCATGCCCATGTCGAGAAGGCGGACGATGCTCTCCGGAGCACTGTTGGTGTGGAGCGTCGCCAGCACCCGGTGGCCGGTAAGCGAGGCCTCGATGCCGATGGCGGTTGTTTCCTTGTCGCGCATCTCGCCCACCATGATCACGTCCGGATCGGCGCGGAGGAAAGCGCGCATCGCGCGGGCGAACGTCATGTCGGCCTTCGGATTGATCTGCACCTGACGCAGCGAATCATCGGTAATTTCGACCGGGTCCTCGGCGGTCCAGATCTTGGTCTCGGGCGTGTTGATGTAGCCCAGTACCGAATGCAAAGTCGTGGTCTTGCCGGAACCGGTGGGCCCGCACACGAGAAACAGGCCATAAGGCTTGGATATGATCGACTTCAGGGCCTGCAGGTTGTACTGCGCTCAGCCCCAGATCGTCGATCGGCAGCGGCTTTCCGGCCGAAAGAATGCGGATGACGACGTCTTCCTTGCCGCCGGCCGTCGGAATTGTGGCAACGCGCAATTCGACATCCAGCGACGGCAGGAATTTCTTGAATTTGATCTTGCCGTCCTGGGGTTCCCGGCGGTTGGAGATATCCAGATCGGCCATGATCTTGAGCCGCGCGATCAGCTTGGCATGATAACTCGCCGGAACATCGGTATAGTCCATCAGCGCGCCATCGATGCGAAACCGGATCTTGGTTTTGCCCCTGCCCTGGCGCGGCTCGACATGGATGTCTGAAGCCCGCATCTTGTGGGCTTCCATGACGATCTTGTTGACCAGCTGCACGGTCGCGCTGTCCGGCATGACCTTTTCGTCGACATCGCCGCCCCCTTCGCTCTCGGTATCCCGTTCCATCCGGTTGATGATCGTGTCGACCGAGACAGGCGAGCCCTCTTCTCCGTAAAAATGCTCCACCGTCGCGGCAAACTCGCGGTTGCTGCAAACACGATAAGCCACTTTCTTCTTGGGGAACACCTGGCTGACGATGTGCGAGCTGATGACATGCTCCGGATTGGTGGTAACAACGATCATTCCGTCGTCGTCTTCGTCGATCGGCACCCACGCCTGGCTCTCCACGAACCTGCGCTTGAGCTTTCTCAGCAAGGCGGCAGGCTTGACCCGCTCGGGGCGAAACGGCTCATACGGCAACCCGTAAAACTTCGACAGGCAGAGGCCCAACGCCGAGTCCGCGACCTGGAACTCGTCGGTCAACACCTGCTCGAGGTCGGCATTTTTTCTGCGCGCAAGACGCATCGCAAGGTCGAGCTCGGCCGGCAGCCATCACCCCGTTAATGACCAGATAGTCGTATTTGGTCTTGGGAGTGACGTATTTCGTCTTTCCCTGCTGAAAGGCGGTGGTCAGGGCTTTGCAAAGCCTTACGATCCCGTTCTCAGCGGCCGGCGGGAACGGCTCTCCTGATATGGTGTTGATGATCTGCACCACCCCGATCACGTCGTCGGAGCCGGGGCTGCTGAATATCGGCGCCGCCAGCATCTGCTTGGTCTTGTACCCGGTGGACTTGTCGACGTCCTTCAGGAAATAGACCGGCGGGTCAAACGTGTTGAGCTCCTGGATGTCGTAAACATCCTTGATGTTGACCAGGCGTTTGTTCAGGGCCACGTAGCCGGCGACACTGTATTCTGGAGAAAACGGGAGCTTGAGGTCCTCGTACGTGTCGAGGCCGGTTTTGATCTTGGAGACGATCAAAGTCTTGTCCTCGTTGACAAGATATATCGTCATCCGGTCCGCAGCGAAGATGGCACAAATATCCTGGCTGGTTTCCCGCAATATCTCGTCCATGTCACCGGCCGCGAGAACTTTGGCGGTAACCGTCTGGATACTCTTGGTAAGACCAGGTACGTCGTTCATTCTGGAAAGACTCTCAATATAGGCAGGCATCGATCCCGTCGCCGCCCAATTAAACTAACAGCTGCTGTTTACAGCCTCTTGACCCATCGCAAACCTTTCGGCGCATGGCCGCTCCGACGCGCTTCATGGGAATCTCCCCTTGTTTCATCGCAAAACGCCAACGTGTTGCCGTGATTGCGTTTATCGGCCCGGCCGCAACCTTCAGCTTCCTGCGCCCGAGACAAGCATCTTACCCGCACCTCGCCACAACTCCAGGAATCCGCGCGGAGCGCTTTACCGAATCCTGCGCTACGGCCCATTTCTGGGCATTATGATAGATATTCGTTGATTTTAATAGATATTTCAATACCCGTCAAGCAGATCGTGCGTGACAGGGAGACGCGATCTGATCCGCAGGACTTGAAGTCCCGGGCCGCGCCCGTCATGCTGACGGCCTGTTACGATTTTCAGCTCTGCACATCTTTATTTCATGCCTTAGAGGAGGAAACACTTGGACCTGCAACTCAACGGCAAAACCGCTCTCGTTACCGGCGCGAGCCAAGGGCTCGGCCGCGCCATCGCCATGGGTCTGGCGCGCGAAGGCGCGCATGTCGCCCTCGCTGCGCGCCGCAAACCCCTGCTCGACCAGCTGGCAAAGGAAATCGAAGGCGCGGGCGGCCGGCCGCCGGCCATCATCGAAGCCGATCTTTACGACCCGGCGACGCCCGCGCGGCTCGCTGCCGCAGCGCTGCAGCAACTGGGACGGATCGACATCCTGATCAACGCTGCCGGGGGCAGCCGCCCCATGCCTTTCGAGGCCGGCGTCGATCGATGGGAAGAAGGCATGATGGTGAATTTCTTCCGTCTGCGCGAACTCTCGCACGAAGTGATTCCGGGAATGGTCGAGAACCGCTGGGGCCGCATCGTCAATCTCACCGGCACCTCGGAGCCGCGCGGCATCAATGTTGCCAATTCCGCCAAGGCCGCGGTCCACGCCTGGGCCAAAGGCGTGTCGCGGGAAATGGCGAAGCACGGCATCACGATCAATTCGCTGCAGCCCGGCCGCATCATCACCGAGCAGATCCTGCGCATGCATCCATCGGAAGAAAGCCGCCGCCGCTTCGCCGAGGACAACATCCCCATCGGCCGCTTCGGCGAACCGGAGGAACTGGCCAATCTGGCCATTTTCCTGTGCTCGCCGCGCGCGAGCTACATTACGGGAACCGTGATTCCGGTCGACGGCGGCATGAGCCGGTTTGCTTTTTAGAAGCCGGAACCAAAATCAAAAGCCCAGCCACAGAGAACACAGAGGTCACAGAAAACACTGATAAATCCGTTTTAAAATATGGTCGGATATGAATCATGTTTCGTCGCTTGTTTTTACTCTCTGTGTTCTCCGTGTTCTCGGTGGCTAATGTTCTTGGGGTTTAGTATGCACGCTAAGCCGTCGCTTCTGCCTTCTTCTGCACCTGTGCCGGCATGAACACCGCGGCCGCGAATATCAGCATCGCCATCGCCGCCAGCACCAGGAACAGGTAGCGGAAGTCGCTGCTGTAGCGGTACATGAATGCGACCAGCGGCACCGCGGTCGCGCTGGCGCCAAAGGAAACGACATAGCGCACCGCGAGCGCGCGGGCGCGCCAGTGCTCGTCGGTATAGGCCGCGACCATCGCATCGTTGATCGGCACCTGGCCGAACACGAAGAACATCATGGCGAGCGCCACCGCCAGCATCGCATAGTTCTCGGTCGAACCCGCCAGCAGCAGCAACGGCACCTGCAGCGCCACAACCGGCACGAAAACCGCCTTGATCGAATAGCGGTCGAGAAAATAGCCCACGATCAGCTGCGCCATGGCGGCGATCGAGTACACCACCGAAATCAGCACGCCGATGCCCAGCGTCGTATCGACCAGCGCGGTCAGCCGCTGGTCGAAGACCTTGGGCATGGCGACGGTCGTCGAGTTGAAAATGATGCCGCCGCAGATCGTGGTAATCAGCAGGATTGCGAATACGCGCAGCAGCACCGCCCGGCTGTGAACCGGCGGACCGGCCGCACGCTGCACCCGGGCCTGTTTGCCCGGATCGGGCACCAGCAGCATGAAACCGACCCCGAGCGCGATCGAAATCACGCCGGGAACGATAAATGCCGCGCGCCAGTGGATCCAGTAGGCGAGCGCCCCCGCAACGAGCGCGGCAAACGCCAGCCCAAGATTGCCGTAGACGCCGTTGACGCCGAGCACGCGGCCGACCTTGGTGCGCCCGCTCACCAGCATCGCAACCCCGACCGGGTGATAGATGGCGCCGAACACGCCGATCAGCGTCAGCGCTGCCGCGATCTGCCAGGTGGACTGCACCAGCCCCGTCAGCACGGAGGCCATGCCGATCCCGATAAAAAATACCACCATCATGCCGCGGCGGCTCCAGCGGTCTGCAAGCCACCCCGCCGGCAACGAGCAGGCGCCGAACATGATGAACCCGCCCAGGGACAGCGGCAGCATCTCGCTGTAACTCCTGCCGAATTCCGGCGCCATGGCAATCACGACCGTCGGATAAATCAGCAGGAACAGATGATCGAGCGCATGCCCGATGTTCAGAAATAGTTGCGCAGTACGGGATTGCTCCACTACCCCTCCCCAAGTCGGAATCGCAGCGCCATCATAAAGCGCGCAGGATTGCCTGTCATGCTGCGGACCAACAGTGATTATCTATAAAGCGGTCCGCGCGGAGCGCACCGAGAAAACTCACAAAGATTATTCAAAACAACCGGGTACGAGTCAGTTTCGTTGTTTGCTTTTTCTCTGTGTTCTCTGTGGCTTGTTGTTGACTTTCATCAGCAGTTTCAGACTTTGCCGGCCAGCGCCGCCCGGATCTGCTCGAGCGCGGATGGGTCCTCGATGGTGGTGAGGTCGCCGGGATCGCGTCCCTCGGCCAGCGCCTGGATACTGCGCCGCAAAAGTTTTCCGGAACGGGTCTTGGGCAGCAGCGTCACGAAATGCACGCGCGACGGGCGCCCGATCGCGCCCAGCTGCTGGTCGACGGTCTGCATCACTTCCTTCTCGTGGCTCGCGCGCAATTCCGGCGTGGCGATCCTGGCGGCGTCCTTGACCACCGCAAATGCGAGCGGCATCTGGCCCTTGACCGGGTCGGCGACCCCCACCACCGCGACCTCGGCGATGTTGGGATGCGCCTGCACCGCCTCCTCGATCTCGCGCGTGCCGAGACGGTGACCGGCCACATTGATCACGTCGTCGGTGCGGCCGAGGATGAAATAGTAGCCGTCGGCATCGCGTATGCCCCAGTCGAACGTCGTGTAGACGAGCTTGTCGCGGAAACTGGTGAAGTAGGTTCTGACGAAACGCTCATCATCGCCCCACACCGTCGTCATGCAGCCGGGCGGCAACGGCGGAATGATCGCGACCACGCCCTTCTCGTTCGGCCCCGCGTCGCCGCCATCGCTCTCGCGCAACAGCCTCAAGTCGTAGCCGAAAGCCGGAAAGCTCGGGCTGCCGGGCTTGATCGGCGTGTCTTCGATGCCGGGCATCGCCGTCAGGATCGGCCAGCCGGTCTCGGTCTGCCAGTAATGATCGATCACCGGCTTGCCGATCGCATCGGACATCCAGCGGTGGGTGGGCTCGTCGAGCGGCTCGCCGGCGAGAAACAGGTGACGCAGGGAACTGAGATCGTGCTTCCTGAGATAGATGGGATCCTGCTTTTTCAGCACGCGCGCCGCGGTCGGCGACGAGAACATCACCGTCACCTTGTTGTCGGCGACGATTTTCCACCAGATGCCGGCGTCGGGGCGGATCGGCAGCCCCTCGTACAGGATCGTCGTCATGCCATGGATCAGCGGCCCGTAGACGATGTAAGAGTGGCCGACGACCCAGCCGATGTCGGACGTGGTGAACATCGTCTCGCCCGGCCGGCCGTCATAGATGTGTTTCATCGATGCCGCGAGCGCGACGGCATAGCCGCCGGTGTCGCGCTGCACGCCTTTCGGCTGGCCGGTCGTGCCCGAAGTGTAGAGAATGTACGATGGCTCGCTCGCTTCGAGCCAGGTCACCGGCACTGCATCGTCCATGTGCCGCGCGCGCAACGTCTCGTAATCGAGATCGCGCCCCGGCGCGAGCTTCAGGTCCGGGTCGAGGCCGCGGTTGAACACGATGACTTTCCCCGGCGGCGACTTCGACAGGCGGAGCGCGTCGTTGAACATCGGTTGATAGAGAATTGCGCGCCCGCCGCGCAATCCGCCGTCGGCGGTGATCATCAGTTTGGGCCGGGCGTCGTCGATGCGCGCGGCGAGGCTGTGCGAGGCGAAGCCGCCGAACACCACCGAGTGGATCGCACCGAGCCGGGCGCAGGCGAGCATCGCGAACACCGCCTCCGGGATCATCGGCATGTAGATCAGCACGCGGTCGCCCCTGCCCACGCCCTGTGACCTGATCATGGCTGCGCAGCGGTTGACCTCGCGATGCAGTTCGCGGAAAGTCCAGGTTTGTTCCCGGCCGGTCTCGGTCGAGATGTAGATCAGCGCCTTCTGATCGCCGCGGACCGCAAGATGACGGTCGAGCGCGTTGTGGCACAGATTGGTTTCGCCGCCGACGAACCATCGGGCAAAAGGCGGCTTGCTGTAGTCGAGCACTTTGCCGAACGGCTTGTGCCAGTCGATCAGCGCGGCCTGCTCGGTCCAGAATGCTTCGCGCTTCTCGATTGAACGGCGGTGAAAATCCTGATTTGCGCCCATTGCTGTTCCCCCCTCCGAGGACGTGACAAGCGCTTCATCTTATGGCCGCCTCGCGGCCACTCCTTTGACGCAGCTCAACAATAACCGCTGGACGCTTACGAAATCCTGACGACTGCCCGGCCGCGGGTCTCCCCTTTGAGCATTTTTTCGAAATAGCGCGGGCAAATCGTTCATGGTGATGGTCGACGCGATATCGGCGAGATGGCGCGGCTTGAGGTCGGTCGCCAGGCGCTCCCACACCCTGCGCCGCAGCGGCATCGGCGTAAATCCGGAATCGACGCCGATCAGCCGCACGCCGCGCAGGATGAACGGCAGCACCGTGGTGTTGAGCTCGACGCCGCCGGCATTGCCGAAGCTGGCGATCGCGCCCGACGGCTGCATGGTGCGCGTGAGCCAGCCAAGCTGCTCGCCGCCGACCGAATCGAAGGCGGCGGCCCACAGCGCCTTTTCCAGCGGCCGGCTGCCCATGTCGAGGGCTTTGCGCGCCAGCACCTCGGCGGCGCCGATCTTTTTCAAAAACCCGTGCTCGCCATCCTTGCCGGTCAGCGCCGTCACCTGGTAGCCGAGCGCGGACAGCATGTCGATGCAAAGCGTGGCGACGCCGCCGGTGGCGCCGTTGACCAGCACCTTGCCGTTGGCGGGTCGCATGTCGTTTTGCTCGAGCAGATGGATCGCGAGCGCGGCGGTATAGCCGGCCGTGCCCAGCGCCATGGCCTCGAACAGGCTCAACGTCTTCGGCAGCGGCACCACCCAGTCGGCGGGCACGCGGCAATACTGCGAATAACCGCCGTCGTGCGCGACACCCATGTCGTAGCTGGTGCAGATGATCTCGTCGCCCGCCTTGAACCGGCCGTCGCTCGAAGACACCACCGTGCCGGCCGCGTCGATGCCGCCGGTCAGCGGGAACTTGCGGATGATCTTGCCCGCGCCGGTCGCAGCGAGCGCATCCTTGTAATTGACGCTCGAATACGCGGTCTTGAAGACCACGTCGCCGGCCGCCAGTTCGTCGAGCGCGACCTCGGTTACGCGGGAGAAGGTCTTGCCGCCCTCGCTGAATACACGCAATGCGTTGAATTTATTCATGTTTCTACCATCCCCTCAAGGCAGGTGCGGCTGCGTCAGGTAGTCGCGCGTCTGCATCTCGGTCAACCGGCTGGTGAGACGCTCGCCGAGCGATGCATTCAGATTCGCCTGAAAGCGGTCCGTGGCATCGGCCGCGCCCAACAGTTCTGCCGCCGGCGCAGCCGCCGAGATGATGAGTTTTACGCGCCGGTCGTAGAACTCGTCAACCAGCCATACAAAACGCCTCAACTTGTCGGCATCCGCCGGCATGAAGCGCGGGATATCGGACAGCAGCACCGTATGGTAGCGGCGCGCGAGCTCGATATAGTCGGCCTTGCCGCGCGGTCCGCCGCACAGTTCGTTGAAATCGAACCACGCCACGCCGCGCGCATGCTGTTTCACCCGGATCGTCCTGCCCTCGATCTCGAGTTCGTAGGCGTCCGCGGATTCATGGCGCGCGATGCCCATGTAGACCTCGGCCATGCGCTGCGCCGAGTCCACGCCGGTATGGTAGACGCCGGCCTTTTCCAGTTCGCGAAACCGGTAGTCGGTGCCGCCGTCCACGTTGACGATTTCGAAGTTGCGCTTGATGAGTTCAATCGCGGGCAAAAACTGGTTGCGCTGCAGCCCGTGGAGATAGAGGTCATCCGGCCGGAAATTCGAGGTCATCACCAGCACCACGCCCTGCTCCATCAACCCCTCGAGCAGTCGCCGCATCAGCATCGCATCCGTGATATCGGTGATGTGAAACTCGTCGAGGCAGATGAGCCGGGTGTCCCGGGCGATGCCGCGTGCCACCAGCAGCATCGGGTCGGCTTCGCCCTGGTGCTTGTGGAGCGCGGCGTGGATCTCCTGCATGAAGCGGTGAAAATGGGTGCGGCGCTTGCGCGCGAACGGCACGCAATTGAAAAAACTGTCCATCAGGAAGCTCTTGCCGCGTCCGACTCCGCCCCACAGGTAAATGCCCTGCACCGCGCGCTTCCTGCCAAGCAGCCGGACCAGCGAAGATTCGCGCCGCTCGAGTCCGGTCAGATCCTTCTGAAGCCGTTCGAAATGCCGCAATGCGCGCGCCTGGGCGGCGTCGAGTTCGAAACCGCGTTCTCGCCGGCGTGATGCCGGATCCAGCGTGTCGATGTCACTGTCGCGCGGCGGGCGCAGCCTGGCCGTAGCGGCGGTCCTGAATTGGCGGCGTCGGATCGTTCACTTGCGGACAGGTAAACGGTGACTAGGTGAATCGGTAAATCGTAAACCCGCAAACAGTTCAATCGCTATGAAATCGCGCTGATCATTTACCATTCACTATTCACCATTTACAGATTCAGCGTGCGGTTGTCGACCGCCAGCGCCGCTTCTTTCATCGCTTCGGAGAGCGACGGGTGGGCGTGGCAGATCAGCGCGATGTCCTCGGCTGAAGCGCCGAATTCCATGGCGACGACCGCTTCGGCGATGAGCTCGGAGGCCATCGGGCCGATGATGTGCACGCCCAGGATGCGGTCGGTCGTGGCATCGGCGACGAATTTCACGAAACCCGTGGTATCGCCGAGCGCGCGCGCCCGGCCGTTGGCCATGAACGGGAACGTGCCCGCGCGAAATGCGATGCCTTCGGCTTTGAGTTGCTGCGCGGTTTTGCCGACCCACGCGATCTCGGGCGACGTGTAGATCACCCACGGCACGGTGTTGAAATCGACGTGGCCGTGCTGGCCGGCGATGCGCTGCGCGACGGCGACGCCCTCCTCCTCGGCCTTGTGCGCGAGCATCGGGCCGCGCACGACGTCGCCCACCGCCCACACGTTGGGCAGGTTGGTGCGGCAATCGTCATCGACCGCGACGAAGCCGCGCTCGTCGAGCTTGAGTCCCACGGTCGCCGCGTCGAGGCCGCTGGTGTTGGGCATGCGCCCGATGGAAACGATCAGCTTGTCGACGGCGAGCGTCTGCGCCTTGCCCGCGCTGTCGGTGTATTCGACCGTCACGTCCTTCTTCGCAGTCACCTTGCCGACCTTGACTCCGGTATGGATGGCGAGCCCCTGTTTGGTGAAAACCTTGTGCGCTTCCTGCGCGACCTGCTCGTCCACCGCCCCCAGGAACGCCGGCAGCGCTTCGAGGATGGTCACTTCCGACCCGAGCCGCCGCCACACGCTGCCCATTTCGAGGCCGATCACTCCTGCGCCGATGACGCCGAGGCGTTGCGGCACCTCGGGGATCGCCAGCGCGCCGGCGTTGTCGAGGATCAGCTTGTTATCGAACGCCGCGCCCGGCAGCGCGCGCGGGCTGGAGCCGGTGGCAACGATCACATGTTTGGCCTGCAGCGTTTCCGCGGCCTGGCCGGTTACCTTGATTTCCCAGCCGCCGGCGCCCTTGCCGGCAAAGCTGCCGCGGCCATGGAAGAACGTCACCTTGTTCTTCTTGAACAGGTAGAGGATGCCGTCGTTGTTCTGCCGCACCACCTTGTCCTTGCGCGCGAGCATTTTCGCGAGATCCAGCGACAGCCCTTTGACCTGTATGCCGTGATCGGCAAAGGCGTGGCCGGCGTGCTCGAAGTTCTCCGACGATTGCAGCAGCGCCTTGGACGGAATGCAGCCGACGTTGGTGCAGGTGCCGCCCGGCGCCGGCTTGCCCGCCGCCGTGCTCCAGTCGTCGATACAGGCGACCTGCAATCCGAGTTGCGCGGCGCGGATCGCCGCGATATAGCCGCCGGGACCGGCGCCGATGATTACGACATCGAATGTTTTTGCCATTTCAAGACCTCAAAGAATTAACCGCCAAGGCGCCAAGAGCGCCAAGGTAAACACGCAAGACGTGAATTATAAATAAACATGATCCGCGAAATGCAAACCGTGCTCAGGTCATCCTGACGCAGGTCAATGAAAATTCAATCTTTCGGTTTTCTTGGCGCTCTTGGCGCCTTGGCGGTTCAGATTTTTAGTTTTAGATTTCCAGCAGCATCCGCGCCGGATCTTCCAGCACATCCTTCATCGCCACCAGCGCCAGCACCGCCTCGCGGCCGTCGATGATGCGGTGGTCGTACGACAGCGCGAGATAGTTCATCGGCCGGATCACGATCTGGCCGTTCTCGACCACCGGGCGCTCCTTGGTCAGGTGCACGCCGAGGATCGCGCTTTGCGGCGGATTGATGATCGGCGTGGACAGCATGGAACCGAAGACGCCGCCGTTGGAAATCGAGAACGTGCCGCCGGTGAGTTCCTCGATCGTGAGCTTGCCCTGCTGCGCGCGCGCGCCGAAATCGGCGATCTGCTTCTCGATTTCGGCCAGCGACAGCTGGTCGGCGTTGCGGATGATCGGCACCACCAGTCCGCGCGGACTGCCGACCGCCATGCCGATATCGAAATAGCCGTGGTAGACGATATCGTTGCCGTCGACCGACGCGTTGACGATCGGATATTTCTTCAAGCGCATAAACCGCGGCCTTGACGAAAAACGACATGAAGCCGAGCTTGACGCCGTGCTCCTTCTCGAACTTGTCCTTGTAGCGGTTGCGCAGATCGATGACCGGCTGCATGTTGACTTCGTTGAACGTGGTCAGGATGGCCGCCGTCGATTGCGACTGCACCAGCCGTTCGGCGACGCGCGCGCGCAGGCGCGACATCGGCACGCGCTGCTCGGGCCGGTCGCCGAGGGCCCCGAGGTCCACTGCCGGCGCCGGCGCGTGTCGCGGCACGGCTGCCATCGTGGCAGCAGGCGCTTTCGCCGCCGGCTGGCCGCCTTCCAATGCGCCGATGACATCGCCCTTGGTGACCCTGCCGCCGCGGCCGGTGCCGCTGATGGCGGCGGTGTCGAGATTCCTTTCGGCGGCCAGTTTTTGCGCCGCGGGCATCGCCGGCGCGGCTGCCGGTTTCGGCGCAGCCCCGGAGCAGCCGCGGGCTGGGCCGTAGATCTGCGGCGGCAGATTGCGCCGCCTGCGGCTTCGGTGTCGATCTGCGCGATGACTTCCTTGCTGGCGACCGTGCTGCCGTCGCCCTTGACGATCTTCACCAGCACGCCCGATTCGGGCGCCGGGGTTTCGAGCACCACCTTGTCGGTCTCGATGTCGACGAGATTTTCGTCGCGCTTGACGTATTCGCCCGCCTTCTTGTGCCAGGTGAGCAGCGTCGCCTCGGCGACCGATTCCGAAAGCTGCGGCACCTTTACTTCGATCAGCATCGGGCACTCCGTAAGTGAGCGTATTTGTTCAATTTTCCTCCCCGGCCGACAGCGGCCTCGGTTGCAGCCCGGACTTGCGCCGCTCGCCGTCGCCGGCCAGCGTGAGCGCCTGGTCGACCAGTTCTTTCTGCTGCTTGTCGTGCAGCGACTTGTAGCCGGCTGCCGGCGTGGCGGACGAATCGCGGCCCGCATAGATACAGTTTCTGATGCGGCAGCAGATGGCGCAACAGATAGTGCTGGATGTGGCGCCACGAGCCCTGGTTGCGGGGTTCTTCCTGGCACCACACGATCTCGGTCGCCTTCTTGTAGCGCTCGATCTGGGCGCGGAAATCGTCATGCGCGAACGGATAGAGCTGGGCGATGCGCACCAGCGGCACGTCTTTCAGTCCGCGCGCGCGCCGTTCCGCCCTGCAGATCGTAATAGACCTTGCCGCTGCAGAATGATCACCCGCTCCACCTTGTCCGGATCGATCTCGCTCGCCTCCCAGTCCTCGTTCACCGGCCTGAACTTGTCGTTGGCGAATTCTTCCAGCGGCGACACCGACTCCTTGTGCCGCAGCAGGCTCTTCGGCGAGAAAATGATCAGCGGCTTGCGGTACGGGCGTATCATCTGCCGCCGCAGCAGGTAATACATCTGCACCGGCGTCGCCGGCATGCAGACCTGCATGTTGTAATCGGCGCACAGCTGCAGGAAGCGCTCGATGCGCCCCGACGAGTGCTCCGGCCCGGCGCCCTCGTAACCGTGCGGCAGCATCAGCGTCAGCCCGGCACATGCGCCCCCATTTGACCTCGCCGGAGGCGATGAACTGGTCGATCACGACCTGCGCGCCGTTGACGAAATCGCCGTATTGCGCCTCCCAGATGACGAGTTCGTTCGGCTCGGAGGTGGCATAGCCGTACTCGAAGCCCAGCACCGCCTCCTCGGACAGCAGCGAATCGATCACGACGAAATCGCCCTGGTTCGGCGCCCAGGTGCTGCAGCGGAATGTAGATGCCCTGGTCCCAGCGCTCGCGGTTCTGGTCGTGCAGCACCGCGTGGCGATGGAAGAACGTGCCGCGCCCCGAATCCTGGCCCGGAAAGACGGATCGAATAGCCTTCGTTGAGCAGCGTCGCGTAAGCGAGCAGTTTCGGCCATGCCCCAGTCGAGCGGCAGCTTGCCGTCCGCCATGAGGCGCCGGTCCTGCATGATCTTGTCCGACCCGCGGATGCAGCTTGAAATTCTGCCGGCACCTCGCAAAGCTTGCGCCCGAGATGCCTGCAGCGGTCTCGAGCGGCAGCCGCGTGTCGTCGTTCTCGTTCCATTTGGTGCCCTTGTAGGGCTTCCAGTTGGTCTCGAACGGCGGGCGGTAGTTGGACAGGATCGTCTGGTTGGTGTGGTAGCCGCGGTCGAGCGCCTCGCGGCAGGTGGCGACCATCTCGGTCGCCTTCGTCTTCCGCGATCACCTTCTCGGCCGCGAGACGGTCGGCGTAGACCTTGCGCGGCGTGGGATGCGGAGTGGATGCTGCTTGTACATCAGCGGTTGCGTCACCATCGGCTCGTCCTGCTCGTTGTGGCCGAGCCGGCGATAGCAGACCATGTCGATCACGACGTCCTTGTGGAACTGCATCCGGTAGTCGAGCGCGATTTCGGTCGCAAAGCACAGCGCCTCGGGATCGTCGCCGTTGACGTGGAAAATCGGCACTTCGAGCATTTTCGCCACGTCCGAGCAATACAGCGTCGAGCGCGAATCGCGGGGATCCGATGTGGTGAAACCGATCTGGTTGTTGATGATGATGTGCACCGTGCCGCCCGGTGCCGTAGCCGCGGGTCTGCGCGAGGTTGAGCGTTTCCATGACCACGCCCTGCCCGGCCACGGAGGCATCGCCGTGGATCAGCACCGGCAGCACCTGGTCCCCGGTCTGGTCCTTGCGCCGGTGCTGGCGCGCGCGCACCGATCCCTCGACCACGGGATTGACGATCTCCAGGTGCGACGGATTGAACGCGACGGTCACGTGCATCGGGCCGCCCGGCGTCATGACGTTGGACGAGAAGCCGTCGTGGTATTTGACGTCGCCGGCCAGGACTTCCGGATTCTGCTTGCCCTCGAACTCGACGAGAACAGGTCCTTCGGCATTTTGCCCAGCGTATTCACCAGCACGTTGAGCCGGCCGCGGTGCGCCATGGCGATGACGATCTCCTGTACGCCCGCCGGCACCTGCGCGCTGCAGCAGGTGGTCCAGCATCGGAATCAGGTTGTCGCCGCCTTCGAGGGAAAAGCGCGTCTGGCCCGACGTACTTCGAGTTGAGATATTTCTCCAGCGTCTCGGCGGCGGTCAGCCGCTCGAGGATGTGCTTCTTGTATTGCGCGTCGTAAGCCGGCCTGCCGCGCGAAGGCTCGAGCCGCTCCGACAGCCAGCGCTTCTGCGGAATGTCCGAAATGTACATGTACTCGACGCCGATGCTGCGGCAATAGGTGTCCCTGAGCGCCTGCAGGATGTCGCGCAGCGTGGCCAGATCCGCGATGATGCAGCGTGCCGGAGTTGAAGCGCGGTATCGAGATCGGCCTCGCCCAGTCCGTAGAACGCCGGATCGAGTTCGGCGATGACGGGTTTCTGGAGCCGGCCCAGCGGATCGACGTCGGCGATCCGGCATCCCTGGAAACGGTACGCCGAGATGAGCTGCAGCACGGCGAACTGCTTTTGCAGACTGCGCGCATCGGCTCCGGCCGCCGCGGGCCGGCGTTCGCGGGCGAGCGCAATGAAACGCTCCTGCACCTCCGCGTGCGAAACATCGCGCGGGCCATCGTCGAGGCGCTGCAGCTCGTCGAAGAAGCCGCGCCAGCGCGGCTCGACCGATTGCGGATCCTTGAGATAAGCCTCGTAGAGCGCCTCGATGAACGGCGCGTTGGAGCCAAACAGGTAGGAATTGCCGGAAAGTTCTTTCATCATCATCACACCCGTTTGGTTGTCGCGAGGCACAAGCGATGCGGGGCAAGGCGCAGTTTCAAAAGGGGCGTCTTCCGCCCCTTTTTTCTCTCCCCTCGCCCCTCAAACTCGGGGCCCCAGGCTGATATCTTACTTGCGCTTGCCCATCGGCACAAAATCGCGTTTCGGCGAGCCGACGAACAGCTGGCGCGGCCGGCCGATCTTCTGCTCCTGGTCGCCGATCAGCTCTTTCCACTGCGCGATCCAGCCCGATGGTGCGGGCCAGCGCGAAGATCGCGGTGAACATGCCCACCGGGATGCCGAGCGCCTTGTAGACAATGCCCGAATAGAAATCGACGTTCGGATAGAGCTTGCGCTGGATGAAGTAATCATCCTCGAGCGCGATCTTTTCCAGCGCGATCGCCAGCTTGAACAGCTTGTTGTCCTTGAGATCGAGTTCTTCCAGCACCTCGTGGCAGGTCTTCTGGATGATCTTGGCGCGCGGATCGTAGTTCTTGTAGACGCGGTGGCCGAAGCCCATCAGCATCGCGTGGCCGTCCTTTTCCTTGACGCGCTTGATGAAGGCGCGAATGTTCTTGACGTCGTCGATCTCGGCCAGCATCTTCAGCACCGCCTCGTTGGCGCCGCCGTGCGCCGGGCCCCACAGGCTGGCGATGCCGGCCGCGATGCAGGCAAACGGGTTGGCGCCGGTCGAGCCGGCGAGCCGCACGGTCGAGGTCGAGGCGTTCTGCTCGTGATCGGCGTGCAGGATCAGGATGCGCTCCACGGCGCGCGTCAGCACCGGATTCGGCTTCCACTCCTCGCACGGCGTGCCGAACATCATGTAGAGGAAGTTCTCGACATAGGACAGCGAGTTCTTCGGGTACATGAACGGCTGACCCATGCTGTATTTATAGGTCATGGCCGTGATCGTCGGCAGCTTGGCGATCAGCCGGAACGCGGAAATTTCGCGGTCGCGCGGGTCGTTGATGTTGAGCGCATCGTGGTAGAACGCGGACAGCGCGCCGACCACGCCGACCAGCACCGCCATCGGGTGCGCATCGCGGCGGAAACCGCTGAAGAAACGCGACAGCTGTTCGTGCACCATGGTGTGCTGGGTCACGGTGGTGTCGAATTGTTTCTTTTGCGCCGGGTTGGGCAGCTCGCCGTTGAGGATCAGATACGCGACCTCCAGGAAGTCGCTGCTCTCCGCCAGTTGCTCGATCGGGTAGCCGCGATAGAGCAGGACACCCTTGTCGCCGTCGATGTAGGTGATGTTCGAGCGGCAACTGGCCGTCGACATGAAACCGGGGTCAAAAGTGAACTTGCCGGTTTTGGCGTACATCGCGCGCACATCGACGACGTCCGGCCCGATGCTGCCGCTGTAGATGGGAAAATCAACCGACGGGGTGCCGTCAGTAAAAGACAAGGTTGCCAGCTTTTCACTCATGATATTCTCCAGTATTATCAATCGACTATACAGGTTTGCTGCAGCTTTACATCAAATATGCACCGGCTCTCAGTGTCCGGCACGCATCATCTCGAGCATCGGCGCGCACCGCAAATCGGTCAGCTCCGCCCTGCCCATCAACAGGTCCAGTAAATCATTGTCCGGATAATCGAGCAATTCTCCGAGAATTTCCAGTTGCCGCGGATCCAATTGGTTCAAGATGCCGCTCCAGAAAACCCTCAAGTATCAGGTCCAGTTCGAGCATGCCGCGCCGGCAGTTCCAGCGGATTCTGTCCAGTTCGCTCATTCTCCGCTACTCGTTGCTAAACAGTACGTTTCACCAGCAAATCCTTGATCTTGCCGATCGCCCGCGTCGGATTCAGCCCCTTGGGGCAGACATCGACGCAGTTCATGATGGAATGGCAACGGAACAGGCGATACGGATCCTCGAGGTTATCGAGCCGTTCATTGGTCGCCTGGTCGCGGGTATCTGCCAGAAAGCGGTAGGCCTGGAGCAGGCCCGCCGGCCCCACGAACTTGTCCGGGTTCCACCAGAATGACGGGCAGGAGGCCGAGCAGCACGCGCATAGTATGCACTCATAAAGCCCGTTCAGTTCCTCGCGGTCTGCAGGAGACTGCAGGCGTTCCTGCTCCGGCGGCGGATCGTTGTTGACCACGTACGGGGTGATCGAATGATACTGCTTGAAGAACTGCGACATGTCGACGATCAGGTCGCGGATCACCGGCAGCCCGGGCAGCGGCCGGATCACCACCGGCTCCTTGAGCTCCGCGATGCTGGTGATGCACGCCAGCCCGTTTTTGCCGTTGATGTTCATGGCATCCGAACCGCATACGCCCTCGCGGCAGGAGCGCCGGAATGCGACCGTGTCGTCCTGGATCTTGAGTCGCACCAGCGCGTCCAGCAGCATGCGGTCGGTCGGCTCGAGCGCGACATCGTAGTCCTGCATGTAGGGCTTGGCGTCGGCGTCCGGGTTGTAGCGGTAAATCGAGAGTTTCATTCAGCAAAATCCTAATAGACGCGGGCTTTGGGTTCGAACGATTCGACGGTGAGCGGCTTGAGCTTGACCGGCTTGTAATCCAGCCGGTTGCCGTCCTTGTACCACAGCGTGTGCTTCAGCCAGCCGGCATCGTCGCGCTGGTGAAAGTCGCTGCGATCGTGCGCGCCGCGGGATTCCTTGCGTGCCTCCGCCGAAATCATCGTCGCCAGCGCCACTTCGATCAGGTTGTCGAGTTCGAGCGCCTCGATGCGCGCGGTGTTGAACACCTTGCTCTTGTCCTTGATATTGATGCGCTTGGCGCGCTCGGCAACCTCGAGGATTTTCTTGACCCCCTCCGCCAGGCTGTCGGGGAAACGGAACACGCCGCAGTGCAGCTGCATGATGCGGCGCATCTCGGCGCCCACCTGGGCGACGCTTTCACCCGACGCCGCGCCGTCGAGCCGGGCCAGGCGCGCCATGGCCGCCTCTCCCGCATCCCTGGGCAGATCCTTGCAGGCGCGCTCGCCCTTGAGGTCTTCGACGATCCGCTCGCCGGCCGATTTGCCGAACACCAGGAGGTCCAGCAGCGAATTGGTGCCGAGGCGATTGGCGCCATGCACCGAGACGCATGCGCACTCGCCCGCCGCATAAAAACCCTTGACGACCTTTTCGCCGCCCCTGCCGTCGGGCATCACCACCTGGCCATGGACATTCGTCGGAATGCCGCCCATCTGGTAATGACAGGTCGGCACCACCGGAATCGGTTCCTTGACCGGATCGACGTTGGCGAACTTGATCGCGATTTCACGGATGCCGGGCAAACGCTTGTTGATGACCTCGGGGCCGAGATGGTCGAGCTTGAGCAGGATGTGATCGGCGTCCTTGCCGGCGCCGCGGCCTTCCTTGATTTCGGTCGCCATCGCGCGCGCCACCACGTCGCGGCTGGCGAGGTCCTTCACCGTCGGCGCGTAGCGCTCCATGAAGCGCTCGCCGTTCTTGTTGAGCAGGAATCCGCCCTCGCCGCGCACGCCTTCGGTGATCAGCACGCCGGCGCCGGCGACACCCGTGGGATGGAACTGCCAGAACTCCATGTCCTCGAGCGGGATGCCGGCGCGCGCCGCCATGCCCAGGCCATCGCCGGTGTTGATGAACGCGTTGGTGCTGGCGGCATAGATGCGCCCGGCGCCGCCGGTGGCGAACAGCGTCGCCCTGGCCTGAAGAATCATCACTTCGCCGGTTTCCATTTCCAGCGCGATCACGCCGAGCACGTCGCCGTCCTGGTCGCGGATCAGGTCGAGCGCCATCCACTCGACGAAGAACTGGGTATGGGCGCGCACGTTGCGCTGGTACAGCGTATGCAGCATCGCGTGGCCGGTGCGGTCGGCCGCCGCGCAGGCGCGCTTGATCGCGCGCTCGCCGTAATTGCGGGTGTGGCCGCCGAAGGGCCGCTGGTAGATCTTGCCGTTGTCGAGGCGGTCGAACGGCATGCCGAAGTGCTCGAGTTCATAGACGACTTCGTTGGCCTTGCGGCACATGAATTCGATCGCATCCTGGTCGCCGAGATAGTCGGAACCCTTGACGGTGTCGTACATGTGCCAGTGCCAGTTGTCATCCTCTTCGTTGCCGAGCGAGGCCGACACGCCGCCCTGCGCCGCGACGGTATGCGAGCGCGTCGGAAACACCTTGGACAGCACCGCAACCCGCAGACCCGCTTCGCAAGCTGCAGCGACGCACGCAAGCCCGAACCGCCGGCACCCACCACTACCGCATCAAACTGACGTCTGGCTATCGCCATTTACACACTCCACAAAATCCGGACAGACCAGACCGCGTACCCGACAAGCGTCAGGATCACCACCGCATGCAGCGTCAGCCGCAGGCCGGTGGGCTTCACATAGTCCATGAAAATATTGCGCATGCCGACCCACGCGTGAACGAACAGGCTGAGAAAGAACAGCATCGTCGCCACGCGGATCAGCGAACCACCCCACAACGCTTTCCACTGCGGGTAGTCGAAGCTGGGCATGCCCGCCAAGGCGGCGAGAAACAGAAATGTCGAGACCGCCATCACCACGGCGGTGACGCGCTGCGCGAGCCAGTCGCGCAATCCGTAATGAGCGCCGGCGACTTCGCGATTTACCATAGCATCGCTCCGGCAACCAGCGTCAGTCCGATGCTGACGATCAATACGGCCTTGCTGGTGGCGCGCGCCGGGCCAAGGTCGGTGCCGCAATCCAGATCGAGCGCCAGATGGCGGATGCCCGCGCACAGATGGTGCAGATAAGCCCACAGCAATCCCAGCAACACCAGCTTGAGCAGCGGACTGGAGACGGCCGATCTGAACGCTTCGAACGATTCGGGCGTGGCCAGGCTTTGTTGCAGCAGCCAGAGCAGCAGCGGGATGAACAGAAACAGCACCGTGCCGCTGATCCGGTGCATGCCCGACACGATGGCCGTGACTGGAAACCGGATCTTTGTCAGATCGAGGTGTTTGGGTCTGGGTTTTGACATCTGGAGGGGTTTTTTCTTCTTGAGGATCCTGATCGTGAAAGTGAGATCAGGCCGGATCGGCAGGAACTGCGGAAGATTGCAGGCAACCCGAAAACATTTCGTTAAGCCCCACGTTGCAGGCACTCATTCGAGTTCAATTCCGTCCGAAACATTGTTGCGCAAGCGTTGTTTTTTTAAGAGATGAAATTTTATCAGCTTTCGCTGCACTGCAGAAGAGTGAGTCTAATCAGGATGCGGATGCGCACGGATTCTGCGCGCAAAGGCCAATAACTTGTCACTGCAGGCCTGCATTCGTTATGATGTATGGGTTTATCGAATCGCACCCACCGTCACCGCGTTCCCCCGTCTTCCCGCCACTCAAAATCACATCCCACATCCTAGGAGATCAAGCATGAAACGTCCCATGCGCGTCGCAGTCACCGGTGCCGCCGGCCAGATCGGCTACAGCATGCTGTTCAGAATCGCCAGCGGCGAGATGCTGGGCAAAGACCAGCCGGTCATCCTGCAGCTGCTCGAAATTCCCGACGAAAAAGCGCAGAAGGCGCTCAAGGGCGTGATGATGGAACTCGACGATTGCGCGTTCCCTCTGCTGCAAAGCATGATTCCGACCGCCGACCCGATGGTCGCGTTCAAGGATGTCGACGTTGCGCTGCTGGTCGGCGCCCGCCCCCGCGGCCCCGGAATGGAGCGCAAGGACCTGCTCGAAGCGAATGGCAAGATCTTCGGCCCGCAGGGAAAAGCGCTGTCGGAAGTCGCCAGCCGCGACGTCAAGGTGCTGGTCGTCGGCAACCCCGCCAATACCAACTGCCTGATTGCGATGAAGAATGCGCCGAAACTCAAGCCCTCCAATTTTTCGGCGATGATGCGGCTCGACCACAACCGCGCGCTCACCCAGGTCGCGCAAAAGGCCGGCAAGCCGGTGGCGAGCGTGTACAAAATGACGATCTGGGGCAACCACTCCGCCACCCAGTACCCCGATCTGTTCCACGCCGAAGTCGACGGCAAAAACGCAGCCAAGCTGATCAACGACCAGCAATGGGTGGAATCCTATTTCATTCCCACCATCCAGAAACGCGGCGCAGCCATCATCGAGGCGCGGGGCCTCTCCTCCGCCGCCAGCGCGGCCAACGCGGCGATGGACCACATCCGCGACTGGACTTACGGCACGCGCGAAGGCGACTGGGTCAGCATGGGCATTCCGGCCGACGGCAGCTATGGCATTCCGGAAGGCGTATTGTATGGCTATCCGGTAACCTGCAAAGGCGGCAAATATGAAATCGTCAAAGGCCTCGAGGTCAGCGACTTCAGCCGCGCGCGCATGCAGACGACGCTCAAGGAACTGCACGAAGAACGCGATGCGATCAGGCACCTGCTCGGCTGAGCAGAATCCTTGAATGACGAAACGGGGAGGCGCGATCGACGAGATTCGCGCCTCCCCGTTTTCTTTTGGCGACAAGGAGCATCACATGAGTGAAACGCAACCCGGCTTCAAGCCCAAGAAATCCGTGGCGCTGTCCGGCGTCTCGGCCGGCAACACCGCGCTGTGCACGGTCGGCCGCAGCGGCAACGACCTGCATTACCGGGGTTACGACATTCTCGACCTCGCCGAGCAATGCGAATTCGAGGAAGTCGCCTACCTGCTGGTGCACGGCAAACTGCCCACCGGCGCCGAGCTCGCGGGTTACAAGCTCAAGCTGCAAAGCGCTGCGCGGGCTGCCCGCAGGCGGTGCGCAAAGCGCTGGAATGCATACCGGCCGCGGCGCACCCGATGGACGTGATGCGCACCGGCTGTTCCGTGCTGGGCACGGCGCTGCCGGAAAAGGACGATCACAACCTGCCCGGCGCGCGCGACATCGCCGACCGCCTGATGGCCTCGTTCGGCTCGATCCTGCTCTACTGGTATCACTACAGCCACAACGGGCGCCGCATCGACGTCGAGACCGACGACGACTCGATCGGCGGGCATTTCCTGCACCTGCTGCACGGCAGGACGCCGGACGATTCCCTGGGTGAAGGCGATGCACATCTCGCTCAACCTCTACGCCGAGCACGAATTCAATGCGTCGACTTTCGCGGCGCGCGTCGTCGCCGGCACCGGCGCCGACATGTATTCGGCGATCACCGGCGCGATCGGCGCGCTGCGCGGACCCAAGCACGGCGGCGCCAACGAAGTCGGATTCGAAGTGATGAACCGCTACCAGACGCCCGACGAGGCGGAAAACGACATCGTGACGCGCATCGCCAACAAGGAAGTCGTGATCGGCTTCGGCCACCCGGTCTACACCATCTCCGATCCGCGCAACAAGGTGATCAAGGAAGTCGCGCGCAGGCTGTCGCAGGACGCGAACGACATGAAGATGTTCGACATCGCCGACCGCATCGAGGCGGTGATGCTGCGCGAGAAGAAAATGTTCGCCAACCTCGACTGGTTCTCGGCGGTGTCCTATCACCGGATGGGCGTTCCGACCGAGATGTTCACGCCGATCTTCGTGATCTCGCGCACCAGCGGCTGGGCGGCGCACGTGATCGAGCAGCGCATCGACAACAAGATCATCCGCCCGACCGCGGTCTACACCGGGCCGGAAAACCAGAAGTTCGTGCCGATCGCGCAGCGCGGCAAATCCGCGAAGAAGAAATAAAAGCATTGACACAAGGACGCAGAGGACACAAAGGATCGCCAAGGAAATCATGACAAGAGTATTTCTTGAGTCATCGTTCGAAGTCGACTATTTGCTCAGGTCCGCCATCATTGAACCGTCGAATGCCCAATCAGATTTTCGTTCTGTTCCTTGCGTGTCCTTTGCGATCCTTTGCGTCCTTTGCGTTCAGCTTTTGACTTTTAGGAATCATTGATGTCATCCCAAATCTCCAACGTCCGCCCCAAGCCCGACAAGGTCCTGACCGACATCGCCGATTACGTCGCGAAAACGCCGATCAAGAGCGCCGAGGCCTACAACACCGCGCGGCTGTGCCTGATGGACACGCTCGGCTGCGGGCTCGAGGCGCTGTCCTACCCCGCCTGCACCAAGCTGCTGGGGCCCGTCGTTCCCGGCACCATCGTGCCCAACGGCGCCAAAGTGCCGGGCACGCCGTTCCAGCTCGACCCGGTGGCCGCGGCGTTCAACATCGGCTGCATGATCCGCTGGCTCGATTTCAACGACACCTGGCTCGCCGCCGAATGGGGACATCCGTCCGACAACCTCGGCGGCATTCTCGCCACCGCCGACTGGCTGTCGCGCAACAACGTGGCGCAGGGCAAAAAGCCGCTGGCCATGCGCGACGTGCTGACCGGCATGATCAAGGCGCACGAGATCCAGGGCGTGATCGCGCTCGAAAACAGCTTCAACCGCGTCGGGCTCGACCACGTGCTGCTGGTGAAAGTCGCCTCCACCGCGGTGGTCACGCACATGCTCGGCGGCACTTACGATGAAATCGTCAACGCGGTGTCGAACGCGTGGATCGACGGCCAGTCGCTCAGGACCTACCGCCACGCGCCCAACACCGGCTCGCGCAAATCGTGGGCGGCGGGCGACGCCACCAGCCGCGCGGTGCGGCTCGCGCTGATGGCGCTGAAAGGCGAAATGGGCTATCCCTCGGCGCTCACCGCCCCGACCTGGGGCTTCTACGACGTGCTGTTCAAGGGCAAACCGTTCAAGTTCACGCGGGCCTACGGCTCGTACGTGATGGAGAACGTGCTGTTCAAGATCTCGTTCCCGGCCGAGTTCCACGCCCAGACTGCGGTCGAATGCGCGCTGACGCTGCATCCCCAGGTGAAAGACCGCCTCGACGACATCAAGAAAATCGTGATCACCACCCACGAATCGGCGATCCGCATCATCGACAAGCAGGGCCCGCTCGGCAATCCCGCCGACCGCGACCACTGCATCCAGTACATGACGGCGATCGGCCTCATCAAGGGCAATCTCACCGCCGCCGACTACGAGGACGACGTCGCGCGCGATCCGCGTGTCGATCAGCTGCGCGCAAAGATGACGTGCGTCGAGAACAAGCAGTGGAGCCGCGACTATCTCGACCCCGCCAAGCGCTCGATCGCCAACGCGGTGCAGGTGTTCTTCAAGGACGGCACCAAAACCGCCAACGTCGCGGTCGAGTACCCGATCGGCCACCGCCGCCGCCGCAAGGACGGCGTGCCGCTGCTCGAAGCCAAATTCAGGACCAATCTCGCGCGCCGCTTTGCCGACAAGCAGCGCCAGGCGATCCTCGCGCTGTGCCGGGACCAGAAAAAGCTCGAAGCGACGCCGGTCAATGAATTTGTCGATTTGTTTGCGGTCTGATCAAGAAAAAGCATAAGCAATGGACGCGAAGGACACGAAGGAACGCAAAGTAAAACGGATAACGGATCTACACCTCGGATGCTTACCAGTCATATAATCATTTCCCCAGGAAATTTTGGCGGTTTAATCTGCGTCCCAGTAATCTCTGCATGAAACTGGCAATAACCCTGATATTGGCGCTGGCTTTCGCGGCGCCTCCAGCGTGGAGCGCCGAGACGCGCGATCCGGACGAGTACTTCTTCGCGCTCAACACCGGCGATTTCAAGGCCGAGGCCGCCGACGCCAGGCGTGCCGGCAAGAAAGCGATCATGGTGATGTTCGAGCAGGACGGCTGCCCGGGCTGCTTTTACATGCGGCACAACGTGCTCAACCGCGCGGACGTCCAGAAATTCTACGACCAGAATTTCGCCAATTTCTCGCTCAACATTTACGGCTCGATCCCGATCAGGGATTTTGCCGGCCGCAATTTCACGGAAAAGAGTTTCTCCAAGTCCGTCGACATCATCGGCACCCCCACTTTCCTGTTCTATGACCTCGACGGCAAAGAGGCCATGCGCTTCGTCGGCCCGCTCAAGGAGGTCTCGGATTTCATGCTGCTCGGGCAATTCGTCGCGAGCGGCGCCTACAAGACCAGCCAGTTCGCCGAGTACAAGCAGCGGCGCCTGAAGAAAAAAGGCGGCTGATTCCGCATGGTGAACGTCTGTGCGACAGGCCGCGGCGATTTATTCCTGCGCGGCAACGCTTTATAATTCACAGTTTTCCGCATCCCAGATTCGCAACCGTTTCAGCACCTTCTCCGAACACTCTTTTTCCAAGGAGCATCCGCGTGGCCAACAATGCGTTCAACTCGTTACGGGAATTCAAACTCAAGTCGGGCAAAACCGGCAAGTACTACTCGCTGGCCGCGCTGGAAGAAGCCGGCCTCGGCAAGGTGTCGCGCCTGCCGGTGAGCCTGCGCGTGGTGCTTGAGTCCGTACTCCGGAACTGCGACGGCGTGCGCATTTCGGAAGACCGCGTGCGCGAACTGGCCGGATGGCAGCCGAACGCGCCGCGCACCCAGGAAATCCCGTTCGTGCTCGCGCGCATCATGCTGCAGGACATGGCCGGCTTCCCGGCGCTGAACGACTTCGCCGCGATGCGCGCCGAGGCGCAGCGCCAGAAGTTCGACCCGACCAGGATCGAGCCGCTGGTGCCGGTCGATCTCGTCGTCGACCACTCCGTCGTCGTCGACGTGAGCAACTCGACCGACGCGCTGCGCAAGAACATGGAAATCGAGTTCGAGCGCAACGGCGAGCGCTACACCTTCCTCAAGTGGGCCAAGCAGGCGTTCTCCGGCATCCGCGTCGTGCCGCCCGGCAACGGCATCTGCCACCAGGTCAACCTCGAATACCTGTCGCGCGGCGTGTGGGAAAAAGACGGCGTCTATTACCCCGATTCCGCCGTCGGCACCGATTCGCACACCACGATGGTCAATGCCATCGGCGTGCTGGCCTGGGGCGTGGGCGGCATCGAGGCCGAAGCCGGCATGCTGGGCCAGCCCTACTACTTCCTGACGCCGGATGTCGTCGGCGTGCACATGACCGGCAAGCTGCGCGAAGGCGTCACCGCGACCGACCTCGTGCTGACCGTCACCGAACTGCTGCGCAAGACCAAGGTCGTCAACAAGTTCGTCGAGTACTTCGGCGAAGGCGCCGCTTCGCTGTCGCCGACCGACCGCGCCACCGTCGCCAACATGGCGCCCGACTACGGCGCGACCTGCGGCTTTTTCGCGATCGACGACAAGACCCTCGAGTACTACCGCATGTCGGGTCGCGAAGAGCACTGCGACGCCATCGAGTCCTACCTCAAGGCGCAGGGCATGTACGGCATTCCGAAAAAGGGCGAGATCGACTACTCGCAGGTGGTCGAGCTCGATCTGTCCACCGTGCGGCCCAGCGTGTCGGGCCCGAAGCAGCCGGAGGACCGCATCAATCTCGAAGGCATCAAGAGCCGCTTCACCGAACTCTTCTCGAAGCCCGTGGCCGAAAGCGGCTACAACAAGCCCGCCGCCGACTTGGCCAAGCGCCTGCCGGTGCCCAACAAACCCGGCATGGACGTCGGCCACGGCGACATCCTGATCGCCGCGATCACCTCCTGCACCAACACCTCCAACCCGTGGGTGCTGCTGGCCGCCGGCCTGCTGGCGAAGAAAGCCGTCGAAAAAGGCATGAAGCCGCATCCGCGCGTCAAGACCTCGCTGGCGCCCGGCTCCAAGGTCGTCACGGCCTACCTGAAAGACGCCGGCCTGCTGCCGTACCTGGAGCAACTCGGCTTCTACGTCGTCGCCTACGGCTGCACCACCTGCATGGGTCTGGCCGGACCGCTGGACAAGGATCTCGAAGATACCGTCGTCAAGAACGACCTGATCTGCCGCGGCGGTGCTCTCCGGCAACCGCAACTTCGAAGCGCGCGTCCATCAAAGCCTGAAAGCCAACTTCCTGATGAGCCCGCCGCTGGTCGTGGCCTTCGCGCTCGCCGGCACCGTGCTGAAAGACATGAACACCGATCCCATCGGCAACGACAAGAACGGCAAGCCGGTCTTCCTGAAAGACCTGTGGCCCGCGCCGCGCCGAAGTGGACGCGCTGATGAAGTTCGCCACCGACAGCAAGAACTTCAAGCGCGAGTACGGCGATCTCGCCGGCGCGAAAGACCTGTGGGACGCCATCCCCGAAGCCAAGGGCGCGTTGTTCAAGTGGGACCCGAAATCGACCTACATGCTCGAGCCGCCGCTGTTCGAAGGATTCAAGCGCGAGTTGCCCAAAGTCACCGACATCAAAGGCGGCCGCGCGCTCGGCATTTACGGCAACAAGCTGACCACCGACCACATCAGCCCGGTGGCGCCGATCCGCAAGGGCACGCTGGCCGGCGACTGGCTGGTTGCGGCCGGCAGCACGGACCTGTCCAGCTTCGGCTCGCGCCGCACCAACCACGAAGTGATGGTGCGCGGCGCGTTCGCCAATCCGCGCATCAAGAACCTGCTGGTGCCCGGCACCGAAGGCAGCGTGACCATGCACCAGCCCAGCGGCGACAAGATGACGATTTACGAAGCGTCGATGCGCTACCAGAAGGACAAGGTGCCGCTGTTCGTGTTCGGCGGCGAGGAATACGGCACCGGATCGTCGCGCGACTGGGCGGCCAAGGGCACGCAGATGCTCGGCATCAAGAGTCGTCGTTGCGCGCGGCTACGAGCGCATCCACCGCTCCAACCTGGTCGGCATGGGCGTGCTGCCCTGCCAGTTCAAGGGAGCGACAGCGTGCAGTCGCTCGAAGCATCGACCGGTACGACACCTTCGACCTGATCGGCGTCGCCGGCGGCAACGTGAAGCCGTTGCAGGACGTGACGCTGGTGATCCACCGCAAGGACGGCTCGACGCAGAACGTCACCGTCACGCTGCGCGTCGATTCGCCGATCGAAGTCGAATACCTCAAAAACGGCGGCATTCTTCCGTTCGTTCTGCGCGAACTGATGGCAGCTGCTTAACAATGACCCATTGCGGCCGCGCAGAACGAACGGCTGTGCCCGAATTTACGGCGCGCAGTCAAGCTGCGCTCGCGTATTGCGCGAGTTGATGGCCGCGGCCTGACCAAGGAAAAACACCAATGGCAAACGACACATTCAAAACACTGAAGGAGTTCACCCCTTCCCCCGGCAAAACCGGCAAGTACCACAGCCTCGCCGCGCTCGAAGCGGCGGGCTTCGGCAAAATCTCGCGGCTGCCGCGCTCGATCCGCGTGGTGCTGGAAGCGCTGGTGCGCCACTGCGACGGCAGGCTCGTCACCGAGCAGCACGTGCGCAACCTCGCCGCGTGGGAGCCCAATGGCAAACGCACTTCTGAAATCCCGTTCATCGTGGTGCGCATCGTGCTGCAGGACCTGATCGGCTTCGGCACCCTCAACGATCTTTCCGCGATGCGCGCCGCCGCGGGCCGCCTCGGCGTGTCCCCGGGCAAGATCGAGCCGCTGGTGCCGGTGGACGTCGTGGTCGACCACTCGGTGGAAATCGACGTGTACAACGCCCCCGACGCCGTGCAGCGCAACCAGGAAATCGAGTTCAAACGCAACGCCGAGCGCTACCGCTTCGTCAAGTGGGCGCAGGGCGCGTTCGAGACCGTGCGCGTGGTGCCGCCCGGCAACGGCATCATCCACCAGATCAACATGGAATACCTGTCGCGCGGCGTCTGGGAAAAAGACGGCGTGTGGTTTCCGGACACCGTGTTCGGCACCGACTCGCACACCACCATGGTCAACGGCATCGGCGTCGTGGCCTGGGGCGTGGGCGGCATCGAGGCCGAAGCCGGCATGCTCGGCCAGCCCAATGCGTTCCTGACGCCGGACGTGGTGGGCTGCCACCTGACCGGCAGGCTGCGCGAAGGCGTCACCGCAACCGACCTCGCGCTGACCGTCACCGAACTGATGCGCAAGACCAAGGTCGTCGGCAAGTTCGTCGAGTTCTTCGGCGAAGGCGCTGCAGCGCTGACCGCCGCCGACCGCTGCACGGTCGCCAACATGGCGCCCGAGTACGGCGCGACCATGGGCTACTTCCCGGTCGACGCGAAGACCGTCGACTACTTCCGCATGACCGGCCGCGAGCCGGAACAGGTCGCCGCGATCGAGGCCTACTTCAAGGCGCAGGGCATGTTCGGCATGCCGAAGCCGGGTGAAATCGACTACAGCCAGCTCATCGAACTCGACCTTGCCAGCATCGTGCCCAGCCTGTCGGGCCCGAAACGCCCGCAGGACCGCGTCAACCTGCCCGACCTCGGCCGCAACTTCGATATGCTGTTCTCGGCGCCCGCGGACAAGAACGGCTACGCGCGTCCCGCGTCCGATCTCACGCGCCGCGTGCCCTCGGGCCATCCGGAGTTCGACGTCGGCCATGGCGACGTGCTGATCGCCGCGATCACGTCCTGCACCAATACCTCCAACCCTGCCCTGCTGCTCGCCGCCGGCCTGCTGGCGAAGCGCGCGGTGGAAAAAGGTCTCAAGGTCAGCGCGCGGGTGAAAACTTCACTCGCGCCCGGCTCCAAAGTGGTCACCGATTATCTGCGCGACGCGGGCCTGTTGCCGCACCTCGAAAAACTCGGCTTCAGCGTGGTCGCCTACGGCTGCACCACCTGCATGGGCGCGGCGGGCCCGCTGGATGCCAAAATCGAAGAAGCCGTCGTGTCAAAGGATCTCGTGACCTGCGCGGTGCTCTCGGGCAACCGCAATTTCGAAGCCCGCGTGCACGCCAATCTGCGCGCGAACTATCTCGCCAGCCCCGCGCTGGTGGTGGCCTACGCGATCGCCGGCACCGTGCGCACCGACCTCACCAAGGACCCGGTGGGCACCGGGGCCGACGGCAAGCCGGTCTACCTGAAGGACCTGTGGCCCTCCGACGCCGAAGTCGCCTCGCTGATGAAATTCGCCGCGAACGCGGACCACTTCCGCCGCGAGTACGGCGACCTGTCGGGCAACCAGCAAACTGTGGGAAGCCATCCCCACCGTCAAAGGCGCGGTGTACGAGTGGGATCCGAAATCCACGTTCATCAAGGAACCGCCGTTCTTCGAAGGCGTGACGCGCACGCCGGGCAAGGTCACCGACGTCAAGGGCGCCCGCGCGCTGGCGATCCTCGGCGATTCGATCACCACCGACCACATCAGCCCGTCGACCAAGATCAAGCCGGGCACGCCCGCCGGCAAGTGGCTCGAACCCTACGGCAGCCCGCCCGCGGAGTGGGGCCATTTCGGCACGCGCCGCTGCAACCATGAACTGATGGTGCGCGGCACCTTCGCCAACGTGCGCCTGCGCAACCAGCTCGCGCCCGGCACCGAGGGCCCGATCACCAAGGTGCAGCCGACCGGCGAGCAGATGACGATTTTCGAAGCGTCCGAAATCTACCGCGCGAAAAACACGCCGCTGGTGATTTTCGGCGGCGAGGACTTCGGCATGGGCTCGTCGCGCGACTGGGCGGCCAAGGGCATACAACTGCTCGGCGTGCGCGCCGTGATTGTCCGCAGCTTCGAGCGCATCCACCGCGCCAACCTGATCGGCATGGGCGTGCTGCCGCTGCAGTTCAAGCCGGGTGACAGCGTGCAGTCGCTGAAAATCGACGGCACCGAGACCTTCGACATCGAGGGCATCAACGGCGGCAACGTGAAGCCGCTGCAGGACGTGACGCTCGTGATCACGCGCAAGGACGGATCGACGCAGCGCGTGCCGCTGACGCTGCGCATCGACACCGGCATCGAGGTCGACTACCTCAAGCACGGCGGCATCCTGCCGTACGTGCTGCGCGAGATTCTGGAGAAGGAAGCGGCCTGACGGGGACGCGCAGCACGTGCGGCAGTTGCCGAATGACGAGCGCAGTCAAGCTGCGCTGGTCCTACGCGAAATCCTGGAGAAGGAAGCGGCCTGACGCGCCCGCGGCAGTCTTGCGAATAAAAAACGGCCCGGTGATCCCGGGCCGTTTTTAATTGAAGCAGGTTTACTTGCCGACGTACAGCGCCGGGAACTGTTTCTGAAGATTGGCCAGTTTCGGCAGATCGTTGATCACGATGTACGGCTGGTCCGGATGGCGCGCCAGATAGTCCTGATGGTACGCCTCGGCCTCGTAGAACGCCTTCAGCGGGGTGACCTGGGTCACGATCGGACGCGGAAATACGCGGGCCGCCTGCAGTTGCGCGATGTACGCGTCAGCCACGCGCTTCTGCTCCGCATCGGCAAAGAAAATGGCCGAGCGGTATTGCGTGCCGGTATCCGGGCCCTGCCGGTTGAGCTCCGTGGGATCGTGCGCGACGGAAAAGAACACTTTCAGGAGCTGGCCGTACGTGATGCGCGATGGATCGTACGTCACGCGCACCGACTCGGCGTGGCCGGTGTCGCCCGAGCTGACGATTTCGTATTTTGCCGTCTTCGCGTCGCCGCCCGCATAGCCCGACACGGACTGGGTGACGCCTTTCACGTGTTTGAACACGGCCTCCACGCCCCAGAAGCAGCCGCCGGCGAACACAGCGGTCTTCGTGCCCTTCGCCGCCGCCAGCGGCGTGTCGACCTTGGGATCCGGAAGCGACACGGCAGCCTGGGATGATGTAAATAGCGACAGCGCGGCCACCGCTACGAGGCCCAGCACCGCGGCCATTTTTCCGGCAGATATACGAACCATGCGTCTTCCTCCTTGGATCCGCCTGCGTGTGCAGGACGGGTTGCAATATAACACCGGTAATCGGTCCAGACGCGCGGGCGACGCCCTGCTGGCCATGGGGATATGTCGCCGCAACCGTCGTTCACCTTACTTGGAGAGACAGGCGTGATGTCGGTTCCTGGAATTCCGGCACTGCTCGGAAACCGGCTGCTGCGCTGGTAGTCCCGGAACCCCACGGCAAAGCCGCAGAGGGAGACATTCACATAATACTAATAAAAACAACGTACTATAATATCTTCTTGAGAAATTAGCGTAGCCATTTCAAGGCAGTTGTCTTCGGGCGTCCAACCGCACTCATGCCAGGGTCATATCGTGCCATCCGGGCCGCGCACATTTGTTGGCCGGCGACGCTGCAAGCTGATCCTGATCAAAAACCAAAGCCCGGATCGCGGGCATGATTGCCGGGTTCGCCAGGACAATTGAGCGAGCGGAGCGGAGGAACCGGCGCGTTTTTCGCGCGTCGAACTTTGGTATAATTTGCAGGCTCGAGTTCCTACTGTGCTACCGCAAAAACAGTTGATGCGACTAGCCACCCTCCGCGGGCAACTAATGGATTACCTGTCTTCGCCCGCGACGAAACGACGGCGCAATTGAATACGGATTCAAACACTTATCACTCAAGGAGCAACAAGATGGCCAGCAAAACCCCTTGGAAGTCAGACAACTGGTACGTCAGCCAGTGGAATTATGCGCAGGAAGTGGTCAAGGATTTCAAATTCGCCAAGAACATCAAGGTGCATGACATCACGCTGCGCGACGGCGAGCAGCAGACCGGCATCATCATGACCATGGACGACAAGATCCGCATCGCCGAAGGTCTGGCCGAAGCCGGCGTGCATCGCATCGAAGCCGGCATGCCCATCGTCTCGCCATCCGACGCCGCGGCCATCAAGGAGATCGTCAAGCGCAATCTCGGTCCGCAGATCTTCGCCTTCTCGCGCTGCATGAAAGAAGACGTCCAGCGCGCGATCGACACCGGCGTCAACGGCGTGGTGATGGAAATCCCGTCGAGCCAGCACATGGTCGACCTCGCCTACAAATGGCCGATGGAAAAAGCGATCGAGACTTCGATCGAAGCCACCCTGTTCGCCCGCGACAACGGCCTTGAAGTCGTGTTCTTCCCGATCGACTTCTCCCGCTCCGAGATGGACTGGGTGCTGAAACTGATCCAGCGCGTCGCCACCGAAGGCCACATGGACGCACTGGCGCTGGTGGACACCTTCGGCGTCGTGTCGCCCCACGCGATGCAGTACTTCGTCCGCGAGGTCAAGAAGCGCATCAACAAGCGCCTCGAAGCGCACTTCCACCAGGACTTCGGCATGGGCGTGGCCAACACGATCATGGCGCTGGCCGAAGGCGTCGAAGTGATGCACACGACCGTCCTCGGCGTCGGCGAGCGCGCCGGCAATACGCCGATGGAAGAAACCGTGATGGCCCTGTTGACGATGTACAACGTGGACGTCGGGCTGGATTACACCAAGCTCACGCCGCTGGCCAACCTGGTGCAGAAGATTACCGGCGTGGCCGTGCCCTCGAACAAACCGGTGGTCGGCAAAGCGCTGTATCAGATCGAGTCCGGCATCATCGCGAGCTGGTACAAGAACTGCGGCGAGAAATACGCGACCGAGCTGTTCCCGGTGCGCTGGAACGCCGTCGGCCAACCGGCCCCGGTGATCGTGATGGGCAAAGGCAGCGGCATCGATTCGATCAAGATGTGGCTCGAGCAGATGGGCATGGAAGCGAGCGACGACGAGGCGCTCAAGATCACTGCCGCGGTCAAGAACTACTCGCTGAAAACCAAGCAGTTGCTGACCGAAGACGAGTTCCGCAAGGTTGCCAAAGAAGTCCTGAGCCAGCGCGCCGCAGCTTAACGCGCTTCGCTGATCCCCGACCGCGGTTTCAACGCTGCGGCCGGAGAAGGAAACAAAACGCCCCGGTGGCTCGCGCCCCGGGGCGTTTTCATTGTGGCGCTTTCTCTCCCGCCTCCCCGAGCGGACGGGATCTCTTTCCGGCCCGGGAGGACGAGAGACTGCTCGTCTTCCGGCAAACGGTCAGCCCGCGGCGCCCGCCTTGCCGTGGCTCTTCCCCTGCTCTTTCCGGTACCAGTCGAGGATCTGCTCGCCGGTCCAGAACACGACCCCCGGCTTTTTCCGCAGCGCCTCGAACACCTGCTCGAAATACTTGATCCGGTGCGGCACGCCGGAAATATAGGGGTGCACGGCGATCGCCATCACCTTCATGCGGTCCCGGGATTCCTCGTAGACGCGCTCGAAGTAGTCCATGCAGCGCGTGACGAATTCCTGCGCCGGGTGGTGCTGCACCGCCATCATCGCGATGTCGTTGAGCTCCAGCGTGTAGGGCATCGCCACCACCGGGCCGTGCGCGGTCTTGATCTCGCACGGCTCGTCGTCGATCACCCAGTCGGCGATGTACTTGATGCCGGCCTCCGCCAGATAGTCGGGCGTATACAGCGTCTCGGTCAGGCCCGGGCTCAGCCAGCCGACCGGCGCCTTGCCGGTGAACGCCTTGATGGTCTTCACCGTCTTCTGGATCATCGCGCGCTGGTCGGGCTCGGTGTGGGTCGGGCGCTGGTCGTACGAGTGCCCGACGAACTCCCAGCCGGCCTTGAGCGACTCCTCCGCCACGCGCCGGTAATCCGTCGCAGACGCGCGCGTTGGTGAACAGCGACGCCTTGATGCCCAGGTTGTCGAGCACTTCCTTCATGCGCCAGAAGCCGACGCGCATCCCGTACTCGTGCCACGCCCAGTGCGCGAAGTCCGGCAGGCGCGTGACGTGCGTCGGCGGCGGCAGCACCTGCCGCGGCATCGGCCGGTTGATGTCCCATACTTCGACATTGATGACCGGCCACACCACCATGCGCGCGCCGCCCGGCAGTTTCAGCGGCGGACGGTCGATGATGGCGGAATAATCGAGACGCTTGGATGGAATCACGTAGGCTCCTAAGAATCGCAAAATAATGAACGCCGATAATAGCAATCAGTATTAGCTGCATATTCGGCGTTATCGCGATCCAATCTGGTGGCGGAGCCCATATGAACCGAAAAACCCTGATCAATCAAAACCCGGCCCCAATAGACAGGATTAACAGGATTCTTCCGCGGTTTTAATCTTGTCCATCCGGTAAATCCTGTCCATTGCTTGTTTTTAACGCAGGTCTTAATATCGCCGGCAATACAAAAAACAAAGCCTGCCCCCTATAAACAATCGTGAGGAGAAGTTTCATGCATCGTTCTGCCCGCTTGATCGCCGTCGCCTGCACCGCCCTGTTCGCCACCTGCGCTTCAGCAGCCGGCTGGCCCGAACGGCCGATCCGGATCATCGTGCCCTATGCGCCCGGCGGCAACATCGACATCACGGCGCGCACCATACAGCCGGGATTGAGCGAGCTGCTGCACCAGACGGTCATCATCGACAACCGCACCGGCGCCGGCGGCACCATCGGCTCCGATCTCGCGGCCAAGGCGGCGCCCGACGGTTATACCGTCCTCGTCGGCTCGAGCGGCACGCTGACCATCGCCCCCAGCCTCTACCCGAAGAACCCCTACAACCCGGTGAAGGATTTCGCGCCGGTGAGTTTCGTCTCCACCGTGCCGCTGGTGCTCGAGGTGCATCCCTCGGTGCCCGCAAAGAATGTGAAAGAATTCATCGCGCTGGCGAAAATCCAAACCCGGCAAGCTGACCATGGCCTCGTCCGGCACCGGCACCACCAACCATCTGACCGGCGAAATGTTCCAGTCGCTGACCAAAACGCGCTTCATTCACGTGCCGTACAAAGGCAGCGGCCCCGCGCTGGTGGACCTGATGGGCGGCCAGGTCGACCTGATGTTCGATCAACTGTCTTCGTCGTCGAATTACATCAAGGACGGCAGGCTGCGCGCGCTGGCGGTCACCAGCGAGAAACGCGCGGCGATTTTCCCCAACGTTCCGACGGTCGCCGAGTCCGGCGTTCCCGGTTTCGAGTCCAGCACCTTCGCCGGGCTGGTGGTCCCGGCCGGCACGCCGCGCGCCATCATCGACAAACTCAATGCGGCGACGGTCAAGGTGATGGCGCGGCCGGCGGTCAAGGAACGCTTCGCGAGCTTCGGCGCGGACGCGTTCAGCAGCACGCCCGAGAAGATGGGCGCGTTCATCAAGGAAGACTTCGCCAAGTGGACGAAGGTGGTGAAGGACGCGAACATCCACGTCGAGTAAGAAACAAAGACCAATGCAACCGCCAGATGAACGCCGATCAAACCAACGTCAGATAGTCTTTAACCGACTGATTAAATAATATTAATTAAAACAACGGGTTATATCATTTATCTAGGTAATGTCAAATTGGGGTTTAGATTTTTATCGGCGTGTATCGGCGTTCATCGGCGGCTAAGTTATTTGATTTTGTAACGGGCACTAAGAGATAACTCATGGACCTCCCCTGCCTGCCGCCGCTCAGTAATCCCAAGAAGCCGGACCTGCCGCTGCCCGCGGGCGCGTGCGACACGCATTTCCATCTGTTCGGCCCCCCGTCGAAATTTCCGTACGCGCCGGAGCGTTCCTACACGCCGGCCGAGGCGCCGCTCGAAGCGCTGCTCAAGATGCATGACACGCTCGGTTTCGAGCGCGGCGTGGTCGTGCAGGGCAACGCGCACGGCACCGACTGCTCGGCGCTGCTCGATGCGTTGAAGCGCGAGCCGCGCCGCCTGCGCGGCGCCGCGATCGTCAAGGATGGCGTCAGCGACGCCGAGTTGAAGCGCATGGCCGACGCCGGCGTGCGCGCGCTGCGCTTTCACCACATGCCGCACGGCAAGGGGTTCAGCGCGCTCGGGCTCAAGGCCTTCGCCGCGCTCGCGCCGCGCATGGCGGACCTCGGGCTGCATGTGCAGTTCATGATGGACGTCAGCGCGCTGGATGAAGCCCTGCCCTATTTCAAGAACTGGAAACTGCCGGTGATGATCGACCACATGGGCAATGTCGACGCCGCGAAGGGCGTGAACCAGCCGGGGTTCCAGTTGCTGTGCAGGCAGCTCGCCGAGGGCAAGGTGTGGGCGAAGGTGTCCGGCGCGTACCGGATATCGAAGCAGTATCCGGACTATCCGGATGCGCGCGCGTTCCACGAGGCGCTGGTGCGGGCGAATCCGGATCAGGTGGTATGGGGCAGCGACTGGCCGCATCCGCGGCTGGAGAAGGACATGCCGGATACGGGGCATCTGCTGGATCTGTTCAATGCCTGGACGCCGGATGCGGCGCTGCGGAGGAAGATACTGGTGGAGAATCCGGCTAGGTTATACGGCTTCGCCTAAAAGAAAACTATTTAACCGCCAAGGCCGCCAAGCACGCCAAGAATACAAAGACTGAAATTGACTCCGACCCCATTAATACGGACCCCATTAATACGCTATTCTGAATAGTTGTAAAAATTACCATTCTTGTTAAATCCAACTCCCAAAGCGATTGGTGTGCAATGCAAAATTAACTGCCCCGCTTTGGGCTCCTCGAATGATTTTAGTTGCAGAAAGGCTGCACAGCTTTTGTGCCCGGCAAGCGAGACGTCATTGAAGTCGTTGCAACATATCCATTGTATCGACATAAAATTCTACTGAAACCTTTCGTCGGAATGTCATAACACGTCGGTGCTGATTCGTTCGCGTCTCCTTCACGCTTTTGAAAAAGAATGCTCGATTTAGGAAAATGAAATCACCGGGGCTAGTTAGCTCAAGAATATTGGCTTTAGTCCAGTTCTCGTTTTCAAGGTGAATAGGCCGAACACCTGAGCTTATTTGATCCACGAATGCCGTATAAACACGATGAAGTCGTTGGTCATCACCAAACTCATACCAGTCATAGACAGAATTGCGAATATAGTCCTTCGATGATCGCGCATTAGTTGGCTTAATCAGTATTCCGCCTTGGTCAATAATTCCTCGCTGCCTGCAATATTCAAAATACTGCTTTTCATCGGTGCCCAGCAGGGCTGGTTTGGCAAGCTGTGCGACACGTTTGTGATTGATATATCCCCAGGTAAGACCAATAGATGCCCATGAACCGCTATTAGCAATTAGTAATTGGCCAGAGACAGTCGCGGCCAAGTCTCGCTTCTTTTTTACTTCTTCTGTCCATTTTGGCTTTGCGTCCCGCAATGCGTCTGGACCTAGGTTCTGAGATAGTTGACGTTTCGTGTGAGCCTCGTCGTGATGCGTATTGCAGAGGAAAATTAGGTTGGCATCGCAGTTATTTGAGTGATTTTCGTCAATGTGATGAATGTGACATGCCCGTTTTTGGCAAATTGCACATACGTACTGACTGTCATACATGATCCTGTATTTGAGCTCTTTCGGAATTTTTGGTCGAGCCATATTTAGCACCTAGAAAACGAAACAAGTCGGAAGCCTCGTGCTGGTTAATTTTGCCAATCAACAGCAAATAGCCTCACGTTTCTTTTTTGAATGCTTTGCTAGAAATTGAGTATCCGTACAATTTTGGCTCAGGGAGAAATAAGTGGTTTTGTTCTGCAACGAGCGCCAGACCTTTTATTAAGTTAGCGACTTTATCTCTACTATTGATTTGCCTGAATTCGCTTCGGAATTGGTAATATTGTTTGTCGGTCATTCCTGGCCTAACAATGTCGATAGCTCGCTCTATGTAATTTACCGCACGCAGTTGCGATATTTCTTTTATTAATGAATTGGTATAGAGGATCGATATAAACAGCATAGGTAAAAGGATGGCAGCGAATAAATATTTCTGCTTTTCCAAAATGAAGTTACCTATTTTCCGTTCGAGCGGGGATAGCTCAACTCGTTCGTTCTTCATTAAACTTATAGTTTGGCTAACTCTATAAACGTATAAGCAAGCGAAAGGGAAGGCAAAGATGAGAAAAGAGATGATAAAAAATCCGGGTAAGTAACTTAAGAAATTGAATTGTTTTCCAACACCTTCATATAGCGTATCAATGTAACCACTGTAAAGCGACGACGCGATAGAAACAAATATGTTACCTAATGAATATATTAGGTCTTTGAGCAAGACGTCCCACAAACCTGAACCAAGTGCTCCGATCACTAACATTGAAAGAATAGGAAGTATCTTGCGACCCCTTCTCTTATCGTCATTTTCCATGGTCATCACATTTTTTGAAGTTAATGTTTGTTACATTTAGCACATACGCACAAGGGGTCAGGTCTTGAAATATCAGTTTTCTGATATGCCCTACCTCGCTCACTTTCGTGATTCGATAAATTTCTCTTAGTAAATTGATGCGCAGCGGAACTGATTTTTCAAGACCTGCCTATCTGTACCTTTGCGTGGCCGAACAGCCATATATACGCCCTCGAACTTGCGCCGCGGATTGCGTACCAAGCCAAGCTCCGTAAATGAATACCGGGATAAATCCAAGGATACCTGCGAAAGGCATTGCCAAAAGCTGCCCGAGCCCCCTCCCGCTACAGAATCGATGGCGACAGCGACAAAAGCAGCCGCTAATGCCCGGATCCACGCCATCAGCCCACCAACGACGAGCAGACCCAGAGTAAACCAAAATCCGGGCCAGATATGAACGCGCTCGGACATGACCCCAGGGTGCGTTGCTTCCATCATCCCCAAGACCAGCGCGGAAGCGAGCCCTCCCAGAAGCAAAGTGTGCAGAGACTGAATTCGCCTGAGAATAGGTATGATTCCGACGATTACCCCAGCAACGAGAACCACCCCCACAAGCTTTGCGATGAGTACCTGGTCCTTCACTCGCAAGAAGCCATGGAAATGTCCATGCCGCATCGTTGGATAGGCCGAGAATGATGGGGGACAAAGTAAAGATAAAAACGAGGATGCCAAAGACCTGAAATGCTGGCAGTAAAATCATCGACAGGCAACCAAGCGCGTTCCCTACCTTCTCCGATTTCGTCGCCACGATTCCGACAATGGCCAGAGGCAACATATACACGGCGAAATATTCGAGACCGGCGGAACGTAGGTCTCCCAGTATGTAGTACTTCGAGCCCACCGATGATGGAATTCCAAAACATATTTTTCCTCCCTATTGCATGCTTCGCTCGCGCCTCTGCTACTTTCGGTTCACCTGGTACGGCGCTGCGCACAGTATTTTTTTAGCGGTTTAATCAATGGGGTCGTCGGAGTCACTTTCGTAATCAAACCCATCGAGAATAGACTACTGTGAAGTCGGGAAGTATCGCGCCAAACATCTGTATATGACAAATGAGAGAACGCTTATTTGTGAGGAATGGGGGAAGCGAACTGCAGGGCCCTAAAAGATACATCTCATTTAATGAGGAGGAAGAGGAAAAACATCATCTAAAACAACGCATTATGATAGCTCTCCCTCTATAAAAATGGGGGCGAAGCCTGCCCCTTCGTTCCTCCAAAGCAAACGCTCAGTTACGCTTTGAATAAATAGGGTCGGGTCCACATTTCCGTAACACCCCTCACCTCCCAAAACAAAGGCCAGCTTCGACGCTGGCCTTTTTCATTCACCGAGGCAATTCATCAACCTCTGCTTTTCTCAGTGAGCTCCGACTCGGAGCAAGTATCACCATTTATATTTTTTTCGGTTTTCTTGGCGTCTTGGCGTCTTGGCGGTTTCAAAAGCAGGATTCGGGATTCAGGATTCAGGATTCGCCAGGGACGCTGGAAACCGGGTCAGGTCTTGCAATCCTCCATACCGTTCGCTCCGGTTCCAGGTAAGTATCCCATCTAAAATTTCTAGATCTTCTTGGCGTGCTTGGCGGCCTTGGCGGCTAATATTTTGGTTTTTATTTTCACGCAGCGTCCCACGCCGGACTATGCGGCGGGTTGACAATTCGTGTTCCGCGGGCCAACGCCGAGATCGCGGCCATCTCGTCGTTCGTGAGCGTGACGTCGAGGACCTTCAGGTTTTCGCGCAACTGCTCGACGTTCTGGGCGCCGGGGATGGCGACGACCCGTTCCTGCTGCACGAGCCACCGCAGCGCGACTTGCGCGACGCTCAACCGCCGCCGCTTCGGCGATCTCCTGCAGGACCGGGTCGTTCAAGACCGCCCCGCGCGCGAGCGGCGAATGGCAGATCAGCACGAGGCCGTGCTCGCGCATGAACTCCAGCAGCGGGCGCTGGCTCAGGTACGGGTGATACTCGACCTGGTTGGCCGCGAGGTCGCCGACGATGTCCAGAGCCTGCCGCATCAGGGCTATCGGAAAGTTGGACAGGCCGATTGCGCGCGTTTTGCCCTGCTTGCGCAGCTTCGCAAATTCCCCCAGCGCCCATTCCAGCGACACGTCCGGGCGCGGCCAGTGCATCAGAAGCAGATCGACATAGTCCGTTTGCAGGAGGCGCAGGCTCTTGTCCATCTCGAGCGCGATGTCCGGCTGCGGCGGCGTCTTGGGGTGCAGGAGCTTGGTCGTCACCCAGATGTCGCCGCGCGGGACCGAAGAACGCGCCAATGCCTTCCCGACCGCCTCCTCGTTGCCGTAGTACCTGGATGTGTCGATGTAGCGGTAGCCCTCGGCGAGCGCCGCTTCGACGAGGGCGCTGCCGGCATCGCCGGTGTTGCCCAGCGTCCCGAAGCCGATACCGGGCATCGTGTATTTCCCTACGAGTTCTTTTTCCATGTGAGCGTATAGATATAAAGTTTTTAAACACCATTTTTGACGAACCCGCAATCTATGCCTCGACGGGCAAATCGTCAATCGAATGCACAGGAAACGGGGTCAGCTCTTGCAATCCTACATTCTGTTCGCTCCGAATCGGAGTAAGTATCACTATTTATAATTTTTCGGTTCTCTTGGCGTCTTGGCGTCTTGGCGGTTCAATCTTTCGGCGGTGATATGAGGACGGAACCCTGTTCTTTTATTTTTTTACTAAACCATCGCGCAGCCAAATGAAATGCAAATCAACCGGGCTCCGTCCCCACATCATTTCAAACATTCAGCGGGCCGGTTCTTTCCCGCGCGATGCTTTCGTTGGCCAGTTTCCGTTCTGCGAGTAATTCCCTGATCCGTTCTTCAAGGGCGGCATCGTCTAACGACTGCCCCCCGCCACGCCACTGGTGTTGTTCGATCGACTCTCCATCTGCCACCATTGCCGCGTGTGACGCGTATTCCTCTTCGGCTTTTACCGCGGCGAAATGGCGCATGACATTGAGTGTTGCCCAGGTGAGAAGCAGCACGCCCGCTATGCCGGACGCCATGGTGATATAGACCCAGAGGGAAATGCAGGCCGGGGTGTTGATGGGGCTGCTTGCGCAGAATCGAACGAGAACGAACCAGCTTTTGAAAATGTTTTGGATCAAATCGACGACCTGCATTGCGCTCCTTTTTTCATATTTTTGGAGTTCATGCCGTTGTGTTTTTTTAGCGGCGCTGAGATTTCACGCGTGATAATGCACTCAATGCGAGTTCCAGTCCATATCAAAAACCCTCTTGATCCATTGTCAGTTCTTTATCCGTTCCCGGCAGGATAAAAATCTATCGTTTTGTTAGATTTTTGATTCGTTTAGGTGGCCGCAACAACATTATGCAAACGGCATGTTGTCGGTTTTGTCAGGAGGAAGATACGGCAAGCCTTACATCAGCGCACGCTAATGCGAGCACGGGCAGAAATGGATCGCGTGTCGAATCTTGCAATTCAATCTTCGAGACCTGCCCCACTTAATTGCGCTCACGTCCCAAAACAAAGGCCAGCTTCGACGCTGGCCTTTGTCGTTCACGGAGGTCATTCTTCAACCCCCAAAACAAAAATACTATGGGACCACTGGCAGCGCCGTGCCGGTTTTTCCCTTCAGAAAAGTTTCTTTCAGCTTGCGCATGGCTTCCAGATAGTCTTCCATGCTGGTCTGGTTGTTCTCGTAATTGTCAGCGATTTTCCGGTAGGCGGCGATATATTCCGGTTCATTCATGATTGTGTCCTTGGTGAATCTATCCTACTATACGCGCTTGGTCGGCACACCGTTTTCCAGATTGGAGGAATGCGGTCAGGTTCACATTTAAAGCACGAGCCGCCGAATTGTGGATCTGACCTTATTTTTTCGGCGGACTCTCAAGACGGCATCGTTCTGACGGTCCCCGCGTTGTTGAAATAGAAGCGGTCGCCGAACTCCTGCATCATGGCGAAGGAAGGTTTCATCCCGGTGCAATGGGATACCCCCAGCTGCTGAATATTGAATTCCTTCAGCGCGGAGACGGTCTTGTCGACCTGTTCCTGCCTGGCGTTAAAGAGGTGGCAGCCGCCGATCACCGTGTGGATTTTCTTTACCCCGGTGATGTTCTGCGCATGCAAAAGGTGGTTCACGACGCCGCGGTGGGCGCAGCCCAGAATCACGACCAGGCCGCGGTCGGTCTTGATGACGATGGACTGATCGTCCTTCATGTCGTCGGGCACCATTTCGCCGCCGACTTTCCGGAAGGCATTATCAACCACTCTCTCGAAGTCCGTGACCAGCGGCACCTCGCCGGTCGTCATGATGTTTTCGGTAATCTTCACCGGCTTGTCGGTCAGGTTGAATTTCGCGCCGCGGCTCTCCAGCTCGTCCCTGCTGAACGGAATGCCGGAAAAGTGGTACGGCTCGCCCTTCCTTTTTCCGTATTTGAGGCCAAAGACATCCGGGTGCGCGATGATCTCGATCTCCTTGTTCCGGCGCTGCAGGAAGTCCCGCAGGCCGCCGGTATGGTCGGAATGGCCGTGGCTCAACACCAGCTTGTCGATACTTGCAAGGTCGATACCCAGCCGCTCGGCGTTTTGAACGGCGGAGACACTGTTGCCGGTATCGAGCAGGACATTCCCCTCCTCCGTTTCGGCGAGCACGGAAAGCCCCCACTCCGCATGAAACCCGTTGGCGGAAGCGGTATTCTCGCTGAGCGTAACGATGCGCAGTCTTTTAAGCATGGCAATGGCACCTCCCGTAATTTATCCCCGCGGCTTGCCCGCTGCGAAGATGTAACGATTGAGCGAGAAGAAGTATTCGCCGCATTTGGCGAGAGCCCGCAGATCCTCTTCCCATGCGTTCGCCTCCGCGGCGGGAATGCCGCCCTTCGACACGACGTAGCGCGCCAGTTCCGTGATCTGGTTGCCGCTATACGTGTTTTCTTCCGGATCGAGTTCGACGAGGGGAATGGCGCCGGCATGTTCGACTTTCAAACCCGCTCTGCGAAATGTGCCTGGCAGCAGGCGCGCGACGCGGGCATTCGCATAGCGCCGCATCCAGACCGCCAGCAACCGCTCCATGCGAACGCGATCGCTGGAATGCCAGACGACCGAGTCCCAATCGGTATCGACCACCACCGCACGGCCGCCGGGACGCAGCACACGCGCGAGGTCGCGCACCACGGCTGCAAGATCCGGTGCAAACAGATACACCTGAACGGCACCGGCGACGTCGATGCTCGCGTCCGGGCAAGGCAGCGCCGCTGCGTCGGCAAGGTGAAATTCGATCTGATCCACGCCTGCGCACCGCGCGCGTGCAATATCCAGCATCGGTTGACTGGTGTCGACCGCGATGACCCGGCCGCCGGCGCCGACCTGCCGCGCCATCTCGAGCGTGAGGTAACCGGGTCCGCAGCCGATGTCGAGCACCGTTTGTCCCGGCTGCAACGCCATGACTTCGAGCGTTCGCCGGCGCTGCTCCACCATCGCGGGCGCAGCATATTGCCGGTCAACGCGTTGTGCATTCGCGCTGTCGAACGAAACCATTTTGTTCACGCTGTGCATCGCCGCCCCTAGGCCATTGCAACAGATAAATTAACCCTTCGGCTTGCTGCGCAATTTGATATCGATCAACAGACGGCGATCTGATCCGAAGAAAAATGGGGCCGGGGCCAGATTTCCGCTCGCGAACTGGCATAATTTGGACCCGATCCCAATTTTGTTTGAGGCCCCATGTTCGCCAGAGTCAATTTCTCCCAACTCACGCTGATGGACGCGCTCGACCTCGCCAGCCTGATCGAGGTCGAGGCGCATAACCGGTATGTGTACTTCGCCACGCAGCTCGGCCACCGCGACCCCGGCGACGCCGCGTCCATGTTCCGGTCGATGGCCGAAAACGAGAAGAAGCACGGCGACCAGCTCGCCGAGCGCAGGCGGGCGCTGTTTGGCGATGAACCCGCAAAAGTAAAACTCGACGACGTCTTCGATGTCGAGGCCCCCGATTTCGGCCTGCCGCGCTGGGACATGTCCGCCCTCAAGGCGCTCGAGATCGCGTTGGCCTCCGAAAAGAAGGCCTACGCGTTCTACGACGAGGCCCTCCCCGGCGTGACGCAACCGGAGGTGAAGGCGCTGTTCATGGACCTGCGGGACGAAGAGACTGAACACATCCGCATGGTCGAGGACATCATCGCAAAGCTGCCACCGGAGGCCGCGCGCGAGCGCGAAGACGAGGACGCCGACGATTGAAACCCGAATAGACAGGATTAACAGGATTTACAAGAATTACCTCGTGATCCCAGGGTTTTAATCTTGTTCGTCTTATTCATCTTGTAGATCCTGTCCATCGCCTGTTCTCAAGGCGAGAACCGGAAAAACCAAGGCCAGCTTCCGAGCTGGCCTTCGTCATTCAGGGAAGTCTTTCGCCAATCCCTGCACTTCCCGGTGCTCTCCGTACTTGTACGGATATCCGTCCGCCGGCCGAAATTGTAGCCTTCCAAACACAAGATTAAATTCAAGCGGCGCATGAGACGCCGCGCTCGGGAGGATGCGGCCCCGCCGTTGCTCAGACAGAAGACCCTTCTGCTTTTAAAAACACGCAAGTCCGCTTTCCATCAAAGGAGGAATCAAAGGTGTCAGTTTATTTGTCTCGACGCGATTTTCTGAAGGGAATCACCGTAGCCGGCGGCTTGGGCGCGCTGGGTCTGCCACTGCTCTCCTCTGCCGCGGCGCCGGCCGACTGGAAATTCGGGCCGCCTCTGCCCGTCGCCTCGGGCGAACTGGTCGCCGCCACCGTCGGCGACAACATGTTCGTCATGGGCGGCCTGAACGACGAGAATCACGCCGCGCGGGGCTATGTATACCGCTATGACGGCAAGGGCAAAACCTGGACGGCGCTGCGCCCGATGGCCGTTCCCGCCCACCATATCGCGATCACGGCGATGAACGGGAAGATCTATGTCTTCGGCGGCTTCACCAAGCCGGAAAACTTGATCGCGTGGCAACCCACCTCCAATTCCTGGGAATACGATCCGCAAGCCGATACCTGGAAGGCGCTGGCGCCGCTGCCCCGTCCGCGCGGCAGCGCGCAGGCGGTGGCCGTCAACGGCAAGATTTATGTGATCGGCGGCGCCTGTTCGAACGCCAAGGGCAATCCCAGCGCGCCCATCATGCGGGGCAGCAACGCGCACATCGTCGTCGGCTACGTCGATGAATACGATCCCGCGACCGATACCTGGCGTGCCCGCAGCGACATGCCGACCGCGCGCAATCACTTTCTTGCAGCAGCGGTCGACGGAAAAATCTATGCGATCAACGGGCGCATCGGGGCGGTGTTCGTGACCTTGTCCGATGTCATGGACCTGGTCGAGGAATACGATCCCGCCGCCGATCACTGGAGCCTGAAAGGCCGCACGCCGACCAATCGCGCGGATGTCGCGGGCGGCGTCTATGACGGAAAGATTTACGTGGCCGGCGGCGAATACCAGGACACCAAACGCAAGATGACCTTCTGGGCGGTCGAGTCCCTGGATCCTGCAACGAATACCTGGGGATCGCTGCCGCATCTGCACGTGGCGCGGCATGGATTCGCCGCTGCGTTCATCGGCAACGAGCTCCACATCGTCGGCGGAACGTTCCAGTCGGATGGCATGCCCGGCGCCGCGTCGCCGATCGCTTCGCACGAGGTCTTTACCATTACCGGTTGATCTTCAAGAAGCAGCGAAGGGGCGGGAAAAACGGGAGCGGCAAAAAAATTTCTGTAAGTCCCCTTACCTGCCAAAACAAAGGCCAGCTTCGACGCTGGCCTTTGTCATTCCTGGCGTTACGCTGATAGCAGGAAACCGTGATCTGTCTCTTACCTCGGCTTCTTCAATTTGAATTAATCACTTAGATTCGCCGGGTCTCCTCCGCGCCGACAGTCTGCAGACGGTCAGGAGCGGCCATTCCCACACAATTGACAGGGTCATACCGAAAGCGTAGCTTGTCCCGACACGGACTACCACCTTGCGGGCGGAAAAAATAACGCCCGCTCCCTCTCAGCCTTCGTGGCAGTGGCCAAGCGCTTAAGTGCATCCAAATGGCCGCGTTCCAACGTCATGCCCGACATGTGTTTTTGCGCGTAAAGGCTTTGCTCATTCGCACAGATACTCGTTCAGGCACGGTAGCGAGATGCTCCAGGGCCGTCATTTGGCTGCCGTCTTTATATGGCCTGAACAACTGCAACAAAGGAGTGAGAAATGAACAAGATGATTCGGGTTCTAAGCCTGTTGCTCATGTCACTTGTAACAACGGCGGCTTCCGCTGCTCCGGCAGATGAAGCAAACGCGCTCATTGACCGCTGGTCGGCGGCGTACACTTCCAATGACCCGGAGGCGATTGTGAAAATCTACGCGCCGGACGCGATTCTTCTCGGAACCGTGAGTCCCGTCATATCCACGGGCACCGAAGCCATCCGGAAATATTTCTCGATGGTGAAGGGCAGCGGCAACAGGAATTCGATCCAGGAAAGGCACACCATCGTGCTCGATGAAAACGCCGTCATCGTCACCGGCTTTTACGAGTTTACCCGGATGAAGGACGGCCAGCCTTCGCCATCGCCTTCACGCTTCACCATGCTCGTCACCAAGCGCGATGGTGAATGGCATATCGCGCATCACCATTCTTCGCCGCACGTTCTGCCGAAGCCGTAAGGCCGCCGCATTTGGCGTGGCGGGTCTGGGTTACACTTCGGAAACTCCCCTCACCCGCCAAAACAAAGGCCAGCTTCGACGCTGGCCTTTGTCATTTACTGTCTGCGATCACGCTTTACGAAATATGAAAATCGCACGGAAACAGCTCCCCGGATGACACTATAGTTCGTTGTTTTTATTGATTTATTTTAATATCCGTGCGAGTGCCGCTCAAGCGCGAAGATCGGCGATCAGCGGTTCGAGCGCCGGCATGGACTCGAGCGCCCGCACCTTGTCCTTGATGCGGTCGCGGGCCTGCGCGCCGAGGACACCCGCAACCAGGCTGTCGAACTTTCCTTCGAGTTGAGCGCTGTTGAGCGGCGACTCCGGCGAGCCGGGACGGTACAGCGTTTCCTGCACATGACGATCACGCCGCTTTGGTGACGACGGCGACCCGCGTCGCATAACGATAGGCGTTGCCCATCGCATCGAACGCCGGGTCCGTGGCGACCTTGATCCGTTTCATGAATTCGAGGATCCGCGGGTCCTCCAGTTTCGCGGCGTCGAACTGCGCGACCATCGCCGCGCGTTCCAGCGCCATCGCCGACAGCGCATAGAACATGTTCATCTGCGCCGACGCGACGCCCTGCGGCACGTACGGCCAGGCGACGTGATCCCTGCAGTGCGTCGTGCATGCCACCTCGATCCGTTCGATGTCCTCCGCCGCGAGGCCGTGCTCGCGCATGATCGCGTCGAGCAGCGCCAGCGACGGGTGTATGGCGCCCGCGGTGGCGTAAGGCTTGAAGCCCAGCGCCAGGGTTTCCCATTGCGAGCCGAGGCCCGCGGTGAGCGCGTCCAGTTCCCGCCGGTCCGTCATCGCACTGAAAAATCCGCCGAACGGCGCTTCCAGCACATTGACGATTCCGGTAAAACCGCGACGCGCGAGCAATGCCGCGGTCACGCCGTTTTTTGCGGCCTGCCCCGCATGCAGCCGCTTCACCATCGCGCCTTCCTGCGCCGCCATCAGGCCCGACGCCATCGAACCCGCAATGCCGAACGCGTGCTGCGTGTGAATCGCATCGAGTTCCAGCAGGCGCGCGGCCGTGGCCGCGGCGACAAAGCCGCCGCAGACCGCGGCAGAATGAAAACCCCGCTTGAAAATGTTGCCGGCGCCGGCCATGCCCACCCGCAGTCCGGCTTCGTAACCGGCGACGACGGCGGTGATGAAATCGCGGCCGGACACCTGGGGCTGCCATTCGGACAACGCCAGCGCCGTGGCGACGGCAATCGATCCGGCATGCATGGATGCGCGGGTGTGCGCATCGTCGAGTTCGAAGCCATGGCCCGCGGTGCTGTTGACGAACACGGCCTGCGTCACCGACACGCGCCCCTTGCCGCCGATCAGCGAGGCCTGCGGCGCGCCGCCCTCCTCGCGCGCCACGTCGGCGACGATGCGGGTCCACGGCAGCGTCGCGCCGAAGACCATGCAGCCGAGCGCATCGAGCACGCACGCCCTGGTTTTCTCGACCACCGCGGCCGGCAGCATGTCGTAGCGCAGGGCGGCCACGTACGCCGCCAGCGTCGCCGTCGCGCCGGGCGCCGCCGGACTCTTGCTCACATCCATCGCTTTCATGACATTTCCCATGCTACATCGCGGAGATGCCCGCCTGCTCGATGACCGGACGCCATTTCGTCTGCTCGTTCTGGAGGAACTGCATGAATGCCTTCGGCGTTTCCGGCGACGGCAGCGAGCTGTCGTGCGCGAGCCGCTTGGCGAGTTCCGGGGATTTGAGCACTTCCATCAGCGCCGCATACACGCGATCGAACGCGGCCTGCGGCGTGCCGGTGCGCACTGCGAGCCCGTTCCAGATCAGGTGCTCGTATCCGGGCACCCCCGATTCGCTGATGGTGGGAACGCCCGGCAGCAGCGGCCAGCGCTTCGCCGTCGTGACCGCGATCAGCCGCAACCGGCCGGCCTTGATGAGCGGCAGCGACGAGGTGGGATTGATGAATGCCACGTAGACTTCGCCGCTCAGCACCCCTCGCATCGCCAGCGCACTGCCCTTGTAGGGCACATGCAGCAGCTTGACCTTGGCCAGCACATTGAACAGCGCGCCGCCCAGGTGCGATCCGCCGCCCGGCCCCGAGGAGCCGAACGTGATCTCGCCCGGACGGGATTTTGCCAGCGCGATCAGGTCCTTTACGGTGCGCACGGGCAGCGAGGGGTGAACGATCAGCCCGCCCGGCGAGATGCCGATGCGGCTCATCGGCGCAAAATCGCGCAGCGTGTCGAACGGCATCTTCTTGTGGAGCAACGGGGCCATGCTGACGTTGGTGCTGAACAGGTACAGCGTGTAGCCGTCCGCAGGCTGGTTCAGGACGGCTTGCGATGCGATCATCGACCCGCCGCCGGGACGATTGTCGACGACGACCTGCTGCCCCAGGATCTTGCCGAGTCCGACCGCGACCTCGCGCGCCGCCGCGTCGTTGCCGCCGCCCGGCGCGAGCGGCACGATGAGCCGGATGGCGCGATCCGGATAAGTCTGGGCTGAAGCCGGCACGGTCTGCAATGTAGCGGCCGCGATTCCCACACCGACGGCGACTGCCCTTCCCAACGATTTCATGCGATCAGATTCCACGTGTTCTTCCTCCGTCTACGTTGATGGCGCAGCCCGTGATCATTCCCGCGCGCGACGACGCGAGAAACACCGTGAGGTCCGCCACGTCTTCCGGTTTGACGACGCGGCCCATGGGCACGTCGCTGACCAGCTGCTTTTCAGCTTCCTCGATTGAAATCCCGTGCTCTTTGGCACGGATGCCGACCAGCTCCGTCCAGCGTCCGGTATCCGTCGATCCGGGACAGATCGCGTTCACGGTGATGCCGTCCGGTCCGAACTCGTTGGCCATCGCCTTGGTGATGCTCAACGTGCCGAGGTTGATCGGCCCCGACATGACCTGCACGCCGAGCGGCTCGCGCCCGCGCGTGCCCGAGATATGGATCACGCGTCCCTGCGTGGATTTTTTCAGGTACGGCATGGTTTCGCGCGACATGCGGATCAGGCCGAACGGCTTGACCGCGAAATACTCCTCCCACAGATGGTCCGGAATATCCGCAAGCCGCCCGCGATGGGCGCCGCCGGCGCAATTGACCAGGATGTCGACGCCGCCCAGTTCCGCGATCGCCTTCTCCACCGCCGGCTTGATGGCGTGGCGGTCGGCGATGTCCATCTCGATCACCGCGATGCGCAATGCCGGATGTTTGGACTTCAGGTCCGCGGCTACGGCATTGCAGCGCGCCATGTCGCGACCGAACAATCCGAGATTGACGCCTTCCGCGGCCAGCGCCGTGGCGATGGTTTTGCCGATGCCGCGGCTCGCGCCGGTAATGAACGCCGTGCGCCCTTTCAGACCCAGATCCATCGCTGCCCCCTCGTTTTGATTACTTGTTTGCAGAATTTGCTTCGACAATGCGCGCCGGGAAAACCCCCTGCTTTGCTTTCTCGTTCGTCGAACTTGCTTTGGCAGCGCACGGCGCTGCTGCCGGATTGCCCCTGCGGGTACCGGGCAGTCGATATAATATGCGCATGCAATCTGCAGTAAAGCGAAAAATGTTTGCGCCCCCCCAATTTATTTTCATCCTGCCGTCCGCATGTCTTTCGGACTCCCGCCCTTAGAGTCCCTAGCATAATGAAACACGTGTGCGTTGCGAGGCAAAATTGGTGCTGACGCGAAGGACGGTGCAGAGCATATCGCGAATATGGTCAAGCCGGCCGACAAAGTCAGCGCCGGTTTTGATCGCAACCCTTGGGGCTGGCACGAGTTTTGGCCCATGGCATTGTCGCTCCCCTTGCCAATATTCGCGATATTGGCTGCGGGTCGCTTCGCGCCCTGAGCCAAAATCGTGCCAGCGCATCACGCGTTTCATTATGTTAGGGACTCTTACACGCTGGTCGCGTTCGAGGCGGCGGCGCGGCTGCAAAGTTTCGTCAGCGCGGCACGCGAACTGTGCATTACCGCGAGCGCGGTCAGCCACCGCATCAAGCTGCTCGAACAGCACTACGGCACTCAGTTCTTCATCCGCAACAAGCAGAACCTGTCGCTGACGCATGAAGGCGCGGTTTTCCTGGAGGCGGTCCTCGATGCGCTGCTGATCCTGCGCTCGGCGTCATCACGGCTGCGCCAGGATGTCCCGAAAACAATCCGGATCAACGTATCGACCGCGCTCGCCAACAAGTGGCTGGCGCACCGGCTGGACGGCTACTATGCAAAACACCGGGATGCCCGGCTGAAGATCCGGGCGGTGCATCATACCGCCCTGAATCAACTGGCCGACCTGCGGTCAGGCGAAGTCGATCTGGCCATCCGTTACTGCAGAAAAGACGACTGGCGCGGATTCAGAAAAACCCGGCTCCTGCCGGTCAGGGTGTACCCCGTGTGCAGCCCCGCCTACAAAACCAGGCACAATCTGAGAACGCCGCGCGACCTGGCGCATGCGACATTGCTGCGGTCGCCGCGGGAGCCCTGGGACGAGTGGTTCAGGATCGCCGGAATGAAAACGGCCCCGGCGCCCGCCGGGACCGAGTTCAGCGATGCGGGACTGCTGCTGAGCGCGGCTATCGGGGGGCAGGGCGTGGCCCTCGCCCGGGACGTGCTGGTGGAAGAGGACATCGCGGTCGGACGCCTGGTCAGGCTGTTTGAAAAGAGCATGCCCTCGGAGCTCGCGTATTGCGCGCTTTATCCGCTCAAAAAAGCGCTGCGGCCGGAAGTGAAAGCGTTCATCGCCTGGCTGGTCGGCGAATCCCGCGGCAGGCGTTCATAGATAGTTGATCGTCACTTTCCCCCACCCGCCAAAACAAAGGCCGGCGTTGAAGCCGGCCTTTGTTTTTCATGAAGGGAATTTGCCGATCTGCGCTTTTCTCAATGCGCTGCGTGCGAACCGCCTTCCGATGACAGCCCTGAGGAGGATGATTGGCGCTAACTCTTCTTTAAATCCTCGACCGCCTGCTTGACGTCGCCGACGCCCTTCTGCACCTTCCCGGCAATCTGTTTCGAAAGCCCCTTGATCTGCTGTTTTTTGCTTCCAACCAGCTTGCCCGCTTCTTCCTGCACTTTGCCGGCAACGTCTTTCGCCGCGCCCTTCACCTGGTCTTTGTTCATGTTCGACTGCCCCTGTTGTAAGCGCTGCGCGCAGCGCGATGGAAAATAACGGCTATATCTTGCCCAGCAGAAGCAATATCACGAGTATCAACAACACCAATCCGATGCCGCCGCTGGGACCGTATCCCCATCCCCTGCTGTGGGGCCAGGTCGGGATCACACCCAACAGGATCAGAATCAGCACGATCAATAAAATCATTCCAACACTCATTTTGTCTCTCCTTGCATTGCGTTACCGATGCCGCGCACGGAGCCACCGGCTTTACTGCTGGCCTTTGACGATCATGTCATTCTTGACCGACTTCACGCCCTTGACGCCCTTGACCACTGCGACGGCCTTGTTGATATCGGCTCGGGACCTGACAAAGCCGCTCAACTGAACCGTGCCCTTATGGGTTTCGACGTTGATTTCGGCCGACTTGAGCGTAGATTCTTCCAGAATTGCGGCCTTCACTTTGGTCGTGATCACGGCGTCGTCGACATATTCCCCGACGGATTCTTTCTTGGATGCCGCCGCGGTGGATTTCTCTTTGGCGGGTTTGTCCGCGCCCGCGGTCTTGTCGTGGCATTTCGCGCAATCGGCAGCAACTTTGACGCTGAACGCCTTCGTGCCGTCATGGCAGGCGCCGCAGAACTTGCCTTTGTTCATCGCGGCCATCGTGATCTTGTCGCCGCCTTTTTTCATTTCGAACAGCTTGGGCTTGGTGTGGCAATCCGCGCATTTCAGGCCCTTGTCCGCATGGACCTTGCCGTCGAAGACCACTTTGCCATTGGAACTCGCAAACTCCACCGTCTTGCCGGGCGGAACCGCCATGACGTTGCCGATCGAAAGCATCAGTGCCGCAAATACCGCCAGAATTCCCGCAGATTTCATTTTGTTACTCCCTCAGGTAGTCGACGATGAAAGAACGCTTCCATTTAGTCAGCAAATGCCGGAGCGGATTTGCCAGCGGATATTACATACCTGCCGCGCGCGATGTTCTGTAACGAAAGCGTACATACGACAGGACGGCTGATTACTATGCGGACTTCCACGCTCAGTTCGCCGGCCGGGCGTTCGCAACCCCCTCACCTGCCAGTACAAAGGCCAGCCTCAACGCCGGCCCTGGTCATTCACGGCCTTGATCGCGCTACACCATAACCAGGAGCGGTCGGTCATAGAGGCTGCAGTATGACCATAGCGCCTTGTTTTTATTCCTTTATTATAATTTTTTCGCAATCGCCACAAGGGCCGGTCTTGTGATATCAGTTTTCTGATGGCTCAAGACCTGTCCCCCTTCTAACGCCTATACTTCCAATCCGCGGTGCCGGAACTCGCCGCGCGGCTCAATAAGGCATCTGTCAGTTCCTGATCAACTTCGCAACCGGGAGGACAAAAATGGAAAACCGGCAACCTGACGAACACCAGACAAAACGGAGCATTCACACGCAACGCGCGCTGAAGGCGGCATGCACAGTCGCGGCCGCATGTTTCCTGCATGCGGGAATCGCGCCGGCAGCCGACACCGCGGCGGACTACCCCGCCAAACCCGTGCGGCTCCTCGTCGCCCAGGGCACGGGCAGTTCGGTGGACAACCTCGGGCGGATACTCGCGGGGCGGCTTACGGAGCTGTGGGGCAAGCAGGTGATCGTGGACAATCGCGGCGGCGCCGGCGGCACCATCGGCGCCGAGATCGCATCGCACGCCGCGCCCGACGGCTACACGCTGCTCATGTCGTCGACCGCGATGCAGGTGGTTTCGCCGCAGATCTACACGAATCTCACCTATCATCCGACCAGGGATTTCGCGCAATTCACGATGACCGCGCTGACCCAGAACATTCTGGTCGCGAACCCGACGATGCCGTTCAAATCGGTCAGGGAGTTGATCGCCTACGCCAAGGCCAACCCGGGCAAGCTCAACATGGCGAACGCCGGCTCCGGCTTCCAGAGTCATCTTGCGGGCGTGCTGTTTGCGAACATGGCCAATATCGACGTGCACCACATCCCCTATAAAGGCGGCACGTCGATCATCAACGTGATCGCCGGCGAATCCCACATCACGATCGTGCCGGGGCCATCCGTCATGGGCCATATCCGCGCTGGCCGCGTGCGGGCGCTCGGGGTCGGGGGCGAGAAGCGCTCGTCGCTGCTGCCGGACGTCCCCACCATCTCCGAATCGGGCGTGCCGGGCTTCGTCTCGACGGGCTGGACTGGCATGATGGGGCCCAAGGGCATCCCGAAACCGCTTGCCAACAAGATCTACGACTCGCTCATCAAGGTGATGAACGATCCCACCACGCGCGAGATGTTCACGCGGCAGGGCGCGGAGCCGATGACGAGCACGCCGGAGGAAATGCTGACGTTCATCAATGCGGAGTACGGGCGCTTCACGCAGGCGATCAAGCTCGCCGGCCTCACCATACAGTAGAAAAAAGGGGGCGGGTTCGCATTTCCATAAGCCCCCTCGCCTCCCAAAACAAAGGCCAGCTTCAACGCTGGCCTTTGTCATTTACGGAAGCGATTTATCAATCTCCGCTTTTCCCAGTGTCTCCGGTCGCTCCGCGCGAACCGCATTCCGATGACAACCCTGCGTGCATTGGGGTCAACCTGTCCCTTCCCCCGCGCAACTGGAGCCTTCGAGACAGCGAGTCCACATTTTCAATAAAAAATCTATTGTTTTGTTAGGTTTGTATTTCGCCACCGGATTAGTCCGAGGTTTTATCTCAGTAGAATAGTTGACGCGCGCCGTTTCCTTGGTACTATCCCCATTGACCGAGGTGAATCGATTTCAAAAGGTGCGCAGCTTTGAACATCGTTCTCCTCGCGACTGCCCCGTGGGCCCCGTGATGTTGAAACGGGGCTGCTGCGCGAGCGCTAATCAGAAAATGGGAGTTATGTCCGCTATCCTTTCTGATCACTTTGGATCGAGCCGTTCAATGCCTCACGGTTATCGTTTCCGGTGGGCGCCCTCGCCGCGATGGATTAAAGTCGCAGCCGATCGCATCACCGCCGGCGTATCGATTACGACCGCGATCCTGCTGTGGTCATTGATACCAGGGCCCTTGCGGTCCCCGGCACGCTGCAGCTCGAAAACTCAAAGTCAAAGGTTGCGGGCCGAAGTGATGAACCGACGCCAGGACGAATCTGGTACCCGATCAGGCAAACCATTCGCTGGAACGACGCCTTGCCGAGCGCACCTCCGAGCTTGCGACGACAAGCGCCTCATTGCGCGAGAGCGAGGCGCGCTTTCGCAGCCTGACCGAGATGTCCTCCGATTTTTATTGGGAGAGCGACGCCGAGCACCGGCTCACGATGCGCGGTTCGGCGAACAAGAAAGTCGAGCACGGTGTCGATGTTCGCAGCGCGGCGCGCAGATCGGCGAGCGGCGCTGGGAGATTCCGTATCTTTCGCCCGACGAAGCGGGCTGGCAGGCGCACCGGGCGATGCTGGATGCGCATGTGCCGTTCCGCAATTTCGAGCTTTCACGGCTCGGGGACGATGGCAGCGAGCGTTTTATCTCGATCAGCGGCGATCCGGTGTTCGATGCCGCCGGCGCATTCAAAGGCTATCGCGGCGTCGGTACCGACATTACCGAGCGCAAGGCAGACCGAAGCGAAAATCCAGCGGCATGACCCAGCTTTACGCCGCATTGAGCCAGTGCAACGAGGCCATCGTGCGCTGCGCCAGCGAGGAAGAATTATTCCCGCAAATCTGCCGCATCGCGGTGCAGTTCGGCGGCATGAAGATGGCGTGGATCGGCATTATCGACTCCGGACACCCGGATGGTCCGGGTCGCCGCCAGTTTTGGCGATCACGCCGACGAGTATCTGCAAGGCATCGAAATCTCGGTGGATGCCGACAGCCCGCTCGGGCGCGGTCCGACCGGCACCGCCATCCGCGAGAACCAGCCGGTCTGGTGTCAGGATTTCCAGAATGATCCGCGTCACCGCGCCGTGGCATGAGCGCGGCGCGCGCTTCGGCTGGCGCGCTTCGGCCTCGCTGCCCCTGCATCGGAATGGCGTCCCGGTTGGCGTTCTCACTCTGTATGCCGGCGAGGCCGGCGCGTTTGACGAAGCTGCGCGCCACCTGCTGATTGAAATGGCGACGGATATCAGCTTTGCGCTCGACAACTTCGCCCGCGAATCCAAGCGCAAGCAGGCGGAAGAAGCGTTGGCGCGGGAGAGCCACCGCAACCGGGTATTTCTGCGCAATGCCAGCGATGGCGTGCATATTCTTGACGTCGACGGGAATGTGCTGGAGGTCAGCGATTCGTTCTGCCGGATGCTCGGCTACTCCCGTGAGGAACTGCTTGGCGCCAACGTATCGCTGTGGGATGCGCGATGGTCCACTGAAGAACTGAAGCGACATCATGGCAGAGCAGGTGGCGAAAGGAGGTCGCTCGGTGTTCGAGACCAGGCACCGGCGCCGCGACGGGAGTGTTTTGGATGTCGAAATCGCCAGCCAGCATCTTGAACTGGACGGCAAACCGGTGATATTCGCGTCCGCACGCGACATCACCGAGCGCATCCGTGCCGAGCGGGAACTCGTCGAATCGGAAGCGCAGTTCCGCGGCCTGGTCGAGCAGTCGATCGCCGGCATTTACATCATCCAGGACGACAAGTTCGTCTATGTGAATCCGCGCTTCGCCGAGATCCGTCGGCTTCGATTCGGCCGACGAATTGATCGGGCGCGATCCCGCTGTCATTGGATCGCCGAGAACGACCGCGGCACGGTTGCGGAGAATAATCGCCGCCTGATCGCGGGCGAAACGCAGAGCATCGGCTTCAACTTTACCGCACTGCGCAAGGACGGATCGGTGATCGAGGTCGGCGTGCACGGCTCCCGCGCCACCTACCGCGGGCGGCCCGCGATCATCGGTCTGCTGCAGGACATCTCGGAGAAAAAACGCGCCGAGGAGCAGATCCAGCGCTACGTCGTGCAACTCGAAGACCGCGTTCATGAGCACCGTCGAGGTGGCAACGACCCTGAGCGAGATGCGCGATCCGTACACCGCCGGCCACGAGCGGCGGGTGGGCAAGATCGCCGTCACCATCGGCGCCGAACTCGGTTTCGACGAACGGCGGCATCGAGGGCCTGCAGGTCGCCGGCAATCTGCACGACATCGGCAAGATCACCATTCCCGCCGAGATCCTCTCCAAGCCCGGCAAGCTCACCACGATCGAATACCAGTTGATTCAGGGACATCCGCAGGTCCAGCTACGATGTGCTGAAGGAGCGTGGAATTTCCCTGGCCGGTGGCGCAGGTCGCGCTGCAGCACCACGAGCGCATGGACGGCAGCGGCTATCCGCAGGGCCTCAAGGGCGAGGCAATCCTGTTCGAGGCCCGCATCATGGCGGTGGCGGACGTGGTCGAGGCGATGTCCTCGCACCGGCCGTACCGGCCGGGACTGGGAATCGACAAGGCTCTCGCCGAAATCGAGCGTGGACGCGGAACGGCGTACGACGCGGATGTGGCCGACGCCTGCCTGCGCCTGTTTCGAGAGGGCGACTACCAATTGCCGGAATGAACGCTTTCACCCCCCCTCGCCTCCCAAAACAAAGGCCAGCTTCAAGCTGGCCTTTGCCATTCACCATCCTGGTCCTGCTTCACAAAATGAGAAGCGCACTATCGCAAGGATCAAGAATTATCGTAATGCATTGTTTTTATTCGTGTAGTTCAATATCGCCTCATCGTTGCCGCACGCGTTTTTGCGGTCGCGAAGGCCGTGCGGGCAACACGTCCGGCTGCGGGCGATTCCACGGCGGCGGGTCGAACAGAGCCACCAAAAAGTCCATGAACACGCGCACCTTGGGCTCGAGCCGCTGCTGTTGCCGGTACACGACCGAAATCTCGTATCCTCCGGCCTTGTAGTTCTCGAGCGTCTCAACCAGTTCTCCGCGCGCGATGTACGGCTGCGCATAGCACTCCGGTACCTGGATGAGACCGTAGCCCGCCCTCGCCGCCTCGATCATCAATTCGAGGCGGTTGAATATCATCGGGCTGTTGATGGTGACCTGACGCACAACGGATCCTGTCATTACGCGCCACTCGCGCACGCGGCCGTTGCGCGGCCGGCGATAGGCGATACAGGTGTGGTTGTTGAGATCCTCAGGAGACTGCGGCGTACCGTGCGCGGCAAAATAGTCGGGCGCCCCGCACACCACGTAACGCGTCGAGGCGAGCCGCCGCACGGCAAGACTGGAATCGTGCAACTCCCCGGTCTGCACCGACATGTCGAGCCCGTCTTCAATCGTGTGGGGCACGAAATCCATGCATACGACTTCGATGGCAAGCGCAGGATGCTCGCGCATGAACCGGGGCAGGTGCGGCACGATCCACGTGCGGCCAAGCATCAGCGGCAGGCGCACGCGCAACCGCCCGGCGGCCACCCGCCCGGAACGCCCGACCACCACCTCCGCTTCCGCCAGATCGGCGGTGATCTGCTTGCAGCGCGCGTAAAACTCGGCGCCCTCCGGGGTGGTGCTGAGCCGGCGCGTCGTGCGGATCAGCAAACGCACCGCGAGCTGCCGCTCCAGCCGGGTCAGCGTGCTGCTCACGGCCGCGGTGCTGACGCCCAGCGCGCGCGCAGCGCCGCTCAAGGTGCCGTGTTCGACCACGCGCAGAAAGACGAGGATGCCATGCAGTCGGTCCATAGCCATAGGGGTATCCGCCCATTGTTAAAGCCTATCTTAACAGTGATTGTAGATCGCATCGCCTTACCGCACCACTGGGATATTCATAGAATCGACACTCGACGGTGTGCGTTAGCGCCGCAACGCTGCCCAACCCCAAACGGAAAGGGATCCAGACCATGTCCACAGTGCTCACCAAAGCCCCTGCCGCGCAGTCCGCGGCAAACCGGCCATTTGTTCTAAAGGGCGTGATGCAGGCGCCCGTTACGCCGCTCCATGACGACTTCAGCGTCGATTACGACGGCCTGGCAAAAATGGTGGATTTTCACGTGCGCAACGGCGCGCCGGCCATCGCCTGGCCGCACCACAAGGCGGAGTCCCCGAACCTCACCATGGAGGAGCGCAAGCTCGGCGCGGAAGTGCTGATCAAGACCGTCGCGCGCCGCGTGCCGGTGTCGATCTTCGTCGGCAGCCTGTCGGAGGAAGATTCTCTGGATCTCGCGCGGCACGCGCAGAAGGCCGGCGCCGACATGCTGCTGACCATCTCGCCCTACTGCCGCCGGCCGACGCAGGAGGAAATCTTCCACTCGATCGTGCGCATCGGCTCGCATACCGACCTGCCGGTGCTCACCTACAACTCGCCCTGGCGCAATGGCGAGGGGGTGGAGTTCACCAGCGAGCTGGTGCAGCGGCTGATCGAGCGCCTGCCGAACTACACCGGCATGAAGGACGCCAGTTTCCACAGCGAAAAGTTCATGGAGATTTCCCGGGTCGCGCTGCGCATGCGCCCCGGATTTTCCATCATCATGGGGCTCGAGCATCTGCTCGCGTCCTATCCGCTGGGCGCGTGCGGCTCGTTCTCGTCCTGCGGCGCCATCGCCCCCAATCTGTGCAACCGGTTCTTCGCCGCCCTGGTCGCGAACGACTGGGAAACGGCCCGCACGTGCCAGTACAAGATCACCAAGCTCTACCGGCTGTTCAAGGACCAGTACCCGTCGTCGCTGAAGGGCGCCATGATTTCGATGGGCCGCAACGCAGGACCCATCCGCTCGCCGCTGCCGACCGCGACCAAAGAACGCGTCGAGTTCCTGTGCCGCCAATTGGAGGCGCTCGACGTCATCAACACCGAGCCTCACGGCTGGTAATCTCCGAGAGAAGGATTCTGCGATGAAAACATTCAAGCCCGGCCTGGTCCACTGCCCGGTCACGCCGTTCAAGGCCGACCAGAGCATCGATTACGATCTGTACGCCAAAGTTCTCGAGTTTCATCTTCGCAACGGGGCCGACGCGCTTGCGGTGCCGATGCAACAAGCCGAAGACGTGAGCCTTACCGACGTCGAGCTGCGCAAGCTGCTCGAGTTCGCGATCAAGCACGTCCATGGCCGCGTTCCGGTCATCGCCCACGTGAGCGATCCCGGCACCGCCATCGCCGTAAGCCGCGCGCGTCACGCCGAGCAGGCCGGCGCGGCCGCGATCGCGTCCCATCCGCCGTACTTCTGGCATCCGAAGCCGGCGATGGTCGTGGAGCATCTCGTGCAGATCGGGTCCGCGACGCGCCTGCCCTTCTTTATCTGCACGCCTGTCGTCGAAGATGCCGGCACCCACCTCACGGCCGAGATCGTGCTCGACGTGCTGAAGCGGCTCGACAACGTTGCCGGCCTGGTCGACGCCAGCATGCGCTTCGTTTTCATGGTCGAGACGATCTCGCTCGGCCGCGAAATCAGGCCCGACTTCCAGTTGTTGGCCGGAACCGACTTCATGGTGCCCAACGGGGTGGTCGGTGGCAGTGGTGCGTTCTCGCCGCTCGCGAGCGTGGCGCCCAAACTCGCGCGCCAGATTTACGAACACTGCTCGAAACAGGAGTTCATGCAGGCGCGCAAGCTGCAGGAAGACATGGCCGAGCTGCACCACCTGGTAAAAAAGGGTGGACGCGCCGGTCTCAAGACCGCGATGCGCGCGATGGGGCGCGCGTGCGGCGAGCCGCGCCTGCCCGGGCTGAGCCTGGGGGAGCCTGAAATGGGCCAGCTTGCGGCACGTGTTGCGGCCTGCCCGTATCTGAGCGCGGAACCGCGCGGCTGGTGAGCGGGCCGCCACCGATGAATGGAGAACGGGGTTTGACCTGCATTGATTTCGACGGCTGTGCCTGCATGCGATACGCAACGCCATGACCATGGTTGCCATGCTCGACTTCGCCTCGATCGAGGGCGTGCTCTCCATGCCCGAGGCGATCGACCTCCTCGAGAAGACACTGGCCCACGAGGCGCGCGGCAGCACTTCGGTTTCGCCCAAGTTCACCACGGAATTCGAGGGTGGCGCCATGCGCGTACTGTTTGCCGCCGACAGCGACGCCGGCTACTGCGCGATGAAGGCATACCACAGCATCGATGGCGTGGGCACGCGCTACGTTGTTCTGCTGTACAGCCTGAAGGACGGCGAACTGCTGGCCCTGATCGACGGCCGCCTCATCACCGATCTGCGGACGGGGGCGGCAAGCGGCGTTGCAGCGCGAAAAGTGCCGTTGACGGGCCCGGTAACGGTGGGGATCATTGGATCCGGCAACCAGGCGCGCACCCAGCTCGAAAGTCTTGCCGCGGTATACAAGGTCGAGTCGGCGGCTGTCTACAGCCCGACGCTCGCGCGCCGCGAGGCCTTCGCGGCCGAAATGTCGGCAAAACTGGGTTTCCCGGTCACGCCGGTGAATTCGGCAGAGGCCGCGGTGCGGGGACGACAGGTCGTGGCGACGGCGAGCAACGCCCGGAACGACGAGCCCGTGGTGCGCGGCGAGTGGCTTGAGGATTGCAGGCTGCTTTGCGCGGTAGGCAATACCCGCCCCCAGTTCGCCGAAGTGGATGTGGAGAGTTTTCGCCGCGCCGGTATCGTGATCGTGGACTCGACGCATGCCCTCGAGGAGGCGGGTGAATTGCGGCAAGCCATCGCGGCGGGCGCGCTCCCGGAGACAAAGCGGGCGACGCTTGCACAGCTCGTCGCTGGCGCCGCATCCGTGCCACCTGAAGGGCTCGTAGTCTTCAAGTCGGTGGGCATGGCACTGCAGGACCTCGCGCTTGCCACACATTACTACGAGAAGCTTGCCGGCCGGCCCGGCATTGTCATGGCGCCGGACGTGGCCGGCCTGCGCGGCCGTGCAAAAGCCAGTGTGAGCTGATGCGTGGCGGTTTAGTTTTTATGACCCGGCCGGCGTATGGTGAACATTGCCATCCGGTCAAGCGCCGCCAAGAGCGCGGTAAGGTCTGCTCCGAAACAACGGCGGTTTTTTTGGTGATCTTTGACGAGGAGAAAAGGACCATGAAATTAAAATCCGGTAATTGCGCAAGTATGTGCGTTCTCGTTGCGTTGGGGACGGTCGGCCTGCACGTCCCGGCTGTGGCTGCGGAGGGGTGGCAGCCGCAAAATCCAGTCGAGATCGTGGTCCCTAACGCCGCCGGCGGCGAAAACGACAGGGTGTCGCGTTTCATCCAGAGAATTCTGGAACAGAAAAAACTGGTCCCGACCCCCGTGCTGGTCGTCAACAAGGCCGGTGGCAGTCAGGTGCTGTCGGCGGCCTACGTGGCCAAATACACGGGCAATCCCCATTACCTGCTTTATGCGACAGGGACTTTGTTGAGCAATCACATAGCGGGGCTGACTCCATTGAACTACACTGACTTCACGCCGATCGCAAAGCTGCGGTGCGACAATTCGGCATTGACGGTAGCCACGGACTCGCCCATCAAAAACATGCGCGATTTGCTCGACCGCCTCAAGGCGAACATCAAATCCGTATCGTTCGGCACGGTGTCCCGCGCCGGCGCCAACAATCTGGTGATTTCGAAGGCACTGCGGTCGGCCGGCATCGATCCCAAAGGCTTGAAGGTCGTCATATTCAAGTCCAACGCAATGTCCATGACATCGGTGATGGGGAAACATGTCGATGCGGTGGCATCCTCGGTCAGCGCCGCGTACCAGAATTTCGAGGCGGGTACCCTGCGGATCCTGGCGGTCTCATCACCGAAGCGCCTCACCGGCATATTGGCCAATGTGCCGACCATGGCTGAGTCCGGTCTCGATGTCGCCGGGGTCAGCAACTGTCGTTATGTTTTTGCACCGAAGGGAATCACCGCCGAGCAGAGAGCATATTGGGAAAATGCAATGGCCGCCGTGAACGATGATGCCGAATGGAAACAGGACATCGCCAAACGAAACCAGACAGAGGAATTCCTGCGCGGCAAGGAACTGGAGTCCGCACTGGATCATACCTACAAGTCCACCAAGGAAACCATGATCGATATCGGGCTGGCCAAGTCCGAATAGGCGCTGGCGGAACGTTTACCGGACCTTGCGGGGCCAGTGGCTTCGAGTGAGGGAGGCGTTCCGCGCCGCTTTCAGTGATTGCGCCGCGGCGGGGCCGGGAGTTTACCCGGCCCTGCCGTTCGGTACAGTCACTGAGCGATGAGGTCTTGGGGGCATACAGGAGGAGTCAATATGGCCAACCGTATCACAGCCGTTTTTGCGGTTGTTCTTGCCGCTCTTTATATTTATGCCACTTCGCAGTTCCCTGTGCTGGATATCAGCGATCCGCTGGGCCCCAAGGCATTTCCGTACCTGATCGGTACAGGCCTGCTGCTGTCCGCCGTTGCCTTGCTGGTGCAAACACTTCGCGCAAAGAAGCCCGAAAGGACCGGCGAAGAACAGAAAATATCCGGCAAGGGGCGTCACTACTGGGTCGTTGGCGCGGCAGCGATCTGGACCGGCGCGTATCTCGCGGCTTTCGAATGGCTCGGTTACGCGATATCGACCAGTATTTACCTGTTGGTACTGATGGCTTATTTTCACCGTGGCAAGTGGACGGGCAACATCCTGACCTCGGTCCTGTACAGTTGCATCAGCTATTGGATGTTCACCAAACTGCTGGGTGTCCCGCTGCCGCGGGGCATCCTGCCTTTCTGAAATGGAAACTCTGTCCCATATCCTCAACGGCTTCGCGGTCTGCCTGCAGCCGATCAACTTGTGGTACACGCTGGTGGGCTGCTTTCTGGGCACGATCGTCGGCGTGTTGCCCGGCATTGGCCCGACGGCCGGCATTGCCCTGCTGATCCCTGTTACCTACGGCATGAACCCGACGTCAGCCCTCATCATGATGGCGGGCATTTACTATGGCGCCAAATACGGAGGTTCGACGACATCCATCCTGATCCGCACGCCCGGCGAGGCCGCCTCGGTCATGACCTGTATCGACGGCTACGCGATGGCGCTCAAGGGGCGGGCGGGGGCGGCCCTGGCCGTATCGGCAATCGGTTCCTTCATTGCCGGCACCATCGGGGTGGTCGCCTTGACGTTGTTCGCGCTGCCGCTCACTGCGATGGCTCTCAAGTTCGGCCCTGCCGAATATTTCACGCTGATGCTGTTTGCCATGACCGCGGTGGCCTGTCTCACCGGCAGGTCGCTCCCCAAGGGACTCATCTCGATGTTCCTGGGGTTGATGCTCTCCACGGTCGGCATCGACTTACAGAGCGCCATGCCGCGTTATACGATGGGCATTCTGGAATTCCAGGAGGGCATCAGTTTCGTGATCGTGGTGGTGGGACTGTTCGCCGTGGCGGAGGTTTTCGAGGGCCTGGAAACGCTCTTCAGGGGAACCGCCCCCGACGTGATCCGTATTTCCGGAAGGCTATGGCTGACCCGGGACGAGTGGAAACGATCCATAGGACCGATCTGGCGCGGCGGCATCATCGGTTTCATTATCGGCGTCCTGCCCGGAGCGGGTGGAACGATCGCCACGATCCTGTCGTACACCACGGAAAAAAGCCTGTCGAAGCACCCGGAAGAATTCGGGAAAGGAGCGATCGAGGGCGTGGCCGGACCGGAAGCGGCGAACAATTCGGATACGGCCGGCGCCCTGGTCCCGCTGCTGACGCTGGGTTTGCCGGGCGGCGCTGTTACGGCGGTGCTGCTGGGTGCTTTCATCATGTACGGGATTCAGCCGGGCCCCATGTTGTTCAAGGACCATCCGGATGTCGTCTGGGGGCTCATCGACAGCATGTACATCGGGAATATCATGCTGCTTATCCTCAACCTGCCGCTCATCGGCCTGTTCGTCCGCCTTCTTTATATCCCCAGAGCCATGCTCTATCCGCTGATCATGGCCATTTCCGTTATAGGCATCTACTCCATCAATGGCGACATGGTCGACCTGTACCTGATGCTCTTCTTCGGAGTCGTCGGCTATCTGTTCAACAAGGCCGAGATCCCGGTCGCGCCACTGGTGTTGGCCCTGGTCCTGGGTGACGTCATAGAGCAGTCGTTCCGGCAGGCCATGACTATTTCGGATGACAGTCTGACCATTTTCTTCAGCAGTGGAATCACGGTGACACTGATGACGCTGACCGCGATCTCTCTTCTTTGGCCGTTCATTCTGTCGGGGATCAGAGCGCTGAAAAGGTCAGAGAGCCAATGAAGTTGAAGACTGAGGTGCGGTTGATCTGAACGATCAAAAAACTGATATTTCAGGACGGCAATCCGGTGGAATATATTGAGCTGCCCGTGACCTGCGGCGCTTGCGAAAATATTAAAATAAATTAATATAAACAAGGCGTTGCAATACCACCCCTGCTCTACGATGGCGCGCTTTCACTTTTTGTGAAGCGCGATCAGGACCGTGAATGACAAAGGCCAGCGTCGAAGCTGGCCTTTGTCATTCACGGAGGTAATACATCAATCTCCGCTTTCTCAAGCATGACCTGACGGAAGGAACCGCCCGATATCATTCCCCCGAGATCAGCAGCCGGTCACGGTAACTGCGCTGAGGACTGCCGCCGCGCCTGCCGCCGGAGCCGTATAGGTAAAGCTGCAGGTCGCAGCCGCAGTACCGCCGGTGACCTGAATCGGTCAGGACAGAACCTGCCGCGGCACCGCCGCCCGTGGCGCCATAACCCTCGGCATTCAATTGTGCGATCGTGGGACTGAACACTGGAGTCAGGCCCGCGGCCGACACGATGCCGCCCGCCGCCGGGGGCAGCAGTGCCTGCGGATAGCCGTTGATGATATTGACGATCCCGCTCTCCGTGCACACCGTGCCCGCGCCGGTTCCAATATTGTTTGCGGTACCGCCGCCGCCCGGACAGGCGGCAGCGTCAGCGACACCGTTGCGCGTCAGCACCGCGGAATGCACCAGAGCAGAGGCGCCGGCCATCGCGCCGCGCGCGCCATTGAGTTTGGCAATCCGCGCATCGCGTTGCAGGCTGACGTACCGCGGCAGCGCCACGGCGGCGAGTATGCCCAGAATGATAATGACGACCACCAGTTCGATCAGCGTAAAACCGCGCATCTTTTTCATCCCACACTCCTTTCGTGGCGGCCGTCTCTAAGGCCTTGATATTAAATACTATCGAGAGTCTACTGGACAGGGGACGGTTTGTCATCACGCTCACGCGCATGAAAGGCGCCAGACTCCCAAGCCTGTTGAGTTTGTATGGGCTTGCGAGTCTGACTCCTTGCGGCTGGTATGCGCTTTAAGTTTTGCTCCCGGCTGCTTTTAGCCAGGGCCGCTCCCCGTAGTAGGTTTCCTCGAAACCTTCGATTCTTTCCGCGTACTCACGCGTGCGCGCGATGTCGTCGAGTCCTTCGAGCAGGCACTTCTTGCGCACCGGATGAATGTCGAAATGATGGGTCCCGCCTGCGGGATCGGTCACCGTCTGCGCGGCAAGATCGACGCTGAGCGTCGCGCCCGGCTTTGCGTGCAGCTGCGCGCGGATCGCCACCACTTCGTCCTGCGTGAGCACGACCGGCAGCAGGCCGTTCTTCATGCAGTTGTTGGCATGAATGTCGCCGAAGCTCGACGCGATCACGCAGCGGATGCCGAATTCGTAGAGCGCGTAGACCGCGCTCTCGCGCGACGAGCCGCAGCCCCAGTTGCGGTCGGCGACGATGATCTGCGCCTTGCGGTACGGTTCGCGGTTCAGGACAAAGTCCTTTTCCGTGCCGTCGGCCTGAAAGCGCAGATCGTGAAACAGGATCTGCGCGTGCTTCGGCCCGCGCGGCACCTTGTTGAAGCGCGTCGGACACAGCTGGTTGGTGTCGATGTTGGGCTCGTCGATCGGCGCGGCGATCGCGGTCAGTTTCGTAAATGGTGTCATGATTAAAAACCCCTAAATATTAGCCGCCAAGGCCGCCAAGCACGCCAAGAAAACCAGATAACAAAGCATATGACACGAAGGACACAAAGGACACGAAGGTAAAAACACCAGATACATAATTACAACCGGGTGCCTCATACAGAGTACTTGATGTAATTGCTAATTGTTAATTGATTTTCCTTTGTGTCCTCGTGTCCATCGCTTTTTGACTATTTTGTTTTTCCTTGGCGTGCTTGGCGGCCTTGGCGGCTAATTTAGTTTTTCAACAGGTCGCGCACGTCAGTCAGGCACCCCTTCAGCGCCGCTGCCGCCGCCATCGCCGGGCTCACGAGATGCGTGCGTCCGCCCGTGCCCTGGCGGCCGCGGAAATTGCGGTTCGACGTCGACGCGCACCGCTCTCCGGGTTGCAGCTGGTCGCCGTTGATCGCGGTGCACAGCGAGCAGCCCGGGTCGCGCCACTGGAACCCCGCGTTGAGAAATATCTTGTCGAGCCCTTCTTTTTCGGCCTGCCTTTGCACCAGCCGCGATCCCGGCACCACCCACGCCTCGATCTTGGCCTTGCCGAGGCGCGCGACTTCCGCCGCGGCGCGAATGTCCTCGATGCGGCTGTTGGTGCAGGAACCGATGAACACGCGATCGACCTTGATGTCCGCAAGCGCCATGCCGGGCTGCAACCCCATGTAATCGAGCGCGGCGGCGATCTCCGTCCCTTTGACCTCGTCAGCCGCGTTGCGCGGATCGGGAACCACGCCGGTCACCGGCAGCGCATGCTCGGGACTGGTGCCCCACGTCACCATCGGCGCGATTTGCGCGCCGTCGAGCGCGACTTCCCTGTCGAACGCGGCGTCGGCATCCGACGGCAACGCGCGCCACATCGCGAGCGCCGCCTCCCTCGCCGCGCCCCTGGGCGCATACGGCCGGTCGACCATATAGGCAAACGTGGTGTCGTCCGGCGCGACCATGCCCGCGCGCGCGCCTCGCCTCGATCGACATATTGCACACCGTCATGCGCGCTTCCATGGTCATCGCCGTGATTGCAGAACCGGCATACTCGATCACATGTCCCGCGCCGCCGCCGGCGCCGATTTTCGCGATGATGGCGAGGATCACGTCCTTTGCCGCCACGCCGAATCCGAGTTTGCCGTCGACGCGGATGCGCATCGTTTTCGGTTTGCGCTGCCAGATCGTCTGCGTGGCCATCACGTGCATCATCTCGGAGGCGCCGACACCGAAGGCAAGACAGCCAAACGCGCCATGGGTCGACGTGTGCGAGTCCGCGCCGACGATCAACAGTCCCGGCTGGGTGATGCCCTGCTCCGGCGGAACGATGTGCAGGATGCCCTGGCGCGGATCGTCGATGCCGAACAGCGTGACGCCGTGGCGCGCGGCATTTTCCTGCAGCTTCAGGACCATGTTGCGGATCTCGGGATTCGCGATGCCCTCGACGCCTTTGTCGCGGCCCGTGGTCGGCACGTAGTGGTCGTTGAACGCAAACACCTGGTGCGGCCGCGCCACTTTCTGATTGCGGGCATCGAGCACGGCGAAAGCATGCGAGGAGCCTTCGTGAATCAACGCGCGGTCGACGTAGAGCAGCTGCTCGCCTTCCTCGTTGGTCACGACGTGCCGGGTCCAGATTTTCTCGAACATCGTGCTGGCAGTCATGGCGGCTCCGTAAGTGGCATCCGGTTATTTGATCATGCCGAGTTCAGAGAGGATAGCTCTGAATTCGGTATTGTCGGAATCGAACAGCTTGCGGGTATCGCTGCTGTTCAGATAGTTTGGTTCCAGAACGTTCTGCTCGAGCGTCTTCTTCCAGATCTCCGTCTTCACCGCTTTGGACAGCACATCGTCCCAGAACGCAATCTGCTCGCGGGTCATACCCTTGGGGCCGATCACGCCACGCCAGGTATCCATCACGGCCGGATAACCCTGTTCCTTCCAGGTCGGCGTATTGGCGTAGGGACCGCCGATGCGCGCCGGCGCGGCTATGCCGATCACCCGCACCTTGCCCGCCTCGACCAGGCGCACCACCGACGATGGCGTGCCGGTATGCGCATCGATGTGGCCGCCGAGCAGCGCCATGGCGGCTTCGCCGCCCGAACTCAGCACGACTGCCTTCAGCTTTTTCACGTTGATCCCCGCGGCCCTGGCCACCAGCGCGAACGACATGTGATTGACGCTGCCCAGAGTGGTCGGCGTCGACACCGCGAGCGAGGCCGGATCCTTCCGCAGCCGGTCGATGAAATCCTGCCCGGTCTTGATCGGCGAGTCGGCGCGCACCGCCACCACCGTGTATTCGCTGAACAGGTTGGCGAGCGGCGTCACATCGGTGTATTTGACGGGGCTGCGGCCGTTGATGTCGTTCGCAATGATATTTGGGGTATTGATTGCGATATAGTGGGCGTCTCCCGCGTGCTGGTTGAGATAGACCAGCGATACCGCGCCGCCCGCGCCGGGCTTGTTGACCACCGTCACCGGCACCTTGACGAGCTTGTCTTCCTGCATAATTTTCTGCAATACACGCGCGGTGCGGTCGACGCCGCCTCCGGGCGACGTCGGAATGATGATTTCGATCGGCTTGTCCGGCTGCCAGGCCCGCGCAGCCGGCACGGTCATCAAACTCGCGATCGCAAGCGCGGCCGTCACGACCGGTATTCTCCACCCGCCCCGCACGATATTCCGTTTCATTCTCGCCCCTCCGCCCGTCCGCGAGTCGCGGCTCAGATGTCGCGAATATTATGCGCCGCGGCCTTCAGTTCGCCGCGCTCGACGCGCTTCACGATCTCGTTCATTTTGGCGTGCGTAGTCGCCGGCACCCCGATCTCCAGGCCCCTGGCGGCGACGTAGCCGTTGATGAAATCGGTTTCGGTGCGCCGGCCCTTGTGGATGTCCTGCGCCATCGAGGGCCGCTGCTCGTCCGAGCGCTTTTTCGCATTCTCGGTGAGAATATCGACGATCTCGGTGAGCGCATCGCGGTTGCCTTCGCCGGCGCGCGCCAGCGTCTCCGGTTCCATGCCGAGCATTTTCTCGAGCTGATAGCCAAGCGCCTGGCCGACACGCACCGCTTCCGCGCCCAGCCGGATCGACAGCCAGCGCGGACCCTCGGCGGCGTCGCGCTGGTTGCCGGACAGGCCGGTGGCGGCGGAAAGTCCGTTACGCATTGAATTTATTACTAATTTTGACCAGCGCTCACCCCACAGGTTGGTGGTGACCTTGCCACTGTCGGCGGAACGCAGGAGTTCCACGACCTCCTGCGCGCGCGGCGTCACGCGCCCGTGCACTTCGCCGACGCGAAAGACCGTGTGCCGCTCGCCGCCCATCGGCACCGTGCGCTTGACGTGGCCGGGCGCGTAGAGCTCCGCCGCCATCAGGCTCGCGATGCAGCCGAGCGTGCGGCCCCAGCCGACGATGGCCGCGATGCGCTCCTCGTTGATGCAGTTCTGCAGCGACACGACGTAAGCGTCGGGCGCGAGATAAGGCTTGATCAGATGCGTCGCCCACTCGGTGTCGTAGGATTTGACGCAGATGAATGCGATGTCGACGGGTTTCTGTTTGCAGAAATTCTGCACGTCGGTGATGTGCAGCGCGTTGACCCGGATCGAATGGCGCTCGGCTTCGGTCATGCCCGAGAGCTGCAGGCCGTGTTCGCGCATGTAGTCGACGTGCTCGGGCCAGGGATCGATCAGCGTGACGTCGTGGCCGGCGCGCGTCATGTGCCCGCCGGCATAGCCGCCGATCGCGCCCGCTCCGACTACGACGATACGTTTACTCATATTCGATACCCCGAAGATCAAAGAATTAACGCCAAGGCCGCCAAGGTACGCGAAGGAAACAGACAAAGTAAGACATGAAGCGATGACACGAAGTAAAAATTTACGAATATAAACAGCGACAAACAAGAGCTCGGTATGGGTCATTGTTAAGGTCGCATATTAAGCTTAGTGCCTCTGTGTCCTTCGAATCTTGCTTTCATTCTCGATTTTACTTTGCGAACCTTTGCGTCCTTCGCGTTCATGCTTTTCTTGACTTATTTCAGCTTTTCGACGATCGCCTGCGTCATCCGCTTCGTGCCCGCGTCGCCGCCCAGATCGCGCGTCACGTGCCGTTTCTCGGCCAGGACCGCGACAGCGCCGCCTCGACGCGGTCCGCGGCGGCGCGCCTCGCCGATGTAGCGCAGCATCATCACCGCCGACAGGATCATCGACAGCGGATTGGCCATGTCCTTGCCGCGCGATGTCGGGCGCCGTGCCGTGCACGGCTTCGAACATCGCGTATTCAGTGCCGAGATTGGCGCCCGGCGCCACGCCCAGTCCGCCGACGGTACCGGCCAGCAGGTCGGACACGATGTCGCCGTACAGATTCGGCAGCAGCAGGCAGTCGAAGCTCTCGGGCTTGAGCACCAGTTCCATGCACAGCGCGTCGATCACCCGGCTGTCGGTCGTGATGTCCGGATAACCGGCGAGCACTTCGCTGTGCCGCCTTCAGGAACAGGCCGTCGGTGAGCTTGAGCACGTTGGACTTGTGACCGATGGTGACGCGCTTGCGGCCGGTGCGGCGCATGTAATCGGCCGAGAACTTCGCCATGCGCTGCGTGGCGCCGCGCGTGATGATCTTGAGCGCCTCGGCGGTGTCGGCGTCGACCATGCGCTCCAGGCCGAGATATAAATCCTCGCTGTTCTCGCGGAACAGCACGATGTCCACGCCGCTGAAGCGCGAGGCGACGCCCGGATAGGACTTGCTCGGGCGGACGTTGGCGAACAGCTTCAGCTCCTTGCGCAGCGCGATCGCCACGCTCGGGTAGATGCGCGTCTCGCCCTTCACCGTGCGCTCGACGCGGTAGGCCTCGCCGAAAGGCGTGCCGGTCGGCCCCTTGAGCGCGATGCGCGTGCGCTCGATCGACGCGAACACGCGTTCGGGAAGCGGATTGCCGGTTTCCTCGCCGACTTTCATTCCCGCCGGCTGGACGTCCCACTGGATCTTTACTCCGGACGCCTCGACCACGTCGCGCGCGGCCGCAGTCACTTCCGGGCCGATCCCATCGCCCGGAATGAGCGTTACCTGATGCATCTTGACTCCCTTTAACTAGAAGTTGCCTCAAAACTCATGAGACGGGCCCAACATTCAAAACCGAATAGACAGGATTAACAGGATTTACATGATTTTTCAGAAGTTAATCTTGTCAATCTTGTAAATCCTGTCCATTGGCCGTTTTTAAGACCGGCTCCAATGAAACGGGCACCGGAAAACGTTATCGCCGCCGGAGTTATTCCGCGTCCGGCTTCAGCGACTTCAACCGCGGCAGGATGAACGGCATCGAAAGCGAGATCACCGACAGCACGACCAGCGTCACGGTGATGCCGCTGCTGACGAAAATCGCCGGATTGCCGCCGGAAATCGTCATCGCCTGGCGGAACGACTGCTCCATCATGCCGCCCAGCACCACCGACAGCACCAGCGGCGCGACCGGGATATCGACCTTGTCGAAAATATAGCCGATCGACCCCGAAGAACAGCATGAAGTACAGTTCCACGACGTTGCCGTTGATCGCATAGATGCCGATGACGGAAATCGCGACGATCAGCGGATAAAGGATGCCGCTGGGAATATAGAGCAGGCGCACGAAAATGCCGATCAGCGGCAGGTTGAGAATCAGCAGCATGACGTTGCCGATGTACATGCTGTCGATCAGCCCCCACACCAGGTCCGGACTTGTTCTGGAACAGCAGCGGTCCCGGCTGGATGCCGTACATGATGAACGCGCCCAGCATCACCGCCGTCGCGCCGCCGCCCGGCACGCCGAGCGTGAGCAACGGCACCAGGGCGCCGGCGGTATCGGAATTGTTGGCGGATTCCGGCCCCGCGACGCCCTCGATCGCGCCGTGGCCGAATTCTTCCGGATGCTTCGACAAGCCGCTTCTCGGTCGTATACGACAGGATCGAGGCGATCGTGCCGCCGGCGCCCGGCAGCACGCCGATGATGAAACCGATGATGCCGCCGCGCCAGATCGGGCCGATCGAACGCTTCCATTCTTCCTTCGTCAGCCACAGCTTGCCCGAGATGCGGATCATCTGGGGCGCAGTACCCTTGGAAATATCCTCCATGCCGCGGAACACTTCGGAGACCGCGAACAGCCCCACCACCACCACGATGAAACCGACGCCGTCCTGAAATTCGGGAACGCCCATGGTGTAGCGCGGCTGGCCGCTTTGCAGGTCGATGCCGATGGTCGCGATCATCAGCCCCAGAATCGTCGACAGCAGGCCTTTCGCCGGCGATTTGCCGGAGAGCGACGCCACGGCGGTCATCGCGAACAGCATCAGGCGTGAAATATTCGGCCGGGCCGAACTTGAGCGCCATCGAGGCCAGCGGCACGCGCGAACAGCGTGAGCGCGACCACGCCTATGGTGCCGGCGATGAAGGAGCCGATCGCGGACACGGCCAGCGCCGCGCCCGCGCGTCCCTTCTTGGCCATTTCGTAGCCGTCGATCGAGGTCATGACCGAGGACGCCTCGCCCGGCGTGCGGATCAGGATCGACGTCGTCGAGCCGCCGTACTTGGTGCCGTAAAAGATGCCGGCCATCATGATCAGCGCGGAGGTGGGGTCCATGCCGAACGTGACCGGCAGCAGCAGCGCGATGCCGGCCGACGGTCCGATCCCCGGCAATACGCCGATGATCGTGCCCATGAACACGCCGAGAAAGGTGTACCACAGGTTGATCGGGTGCAGGCAGACGGCGAAACCGTTGCAGAATGGGCGTCAGAGTATCCATGCGTCGATCTCCTTCAGAACGGCAGGATGCCGTGGGGAAGCGTTGACGTCCAGCAGCTTCGAAAACATCACGTAGCCGCCGATGCCGAACAGCACCGAGGTCAGTATGTTCGCGATCCACTTGCCGCGATTGAAATACGCCGTCAGCACGATCAGGTACACCGCGGTGGAAATAATATAGCCAAGCCATTCGAAAACGGCGAAATAGACGGCGGTCCAGAGCACCGCGGCGCCGACGATCAGGTAATGATGGTAATCCGGTCGCGGCTCCGTCGCCCTGCGTCCTTCGGCGCGCCCGCTTTCTTCGCCTTCCACATTTCCATGAACAGCATGCCGGCGGTGACCAGCAGGCCGATGCCGAGCAGCCGCGGAAATGCCTTGGGACCCAGCGGATCGCCGATCTCGAGCGAGGGAATTTGCGCAGTGGCATAGAAATACACCGCGGCAAGGACAAGAATGCAGACGAAGATGACGCGGTCGGTCTTCATGCGCGTCCTCCAAAAAATCCTGCGCGCTGCCAGACCGGGGCAGCCGCCACTTGTTATTTGTTTAATGCCGGATCGCAGCAACGCGCGGCGAGCGCGCTGCACCTCCTCGTATCGGCGGCATCATCTTACCCAAGATTCGATGCGCTGTCTTTATGCAGAACCACTCACATCTGCTTGCGGTACTCGGCCGGATCGATGCGCGCCTCGATCAGCGTGAAGCGCGGCGACTTCAACGCGGCCTGCGCCGCTTTTCTGAGTTCCGCGACGCTGGTCACCACCGCGCCGTTGCCGCCATAGGCACGGGCAAGCATCACGTAATCCGGACTGCCGGTCACGACGCCGGTCTCGGGCAGCTTCATGCGCTCCTGCTTCAGCTTGATCAGGGACAGCGTATCGTCGCGGAACACGACCATGACGATCGGCAGTTTGTGCTCGTCGAGCAGCGACATCTCGCCGATCACCATGTCGAGCCCCGCCTCGCCCATCATCGCCAGCACCGGCCGCTTCGGGAACATGAGCTTGGCCGCGATCGCCGCCGGCAACGCATAGCCCATCGAGCCCAGCCCGTTCGACTGCAGCAGCCGGCGCGGCTCGTAAGCCTGCCACACGTGATTGATCAGGATGCGGTGCGAGCCGGTGTCGATCGTCGCGATCGTGTCGCGCGGAAAGACATCGCGCAGCGTGGACGCCACCTGGTACGGCCCGAGGCCGCGCGCCGGCTTGTGGGCAATGGCGGCGCGGATGGCGGCGCGATGCTTGCCGAGCTCGGCATCGGTCCAGCGCCGCGGCGCTTTGGCCGGCGCGGCGCCGGCCAGCACCTGCAGGCACCCGGCGATGCTGCCGGAATATTCGACGGCGCTGCGGAAGACGTGATGCGTATTGGGGACGAGATCGATGTTGACGGTGTGCTTGTTCTCGTCCCAGGGCGACATCCAGTTGATGCGCAGTTCGACCGGGTCGAAGCCGATCGTGAGAATCAGATCGGCATTGCGCACTTGCGCCATGTGCAGCTTGTCGACCACCGGGGACAATCCGGTGCCGCCGAGCGCAAGCGCATGGTCTTCCGGTATCACGCCTTTCGCCTTGTAGGTGGTGATGAACGGCACGCGCCACTTCTCGACGAACTTCCTGCAACTCGGCCTCGGCATGATCGAGCTGGACGCCGACGCCGATGAGTGCGAGCGGCTTTTTCGCCGCCTTGAGCCAGGTGAGCACTTTGCCAAGGTCCCGCGAATCCGGCAGCGCGCTGACCCGCTGCGGCGAGAAACGCCGGCCTTCCGCCTGTTCGGCAACGGCGACATCGGTCGGCACATTGAAATGCACCGGGCCGGGCATCGCGGTTTTCGCGATCGCGAGGCCCTTGCGCACCTGCTCGTAAGCCCCCTTGGCCGCGATGTGTCGTACTCCACTTGACGAGCGGACGCATCATCAGGTCCTGGTCGATGATCTGATGCGTGTGAACCGCCTTGAGTGAAGTCGCGATTTCGCCGGTGATCACTATCACCGCCGAGCGGTCGAGCAGCGCGTGCGCCACCGCCGTCGTCGTATTCGTGATGCCGGGGCCCAGCGTCGCAACCAGCACGCCCGGCTTGCCCGTCAGCTGATACGCGGCGTCCGCCATGAAGCCGGCGCCCAATTCCTGTTTGGTGAGGATGAATTTGATTCCCGCCTTGCGGAATGCTTCCAGCACTTCCAGCACTTCCCCGCCGGGAATGCCGAAGGCGTGGCGAACGCCTTCCTCTTTTAATGCTTGCGCGATGATTTCTGCGGTCGTAGGCACTGCTCTTACTCCCCGAAGCGTTTCATATAGGTCATATAGATGACTTGTAAAATATTAGCATATTTCCTGCCCTGCTCCGCCGCGGGGCGGCAGTTCAAGCCATGCCGTTGCCAGGTGTCATTATGACGGTCCACCGCAAGAACGGCCAGACCGGCGGCGCGCAACTGCGGCTGCGGATCGCCACGCCGGTCGAGACGGTCACTACCAGCGCGGCAGTATTCCTTGCGTACGTCCGTCACGAATTGCTTGCGCAAGGCGCGCGGAAATTGCAATATGACGGACGCAGTCAAACTGTCTTGAACGTGGCGCCTATCCGGCGCCACTCAATCCGCAGGCCGGCATTCACAAGATGCCGGCTTGTTTTTTTCCCGGGTCGAAGTTCTCCCGGCCGTCCCGGCGGTTCATGTGTTCCGCTTTTGTCATCTATAATCACGCACCTGACATCATGACAGCTCACACCTTGATAGAACGCATCGCCGCGATCGTCGGCCCGCAGGGGCTCATCACCGATCCGCGCGACATGGAACCATACGTCGTCGACTGGCGCGGCTACCACCGCGGCGTCACGCCGGCGGTAATCCGCCCGGCCAATACCGCACAGGTCGCCGCCGTGGTGAAGCTCTGCGCTGAAACCGCGACCCCGCTCGTGCCGCAGGGCGGCAACACCGGCATGTGCGGCGCGTCCGTGCCGCACGCCAGCGGCACCGAACTCGTGCTGTCGCTCGCGCGCATGAACCGCATTCTCGAAGTCGATGCGCTCAACAACACGCTCACCGTCGAGGCGGGCTGCGTGCTCGCCAACATCCAGCAGGCCGCCGCGGACGCCGACCGCCTGTTTCCGCTGAGCCTCGGCGCCGAAGGCAGCTGCCAGATCGGCGGCAATCTCGCGACCAACGCCGGCGGCGTCAACGTGCTGCGCTACGGCAACGCGCGCGACCTCGTGCTCGGGCCTGGAGGTGGTGCTGCCCGACGGCCGCATCTGGAACGGCCTGCGCGGCCTGCGCAAGGACAACACCGGTTATGACCTCAAGCATCTGTTTGTCGGCGCCGAAGGCACGCTCGGCATCATCACCGCCGCCGTGCTGAAGCTCTTTCCGCGGCCGAAGTCGGCGGCCACCGCCTGGATGTCGGTACCGCATCCGGAGGCGGCGCTGGAACTGCTGTCCGTGCTGCGGCAGCATTGCGGCGACCGGATCACGGCTTTCGAACTGATTTCGCGCAACTGCCTGGATCTGGTGCTGCGCCACATCCCCGACACCCGCGACCCGCTGGCGGCCGTGCATGAATGGTATGTGCTCACCGAACTCAGCGATTCGCGCGAAGGCGATGCACTGCGCGAAGAACTCGAGCAGACGCTCGCCGCGGCGATGGACCTCGGACTCGTCACCGACGCCGTCATCGCCGGCAACGAGACCCAGGCGCAGGCGCTGTGGCGCATGCGCGAAGACATTCCGGAAGCGTCGCGCGCCGAGCCCGGCATGCTCTACCGCCATGACATTGCGGTCGCGGTGAGCCGGGTGCCGGCTTTCATCAGCGAAGCGCAGGCGGCGCTCAAGCAGCGCTTTCCCGGCATAGACATCATCTGCTTCGGCCATCTCGGCGACGGCAACCTGCACTACAACGCCTTCGTCGCCGGGCGCAACCGCAACGATGCGGCCGCGCGCGACGCCCACGACGTCACCGAGGTCGTGTACGACCTCGTGCAACGCTACCACGGCAGTTTCAGCGCCGAGCACGGCATCGGGCTGTTCAAGGTGGATGAGCTGAAACGCTACAAGAGCGCGGTCGAAGTCGAGCTCATGCGCACGCTGAAGCGCGCGCTCGATCCGCACAATCTGATGAATCCCGGAAAAGTTCTGTAAGACATCGGCCACAGAGAACACAGAGTTCACAGAGTAAAGCTAAAAGCCCGGTATTGCCGGATCGGTTTTCCTCTGTGTTCTCTGTGACCTCTGCGGCTGATGTTTTGGTTTTTTTATTCAGAACGAGATGATGAACAATCCGATGACGCACAGGAACGCGGCCGCCCAGGCCAGCGAGCGCAGGGTCGGTTTGTCGTAAATGTAACAAAGGGTGTAAACGACCCGCAGCAGAACGAAGGCCAGCGCCAGCCCGTCCAGCCACTGCTGTGGTGCATGCGCCAGGTGGGCGATGATCACGGCGGCGGCGAACAGCGGGAACGCTTCGAAACCGTTCAGGTGGGCCCAGTACGCGCGCTGCCGCAGGCCGCCCAGCCGCTCCAGGCCCACGCGCGGCGCCGCGTTGTCGTAATCCCGGCCCCATTTCGCGACCACGATCGAAAAATAGGGCAGGATTCCAGCGGCAAGCACCATCCAGTAGCCGAGCGTCATCGTTCGTATTACCCCTTGGTAAATCATGGAATTACGGCCGCGGAACTTTAGCATATGATCTATCACTAAGACACATCGCATGGGAGAGTCTATGGCCGACAAAATCGTCAAAACCGACGCCGAATGGAAAAAACTCCTGGCGCCGGAGCAGTTCGAGATCGCGCGCAAAAAAGGCACCGAGCGCGCATTCACCGGCGAATACTGGGACAACCATGAAACCGGCGTCTATCGCTGCGTGTGCTGCGGCGCCGAGCTGTTCCGCTCCGATCACAAGTTCGAATCCGGCAGCGGCTGGCCGAGTTTCTGGCAGCCCGCGGCCGGGGACAACGTCAGGACCGGGGACGACTTCAGTCACCTGATGCGGCGCACCGAAGTGCTGTGCAGCCGCTGCGATGCCCATCTCGGACATGTCTTCGACGACGGGCCGCAGCCCACCGGGCTGCGCTACTGCATCAATTCGGCGTCGCTGAAATTCGAAAAGAAGGAATAAACCGGGGCTGGCGGGCCAAATAGACAGTGGGCCGCCAAAAGCCGATAATACGCCGCCTATGAAATTCCTTTTCGACCTTTTCCCGGTCATCCTGTTTTTCGTCGCCTTCAAGTTCTCCGGCATCTACGTCGCGACCGCGGTCGCGATCGCCGCGACCTTTGCCCAGATCGGCTGGGTCTGGCTGCGCCACCGCAAGGTCGACAACATGCTGTGGGTCAGCCTGGGCGTGATCGTGGTGTTCGGCGGCGCCACGCTGCTGCTGCATAACGAGACTTTCATCAAATGGAAGCCGACCGTGCTCTACTGGCTGTTCAGCGGGACGCTTGCGGTATCGGCGCTGCTGTTCCGCAAAAACCTGATCCGCAGCATGATGGAAAAACAGGTCGCCCTGCCCGATCCGGTGTGGAACCGGCTGCTGGCAAGCTGGATCGCATTCTTCGCCGTGATGGGCGTGCTCAACCTTTATGTCGCCTTCAATTATTCGACCGACGTCTGGGTCAATTTCAAGCTGTTCGGCGGGCTCGGCCTGATGCTGGTTTTCGTCGTGCTGCAGGCGCTGATGATGGGCAAGTACGTGCAGGAACAGGAAAAGGGGCCGGAATAATGCCCCGCCCCGAAGCCGTCCAAAAAGGTCATTGCCGGCGTGAACGTGCCGCAACTGATGCAGGAAAAACTCGCCGCGCTGGCGCCCGAATCGCTCGAAATTCTCGACGAGTCGGGCCAGCACGCCGGCCATGAGGGCGCGAAAGGCGGCGGCGGACATTACCAGGTCCTCATCGTGTCGGGGCAGTTTGCCGGCAAGCCGATCCAGCTGCGCCACCGCATGGTCTACGCCGCGCTCGGATCAATGATGCAGAAAGAAATCCACGCTCTGGCCATCAAGGCTTTTGCACCGGACGAAATTTGACAAATTCAACCCTAAAAGGAAGCCACATGAAGTTCTCGAAAATACTGCAACTGCTGCTGGTCATCGCAGCCGGCGCGCTGACCGCAAGCGTTGCGCAGGCGCAAGACGTCAAGGTCAACGGCGTCACCATTCCGCAGGCCCGGCTCGATTTCCTGGCCAAGAACTCCGGCCAGCCCGATTCCCCCGAATTGCGCAACCGGATCAAGGACACTCTGATCACGCGCGAAGTGCTGGCGCAGGAGGCAGTCAAAAAGGGATTCGACAAGAGCCCCGAAGTGCTCGTGCAGATCGACCTGCAGCGCCAGCAGGTGCTGATCAACGCCTTGGTGCAGGACTACATGAAAACGCATCCCGTCACCGATGATGCGATGAAGAAAGAGTACGATCAGGTCAAGGCGAAAAGCAACAGCAAGGAATACAAGGCCCATCATATCCTGGTGGAAACCGAAGACGAGGCCAAACAGATCATCGCCCAGCTCAAGAAAGGCGGCAATTTCGAGAAAATTGCAGCCGAAAAATCCAAGGACACCGGCTCAAAAGCCAGCGGCGGCAGTCTCGACTGGTCCAATCACTATGTCCCGCCGTTCCTGCAGGCACTGGCCAAGCTCAAGAAAGGCCAGACCACGGATACGCCGGTCCAGACCCAGTTTGGCTGGCACGTGATCCGGCTCGACGACGTGCGGGCTGCGAAATTCCCGACCTTCGAGCAGGCCAAGCCGCAGATCATGCAGGAGATGGAAAAACAGGCGGTCAGCAAAATGATCGCCGATTTGCGGGCCAAAGCCAAGATCGAGTAAGGGACCAAGCCGCAAAGAAAAAGGCGCACTGCGGTGCGCCTTTTTTTATTTTGGAGGCAGCGCAGTCAGAATGTATTCCGCACGCCGGTGATTTGCGGGAAGCGGTTTCTGACCATGCGCTCCACCACGTTCTTCAGATCGAGCGTCGCGCGCGGGCAACCGACGCAATTGCCCTTCAGTCTCACCCGCACTACCGTTCCCTCGAGCGCGACCAGTTCCAGGTCGCCGCCGTCCCTGAGCAGAATCCGCCGCGCCTCCTCGAGCACCTCCCTGACGGCATCCGCCGTCGGTAAGGGCGCATCGGCATCGGCCACGCGCGCCGCTTCGAGTTGTGTCTGCAGCAACGATTGCTCGCGCGAGATCCTCATCGCGAGCACCGGATCGCGCTCGTAGAGCGCATCGAGCTCGTCGTCGGTATAGAACGGGGCGTCGGATTTGATCGGCGCTGCGCTCATCTGTCAGTGATGGGTAATGGGTAATGGGTAATGGGTAAGACCTCATGACCACTCATCACCCATAACTCATTCCTCATTACGCCGCTGAGTCGGCCTAGCCCACCCAGCGGCGCGCATTGCGGAACATCCTGAGCCACGGCCCGTCCTCTCCCCATTCCGCCGGATGCCACGAATTCTGCACCGCGCGGAATACGCGCTCCGGATGCGGCATGAGGATGGTGAAGCGCCCGTCCGGCGTGGTGAGCCCGGTGATGCCCTGCGGCGAGCCGTTGGGATTGTACGGATAGCGTTCCGTCGCGTTGCCGCGGTTGTCGACGAAGCGCAGCGCCACCAGCGCCTGCGCCGACGCCAGCGCATTGGCGCCGGCGAATTCGGCATAGCCCTCGCCATGCGCGACCGCGACCGGCATGCGGCTGCCCTCCATGCCTTCGAAAAACAGCGAGGCGGAGCGCTGCACTTCGACCATTACGAACCGCGCCTCGAACTGCTCCGACCGGTTCCTGACGAAATGCGGCCACGCTTCGGCGCCCGGGATCAGTTCGTGCAGATTGCTCATCATCTGGCAGCCGTTGCACACGCCGAGCGCAAACGAATCGTCGCGCCGGAAAAACGCCTCGAACTCGTCGCGCGCACGGGCGTTGAACAGAATGGACTTGGCCCAGCCCTCGCCCGCGCCCAGCACGTCGCCGTAGGAGAATCCGCCGCACGCGGCAAAGCCCTTGAAATCCCCGAGGCTCACGCGGCCGGCGATGATGTCGCTCATGTGCACGTCGACCGCGGCAAACCCGGCGCGGTCGAAGGCCGCCGCCATCTCGATCTGCCCGTTCACGCCCTGCTCGCGCAGGATCGCCACCCGCGGCCGCGCGCCGCTCGCGACGTAAGGTGCGGCAATGTCCTCCTGCGGATCGAACGTCAGGCTCGCGTGAAGTCCCGGATCACCGTCGTCGAGATGCGGTCGTATTCCTGCTGCGCGCATTCCGGATTGTCGCGCAGCTTCTGCATGTGACAGGTGGTTTCGGACCACGCACGCTGCAGTTCCACGCGGGGGGCCGAAAGGATTTCCTGCCCGCCCGCCCGAATGCGCAGCGTATCGTCGGCATTGAGCGTGCCGATCAGATGAAACGCACGCTCCAACCCGGCTGCGGCAAACACTTTTTCACATGGGGCGTATGTTCGCGCCGCACCTGCAGCACCGCGCCCAGTTCCTCGTTGAACAATGCCGCGAGGTTCCGCGCCTGATCGTGCGGCGACAGCAGCGCATAGCCGTCGATCGTCACGCCGCCGCGTCCCGGCAAACATCATTTCGCAAATCGTGGCGAGCAGGCCGCCATCGGAACGATCGTGATAAGCGAGCAGCCTGCCGTCCCGGTTCAACTGTTGCACCGCTTCGAAATATCCTTTTAAATCAGCCGCCTGCTCGACATCCGGCGACTGATTGCCGAGCTGTCCGAAGACCTGCGCCAGCGCCGAGCCGCCGAGCCGGCAGCGATTCAGCCCGAGATCGATCAGGATCAGGTCGGTGTCGCCGCAATCGGTCCTCAACTGCGGCGTCAGCGTCCTGCGCGCATCCTGCACCGGCGCAAATGCGGAGACGATCAGCGACAGCGGCGCCGTCACTTCCTTTTTCGCGCCGCCGTCTTCCCACGTCGTCTTCATCGACAGCGAATCCTTGCCGACCGGGATGCTGATGCCGAGCTGCGGGCACAGTTCCAGCGCGACCGCGCGCACGGTGTCGAACAGCGCGGCATCCTCGCCGGGATGTCCGGCCGCCGCCATCCAGTTGGCCGAGAGCTTGATGTCGCCGATGTTCGCGATCGCGGCGGCCGCGATATTGGTGATCGCTTCGCCGATCGCCATGCGGCCCGAAGCCTCGGGACTGATCAGCGCCAGCGGCGTGCGCTCGCCCATCGCCATCGCCTCGCCGCGATATGTCTTGAATCCCATCAGCGTCACCGCGACGTCCGCCACCGGCACCTGCCACGGGCCGACCATCTGGTCGCGCGCCGTCATGCCGCCGACGGTGCGGTCGCCGATGGTGATCAGAAAAGTCTTGTCGGCGACCGCCGGCAGCCGCAGCACGCGATCGGCCGCCTGCCGGAGGTCGATGCCGGCCGCGTCGAACGGCGCGCAGATCGCGCCGCACATGCGCGACATTGCGCGTCATGCGGGGCGGCTTGCCCAGCAGCACCGCGAGTTCCATGTCGACCGGCTTGTTGCCGAACACCGGGTCGCTCACCGTGAGCTGGCCGTCGTCGGTCGCCTCCCCGACCACCGCGAACGGACAGCGCTCGCGCTCGCAGATCGCGGCAAAACGCGCGAGGTCCGCCGGCGCGATCGCCAGCACGTAGCGCTCCTGCGCCTCGTTGCACCAGATCTGCAGCGGCGACATGCCCGGCTCTTCGCTCGGCATCTTGCGCAGATCGAAACGCCCGCCGCGCCCGCGCCGAATGCACGATCTCCGGCAGCGCGTTCGACAGGCCGCCGGCGCCGACATCGTGGATCGACAGAATGGGATTGGCCTCGCCCAGCGCCCAGCAGCGGTCGATCACCTCCTGCGCGCGGCGCTCGATCTCGGCGTTGCCGCGCTGCACCGAGTCGAAATCGAGGTCTTCCTGGTTGGCGCCGGTATCCATGCTGGACGCCGCGCCGCCGCCGAGCCCGATCAGCAGCCCGGGCCCGCCCAGCTGGATCAGCAGCGCGCCGGCGCCCGGCACTTTCTTGAACGCATGGCGCGCCGCGATGTTGCCGAGGCCGCCGGCGATCATGATCGGCTTGTGGTAGCCGCGCATCTCCCCCGCCACCTGCTGCTCGAAGGTGCGGAAATAGCCGGCGAGATTCGGGCGTCCGAATTCGTTGTTGAACGACGCGCCGCCGATCGGGCCGTCGATCATGATCTGCAGCGCCGACGCCATGCGCCGCGGCCGGCCGTAGCCGGTCTGTTCCCACGGCTGCACGAACCCCGGAATGTCGAGATTGGACACCGAGAACCCGGTCAGCCCCGCCTTGGGTCTTGGCGCCGCGGCCGGTCGCGCCCTCGTCGCGGATTTCACCGCCGGCGCCGGTCGCCGCTCCCGGAAACGGCGAGATCGCGGTCGGATGGTTGTGCGTCTCGACTTTCATCAGGATGTGGGTGTCGTCTTCGGCGAAACGGTATTCGCCTTCCGCACCCGGATAAAACGCTCGCGACGCGCGCGCCTTCGATCACCGACGAGTTGTCGGAATAGGCCACGACCGTGCCCTGCGGATGCTTCTCGTGCGTGTTGCGGATCATCCCGAACAGCGATCTGCGACTGCGGCTGGCCGTCGATCACCCAGTCGGCATTGAAGATCTTGTGCCGGCAGTGCTCGGAGTTGGCCTGCGCGAACATCATCAGCTCGACATCGGTCGGATTGCGTCCGATGCGGGTGAAGTTTTCCGCGAGATAGTCGATTTCGTCGTCCGACAGCGCGAGCCCCATCGCGCGGTTGGCGCGCTTCAGCGCATCGACGCCGCCGCCGAGGATATCGACCGTCGCGAGCGGCCGCGGCGCGACATGCTGGAACAGCTGCGCCGCCTCGTCGAACGATTCGAGCACGGTCTCGGTCATGCGATCGTGGATGAGCGGCGAGCAGCGCGGCTTTCTCCTGCGCTGCAAGCGCGCCGGGCGTGCTCGCGCGTCACCCAGAATGCGACGCCGCGCTCGATGCGCTCGACCTTCTCCAGTCCGCAGTGCCGGGCGATATCGGTTGCCTTCGAGGACCACGGCGACATCGTGCCGAGGCGCGGCACCACGAGCAGCAGCTGGCCGCTTTCGGCAACGTCGGCGGCGCTCGGGCCGTAAGTGAGGATGCGTTCGAGCCGCCCGCGCTCGCCGTCGGACAGCGCCTGCGGCCACCTGCACGAAATGCCAGTATTCGGCGTCGATGCGGACCCCGGGCAAGGAAGCGGAAACGGCTTGCAGAAGTTTCTGGAGGCGGAAGGCGGAAAGGGCGCTGCGTCCCCGCAGCCTGATGAGTTGCGGCATGCTCAGTCGAACTCGTTAAAGCCGTATTTTACCCAAATTCCGCTTTGAATTCAGCTAAACTACCTTTCGATGGCGCCCCATTTCGCACATAACACGCCGGTCTACCTCACCGCCGGAATCCGCCAGATCGAAGCCGCAGCGGCCGCTCTGCCCGACGCGCCGCCGTTGATGGAGCGGGCCGGCCTCGCCGCGGCGGAACTCGCGCGCGAGCTCGCCAACAACAACGGCAAGCCGGTCCTGGTGCTGGCCGGTCCCGGCAACAACGGCGGCGATGCGTTCGTCATCGCGCGCCACCTCAGGCAATGGTGGTTCAGCGTCAGCGTCGTCTTCACCGGCGACGACAAAAAGCTCTCGGCGGATGCCGCCAAGGCGCTGCAGGACTGGCGTGCCGCCGGGGGAACAATTCTTGACGCGATTCCGCCAAACCAGGACTGGGGCCTGATCATCGACGGCCTGTTCGGCATCGGCCTGCAGCGCGATGTCACGGGACGCCATGCCGAACTCATTGCCGCGGCCAACGGCAGCGGCGCGCCAGTGCTCGCCGTCGACATCCCCAGCGGACTGGAGTCCGACAGCGGCCGCGTGCTGGGCTGCGCGATGCGCGCGCAGCACACCGTCACCTTCATCGGCCTCAAGCCGGGACTGCTCACGCTCGACGGGCCCGATCACAGCGGCGAAATTCATTTGCGCACCCTCGGCCTCGATGCCCCGGCGCTGCTGCCCGCGCAGGGTTCGGTCATCGGCCGCGAAGTCCTGCAAACCGCGCTCAAGCCGCGCGCGCTGAACACCCACAAGGGAAACTTCGGCAGCGTCGGCATCATCGGCGGCGCCAGGGGCATGGTCGGCGCGGCACTGCTTGCCGGGACGCGCGGCGCTGAAACTCGGCGCCGGCCGGATTTATGTCGGGCTGATCGCGGGCGATGCCCCGCTGCTCGATCCGAACCAGCCCGAACTGATGCTGCGCGCGGCGGATGAAGTGCTCAAGCTCGATCACCTCACCGCTCTCGCGGTCGGACCCGGGCTTGGCCAATCGCCTGATGCGGCGTTCTACCTCGCGCGGGCGCTGGCTTCGCCGCTGCCGCTGGTGATCGACGCCGACGGCCTGAATCTGATCGCCGTCTCACAACAGATAAAAGATCAATTAAAACAACGAATTACAACAACACTGCTGACCCCGCATCCGGCCGAAGCGGCCCGGCTGCTCGACTGCGCCACGCGCGACGTGCAACACGACCGCGTCGCAGCGGCGAAGCGCATCGCAGCGGATTTCAACTGCGGCGTGGTGCTGAAGGGCGCGGGCAGCGTCTGCGCGTTTGCGGACCAGAGCTGGGCGATCAATACATCCGGCAATCCCGGCATGGCCAGCGCCGGCATGGGCGACGTGCTGAGCGGCCTCATCGCCGCGTTCATCGCCCAGGGCGCCGATGCGAGAACGGCGTTGCTCGCCGGCGTCTGGCTTCACGGCGCGGCCGCCGACGCACTCGTCGCAGGCGGCATTGGACCGGTCGGGCTCACCGCCGGCGAACTGATCGACGCCGCGCGCCGCCTGGCCAACGCGCGGGAATAACCGCTCAGTCCGATCCGGCCGCCGCGCGGCGCGACGCGCCACGCCGATTCCATGGCGGCGCGTTGAAAATCGACACGAGAAAATCCACGAAAACACGCAGTTTCGGCGCAATGCGCTGCTGCTGCGGGAAAGACCGCCGAGATGTCGTAGCCCTCGGCCTTGTAATCCCCGAGGATTTCCACGAGTTCGCCGCTCGTCAGCAGCGATTGCGCGTAGTATTCAGCGACCTGGACGATGCCCAGGCCCGCGTGGGCCGCCGCGACCAGCGCCTCGCCGCTGTTGAACGTCATGAAGCCGTTTACCGCGATATGCCGCGCGCCGGAATCGGCCTTGAACTGCCACTCCCGCACCCGCCCGTTGCGCGGCCGGCGGTACGTGAGGCAGGTGTGCCCCATCAACTCCTCGGGAACGCGCGGCGTGCCCCGCTCCGCGAAGTATTTCGGCGCCGCGCACACCACATAACGGGTAGACCCGAGCCGCCGCACGGCGAGGCGGGACGCGTGCAGTTCACCGACCTGCACCGACACGTCGAGGCCGTCCTCGATCGTGTAGGGCACGAAATCGCTGCAGACGATTTCGAGCGACACCTGGGGATATTTGCGCACGAAATCCGGCAGGTACGGCACGATCCACATCCGGCCCAGCGCCGAAGGCACGCCGACGCGCAGCCAGCCGCTCGGCACGCGGCCCGCGCGGCTCACCGTCAATTCCGCTTCTTCGAGATCGGCGGTGATCTGTTTGCAGCGCGCATAGAATTCCGCGCCCTCCGCGGTCAGGTTCAGGCGGCGTGTCGTCCGGTTGAGCAGCCGCACTGCCAGCTTGCGCTCGAGCCGGGCGAGCGCCGCGCTCACCGCCGCCGTGGACACGCCGAGCGCCCGGGCAGCGGCGCTCAGCGTGCCGGTTTCGACCACCCGCAGAAACACCAGAACTCCATGCAGCCGATCCATGCGTATGTTCCCGATTGTCAATTTTTGGCTTAAGAGTGATTCTAGGCCCTGCCGCCTGTTCGTTCCAGAGGAACACCACTAGAATGCCGCGAGTGGCAGGCGTGGATATGCGCCGGCCCCCAACCCACACGGCCTGCAGGCAATCCGCGCCAGACGCGAAAAAATGCGCGGGCCGACAACAACGGGATAGCAGACATGTCGATTGTTCTCAAAGGCGTCATGCAGAGCACGGTCACTCCGCTCAAGGACGACTTCAGCCCCGATCTGGCGACGTTCGAGAAACTCGTGGAATTCCACATCCGCACCGGTGCCACCGCCATCGCGTGGCCGCACCACAAGGCGGAGTCGCTCAATCTGACCATCGCCGAACGCAAGCAGTTCGCCGAGGTCGCGGTGAAAGTCACGGCGGGACGGGTGCCGGTGTCGATCCACGTCAGCGCGCTCGCCGTCGAAGACACGATGGAACTCGCGCGCCACGCGCAAAAAATCGGCGCGGACGCCATCCTCGCCATCACGCCCTATTTCTGGAACCCGTCTTCCGAAGCGCTGTACGATTATTTCGTCCGGGTCGGCACCTCGATCGACCTGCCGCTCATCGCTTACAACTCCCCGAGTTATCTCTCGGGCGTGGAAATCACCGGCGACCTCACGCGGCGCCTCATCGAACGCCTGCCCAACTTCATCGCGATGAAGGAGGCGAGCTTCGACAGCGAGAAGTTTCTGGAGATCGCGCGCGCGGCATTCGCGCTGCGGCCCGGCTTTTCGATGATCGCCGGCGTCGAATTCCTGCTGCCGTCGGTGCCGCTCGGCGGCGCCGGCTCCTATTCGTCGGCCGGGGCGATCTGTCCCAACCTCTGCACGCAGCTCTACGACGCCTGCGTCGCCGCCGACTGGCCGCGCGCGCGCGAACTGCAATACAAGCTCGCGCAGCTGTGGGACCTGTTCCGCGACCAGTATCCGTCATCGCTCAAGGGCGGCATGGTGATCATGGGGCGTCCGGTCGGACCGACCCGGGGGCCGCTGCCGACCGCGACGCCGGAGCGCCAGGCGCACATCCGCACCCAGCTCGAGCAACTGGGCATTCTCGACACCGAGCCGCATGGCTGGTAATTGTTGATTTGAAGAGGCCACTCAAGATGCCGACTTTCCAACCCGGTTTGGTGCATACGCCGGTCACGCCTTTCAAGGGCGACCGCCAGATTGATTTCGATACCTACGGCAAACTGCTCGAGTTTCATCTGCGCCACGGCGCGCAGACGCTCGCGCTGCCGATGCATGCCGGCGAATCGGTGAGCCTCGGCGACGCGGAACAGCAGGCGCTGCTCGACTTCGCGATCAGGCAGATCAAAGGACGCGTGCCGGTCATCGTCCACGTCAGCGATTCGGGCACCGGCATCGCCGCGGCGCGCGCGAAGCGCGCGGAAGCGAGCGGCGCCGCCGCGGTCGTGGCGACCACCCCCTACTACTGGACGCCGCCGCCGGCCATGGTGCTCGAGCATTTTGCGCAGATCGGCGCCGCGGTGCGCATTCCGTTCTACGTGTTCTACACGCCGCAGGAGATGGGCGGCACCAAGCTCAGCACCGACCTGATCTTGAAGCTCGTCCAGCGGCTCGACAATTTCGCCGGCGTGATCGACGCGAGCCTCGACTGGCAGTTCATGATCAACATCATTTCCAATGCGCAGCGCGTGCGGCCGGCCTTCCAGCTCATTTCGGGGACCGAATACATGATCTCGGCCGGCGCCATCGGCGCGACCGGCATGTTGTCATCGCTGGCGGGGATCGCGCCGAAACTGATCGGCGAACTCTACGCGCTTTGCCGCAAGGAACAGTACGACAAGGCGCGTCCCGCCCAGGAAGCGGTCGCCGCGCTGCGGCAGGCCGTGAAGAAAACGGGCATCGCGGGCCTGAAGGGCGCGATGCGCGCGATGGGACGCGATTGCGGACAGCCGCGGCCCCCGCTCGACGCGCTGGGCAGCCGGCGACTACGAGCGGATTGCAGCCGCGCTCGGCGCCATGCCGGCGCTCGGCGGCGAGCCGAAAAACTGGTAGGGTTCCGGAGACCCGCAGTGCCGGATCCGCAATCAGCGTCGAAACAAACCGCGTTCATCACCGGCGCTTCGTACGGCATCGGCGCCGCTTGCGCGCTGGCGCTGGCGCGCGATGGTTATGAACTCGCATTGTCGGCAACGCGCCTCGAAAATCTTGCGGCGACACGGGCGAAGCTCGAAGCCATGGGAACGAAAGTGGTGGCCATGGCGCTCGATATCCGTTCCCCTGCCAGTATCGAAAAAGCGCTGGACGAAGCCGCCGGCGCGCTCGGCAGGCTCGACGTGCTGGTCAACAATGCCGGCGTCACGCTGCGCAAGAAGGCGCTGGAGGTGACCGCGCAGGAATGGGAAACCGTGATGGCCACCAACGTCACGGGCACTTTTTTCATGAGCCAGCGGATGGGACGCCACCTGATCGACGGCGGGCGCCCCGGCTGCATCATCAACATGGGATCGACCCACGGACTGGTGGGCATGGCCGGGCGCTCGACCTACGGCATCTCCAAGGCTGCGATCTCGCACATGACCCGGATGCTGGCGATCGAGTGGGCGGAGCACGGCATTCGCGTCAACGCCATCGCGCCGGGCCGGGTCGACAGCAAGTCGCCGGCAGCGTGCCGCCACTTCCGGCGATACCAAATATCTCGAGTCCGCGCTGAACCGCATACCGCTACAGACGTTTCACGACGGTCGAGGACGTGGCGGAAGCCGTGCGTTACCTGGCGAGTCCCGCGGCCGCCTGCATCACCGGACAGACGCTGGTGCTCGACGGCGGCCTGACCGCCCAGTAGCCGCCCTGCTCCGGCGAAAGACCAGACTCACCTCGCGGGTACCGTCGCCCGCGCCAGTTCGCGAACATCCGCCAGCGACAGACAGCCCCGGCAGAGGTCGAGCAGGCGTTCGGCGCCCGCGGTGCCGAGCACGCGCGCCTGCGCAGTCCATGAACTTCTCCACACGGTCCTGTTCGGTCATCGGCCAGGCCGGCGATCCCGGCACGCGGTCGACACGGCGTTCGAAACGCCCGCGCGGCGTCACCACCGCGACGTCGAGATAGCCGGAAATTCCGGAGTAGAGTTTTTCGTCCTCGATGCGATAACGCCGGACCTTGCGCGCGAGTTGCTGCGCCTGCGGACGGCGGACCATGGCGTCGGTGAACGTCTCCAGCACGAGCTTGCGGTCGAGCAGCGTCGCTGCGGCAACGTACTCGATGCTGAATTTCCCTTCGAGCCCGGTCTGCGGGTCGCGGCTGATGAGCGCCGTGTCGCCGCCCGGAAGGAATCCGACCGCCACCTCGCTGACTTCATCCGCCTTGATATCGTAGCGGTCGATCAGTTCGAACAGCCCGCCGACGGCGCGATGGTTCGAATAGCAGCACGGCCAGCGCTTGACGTAAATGCCGGGCTCGACGATTTCCCACGGCTGCCCGAGACGACCGGCCAGCGCGGACAGCGCTTCGCCATCTTCGCCGCGGTAAGTGTCCAGCAGGCTGTCTTTGCCATCGAAAATCGCCGGGTCGGCGGTAAAACCCTGGCGCGCCATCCACGCCGAGAGCACGCCGCAGCGCGCCGCATGGCCGGCGTGAAAAGGCTTGGTCATGGTGCCGAAGTTGCGGACCAGCCCGCTCATCTGCGAAGCGGCGAGGCCCCAGGCCCGCTGCAATGCTGCCGGATCGAGCCCCCACAGCCGCGCCGCGACCGCCGTCGAGGACAACACGCCGACAGTCGCCGTCGTATGCCAGCCGCGCAGGAAATGACCGTGCCCGAGCGCGCGCGCAAGTTTGCCCGCGATTTCCACACCGAGTGCGTGGGCGGCCAGCACCTCTTTCCCCGAAGCGCCGGCCACCTCGCCGACCGCCAGCGCGACGGGCACCAGCGTCGCGCTGGGATGACCGCGCAGGCTCGGATGGCTGTCGTCGAAATCGAGCGCATGGCTGCAGATGCCGTTGGCGAATGCGGCTTCGGCGGGAGACGTGGCAAGATCGCGGCCCCAGAACGTCGCCTGCGGCTTCGCGCCAAGATCGCGCACCCAGCGCAGGGCGATGTCCGCGACCGGCTCGAGGGTGCCCGCGATGGCGACGCCCAGCGTATCGGTCAGGGCGTTGCGGGCGTTCGCGAGAACGGCTTCCGGAATGTCGGATGCGCGGGTGTCGATGACAAAATGCGCCAGCGTTTCGGTGATCACGCCGTTTCTCCGTTGGTCTCCGGGCACCCCGGCGATTTGCGCGTCTACCCTGCCCGCGCGGCGAGTCCTGCCGCCGTCCCGGCAATCCGTCCGAACACCGTGCCCGAAACCAGGCCGGTGCCCGCGGCGTAGTTGAAGTAGAAGATGCCGCCGACCATTTCGCCGGCGGTGTAAAGCCCCGGGATCGGGTGGAAATTCACGTCCAGCACCTGCGCGGTCTGCGGATCGACGCGCAGTCCGCCGAAGGTAAAGGTGATGCCGCACGTCACGGCATAAGCCTCGAACGGCGGCGTGTCGAGCGGATTCGCCCAGTTCGACTTCGGCGGCTCGATCCCGGTCGTGCCGCGGCCGTCCTTGATCGCGTGGTTGAACGGCACGTCGGTGCGTACCGCGGCGTTGAATTCGCGCACGGTCTTGAGAAATCCTTCGGCATTGACGCCCTCGAGTTTCGCCGCCAGTTCCTCCAGCGTGTTGGCGGTGACGCGCGTCACGTTCTTGTCGCCGTACTCGGGCCGCAGCAGCGGCTTGACCTTGGCGTCGAACACCTGGTACGCGAACTGTGCCGGCTGCTTCAGCACCTCGGCGCCGTACTTCGCGTAGGTGTAGTTGTAGAACTCCGCGCCTTCGTCGACAAAACGCTTGCCGTCGGCGTTGATCATGATCGACATCGGATAGCTGTGCCGGTACGAGCTTTCCGGAATGTTCAGATTGCCGAACTCCGGCGCATAGCGCTCCCACGACACTGCGTGGCGGCCCGACCAGTTGCCGTAAGCGCAGGCGCCGATGTCGAGCGCCATCCTGAGCCCCTCGCCCACGTTGAAGCGCGTGCCGCGCACTTTCGCCAGTTCCCAGCCCGGGCCCAGGTAGCGCGTGCGCCATTCGGGATTGGCCTCGAAACCGCCGCAGGCGAGCACCACGGCGCGCGCCCGGAATTCCAGCAGCTTGCCCTCGCGTTTGGCATTCACTCCGAGCACGCGCTCGCCGTCGTAGATCAGCGACACCGCGCGCGTCTCGTAGAAAATCTCGATGCCTTTCTTCGCCGCGGTATCGGTGAGGCTCTGCACCAGGCCCGGGTCCGCCGCCCGACACCCACAGCGGCATGCGGCCGAAAAACTTGCGTTTGCCCGCGACGACGGCGGACTGGTGGCGGTAGTTCGGCACGAAGCGCACGCCCTGGCTGCGCAGCCACACCATGCCCTCCAGGCTGCGCGTGACCAGGATCTCGCTCAGATCGGGATCGGTGCGATAGCTCGTGACGTTATACAGGTCGTCGAAGAACTGGTCCTTGGTGTTGCTGTCCCAGTCGACGCTGTCCACCTCGTCGGCGGGGATGTCGGTGACCTTCTGCAGATCCCGCACCGAGTCGTATGCGAAGCGCATGACGCCGCCCGCGAAGCGGCTGTTGCCGCCGGATTCATCGACCGGCGCGGCTTCCAGTATCGCCACGCTGGCGCCCTGCTCTTTCGCCGAGAGCGCGGCACACAGGGCCGCGTTGCCTCTGCCTACTACGATCACATCGAATTGCTGCATGGGGGAATCCTCGCCTCGCGAAAAAAACAGGAATTCAGGATGTCAGTGTGCGTGCCCGGCACCGTCCGGATGTTGTGCCGCGACGCTCTCTGCCGAGTGTCTGAAGAGTCTATACAGATCACCCGGTGCCGCACAGCCGAGCGCGCCTAAATCACTATTAACTATAAGATTTAAAATATTCTGAGCCGCTCACCGTTTTGGCGGGACCGGAGTCCGTCTGTGTTGCCAGCGCCGCACGGAACGCCTCGAGCTTGTTCTGATAGTCCGCCGCCTCGCCATACGCGAGAAAACGCGCATACCGCGCATGCGAACCCAGCACCTTTTTCGCGTGCTTGATCGGGCAGAAATACTGCTCGGTGCGCGCGATGATCTCGGCCGCGTACGCAATCAGCCCGTTCGCATATTCGCAATACACGCAGTGAAACTTCTCGAAGGCGTTCAGGTATTCGAGCTGCCGCCGGTCGAACACCAGGTAATCCGCGCGCCGGACCCTGGCAATCCGGAAAATCGGGAAACAGATCCCCTGGTAAAGCGCGATGCAAACGTCGAAAAAAACCAGCGGCACGATCATGCCGTAGATGAAAGGCGCGCACAGGAAGTTCTGCGGCCGCACGCCGAGGAGCCAGCGGACTATTCCCACCTTGAGACGGCGGTGCGTGTCGCGGATGGTCTGCTCGAATTCGACGCGCCGGCCCTTGATCTCGAAGGAGATGCGGCTCTCCTGTTCATGCAGCGCCGTCCGCAGTTCGCCTTCGAGCGCGCCGATCTGGTCGAGCAGGTGCCGTATCGAGTTGTTCACGAGGCTCCAGTGCCGGTCCGTCCGGCGGTATGCGGTTCCGGCATCAGCCGGTGACGCCGATGTTCCACGGCACGAACTCGTGGTCGCCGAGTCCGAGCAGCTCGCTCTTGCTCTTCTCGCCCGAGGCGATGCGCAGCATCAGATCGAAAATCTCCTGGCCCATCTCGCTCAGCGTGGCGGTGCCGTCGAGGATCTCGCCGCAGTTGATGTCCATGTCCTCGGTCAGCCGCTTGTACATCGGCGTGTTGGTCGCGAGCTTGATCGAGGGCACCGGCTTGGCGCCGAACATCGAGCCGCGTCCGGTGGTGAACATGATCATGTTGGCGCCGCCGGCGATCTGGCCGGTCGCCGAGCACGGGTCGAAGCCCGGCGTGTCCATGAACACGAAGCCCTTCTGCGTGCACCGGCTCGGCGTAGCGGTAGACTTCCATCAGCGGGCCGGTGCCGCCTTTCATCGACGAGCCCAGCGATTTCTCGAAAATGTTGGCGAGCCCGCCGTGCTGGTTGCCGGGGCTGACCACGCCGTTGATCTGCGTGTCGCGGCCGACGGTGTAGACGTCCTTCCACCAGCGGATGCGCTCGATCAGCTTCTCGCCGACTTCGCGGCTCCGCGCGCGGCGCGTCAGCGTGTGCTCGACGCCGTAGATTTCCGGCGTCTCCGACAGGATCGCGGTGCCGCCGTGGCGCACCAGGATGTCCATCGCCGCGCCCAGCGCCGGGTTGGCGGTGATCGACGAGAAGCCGTCCGAGCCGCCGCACTGCAGGCCGACCATGATGTGGCTCGCCGGCACGCGGGTGCGCGTCACGCGGTTCGCCTCCGGCAGCATCTCCTTCACCGCGGCGATGCCGGCCGCGATGGTCTTGCGCGTGCCGCCGTTCGTCCTGCATCACGAACGTGCGCAGCCGCGAACTCGACCGCGAGGCCCTGCTCCTTCAACAACCCGTTGATCTGGTTGCGCTCGCAGCCGAGGCCGACGACCAGCGCGCCGGCGAGATTCGCGTGCCGCGCGTAGCCCGCCATCGTACGGCGCAGCAGGTCCATCGGCTCGCCGGTCATTTCCATGCCGCAACCGGTGCCGTGCGCGAACGCCGCCACGCCGTCGATGTTCGGATACTCCGCGAGCCGCTCCGGCGTGAAATACTCGGCGATCTTGTGCGCCACCGTGGCCGAACAATTGACGGTGGACAGCACGCCGATGTAATTGCGCGTGGCGACCTGCCCGTTCGCGCGCACGATGCCCATGAAGCTCGCGCGCTCGGGCTCGGGCATCATCTCGACGGGCTTGTAGTCCCGCGCGTGAGCGTAGTCGCGGTCGAACTCGCGGAACTCCATGTTGTGCGAGTGCACGTAGCGTGCCTGGCGGGAATGTCGGCGGCGGCAAAGCCGATGGTCACGTTGTACTTGAGGATGGGCTCGCCCTGCCTGATGGCGCGCGCGGCGATCTTGTGGCCGGCCGGCATCTGGCTGCGGCTGGTGAGCCCGCCCTCCAGCTTCGCGCCGATGCCGATCTCGGTGCGCGCGATCAACACATTGTCCGTGTCGTGCAGCCGGATGGTCTGTCCGGCCGCAGGTTTGTCCCGTATTTCGATGACGCCATCAGCCATTCCAATGCCCCTTCTTCGTAAACCGCCATGAATTGAATCGCTATTTTATCCTGACTGACGCCGCATCCGGACAATCTTTGCCCTTCCGTTTCAAACGGCAGCAAAACTATTCTTGTCGCGCGCGGACACGCCGGTATAATCCAAGCTTTTTTCGCTGCCGCCATGTGGTTCAGGAATCTCCTCGTATACCGACTCAACGCCGATCACCGCATCGCCGCCGAAGATCTCGAAAACAAGCTGTCCCGCAATGCGCTCCAGCCCTGCGGCAGCTTCGAAATGGAAAAGCGCGGCTGGGTCTGCCCGCGCGGCGCGGACCGCTTCCTGCACACCCTGGAGCGCCAGTGGCTGCTGGCGCTGGGCGTCAACCAGAAACTGCTGCCCGCGTCGGTGGTCAACGAGACCGTCAAGGAACGCGCCGAGGCCCTGGCCGCGAAGCAGGACCACCCGGTCGGCCGCAAGCAGATGCGGGAAATCAGGGAACGCGCCCTCGAGGAATTGATGCCCAAGGCCTTCACCCGCCGCCGCACCACCCACGCCTGGATCGATCCGGTCAACCGCTGGCTGGTGGTGGACACCGCCGGGGAAAAGAAGGCCGAAGAACTGCTCGAAACCCTGCGCAAGGCCGATCCCGATTTCCCGGCCAGACGCCTCGACACCGAACGCTCGCCCGCCTCGGCCATGACGCAGTGGCTGACGGCGGGCGAAGTCCCGGGCGATTTCACCCTCGACCAGGACCTCGAACTGCGTTCGGCCGACGAAAGCCAGGCCACGGTGCGCTACCTGCGCCATGCCCTGGAAGGCAAGGAAATCCGCGACCATATCGCGGCCGGCAAGACCGCCACGCGCCTCGGACTGACCTGGAAGGACCGGATTTCGTTTGTGCTGACCGAGCATCTGCAGGTGAAGCGCCTCGTCTTCCTCGACCTTCTCAAGGAAGAAACCGCGGCGAAAGCGCGAGGACGCCGACGAGCAGTTCGACATCGATTTCGCGCTCATGAGCGGCGAGCTCGCGCACCTGCTGGCCGATCTGACGCAGGCCCTGGGCGGCGAGAAGCGGCGCGAATCCTGATGCAGGTCAATGAATGAAAATACGGGGCTTGACCGCCCCCTGACGATATATTACTTTCGAGACTGTATGGGGGTTCCGCAGGAGCGGCATAAAAGTCGCTGCGTTTCCAAGTATCGGATCAACCGATTTGCCGCGTGCAGGCATTGGAGGTCCTGGCCTTCACGCAATACCACTGACATGGCGGATCCCGCGCCGGATACGACGCGACGATCCTGGAGGAGAGTTTAGACATGCCCAAGGTGCTGACCGCTGAACGGGTTGCCAGTTATCGCGCCAACGGATATCTCTACCCGAACGACGCGCTGAGCCCGGCCGAAGTGGCGCACTACCGCGAGGAGCTGCGCAAGACCGAAGCGCACCTCGGCGGATCGCTGATGGCCATCGACCGGAAATACCGCGGCAACCTGCACTTCCTGTGCCGCTGGGTGGACGAACTCATCCGCCATCCCGCCATACTCGACGTCGTCGAAGACCTGATCGGCCCGGACATCCTGCTCTACACCAGCCGCTTCTTCATCAAGGAACCGCACAGCGAAGGCATCGCCGCCTGGCACCAGGATTCGACCTATTTCGGATTGCGCCCGTTTGACCATGTCACGGCGTGGGTCGCGCTCTCCAACGTGACGAAAGAAGCGGGCCCTGTGGAATTCGCCGTCGGCAGCCACATCCGCGGCCAGCTCCTGCAGCGCAGTGGCGTCGTCAAGAACAGCGTGAATACGGCCGGCCAGATCATCGTCGAGTGGTTCGACCAGTCGCAGCTCGATCGTGCGATCCTGAAGCCCGGACAGTTCTCGCTGCATCACACCTGCGTCGTCCACCAGTCGGCGCCGAACCGCTCGGACGAGCGGCGCATCGGCATCGCGCTCAGTTACATCCCGACCCGGGTGCGCCACATCGGCTCCACCAAAATGCCCGCCTGCCTGGTGCGGGGAAAAGACGAGTACGGGCACTTCGACCTGCAGCCCCGCCCGCGGCAGGATTTCGGCGCGGTCGAAACGCAACGCCACGACCAGACGTTCAAAGCCTACCTGGAATCGTTTTACGAGCAGCTGGGTCTCGCGGAAAAAGACGTTCCCGCCGATCTCGCTGCATTAGCGCCCTGATCACCAACGCTTAGAGACGCCATCATGAACAGCAAAAAATATATTTACGCATTCGAAGAAGGCGACGGCAAGAACAAGATGCTGCTGGGCGGCAAGGGCGCCAATCTGTGCGAGATGACGCAGATCGGCCTGAACGTGCCGCCGGGTTTCACCGTGACCACCGAGGCCTGTCTCGCCTACCTCGAGACGAACCAGCTGCCGGACGGCCTGATGGACGACATCAAGAGCCACATGACGGCGCTGGAAAAGAAAACCGGCAAGGGCTTCGGCAGCGCCAAGAATCCGCTGCTGATTTCGGTGCGCTCCGGTTCGGCGATGTCGATGCCGGGCATGATGGACACCATACTCAATCTCGGCCTCAACGAGACCTCGCTGCAGGGGCTGATCAAGCAGACCGCGAACCCGCGTTTTGCCTACGACGCCTACCGCCGCTTCATCCAGCTGTTCGGCAAGATCGCGCTCGGCATCGACGACGAGCATTTCGACGAGCGGATGGCGGCGATCAAGCGCAAGTACGACGCGCGCCTGGACGTGGACCTGACCGCCGAACACCTGAAGGAGCTTGCCGGCGAATTTCTCGACATCGTCAAGCGCCATACCGGCAAGCCGTTTCCGCAGGATCCCTACGAGCAGCTCGAAATCTCGGTGGGCGCGGTGTTCCGCTCCTGGATGGGCAAGCGCGCGGTGGATTACCGCAAGCAGTTCAAGATCACCAAGGACATGGCCAACGGCACCGCGGTCAACGTCTGCACCATGGTGTTCGGCAACATGGGCAACGATTCCGGCACCGGCGTGGGCTTCACGCGCAATCCCGGCACCGGCGAGAACGTGATCTACGGCGAATATCTGACCAACGCCCAGGGCGAGGACGTGGTGGCGGGCATCCGCACGCCCAAGCCGATCGCCGAGATGGAACAGGAGATGCCGGAGATCTACCGCCAGCTGATGGAACTGCACAACCGGCTGGAGTCGCATTACCACGAAGTGCAGGATTTCGAGTTCACCATCGAGAAGGGCACGCTCTACTGCCTGCAGACGCGCAACGGCAAGATGAACGCCCGCGCCATGGTGCGCAGCTCGGTGGAAATGTTCCACGAAGGGCTGATTTCCAAGGAGCGCGCGCTGCTGCGCATCGAGCCCGCCGATGCTGGAGCAGTTGCTGGTGCCGCAGCTGTCGCCGAACTTCCACGGCAAGTCCCTGGCGCAGGGCCTGCCCGCTTCGCCCGGCGCGGCCTCCGGCAAGATCGTGTTCGACGCCAACACCGCCGAAGCGCGCGGCAACGCCGGCGAGAAAGTCATCCTGGTGCGCGAGGAGACCAAGCCGGAGGACATCCACGGCTTCTTCCAGGCGCAGGGCATCCTCACCAGCCGCGGCGGCAAGACCTCGCACGCCGCGGTGGTGGCGCGCGGCATGGGCAAACCCTGCGTCTCCGGCTGCGAGCAGATCGTGATCAACGACAAGGCGCGCAGCGCCGTCATCGGCGAAACCACGCTGCACGAGGGCGACGTCATCACCATCGACGGCGGCACCGGCCATGTCTACGCCGGCGAAGTGCCGACCGTGGAAGCCGAGTTTTCCGAGGAAATGGCCACGCTGCTCGCCTGGGCGGACGAGGTGGCGCGGCTGAAGGTGATGGCCAACGCCGACACGCCGGAGGACGCGATCCGCGCGCGCGAATTCGGCGCCATGGGCATCGGCCTGGTGCGCACCGAGCGCATGTTCAACAGCACCGACCGCCTGCCCATCGTGCAGGAAATGATCCTGGCGGAAACGGTGGAAGAGCGCCAGGCCGCGCTCGACCGGCTGCTGCCGATCCAGCGTTCCGACTTCAAGGGCATCTTCAAGGCGATGAAGGGGCTGCCGGTGACGATGCGCCTGCTCGATCCGCCGATGCACGAATTCCTGCCGACCGCGGCGCAGCTCGAGCTCGAAATCGCCCACCTGCACCAGCTGCGCGACACGATCAAGGGCCTGGAGGAACTGCCGGACACGCTGAAGCTGCTCAATCCCAAGCTCTACCAGCAATATGCCGACGGCCTGACCAAGCTCATGGGCGGCCTGCACACCTTCAAGGAATCGCATCTGGAAGAGGACGTGATCGCCAAGAAGGAAATGATCCTGAAAAAAGTGCGCGCGCTGGCGGAGGTCAACCCGATGCTGGGACACCGCGGCGTGCGGCTGGGCATCACCTATCCGGAAATCTACTCGATGCAGATCCAGGCGATTCTCGAAGCCGCCGCCCTGTGCGCGCAGGGAAGGCATCGAAATCTATCCCGAGATCATGGTGCCGCAGGTCGCCACGGTGGAAGAGCTCATGCGCATCCACAGCAAGGTGCAGCGCATCCACAAGGTGGTGGAACTGACCCACGGCATCAACGTGAAATTCAAGTTCGGCTCCATGCTGGAAGTGGTGCGCGGCTGCCTGCGCGCGGGCCGCATGGCGCAGGACGCGGAGTTCTTCTCCTTCGGCACCAACGACCTGACGCAGGCCACGTTCTCGTTCAGCCGCGAGGATGCGGAAAACAAGTTCCTGCCGGCCTACAACGAGACCGGCATCCTGCAGGACAACCCGTTCGAGGTGCTGGACATCAAGGGCGTGGGGCAGCTGATGAAAATGGCGGTCGAGAGCGGCCGCCAGACCCGGCCGGATCTCAAGGTGGGCATCTGCGGCGAGCACGGCGGCGATCCCGCCTCGATCCACTTCTGCCATCGCATCGGCATCAACTACGTGTCCTGCTCCGGCCCGCGCGTGCCGATCGCGCGTCTGGCGGCGGCGCAGGCCAAGCTGCTGGAAGCCGAATTACAAGGAACCGGTCTGAGCGCTGCTTAATACCAGGGAAGCTCTGATTGTAGTTTTGTCATTCCCGCCTTCGCGGGGATGACTTAATCAGAGGTTCCCGAGGATGGAACACTCAGCCCGGCAGGCGCAGCTCTTTTTTCAGGTCATCCAGCATCTGCCGCCGCGTGCGCGTCTGCCACTGCCGCCGCTTGCCGATCGGTTCGTTCTGGATTTCCGGGATCACTTTCATCGCCACGAACACCGGGCCGGGTCCGTTCAGGATCGACTCGATGTTGACGGCAACACTTTCCAGATTGTCGAACGCGAAAGTCCGCGTGTAGCCCGCGGCGCGCGCCATCGCGTCGTAGGACACCTTTTTCGCATTGGGCACCGGCTGGCCGCCGGTGGTCGCATAGCATTCGTTGTCGAGCAGGAAGTGATAGAAATTTGCAGGCCGATGCTCGGCGATCATCGCCAGCACGCCCATGCTCATCTGCAGGTCGCCTTCGGAATCGAACACCACGACTTTCTTCTGCGGCTGGGCCAGTGCGACGCCCAGCGCAAACGCGGCATGGCCGCCCATCGCCGGATCGCCCAGCGGCAGATCGAGGCTGGGCCGGGTGCTGATGTCCACCCAGAAGCGCCCGCCGCGGCCGGGAATCACGATCGCATCGCCGCGATGGCGCTGAAAAACCTCGAACATTTCCGTTGTCTTGATCATTGCCACCCCTTCCTGGTTTCCGCTGCTGAAGACACGCGTAATCCGTTGTTTTTAATAATTATTTATCTGACAAGCAAAAAACGACTGCATCAGCTTTGACATGCGCTTCCGATCAGAGGAAGCCGTGGTATTCGTCGCCGACCAGTATCGCGACCGGCCGCCTGTTCTTGCGCGCCTCGTCGAATGCCGCTGAAATTTTCGGCGCATCGGCGTCGCTCTCGACCAGGTAATAATTGATGCCGAATGCCTTGAGAAAGGGCTCGGTGTACGTCGCCGCGGTGTCCTTGGGTTTGCCGTTCCTGACCAGCCGCGATAGCCCACCATCATCACCACCGGAAGATCGAGCCCCAGCGCCCAGCCGCGCATCGAATCGCCGGCCTCCATCAGGCCGGTGTTCTGGATCAGGATGATCGGCGTCTTGCCGCCTGCGTGCAGTCCGGCCGCGGTGGAAAACGCCAGCCCTTCGCGCGCGACGGCGACCAGGCTCAGCGACGGTTCCGCCAGCATCAGCGTGTAGAGCCAGTTGGTCTCGCTGTCGGGCAGCCACACCACGTGCGTGACGCCGTTCTTTTTCATTGCCTGCAGCACGATCTCAGGACTGAGATGGGCCGCTTGTGACGTATCCACCAGGTACTCCCCCTCGTTGGCCGGCAAAACCGGATTCTACATTTATTGCGATGCAATCCGGGATCTCCGACCACATCGTGGGCAGTTCACAAATGCGGGACGAGAGAAGAAGCCTGCTTGACTCCGGCTATCCGCGCGTGAGCTCGCCGCTCTGGTAATCGCGCACCGCCTGCTCGATTTCCTCGCGCGTGTTCATCACGAACGGGCCGTACTGCGCGACGGGTTCCTTCAGCGGTTTTCCGGCGAGCAGGATGAAGCGCGCGCCCTCCGCACCCGCGGTGACTTCGATGAGCATCGCCTGCGGACAGCACGCCTGCGCTGCGCGTCTTGAGCGCACGCGCGGCGCCTGCCGGCCCCACTTCGGCGCCGCCTTCGTAGACATAGAGAAACGCGTTGTAGTCAGCCGCGACGGAATGCGCAAACGCCGCGCGCGCGGGAAGCTCGACGTCGAAATACAGCGGATCGGTAGTCAAACCCTGAATTGGCCCCGGCGTCGCGCGCCCTTCCGCGACCAGCGTGCCCGCGATCACTTTCGCATGCCCGCCGCCGGGAAGATCCGCCACGGGAATCTGTGAAGCCGGGATATCGCGATAGCCGGCGGGTTTCATCTTCTCGCGCGCGGGGAGATTGATCCAGAGCTGGAAGCCGCGCATGCGCCCTTCCAGTTGTTGCGGCATCTCGGAATGGATGATGCCGCGGCCCGCGGTCATCCACTGCACGTCGCCGCTCCTGAGATCGCCGCGGTTGCCCATGTGGTCCTGATGCAGCATGTGGCCGTCGAGCATGTAGGTGACGGTCTCGAAACCGCGGTGCGGATGGTCGGGAAAGCCGGCGATGTAGTCGTCCGGGTTCTCGGTGCCGAACTCGTCGAGCATCAGGAACGGATCGAGGCGCTGGAACTGCGAGCTGCCGATGCTGCGGCGGAGCTTCACGCCGGCGCCGTCGGAAGTCGCGACGGATTCGATGACTTTCTGGAGGGTACGGGTGGTCATGGTATTGATGCTCGGTATGGCTTCGCGTTCACATCACGGATGCCCGTGCCCTGCGGGCAGCTCTGCAAGTTCGATCAGGCAGTTCTCGGTGGCGGCCGGGTCGATGAAGGCGATGCGGCAGCCCGCGTGGCCGATGCGCGGCACCTGGTCGAGGAGCGGGATTCCTTTTGCCTTCAGTTCCGCCAGCGCCTCGTCGATGTCCTCGACCTCGAAGCAGATGTGGTTGAGCCCGCCCTTGCCCTCGGCGACCATGCGCGCATGCTTGCTGTCGGGCGTCGTTCCGGACAGCAGCTCGACCATCGACTCGCCGACCGGATAGAGCGCGAGCTTCACGGGCCGGTCCTTGTATTCCTCGGTGCCGCCGAGACGGAATGCCGAAGCAACCTTCCCAGAGTTTGCCGGCTGGCTTCGGTGTCCCGCACCACCACGCCGACATGCTCGATACGCTTGATTTTCATCGTTGTCCTCCGTGACAAAACCTACCCCAAAAGATTTTACCGCCAAGGCCGCCAAGAACGCCAAGAAAGGATCGATCAATTCAACGAGCGAATATCAGGACACTGCTCGCACAAACGCTACATTGCGGGCCACGTATAATATGGCCCGACTCTTAACCGACCCGGAAAGAAAACCAACCATGAAGCTCCTTGCGTTCCTGCTCGCTGCCGCCGTCGTTTCCGCTTCCGCCTCGCCGCGACTCCCGCCGCCGATCTCCCCGCGGGCCATCCCCCGGTTTCCCAGCTTCCGCCCGGCCATCCCCAGGTCGACATGACGAAACAGGGCAAGGGCGCGCCCGAAATCCCGCTGCCGCAAAAAGCCAGGGTGCTCAGCATCACCAACGTTCCTCAATATACCTACATCGAGGTGACGCAGAACAAGAAAAACCTGTGGCTCGCCGCCTCCACCGTGGCCGTGAAGAAGGGCGACGTGATCCGGTTCGACGACGGCATGGTGATGACCAACTTCCACAGCAAGAGCCTGAACCGCACTTTCCCCAGCATCACCTTCGTCAATCGCGTGGTCGTCACCCAGGAAAAAGAATAGCGCGCGATTTCTGCCGCCACGCGGATCCGGGCGCCTGCCCGGCATGCATCATTGCCGGTGAAAGATCGCGTTCAGGAAAAAACCCAGCACCATCGCGGCCAGCGTGCAAAGGACGCCGAACAGCCACGCATGGTCGTGCGCCACATTCCATGTCCAGCGTTCGATGCCGATCTGCCGCGCTTCGAAATAGCTGACATCATGTCCGACGACCTTCCCGGATTTGATGAGCAGCGTCTCGATCTGGTATTTTCCGACCTGGGTATCCCCGGGGAGCACGATGTCGCTCACGACCAGCCGGTTGCGAATCACCTTGATCGCATGGTCGTCTTCGAGGTAACGGCCCTCTTTTTCCTTGAGCCGGAAAAACGCCTGGCGCCAGTCGGCCGGACTATCTCCCAGCAGTTTCGGTTCTACTCGTATTTGCGCGCCCTCGAGCCGCAACTGGTACTTGTCCTGGTCTGCCGCTGAAAGAAGCGACGCAATCGGCTTCGTTGCATAGAGGTAAAGCAGGCTGGGCGCCCCTGCCACGTCCGCTTCGCTGCCGCCGACCCAGAACGGCCCTAATTTGATTTTGCGGAACAGCGTCACGTCCTGCCGCGGCCCCACGACCTTGATGATCAGGTCGCCGGTCCCGTCGATCACGCCGTAGGTCTTGACATCGGTTCCGGCAAAATCCGCCGTAATGTCGACGTGGGTCGTTTCCGGTTCCATCAAAATGGGACCGTCGGCCCGCGCCAGGAGCGGGAACATCAGCCCCGCCAGCACCAACGGTAACAACCAGCGCTTCACTTATTTCACCCTCACGGCCATTTCATAAACATCGCCCGGCGGGATGACCAGCATCATCACCATCTTGATCGCCACGCCGACAATCACCAGCGCCAGAATCAGCCGCAGCTTTTCCGCGCGCATGCGCGCACCGAGCTTCGATCCGTAGCTGGTCCCGAACACCGAACCGAGGATCAGCGTGACAGCCAGAAACGGATCGACCGAATGGTTGACCCCCGCCTGCATGATGCTGACCGCGGCGGTGGTGAACAGCAGCTGGAACATCGACGTGCCGATGACGATCTTGGTGGGCATCTTCAGCAGATAGATCATCACCGGAACCATGATGAATCCGCCTCCCACGCCCATCAGCGAGGTCAGGATGCCGACACCCGCGCCGAGCACGAGCGGCAACAACACGGACATCCTGACTCCGGAAACCGCGAAATCCATCTGAAACGGAAAACGGTCGGCAAGTGCCTGCATGCGCGACGGCCGGGTCGCTGCATTGCTCGGAAACAGGCGTATCCGGCGCATCGCCACGGAACACGGCCCGCAGCGATTCGAACAGCATGCTGATGCCGACGAACCCCAGCAGCACCACGTACAGAAAATTGACGACGTTTCCGAACTGGCCGCCGCGCACCAGCAGATTGGCAAGATAAACCCCGAATCCGCCCCCCAGCCAGCTTCCGGCCAGCAGGACCAGCGCCATCTTGAAATCGATGTTCCCGTAACGCCACTGAATGTAACTTGCGCCGGCCGCGGTGCCGGCCATCTGCGTGGCGCCGCTCGACACCGCCACGATCGGCGGAACGCCCGTAAAAATCAGCAACGGCGTAATCAGAAAGCCGCCGCCGACCCCGACCAGACCCGACAAAAAACCGACCAGCGCCCCGTACATCAGGATCAGCAGGATGTTCACATCCATGTGGGCGATGGGCAAGAATAATTCCATAAGTGATTCCAGTGTTCCCGGCGGACACGCCTTGCGGACAAAAAACGGTGATTTTACCGTTCCGCGCGACAATAATCACGAAACAGCAGGACAAACCGGCAGAGGAACGACCGGCGCGACGCCGATGCGGGAATCAGTCCTCGCCGACTATGCCGGTGGTGATGGGCATCCTGACGTAAAACAGGCGCAGCTTTTCCGCTTTCAGCAGCGCGATCAGTTCGCCGGCCTGTTTTCCGTCCAGCACGAACTCGATCTCGACCGGCTGGTCGCCGGCCAGCTCGAAAAAACCCTCTTCGTGCAGCACGCGGTGCCGCCCGTAGCCCGCAGATCGCGCGCAGCGCGGTGCCGCCCGGCACGCCGAGCGCTTTCGCGCGCTCGAGCAGCCATTCGTAGAGCAGCTTGCCGTCGTGTTTCTGGAATTCGGTGACGTAGAACCTGAGGCAGATGCGTTCCATATGGGCTCCTAGATCTAAAGATGCAGCGCCTTGACGGTCATGATGCCCAGCATGGTGGCCAGAATGGAGCCCAGCAGATGCGATCCGATCAGCACCGCGCCCCACGCGTACTGGGCACGCGCCAACAGCGCCACCGACTCGGCGGAAAACGTGGAAAAGGTGGTGAGGCCGCCGAGAAAACCGGTGATGATGAGCAGCCGCGCTTCGGGCGGCAATCCCGCGTGCTGGGTGAAGTACTCGACCGCCATGCCGATCAGGTAGCCGCCGGTCACGTTGGCGACCAGCGTGCCCAGCGGCACCGTCGGAAACAGCGGGTTGAGCAGGATGCCGAGCCACCAGCGCAGCCAGGCGCCGAGCGCCGCACCCACCCCGACCGCGACAAATCCGGTTGGATTCAAATTCTCTCCTCTTCTATAACTGCCAATTCAACAGCATGAACGCAAAGGACGCAAAGGCTCGCAAAGGAAAAAAATCAAAGCATAGACACAGAGGACACAGAGGACACAAAGGTAAAACAAATAACGAACAATCATATTTGACGCCAAGCTTCGCATGCAGCGTACGTGACTATTGCATTTGTGAAATCTTGTGTCCTCGTGCTTTGTCCTTTGTGTCCTTCGTGTCATCGCTTTTCAGTTTTTAACTTTCACCCCTTGAGCCGCCAACGCTCCGCCGCGACATCGTCGCTTTCGCGCGCATCGACCCAGCGCGCGCCCGTGCCGGTTTTCTCTTTTTTCCAGAACGGCGCGCGCGTCTTGAGGTAATCCATGATGAACTCGCACGCCGCGAACGCGTCGCCGCGGTGCCCGCCGGTCACGATCACCAGCACGATCTGGTCGAGCGGCTTGAGCGTGCCGACGCGGTGGATCACCAGCGCGTCGAGCACGTTCCAGCGCGCACGCGCCTGGCCGATGATGTCCTCGATGGATTTCTCGGTCATGCCGGGATAATGCTCGAGCGTCATCTCCGACACCGCATCGCCGTCGTTGACGTCGCGCACCACGCCGATGAAGCTCGCGATCGCGCCGATCTTCGGATTGCCGCGGCGCAGCGCGGCGATTTCGGCGCTGATGTCGAAGTCTTCTGTTTGTACCCGGACCGTCATTTATTCAAAACCGTCAAGAAAACCTTAAGCCACAGAGAACACAGAGATCCAGAAAAATCAAAACCAGGATCAAAATCTTTCCGCCTTATCATTTAGCTTTCTCTGTGTTCTCTGTGCTCTCTGTGGCTAATAGCTCTTTCAACCGCCGGTGACCGGCGGGAAAAACGCGATCTCGTCACCGTCGGCGATGCGGCGTATCGCCCCGGCCGCCATGTCCTGGTTGACCGCGGCGCGCACGGCGCTGCCCGGCGCCAGTTCCTGCGCCCACGCGCCGCCGCGCGCAACGAGCAGCGCGCGCAGGCCGTCGAGGTCCCTGACCTTGGCCGACAATTCGATCTGCTCCGAACCGGTGCCCAGCGTTTCGCGCAGCCTTGCAAAATAAAGCACAGTAATCATGGTGTTAGCTTACACCTGCGGGGGTGAGTTTCCAAGAGAAAAAACAAAACTGAAAAGCGATGACACGAAGGACACAAAGGACACAGAGGACACGAAGGTAAGAACCAAATTATCAAACAAATTAATCCACTCAGACTCACGCAGTTCGAAGTCACGATAGTTAAATATGTCGTTAAAGCTTTTCCTCCGTGTCCTCTGTGTCCTTCGTGTCTATGCTTTGATTTGGCTTTTCTTCGCGTCGCTGTTTTGACAACCCAACCTGCTTCAGCACGAATTCCGCGATCTTCTCCGCATCGTTGAGATCGAACTGCTGCAGTCTCGTTTCCACCGGCTCGTCGCTGGCGATGGCGACGATGTGCTCGTCGTGCGGGTGCAGCAGCGGCTCGCCGACCGAAGCGCGGTAAACCTCGAGCTTGGGCATCGGTTCGTGCTTGAAACCCTCGACCAGCACCAGATCACACGGCGAGAGGTGCCGCATCTGCTGCTGCAGATCGGGCTGGGGCGCGCCACGCAGTTCGTGCATCAGCACCCAGCGCCGCGACGATGTCGCCAGCACCTCGCTGCAACCGGCATGGCGATGGCGGTACGTGTCCTTGCCCGGCGTGTCCACGTCGAAGGTGTGATGCGTATGCTTGATCAGCGACACCGTGAGCCCGCGCTGCGTGAACAGCGGAATCAGTTTTTCGATCAGCGTCGTCTTGCCGCTGCCGGAATAACCGGCAAATCCGAATACCTTCACCTGATGCTCCAGTAATCCGTTGTTTTATAAAGATATTTTGTATATCTGGCGATGCGATCTGCGATGATACCGTGGTCCGGAGCAGGCGTCACCGCCCTGTCTACACATAGCCCACGCTGTGGCGGTCGAGCGACACCGCCTTGACCAGCGCATAGACTTCCTTCCCCGGCGCCAGCGCCAGATCGTCGACGGAACGCCGCGTCACGCGCGCCAGCAGCGGCGTGCCCGCGATATCGATGCGCACGTCGACCGCGGCCTCTTCCGCATGTGAAATCTGCGTGATGCGCCCGCTCAGCACGTTGAGAAAACTCACCTGCTGCGGCCGCTGCAGCGCGATTGCCACGTCGCGCGCGCGGATGCGCACGCGCACCGGCTCGCCGACCAGCGCATCGAGGTTGGCCACGAACAACTGCCCGCCGGCGAACTCGAGCCGCGTCAGCTGGTAGTCGAGGTCCTGCGCCGCCACCCGCGCCGCGATCACCGCGCCCGCTTCGAACCGCCCGGTGTACGGCGCGAGATCGAGCCGGCTCATGATTTCGCTGACCGGCCCCGCCGCTACCGCCTTGCCTTGAGAGAGCACGACCATCGTGTCCGCCAGCCGCGTCACCTCCTCGATGGCATGGCTGACGTAAATGATCGGGATCCTGAACTCGTCGCGCAGGCGCTCGATGTATTGCAGCACCTCGCCTTTGCGAAAGTTGTCGAGCGCGGCGAGCGGCTCGTCGAGCAGCAGCAGCCGCGGACTCGCCAGCAGCGCCCGCCCGATCGCGACCCTTTGCTTCTCGCCGCCCGACAGCGCCCCCGGCCGGCGCTCCAGAAGATGCTCGAGGCCGAGCAGTTCGACCACCTGATCGAGATGAACGTAGCGCTCCGCAGCCGGCGTCAGCGCATGGCCGTAGAGCAGATTGCGCCGCACCGTCAGGTGCGGAAACAGCCGCCCTTCCTGGAACACGTAGCCGACCCGGCGGTGCTCGGCGGCAATATCCACGCCGCCAGCGCTGTCGAACAGGCGCTTGCCGTCGATTTCGATAGTGCCGCGATCGGGCCGCATCAGACCGGCGATCATGTTGACGAGCGAAGTCTTGCCCGAGCCCGAGCGTCCGAACAATGCCGTGACGCGGGCCTCGGTCGCAAACGCCACCTGGATATGGAATGCGCCCAGCCGGCGTTCGATGTCAATCCCGATCATCTCTGCCCTTCAGTCGTCGCGTCGCCCGCCGCGCCAGCACCTCGGAAAAAAACAGCGCGGCAAGCGAAAGCACGATGGCGATGACGCTCAAGCGCAGCGCCTGGGCATCGCCATCCGGAACCTGGGTGAAGGTGTAGATCGCGAGCGGCAGCGTGCGGGTTTCCCCGGGGATGTTCGACACGAAGGTGATGGTGGCGCCGAACTCGCCGAGGCTGCGCGCAAACGACAGCAACATGCCGGTGATGATGCCCGGCAGCATCAGCGGCAACGTGACCGTCATGAACACCACGACGGCACCGGCGCCGAGCGTGCGCGCCGCGGCCTCCAGTTTCTCGTCGACCGCTTCGAGCGACAGGCGGATCGCGCGCACCATCAGCGGGAATCCCATGATGGCGGCGGCGAGCGCCGCGCCGGTCCAGCGGAACGAGAACACGATGCCGAGATATTGTTCCAGGAATGCGCCCAGCGGGCCGCGCCGGCCAAGCAGCAGCAACAGAAAGTAGCCGATCACCACCGGCGGCAGCACCAGCGGCAGATGCACCGCCGCGTCGATCACGCTCTTGCCGGGAAAACGGCAGCGCGCGAGCATCATTGCCGCAGCCAGCGCCGGCGGCAGGCTGCCCGCGACGCTCCACAGCGCAACCTTGACGCTGAGCCGAAGAACCTCCCATTCCTCGGGTGTCATGAGTACCATACTTGTTAGTATGGCATGAAGCCGTGTTTCCTGAAGATTCCCCTCGCTTGCGCGGAATTGAGGAACTCGAAGAACATCGATGCGCCGGGGTCGCTCGCCCCTTTGAGCAGCGCTGCAGGATAGACGATGGGCGGATGGGTTTGCGCAGGGAACACCGCGACGATGCGCACCTTCCTGTCTGCCGCAGCATCGGTGCGATAAACGATGCCCAGCGGCGCCTCGCCGCGCGACACGAAGTTGAGCGCGGCCCTCACGTTCTCGGCGCGCGCGATTTTGCCGGCGACCGACGACCATACGCCCAGTTTTTCGAGCGCGGCCTTCGCGTACTTGCCGGCAGGCACGTAATCGGGATCGGCCATTGCCAGCCGCCCCCCGCCGAGCAGGGTCACGAGCGGGAATCCCGGCTTGATTTCCACCGATGCTTTGCTGTCCGCCGGCGCGATCAGCACTATCTCGTTGCGCAGCAGATTGACGCGGGAGTCGGGCCGGATCAGGCCGCGCTTTTCGACGTAATCCATCCAGTCACGGTCGGCCGAAATAAAAATGTCGGCGGGCGCGCCGTTTTCGATCTGCCGGGCGAGCGCCGAGCTGCCGGCATAGGAAATCGAGATTTTCCCGCCCTGCGGCAGCGGGTACTGCCCGGACACCTCATCCAGCGCATTCTTGAGACTGGCCGCCGCCAGCACCGTGAGGTTCTGGGCGCCGGCCGTGGCCGTGAAGAGCATAAGACAAGCGGCCGCCACAATTGCGCGCCATACGGTTGTCGACGATCTGGGCATATTCAGATTTTAACCCACGTAGGGATGCCATTCCGGACCATCGGCTTCGCCGTCGCCTTAGGCGGGCCGGGCACAATCAGCCGGACCGTTTCCTGATGACACCGTCTTCGAGCCACAGGCGCACCACACCTTCGAGTGCGATCAGCTCCTGGTCATGACAGGCAACGATGACGGTACGACCCTCGTCGCGCAGCTGCGCAAGGAGCGCGAGTGTCTGCGCGCGCCCCTCGCGGTCGAGATTGCTCGTCGGTTCGTCGAGCAGCATGAGGTCCGGATGCAGCGCGCGCACGCGCGCCAGCGCCGCGCGCTGCTTCTCCCCGCCCGAGAGCTTCGCCGGTGGCGTACCGCGCTGCGCCTGTAGCCCGGCCCAGGCGATCGCCTCCTCCACCCGCCGTGCGCGCTCGTCCGCCGGCACGCCCCGGCATCTGAGGCCGTATTCCAGGTTGTGCCGCAGGCTGGTGTGGAACAGGTAGGGATGCTGGTGGACATACACGATGGACCGGCGCAGCCGCTCGCGGCCGGCACCTCTCACCGATGGCCTCACCGCGAAATCGCATTTCGCCTCGTCTCCGCTGATTCCAGCCCCGCGAGAATGCGCAGCAGCGTGGTCTTGCCGCAACCGTTCGGTCCCGTGAGCACGTACGTGCGCCCCTCTTCGATAGCGAGGCGCTCGATCGCGAATATCCGGCGCGCACCAAAGGACTTGTGCAGGTTCGAAAGGACGAGCAGTGGCGCGCTCACCGCAGGCCTCCCTTGCCCTGAAGCAGGGCCAGTGCAACGTTGACGCCGAGCGCCGCGACCATCAGCACCAGGCCAAGCGCGATCCCTTGCGCGAAATCGCCCTTGCTGGTCTCGAGCGCGATCGCGGTGGGAATATTGCGCGTCAGGCCCTCGATGTTGCCGCCGACCATGACCGCGCAGCCGACCTCGGAGACCACGCGCCCGAAGCCGTTCACCACGGCCGCCAGCACGCCAAAACGCACCTCCCACAACGTGGTAAGCGAGGCGTGGAGGCGGCTTGCACCCAGGCAGCGGGCGGTCTCATAGACGCGCGCATCGGCGCCCTGCACCGCCGAAATCGTGAACACGACAAGGATCGGCAGCGCGATCATCATGTAGCCGGAGATGATTGCAGTCGGCGTGAACAGCAGCTCGAGCTCGCCGAAGGGGCCGCGTCGCGACAGCATCAGGTAGATCAGCAGGCCGATCACCACCGTCGGGAAGGACAGCAGCGCCTGCACCAGAACCACCAGGACGCGCTGCCCGGGAAAGTGCCGCTTGGCGAGCAGAAAGCCAAGCGCAATCGACGGCGGCGCGATCAGCGTGATCGCAACCACCGAGGTCCACAGCGAAAGCCAGATGGCCTCCAGGAGCCTCGGATCGCCCGCTGAGCAGCAGCTCGAAGGCGCGCCGCGTCGGCTCCAGCAGGTCCATTCCCGCCTATTTCTTGTAGTCGGGGAAGAACAGTTGCGCGCCCTTCGGCTTGAACCCGGCGATCGCCTTCTGTCCCTCGTCCGAGGTCAGCCATTCGATGAACGCCATGGCGCCGTCGTAGTTCACGCCCGGATAGCGCTTGGGATTGACCGCGATCACGCCGTACGGATTGAGCAGGTTGGGTGAACCCTCCACCATGATCTCGAGGCCGGTCTTGTCCTTGTAGGTGGCGTAGGTCGCGCGGTCGGTGAGCGTATAGGCCTTCTTTTCGCCCGCCACGTTGAGCGTCTGGCCCATGCCCTGGCCGATCGCCAGGTAGTTGGGGCCTTTCGGGTCGACACCGAGTTCCTTCCAGAACGCGAGCTCTTTCTTGTTCGTCCCGGAATCATCGCCGCGGGAAATGAAGATGGCGCCCGATTGCCTGATCTTCTTCAGGGCGGCGAGCGCATCTTTCGTGCCCCGGATGCCGGCGGGATCGGAGTGCGGACCGACGATCACGAAATCGTTGTACATCAGGTCGCGGCGGTTGACGCCGTAGCCCTCGGCGACGAACTTGTCCTCGGCGGCGCGCGCATGCACCATCAGCACGTCGACGTCGCCGTTCTCGCCGAGCTTGATCGCGTTGCCGGTGCCCACCGCCGTGTAGCGGACCTTGCAGCCGCACTTCGCTTCGTACTTCGGCAGCAGGTACTTGAGCAGACCGGAATTGTCCGTGCTCGTGGTGGTGGCCATCTTGAGGTCCTTCGCGCCGGCTGAAACGGCGACAGCAAGCATCAGGACGAACAACAGCCTCTGGATTAATGTCACGACAGTTCTCCTCTTATGAACGCGTCAGTTTTCGACGACGCGGGTCTGGTAAAAAATCGGTCGATCGCGCGGCCTCACCGAATGCGGGCGGCATGTCCGCCATCGGCCTGCTTTATGCTTTATTCATCATATTTGGCGAAGGCCGGCGTTGCATTCTATTCGGTTCACCGACGAAATCATAATATGCTATAAATAACATATATGAAGATCGGACTCGAATTGCGCTGGCGGATCGACGATGAGGATGTCGACACGCGCATGCTGCCGCTGCTGCAGGCCATCGCCCGGACCGGTTCGCTCAGCCGGGCGACTCGCGACGTCGGCCTGTCCTACCGCCACGCCTGGGGCCTGCTCGGCAAACTCGAAAGCGCCCTGGGCCGGCAACTGGTCAAACTGGAACGCGGTCGCGGCGCACACTTGACCCCGCTCGGTGAAAGGTTATTGGCAGGAGCGGCCCAGATGGAGGAAGACCTGGGCCCGCAGCTCAGGCAGATGAGCGCCCAGATCGGTCGCGAGCTCGCCGGGACGCACGGCGGAAATAGAGAACGCGTGGTCATGCAGGCCAGCCATGACCTGGCGCTGGGCAAGCTGCGCGAGCTGCTCGCCTCGGGCCGCGACTGCGAACTGGAACTGCATTTCCAGGGCAGCCTGGATTGCCTGGCCGCACTGGCACGCGGCCAATGCGATATGGCCGGTTTTCACGTGCCCGACACCACCGGGCGCAATGCCCTGCTCGATCAGTACCGCCCGTGGCTCAAAAGCAGGGCGCTGCGGCTCGTTCATTTTGCAACGCGCCAACAGGGATTGATCGTGGCGCGCGGCAATCCGCTGCGCATCAGGACGCTTGCCGATCTGGCCGACAAAAAAGCGCGCTTCGTCAACCGCCAGCCGGGTTCCGGCACCCGGCTGTTTCTCGATCATCTGCTGGCCACGCACAAGATCCGGCCGGCACGGATCAACGGCTATCAGCTGGAGGAATTCACGCATGCGGCGGTGGCCGCCACCATCGCGAGCGGCATGGCCGACGCCGGTTTCGGCATCGAGGCCGCCGCCCGCCAGCATGGACTTGATTTCGTGCCGCTGGCCACCGAGCGCTACTACCTGGCCGGCCGCAGCGGCACGCTGTCGCGTCCCGGCCCGCGCGCCCTGCTTGCTGCGCTCGACAGCAATGCGTTTCGCGCAATCCTGCGCGATCTGCCGGGTTATACCGCGCCGCAAACTCTGCAAATCCTCGACGTGCACGCGCTTTCAGGGTGACCGTCGCGAGCCATGCGCGACGCAGATGCGGTAAACTTTGCGTTCGCAAACACATCCATGCAATGAGATCAGACCATGAATGACCAGACCGAATCCCTGCGCCAGATCAGCTGCGCCGACGATTACGATCCGAACTCGATGCCGGTGGCGAAAGCGCGCGAAGTCATCGGCCGCTTTCTCTCGCCGGTGACCACCTCCGAGCGCGTGCATATCCGCGCCGCGCTGGGCCGCGTGCTGGCGGAAGACGTGATCTCGCCGCTCGATGTCCCGGCCCACGACAATTCCGCGATGGACGGCTACGCAGTGCGCTTCGCCGACCTCAAAAGCGACGGCAAGGTGACGCTGAAGATGGCCGGCACGGCGTTTGCCGGCGTGCCGTTCAAGGGCGCCGGTGAAAGCCGGCGAATGCGTGCGCATCATGACCGGCGGCGTGGTGCCGCAGGGCGCCGACACCATCGTCATGCAGGAGCATGTCGAGGCCAAAGGCGATGCGGTCACGATCGGCGGCGGCCACCGCCAGGGCCAGAACCTGCGGCACGCCGGCGAGGACCTGAAAACCGGGCAGGCCGCGCTGAAGCGCGGCCAGGTCGTGCGCGCGGCGGAAATCGGGCTCATCGCCTCGCTCGGCATTCGGCGAAGTCGCGGTCTATCGCCGCCTGCGCGTCGCGTTCTTCTCGACCGGCGACGAACTGAAATCGATCGGCACCGTGCTCGGGGAAGGCCAGATCTACGACAGCAACCGCTACACGATTTACGGCATGCTCACGCGGCTTGGCTGCGACGTGATCGACATGGGCGTGGTGCGCGACGATCCCAAGCTGCTCGAACAGGCATTCGGGGAGGCCGCGGCCATCGCCGACGTCGTGATCACCAGCGGCGGCGTGTCGGTGGGCGAGGCCGATTTCGTGAAAGAACTGCTCAACAAGATGGGCGAAGTCGTGTTCTGGAAAATCGCCATGAAACCCGGCCGGCCGCTCGCTTACGGCAAGATCGGCAACGCGCACTTCTTCGGCCTGCCCGGCAACCCGGTGTCGGTGATGGTGACGTTCTACCAGTTCGTGCGCGATGCGCTGCTCAAGCTGTCCGGGCGCGATCCGTTGCCGGTGCTGCCTGCTTTCAAAGTGCCCTGCACCTCCAGCCTCAAGAAGGCGCCGGGCCGCACCGAGTTCCAGCGCGGCGTGCTCACCCAGGACGCATCCGGCAACTGGAGCGTGCGCGTGACCGGCGAGCAGGGCTCGGGCATCCTGCGCTCGATGTCGGAGGCCAACTGCTTCATCATCCTGCCCGAAGCGCAGGGCAATGTCGCCGCGGGCAACCTGGTGGAAGTCCAGGTCATGGAAGGCGTTGTTTAAACATCTTCGGGTGATGGGTGATGGGTGATGGGTGATGGTGAACCACGACCCCACTACCCACTACCTGCTCTAACGCAGCAGCCGCTTCAGGGCATCAGGATCGAGGACCCTCGGGTATTTCATTGACAACTTCCCCACGATTGTAGAAGATCGCTGAAACAAAATTTTACAATAAGAAAAAAGCATCATTCCTGCGGCGTCCGCCGGGGAAGTCTTTGTCAGGGAGAGGTCGACATGAAACGTTTCCGTCATGCGGTTTTTTCTATCGTATTTCTGATCCTGCCGGTCGCGCTGATCGCGCCGGCGGCACATGCAGAAACCATCCGGCTGCGCATCGCGTCGGGCCACCCGCCGGCCAATACTTACGTCAGCCTGATGCAGACTTTCTTCGTGCCCGAGATCGTCAAGCGCGTCGCGGCCCGCACCAAGCACAAAGTCGAATTCGTCGAAGGCTACGGCGGCTCCATCGTCAAGGTGGCCGACACTCTCGAGGGTGTGCAATCCGGCATCATCGACATCGGCGGTTATAACTTCGGCTTCGAACCGTCCAACCTGCCGCTGCATTCTTTCCAGGTCATGCTGCCCTTCGGCACCATGGACCCGGTGAAGAGCGTCACGCTGGCGCGGCGCGTCTATGACAAGGTGCCGTACATGTCCAAGGTGTTCGAGGACAAGTACAACCAGAAGCTGATTGCGCTGATCGCCGACAATGGCTACAACCTCGGGACCAGTTTCGACTGGAAAACGGTTGGCGACCTCAAGGGCAAAAAACTTGCCGGTGCAGGCCTCAACCTCAAGTGGCTGGAATACGCTGGCGCGGTGCCGGTGCAGTCTTCCCTGCCTGACGCTTATACCTCGATGCAGACCGGCGTTTATCAGGGCTGGATCATGTTTCCGTCGGGCTACGTGAATTTCAAGCTCTACGAGGTCGGCAAGTATTACACCGAGATCGGCTTCGGCGCGATCACCTGGCATGGCCTGACCATCAACAAGCGGAGCTGGGACCGCCTGCCCAAGGACGTGCAGGCCATCATCCTCGAAGTGGGACGCGAGTACGAGGCGAAGACCGGCACGGTCAACAAGGAAGACTACCAGAAACAGATCGACCATCTGAAGCAGGCCGGCGCGATCGTCAAGCAGCTGCCCGATTCGGTGCGCATCGAGTGGGCCAAATCGCTGAAGGATTGGCCGCAACAGAAAGCTACCGAGCTCGACAAGGCGGGCCTGCCGGCCAGCCAGGTGCTCAAGCTGACGCTCGAGGAAGCGGAAAAACTCGGCCACAAGTGGCCCGTGCGCTACGTGATCAAGTAAGAAAACCTTCCGCGCTCCGCCCGCCGCCTGGCGGGCGGAGCCCTGTTTCGTCTCTGCGCCTGATCCAAATTCGCAAATAATGCTCAATAAAATCAGCGACCTGGTTGCGAGATCCTTGCTGGCATTCGCGGCGCTGCTGGCGTTCCTGCTGAGCTTTCTGGTGGTGGCCGATGTCATCGGCCGCGTCGTGTTCAATCATCCGGTAAAGGGCACGCCCGAGATCGTCTCGATGGCCATCGTGATCATCTGCTTCCTGCAGGCGAGTTACGCGATCCGCAGCGGCGGCATGCTGCGGGTGGACGCGGTCGTCAATTGGCTGCCGGTGAACGCGCGCCTCTTCCTCGCCATATTCGGTTGCCTGCTCGGCGCGCTGTTCTTCGCCGCGATTCTTTACGGCGGCATCGAGCCCCTGCAGCACGCCTGGGGCTCCAACGAATATGAGGGCGAAGGCGCGCTGCGGGTGCCCACCTGGCCGGCGCGCGGCGCCGTGCTCGTCGGATCTGCGCTCGCCATGTTCGATTACATCCTTGCCGCACTGTCTCACGTAAAGGCGCTGCTTGGCCGTGCCGGTCAGTCAAACGAACCGGCATCGTGAACCCACTCCACCGTCAACTTTCTCCGGAACTGATCATGTTCGGCACCACCGAGATGCTGATACTGGTTGCCGTACTGCTCACGCTCGTGTTCACGGGGGTGCATATCGCCGTCTCCCTCGGTGCGGCCGCGATGCTCGGCATTTATCTGATGACCCGCGACCTGGGCGTGGTCGCCAATTTCGTGGGCAGCACCGCCTACGAAGCCGTGCGCGATTACGTTTTCGCCGTCATTCCGCTGTTCATGCTGATGGGCGAATTCCTTGCCAAATGCGGCGCGGCCACGGACATGTTCACGCTCATCAACCGCGCAACCCGGCTGGTGCCCGGCCGGCTGGCCGTGGCCACGGTGCTGTCCAATGCGGTGTTCGCCTTCGTCACCGGCGTCAGCATCGCCGCCGCCGCCGCTTTCTCCAAGATCGCCTATCCCGAGATGAAGCGCTATGGCTATGACACGCGCTTCGCCCTCGGCTGCATCGCCGGCAGCGCCTGCCTGGGCATGCTCATTCCGCCCAGCGTGTTGATGATCGTGTGGGCGGTACTGACCGAACTGTCGATCGGCGACCTGTTCCTCGCCGGCATATTGCCCGGTTTTTTGCTGGTCTTCTTTTATCTGCTGTATATCCTGGGCGCGGCGGTGATCCATCCGCCTTTGGTCGGCGAGATCAGCCGGCGCGACGCCGCGCGCGCGCGCGCCGACGGTAAGTCCACCGGCGCGAATGACAACGAAGCGCCTCTGAGCATCACCACCATATTCAGCACGCTGCTGGTCATGGGACTGGTGGCCGGCACGCTGGGCGGCATCTGGCTCGGGTTCTTCACGCCGACCGAGGGCGCGGGCGTGGGCGCGGCCGCCTCATTGCTGCTCGCGATAGGCAAGGGCGTGCGCGTCAGGGAAATCCGCGAGGTTGTGCTGTCGGTCGGCCGCACGCTGGCGCCCCTGCTGCTGCTGCTGGTTACCGCGCAGCTCTACTCGCGCGTGCTGACCATGACCGGTTTCACGCGTACCGCCCAGGAATTCCTGCTCGGCACCGGGATGGGCCCGTGGGGCATATCTGGCCTTGATGGTGCTGATCTGGTTTGCGCTGGGATGCATCATCGACTCGATTTCCATCATGCTGCTCACGGTGCCGATTTTCGCGCCGATCGCGACCGCGCTCGGATACCAACCGCTGGCATTTGCGATCATCGGCATCATCGCGGTGGAAACGGGACTGCTGACCCCGCCGTTCGGCATCCTGGTGTTCACCGTCAAGGCGGCACTGCCGGAGGAAAACATTACCCTGAGCCAGATTTTCACGGGGGCCATGCCCTACTGGATCGCGCTGCTTGCGGTCATCGTCTGCCTTGCGCTGTTTCCGGAAATCGCCACTTACCTGCCCCAGTCGTTCAAGGTACACTGACCGTGTCGGCGCCATGATGAACCCGGGCCGGCCGGAATGTCTTATTTCTTTGCGGCGATCGCCACGATGCGCCGCCCAACTCTCACCCTTGAAAGGATAGCTTTATGCCGCTCAACCATCTTGAGCATTTTCTGATTCAAACCGCCGACATCGAGGCCACCCGGGACTGGTACGTGAAGGTGCTCGGACTGAGGGAAGGCTACCGTCCGGATTTCAAATTTCCCGTGATCTGGCTCTATATCGGGGACAAGGACGTGATTCATATCACCGAGGGCGGCAAGGACGTCAGCGATAACCGCCGGCAATACCTCGGCCAGCAGTCCGAGGCGCTGCACGGCAGCGGCGTCATCGACCACTTCGCATTCCGCTGCACCGGGCTCAGGGACATGATGGAACACCTGCGGCGCCACAATGTGGCGTTCCGCCAGCGCATGGTCAGCGACAAGGGCCTGTTCCAGCTGTTCCTGATCGACCCCAACGGCGTGAAAATCGAGCTCAATTTTTCCAATTCCGAAGCGCAGGGCATCCAGCCGGAACTGATGGCCTCCGAGCTTCAGTCGTGAGCACCGCGGCAGTTGCGCCGCGCTGGCGCGCGCACCAGTATCACTATCTTTCCGCGGACAGCCATGTGCATCCGTTCCTGGTCGATCTGTGGAACGAAGTGCGCGAGCAGACCGGCGGCCGGTTCGACGCAACCGTGCACGCCGCGAACGAAGGCCTGTCCGGTTCCCATCTCGATATCGTGCGGCGGCTGATCGATGGCGATATCCAGTTCTACGTGTTGATGGGCGGCATCCTCGGCCCGCTGGTGCCGGCGATGGAAATCCAGGGGCTGCCTTTCGCGTTCAAGAGCCATGCCGAGGTCCATGCCGTGTTCGATGGCCCGCTTGGCGCCTACCTGCGGGAAGAGCTGCTGTCCAAAGGACTGTGCGCCCTTCCCTTCGGCCTGATGGAAAACGGCTTCCGGCATATCTCAACCATCGACAAGCCGGTGATGCAGGTAGCCGATCTCGAAGGCCTGCGCATACGCATCCCCGAGGGCCGCATGTTCGAAGACGCGTTCAGGAGCCTGGGCGCGGAACCGGTTCCGGTCTATGTGCTCGAGCTGTACCGCGCGCTTGCCGAACGGCGTGTCGATGCCCAGGAGAACCCGCTGGCGGTCACCGAAGCGCTGCGGCTTTATGAAGTCACGCGCCACGTATCCCTGACCTTCCACATGTGGTCGGGGTTCAATCTCATGGCGAGCAGGCGCTTCTGGGATACCCTGCCGCCCGAGGTACAGGACATTATTCTCCGCAGCGTGAAAAAGCATGTCGCCCGTCAACGCGCGCACACCGATGCCCTGAACCACGGGCTCGAGACCCGGCTCGCGGCGCAGGGCATGACGATCATGCGGCCCGACCAATCGAGTTTCCGGCAGCGCCTGGTCAGCAGCGGCTTCTACGTGCGCTGGAAAGAAGCGCTGGGACGCAAAGCCTGGGCATTGCTCGAAGACAGCATCGGCAAACTTGCCTAGGCCGGCATCCGCCAAGAAAAAGCCCGGGGGGTCCCGGGCTTTTTTTGTTTCAGGAAACTGAGGTCACTTCTTCTTGGCCGGGGCCGCCGCGGCAGGCGCTGGAGCAGCCGCTTTGCCCTTTTCCTTCTTGTAGCGCTCGGCAACGCGGTCCTGCGCTTTCGCCAGCTCCTCGGCTTCCTTCTTGGCCGCTTCGGCCGCCTTGGTCTTGGCCTCCTCCGCCTTTACCGGATCCACCGGCGGAGGCGGCGGCAGCTTGGCGTAAGCCGCCCCTGCCGCGCAGCACACGAGCAGTATCGGCACCAGCTTCCGGATTTTTTGCGCGTTCATAGTTTCCATCCCTCCTTCATGCTGGATGCCGCCGCGGTCGATGGCGCCGATCCCGGTGCGTGGCGCTGGCTGGCGACGGCCTCGTTGTACCAGTATTCGTGATGTTCCCTGACCCAGGTTTCGTCGATAAAGCCGTTGCGCATCGACTGGTACGCGCCTTCCACGCCGATCGTGCCCAGATAAATGTGGCCGAACGCCATGACGATGAACAGCACGGCCGCAATCGCATGGATGATGTTGGCGAGCTGCATCGTCGCGCGCGTCTGCTCGAAGTTCGGGAAATCCATGATGAGCCCCGTCACGCCGAGCGTGATGCCCGAGCAGCGTCACGCCGAGCCAGAACCATGCTTTCTCCCCGGCGTTGAAGCGGCCGGACGGCACATGCTCGCCGGAAAGCAGTCCGCCCGCCTTGCGCACCCACAACCAGTCGTAGGCCCGCAGCATATTGTCTTTGACAAAAGTCAGGAAAATCACCAGCGGTCAAAACGATGAACAGCGGACCGACGAAGTTGTGCAGGTTTTTCGCGAATATCGCGAGCCAGGAGAACAGCGTGTAGCCGAACATCGGCAGCAGCACGTACTTGCCGAAAATCGTGATGACGCCGGTGACGGCCAGGATGCAGAAGCTGATCGCCGTCGTCCAGTGCACCATGCGCTCCCAGGTGCTGAACCGCTCGATCATCCGGCCGGTCGGCTTGCCGTGCACCTTGAGCGCGCCTTTGCAGAAAGTAAAACAGCGCAATGGCGAGAAATGCACCGCAACCAGCAGCCAGCCGCCATAAACCGTGATCGGGCCGTTGCGGATCTGGCGCCAGGTTTCGCCGGCGGACTGCACCAGGACATTGGTTCGGGGCCCCGGACCTGCGTGGTTTGATAGGGATTTCCCCCGCCGCGCACTTCGCGCCACATCGGCGCATTGTTGCCCGGCTGGGTGATCTGGCGTTCGGCCTGCTCTTTGGCGGTATCGGCCGCGAGTGCACAGCTGGCGCCAGCGCCGCGGCACACAACAGAACGAGCACCGGCATCAACCATCGCATCACGCGCTTGTTGGGCATGATACGTTCCTCCTTACCTGTCGTTGCCGATCCGCACGGTACTCGTTCTGGCTCTCGATTGCGGGCCTTGATGGCTTTTTCCCAGGCTCGCCTGGTCGCCCTTGAACTGGTCGTCGCTCCACGGCTTGCGTGTCGGTCTTGCCCTGGTACTCGCCCTGCTTGTAGACCATCGGCTTCGGGTTCTCGCCGCAACCGGCCACCATCAGCGGCAAGCGCGCCGCGGCAATTGCCATCAGCAACTTGCGGCGTTCTCATGATTTGCCTCCCGGTTGGCCGCCGGCTTTCCTCGGGTTTGCCGTAGGCAGTGCCCCAGCCCCATACTTCCGAGCCCTTGCCGCGCTTCAGCACCCGGTTGCGATAGATGTCGGCGATGACGTCGCCGTCGCCGCCCAGCAGCGCCTTGGTCGAGCACATTTCGGCGCACGCCGGCAGCTTGCCTTCCGCCAGCCGGTTGCGGCCGTATTTTTTGAACTCGCTCCGGAGAGTTGTCGGGCTCGGGACCGCCGGCACAGAACGTGCACTTGTCCATCTTGCCGCGCAGGCCGAACGCGCCATCCTGCGGGAACTGCGGCGCGCCGAACGGACAGGCGTAGAAGCAGTAGCCGCAGCCGATGCACAGGTCCTTGTCGTGCAGCACCACGCCTTCCGAGGTCTTGTAGAAGCAGTCGACCGGGCACACCGCCATGCACGGCGCGTCCGAGCAGTGCATGCAGGCCACCGAAATCGATTTCTCGCCCGGCACGCCGTCGTTCAGCGTCACCACGCGCCGGCGGTTCACGCCCCACGGAACCTCGTGCTCGTTCTTGCAGGCCGTCACGCAGCCGTTGCATTCGATGCAGCGCTCGGCATCACACAGAAATTTCATTCTCGCCATGGTTCAGCTCCTCCGGTTCTCGTTGTCGCTATCCGCCTTGGCTGATCTGGCACAGCGTGGTCTTGGTTTCCTGCATCATGGTCACGATGTCGTAGCCGTAGGTGGTCGCGGTGTTGACCGCCTCGCCGCGCACCACCGGCGCCGCGCCCTCGGGATAGTCGTCGAGCATGTCCGCCCATCCACCAGCCGGCGAAGTGGAACGGCAGGAACACCGTGCCCGGCGCGACGCGTTCGGTGACCTGGCGTCTTGACCTTGAGGCGCGCCTTGGTCGGCGTCTCCACCCACACGTATTCGTCGTTCCTGAGACCGCGGTCGTTGGCGTCCTTCGGGTTGATTTCGACGAACATCTCCTGCTGCAGTTCGGCCAGCCACGGATTGGAGCGCGTCTCGTCGCCGCCGCCTTCGTACTCGACCAGCCGCCCGCTGGTCATGATCAGCGGATACTGCTTGACGGCATCCTTGTTGGCCTGCTGCACCGTCTTGAACAGCACCGGCATGCGCCAGCGGTTCTTCTGGTCGTCGTGGGTCGGATACTTGTCGATCAGGTCCGGCCGCGGGCTGTACAGCGGCTCGCGGTGCAGCGGCACGGCGTCCGGGAAAGTTCCACACCATCGCGCGCGCCTTGGCGTTGCCGAACGGATGGCAGCCGTGGTTCTTCATCACGACGCGCTGGATGCCGCCCGACAGATCGGTCTTCCAGTTCTTGCCTTCGGCCGCCTTCTTCTCGTCGTCGGTGAGTTCGTCCCACCAGCCGAGCTTCTTCAGCAGCACATGGTCGAACTCGGGATAGCCGGTGGTGATGATCGGCGCCCTTCGAATGCGAACCGTCTTCGGCCAGCAGGTTGACGCCGTCGCGCTCGACGCCGAAGTTGGCGCGGAAGTTGCCGCCGCCATCCATCACGTGCGCTGGACGTCTGATACAGATTGGGCGAGCCCGGGATGCTTCAGTTCCGGCGTGCCGTAGCACGGCCACGGCAGGCCGTAGTAGTCGCCGTCGAGCACATAACCGGTCTTCGCGTCCTTGCCGCCCTTGGCGCGCAGCGTCTTCACGTCGAATACGTGCATGTTGCGCATGTGCGCCTGCAGCCGCTCCGGCGACTGGCCGGTGTAGCCGATGGTCCAGGTCGCCGCGGTTGATTTCGCGCAGCGTGTCTTCCATGTCCGGCTCGTCCATGCCGCCCTTGCCCTTGGCGAGCTTGATCTTGGCCACGAACTCCTTGGCGAAGCCGAACTTCTGGGCGAGCTGGTACATGATCATGTGGTCGGTGCGCGACTCGAACATCGGATCGATCACCTTTTCGCGCCACTGCAGGGAACGGTTGGACGCAGTCACCGAACCCGCGCACTCGAGCTGCGTCGCCGCCGGCAGCAGGTAGACGCCGTCCTGCCGCACCATCGCCGCCATCGCCGCGGTCGCGGACGGATACGGATCGATCACGACCAGCAGATCGAGCTTCTTCATCGCCTCGATCATTTCCTTGCCGCGGTTCTGGCTGTTCGGCGCGTGGCCCCAGTAGACCACCGCACGCAGGTTCGGATCCTGGTCGATGATTCTCGTTCTTCTCCAGCACCGCGTCGATCCAGCGCGATACCGTGATGCCCGGCTTTTCCATCATCGCCTGCGAGGCGAACTGCTTCTTCATCCACTCGTAATCGACGCCCCACACGCGAGCACCAGTGTTTCCACGAACCGGTCGCGATGCCGTAGTAGCCGGGCAGCGAATCGGGATTGGGACCGACGTCGGTCGCGCCCTGCACGTTGTCGTGGCCGCGGTAGATGTTGGTGCCGCCGCCCGAGACGCCGACGTTGCCGAGCGCGAGCTGCAGAATGCACGACGCGCGCACGATGGCGTTGCCGTTGGTGTGCTGGGTCTGGCCCATCGCCCACACGATGGTGCTGGGACGGTTCTTGGCCATCGATCTCGGCCACGTCGCAGCACTTCCGCCTCTTTCATGCCGGTGACTTCTTCGACCTTGTCCGGCGTCCACTTGGCGGCCTCTTCCCTGACCTTGTCCATGCCGTAGACGCGGTCATGGATGTATTGCTTGTCTTCCCAGCCGTTCTTGAAGATGTGGTACAGCATGCCCATCAGGAACGCGACGTCGGTGCCGGAACGGATGCGGTAGTACTTGTCCGCCTTCGCCGCGGTGCGCGTAAAGCGCGGATCGACGCACGATCACCTTGGCGCCGTTCTCCTTGGCGTGCAGCGTGTGCAGCATCGACACCGGGTGCGCTTCCGCCGCGTTGCTGCCGAAGAACAGGATGCACTTCGAATTCTGTTCGTCGTTGTAGGAATTGGTCATCGCGCCATAGCCCCAGGTGTTCGCGACGCCGGCCACCGTGGTCGAGTGGCAGATGCGCGCCTGGTGGTCCATGTTGTTGGTGCCGAAGAACGACACGAACTTGCGCAACAGGATAGGCCTGCTCGTTGTTGTGCTTGCGAGGAGCCGATCCAGAACGTCGCGTCGGGCCCGCTCTCCTTCCTGATCGCGAGCAGCTTGTCGCTGACTTCGTTCGAGCGCCTCGTCCCAGGCTGATCTTCTTCCATTTGCCGCCGACGAGCTTCATCGGAGACTTGAGGCGATGCGAGTCGTGCGTCATGCCGTGCTCGCGGATCGACGCGCCCTTGGCGCAGTGCGCGCCGAGGTTGATCGGCGAATCGAACACCGGCTCCTGGCGGATCCACACGCCGTTTTGCACCACGGCGTCGATCGCACAGCCGACCGAGCAGTGCGTGCAGACCGTGCGTTTGACCTCGATCTTGCCGCCGCCCGCTTCCTGGGCCGCTTCGGCCTTGCCGACGATATTGAAACGGCAACTGCGATGGCCACCGCGCCGGCGCCGAGCGTGAGGCCGGAGCGCTTGAGAAAAGCGCGGCGGTCGATGGTGTTGCCCGTCATGCCCGCGACGCCGCGGCACAAGCCGGCTGTGTGCCGCGGCAGCGCTGTTCGCTTTTCTGGTCAGTAGCATGCTTGGCGCTCCTCCTCAAACCTTGGCGGTGCGGTAGTAATTGCGGATGTGCTGCGTCAGGCGATAGCCCTTCGTGTCCGCAACCGTCCCCTGATCCGGCGGCTGCACTTCACTACTTTTCTGGGTAACCAGCGCGGTGGCTGCCACCGCACTGCCGGCACCTGCGGCCAACAGGAAATTACGACGGGAAAGTTTGGACTGCGGACTTTTCATGGCACCCTCCGGTTTTCACCGTTTGATATGTGTTTCTATTTTTTGAAAAACGATACACTTATCGCTGTGCCGGACAACACACGCGTATACACCTTAAATCGCAATGGTTAATGGATCTCCGGCTCATGCAATCCGGCTGACTTCGTCGTGCTCAGGCCTCCATGTCAAAAGCGGATTTTTCCAAGGCAAAAAAAGCGCGCATAAACAACGCTACGTTTTTGTAGAAAACCGCAGGCTCCGCTGCCTCTACCGCATCGCACAATGGCATGGCGCCCGGATGAACGAATTCCTCAAAAAACCGCTTCTGGTCGGCAACCGGCTGATTGCATTCGATTAAAAAACGCATCACATCGCACAGACCCGAGATATGATCCTCGACCTCGAAAACCGCATCGCGCCGCGCCAGCCCCCACGCCTCGAGCTGCTGCCGTAACCGGACGAGCTGCTTGTCGGCCGCCATCCCGCTGGCATAGCCCGAGATGTACGGCGAGACCAGGGACTTGCCGGCACTAATGAATAGAGCAGCGTATTCCGGTTCGAGCGTCTCGGTGTTGGCGCTCCTGCAGGCGTCGAGCAGACTTCCCCAAGCCTCTACCAGCGGCCCGCCCGCATCTGCTGCGCCGGCATTTCCGTCAACGCTGCAAATCGCGTCCAGCAGGGCGGCGTCGGGGGCACCGTAGAACAGGCGGCCGATCAGCGCGTAGAAATTCGCGCGCGCCGCGTCCTCGTCGGACAAGTGGCCGGCTTCAAGGCGCGGGGACTCGATGTTCACCGGGTGTCTCCGCCTTCGCTGGTGCCGATGTCATCGACGATTTTCACCTCCTGCTTGTTTTCCATCATGTCGATCACCCGGCAGTCGGCGCACATCTGCAGGCGCGACAGCGAAACGGAGCGTGGCGAACATGGAATGCGTATTGAGCCGCCCCAGCATGCTTGTCGATCATCTGCCGGGTGCCGAAAGGCTTGCCGCAGCGCACGCAGTTGAAAGGCTCGGCCTCGTTCAGCACGACTTCCGCCTTGGCCTGCGGGTCCAGCAGCAGCCGCGGCGCAAGACTGATCGCTTTCTCCGGGCAGGTTTTTTCGCACAATCCGCATTGCACGCAATTGCGCTCGATGAATTTGAGCTGCGGCGGTCCCTGGCATCGAGCAGCGCCGCCTTCCGGACAGGCGCCGACGCAGGCCATGCACAGCGTGCAGGTCGCGCGTATTGACCTTGACCTGGCCATACGGCGCGCCCGCGCGCCAGCGCGATCTCTGCTGCGGCGTGCGGCGCATGTTTCACCAGATGATCGAAGACGAAATCGAGCGTGGTGCGTTTTTCGTTGAACAGATTGAAGGTCGCCGGCCTGCACTTCGCGCACGGCGCCCGGCGCCCAGACTGCGCGCTCCAGCGCGGCAACATCCTCAGTCTCGATGCAGCCTGAAATGGCCGTCGCCATAGCCCAGGCCGCTCAGCGATGTTCTGCGCCAAGCCCAGTTGACGCTTGAGCGAGACGCAGGTATTCCGGCGCCTCGGCTCCGCCGGCAAGAATCACGACCTGGCCGCGCCGTAGCGCATAGCTGCCCAGCATCAGATCCGATGCCCAGCGCCGCAACGTGAAAGACTTCGAGCGGGATGACGCGCGGCAGGCAGCCCCTTGCCGCGCCGGCCGAGCTTGGCCACCAGGTCGCGTCCGTCGGTCGCATTGTGGAACAGCAGACAGGCGATCTTGCCGCCGGCATTGCGATAGGTCTGCAGCACGGTCTTGAGGCGCGGCGCCCAGGTCGGCACACGCGCGGATAGGCATAGCTCATCGCGCCCGACGGGCAGACGCTGGCGCAGCCGCCGCAGCCCATGCACAGATGCGGCTCGACCTTGACGTGGTCGCCGTCGGCGCGTGATCGCCGCCGGTCGAACAGATGTCGATGCACTGCGTGCAGCCGACGATTTGCCGAGCGGCTGTGGGCGCAGATTTTCTCTTTATAAGCAAAGAACTTCGGCTTTTCGAATTCGCCCACCAGCTGCGCCAGCTTGCGCCGCGGCCAGCGCCTGCTCGAGCGGATCGCGCCCGGGCGCGAAATAGCCCTGCGGCGGCTGATGCAGCCTGATCAGCGGTTCCGCCGACAAGATCGAGCACCAGGTCGAAACGGTCGCTGCGACGTGCGTCCGGCGCGATCGAAATCGATCGCCTCGACGTCGCCGCAGGCTTTGACGCACTGGCGATGCGCCTTGCATTTGTCCGAGATCGATCTGGTAGCTGTAATCGATCGCGTGTTCCGGGCAGGCATCGATGCAGGCATTGCAGCGGGTGCAGATCTCGAGATCGATCGGATTATGCCTGCTCCCAGCCACCTCGAATGCACCGAGATAGCCGGAGAGCTTCACCTTGCGTCCCGACTAGCACCGGATAGCGGCGCTGCAGCGGCAGATCGGCCCGGCCGCTGTCGCTCGCGATCAGCACGCTGACCTGCAATTGTTCGCTGAGGCGATCCGCCCAGGAGAGCGCGGCGTCCGCCTGGCCGATGATCAGCAGTTGCCCCGCCGACTGGTAAGACACCGCCGGCACCGCTTCCGGCTCCGGCATCCGCGGCCAGCGCCAGCAGCGCCGCGATCTTGGGCGCCGCCTTCTCCGCCTCGGCCGACCAGCCCGCGGTTTCGCGGATATTGACGAAGCTGATGCCGCCGGCGCCCTTGAGGTCGCCGCGCAGTTCGGTGAACAGCGGCGCCTCCTGCGTGCAGGCGACCACCAGGTCATCGCCGGATTTCACCGCCGCCTCGAACGCCGCGATATGGCGCCGGCACAATTCGCTGTGGATGTGAGGCGCCTCGTCGAGCTCGAGCGCGCCGGCAACCGCCTTGCCGTCGAGCGGCATCGTGCGGTTGCAGTTGCACAGCAGCAGTTTGCGGCGTTCCTGGGTCATGATTTAAATGGCCGCAAGCGCGGGCCGCGACAAATGGCGATCGATCGCGCTCACCAAACCCGGTACCCGACGCTACGATTCACGCGCGGACTTTGATGGTTTGCGGCGCGGTGCGTTGCTCCGCGTCCGCGTCCGGTCGACAACCGGCGGGACGCGGGTCAGCCGAAGGCAGCGGCGTGTTGTTCAGCGGGCCGCTTTGCCGTTTCCGCCGCAGCGTCATCCTTACTCTCCTTCGCCCACTCGATGATCTTCTGTGCCTGCCGCAGTTGCGCGAGCATCGCGGCCGGCAGCGGGTCCGGCTTGGAATAGTCGTCGATATACACGTCCAGCCCGTCCATTACGTTGAAATGCGGATCGGCAAACAGTTTCTTCAACGCAGAACGTTTCAGAACCTCATCCACCTTGGGATGAAAAAATCCGCGGAGATCGGAATCGTAGTGTCAGGCTCGTCCAGCGGAGGCAATGCGGGCGGCGGCGCTTGCGGATCGCCCACCGGCACCGCGGCGCCGTGTTTCGGCCTCAGGCGGCTTCCTGGACTGCTCCTTGAGGCGCGACCAGCGCGACAGGAATTCCTCGCCACTTTTGCCTCCGTTTTTTTCCCTGTCATCGCTCATCGCTGCATTACTCGAATCTGCCCATGCGGCCCTTGTCTTTGTTGCTCGCATAACGCTTTTTCTTTGCCGGCTCCGGCTTGTAGTTCTGCGCGACGAATTCGCCGATCCACGGCAGCAGTTCGGCCGGGAGCGGGCACGCCATCGACGTTCTCGCCGCTGTCGGCCCAGCGCGTGCCTTCGTTATAGCTGACCGAGATGAACTCCGGCCGGGCAACCTCGTCGTGCAACCGCCACAGGACGAACACCTTGGGTTGCGGCGACGTGATGTTGAGATAATAGCCTTCCGCCTCGTCGCGCTGCAGCCTGATGACATGGCCGGGAAACAGCACCTGGGTCAGCTTCTCTTCCCGCGACGATGACCTGCTCCGCGCTTCCCGGGGGGCCATGTCGCGGACCACGCCTTTGGCCTCCCACTTCTCCGTGATCCAGCGGTTGGCGAGCGCAACGCGCTCCATGATCACGGCGACCGGACAGGATGTCGCGCTGCTCAGCGGCGGGTTCGTCATGAACCGGATTCTGCGCCAGCCGCCTCCCACATTCAACAATAACCCGGCCCAAATACCTGATTTGCAAGTAATGACTTCCTTGCGCCTGCAGAGCGTCCTTTGTCATAATCCAAGCTCCCCGGCTGCCTCCAGCCGCAAACGGTCACATGAACGAACCGCACACCATCAGCCTTGCCCCAAAGACGGCATCCCGCGACAGGCTCGGCCGCCCGCTGCGCGATCTGCGCATTTCGGTCACCGACCGCTGCAACTTCCGCTGCGTCTATTGCATGCCGAAGGAAGTGTTCGGCAAGGATTACCAGTTTCTCGAGCGCAAGGCATCTGCTGAGCTTCGAGGAAATCACGCGCCTCGCGCGCATTTTCACGGAGCACGGCGTCGAGAAAATCCGGCTCACCGGCGGCGAGCCGCTGGTGCGCCGCAACATCGAGCGCCTGATCGAGATGCTGGCCGCCATCCCCGGCGCTCGATCTCACGCTCACCACCAACGGCTCGCTGCTGGCAGAAGAAAGGCCCGCGCGCTCAAGGACGCGGGCCTGCAAGCGCGTCACGGTGAGCCTGGATTCGCTCGACGACGCCGATCTTCATGGCGCATGAACGACGTCGACTTCCCGGTCGCCAAGGTGCTCGACGGCATCGATGCCGCGGCCGCGGCCGGCCTCGCGCCGGTCAAGATCAACATGGTGGTCAAGCGCGGCGTGAACGAGCACAGCGATCCTGCCGATGGCGCGCCGCTTCAAGGGCAGCGGGCCACATCCTGCGCTTCATCGAATTCATGGACGTCGGCGCGACCAACGGCTGGCGCATGGACGACGTGGTTACCGTCGCGCGAGATCGTCGCGCATGATCGACGCGCGAGATGCCGCTCGAACCGGTCGATCCGAATTACCGCGGCGAAGTCGCCGAGCGCTGGCGCTACCGCGACGGCTCGGGCGAGATCGGCGTCATCTCCTCGGTCACCCAGGCGTTCTGCCGCGACTGCACGCGCGCGCGCATCTCCACCGAAGGCATGCTCTACACCTGCCTGTTCGCGACCGCGGGCCACGACTCTCGCGCCGCTGCTGCGCGACGGCGCGTCGGACGACGGAAATCCGCGCTGCGATCGCCGCGGTGTGGAGCGCGCGCGACGACCGCTACTCGGAAATCCGCACCGCGGAAACGGCGAAAGCAGCGCAAAATCGAGATGTCGTACATCGGCGGCTGACGATGGCGCATGCAAGCTTGCGCCGCGACGCCTGCCATGAAGCCGCGCCTCGCCCCGAAATCACCCACGCCAGCCGCCCGCTCACCTTCGACGTCGAGGCGATCAACGAGCGCGGCGAGATGGTGCCGACCGCCGATCGCCGGCGAACATCCGCTGACGCTCTACGTCGACAAGCGCGAGATCGTCACGCTGATGACGCTGGGCCAGGCGCCCGAGGCGCTGGCCATCGGCTATCTGCGCAACCAGCGGCTGGTGCAGTCGATCGAGGAAATCGCCGCGGTGCAGGTCGACTGGGAAACCGATTCGGTCGCGGTGACCACGCGCAAGCACGGCGCGATGCGCGCGCGCGCGTCGACGGCCGACAAGATGAAAAAGCGCACCGTCACCACCGGCTGCGGCCAGGGCACGGTGTTCGGCGACCTGATGGAGGAAATCGACCGATCGAAGCTGCGCGACGACGTGCGCCTCACCGAGGAAACGCTGTACGCGCTGATCGAGCAGGTGCGCCGCCACGAGACCATCTACAAGAGCGCCGGCGCGGTGCACGGCTGCGCGCTCGCGACCAACGAGCGCGGCGCGAGCCGACATCCTGATCTTCGTCGAGGACGTCGGCCGCCACAACGCCGTGGACGCGATCGCCGGGCAGATGTGGCTGGAGCGACATCGACGGCTCGGACAAGATTTTCTACACCACCGGCCGGCTCACCTCGGAAATGGTGATCAAGGCGGCGCAGATGCGCATCCCGTTCCTGGTGTCGCGCTCCGGCCTGACGCAGATGGGCCACGCAATCGCGCGCAAAGATCGGCATCACCATGCTCGGCCGCGCCACCGGCAGGCATTACCTGCTGTTCACCGGCAAGCAGCGCTTCACCAGGAGCCGTCACGCCGACCATGTTGGCGTGACGGTCAGTGTTGAGTGTTGAGTGTTTAGTGATTACCGCTGGGGCTTTAGTGAACAATTCAACACTCAACACTGAGCACTCAACACTGATCACGGGAGTGATCCTCGCCGGCGGCCAGGGCCGGCGCATGGGCGGCGTCGACAAGGGCCTCCAGTTGCTGCGCGGCCGGCCGATGGTGCAATGGGTCATCGAGCGTTTTGCGCCGCAGGTCGACGAGGTTCTGATCAACGCCAACCAGAACCTCGAGACTTACGCCCGCTTCGGCTATCGCGTCATCCCGGATGAAATCAGCGGATTCGCCGGCCCGCTGGCCGGATTGCAGCGCGCGCTTTCCGAAGCGCGCCACGGTCTGGTCGCCACCGTGCCCTGCGACTCGCCGTTCCTGCCGCACGATCTGATCGCGCGCCTGCATGCCGCCATGGCACAACGCGGCGCCGAAGTGGCTGTTGCGAGAACCGGAGATCAGCCGCATCCGGTATTCTGTCTGTGCCGCAGGGAAGTGCTGCCCGGCCTGACAGCATTTCTTGCGGGCGGCGGGCGCAAAATCGATGCCTGGTATGCGACGCTGAAGGTCGCTGAAGTACCTTTCGACGACGAAGCCGCCGCTTTCAGTAACATCAACACGGAATCCGAACTGAAAGCGCTGGACACCGGGAGCCCCGGTTAAGCGGCATCAACGGTCTGTTTGCGGTCCGCCCCGGGTGTTACTATAGTTCGTTGTTTTTAAAGTATTTTTTATTGCCGCGCAGAGTCAGATACGAACGCGCGATCGGTGCCCGGCCGGGCAAAATCCGGAAAACTTAACCGGCAGACACACCCTGCGCGGCCTGGGTTGCCGGCGGTTCCCGCTCCTCATCCCGCTCCAGCGCTTCGGGCTCGGCAATGAAGTAACCTTGGGCAAAATCGATCCCGAGCGCGGTGATTTTTTCGAGCGCCTCGGCATCTTCCACCGATTCCGCGACCGTTTGCATGCCGAGGATGTGGCTGATGCGGTTGATCGCATCGACGATCGCATAATCCATCGGATCGCCCGCCATGTCCTTGATGAACATGCCGGCAATCTTCAGGTAGTCGACCGGCAGGTACTTGAGATAGGCAAACGACGACATGCCGGTGCCGAAATCGTCGAGCGAAAACCGGCATCCCATGCCCTTCATTTCGCGCATCAGTTCCGAGGCCCGGGTGAGGTTCGAAATCGCCGTGGTTTCGGTGATCTCGAAGCACAGCAAACCGCGCGGCAGCTGGTAGCGTGTCAGCAGGTTGCGCAAAAAATCGGGGAAGCTCTTGTCGTTGATGCTGGCGCCGGAGATGTTGACGGAATAGGACCCGAGCCCGGCCGCCTGCGGGATCGCGCCGCCATTGCAGCGGCGATGCAAAAATTCGACCAGCGAGCTGATCACCCAGCGCTCGATCGAGGTGAGCAGGTTATAGCGCTCGGCGGCCGGCATGAAAGCCGTCGGCGGCACCAGGTTTCCCGACGCATCCAGCATGCGCACCAGCACTTCATAATGATCCCCGGGCTCGGCCTCCGGGTTGAGCGGCAGAATGCGCTGCCGGTAGAGGCGGAACTGGCTGAGTTCGAAAGCGCGGTTGATCTGCGACACGATCTGCAGCTCGCCGCGCTTGTCGGAAAATTCGCCGTCTTCCTGGCGGTGCACCTGCACGCGGTCACGGCCCTTGTTCTTGGCGTCATAGCAGCAGGCGTCGGCCATGACCAGCACGCGGTTCAGATCGCCGCTGTCCGCGGTGAGCGGCACCAGGCCGATGCTGACCCCCACGCTGAAGGTCTTGTTCTCCCACACGAAACGGAATTCGCGCACGGTTTCGCGCATCGCATTGGCGATGCGCAGCGCCTGGTCGAGCGGGCAGGACTCGAGCAGCGCGCCGAATTCGTCGCCGCCGAGCCGCGCCAGCGTATCGCTGCCGCGCATCCGCGTCATCATCACCGACGTCAGCTGGCGCAACAGCTCGTCGCCGGCACTGTGCCCGCAGGTATCGTTGACGGCCTTGAAGTTATCGAGATCCATGAACATCAGCGCGTGCTCGCGCCCCTTTTTGGCGGTCTCGATGAGCTCGCCCAGCCGGCGTTCGAACTCCCGCCGGTTGACGAGCCCGGTCAGCGCGTCGTGGCTCGCCTGCCAGGTCAACTGCTCTGCCATCGCGCGCAGCTGGCTGATATCGTGGAACACGACGATCATGCCCAGTATCCGGCCGTCGCGGCCGCGGATCGGCGCCTGGGAATAGCGGATCGGGCATTCGCGTCCGTTGCGGTCCAGCAGCCGCACCGAGCCGCGTGCCGCCGCCGTCAGGCAAAGCGCCGCCGGCATCCTGCTGCAGCGGCTCGGCCGGATGGCCCGAGCGCTCATCGATCACGCGATAGATTTCCGCAAGCGGCTTGCCGCGCGCCTCCGGCGTGCCCCAGCCGGTGTACTGCTCGGCGACGGGGTTCAGGTATTCGACCTTCCCGTCGGCATCGGTGGTGATCACGCCGTCGCCGATCGAATGCAGCGTAACCTGCGCCAGTTCCGTTTCGAACTGCAGCGCACTCTCGGTACGCATCGCCTGGCGCAGGATCAGAACCGCGACAAATCCGCCCGCCAGCAGCACCAGCACGCCCACGCCGATGATCAGGGAAAAAGCGTAGCGCGTCGACATCCCCGTCTGCGCAACGCCGTTCACGAGTGCCGTGCGCCCCGCCTCGAGCAGCGGGTAAAGCGAGTCCTGGAACTCGTCCTGCGCCGCGACGCCCTGCGTATTCAGCAACTGTGTGGCTTCCGATACCTTGTGCTGCCATCAGCAGCCCGGCGATTTCGTCGTGCACGGTCCTGATCCGCTCCGCGGAGGCCAGCACCAGCCCTAGCGCCGATTGCTCCGCCGGCGGCAGCTTGAGTATTGCGCAGTTGCTGCAAGCCGTCCGAAAAGTCGCGCGCCAGCGCCTGATAGCGCTGGTAGGCTGCCACCCGCACCAGCGAATCGTCGGCGCTGATCAGCGTATTGATGATCTGCGCGCGTTCGCTGACGACGTGCATCATGCTTGAAACCAGGCCGGTCCTGATGCGCTGATCGTGAATGATCTCCTGAGTGTGGCGATTGATGGCTTCGATGCGCAGCAGGCCGGCTACGGTCGCAATCACCAGCAAAACCAGGAGAGCGCCAAAGCCGGCCAGCAAGGCCTGTCTGAATCTGAGGGACAGCAGTTTCTTGAACACTTTCGGCCTATCCTGCGATTCCGGCATTCACCGCGGCCGCCGCGGCCTGCGTGCCTGCTGCGCCCTGCAGGCGCAGCAGAGGGTCCTGTTGATAAAACAGCACAAGCTGGCGATAGACTTCGGCATAACTTGCCTGCAACGCATGCGGAATTTCAAAAAACGCTTCGCTCGTGACCGCAAAAAACTCGGCCGGATTATCCGCTGCGTAAGGATCGATCTCGGTCCGCTCGCCACGGTCGAGGCGCCGGCAGAAGTCCTCGTAGGCCGCGCTGAATGCCCGCGACCAGGCTTCGCGGCTCATGCCGGCATGCAACGGCGGAAAACCATTGGCGTCGCCGTTGAGCATGTCGAGCTTGTGCGCAAACTCATGAATCACGACGTTATACCCGCCGCCCCGGTCCGCCGCCTCGGTGTCTTCCCACGAAAGGATGACCGGCCCTTTGAGCCAGGATTCGCCGGTCATGGGCTCGCGAATGTGGTGCACCACGCCGTCCTCATCCATGTATTCATATTGGGCCACGAACTGCCCCGGATAAACGATCACCTCGGACCAGCCGCGGTAGCAGGCGGGATCGAGGTGCAAAATCAGGATACACGCCTGCACCGCGACGGCCATGCGAATTTCGTCACGGATGACCAGGCCGCCCGCGCCGTGAATCGCCTTTTCATGCAAAAACAGAATCACCAGTTGCCGCAACCGCGCGAGCTCCGCGTCCGGCAACACCCTGACGAAGGAATAACGGTCGACGGTTCGGCGCCATTCGGATTCATCGAAACTGGCATGCTTCAGAATCCAGGTGCGGCGCCATTGGGCAAACCAGTTCACGCCTCGCCCTGATTCCCGTCTTTGATCTCGACCACCCGCAGCGGCGGCGCCTCGGCCTGGTCGAGCTCGACGCGCTCGATGCTCGCAAAACGGTCGGAAATCTTGCGGCTGCTGATTTGCACCTGCTGCGCGTCTTCATGGGCCTGGCGCACGTGATCGGCGAGCTTGCGCATGCGCTCGTCGAAGCGCGAGAAGTCCCGGCCGAGCTTGCCCAGTTCGTCCTTGATGATATGAATCTGTTTGCGCGTTTCCACGTCCTTCAGCACCGCGCGCGCGGTATTCAGCACCGCCATCAGCGTGGTCGGCGACACGATCCATACCCGCCGCTGCAGCGCGTAATTGACGACGTCGGCATGATAAGCATGGATCTCGGCGAACACCGCCTCCGCCGGCACGAACATCACCGCGCCATCGGAGGTGACGTTGGGAATGATGTACTTGCCGCTGATGTCGTCGATATGTTTCCTGAGATCGGCTTTGAACTGGCGCTGCGCCGCGGCGCGCTCGGTCTCGGCCAGCGCGCTGTCGAGCATGCGGTGGTAGTTCTCGAGCGGGAACTTGGAATCGATGCACACCGACCCTGTCGGCTCGGGCAGCTTGAGCAGGCAGTCCACGCGCGTGCCGTTGGGCAGCACATGCTGCAGGTGATAGCTCTGCAGAGGCAGCATGTTTCGCACCAGCGCTTCGAGCTGGACTTCGCCGAACGCGCCGCGCGCGCGCTTGTCGCCCAGCAGCTCCTGCAGGCTGACGACGTTGCTCGCCAGGCCCTCGATCTTTTTCTGCGCCTCGTCGATGGTTGCGAGCCGCGTCATCACGTTGATGAAAGTCTCGTTGGTCTTCTTGAAACCCTCGTCGAGCCGCTCGCTCACGCGGCCGCTGATCTGCTCCAGCCGCTCGTCGATTTTCTTGGTCAGGCCCTCGATCGAGACGGTGAACTGCTGCGTCGAGCGGTGCATGGTGCTCTGGATCAGTTCCTGCTCGGCGCGGCTTTCCTCGGCAAGGATTTTTTGCAGCGCCTCGCGGTTCTGCGCCAGACTTTCGTTCAGCGCGAGCTGCAGCGCCTGCAACCCCTGCCGCGTCTGCGCGAGCTCATGGGCGGTCAGCCGGTTCAACCGGTCGAAGGTATCGGTGAGGGCGGCGCTGACGCGCTCCGCCTGTTTCGCCAGGCCATCGTGCAGGTCGAGAAGCATCGCGCGATGCTTCTGCTCGAGCACCGCACCCAGCTGTTCGGGAAGCTCCTTGAGCGTCCGGGCCTGCGCCGCCAGCCGCATGGCCAGCACGCCGAGCGTGATCAGGACGAGTAGCGCGAGTACGCCGTATAAGACTTCGATCATGGCCGCTTGAATTTGTTGCGCCAGTATACCCCAGGCCCGCTGCTGACGGCGCGCTCAGCCGATATGGCGCAGCGCCTGGAGCGGCGCGACGTTGAGCGCGCGGCGCGTGCCCAGGTGGCCGGCGATGGCGATGCCGGTTGCTCCGCAGAAGAAACCGATCGCCCACACCGTGCCGTTGAAGCCGTAACCCAGATTCAGCACCTTCGATGCGAGCAGCGCGCCCAGCGCATTCGCCCCTGCGGCGGCGATCACCCCCGCCAGGGCGCCCATCACCGCAAACTCCGCGAGATTGGCGCGGACCAGCTGACCGCGGCTCGCGCCGAGGGTGCGCATGATCGCCGTCCGGTAAAGCCGTTCGTCCTGGGTGCTGGCGATGGCCGCATACAGCACGGCCAGCCCGGCGAACAGCGTGAACAGAAACACGAATTGCACCGCGCGCGCCACCTGGTCCATCATTTTCTGCACCTGCGCCATGACCTGCGCCACATCGATCAGCAGAAAATTCGAGAACTGCCTGACCAGCGCGTTGAGCAGTTCGACGTTGCCCGGCGGCAGGTAAAAACTCGTGATGTAGCTGACCGGCTGGTTATCGAGCAGCCCGGGCGGCGCGATCACGAAGAAATTGACGTTGAAGGTATCCCAGTCGACCTTGCGCAGGCTGGTTACGGTCGCAGTGACGATGTTGCCTGCGATATCGTACGTCAACTTGTCGCCGAGACGGATGCCGAGCGTCTCGGCGATGCCCTGTTCCACTGAAAACTGATCTGTGCGCGACGGCACTTCCCGCCACCAGCGGCCGGCGACAATCCGGTTGTCGGGCCGCAGTTTTTGCGCCCACGACAGATTGAATTCGCGATCGATCAGGCGCCGCGCACGGTCATCACTGTAATCGGCCGATGTCACGCTGCGATCGTTGATTTTGACCAGCCGCCCACGCACCATCGGAAATACCGCCGGCCGGGCGATGCCGCGCGCAGCAAAAAATTCCGCCAGCGGCTTGAGCTGGTCGCGCTGGATATTGACGATGAAGCGATTGGGGGCCTCAGGCGGCAGGCTCGTCTGCCATGCCTCGAGCAGGTCGCCCCGGATCAGGGTCAGCGTCAGGAGCGCCATGATGCCGATCCCCATGGCGATGATCTGGATGATACTGCCCACGACGCGGCGCCGCAGATTGGCCACGCCGAAGCGCCAGCTGACGCCGTTGTTCCTGAGGCCCGCCAAAAGCCGCAGCAGCACCCACGTCATCAGTCCTGCAACCAGCATCGCGGCGACGAAACCGCCGAACACCAGTCCGCCGAGCCTGGCATCCTGCGCTTTCCACAGGATCAATCCGCCGATCACCGCGAAACCCAGCGCATAGCCGGCAAGCCCCGTGCCGCCCGGCGTACCCAGCTCGCGCCGCAATACGCGCAGCGTCGATACCTTGCCCAGGCTCACGAGCGGCGGCAAGGCAAAACCGAGCAGCAACGCCAGTCCGGTTATCAGGCCATGCAATGCCGGCAAGGCCGCCCGGCGCCGGCAACTCCACCGCCACCAGGCTGCCGAGCCAGCGCGCCAGCAGCACTTGCGCGGCAATGCCGAGCATGCAGCCGATTGCGCTCGCAGCCAGGCCCAGCACCGCGAAATGCACGAGATACAACCGCACGACCAGCCCCTGGCTCGCGCCAAGGCAGCGCATCATCGCGCAGCCGTCGAGATGGCGCTGCAAAAACCGGCGCGTCGCGAGCGCAACGGCAACGGCTGCCAGCACCACGCTGATCAGCGCCGCCAGGCTCAGGAATTTTTCCGCGCGCTCGAGCGCCGCGCGGATTTCCGGACGGGCATCGCGTATGCTCTCGACGCGCTGGCCGGGCTGCAGCCGCTTCAGCGCCCATTGCCGATAGTCCTCGACCCTCCCGGATTCACCCGCGATCTGCAGACGATAGCCGATACGGCTGCCGGTCTGCACCAGGCCGGTTGCCGCGATATCGGCCTCGTTCAGAATAATGCCCGGGCCGGCGTTGATGAATCCGATTGCGCTGTCCGGGTCCTGGGTCAGGATTGCCGTCACCTTGAACTTTCCGGCGCCAAGACTGATCGCGTCGCCCAGTTGCAGCTCAAGCTGCGTGAACAGTCTCTCGTCGATCCATACCGTTCCCGGCGCGGGGATCGAGCCCGCGCGATGATCGGGTGCGTACAGCCGGTCGGTGATGCGCACTTCGCCGCGCAACGGGTAGCCCGCGGTCACCACTTTGACGCTGGACAGCACATTCCGGTCGCCGCGCACCGCCATGCTGGGAAAGCGCATCACGCGCGTCACGGCCAGGCCGCGGCGCAAGGCTTCGGTTTCGAATTCAGGCGCGAGCGGCCGGTCTGCCGCCACCACCAGATCGGCGCCCAGCAACTGGTTGGCCTGGCGGTCCAATGCCCGGTGCACGCGATCGGTAAAAAAGCCGATGGTGGTGACGCTCGCCACCGCGATCATCACCGCCACGACGATCAGAAAGAGTTCGCCGGCCCGGCCGTCGCGCACGAGCAGGCGCAGCGCCAGTGCCGGTTCCCTGAACAGTTTCATCCTGCCCCGTTCTGCAGCATGCCGCCCGCAAGCCGCAGCACGCGGCCGCAGCGCTGCGACAACGATTCATCATGGGTGACCAGCATCAGCGTGGTATGGCGCTCGCGATTGAGTTCGAACATGAGGTCGATGATTTTCTCGCCGGTTGCGGCATCGAGGTTGCCGGTCGGCTCGTCGGCGAGCAGCAGCGCCGGCCGGCCGACGAACGCCCGTGCAATGGCGACGCGCTGCTGCTCGCCGCCCGAGAGCTGTTTCGGATAATGGTCGAGGCGGCCGCCCATGCCCACGCGTTCGAGCAGGTCGCGGGCCGCTGCGCGTGCGCCGCCGTCTCCGGCAAGTTCGAGCGGCAGCATGACGTTTTCGAGCGCGGTGAATTCCGGCAACAGCTGGAACGACTGGAACACGAAGCCCAGCATGCGGCCGCGCAGCGCGGCGCGGCCGTCCTCGTCGAGCGCGAACAGATCGTGGCCGTCGATCTCGACCGAGCCCGCGCTCGGCGTATCGAGTCCCGCCAGCAGGCCCAGCAGCGTCGATTTGCCGGACCCCGAGATGCCGACGATGGCGACCGCTTCGCCGGCGCGCACCTCGAAACTTACGTCGCGCAGAATGGTCAATTCCGTGTCGCCGGTGGTAACCTCTTTGCTCAGTGCGGCGACGCGCACGATGGGCGCACCCGGACTTTCATTCATGATATTGCGTATCCTTTGCGTTCTGATGCTGATGCTGCCGCCGGCAGGGTTTGCCGCGACCATCGTGGTCTATGGCGACAGCCTGTCGGCCGGTTATGGGCTGCCGCAGGAACAGGGCTGGGTCAGCCTGCTGCAGAAAAAGCTGCGCGATCGCAAGCCCGATTATAAAGTAGAGAATCTCAGTATCAGCGGTGAAACCACCGTGGGCGGCAAAAACCGCATCGCGGCTGCGCTCGCGGCGCACCGCCCCGCGATCGTGATTCTCGAGCTCGGCGCCAACGATGGTTTGCGCGGCCAGAGCCTGGCTGAAATGCGCAGTAATCTAGATGCAATCGCAGAAGCATGCCGCAAGGCGCACGCCAGGGTGCTCGTGGTCGGAATGCGCCTGCCCCCCAATTACGGCGCCGCCTACACTGATAAATTTACTAATGTATTCAAGGAAGTAGCGCAACGCCGCAAGCTGCCGCTGGTCCCTTTCCTGCTCGAAGGTTTCGCCGACAGGCGCGAACTGTTCCAGGCCGATGGCTTCCACCCGACGGTTGAGGCCCAGCCGCTGATGCTGGAAACCGTGTGGAAAAAGCTGCGCCCGCTGCTGTGACAGACGGCGCAGGAATCAGCTCACGCTGACCGCCGGCGCGCCGGCGGTCAGACGGCCGATCTCCGTCGCGTATTTGAAACCCTGCTCTTTGAAAACCTCGAGCACCGCGGGCACGGCAGCCGGGTCGCAGGCGACGAGCAGCCCGCCGCTGGTTTGGGGATCGGTCAGAATTTTTCGATGCCAGTCCGGCGCCCCGGCAGGCAGCGTGACCTCGTGCCGGTAACTGGCCCAGTTGCGATCGGTTGCGCCGGTGACGTGGCCCTGCAACAGCAGGTGGCCCGCCGCCCGCAGGATCGGCACCCGCTCGAAGCCGATTTCGGCCCGGAGTTTCGAGCCGCGGCAGACTTCCAGCAGATGGCCGAGCAGGCCGAATCCCGTGACGTCGGTCAGCGCATGCACGCCGGGCATGTCGGCCAGCGCGATGCCCGGGGTGTTGAGCTGCGTCGTGGTTTCCAGCATCTGCTGGTAGGCTTTGTCGCGCAATTCGCCTTTTTTGAGCGCGGCGCTCATGATGCCCACGCCGAGCGCTTTACCCAGTATCAGCACATCGCCGGCCTGCGCGCGGTCATTGCGCTTGACCTTGTCGGGATGCACCAGCCCGAGCGCCACCAGGCCATAAATCGGATCCGTTGAATCGATCGAGTGCCCGCCGCCGATCGGAATGCCGACGGCATCGCACACCGCGTGGCCGCCGGCGACGATGCGCTGGACGGCCTCGACCGGAATTTTCCCGACCGGCATGCCCAGCAGCGCGAGCGCGAGAAAAGGCCTGGCGCCCATGGCGTAGATATCGGAAATCGCGTTGGTCGCCGCGATGCGTCCGAAATCGTAAGGGTCGTCGACGATAGGCAGGAAAAAATCGGTCGTCGCGACGATGGCCTGCGTATCGCTGATGCGATATACCGCAGCGTCATCGCTCGACTCGTTGCCGACCAGCAGATCAGGAAAGACTTTCGCTATCGGCGTCTGGGACAGAACTTCGCTCAGCAACGCTGGCGTCAGTTTGCACCCTCAGCCGCCGCCGTGCGAAAGCTGCGTCAGCCTGATCTGCGTGGATTCGAGAGGTTTGTTCATTTTTCCCGTAAACTATCGAAATGTCCGTCAAAATGGATTCGACTGCCGCGAAGCACACCGGTTCATCGAGGAAGCCCCCGGCCCCGCAAGCGGCCAAAGGGCCCGCCGTAGTGAACGTATCACAACTGTCCGAGTTTGACGAGATCATCGACGTCCGCTCGGAAGACGAATATGCCGAGGACCATATCTTGGGGGCGATCAACTGCCCGGTACTCGACAACGCCCAGCGCGCGCGGGTCGGCACGCTCTACAAGCAGACGTCCTCGTTCGAGGCCAAGAAGGCCGGCGCAGCGCTGGTCAGCGCCAACATCTCCCGGCATCTGAGCGAGCGTTTCCACGACCGTCCGCGCAGCTGGCGCCCGCTCGTCTATTGCTGGCGCGGCGGCGGCCGCAGCGGCGCACTCGCCCACGTCCTGTATCAGATCGGATGGCACGCCGCGCAGCTCGACGGCGGCTACAAAGCCTACCGGCGGGCGGTGGTCGCCGATCTCGCAACGCTGCCCGGAAAATTTCACTGGCGCGTCGTGTGCGGCCTGACCGGCTCCGGCAAAAGCCGTCTGCTGCACGCGCTCGAAGCATGCGGCGGGCAGGTGCTCGATCTCGAGGCGCTGGCTGCGCACCGCGGTTCGGTGCTCGGCAATCTGCCCGATGAGCCGCAGCCTTCACAGAAAATGTTCGAGAGCCTCGTCTGGAGCAAACTGCGCGCGTTCTCGGCGCAGCGCCCGGTCTACGTCGAGGCCGAAAGCAAGAAAATCGGCAACCTGCGCGTGCCGGAAGCGCTGATCGATGCAATGTGGCGCAGCGATTGCCTGCTGCTCGAGGCCCCGCTACCGGTTCGTATCGCCCTGCTCAAGGAGGAATACGTGCATTTTCTCGACGAGCCCGCCCTGCTGATCGAGAAACTCGAATGTCTGGCCGGCCTCTATGGCCACGACACGATCGCGCACTGGAAAAAGCTTGCGCTCGAGCGCAAATGGGACGCGCTCACCGAAGAACTGCTGGTCAGGCACTACGATCCGGCATACACCCGCTCCACGCTCAAGCACTATCCGGCGCTCGAGCGCGCCCCGGTGCTTGTGCTCGACGGAACCCGCGACGAGCGTTTTATGGACCTTGCCAAACAATACCTCGCCAGTGCTGCCTAGGCCTTTTCACTCAAGCCCGGCTTCCGGCGATCAACAACCCATTCATCCCATGTCCGGCCACACCCTGCCCAAACGAAGCATCCTGATCCTGCTGTTCGCCGTGCTCGCGGTGCTGTGGTTCGGCAACCTCGACTATCGCAAACTGGTCCGCCCCGACGAAGGCCGCTATGCGGAAATTCCGCGCGAGATGGTCGCGACCGGCGACTGGCTGACGCCGCGCCTGAACGGGATCAAATATTTCGAGAAGCCGCCGTTGCAGGACCTGGGCGACCGCCGCCGCGTACAAGGCGTTCGGCGAACATGAATGGACCGTCCGGCTGTGGCCGGCGTTGACCGGCTTTGCCGGCGTCGTGCTCGTATATCTTGTCGGCGCCACCCTGTTCGGCGCGATCGCGGGCTTCTATGCCGCGCTGGTCCTGGCGAGCAGCGTCGGCTATGTGCTGGTGGCCCACATCGGCACACTCGACATGGGCGTGACCTTTTTCATGACGCTGACATTGGCCGGGCTTCTGCTCGGCCTGAGAACGGACGCAACGCCCGCCAGCAAGCGGCTGTGGATCCACGTGGCATGGGCAGCGATGGGATTCGCGATGCTGAGCAAAGGGCTGATGGGAATCGTGCTGCCGGCCATGGTGCTGGGCGCCTACATGATGGTGGAACGCGATTTCGGCCTGCTGCGCCGCCTCCACATCTGGACAGGCGGCATTCTGTTCCTGGCCATCGCCGCGCCCTGGTTCGTGGCGGTATCGGTCGTCAACCCGGAGTTCTTCGACTTTTTTTTCATCCACGAGCACCTGCAGCGGTTTCTGACCCCGACCGCCCGCCGCCCCGGCCCGTTGTGGTATTTCGTCCCGATCCTCGCGCTGACCATCCTGCCGTGGCTCGTTACCCTGTGCAGCGCATTGCCCGCCAGCTGGAAAAAGCGCGGCCCGCAGTCCGGCTTTCAGCCCCGGCGGCTCCTGTTTTTATGGGCGGTGCTGATCTTCGTCTTTTTCTCGGTGTCGAGCTCCAAGCTGCCGTCGTACATCATGCCGATTTTCCCCGCGCTCGCGCTGTTGCTGGGAACCTATCTGGCCGAACGACCGGCGACGACGGTGCGCTGGCACCTGGCACCGTTGCTGCCACTCGGTCTCCTCATCATGGCCTTTGCGCCGCAGGCGGTGCGCTTCGCGAGCGACGAAGTGCCCGTCAAGCTGTACGAGGCCTATGTGCCATGGCTTTTCGCGACCGGCGCGGCGGTGCTGGCTGGGGACGGGCTACGCGCTTTACCGCTGCCTGCGCGGCAGCGTGACCCCGGCGCTCGTTGCAGTTTGTTTTTCGAGCCTGACCGCCGGGCAACTGGCGATGATGGGGCACGACAGCCTGGCACGCGCTTCTTCCGCCTACTATCTGGCGCAGGAAATCAGGCCCTGGCTCAAACCCGGCATTCCGTTTTACAGCGTCGGCACCTATGAGCAGACGCTGCCGTTTTACATCAAGCGCCCCGTGACCCTGGTTGCGTTCTCGGATGAGATGGCTTATGGTCTCGCCCAGGAGCCACAGCTGTGGCTGCGCGATTACGCAGAGTTCGAGCGCGCCTGGCGCAGCAGCAGTTACGCGCTGGCGATGATGACGCCGCAAACCTATGCGGAATTCGAAAAAAGCGGTCTGCCCATGCAGGTAATCGCCCGCGATACGCGACGGGTTGTCATAAGAACCCTGCCTCAAGCACAATCCGTTACCGGAACCCCGAAGCCATGAACCCCCTGAGTTTTTCTCTCGTGCTGTGCGGCGTGCTGCTGAACGCGGCCGCGCAGCTGCTGCTCAAAGCCGGCACCAATGCGGTCGGCGCTTTCGAATTTTCCCGGGATAACATCCTGCCCGTGGGATGGAAACTCGCCTCCGAACCGCATATCATTGGCGGTCTGGCCTGCTACGTGGTCAGCGTCGTCGTCTGGATCATGGCGTTGTCGCGCGTCGAAGTCAGCATCGCTTACCCGATGCTGTCCATCGGTTACGTGGTCAACGCCATCGCCGCCTGGTACCTGTTCGGCGAAGCGGTGACCGCGATGCGGATGACGGGCATCGGTTTCATCATCGTCGGTGTTTTCATCGTCGCCCGTAGCTGAATGGCAAGACCCGTCGCAACAGGTATCGAACAATAATATGAAATTTCTGCCCTTCACCCGTCCGACCATAGACGAAGAAACCATCCAGGGCGTAGCCGACGTGCTGCGCTCCGGATGGATCACCAGCGGGCCGCAGGTAGCTCGCGCTGGAACGGGCGCTGTCGGATTATCTTGGCGGGCGGCCGGTACGGACGCTGACTTCCGCCACCGGCGCGCTCGAGGTCGCGCTGCAAGTGTGCGGCATCGGCCCTGGCGACGAGGTAATCACGCCTGCCTCCAGTTTCACCGCCACTCCGAACGTCATCCTGCGCGTCGGCGCCCGGCCGGTCTTCGTCGACGTCGACCTCGACACCCGCAACGTCAATCTCGACCAGGTGGAAAAGGCCATCACCGCAAAAACGAAGGCCATCATGCCGGTGCATTTCGCGGGCCTGCCGGTGGACATGGACCGGCTCTACGCGCTGGCACAGAAGCACAAGCTGCGGGTGATCGAAGATGCCGCGCATGCGATCGGCAGCGCGTGGCGCGGACAACAAATCGGCAGCTTCGGCGATCTGGTCTCGTTCAGCTTCCATCCCAACAAGAACATGACGACGATAGAAGGCGGCGCGCTGTCGTTGCCGGGCAAACCGGAGACCGAGGCGCTTGAGCTCTATCGCTTTCACGGCATCCGCAAGGATGCGGCGGGCGACCTCGACGTCGTGCTGCCCGGCGGCAAGTACAACCTCACCGATGTCGCGGCGCGCGTCGGCCTGGGCCAGCTCAAACATCTCGAAGCATTCAATGCCAAGCGCCGCGCGCTGGCGATGCATTACTTCACCCATCTCAAGACCGAGCCGCCGCTGCTGCTTCCGGCGCGCGGCGACGAAGGCCACAGCTGGCACATGTTTACGCCGCTGCTGCCGCTCGACCGGCTGCGCATCAGCCGTCAACAATTCATCCAGCTCATGCATGATCGCGGTATCGGCGTCGGCATCCACTATCCGGCCATGCATCTGTTCACGCTCTACCGCAAGTTCGGCCATCGCGAAGGCGACTTTCCCAATACCGAGCGCATCGGCCGCGAAACCGTCACGCTGCCGCTGTTCCCCGGCATGGAATTCGCGGACGTGGAACGCGTGTGCCAGGCGGTCGCCGACATCCTTCTCGAGTCACGATCATGAGCGCGCCGCAGCTATCCGTCGTCATCCCGGTCTATAACGAGGAAGCCGGCCTGCAGGCGTTGTTCGACCGCCTCTACCCCGCCCTGGACGGTCTGGGCACAATTTACGAAATCATTCTGGTCGATGACGGCAGCCGCGACCGCTCCGCGGCGGCGTTGCGGGAACAATACGGGAAAAGACCGGATGTGACGCGGGTGATCCTGCTCAACGGCAACTATGGCCAGCATCTCGCGATCATGGCCGGTTTCGAACGCTGCCGCGGCGAGGTCATCGTCACGCTCGACGCCGACCTGCAGAATCCGCCCGAGGAAATCGGCAAGCTGCTGGCCAAGGTGGCGGAAGGCTACGACTACGTCGGGTCGATCCGCACCGCGCGGCGCGACAGCCTGTTCCGCCGCTGGGCCTCGCGGCTGATCAATGCGCTGCGCGAGCGCACCACGCGGATCAAGATGACCGACCAGGGCTGCATGCTGCGCGCTTACAGCCGCACCATCGTCAATGCCATCAACAGCTGCCGCGAAGTCAATGTGTTCATCCCGGCGCTCGCCTACACCTTTGCACGGCACCCGACCGAAGTCGAGGTGCGCCACGAGGATCGCATGGCCGGCGAATCGAAGTACTCGTTCTACCAGCTGGTGCGCCTCAACTTCGATCTCATGACCGGCTTCTCGATCGTGCCGCTGCAGATGTTCTCGCTGCTGGGCATCGTCGTCTCCCTGCTCTCCATGGCAACCTATGTGATCGTCATCGGCAGCCGCTGGCTGCAATCCGGCAGCCTGTGGGAAGGACTGCGGGCGATATTCGACCGCGACATCCTGTCGTTCTTCCTGATCGGCATCATGCTGTTCGGCCTGGGGTTGCTGGGTGAATATATCGGCCGGATCTACCAGCAGGTGCGGGCGCGGCCACGCTACCTCGTCGCCGCCGTGCTGGAGCGCGACACGCAAACCGGGCCCGAGACCGACCGGCGTGCCGGGTTGTCATGACCGCGCCGTGTATTTGCCTATCATGATGAAGGGGTGTGCGCCGGGGCACGGTGGGCGCAGCCTTGGTGCGGACACGGCGCACCGCGCCCCGGGCAACCGCGCTGTCGTTACCGATCGGATGGCGCGATGACTCGTGCAGTCGTCTTTGCTTATCATGACGTAGGGGTGCGCTGTCTTTCCGTGCTGCTTGCCCACCATGTCGAGGTGCCGCTCGTCGTCACGCATCAGGACCATCCCGACGAAAACATCTGGTTTGCAAGCGTCGCCGAACTGGCGCGCCAGCACGACATTCCCGTGCTTGCGCCGTCAGATCCCCATGCGCCCGAAGTCATCGCGCGCATCCAGGCTATCAGACCGGACTTCCTGTTTTCGTTCTATTACCGTTCCATGCTGAAGCCGGCCCTGCTGCGCGCGGCCAGCCGCGGCGCTTTCAACATGCATGGCTCCCTGCTGCCCAAGTATCGCGGCCGGGTGCCGGTGAACTGGGCGATCATCCATGGCGAGCGCGAGACCGGCGCGACGCTGCACGAGATGGTCGAAAAGCCCGATGCCGGCAGGATCGTCGACCAGCAGGCCGTGCCGATACTGCCGAATGACATTGCGGTCGAGGTCTTTCGCAAGGTCACGCTCGCCGCCGAAATCGCGCTCGACCGCTGCCTGCCGGCGCTGCTGGCCGGCAGCGCAAAGTTGTCGCCACAGGACCTGTCGCGCGGCGGCTATTTCGGCGCCCGGCGGCCCGAGGATGGCCGCATCGACTGGAGCAAAGACGCCTGGACGATCCACAATCTGATACGCGCGGTGGCGCCGCCCTATCCCGGGGCTTTTTCGCCAGTCGGCACGCATCAGCTGCGCATACTGCGCACGCTGTTCACCGACCGGAAAACCGCCGGCCCCGGCGGCGTCAGGCTGTTTGCTGCAGACGGCGGACTGCATCTTCGCTGCGCGGACGGCGTAACATTGAAAGTGCTGGATGCCGGGGTCGACGGACAACCGCTGACCACGGAGAATTTTGGCTCGCTGCTCGGCGGCGACTCTATACTGCTAACCCACTGAACGGAACGAATCCCCGTGAAAAAAATCCTGATACTCGGCGTCAACGGCTTCATCGGCCACCACCTGTCCAAACGCATTCTCGCCGCCACCTCCTGGGACGTGTACGGCATGGACATGGGCACCGAGCGCATCGCCGACCTGCTCGATGACAAGCGTTTCCATTTCTTCGAAGGCGACATCACGATCAACAAGGAATGGATCGAATACCACATCCGCAAGTGCGACGCGGTGCTGCCGCTGGTGGCGATCGCGACGCCGGCAACCTACGTCAAGGAACCGCTGCGGGTATTCGAACTCGATTTCGAGGCCAACCTGCCGATCGTGCGGTCGTGCGTCAAACACCGCAAGCGCCTGATTTTCCCGTCGACGTCCGAAGTCTATGGCATGAGCCGCGACAAGCAGTTCGATCCGGAAACGTCAGAGCTGGTGCTGGGCCCGATCAACAAGCCGCGCTGGATCTACTCGTGCGCGAAACAGATGATGGACCGCGTGATTCACGCTTACGGCATGGAACAGGGCCTCGACTACACGCTGTTCCGCCCGTTCAACTGGATCGGCTCGGGCCTCGACTCGATCAACACCGCGAAGGAAGGCAGTTCCCGCGTGATCACCCAGTTTCTGGGCCATATCGTGCGCGGCGAAAACATCAAGCTCGTCGATGGCGGCAGCCAACGGCGGTCGTTTACCTACGTGGACGACGGCATCGATGCGCTGCTCAAAATCATCGAGAACAAGGATCGCATCGCCAGCGGCAAAATTTACAACATCGGCAACCCGAAAAACAATTTCTCGATCAAAGAGCTGGCGCAGATGATGCTCGCTCTGGCCAAGACCTATCCCGAGTACGACAGGAACGCCGGAAAGGTGCGGCTGATCCAGACCACGGCCCAGTCCTATTACGGCAAAGGCTATCAGGACGTGCAGAACCGCGTGCCGAAAATCGACCAGACCTGCCGCGATCTCAACTGGCGGCCGCGGGTCACCATGCGCCAGGCGCTGAAGCTGATTTTCGATGCGTACCGCGGCCACACCGCCGAGGCCCGGCATCTGATGGATTGACCGCCCCGCGGCACGGCCTAACGGCCGATGCCGCGGTATTCGAAGCCCTCCGCCGTCACGGCCGCCCTGTCGTATTGGTTGCGCCCGTCGAAAATCACCTGCTGGCGCATGATCTTTTTCATCAGGTGCAGATCCGGGGCGCGGAAAGGCTTCCATTCCGTCACGAGCGCCAGCGCATCCGCACCCTTTAATGCGGCATACTGGTCTTTCGCCAGTTTCAGCGCCCCCGATTTGAACCATGCCTGCGGCAGCATCCGCTGCGCCACTTTCATCGCCACAGGATCGTACGCACGCACCTGCGCGCCGGCCTCGATGAGTTTCCGGATCAGCACCACCGATGGCGCCTCGCGCATGTCGTCGGTGTTGGGCTTGAATGCCAAGCCCCACACCCCGATGATCTTGCCCTTCAGCCGGCGGCCGAAACGCTGGCTGATGGCGTTGAAAAGCGCGAGTTTCTGGTTTTCATTGGTTTCTTCGACCGCCTCCAGGATGCGCGGCTTCAGCTTCGCCTGCCTGCCCTGGTGAATCAGCGACTGCACGTCCTTGGGAAAACACGATCCGCCGTAACCGCAGCCCGCGTAGATAAACGAATAGCCGATCCGGCTGTCGGAGCCGATGCCCACGCGCACGTTCTCGACATCCACTCCCAGCCGCTCGCACAGGTTGGCGATTTCATTCATGAACGAAATCCGGGTCGCGAGCATCGCGTTCGCCGCGTACTTGGTGAGTTCGGCATCGCGAATGCCCATCGCGATGAAACGTTCATGATTGCGGGTATAGGGAATGTACAGCGCGCGCATGAGCTTCACGGCGCGGTCGTTGTCGGTGCCGACCACCACGCGGTCCGGACGCATGAAATCCTCGACCGCGTTGCCTTCCTTCAGGAATTCCGGATTGCTCGCCACGTCGAAATCGATGTCCACCCTGCGCCTGGCCAGTTCGCGCCTGACCGTGTCGCGGACGCGCTCGACGGTGCCGACCGGCGCGGTGGATTTGTTCACAATGGTGCAGAATCCTTTGATGCCGCGGCCGATCTCCGTTGCCACCGTCATGATCTGGCTGACATCCGACGATCCGTCCGCTTGCGGCGGCGTGCCCACGGCAATGAACACGATCTCGGCGCCCGCGAGCGCCTGGGACAGATTCAGTGAAAATGCGAGACGCTTCTGCTGCTGGTTGCGCAGCACGATTTCCTTCAGGCCCGGCTCGTAGAACGGAATCTCGCCCTTTTTGAGCCGTTTGACTCTGGTAGAATCCTTGTCGACGCACGTTACCTCGTGTCCCATTTCGGCGAAACAGGCACCGGTGACCAGTCCGACATAGCCACTACCGATCATGCAGATTTTCATTCATCGCTCTCTAAAATCAGGGTTTGCCAAGTTTACCCGCTGGCCGCGTTCATTGAAACATGAAGCTCGCGCTCAAGATCGACGTTGACACCCACCGCGGCACCCGGGAAGGCGTGCCGCGCCTGCTCGACATCCTCGCCCGGCATCAGGCCCGCGCGACCTTTCTTTTCAGCCTGGGTCCCGATCATACCGGCCGGGCGGTCAAGCGCGTTTTCAGACGCGGCTTCATGCGAAAGGTCTCGCGCACGTCGGTCCTCGAGCATTATGGCATCGTCACCCTGCTCTACGGCACGCTGCTGCCCGGACCCGACATCGGCACGCGCAACGCCGAGCTGATGCGCAAAGTGCGCGATGCCGGACACGAGGTCGGCATCCACACTTATGACCACGTCAAATGGCAGGATGGCGTCGTCGCCCAGGACGAGGCCTGGACGCGGCGCGAAATGCTGCGCGCCTGCGAGCGTTTCCAGGAGATTTTCGGTGAGCCCGCCCGCATCCACGGCGCGGCCGGCTGGCAGATGAACCGGCACGCCTACCGGCTCACGCAACGCCTGGGTTTTCGCTATTGTTCCGACACCCGCGGCACGCATCCCTTCGTGCCCATCCACAATGCCGAGATTTTCGCCTGCCCCCAGCTGCCAACTACGCTCCCCACGCTCGACGAGCTGATCGGCGTCGACGGCATCACTGCGGACAACGTGGCAGAGCATGTCCTGGGACTGACCGCGACACCCGCGCCAGGCGGCCATGTCTATACGCTGCACGCCGAGCTCGAAGGCATGAAACTCGCACCGGTGTTTGAAAAACTTCTGGCGGGCTGGCGCGCGCAGGGTTATACGCTGCTGGCGCTGCGCGATTACGCCGAGGGTCTCGACCTGGCGCGACTGCCGCGCCACATCGTGCTGGATGGTGAAATCCCGGGACGCGCCGGTACGGTCGCGCTCCAGGGCAGGGAATTTCTGGCCTGAGTGCAGCGCTTGCATGCCGCTTTCATTTCAGTCAAGATTAGCGCCAGAGAGTCGAGAACGAGGACAGCTGCACCCGAATGCTGAACCAGCCTGCACCCGAATTTGAGCTTGCCGCAACCGGCGGCAAGACCTTCCGCCTCTCCAGCGCCCAAGGCAAACCCCTCGTCCTCTATTTCTACCCCAAAGACAACACGCCGGGTTGCACTTCCGAAGGGCTGCAGTTCCGCGAGCTTTATTCGCAATTCAGCAAACTGGGCTGCGCAATCTACGGCGTGTCGCGCGACAGCATCAAGTCCCACGAGAACTTCAAGTCCAAGATGAGTTTCCCGTTCGAACTGCTGAGCGATGCGGACGAGACCGCATGCAAGCTGTTCGATGTCATCAAGATGAAAAACATGTATGGCAAAAAGGTGCGAGGCATCGTGCGCAGCACTTTTGCGGTCGACGCCCGCGGCATCGTGCGCCGGGAATGGCGCGCCGTGAAGGTGCCGGGACACGCACAGGAGGTGCTCGAATTTATAAAAACATTAAAATAATCAACGGATTGCAACAACCGCTCAAGGGAGATCCATGATTCAGCGCAAAGCCGCGTCCGTCGTCACCCGTTTCCCCGCCAACACCAAGCTGTTCGTGCTCGACACCAACGTGCTCATGCACGACCCCACCAGTCTGTTCCGCTTCGAGGAACACGATCTCTACATCCCGATGGCCACGCTCGAGGAACTCGACAACAACAAGAAAGGCGTTTCCGAAGTCGCGCGCAACGCGCGCCAGGCCAGCCGCTACCTCGACGAGATCATCACCCACGCCGCCAGCGGCATCGGCGACGGCATCGCGCTGGAAGCCCACGGCAGCAAGGGCGCCACCGGACGGCTGTTCCTGCAGACCGAGGCGATCAACGGCAGCCTGCCGGCGCATCTGCCGACCGGGAAATCGGACAACCAGATCATCGGCGTGGTCAAGCATCTGCAGGATCTGTATCCGAAGCGCGAAGTCATCCTGGTGTCCAAGGACATCAACATGCGCATCAAGGCGCGTGCGCTGGGACTCGCCGCCGAGGATTATTTCAACGACAAGGTGCTCGAGGACACCGACCTCCTCTATACCGGCAGGCGCGAGCTGCCGCGCGACTTCTGGGACAAGCACGGCAAGGAAATGGAATCCTGGCAGCAGGCGGGACTCACCTACTACCGCGTGCGAGGCCCGTTGTGCTCGAGCCTGTCCGTCAACGAGTTCGTTTATCTCGAAGACGACAAGCCGTTCTACGCCCAGGTCAAGGAGGTGACGGGCAAGACCGCGATCCTGCAGACCCTGCGCGATTACATGCATCACCGGCACAACGTGTGGGGCATCACGGCGCGCAACCGGGAACAGAATTTCGCGCTCAACGCGCTGATGAACCCCGAGATCGACTTCGTCACCCTGCTCGGCCAGGCCGGCACCGGGAAAACGCTGCTCACGCTCGCCGCGGGCCTGATGCAGACGCTGGAGCACAAAACCTATTCGGAAATCATCATGACCCGCGTCACGGTGCCGGTCGGCGAGGACATCGGATTCCTGCCCGGCACCGAGGAAGAGAAGATGAATCCGTGGATGGGCGCGCTCGAGGACAATCTCGACGTCCTCAACAAGACCGATGATGAAGCCGGCGAATGGGGGCGCGCCGCCACCCGCGATCTCATCCGCTCGCGCATCAAGGTGAAATCGCTCAATTTCATGCGCGGCCGCACCTTCATCAACAAGTATCTGATCATCGACGAGGCGCAGAACCTCACGCCCAAGCAGATGAAGACGCTGATCACGCGGGCCGGACCCGGCACCAAGGTGGTGTGCCTCGGCAACATCTCCCAGATCGACACGCCGTACCTGACCGAGGGCAGTTCGGGGATCACCTACGTCGTCGACCGCATGAAAGGCTGGACGCACAGCGGACACATCACGCTCTCCCGCGGCGAGCGCTCGCGGCTGGCGGACTACGCCGGCGAAGCGCTATAGGCAGGCTCTGATCAGAACCGGCCGGGGTCGGCGTGGTTTTCGAAGCGGGTGTACTTGCCGACGAACGTCAGCTTGATCGGACCGGTCGGGCCGTTGCGCTGCTTGGCGATGATGATTTCCGCCACGCCCTTGTTGTTGTCGGCGTTGGGATTGTAGACCTCGTCGCGATAAATGAAGAGGATCAGGTCGGCGTCCTGCTCGATCGCGCCCGATTCCCTCAGGTCCGACATCATCGGCCGCTTGTCCTGGCGCGACTCGACGCTGCGGTTGAGCTGCGACAGCGCGACCACCGGCACCTTGAGCTCCTTGGCCAGCCCTTTCAGCGAACGTGAAATCTCGGCGATCTCGGTGGCGCGGTTCTCCTCGCGGCCGCGGCTGGTTCCCGACATGAGCTGCAGGTAATCGACCACGATCAGGCTCAGGCCGCCCACATTGGCGCATTGCCGGTGCAGCCGCCGCGCGCGCGAGCGCACTTCGAGCGCATTGAGGCCGGCGGTGTCGTCGATATAGATCTGCGCCTCGTTCAGTTTGCCCACGGCGTCGACCACGTTCGTCCAGTCGTCTTCCTCGAAATTGCCCGTGCGCAGCTTGTGCTGGTCAAAGCGGCCCACCGAACCGATCATCCGCATCGTCAGCTGGGTGCCCGACATCTCCATGCTGAACACGGCCACCGCCTTTTTCAGGTGGAGACCGACATGCTCGACGATGTTCATGGCCAGCGCGGTCTTGCCCATCGACGGCCGGGCGGCGACGATGACCAGCTCGCCCGGCTGCAGGCCCGAGGTCATTTTGTCGAGATCGGCAAAACCCGTGGCGAGCCCGATCACCTCGTCCTTGTTCTCGCGGCTGTAGAGCATGTCGATGCGCTCTACGGTTTCCGTGAGCAGCGGATCGATCTTGACGAAGCCCTGCTGCGCCTTGGCGCCGGCCTCGGCGATGTGAAACACCTTGGCCTCGGCCTCGTCGATCAGCACCCGCGCATCCTTGCCCAGCGGGTTGTAGGCCGAGTCCGCGATCTCGGTGCCGATCGCGGCCAGCTCGCGCATGATGGCGCGCTCGCGCACGATCTCGGCGTAGCGGCGGATATTGGCGGCACTCGGGGTGTTCAGCGCCAGCGAACCGATATAGGACTGGCCGCCGACGTCGTTCAGCCGGCCGCTGCGATCGAGATTCTCGGCCACCGTCAGCGCGTCCGCCGGCTTGTTGTTCTCGATCAGCTGCGCGATGTGCTGGAAAATCGTGCGGTGATCGGCGCGGTAAAAATCGCGGTCCGTGATGAGGTCGGCGACCCGGTCCCAGGCGCCGTTGTCGAGCAGCAGGCCGCCCAGAACGGACTGCTCGGCTTCGATGGATTGCGGCGGCAGGCGCGTCGCCTCGAGCTGCGCATCCTTGACGATGGGGGTGACGACTTGAACCATTACGCGGGCCGCGATTCCTGTATCACTGTATTTTTTATGAAAACTGCCGAGCCCGCCGGACGGGCTGACAGACCGCAGGATACGGTTCAATTTACAGAAAAAAAAGGGCTGTCGCCAGCCCTTTTTCTCACTTCAAAAAAGCCGTTTCAAATTAGCGCGTAAGCATCTGCTCGGTTACTGCTCGCCGAGCACCGAGACGGTGATGGTGACCACCGCGTCGGTATGCAGCGCGACTTTGAGCGGATGATCGCCGACCGTTTTGAGCGGCCCCTCCGGCATGCGGATCGCCGCCTTCGGCACCTCGTGGCCGAGCTTCATGAGCGCCTCGGCAATATCGACGTTGGTGACCGAGCCGAACAGCTTGCCGTCGACACCGGCTTTTTGCGTGATCTGGACCATGAGACCGTCCAGCTTGGCGGCACGCTCCTGTGCCGCTGCCAGCGCTTCGGCCTGGGCCTTTTCCAGCTCGGCGCGGCGCTTGTCGAATTCAGCAAGGTTCTGCGCCGTGGCGCGCTTTGCCTTGCCATGCGGGATCAGGTAGTTGCGCGCAAACCCGTCCTTTACTTTGACGACATCGCCGAGTTGCCCCAGATTCGCCATTTTTTCCAGCAGGATGACTTGCATGATGGCTCCTTAGTGCAGATCGGTGTACGGCAGCAGCGCGATGAAACGCGCGCGCTTGATCGCAATACCCAGCTGGCGCTGAAAGCGGGCCTTGGTGCCCGTGATGCGCGCCGGGATGATCTTGCCGTTCTCGTTGATGAAGTCCTTGAGGATGTTGATGTCCTTGTAATCGACTTCCTTGATGCCCTCGGCGGTAAAGCGGCAGAACTTGCGGCGGCGGAACAGCGCTCCGCGCTTCTTCTCTTTGCCCTTGTCCTTGCCCTTACCCTTGCCCTTGAATGATGGTCTCGGCATAACCTGTTTCCTTTAACGATTGTATTTGGGTCACATGCAATATCAGTTGCGTGCTCATGCGGTTCTTGCGGTTGAGAAAACCGCTTACCTGCACCTGCTGCCCCGCACCGAAGCGGGACATTTCGACCGCCACCTCTCCGACCGCGACCCCGTTCATGTTGCATTCCACCTGGCGCTTGAATCCGGCCTCGACTTGCCGTGATTTGTGCGCCAGCTTGAAACTGAGCAACGGGATGCCGGCGGGCGTGTGGCGCAGCGGCTCGATCTCGGCGATTTCGCCGCTCAGCGCAACTGCGTTTACTTCCACTTAGGCGGCTGCCTCTTCTGCCGGGGCAGGCCTGGCGCTGTCTGCGGTCGCCGGATTGAGCGACTTCGACTTCTCTTCCCGCATCATCGCCGAGGGCGCGCTGACCGGGCCGCTCATCTTGATGGTCAGGTGGCGCAGCACCGCGTCGTTGAATTTGAACGCGTGCTCGAGTTCGTCCAGGGTCTCCCCGTCGCACTCGATGTTCATCAGCACGTAATGCGCCTTGTGGATTTTCTCGATCGGATAGGCAAGCTGGCGGCGGCCCCAGTCTTCGAGGCGGTGGATCTGGCCGTTCTTGCCAAGCACCATCTGGCGATAGCGCTCGACCATCGCCGGGACCTGTTCGCTCTGGTCCGGATGGACGATGAAAACGATTTCATAATGTCGCATCAATGAATCTCCTTATGGGTTAAGCCTCCCGGCATGCGAAGACGGTGAGGCAAGGATTAAGGCCCGGGCTACAGGGTAGCCGGACCGAGGGCGTGGATTATACCGGAAGTTGACGGGATTTCAAATGGTTAGTTCGCCG
>CAVTHV010000030.1:0-12374 GCA_963734595.1 uncultured beta proteobacterium
GCGGCGCGTGATCGAGATCAGCGATGGCAGGATCGTCGCCGTTGGGCCGAAGGCGTCAGACGGCGCGGCGGCACCGGAAACCGCGCAGCCGGCGGACGAAGGCGGCGCTTCCCTTGTCGGCGGCGCGTTCGAGGCTGCGAAGACCGCGGTGCGGGCGTTGCGCGCCAATCTGTTTCGCACGGTGCTCACGTTGCTCGGCATCGTGATCGGCGTGGCTTGGGTGATCGCGATGCTCGCCATCGGCGACGGGGCCAAGCAGGTCGTGCTCGATCGCATCAGCGCCATGGGCACGAACCTGCTGCTGATCCGCCCGGGTCAGCCCAATCGCAGGGGCGTCGGCGGCACTGTCGCCTCGCTGGTGCCGGAAGACGCAGAGATGATTGCCGCGCTGCCCAATGTGCTGGCGGCCGTGCCCGAGCTGGGCGGGAGCGTCACTGCCCGCTTCGGCAATTCTGACTATCAGACCAGCAGGCGACGGGGACCTCCGCGACGTTTCCGATCGCGCGCAACTGGCCGGTCAGCCGCGGAATATTTTTTTCCAACGGCGGACCTGAAGAGCTACGCAGCGGTGGTGGTGCTCGGGCAGACCGTTGCGGACAAGCTTTTTCCGAAGGACGTGGATCCTGTCGGCCAGTACATCGTGCTCAACAATGTTCTGTTCCAGGTGATCGGGCTGATGGCGGTGCGCGGCGCCTCGCCGCAAGGCCAGGACCAGGACGATGTGGTGCTGGTCCCGCTCACCACCGGCGGGCTGCGCCTGTTCGGCCAGCGCTTCCTGCGCACCATCACCGTGGCTGTGGACGACGTCGATCTCATCGACGACACGCAGGTCGAGGTGACCGCGCTCCTGCAGGGGCGGCACCAGGCCACGGACTTTCAGATCCGCAACATGGCCTCGATCCTCGATACGGCAACGGAAACGCAGAACACGCTCACCGTTCTCCTGGGATCGGTCGCGGCGATCTCGCTGCTGGTGGGCGGCATCGGCGTGATGAACATCATGCTGGTGAGCGTGACCGAGCGCACGCGAGAAATCGGCATCCGCATGGCCACCGGCGCGCGCATGCGAAACATCCTGCAGCAGTTCCTCACCGAGGCGCTGGTGGTCTCGTCGCTCGGCGGCGCAATCGGCGTGGCGGTCGGGCTTGCCGCGGCGGCAATCGTCGGCGCGTTCGGCACGCCGGTCCGCTACTCGATCGGCCCGGTGCTGCTCGCCTTCGGCTGCGCCTTCGTGACCGGGCTCGTGTTCGGCTACATGCCGGCGCGAAAGGCCGCGCTGGTCGATCCCATCGTGGCGCTGGCAAAATGATGATCGCGAAAACCGCATCGGTCGTTGCCGTGCTTGCCACGCTTGCGCTGGGCGCCTGCGCGACCAGCGACGACGCGCCGCCGGCCAAACCTCTGGGCGCGTCGGAAATGCCGTCCGCCTGGGCCGAATCGGGCGCCGTGGATACGGTGGCGCTCACGCGGGACTGGTGGCGCGGTTTCGGCTCCGCGGAACTTTCGGAGCTGATCGACGCTGCCCTCGTTGCGAGCCCCGACATCGGGATCGCCGCGGAGCGCGTGCGCCAGGCCGAGGCACAGGTGCGTATCACGGGAGCGACGCTGTTTCCGGCATTGAATTTCAGCGCCGCCACCGGGCGCCGCGAAACGCGCCCGGACGGGGGCAGCTGGAGCGGCGAGAATTCCTCGAGCGCCGCCCTCAGCGCGAGCTACGAAGTCGACCTGTGGGGACGGATCGCCTCCGAGGTGCGCTCGGCGGAAGCATCGCTGCACGCCACCCGCTTCGATCAGGAAACGGTCCGCCTCACGCTGGTGACGGGTGTCGCAAACGGCTATTTCCAGCTGCTGTCGCTGCGCCGGCGCCTCGCGATCGCGCGGGAGAACCAGTTGATTGCGGAACGCGTGCTCAATCTGGTCGACGCGCGGGAGCGCTATGGCGCCGCCTCCCCGCTCGACGTCGCGCGGCAGCAGGCGGCGGTGTTCACGCTGCGCGCCGCCATTACCGCGCTGGAACTGCAGGAGCGCCAGACGTTGTACGCGCTCGCGATACTGGCCGGCAGGCCGCCCGAGGGCTTCACAGTTGCCGGCTCGACCGTGACCACGCTCGCTGTGCCGAGCGTCGGCCCCGGACTTCCCGCGGACCTGCTCGTGCGCCGGCCCGACCTCGCAAGCGCCGAGGCGCAGCTGGCCGCGGCCAACGCCAACGTCGCCGCGGCGCGCGCGGCGCTGCTGCCCGGCATCTCGCTCACCGGATCGGCGGGACTCGCGAGCAACGTGCTGGTCAATTTCCTCAACGCGCCCACCGCGGGATTGGCGCTGGGCGCCTCGCTGCTGCAGCCGATTTTCGATGGCGGCCGTCTGCGCGGGCAGGTCGACGTGGCGACATCGCAGGAGCGCGCACTGGTGGAGGACTACCGCAAATCCATCCTCGCCGCGCTGGCCGACGTCGAGGGCGCGCTGGCCGCCGGCGGCAGCACGGCGAACCAGGAAATCCTGCTGGCACAAGCCGTGGAACAGCAGCGAACCGCGCTGCGGATTGCGGAAATCCGCTACCGCGAAGGCATCGACGATCTGCTCACCCTGCTCGACGCGCAGCGGACGCTGTTTCAGGCCGAGGATCAGCTTGTGCAGATCAGGCTCTCGCGGCTGCAAGCCTCGATCGGCCTGTTCAAGGCGCTCGGCGGCGGCTGGGGGTAACGTCTTTTCGGCGGAATTTTTCCCGGCGAATTGTAAATGGGCTCCGAGCCCATATACTATCTTTCGGGAACATCGCAACCGGCGGGACGCAAAAGAACAATTGCATTGATTGTCCTGCCATCTTTCGAAGGGGGGATTCGTGGCTGAACAGAAAGTCGGCGTGGTCGGACTCGGCAACATGGGCGGCGGCATCGCCCGCAATTTTCAGAAAGCGGGCGTGCCGCTCATGGTGTGGGATGTCGCGCCTGCAGCGCGCAACGGATTCAGCGCAATGGCCGGCGTCGAGATCGCGGCGCCGGGTGAAATGGCCGCGGCCTGCACGATGATGATCTTCGTGGTGCCGGCGACGCCGGAGATCGCTTCGTGCTTCGAAGGCAAGGATGGCGTGCTGGCGCGCGCGGCCAAGGGGCTCGTCGTCTACGACTTCACGACCTCGGATCCGGTTGCCACCAAGGCACTCGCCGCGCGCGCGGCGGAGCGCGGCATCGCCTACCTCGACGCCGGCATGAGCGGCGGCGCCACGGGTGCGGATGCCGGAACGCTGACGCTGATGATCGGCGGCGACAAGGCGGCATTCGAGCGCACGCGCGCACTGCTCGACCCGATCGCCAAAAAGATTTTCCACCTCGGCGCCAGCGGCACCGGGCATACCCTGAAGCTCATCCACAACATGGTCTGCCACACGATCTTTCTGGCGACCTGCGAGGGCGGCCGCATGGCCGAAGCCGCCGGCATCAAGCTCGCCGACATGATCGATGTCTTCAACGTGGCGAACGCCCGCAGCTATGCCAGTGAAATGCGCTTTCCGAAACACATTCTGTCGGGCAAGTGGGATGCGCGATCGCGCGTCTACAATCTGCGCAAGGATCTGGCGATGGCGGTCGGCCTGGCCGGCGCGCTCGATGCGAAAGTGCCGCTGGGCACCGTCACCCGCGACTTCCTCGACGTGGCGATCGAGCATGGCATGACCGATACCGACTATTCACGGCTCTACGAGCGGTTCGACGAAATCGTCGCCGAAGTGGGAAAAGACCAGGGGCTAGGGACGAGGGGCTAGGGACCGCTGACCGGAGAGTGGGGAGAGCGAAGCGAGGGGCCGGGAAGTGGAGGGTCGGGAATCGTGATTGGTGATTGAGTGATTCGTGAATGGTGAATCGTGAATCGGGAATCGGGAATCGAACCCCTATTGAAAGCAATCCTTCGTGTCCCTGCTTTCGATCTTCTTGGCGCGCTTGGCGCACCCGTCGAGCGGGTATGAAAAGAAGCCTTGGCGGTTAGTTATTGTTGTTTTTCCTCTGTGTCCTTCGTGTCTCCGCTTTGGGGTTTTTGATCAGGTTACCTTTGCGAGCCTTTGCGGACCTTTGCGTCCGTTGCGTTGATGCTTTTGATCGTCTTGGCGTCTTGGCGGTACAGTTTTTGTTTTTTCGAAGCGCCGGCGGATCAGCGCACGCGCAGGTCGATCTCGCCCCGCGACTCGAAGCTCCCGTCGCCCAGCCCCGTGCCGCCGAGCCGGCCGCGAATCACGTAGGCCACCGGTCCCATGCTTTTGGCCTCCCGCGCGTCACCCAGCAGGCTCATCACCTGGCGCGCGATGCTCAAGCCCGAGGCGGTGACCGGCAACATCACAACGGCCTCGCCGAAGCGCGGGATCACGCCCGTCACCGGCGCGCCGCCGCTGGCCAGCGGCTGGCCGCGCAACTCGACCTCGACCCATGCGCCGTCATAGTGCAGATCGGCATCGCCCGGGTTCTGCACCCGCAACTTGAGCATGAATCGCAGCTCCATGCCCTCTCCGGGCAGGCTCTCGATACCGGCAAGGCCGACGTGCGGCGCGGAGTGGCCGGCCATGCCCGCGCAGCCTGACAGCAGGGCTATGGCTATTAACGTCACAACGCGTTGCATGAAAAGGCGGTGTCGTTTCATCATGAGAGCATATCGCGGGTCAGGTCTTGAATTTTGAAAATTCAGGTCTCAAGACCTTACCCTGCTCCGTAACTGAAATGATTTGACCGCGGACTAAGCCTTGGGAGAAGGTGGAAGCATCCCGCGCTCCTGCAGTTTCCGGCGATCCAGCTCATCCCGGATCCGGGCGGCGACATCGCCATCGCCGGCACCCTGCACCATGCTTTCATCACCGGTCCACCTGTGCTTTTTCATCGTTTCCTCGGGAGCGACCTGCTGCCGAAAGGCCTCGGCCCGAAGCGCCGCCTGATATTTGAGCAAATAATCTACGACCTTCCAGGATGCCCACAGCAGGAAAAGCGCGCCCGTGGCCATCGATCCTGTCGCCACCCAGTTCCACAGCGGCTTACACACAATGGCCGCCCACGGTAGCGTCCAGCACGTCTCCATGTATGTCATCGATTCTTCCAGGATATGTTGCATTATCAACAGCACGTGCATGATCGCTACCTCCGTATTGGTCACGGGAAAAACCGATCTTGCTTGTGTTGCGAGTATTATGCTTTTGGGGTCTTTTTATTCCGGATACATCGCGTAACTTTGATCTGGCGCAAACTTCATTATGCTGATAACCAGGGGTTCGGCACAACCGCGTTATGCAGTCTGCATAAGTGGTTGTTTTTAGGCGATACGCGCACGTCATCCACGAATAACTGCAAAGGCGGTCGCCCACCCTCACCCCAACCCTCTCCCGTCCAGGCGGGAGAGGGAGTGCTGCTTCGCCCCGCTTGCGGGGACAGGCCGAAGCACACCGATAAACGATGTAGAACGGTAGCTCGCGCCCGGCTAGAATCTGAACCTGATCTTTCAAGAACTGGCGCGTTCCTGACAGCAATGAATCCAATTCGACTTTTCAAGCGTTACGCGGCGCAGTGATGGCGAAGGCGACCAATCTCGACCGCGTGCGCGGCTGGATCGATTCGGCCGAGCGCATCGTCGCGCTCACCGGCGCGGGCATTTCCACCGACTCCGGCATTCCGGATTTCCGCGGGCCGCAGGGCGTGTGGACGCGCGATCCCAAGGCGGAGAAGCTCTCCGACATCCGCTACTACGTGACCGATCCGGAGATCCGCAAGCTGTCGTGGCAGAGCCGGCTCGATAGTCCGGCGTGGAAGGCGCAGCCCAATCTCGGCCACCGCGCGCTCGCCGCGCTCGAGCGCCGCGGCAAGCTGCACGCGCTGATCACGCAGAACATCGACGGGCTGCATTTGCGCGCCGGCAACTCGCCCGAACGCGTGTTCGAAGTGCACGGCAACGTGCACCGCGCGATGTGCCTGTCCTGCGGCTGGCGCGGCGCGATGCAGGACGTGCTGGCGCGCGTGCGCGCGGGCGAAGCCGATCCGCCGTGCGAAGAATGCGGCGGCATACTCAAGAGCGACACGATTTCCTTCGGCCAGGCGCTGGTGCCGGAAGTGATCGCGGGCGCGATGCGCGCGGCGGAGGAAGCGGACCTGCTGCTCGCGGTGGGCTCGACGCTGCAGGTCTACCCGGTGGCGGGCGCCGTGCCGCTGGCGAAGGACGCCGGCGCGCGCGTCGTCATCATGAATGCGCAGCCCACGGCGTTCGACGACATCGCCGATGCGGTGCTGACGATGTCGATCGGAGAAGCGCTGCCGTTTATCTGCGGGGGTTGAAAAAACGAATGACACCGCCAAGACCAGCCAAGAAAATACAAAAGCGGAGACACAGAGGACACAAAGGACACAAGCGGACACAGAGGAAAAACAAAGTGCACTGAATCAGTCGATCACGTTCCAATCACCCAATTACTCAATCACTCATCACCCAATTCCCTTATTACCTATTTCCCATTTCCTCATTTCCCATTCCTGATTCACCATTTACGATTCCCGATTCACGATTCACCGCTTTTCCCCTTCATCCCTCATCCCTCCGCCCTCATCTCGTCGAGATCAGTGTCTCGACGAGAACACAATCCCCCCAACGATCAGCGCGAACGCTGCCGCATGGTAGAGATGCGGCAGCTCGCCTAAAAATACCGCCGACATCATCGCCGCGAACAGCGGCGTCAGGTTGCTGAACAAGCCGGCGATGGCCGGACCTGCGCGCTGCACGCCGGCGCCCCAGCAGCGATAGGCGATGATCGCCGGGCCGACCGCGATGTAGAGAAGCGCCGCCGCCAACGGCCAGCTCCAGACGATGTGCGGGTTGCCGATCGTCCATTCGGCGGCGGTAAACACGCTCGACCACATCGTGCCGAACGCGATCTGCGCCAGCAGAAACGCCGTCCAGTCGCCGTGGAAATCCTGCGGCTCTTTCGGACGCGCCAGCAACCAGCTGTAGAACGACCATGAGATGGTCGCGGCGATCATGAAAAGATCGCCCGGCACCAGGTGCAGCGCGAGCAATTGATGCCATTCGCCGCGGCTCAACACCAGCAACACGCCGGCGATCGACAAGACAGCGCCGATCACCTGCTGGCGCCTGATCTTTGCATTGAAGAACAGCCCTCCGACCACGAGCGTCCAGACCGGCAGGCCGGACGCGACCAGGGTCACGTTGATCGGCGTGGAGGTCTGCAAGGCAAGGTACTGAAGTGAGTTGTAAAGACCCACCCCGACGAGTCCCAGCAATGCGAAGCGCCGCCACGAAGTCCATAACCCGCTGCCGGGGCGGAAGATCGAACCGGCCAGCGGCAGCAGGATCACCAGCGCGATCGCCCATCGCGCGAGGTTCAGGGTCATCGGCGGCATCCACTCGCGCACCAGACGGCCGACGACCGCGTTGCCCGCCCAGAGCACCGGAGGCACGGTAAGCAACACGGCCGTGGACAGGGTCAATCGGGGATTCATCAGGCGGGGACACCGTTCATGCGGAGGTCGCAGAGCAAAGCAAAAGCGGAGACACAGAGGACACGAGGAAAAACAAAACAATAACTAGCCGCCAAGTCCGCCAAGAACGCCAAGAAGAACTAAAGCGGGGACACGAAGGACACTAAGAATAAACCGCGGGGACACGAAGGAAAAACAAAGTCACTGAATCACTTAATCACTGATTACTCATTACTCATCACCCATCACTCATACACAATCACTCAATCACTCAATCACTGAATCACTTAATCACCAGAACGTGCTTCACCGTTTGTCCCTCATCCCTCACTGAGTGACGATCCACTGCCCTCCGCCCTCATCCCTCCGCGTTCAGCGCCGTGCTTTCGCCACCACGCCGGCCATGACTCCGACAGGCCGCGCGGCCCTCTGCAACGGCACGTCGATGCGCTCGATGATCTTGTTGTTGTTGGCCGCCCAGAAGCGCGCGGTTTCTTCCGTCATGGGGGTTCTGAGCATGCGCCAGTGCTCGCGGCCACGCTTGTCCGTGTCTTTGACTCGCCACTTGTAGAGGGTGTCCATGCCGCCTCCTGGATTGGGCCGGGCTAATTGATGCCGGGCGCATATCTTAGCGCGACTTCCGGGATTGGGCTACCCTGCCCCGCGCCGGGGCCAGCCCGCGTCAGTCGTCCAGCGAAAACCCGATCTTGAGCGTGACCTGCCAGTGGGCGATCACGCCCTTCTCGATGTGGCCGCGGACACCGACCATCTCGAACCAGCGCATGTTGTGCACCGTTTTCGCCGCCCGGCTCACGGCGTTCCTCATCGCGTCTTCCATGCTGCTGACCGACGATCCGGTGAGTTCGATGGACTTGTAGACATGATTGGTCATGGGGTTCTCCAGGGTTGTTTTTCGATTTCGTGGTAACGGGGCCTACTTGTCGGCCAGCCGGAACACCGTCACTTTGTGGCTGCCGCCCGCTTTGCGCTCGTCGGCGGTGGCGCGGATGATGCCGTAGATCACGCCGCGGTCGCTGCGGTCCCAGGCAATGCCCTGGCCGCGGATGTTCATGGCCAGCGTGCCCACATGCTCGAGGACGGAGCCGGCCTTCGGCAGGCGCATCTTGTAAATCTCGGCCGGGTCATGACCGGAGAGGTAGAGATAGCCGTCGGGCCCCCACGAGCCGCCCGAATTGCTCATGTTCTCGAATTTGTCGAGCAGGGCCTTGGGCAGCACCCACGACTCGACGTAGCGGAAGTCCGCGGTGAACTTGATCACCTGCGTCGCCGCCTTGTAGCCGTAGGGCGTCTTGTTCGGGCCGTACGGCACGTCGTAGTTGGCGAAGCCCATCCACCAGTAGCCGTTGTAGAAATCCGCCCACGTCAGCGATCCCCAGTTGATTCCGAAGCTGTGGGTGCCGATGTGCTCCATGGTATTGGCGTCCCAGATTTCGAGCGAGCTCGTCATCGGCCACTGGTTGTAGTTCGAGTGGGCGCTGAAGATCTTGCCGTCCATGACGAAGCGCGCTGTCGAGATGCATGATCGGCCCGTCCTTCGGGCCGTCCCATTTGGCGGCGAGCTTGCCGGTCTTCTTGTCGTACTTCGCGATCACGCGGTTGTCGACCGCGTAGAAATAGCGATCGTCGACCCCGACGCCCTGGTTGGCTTCGGGGATCGCGAACTCGCCGATCTGCTCGAGCACCGCTGCGGCGGAGGCCGCGGGCGCGCCGACGGCGAACGACAACGCCGTTAACGCAACAGTCAGAAACTTGTTCATGTGGATTCTCCCGGGAACGGCCGGTCGCCCGCATCTGGTATTCACTCTTGCGGCGAAGGCCTGATCCCGAAGAATAAGCGCCCGGATATCTGGCGAATTGATCTGGCGCAAAAGGAAGTTAGATCACGGGGGAAACAGGAAGAAAATACCAATTAAAACAAGGCGCTACGATACATTTTCCGATGTGCGCAATACTTGGTGGGCCGCCGCCAATTATTAATCGCAAAAAAAAGGGCGGATCGCTCCGCCCTTTTTTTGTTCCTGTTCCTGTGTTTCAGCAGACCATCACCGCGCCTTGATGCCGGCCTTTTTCACCACGTCCGACCATTTCTTCATATCGTCGAGCAGGAACTGGCGGAACTCTTCGGGCGTGCTGCTGGTGGCCTCGGAGCCGTTGTCTTTCGCGATCTTGATGAACTCGGGCGACTTCACGTACTTCACGACTTCGTCGTGGATCTTGGTCAGCAGCGGCTTGGGCAGCTTCGCCGGCGCCATCAGGCCATACCAGCCCACCACCGAGAATCCGGGCAACGCCTCGCTCATCGCCGGAATATCCGGAGCGGCCTCGAGGCGCTTGGGCGAGGTCACCGCAATGGCGCGCAGCTTGCCCGCGCGCACTTGAGCAAACGCGCCGGTCAGCCCCATGAAGTTGAAGTGATATTCCCCCGCGAGGAGACCGACGATCGCCGGCCCCGTCCCTTTGTACGGGAATATGGGTTGCCTCGATCCCGAGCGTCTGCTTGAAGAGTTCTCCCGCCAGATGGCCGCCGCTGCCGATGCCGGCCGAGCCGAAGTTGATCGGCTCCTTGGTGGTCTTGGCCCACTGCACGAATTCCTTGAGGTTTTTCGCCGGATGCGACGGGTTGACGACCAGCAGCAGGCCGGCCGCCGTCATCTGGGTGATCGGCGTAAAGTCGTTCACCGGGTGATACGGCAGCTTGGCGATGAGGGCTGCATTCACCGTGTGCTGATGGTAGGGAAGGAACAGCGTGTAGCCGTCGGGCGCGGCGTTCTTGGCGATCTCCGCGCCATTCACACCCGAAGCACTGCCGCGGTTATCCACGATGGCCTGCTGGCCCCAGACCTTGGTGAGATGCGCTGCGAGCAGCCGGGCGAGAAAATCCGTCGTGCCGCCCGGATTCGCCGGCGTGATGATACGGATCGGATGACTCGGATAATTGTCCGCAGCCTGCGCGGGCACCATCGGAATGGCCAGCCCCAGGGCGGCCAGCAGCAAAGGCAGTTTTTTAAGGCAACCGGAAATGATGCGCATGACTTCCTCCTCTTTTTGATTGCGGACTCAAGAATACCTCAACTGTGAGAAACGATGCACCTCCGGGCGCACCGTGCAGACCGCATCGCCGTAGCTGATTTGGCCCGTGACGCGCGGCGCTTTTACTAATCAATACCTTGCAACGCTCGCGGATTCCCGGAAACCGCTGCACACAATTAATGCCGTCGCCGTTTTTGATTTAAGTCAACCATGCCCGGCAGCGGCGTCGGTAACATTTGGACAGTGACCACTGGCGCCGGATCGGTGGCCAACGGTCACGGGAACACGCGCTCCGTGGCGGCGGCTGACAGGCCATCCGATCGGGAGACAAGGAGAACTGGATACGATGGAACCGATCGACGACCGCGCAGACTCACAAACTGCCGGGACCGGGCATGTTGCGCAGGACGGCAAGCATCCGGTCCTCGTGTGGGACCTGCCGACTCGCGTATTTCACTGGACGCTGGTGGTCTCCTTTTTCTCGTCGATGGCGACCGGGGACCCGGACCGATTTCGCGACCTCCACGTATTCTTCGGCTATATCGTATTGGGGCTGATCTGTTTTCGCGTTTACTGGGGGTTCGCGGGCAGCCGCTACGCACTGTTCAAATCGTTCCTGTACGGGCCCCGGGCTGCGATTGCGTACCTTGCCGACGTGATGGCGGCGCGGGCGGCCCGCCACCTTGGTCACAACCCGGCCGGGAGCGTCTCGATTTTCCTGCTGCTTGCGCTCGGACTGGTGATATGCATGACCGGGATCGTGGTTTGGGGGGTGGAGGAGTCACAGGGCATATTCAGAAGCCTCGCTAACCGTCCGCTCGGAGAGTTCCTCAGAATTCTTCATGAAGTCCTCGCATGGCTGATGTTTGCCCTTGTGCTGGCGCACGTCGGCGGTGTCGTCGTCGAAAGCCGGCTGCATCGGGAAAATCTGGCCAAGGCCATGCTCACAGGCCGCAAGATCGCCAATGCCGACGAGGGCATCGGCTCCTCGCACCCGTGGATCGCGGTTGCGATCATCGTATGCGTTGCGGGCAGCACCCCCTGGCTTATTCACTGGCGGGTGAAAGACGTACCCGGACTGGAGCACATCCCCTACGTCGGCGGGCAGCTGCCGGACAACAAAACGTGGCGCGACAGCTGCGGCGGCTGCCACCGGCCATTTCACCCGACCCTGCTGCCCGCGCGTTCATGGACGGCGCATCTCGACCACCCGGACAATCACTTCGGCCTGCAGTGGCAATTCGATGCGAAGACGCTGGCCGAAATCCGGGCTTTTCTCCAGCAGAACTCCGCGGATGCCGAGGTGACCGAGGCGGCCTATAAGATCAACAAATCGATCCCGGCCGACGTGACGCCATTACGCGTCACCGAAACCGCATTCTGGATCGAAAAACACAGCAAGATCGACGACGGAACATGGTCGAATCCGGCGGTCGGCTCAAAATCCAACTGCCGGGCGTGCCATCGCGATGCGGAACACGGGACCTTCAACGATGCGGCGATACGGCTGCCGCGACCGGGCGAGAAACGGTAGCGAACTCAAACCCGCCATCAGTCCGTCCCATCGGATAGCTTGCTTCCTGACGGTCTGCTCCTGCTGTTGCCCAAACCTCGGGGTGCACGGCTTTTGGGACGGGCCACGTTTCCTCCCAACCGGAAGCGGCGGCCGGTCCCGGGTTTAATTCCCCCCAGACCGGCTCTGCCGGCAATCGGCTCTGCATCCGTGCGTTAACGTACAGAAGCCGTCCGGCCCTTCAGGCTACTCTGGTGTTCAGCCGGGCCACGCCGGAGAAAGCACAATTGAACATTTCGCCCCCGGCTTCCGCTGCCGATCGATCGGTGATTTTACTTGCGCTCGCCGCCGGATCC
>CAVTHV010000031.1:0-87154 GCA_963734595.1 uncultured beta proteobacterium
CGCAGCTGCGGGAACCGCGGCGGAGGCCGGCGAGCCGGCGGCCAACGGAGGCTTGGCGGCCCCGTTGTACCCCACCTGGGCCAGCAGCAGGCCCGATGCTTCCTGCAGGGACACGGAGTCCGGCAGCCGGAGCACGGCCGCCTCCTTGGCCACATGCAGGCCCACGTGCCCTCCCCACCAGGAGCCGCGCCAACCAGTGCCGGGGGCGGCGGGCAGGCGCACGGCAGTTGCGGCTGAACACGCGGTCGCCCGGCTTCAGGCTCGTGACGGCCCGCCCGGCTTCCAGCACCACGCCGGCTGCCTGGTAGCCGGGCACGTGCGGGAATGCGAGCGGCGCCTCGCCGGGGTTCTGCAGCTTTCCGGTCAGGCACCATCGCTCGGTCCCCACGCTGACCGAGGTGTACTCGATCTGGATGACGACGTCCCTCTCGCCGGGATCGGGAACGGGCACCTCGTCGAGCACAGCGCGGTTTGGCTCGGGGAACAGGATAGCGGGGGCTTTTCGGCATCGTCTTGAACGGGGCTGCCCGGCCAGCCCGGGCAGCCCCTGCTTCCTCGAGGCTAGCGGTTCATCTTCTTTTCGTAATCTGCCTGGAAAGTGTCGATCGTGTCCGGCGTGAGCAGAGCCACGTCCACGGGGACCACGGCGTCCTCGTACTTCTTGCCGGCGAAGATTTCCTTCAGCAGTTTCACGGCGTTATACCCGATGTTGTACGGCTGCTGGGCGATGTCCGCGGCCATGATCCCGTCGCGCATGGCCTGGATCTCCTCCGGGTCGCCGTTGTAGCCGACCACGATGATGTCCTTGCCCGCAGCCTTGACGGCGTTGGCCGCACCGACCGCCTCGCGGCCGCTGCAGTAGAACACGCCCACCACGTCGGGGACGGCGCTCATCATCTGCTGCATGGTGTCATAGCCGCCCTGCGCGTCCGGCGGGTTCACGACCAGCTCGGAAGCCACCGTGTAGCCCAGCTTCTTGGCCATGGACTTGAAGCCCTCGCCGCGCTGGCGGGCATAGGTCCACTGGGGCTGCACGGGGCCGACGCCGACCTTCTTGCCCTTGATGCCCTTGGCCTTCAGGGTCTTGTCGATGAACTGCATGGCCATCTCGCCGCCCTTGAAGTTGTTGGAGATCAGCAGGGCGTTGACCGGGCCACTCTTGCCGATGTCGGCGCAGACCACCGGGATTCCCGCCTTGCGGGCCTTTTCGACGGCCGGCCCGATGGCGCCTGGGTCCACAGGGGTGATCACGATGCCGGAGACCTTCTGCCCGACCAGGGTGTTGATGTCCTGGACCATCTTCACCGGGTCGGAGTTCTGGTCCAGCATGATGTACTTGTAGCCCAGGTCCTTGCAGGCGTCGCGCACGCCCTTCTCCACGGCCTGGAAAAAGGTGTACTGCATTGTCCACAGTGCGAAGCCGATGGTCTTCTGCTGGGCGAATGCTGCGCCTGGCAGCAGGACCGCGGCGATTACCAGGGCCAGGATCAGATAACGGAGCTTCTTCATACTACCTCCTTGGAGTTTTAGAGACTCTGACCAGTGAGGGAATTCTGCACCTCCTTGTACTCGCCCACCCTCAGGATTCCCTCATTCCCAACAGGGTGAACTTTAATCGGTTGATGCCCACCGCGAAGATCAGCACGAGCCCGAAGGCCACGAACTGCCAGTAGGAGTTGACCTGTTTCATGCCCAGGCCGTTTTTCAAATACGTGACGATCATGGCGGCGAAGAAGGCCCCCAGCAGGTTGCCGTTTCCCCCCGAAAGAGCGGTGCCGCCCAGCACCACGGCGGTGATCAGCTGGAACTCGTATCCCAGCCCGGTCATCCCGGGGTTGACGCTGCCCAAGGTGGCGGCGGTGACCACCGAGGCGATGCCCACGAACAGCCCCACCATAGTAAACACGGCCAGCTTGATGCCGTCCACGTTGATGCCCGACAGGCGGGCCGCGGTCTTGCTGGTGCCCACCGCCACCACGTAGCGGCCGAAGGGGGTCTTGCGCAGCAGGTAGATCCCGACCGCGAAGCAGAACACCATGAGGATTACTGCAAACGGCACACCTAACACCACCCCGTTGCCCAGGAAGAGCCAGAACGGGTCCTTTATGTACACCGGGGTGTTGTTCGTGTAGATGTAGGCCAGGGAGCGGTAGATGTACATCATACCCAGCGTCGTGATGAAGGCCGGGATCTTGAGCTTGGTCACGAAGACGCCGTTCAGGAACCCCAGGCCGGTGGCCAACAGGATGGTCACCAGCACGCCCACCAAACCCCCGAACCTAGGCACCAGCGAAGCCCCGAGGACCCCGACGAGAGCGGACATGGAGCCCACCGAGATATCGAAGTCTCCGCTCATGATGCAAAAAGCCATGCCGATGGCCCCGATGCCGATCATGGCGGCGAACTGGAAGTTGCTGACCAGGTTGTACACCGTGCGGAAGGATTCGGACAGACTGGAAAAGACCACGATCAGCACGGCCAGCAGGAACGGCAGGCCGAAGCGGTCCCACTGGTTGGCGATGGCTACGCGGACGCTGCTTTGCCTCAGGATCACTCACCACCCCCCTACGGCGGTGATCGCCCGCCTGCCCCGTCCCCGGGCCGACGACCTGAAGAAGGCGCAGCAGCTCTGGGTCCAGTTCCGCGACTACCACGTCAAGGCGCTCTACGGGGCCAGGTGGAGCGACAGCGAGCGCTTCACGTGCGCATTGATCGCGAAGCGCCAGCTCACGCGTGCGCGCACGGCCCAGCTCGAGCAGATGCTGCGCGACAGCGGCGACGACCAGGCCTGCCCGCTCTGAGCGCGCGCCGCCACGCTCGCGGCCCTGCGCGGGTACGCTCGCGCCTGCCCCAGGTGATAGGCTCCGGCCGTGACTGAGGCACCCGCGTTCGTGCTGCGGCACGACGGCGACGTCCTCGAGCTCGAGGGCGAGGGGGTCGTCGCGACCGCCAAGCCGCCGGGCGAGCCGTGATCCCGCGCGTGGCGGCGCCGCCGAGGCCTGCCTGCAGCGCCGCCTCGAGCGACAGCTGGGGCGCCGGCTCTGGGTCGTGCACCGGATCGACCGCGACGCCTCCGGCGTCGTGCTGTTCGCGACCGATGCCAACGCCCACCGCTCGCTCAGCGTCGCGTTCGAGCAGCGACGAGTGCTGAAGAGCTATCGCGCCTTCACCGCCGGGGAGCTCGCGCCGCCGAGCGGCCGGCTGGAGGCGGAGCTACACGCCGCCCGCAAGGGGAAGACACGGCCGACCGGCCCCGGAGAGCCCGGGCAGAAGGCGGTCACCGAGTACGCGACCCTCGCCACGTGGCGGCTGGGAGACGACCGCGTCGCGCTCGTCGAGGCGCGGCCCCTCACGGGGCGTCACCACCAGATCCGCGTCCACCTGCGGTCTGCCGGCGCGCCCATCCTGTTCGACTCGCTCTACGCCCGCGGACGCACGCCGGCCGCGCTCGCCGCCGCACCTTGCTCGCGTCTCGCCCTGCACGCGCTGCGGATCGAGGTGCCGGCGCCGCACGGCAAGGCTCGGCTCGCCGGTCGAGGCCCCGCTCACGGCCGACCTCGAAGCGCTCGCGCGCTGGCTCGCCGAGGCGGCCGCCCGCTGAGGCCCGCGTCTTGAGCTATCGCGGTCTCGTCGTCGCACCCGCCGCGGCGGCGCTGGTCGAGGCCGGCGGGCGCGACATACCGATCCGGCTCGCCCAGCCGGCCGAGGTCCTCGAGGCCGGGCGACCGCTGCGGCTCGTCAGCCAGGCGGGCCGCGCGCTCGGTCTCGCGCTCGCCGATCCCGAGAACGAGCGCCTGCGTGTCCTGGCCGGTCCGGACGAGGCCGTGGACGCGGATCGGCCCCGCGCTCTTCGCATCCCGGGTGGCGAGCGCGCTCGCCCTGCGCCGGCGCTCGGCCTCACGGGCGAGCGTGCGGCGTACCGCGCGCTCCACGGCGCCGGCGACGGCCTGCCCGGCTTCACGGCGGACGTACTGGCGCCCTGGGCGGTCCTGTACGTGCACAGCCGCGCCTTCCTCGCGTACGGCCAGGCGCTCGCGGAGGCCCTGGTCGCGCCAGGCCGGGGCTGCGCGGCTGTGTCGTCAAGGTCCGCATCGCGCCGCAGTTGCACAAGGCGTGGGGGCAGCCCGTCGTCGTGGACAACCGCCCCGGCGCCGGCGGCAAGCTGGGCGCCGGGATCGCGGTGAACTCCGAGCCGGACGGCTATACGCTGATCCTGGTCTCCGGCAGCTACGGCGCCAACGCCGCGCTCTACAAGCTGCCGTACGATTCGATCACCGATATCACGCCGGTCATCCTGGTCGGGACCACGTGCCTGATCATGTCGGTGCACCCGTCGGTGCCGCTCAAGTCGGTCAAGGAAATGATCGCTTATGCGAAGAAGCATCCCGGCAAGCTCAACTTCGGCTCGGCCGGACTCGGCGGCGTCGACAACTTTGCGAGCGAGCTGTTCAAGCTCGATGCCGGCGTGAAATACACGCTCGTTCCGTACAAGGGCAGCGGCCCGGTCATGACCGCTCTGCTCACCGGAGAGATCGACTCGAGCTTCAGCAGCCTGGTGCCGAGCATGCCGCACATCAAGGCCGGGCGGCTGCGCGCGCTCGGCGTGACCACGCCCAAGCGCTCGCCCATGCTGCCGGACGTGCCCAGCATCGGCGAGACGCTGCCCGGTTATGACGTGACGCACTGGTACGGCATCTGGGGACCGAAGAACATGCCGCGGGACATCGTCCTGAAGTGGAACCAGGAAGTCTCGAAAGCGCTGAAGACGGACGCGATGCAGGATTTCCTGCTGAAGCAGGGCCTCGAACCGGCCGGCGGCCCGCCCGAGGAATTCACGGACCGGATCAAGAGCGACGTCGCGAAATGGAAGCGGGTGGTCAAAGAGGCGCATATCAAGATGCTGGACTGATTCGAAGATCAGGGACTAGGGACTAGGGGCTGGGGACTGGGGAATCGTGAAGCGCGCGCTGGTGATTAAGTGATCGGGTGATTAAGTAGCTTTGCTTTTCCTCTGTGTCTCTGCTTTTGTTCTTCTTGGCGTGCTTGGCGTGCTTGGCGTCTTGGCGATTGACTTTGTATTTTCTCCGTGAACTCCGTGTACTCCATGGGCTCCGCGCGAATCCTTGATGCGGTGACTTGTGAATCGGGAAGCGGGAACCGGGAATCGTGAATCGGGAATCGTGAATCGGGAACCGTGAGTCGTGAGGGGTTAATTTAATTTTGTTTTCCTCTGTGTCCTCCGTGTACCCCTCAAGGGGGTATTGAAAAGAATCCTCTGTGTCTCCGCTTTTGATTTTCTTCGGTGAGCTCCGTGCGAACCGGGATGAAGGATGAAGAAATGAAAAACGAGAAGATTGCGCTCTATAGCGCTGTCGGTCCCGAGCTGACGCGTTACGACGTCGACGTCGCGAAGCTGGAATTGACCAGGCGCGAATCGATCACTGCGCCGTCGAACGTGCAATACGTCTGGCCGCACCCGACGCGGAAATACCTCTACCTGATTTCCAGTCCGCGGGGGCCGGGGGGAAGCGGCGCGAAGGGCGGGAATCACTTTCTGGCTGCATACCGGATCGATCAGGAAACCGGAGCCCTGGCGCTGCATGGTTCGCCGCAGGCGTTGACGCACCGTCCGCTTCATGTCTGTGTCGATGCGACCGGGAGCTATGCATTGGCCGCATACAACGACCCCAGCGCGCTGACCGTGCACCGGATCTACCGCGATGGCAGCGTCGGCGAGAAGGTCGAGCAGGCGGGCGATCTCGACTTCGGTATTTTCGCGCACCAGGTGCGCTTCACGCCCGACAATCGATTCGTCATTCTCGTCACGCGCGGCAACGACGCCGCGGGCGGCAAGCCCGAAGACCCGGGCGCGCTGAAGTTGTTCAAGTTCAACGACGGGATCCTGACCAACGCGGGATCGGTCGCGCCCGGCGGCGGATATGGATTCGGTCCCCGGCATCTCGATTTCCATCCGGACAAGCCGTGGGTCTACGTCTCGCTCGAGCGGCAGAACCAGCTCAACGTGTTTCAGTACGCGGACGGGGAACTGCGGCATCTGCCGGAATTCACGCGGAGCACCCTCGTCGAGCCCGGCAACGTGCGTCCGCGGCAATTGGGCGGCACGGTCCATGTGCACCCGAACGGGAAGTTCGTCTACGTGGCGAATCGCGCCGACCATGCGACCGAAGTCGGCGGCAGGAAAGTGTTCGCGGGCGGCGAAAACAATATCGCCGTCTATGCGATCGATCAGCAATCGGGGGCGCCGGCGCTGATCCAGCATATCGAAACCGAAGGCTTTCACGTGAGAACCTTCGCGCTCGATCCTTCCGGGAAGATGCTGGTCGCGGCGAGCATCATCCCGTTGTCGGTGAGGAAGGATTCCGGTATCGCCGAGCTGCCGGCCGGCCTGTCCGTATTCCGCGTCGGCGGCGACGGCCGGCTCGAGTTCGCGCGGCGCTACGACGTCAAGACCGAGGGCAAGACGCAGTTCTGGATGGGCATTCATCTGAAGGATTCGCGGATTCGGGACTCGGGATTCGGGACTGGGGATTGGGGATTAGGTGAATCGGGAATGGGAATCGAGTGATTAGGTGATTGGGTGATGGGTGAGTGAATCGGTGAGCTCGTGATCGTGATTCGTGTACTCGTGAGCGTGCATTGAGCAGCACCTTGGTCGTGTTCAGTGTATCGATTTTTGTTTTTCTTGGCGGCTTGGCGGTCTTGGCGGCTAGTTATTGTTGTGTTTTTCCTCTGTGTCTCCGCTTGTCCATACAAACGCAAAGCCCTACGATCACGATCATCGGAGGGCTTCGCAGGATCGCCACATCGCTGTGGCCTCATTTCGTCGCGTTAGCGCAACGTATGCCGGTGGGTTCTCACCGGCGTTGGGGTCAAACTGTAGTGTATGTCATCGATAGAGTCCCCCCTCTTAAAATGGTTGCTTCTAAAAAATTAGACGGCAGGGCGTTCCACTGGTTCCATTGACTTTTCTGTAGCGGCCCGAGGTTGCCGGCAAGCGCTTCGCTCTGGACGCCGAGGCGGGTGGCTTATGTACGCCAACGTACGGAACAATCGAATGCGGGAGCAGACAATGCAACCTCCTCCTCCCGCCAATTCCCTCCCCTTATTGATTGGCGGGCTTCGGCCTCCGGTTAATTCATTGCCGGAGGCCTGTTTTTTTGTGAGCGGCATCCGATAGGCGCTTCCCCCGGGCCGAAGGAACGGCCTCCCGCCGATATGATTTTTCCGTTCGCCGATCGTTTGCGGCCGGTCGCCCACGCCAACCAGTGCCCCCTATGTGTGGCACCGTACAGATCACCCTGGCAGGGAACGGAAATAATGATCAGGCAGGTGAAGGCGCCTCGCGACCGGCGCCTGTTTAGGCCTGCATTCTTGAGAGGAGATTCGTCATGATCAGAAGAATTTTGGCATCGTTGCTGGCGACCGTATTCATTGCCGGCGCTTTTGGCACCCTCGCAGGCTGCAACACCATCGAGGGTGCGGGCGCGGACATCCAGCAGGGCGGCAAGGCAATTCAGGACGAGGCGAAGGAACAGAAAAACAAGTAGGTCATCCCGCGCAAGCGAAACGACATTCGTGGTCATATTCCAGGGAAGGAGAAATCGGGCATGCAGCATCGGGCTTGCCAAGGCGGCATTCGGGCTCGCAGCGGGAAACGCTTGAAAAAACGGCAGGGTCGATGGATTAGTGCGGTGCTCTTCAGCGCGGCGGTCGCGCTGGTCGCGACGGCGGCGCGTGGCGCGGCCACCGGGGAGGCATCCGGAGACGATGCCGCGGCACGCGTTCCCCGGACGGGGCTGAGGTGGTCGCCGGACCTGCACGTGGGCGCCACGGCCCTTCGCTTCGCATCCCCAACGACATGCTGGCGCAGGCGGGCGAAGCGGCAGCCCCGGCCTCCGCAACAACCGGCGCCAGCCGCGCTCCCGGAGTTCGGGGCACGCAAAAGCTATGTCGATCCCGGCCCTGGAGATCCTCGGCTTCGACGTTCTGGTGAATCGCGCCAACCATGAGTTCAGCAACAGCAGTGACTACGACGTCAGCCTGTCGTCGATCCGGAACAACCTGCGCAGCGGCTGGGTCGCCGACAACGACCCGTACAAGGTGAACCAGTTCGCGCACCCTTACCAGGGCTCGATGTACCACGGGTTCGCGCGGTCGGCGGGCCTCGGTTACTGGGAGTCGGCGGCCTACACCTTTGCCGGCAGCGCGTTATGGGAGATCGCAGGCGAAAATACGCCGCCGTCCAAAAACGACCAGATCGCGAGCGGCATTGCCGGCAGCTTCCTCGGCGAGGCGCTGTTCCGGATGTCGAGCCTGGTGCTCGAGCGCGGCGACATGCCCAAGTTCTGGCGTGAAGTCGCCGCCGCAGCCATTTCCCCGTCGACCGGTTTCAACCGGCTCGCCTTCGGCAACCGCTTCGACCCCATTTTCTCCAGCCGCGACGCGGCCTATCTACAGCCGCCTGCAGGTGGGCGCGAGCGGCACCACGCGCAACGTCCAGGGCACTTCGACCGCGAACAAGCGCAACGAGGTGCTGGTGGACTTACTCCATGGAGTACGGATTGCCCGGCAAATCCGGCTACGAGTACACGCGTCCTTTCGACTACTTTGCTTTCCAGGCCACCGCCTCCAGCGCGAACGTGTTCGAGAACGTCCAGACGCGCGGACTGCTGATCGGAAAGGAATACGATAAAGGGCACGATTTCCGGGGCGTCTGGGGCCTCTACGGCAGCTACGACTACATTTCGCCGCAAACCTACCGCATATCGACCACCGCATTGTCGCTCGGCACCACGGCCCAGCGCTGGCTGTCGCAAAACATCGCATTGCAGAGCACCGCTCTCCTCGGCGTAGGCTACGCTGCCGTGGGAACCCTTCACGGCGCGTCCAATGGCGATTACCACTATGGCACGGCGCCGCAGGCCCTGCTGGCGCTGCGCCTCATTTTCGGCGAAAAGGCCGCGCTCGACGTGACGGCGCGGGAGTATTTCGTGACCGGGGTCGGGTCCGGCGGCGGTGGCGGGCACGACAACATCGCCCGCGCCGACGTGTCGTTCACGGTGCGCGTTCACAAGCAGCACGCCATCGCCGTCAAGTACCTGTGGAACCGCCGCGATGCAACCTTCTCCTTCCTGGGTGACGGCACGCAGGAGCGGGCGACGGTGGGCATTTTCTACAGCTACGTTGGCCAGGACCGTTTCGGTGCGGTCGATTGGCGCTAATGCGGGTCAAGGCCGGCCATATGGGGATGGAGCCCTGATCTTTGGTGCAGGCCAGCCGAAACCTGACTTTTACCGAACGTCCGCACGCCCGCGTGAAGCGTGACAGTTGCCCGCGTAATTTGATCTGACATCGAGGATACTCTCGCTTTCTCCCCGCTGAACCGGGGAGGTAATTTTTGCGAGAGGTGTTCCGCATGCGGCTGCTCGGTTTCCTCGAATTCGTCATCGTCTTCATCGGCGTGGCCGGCATGGCCGCCGCCAACACCTATTTCCTGCCGAAGGGCATCCATCTCGGGCTTTTCCTCGTCGGCGCCGGCATCGCGCTCGGCGGCCTGGAGTCGATCTTCACGCGCCAGATGAGCTTCCGCTTCACGAGCCTCGGCAGCCGACCATTACGCCGGTGCGCCCGCGCTGATCTGGGGCTGGACGCTGCTGATCGTCGGCGCGACGCTCGATCGGCTGCGCCTACCTCGTCGAACAGGGCATGTGGCGCACGACGGTCAGCTACGTGATGCGCCGCCCCGGCGGCCTGCTCGCGCTGATGGGGCTGGTCGTCGCCGGCATCGGCGCGCTCGTCGTGTTCAACCCGCGCCCGCACGGCATCGTCTGGACGCTGCTGGTGCGGGTGCCGAAGACCATCGTCGGCGTCGCGATCGTGATCGCGGGATTGGCGGCGGTCGGCCTCGGGATCTGGGAGACGATCGATCCGCTGTCGTTCGCGCGCGTCACCCGGCAGCCTGCTGGCGCAGGTCGGGCCTGCTGTCGTTCGAGTTACTACTGGCAGCGGATGATTTTGCTGCTGCCGTGATAGCAGGGATGAGGGATGAAGGATGAGGGATGAGTGAATGAGTGATGGTGAATCGTGAAACGTGAATCAGTAAGCGTGATTTATTTTGTTTTTCCTTGTGTCCTCTGTGTCCTCTGTGTCTCCGCTGTTGATCTTCTTGGCGTGTGCGCTTGGCGGTTCAAAATTCCGTGAATCGTGAATCGGAAATGGTGAATCGTGAGCAGTAAGCGGTTCATTATATTTTGTTTTTCCTTCGTGATCCTTCGCGTCCTTCGTGTTCATGCTTTTGAACTTTTTGGCGCCTTGGCGGTTCAAAAAATCCGATTTACACGCGCCGCCAATCGCACTAGACTAAATTTCGAGCAGCGGACGCCGTTCTGAACATCCCCGGGGTTGCCCGAGCCCGCAACGACAATCAGGAGACCAGGCCATGCAGAAATCGCTGTATATCGACGCCAACAAGTGCACCGGCTGCCTGCAATGCGAGATGGCGTGTTCCTACGAGAACTACGGCGTCTTCAATATTTCCAAGTCGCGCATCAAGGTGTTCAATTTCGAGCACCAGGGCCGCAAGGTGCCGTACACCTGCACCCAGTGCGCCGAGGCCTGGTGTCTGCACGCCTGTCCGGTGGAGGCGATCAAGATCGATGCGCTGACCGGCGCCAAGGTCGTGAACGACGCCACCTGCGTCGGCTGCAAGGTCTGCACCATCGCCTGCCCGTTCGGCACGGTGAATTACGTCGTCGAGACCGGCAAGGTGCAGAAATGCGATCTCTGCGGCGGCAATCCGGCCTGCGCCAGCGCCTGCCCCACCGGCGCCATCACCTATGTCGATGCGAACTGGACCGGTCTCGACAAGATGCAGCAGTGGGCCGGCAAGACCGACACCCAACCGCGTGCCAACGGATAAAAGGAGAGCGCCATGGGATGGACACGAAAAAGTTCTGCGCGTTGATCTGACCAAAGGCACGTGCAAGTCCGAGCCGCTCAACATGCAGTGGGCGCAGGACTATCTGGGCCAGCGCGGCCTGGCGACCAAGTATTTCGTCGAGGAGGTGGATCCGAAAGTCGATCCGCTCTCGCCCGCCAACAAGATGATCATGGCCACCGGGCCGCTGACCGGCACGCTGGTCTCGACCGGCGGGCGCTATTCGGTCATCACCAAGGGCGCGCTGACCGGCGCGATCGCCTGCTCCAACTCCGGCGGCTACTTCGGCGCGGAAATGAAGTTCGCCGGCTGGGACATGGTGATCTTCGAAGGCAAGTCGCCGAAGCCCGTTTATCTTTCGATCGAGGACGACAAGGCCGAGCTGCGCGATGCCGCGCACCTGTGGGGCAAGACGGTGTGGCAGACCGAAGAGATCATCAAGAAGACGCACCAGGATCCGCAGGTGCGCGTGTGCGAGCATCGGCCGCGCCGGCGAAAACGGCGTGCTCTACGCCTGCATCGTCAACGATCTGCATCGCGCCGCCGGCCGCTCCGGCGTCGGCACGGTGATGGGCTCGAAGAACCTGAAGGCGGTGGCCGTGCGCGGCACCAAGGGCGCGGGCGGCATCAGGGATGCCAAGGCATTCATGAAGGCGGTGGCCGCGGCGAAGAAGGTGCTCGCCGACAACGCGGTCACCGGCCAGGGCCTGCCCACGTACGGCACCCAGGTGCTGATGAACGTGATCAACGAAATGGGCGCGCTGCCCACGCGCAATCACCGCGACGTGCAGTTCGAGGACGCGCGCAAGATTTCCGCCGAGGCGATGCATGAAAAGCGGCCGACCGACGGCAAGGCGCATCTCGTCACCAACGCCGCGTGCTTCGGCTGCACCATCGCCTGCGGCCGCATCTCCAAGATCGACGAAACCCATTTCAGCGTGGTCAACAAGCCCGAGTACTGGGGCGCTTCCGGCGGTCTCGAATACGAGGCCGCCTGGGCGCTGGGCGCGGCCAATGGCGTCGGCGACCTCGAGGCGCTGCAGTATGCCAACCTGATCTGCAACGAGGACGGCTACGACCCGATCAGCTTCGGCGCCACCGTCGGCGCGGCGATGGAACTGTACGATCTCGGCATCCTGACCAAGGAGCAGATCGGCATGGACGCGCCGTTCGGCTCGGCCCAGGCGCTGGTCAAGCTGTCGGAGATGACGGCGAAAGGCGAGGGCTTCGGCAAGGAACTGGGCCTGGGCTCGGCGCGGCTCTGCGCCAAGTACGGCAGGCCCGAACTCTCGATGGGCGTGAAGAAGCAGGAGTTCCCCGCGTACGATTCGCGCGGCATCCAGGGCATGGGCCTCGCTTACGCCACGTCCAACCGCGGCGCCTGCCATCTGCGCGGCTACACCGTCGCCTCGGAAGTGCTCGGCATTCCGGTCAAGACCGACCCGCTGGTGACCGAAGGCAAGGCCGACCTGGTCAAGGCGTTCCAGGACGCCACCTCGGTGTTCGATTCCGCCGGCGTCTGCGTATTCACCAGCTTCGCGTGGACGCTGGCCGACGTGCAGCCGCAACTGGACGCCGCCTGCGAAGGCGGCTGGTCGATGGAAAAACTGGCGACGGTGGGCGAGCGCATCTGGAACATGGAGCGCCTGTTCAACAATGCCGCCGGCTTCACCGCCAAGGACGACGACCTGCCGCCGCGCCTGAAGACCGAACCGGCCAAGACCGGCCCGGCCAAGGGCAAGGTCAGCGGCATCGACAAGATGCGGCCGGAGTACTACAAGGCGCGCGGCTGGGACGAAAAAGGCGTGCCCACCAAGGAAACGCTGAAGCGGCTCGGGCTGTCCAAACGGCGCCGTGCGTCTGACTTCATGAAGCACGTGATCATCGGCAATGGGCCGGCCGGCGTCATCGCCGCGGAAGCGTTGCGCCGCGCCGATCCCGCCGCCGACGTCGTCCTGCTCGGCGACGAGAACGAACCGCCGTATTCGCGCATGGCGATTCCCTACCTGCTGACCGGCAATATCGGCGAGCAGGGCACGTACCTGCGCAAGGACCAAGGGCACTACGAGCGGCTGGGCATCCGCCTGCTGCGCGCCGCGCGCCGAGAAAGTCGACAGCAAAGCGCGCCGCGTGATGCTCGCGAACGGCGGACGCGACTTCCCTACGACCGCCTGCTGATCGCGACCGGCTCGCACGCGCTGCGCCCCGCCGTGCCCGGAATCGATCTGCCCAACGTTCATGCGTGCTGGACGCTGGCCGACGCGCGCGCGATCGCGGCCAAGGCGAAACCCGGCGCGCGCGTGGTGCAGCTGGGCGCGGGCTTCATCGGCTGCATCATCCTGCAGGCGCTTGCCGAGCGCGGCGTCAAGCTCACCGTGGTGGAAATGGGCGACCGCATGGTGCCGCGCATGATGACGGAGAAGGCCGGCAACCTGATCCGGCAGTGGGTCGAGAAAAAAGGCGTGCGGGTTCACGTCAATGCGCGCGTCGAAGCCATTGCAGCCACCGGCGCCGGCGCCATGCAGGTCAAACTCTCCAACGGACAGGCGATCGAATGCGATCTGCTGATCGCCGCGGCCGGCGTGCGTCCGAACATCGCATTTCTCGAAGGCAGCGGCGTCAAGGTCGGCGACGGCATCCTCGTCGATGAACGGATGCAGACCAGCGTGCCGGGCATCTACGCCGCCGGCGACGTCACCGCAGCCGCCGGTTTTCATTCGGGCCGGCCGGAATTGAACGCGATCCAGCCCAACGCGGCGGACCAGGCGCGCATTGCCGCCGCCAACATGTCGGGCGCGACAGGCGGCGGCGCAAGGCAGCCTCGCCATCAACGTGCTCGATACGCTCGGGCTGATTTCGACCTCGTTCGGCCAGTGGCAGGGCGCCGAGGGCGGCGACGGCGTGGAACTCGTGGACGAGGCGGGCTTCCGCTATCTGTCGCTGCAGTTCAAGGATGACGCGCTGATCGGCGCCACCAGCATCGGCTGGACCGACCATGTCGGCGCGCTGCGCGGGCTGATCCAGACCCGCGCGCGGCTCGGGGAATGGAAGGCGAGACTCAAGCAGGATCCGACGCAGTTCATGGCGGCTTACCTGGGATCCGCCCAGAAAGCGGCATGAAGGTCACGCTCAAGCTCTACGCGACGCTTTCCGATTATCTGCCGGACGCAGCGCGCAACACCAACGCGCTGGAACTGAATCTCGACGCCGGCACGACCGTGGCGCAGGTCATAGCAAGCCAGAACCTGCCGCTCAAGCTCTGCCATCTGGTGCTGATCGACGGCATATTCGTGCCGCCCGCGGCGCGCGCGACGCGCGCGCTCGCCGACGGCGAAACGCTGGCGATCTGGCCGCCGATCGCGGGCGGGTAGAACAAAAGTGCTGAAAAGCTGAGACACAGAGGACACAGAGGACACAGAGGAAAAACAAAACATGAATCGACAAGTTCGCCAAGCACGTCACGAAGATCAAACGGAGACACGATTCACGACTCACGACTCACGCACTATCACCATTTCCCATTCCCGATTCCCCAATCACCAATCACCGAATCACCGTTCCCCACTCCCCGCATTTGAATGAAACTGCCGCTCACCTTCGAGATGACCACGACCCGGGCGGACTTGCGGCGCCTGTTGCCTGCCGCGGTCAACCATGTGCCGTTCGTCGAGGAAGACGGGGCCTTCGTGCACCGCGAAGGCGCGCGCAGCTGGCGCATAGGGGTCAAGCCTTTGCCGCAGTTGCGGCTGGGCGCGGTCCGGCTCGAGCGTTACCGGCTCGATTTCGATTTCTCCGGTTACTCCGCCGAAGAGATCGAAGACTTCATGGCGCGCTTCGAAATGCATTTCCGCCGCGGCGGAGGGTGAGCCGAAGGATGAGGGATAAGGGATACGCTTCGCGTAATGAGGGATGAGGGAATGAGAGGATGAATCGTGAATCGAGTGACAGCGTGAATGGGTAATCGAGTGATGGGTGTAATCGTGAATCGTCAAGTCGTGAATCGGTGAATCGTTAGCACGTTAAGCGATTGCAGCTTGTCGATTTTGTCCTCATTGGTGTCCTCTGATGTCCTTCTGTGTCCTTCGTGTCTCCGCTGTTGATCGTTCTTGGCGTCCTTGGCGGTTTAGACAAATCTCGCGAAGATGGTTCGCGCGGGTTGCCCCGGCAACATCGCATGGCATCAAGCGATAATCATTCATCCCGCCCGTAGTGGATGCGCCGGTACGGCAGCGTGATCACGCTGCGCGGGAATCCGCACGTCGAGCATCATCGGCCCGGGGTTCGCGACCCACTCTTTCATCGCGCTCTGCACGTCGTCGAGGCTGCGCGCGATGCGCCCTCTGCCGCCCATCGCCACGGCGACCTTGCCCAGGTCCGGCACGGTGATGTTCGCGAGCGCGGCATTCATCTTGTGCGCATCGAGCTTGTAGTACTCCGAGCCCAGCGACTCGTTGTTCATGCACACGACCAGCAGCGGCATCTTGTAGCGGACCATCGTTTCGAATTCCGCGAGGTGCATCATGATGCTCGCGTCGCCGTCGACCAGGAACGACGGCTTGTTGCCGAGCGCGGTCACGCCGCCCATCGCGGCCGGCAGCATCTGTCCGATGCAGCCGAAGAAATGGCTCGCCAGCACGACCGGGCGCTGGCGCCGGAACAGGATGTTGGAGAAACCGGCGGTCGAGCCGCTGCCGGTGAAGAGGTTCACGTTGGCCGGAATGCCTTCGTCGAGGATGCGGATGACTTCGCGCGGATCGACGGTGCCCGGCTCGATCTGGAATTCCGTGCGGTCGTCGAGGTTGTGGACGAGCTGCTTCTTCACTTCGGCGGTGCGGAAGCCGGTCATCTTGACCGAGCGCTTCGCGAGCAGTTCTTCGAGCGCTTCCACGCCGGCGCGCGCGTCGCTCTGCAGGTAGCAGTCCGCGGACCGGCTGCCGGCCATCATCACGTGCGGCTTGGCATCGATGTGGACGTAGCGCGCGTTGGGGTAGAGGTAGCCGTGCTCGGTCGTGTAGCGGTTCATGCTGGCGCCGATCGCGATCACGCAATCGGCTTCCTCGAACAGCTGCATCGCGGTGCGCGTGCCGTACGTGCCGGAGACGCCGACGTGATACTCGCTGTCGCCGAGCCAGGTCTTCGCCATCAGGGTGGTGGCGAGCAGCGCGCCGATGCGGTCGCCGAGCTTCGTCACGGCTTTCTCCGCGCCCGACCACACGGCGCCGCGGCCGGCGAGGATCACGGGTTTTTTGCTGCGCGGCGATGATGTCGGCGGCCTGTTCGAGCGCGGTGACGTCCGGGCGCACCGCATGCGGCTTCATCAGCGTGGAGGACGGCCGGTACGGTTCATCGTCGTCGTCGAATTCCTTCTGCTGCACGTCCATCGGCGCGCTCAGCATGATCGGGCGCGATTCGAGCTTGGCCAGATAGAACGCCTTGCGCACGGCGTCGTCGACGCTGTCGGGCGTGGCCACGCGGATGAAACCGGTTTCGCAGGCGGTGGCGAACAGCGCGTTGTCGAAATGCTGGTTGTACTCGTCGTCGTTCAGCGGATGCTCGCCGACGAAGGCGACGAGCGGCGACGACGCGCGCGCGGCCGTGACCAGCGCGGTCGCCAGTTGCGACACGCCCGGGCCGCAGGTCGCGGTGGCGACGCCCGGCGTGCGCGACACGCGCGCCCAGCCGTCGGCCATGCCGAGCCCGGCGCCCTCGTGGCGCACCTCCAGCGTCTCGACGCCGAGCTTGGCGAGCTCGTGCATCCAGTACATGTTGCCGTCGCCCATCAGGCCGAAAATCTTGGTCACGCCCTCGGCCGCGAATGCCTGGGCCAGCCGCTGATACACCTTCATGTTCTCTCTCCCATTGAATTGTCACTGCGAACCGTTTGCCGGGAAATGCGCGCCATGGCGGCGATTTCCGGCAAACGAAATTGCTTATGCCGGAGCGGCGCCGGCGCACCGGGCGGCGACCCGCTCGGTGAACTCGCTCGTCATGCGCTTCACCACGAAATTCGCTCCGCTTTCCACCAGGGTCGCGAGCCGGCCGGAAATCTCGACATGGGCCGCGATCGGGATCGCCGCGCCCTGCGGCTGCGACTGCTCGACGCTGAACGCCATTTTTGCGTGGACCTTCGTGCCGCCCTGGTTGTCGCGGCCTTTCGCGTCGACCCGTCCCGTCATTGTCGCCGGATCCATCTCGAGCGCGACCTTGGCCTTGAAGGTGACCTTCGCCGGCCCGAATTTGACGGTCAGCGTCGCGTCGAACGAGCCGTCCTCATGTTGCTCGCCCAGCGTGGCGCCCGGCACGCAGTCGATCACGGCGCGCGGATCCGACAGCAGATCCCATACCGTGCGCGGCGCCGATGCCACTTCGATGCGTTCGTTGACTTCGATCATGATGAAGCGATCCTCCCGGTGTCCCGGGCGGTTGTTTTTGTCCCGGCTGAGGCGACATTAGACATCGAATCCGATTCGGCTGTCATCCATTGCGCGCAGCGATTCCAGATGCTGGACGGGGGAGCGAAGGATGAGGGCGGAGGGATGAAGGCCCTAAAGGATACGTTTCACTTAATGAGGGATGAGGGGCGAAGTGAGTTGACCGGTGAACCGTGAAGGATGAGGGGGCGGGGAACGGGTGATGGGAAGTGGGAAGTTCGTCAGCGGAGAGGAGATCGGTTGTGGTGACAAAAGGCACACATTACCGTAAGATTCGATCATGAAGCTCTTTCGCTGGAATGCCGGGAAGAACGAAGCGCTGAAGGCAGACCGTGGCTTGTCGTTCGAGAGGGTCGTGGTGGCGATCGAGTCCGGCGGATTGCTCGATATTCTGGCCCATCCGAACAAGGCCAAATATCCAAAACAGCAGGTGCTTGTGGTTGCGTTCGATAACTACGCTTACCTGGTGCCTTTTGCGGAAGAAAAAGACCACTTCTTCCTGAAGACTGTCATTCCCAGCCGCAAGGCGACCAGGGATTATTTGAATCGAGGTGAGCCAGATGTCAAAAATTGATGCTTACGAACGGAAAATCCTGGAGTCTTTTGAAAAAGGCAAGCTCAGGTCCGTCGCCACAAAGAGCGAGCTCGAGAAGCTCAAGGCCGCGGCGCGAGCCACGGCCATCAAGGATCGCCGGGTCAACATCCGCTTGTCTTCCATCGACATCAATGATATCCAGGTCAAGGCAATGGAAGAGGGCCTTCCCTATCAAACTCTGATTGCCAGTGTTCTGCATAAGTATGCGAGCGGGCGCCTCGTTGAAAAGTCTCAACGCGTGAGCGGTCGACCGACGCGGACGCCGCGCAAGCGCGGTACCGATTAGCGCTTAACCGCCGTGACCGGTGAACCGTGAAGGATGAGGGCGGAGGGATGAGGGATGAAGGGTGAAGGGAAAGCGGAAGGATGAGGAGAAAAGCGGTGACCGGTGGCCAGTGACCGTGAATCGTGAATCGGAAATCGTGCCGGGCGATTCGAGTCATATTGTGGAGACGACGGGCCGCTCCGGCGTTGACAACTCACGGTGCCGTGCCTACAGTGCCCGCTCGGGTGCCATGACGATATTTACCGGGAGGAGACAATGCGAAAGATATTGACCGCGGTTGCGTTACCGATTCTTGCCCTGTGCTGCGCGCAGGCGGCGCTCAGCCAAAACTATCCCAACCGGCCGATCCGCATGATCGTGCCGTGGAATCCCGGCGGCACTTCCGACACCATCGCCCGCCTCCTCGGCAACAAGATGACCGAACACTGGGGCCAGCAGGTCGTGATCGACATGCGCGCGGGCGCGAGCGGCATCATCGGCACCGAAATCGCCATGGGCACGACCCCCGACGGTTATACCTTGCTGCATGCCAATATGAGCCAGTGGGCGACCAACCCGTTTCTCTACAAGACGAGATACGACACGCTGCGGGATTTCACGCCGCTCAGCCTGGTCGCGATCGCGCCGCAACTGGTCGTGGTGTATCCGGGGCTGCCGGTGAAGTCGGTGCAGGATCTGATCGCGTACGCGAAGACGAAGCCGGGCGAGCTCAACTTCGGTTCGGGCGGCGCCGGGACGCTCGCCTATTCCGCGGGAGAACTGTTCAAGTCCATGACCGGCGTGAACCTGGTGCATATTCCGTTCAAGGGGACGATTCTCGCGCTCAACGATCTTCTGGCCGGCCGGGTGCATGTGGTCTTTTCCGACATGCCGATCGCGCTGCCTCACGCAAAATCGGGCCGGCTGCGCGCTATCGCGGTAACCAGCGCGAAACGCACGATGCTGATGCCCGACATGCCGACGGTCGCGGAATCCGGCGTGCCGGGGTACTCGCTCGAGAACTCGTGGGGCATCTTCGCGCCGAAGGGATTGCCCAGGAAACTCGTCACGACCCTCAACACGGAGATCGTGCGGGTGCATAACCTGAAGGACATCAAGGAGCGTTTCGTGTCGCTGGGGGTCGAGGCGACCAGCAGCACGCCCGAGGAGTTCGCCGCGGTCATCAAGTCCGACGCCGCCACGTTCTCGAAGATCATCAAGGCGACCGGCGCGAAGGTCGACTGACGTTGAGACTGAGGGATAGGGCTAGGGATAGTCAGGGATTGAGGGATGAGGGCCCTAAAGGATACGCTTCGCTTAATGAGTGATTAAGTGATTGAGTGATTGAGTGATTGAGTGATCGGTAAGCGGTTAATTTATTCGTGTTTCCTCTGTGTCCTTCGTGTCGCTTTGTGAATTCTTGGCGTGCTTGGCGTCCTTGGCGGTTCATTTGTTTTGATTTTTACCCGCTAGAACATCATTCCCACAGCCGCTCCGGCATCGGGAGCCCGGCAAGATCCGACGCGGTGAGCGGCCCGTCGGCCTGGATGCCCATGCGTTCGAGCACCGCGATCAGCTGCCTGCAGTGCTGCGCGGAATGCCAGGTGACGCGCTCGAACACCTTGTGCGCGGACGTATCGCCGAAATAGGTCTTGAGCATGCGGGACAACGTGCGGTCTTCGAGCCCATTCCACCACGCTTCATAGCGCTTCCAGACGCTCGCGCCGTAACGGGCGATATCGTCGCCGGTCTGCATCGAATCGGGAGGTTCGTTATCGGCGATCTTCACCGAGTATTCCGCGCCATCCCAGGTTTCAAGAAACGACTCGCCGATCCGGAACACGTGGTAACACAGCGTCCTGACCACGCGTTCCCGATGCGGGATCACCTGCTCGCGAAAGCGCTCGGCGGGAAATTGGCGCGCGTAACGTTGCGCCGCGGCAAACACCATTTCGTACTTGCTGTAGAGCTGCTCCGGCGACAGCCCGTTGGCGCCCGGCATGGGGACGCCGGCGAATTTCGCGAACGGGTCGAGCATCTGGCCGAATGCGAATTTGTCCCCCTTCGCGAGGACGGGCACCTTGCGCAGCCCGTACTTGTTGAACAGCAGTTCGCGGCCGCCCGGGTCGTTGAGCACGTCGATCACGACCATATCGATTCCACTTTTCGAAAGAAACTCTTTCGTTCGGAGGCAGCTGCTTCACCCCGGCTGGGTGAAGTACATGTACTTGTCAGCGACGATTTCCATTGTTCACTCTCCTTGGATGCGGTACGACATCGATAAGTCTAACGCCATTTCAGGCACGATAGCGAAGCACGTCCGGACCCGTTATCGATTGCCGAGGGGTTCCAGGCCGGTGTTCGTAATGGCTTTGGCTGCCGCTGGCGAGGCCAGGAATTCGATGACCGAGCGGGCGAGGGCCGGATCCGGGCAAGTCGCGGCAACACCGGCGGCAAACACGGAGACCTTCTGCAATTCCGGCGGCAGCGGCGTGATGTGGGCGATCCCCGGCACGGGAAGCAATTCGCTCATCTGCTGGAAGCCGATCTCGGCCTCGCCCCGCGCCACCACGGCGCCTGCGCGCTCGCCGCCGCCGACGAAACGGCACTTGCCGAGCACCTGGTCGGCGATTCCCAGTCGCTGAACCAGTTCGGTCGTCACGTATTGGCCGCTGATGCTGGCGGAATACGCGATGGATTTCGCCTGCAGCAGCGTGCGCCGCAATGCATCGGCCGAGCCGATGTCCGGTTTGGGCGCGCCGGCGCGCACCGCCATGCCGATGGTCGATCGCGCGACAGGCATATAGCCTTCGGCCAGGACCAGGCCGTCCTCGATGAATTTGCGGAGCACGGCCTCTCCGACGATGACGATGTCCACGATCTCGCCGCGCTTCAGCCGGCTCGCGATGGAGCCGTCGCCGGTGCCGATGGACGTCGAAGCGGTGACGATCTTTTTCCCGGTCAGCTTTTCCAGTTGCGGGATCAACGCCAGATGCGCCGCGGTAAAGGCGCCCGAGGTCATCACCCGGAATTCGTTTGCAGGTGCGGTCATGGCTGTTTATATCACTCCTGATTGTTCATTCGTTGCTCACGCAAGGCGGTCATTATGCCCGCCTGTGACAAAGATAACAGATTGGCGGTGCTTGAGCGGCGCACGGGGGTGTTGCCGGCGACAGATGGCCATTTCCGATCTGTCGTCCTGCGCCCGCCTCTGGTAGCATCGAACCCGGCGCGCCAAAATTCCGGCTGTCGCATCCGGGTCGTTCACCAGGGAGATGGTTCATGTCTGCCATGTTCAGAAAAGCCGCAACGCTCTTGTGGTTGTTCGTTCTGGTCACGCTGTCCAGTGCCGCACTCGCGCAAACCAAGCCCAGCCGCACCGTGTTCGACGGCGCGCCGCCCCGGTCGATTCTGTGGGTGGGGAACAGTTTCTTTTACTACAACAACAGCATGCACAATTACGTCGGCAGGCTGGTCAGGTCCGCGGTCCCGAAAATGGCACACCGTTCCACGTCGGTGACCATCAGCGGCTCCGGCCTCGACTGGCACGACATGGAGTCCTATTTCCGGCCGAACGGCATCGGCAAGTATTCCTTCGTCGGCGACAACGAGGTGAGGTTCAACAAGCTCGACAAGCTGTTCGACGCCGTCATCATGTCGGACTGCAGCCAGTGCCCCGTTCACCCGAAACTGAAGCCGGTGTTTCACGAATACGCGAAGATACAGAGCGACATCGTTCGCAAGCACGGCGCCGTGCCGGTATTCCTGATGACGTGGGCCTACAAGGACAAGCCGGAGATGACGGCGCAACTGGCGGAGGAGTACACGATCGCCGGCAACGACAACGATGCGCTGGTCATTCCCGCCGGCCTGGCGTTTGCGAAAGCGATCGGCAAGAGGCCCGATCTCGAGTTCTATCAGCCGGACAAGCGGCACCCGACCCTGATCGGCACTTACCTCGCGGCCTGCACGACTTACGCGGCGATCTACGGCAAGTCGCCGGTCGGCAATTCCTATGTGGCGGGTATCGATGCCCAGACTGCCAATTTCCTGCAGACGGTCGCATGGGAAACGGTGCAGGAATACTTTGGAAAATAAATAGACCGGTCAGAATCGTGACTGAGCGACCAGAACGTGATTCGTGGTTCGTGGTACGTAATTCCTGGAGCAACGAGCAACGAGCAACGGAACAACGAACAACGAACATCGCACGAATACCTTTCAAGGAGCTGCTCATGATCATCACCGCTTTCTACGCCGGCCTGCTGGCGCTGGTGTTTCTGGTCCTGTCGCTGCGCGTCGTGCAGTTCCGGCGGCGCGGGATCAGCCTCGGCGACGGCGGCAATCCGCACATGCGGCGCGTCATACGCGGCCACGCGAATTTCGCCGAGTACGTGCCGTTCATCCTCGTGCTGATGCTGATCCTGGAACGCAGCCGTACTCCGGTCTATGTCCTCCATGCGCTGGGCATCACGCTGCTCATCGCGCGAGTGCTCCATGGCTACGCGCTGAGCTTCACCCAGAAATTCTTCCTCGGCCGCTTTCTCGGCGCGGCGCTGACCTTCGGCGTGCTGCTCGTCGCCGGGTTGCTGTGCTTGTGGGAGGGGGTGGCCTGACAGCAGGGATGAGGGCGGAGGGCCCTAAAGGATACGTTTCACTTAATGAGGGATGAGGGACTCGAAGGATGAGTGATTCAGTGATTCAGTGATGGGGATGAAGCGTGAATCGTGAATCGGAAATCGGGAATCGTGAGAGGTTAATTTATCTCTTTGTTCTTCCTCTGTGTCCTCTGTGTCTCCGCTGTTGATCTTCTTGGCGTGCTTGGCGGACTTGGCGGTTCAAAATCGTAAATGCGTAAATCGTGAAAAGCTGAAAGGGAATCGGGATGAAACAGGAAGCCATTGCGGGAAGCTGTTTGTGCGGGGCGGTGCGGTTCGAAATCCGGCCGCCGTTGTCGGGGTTCAGGTATTGCCATTGCAGCCGCTGCCAGAAGGTGACCGGCGCCGCGCATGCGGCGAACATCTTTCTCCCGGCGAGCCAGTTCGCCTGGCTGGCCGGCGAAGCGCTGACCCGCCGTTTCGATCTGCCGGGCGCCAAGCGCTTTGCGGTGTCGTTCTGCACGCAGTGCGGCACGCGCGTGCCGCACAAGATCGCCGGCACGGAAAACGTGCTTATTCCGGCGGGCGTTCTCGATGCGAGCCCGGAGCAGCATCCCGACAGCAGCATTTTCTGGGGATCGAAAGCGCCGTGGTACGTCGAGCCGCAGGAACTGCCGAAGCACGACGAGTATGGGAAGTGATTAAGGCGGGGATGAGGGACTAGGGACTAGGGACTGGGGAATCGTGAATCGTGAATCGTGAATGGTGAATGGTGAATGACGTAAATGAGTGAATCGTGAGTGATTAGTCGATTACGTGTATTTCGTGTCCTTTGTGTCCGCTTTGGTTCCTTGGCGTGCTTGGCGTCTTGCGGTTCATTTTTCGATTTTCCTCTGTGTCCTCTGTGTCTCCGCTTTTGTTCTTCTTGACATGCTAGGATTGCGGTCTAACGAATAAATTCTGTGAGGGAAAGATGAAAGCAGCGTTCTTCATGAAAAACGGCGGGCCGGAGGTGATGCAGTATGGCGACGTGCCGGATCCGGTTGCCGGGCCCGGCCAGGTGCTGGTCGACGTGCACGCGGCCAGCGTCAACGGCGCCGACTGGAAGGTGCGCGCCGGCCACTATGCGCCGATCACCGAGTTTCCGTACATTCCGGGGCGCGATTTCTCCGGTGTCGTCAGCGCGCTCGGCGCCGGCGTGACGGATTTCGCGAGTCGGCGACGCGGTGTTCGGGGTCTGCGACGTCGGCACGGAAGCGGCTTACGCGGAGAAGGTCGCGATCAAGTCGGCGATCGTGGCGAAAAAGCCGGACAGCCTGTCGCACGCCGAGTGCGCGGCGCTGGCGCTGATCGGCATCACCGCGCTGTGCTCGGTCGAGGACACGCTGCAACTGAAGTCCGGTGAAACGATCCTGATCCAGGGCGGCGCGGGCGGCGTCGCCAGCTTCGCGATCCAGGTCGCCAAGCATATCGGCGCCCGCGTGATCACGACCACGAGCGCGGCGAACCGCGATTACCTGCGCGGTCTCGGCGCCGACCAGATCATCGACTACAACGCGCAGGACTTCACGAAAGTGGTGTCCGGCTGCGACGCGGTGTTCGACACCGTCGGCGGCGATGTCGCGATGCGCTCGTTCGCCGTGCTGCGGCCGGGCGGACGCGCGGCGTTCATCGCCTCGGGCAATGCGGCGCCGACCTCGCCGCGCGCCGACGTCACATCGCTGCGCCCGAAAGTCGGGCGCGACCGCGCGCATCTCGAGCGCATCGTCGCGCTCGTCACCGGCGGCGCCGTGCGCGTGCCCGAAATCAAACTCTACGCGTTGTCGGACGCCGCGGCGGCGCACCGGGTGAGCGAAGGGCGCCACCTGCGCGGCAAACTGGTGTTCAAGGTGCGCTGATTCGTGCGCTGGAGAGTTGCGCATGACTTATCTGATACTCGGCCTCGTCATTTTTCTCGGCGCCCACTCGGTTCGCATCTACGCGGATGACTGGCGCACGCGCACGATCGCGCGCATGGGCCCCAACGGCTGGAAAGCCGTCTACTCGCTGGTGTCGATCGCGGGGTTCGTGCTGATCGTCTGGGGTTTTGCCCAGGCGCGGGAGACGGGCGGCGTGCTCTATGCTCCGCCGGTATTCATGCGTCACATCACGGGGTTGCTCGTGCTGGGTTCCTTCGTGCTGCTGGCGGCGGCCAAGGTGCCCGGCAATCACATCAAGGCGGCGGTCGGGCACCCGATGGTCGCGGGCGTGAAGCTGTGGGCATTCGCGCACCTGCTGGCGAACGGCCGCGTGGCCGACGTCGTCCTGTTCGGCGCATTTCTCGCCTGGGCCATCGTCGATTTCATCGTCTCACGCAAGCGCGATCGCGCAGCGGGCACGCGCTATCCGGCAGGCAGCGGCGCGCGCACTGCGATGACCGTCGTCATCGGAGTCGCCGCATGGGTGGTGTTCGCGTTCTGGGCGCACCAGTGGCTTTTTGGAGTGGCGCCGTTTGCTTAAGCGCGCTAGCGCGATCGTGAATCGTGAATCGGTGAATCGGGATGAATCGGAATCGTGAATGGTGAATGGTAATGGTGAATGGTAAGTGATTAATGTGATTGGGTGATTGAAGTGATTCGCGTCTCCGCTTCTGTTTTTCTTGGCGTGCTTGGCGGCCTTGGCGGTTCATTCGTGTCTCCGCTTTTGTTTTTGCTCCGTGCGAACCGGGATGAGGGGGATTGAAAGGAATGTGGCTGGTTTAATGCAATTTTTCCAAAAGGAGTTGTCATGGACCGGAAACTGATGGAAGCGGGGCTTGCGGCGCGCCGCGCGGTGCTCGGCGACGAGTACGTCGATCGCTCGATGAAAAACGCCGACAGTTTCAACAAGCCTTTTCAGGAGCTCGTGAGCGAGTACTGCTGGGGCGTGTGCTGGACCGACGACAAGCTCACGCGGCGCGAGCGCAGCATCCTCAATCTGGGCATGATCGCGGCGCTGGGCAAGATGCACGAATTCGAGCTGCACTTCCGCGGCGCGCTGAACAACGGCCTCACCGAAGACGAGCTGCGCTCGGTGCTGACCCAGATCGCGGTCTACTGCGGCATCCCGGTCGGCGTCGACTGCTTTCGCACGGCGAAGCAGGTGCTGGCCGACGTCAAAGCCAAAAAGGCGTGACCGGCGCTCAGGCGCCGTCGTCTGTATCCGGCCAGCGCGGCGCGCGCCACGGGATCAGCATCGGCACCGCCCGCTGGTAGTCGCGGTAGCCGGCGCCGAACTCGGCGGCGAGGTCGCGCTCTTCGAGCAGCGTGCCAACCACGATCCAGGCACTCCATAGCACGGCGAACAGCAGGCGGTCGAGCGTCACGTCGGGGCACGCCCAGATCAGCACCAGCATCATGAAGTAGAGCGGATGGCGCACCCAGCGGTAAGGGCCGCGGATGGCGAGCGGCAGCGCACGCGCTTCCTTGCCGGCGAGATGTCCGAGCAGGGCTTGGATGCCGAGCGCGTCGAGGTGCTTGAGGGTGTGCACGCCCCAGAGCAGGCCGATCACGGCAGCCGCGAATATCCCGCGCAGCACCCAGCGCGCCGGCCCCTGCGCCGAGTAGAGAATGATGTCCGGGCGCTGCCAGAAGGCGAGGAACACGAAGAGCGTGACGCCGGATGCGACGGCGTAGAGCGCGGGACGGTGCGGCGCGGGCAGCGCGGCGAGCACGCGTTCCCGGAAGGACTTGCGCACCATGCCGCTGTGCTGGATGAAGAACACGAGGCAGAGCGCGGCGTCGAGCGTGAGCGCCGCACCGGGGGCGAGGTCCAGCGGCAGCAGCGCGAACGACCCCACGTAGAGGAACACGCCGAACAGCACGAGCGAAGCCCCGCCCAGCAGGCTGGCGCCGGCGAGCAGCAGATAGGCGGTGAGTTTTCCGGCGGAATGCATGGCGCATGGCGATTATAGATCACCATTTGCGCCATCCTTCGATTATGATTCCGGCATGTCCCGCCGCGGGACGCGATTCCACGGTGCGAGACCGATGCCGCCGGTTTGAATCCGCGGCGAAACTGCATCATCATAAGCATTTTTCCGGAGGAGCCATGAGAGCCGCCAACATTCTTGCCACCATCGGCAACACGCCGCACATCCGCATCAACCGCCTCTTCGGCGCGGGACACGAGGTCTGGATCAAATCGGAGCGCTCGAATCCCGGCGGCTCGATCAAGGACCGCATCGCGCTCGCGATGATCGAGGATGCGGAAAAAAGCGGCAAGCTGAAACGCGGCGGCACGATCGTCGAGCCGACATCGGGCAATACCGGAATCGGGCTCGCGATGGTCGCGGCGGTGAAAGGCTATCCGCTGGTGCTGGTCATGCCGGACAGCATGTCGGTCGAACGCCGGCGCCTGATGCTCGCGTACGGCGCGAAGTTCGTGCTGACCCCGCGCGAGAAAGGCATGCCGGGGTGCATCGAGCGCGCGCAGCAGATCACCGCGGAGACGCCGGGCGCATGGATGCCGCAGCAATTCGACAATGCGGCGAACATCGAGGTCCACGCGCGCACCACGGCGAGCGAGCTGCTCGCCGATTTTCCGAACGGGGCGGACGTGCTGATCACCGGCGTCGGCACCGGCGGCCATCTCACGGGCTGCGCCCAGGTGCTGAAGAGGGCCTGGCCGAGGCTGAAAGTGTTCGCGGTCGAGCCCACCGCCTCGCCGGTGATCTCCGGCGGCAAGCCGTCGCCGCATCCGATCCAGGGCATAGGCGCGGGCTTCATCCCGAAGAACCTGCACACGCACCTGCTCGACGGCGTGATCCAGGTCGAAGCCGAGGCCGCAAAGGAAATGGCGCGCCGCGCCGCGCGCGAAGAGGGCATCCTGATCGGGATTTCCTCGGGCGCGACGCTGGCCGCGATCGCGCAGAAATTGCCTGAGATCGCCAAGGGTTCCACCGTGATCGGTTTCAACTACGACACCGGGGAGCGCTATCTGTCGATCGAGGGGTTTCTCCCGACAGAGTGATCGGAGGGCGGAGGGATGAAGACTGGAGAGGGGAATTAGAAGGCGCGCCGCGCGGTGCGTGCGATGGGAAAATGCCATCGGGACCGCGTCCTGATCTTTATATTTGCATGCGCGCGGGGCTCGAGACAGGCCTCATCCGGGCGACCGATGTCCCAGTTTTCCAAGAAAAACAGATTATAAACAACGGGTTGTGAAATCCACGTCGGTGCCGCGCGCGTCCGGGCCGGCAACGGGAAGCGCATAGACGGCCCCCAGCATAGCGAGTAGTGTCGGCGACAGTATCTAGTGGAACACAAGCTTCGAGGCAATCCGCATCGCAGCGTACGGACTCCACTTTCTCGGAAGACATCCATGGCCCAAGCCCAATTCACCGCACCCCCCGTCCTTTTGCCCTCGACCAGATTTGTCGATATGACGTCTTTGCACAAAATTACTTTTTTCGCAAAGTTTTGCGTTTTCATCCTCAGCTGCCGGTTTCGCCTTCCCGACTGTCCTGGTCGACTGATCGCCGCGGCGATGGGGAAGCGGAGCCCGGTCTAGTCTTTCAGGGCTCCCATGGCGCCAGGGTCAATTGGCGTAGCCCGGCTTAACAAACAAACACGCTGATCCGCACGGGCGCAGTCCTGCCCAGCGGGATGGCGTCGCCGGGTACCGTATTTGAGGTATGTGGTGATTTTCGGGGCGGCACGCATGGCGCGACTATGGATCGCCATTTGTGCCGCCCTTCCGTTATCATTTCGGCATGTCCGATGAACTCGATAAGCCTGCACCGGATGTATTCGACGCGGTGCGCACGCGGCGCTCGGTCCGCGCTTACAAGCCCGATCCCGTGCCAACTGAAATCCTGCGCGAGATCGTCGCGCTCGGGCGCCACGCGCCGAGCGGCTCCAACATTCAGCCGTGGCGGGTGCACGCGCTGACCGGCGCGACGCTCAAGCGCGTCGGCGATGCGCTGCAGCAGGCGTTTTTCTCCGACACGCCCGAGCACCGCGATTACAGCTATTACACCGATCCCATCGAGGAGCCGTATCTCGCGCGCCGCCGCGCGTGCGGCTGGGGGCTCTACGGCACGCTCGGCATCGGCCGCGGCGACCGCGAAAAATCGAAGGCTTATCGCGCCGGGAATTTTAACTTCTTTGGCGCACCGGCGGGGCTGGTGTTCAGCATCGAGCGCAAGCTCGAGAAGGGCAGCTGGCTCGATTACGGCATGTTCCTGCAGACGATCATGCTCGCGGCGCGCGCCAGGGGTCTGCATACCTGCGCCGAAGCCTCGATCGCGAATTATCCCGGCATCGTGCGCCGGGAGCTCGGCATCAGCGCAGACTGGATCGTGATCTGCGGCATGGCGCTGGGTTACGCCGATCCCGATGCGGTCGTCAACACTTTCCAGCCGGCGCGCATCGGCGTGGATGAATACGCGACGTTCCTCGGCTGAACCCCGCGCGTGCCTCAAGACGTTGAACGCATTCGCGGTTAGAATGCGCAGAACAGGCTTGTTCCCGGAGGGGGGTGATGGCCGCATCAGGGTTGAAAGTCGGGCTGATGGTGCCCGCCAACAACACGACCATGGAATCGGAGCTGCTGGCGTGGCTGCCCAAGGGCTCGACCTGCCGCACGCTGCGCATTCCGCGCGGCGCCGGCCTGCTCGGCCCCGCTGAAATCCCCGCCTACGTCGCGCGGGCATTGGAACTCGCGAAAAGCTACAACCCCGATCAGACCGACATCGTCGCCTATGGCTGCACGGCGGCCGGCTTCATCGGCGGCCCCGCGCGCGATGCCGCCATCCAGCGGGAGCTCGCCGCGATCACCGGCAGGCCGGTCGTGACGACGGCCAACGCGATGATCGAGGTGCTGCGCCACATCGGCGCGCGCCGCGTCGCGGTGGTGACGCCGTATCTCGATCCGGTCAATGAACGGCTGCGCGCTTATCTCGAGCAATCCGGAATCGCGGTCACCCGGCTCGCGAGTTTCATGGCCGCGACCACAGATGAACTCGCGGCGATCACGCCGCAGCAGATTACCGCGCTCGCGCGCGACACCATGACGCCCGACAGCGATGCGATGTTCATCGCGTGTTCGCAGTTGCCGACGCTGGGGATCCTCGACGGGCTCGCGCGCGAATTCGGCAAGCCGGTGTGGTCGTCGATCAAGGCCACGGCGTGGCATGCAGAGCGCGTGCTTGCGGCCGGAGCGGCGGCGACTGCATAAACAACAAGAGAGGAGACCGGGCATGCGATTCAGTTTGAAAGTGGTGGCGGCCGGCGTGCTGGCGGCGGTGTCGGTTGCGGCGGCGGCGCAGGGTTTCCCGAACAAGCCGGTGCGCATCGTGGTGCCGTTTCCCCCGGGCGGCGGGGTGGACATCATCGCCCGCATGGTCGCGCCGCAGCTGTCGAAGGAATACGGCCAGCAGGTCATCGTCGAGAACCGCGCCGGCGCCTCGGGCATCATCGGCACCGAGTACGTCGCGCGTTCCGCGCCCGATGGCTATACCTGGCTGCTCGCGACGCTGGGCAACCTCGCGGTCAACAAGCACCTGTATTCGACGATGACGGTGGACCCGCTGCGCGATCTGGCGCCGGTGACGCACGTGGTGGACGTGCTATTTCGTGATGGTGGCGCATCCGTCGCTGCCGGCGAAGAACGTCAGGCAGCTGATCGCGCTCGCCAAGGCCCATCCCGGCGAGATCACGTTTTCGTCATCGGGCGCGGGCGGCGCGCCGCATCTCGGCGGCGAGCTGTTCAACCGCATGGCCGGCGTGAAAATCATGCACGTGCCGTACAAGGGCAGCGGCCCGAGTTTCACCGATCTGCTCGGCGGCCATGTGTCGCTGACCTACGACAGCCTGCTGCAGGCGCTGCCGTACATCCGCGCCGGCAAACTGAACGCGCTGGGCGTGCTCGGCGCGAAACGCGCGCCGCAGCTGCCGGACGTGCCGACGATTGCCGAGCAGGGCGTGAAGGGCTATGAATTGACCAACTGGTTCGCGCTGGTCGTCCCCGCGGCGACGCCGAAGGAACTGGTCACGCGCATCCACAACGATTTCACCCGGACCTTGCAGGACAAGGCGACCCGCGAAAAAATCGCGGCGATGGGCGCCGATGTGGTTGCGGACCAGCCGGATCAGTTCGGCAAGTTCTGGCGCGCGGAGTCGGACAAGTGGGCGCGCGTGATCAAGGACGCGCACATCAAGGCGAATTGAAACCCACGGGTTGCCGTCCGGTCCTGCGGGACTATGGAGAGCGGCGCGAAGATCGTTATAATGCGTTGTTTTTATTGAATATAATGGAACATGCCGCGCGCAGTGTTTGGATAGGAGATTGATGGAGCAGCACCTGAAGTTGCGGCCCGGGATAAAGCATTCATGTCAGGGAATCGAAACAAAATGACGAAGAGACATGCGCGTCCGATCAAGACCGAGCGGGATTACAAAGGCGCGGTTTCTGTTGCGGAGAAAATTCGCAAGCAGACCGAGCGCGAACAGGCCGAGGAACACCGTCTGCAGGGATTGATCCATGCGATGGAGAAATTCGACGACCAGGGCGACGAAGAGGATACGGACGATGTCACGGACGATATCGTCGATCTGCCGCGCCGCCGCTGGTCGGATGAGGGGGAAGACGGTGACCAGTGACCGAGTGAGTCGTAAGGATACGTGAAACGTAAGGATGAGGGATGAAGGATGAGGGAACGTAAATCGTGAACTATAGTGATTGAGTGATTAAGTGATTGAGTGATTCAGTAAATTCAGCGAGCCGGGCGGGAACATCAAAACAACAAGTGATTTGCAGGCGAGCGCGCCCGCCGGACGCATCATCGCGACGGTCTGCTTTGCCGAAGTGCTGAGCATGACGGCGTTTTCCGCGTTTGCGGCGCTGCTGCCGGTGCTGGCGCCCGAATTCGGGCTGAACAATTCCCAGGCCGGCTTGATCAGCGGGACCGTGCTCGGCGGCTACATGGCGGCCGTGCCGTTTCTCGGCTCGCTGACCGACCGGGTCGACGCGCGGCGCGTGTATGCGGTGGCGGCGATCGTTGCCGCGTGCGGTGCGCTGGGTTTTTTTCTTTTCGCCAAAGGATTCTGGTCGGCATTGCTGTGCCAGGTGCTGATCGGCATCGGGCTCGCCGGAACCTACATTCCCGGCATGAAAGCGCTGACCGACCGCGTGGAGGGTCCATGGCAGAGCCGCGGCGCTGCCATCTACGGCGCGATCTTCGGCGCCGGCGCCAGCGTCTCGCTGATCCTTTGCGGCGCGCTCGCCGGCGCATTCGGCTGGCGGACCGCTTTTCTCGTCGCCAGCGTCGGGCCGCTGCTGGCCGGCGCGATCATCGTGCTCGCGCTGAAGCGGTTGATACCCCGACCGGCGGCGCCCCGCGCGCTGCTCGACTTCCGGCCCGTGGTGCGCAATGCCGCGGTGCGTCCTTACCTGTTCGCGATCGCCGCGCACTCGTGGGAGCTGCACGCGACGCGCGCGTGGCTGGTGGCCTTCCTCACGTATGCCGCCAGCCTGCAGGGCGGCGCGGTCGGCATGTCCGTTTCCGTGCCGCTGACGGCGGCGCTCATCATTCTGCTCGGGCCGGTCGCCAGCGTGAGCGGCAACGAGTTCGCGCTGCGTATCGGCCGCGCGCGCATGATGACCATCGGCTCGGCGGGTGTCCGCGATCATGAGCTGCACGATCGGCTTTCTCGCCGGCTCGCCGTGGATCGCGCTGCTGGCGTTCGCGGTCGTGCACATGTACTTCGTCGGCGTCGATGCCGGCACCATGACCGCCGGCGTGGTGAACGCGACCGATCCCGCGCACCGCGGGGCCACCATGTCGCTTTACTCCTTGATCGGTTTCGGGATGGGGTTCATCTCGCCCGCGGTCTTCGGCGCGGTGCTGGATCTTGCCGGGGGGCGCGGCGAACTCAGGGCCTGGGGACTCGCGTTCGTGAGCCTGGGCGTGGTCGCGTTCCTGGGGGTGATTCCGGCGAGGATGCTGAAAAGGCAGTGACCAGTGACCGCGTGAGGGCCCTAAAGGATACGTTTCACTTAATGAGGGCGGAGGGCGGAGGGAGAGGCAGAAACGCGCGGTAATCAGACGCGGCGCTTCTGTCCCGAGTTTCTCGCAATGGGGTAGACTGGGGACACGATGCGACCCGCTGCCGATCACCCCAAGCATTTCTCGATGATTCGCGAGTTTCACCTGGCCGACTTTTTTACGCTGGGCAACGCCGCGTGCGGGATGGCGGCGGTCTTCTGTGCCATGACCTACGTGGGCAGCGTGTCGTTGGGCCATTTCTTCGCCGCCGCGGCCCTGGTGCTGGCGGGCCTGATATTCGACGTGCTCGACGGCCGCGTGGCGCGCTGGCGGCACAATCATTCGGCGCTCGGGCGCGAGCTGGATTCGCTGGCGGACATCATCTCATTCGGCGTCGCTCCCGCGGCGCTCGGATTCGCCGCCGGGTTGCGCGGAGGCTGGGACTGGGTGGCGCTGATCTACTTCGTATGCTGCGGGGTAAGCCGGCTGGCCCGTTTCAACGTGACCGCCGAGAGCCTCTCGGAAGGCAAGGACAAGGTTGCCTACTTCGAAGGCACGCCGATTCCCACCAGCGTCCTGCTGGTCGGCATGCTGGCCTGGGCCGCGTGGCAGGGCCGGCTGGGAGAGAATCTTTACTGGGGCGCGTGGGCCGCCTGGCCCTGGGAGTTGCATCCGCTGGCTTTGCTGTTCGTCCTGTCCGGAACCCTGATGATCAGCAAAACGTTGCGCATCCCCAAATTTTAAAAACACCAACGGGCGTCCCGCCTTTCGTTTTTGCCTGTCTTTTCTTCCCGGCATTCCCGATTTTGCCTCCATTAATGAAATGTATCCATCTAGGGCCCTCATCCCTCGATCTGCCCTCTCAGGAGCCGACCGTATGAAAGAAAAAGAACCACGAAAAGCAAAACGCCACCAGGCCGAGAAGGCCTATCTCAACGAGGCGTTTCTGAGGAGCAGCGATGCCCGGCCGCTGCGCATGCTCGCCGAGTATCTCGAGCCGAGGAAGCGCTTCGATCAATTCCGGATCGACGACACGATCGTGTTCATGGGCTCGGCGCGCGTGCTGTCGCGCGAGGAGGCCGAGGCGGGAGTTCGCGCGGCGGAGGGTGGCGAGGGCGACCTCGAGCAGGCGCGGCGGCAGCTCGCGATGTCGCGCTACTACGAGGACGCGCGCGAGCTCGCGCGCCGTTTCACCGATTGGTCGAAGCAGCTGACCGACGAGGAGCGGCGCTTCGTCGTGTGCACCGGCGGCGGCCCCGGCATCATGGAGGCGGCCAACCGCGGCGCGTCGGAGGCCAAGGGACTGAACGTCGGGCTCACCATCTCGATCCCGGTCGAGGAGTTCGACAACCGTTACGTGACCCGCGAGCTCGCGTTCCACTTCCACTATTTTTTCATGCGCAAGTTCTGGTTTGCCTATCTCGCCAAGGCGCTGTTCGTGTTTCCGGGCGGCTTCGGCACGCTCGACGAGCTGTTCGAGATCCTGACGCTGCGGCAGACGGGCAAGATGAGCAAGCCGCTGGTCATCGTGCTGTTCGGCACGGACTACTGGAACGAAGTGATCAACTTCGAGGCGCTGGTCCGCCACGGCACCATCAGCCGCGAAGACCTGCAACTGTTTCATGTCACCGATTCGGTGGACGAGGCGTTCGGGATCGTGACGCGGCATCTCACCGAATTCGCGCTGACGGAACGCGGCGCGTTCTTGTGAGAGGGATAGGGCGACCATCGGGACCGGTGACCGGTTGGGCCGGCGCGGACAGTCCGCCTATCGTTTGGGCCGTCGTCGGGTCAGTTCGGCGCGGATTTCGCGCAGTTTCGCCTTGATCCGCGCGGCGTTCTCATTGCCGATGCGCATCAGGATTTTCTGGCCCGCCGAGCGCGCCTCCAGATCGGGATCCGCGTAGAGGTAGAAGACCTTCGGCTGGACGAGCTTGACCGGCGCCTGCACTTCCGGCGCTGCCAGCAGGTGATCGATCACCTCGACCAGCCGGTCGTTGAAATAACCTTTCGGATATCCGAGTTCCTGATACGCCTGCTGGAACAGCGGATAGAAGTGGACGTAGAGCGCCACGAGCTTTCCGCTGTCCAGCGCGTCGGCGAGCCGCAGATACGGCGCGTAGCGCGCGGCATTGTCCGCGCCGATGGCGAAGTTCCCGTCCTTGCCGGTGACGAGGAATTTGCCGCCGGGCAGTTTCACCGGCATCAATCGCAACGCTACTTTTTCGCGCGGCAGATTATCGATCGTGGCGACGATGTGGCGCACGAAATCCTGAATCCGGAAGAGGTCGATGAGCGTTTTGTCGGACGCCAGTTCGCTCAGTGCATTTCTCATGGTGGCGTCGCTCACTCCCAGTGCCGGCAGCGGCTTTTCCATGGGTTCCTGCGTGACCGGATAACGAATCTGCGGTTCGACGGGCGCTGGCGGCTGCACGGCGGCGGCGGGCGCCGGAGGTGGTGCGGCCGGCTCCGGCCGCATCCTCGGCAGCGCGTAGAAAATGATCAGCGCAAAAAGGCCCAGGCCCAGAACGACGATCGACCACCAGATGAATTTTTTCATGATCGGTCCCTGCGATCGTGACGGTGTCGCGTAACAGATTAGCACACACGAGGGATGAGGGAGGGGGGGAGGGTAAAGGGCTTGAGGCGCATGGCGGGAGAGCGATGGCTGCTCTTGGCCAGCCGAGAGGCCTGTCGTGGAAATTGCGGATGACGATGCGCGCCAACGGATGGAAGAAAAATCGGCGCATTTCTCCGTGATGGCCTATCATCGGAGAAGTAAAACCAAATCGTTGCCGCTGTTTCAACGACCCCGCAATGCAAGGAGAACGATCATGGCCAAAGGCCAGCAACGCAGCAACAAGGAAGCGAAGAAACCCAAGAAACAGAAACAGCCCGCCCCCGTGGCCGCGGGGTTCATCAAGAAGCCCAGGCCGCCAAACGAGCCGTTCAAACCCAACTCCTGAAATGACCGGGGCGGGCCAGGCCCCGGTTACCTGTCCGGCGTCGGGCGGAATTTACATTTCCGCTCAACCAGTCGCGCCGTCAATCAGGCGCTCGCCATGAGGCGGGAGTGACGCGCGGGACTCAACGAACTTCGCGAAGTCCGTGGCGTTCAGCGGATGGCTGAAATAGTGCCCCTGTCCCTCGTCACATTGCCGGGCCTGAAGAAATCTGAACTGTTGTTCCGTCTCCACGCCCTCGGCAATAACGCGGTGGCCGAGACTTCTTCCCATGTTGATCACTGCGCTGATAATCGGGGCGTCGTCGGTATCCAGAAGAATCTTGTGCACGAACGACTGGTCTATTTTCAGGACGTCGATCGGGAATTGCGACAGGTAGCTCAAGCTCGAGTAGCCGGTGCCGAAGTCATCGAGAGCAAGCTGTACTCCCAGGGTTTTGAGTGCCTGGAGCAAGATTGTGGTCGAATCCGCATCCTGCATGAGGACGCTTTCGGTCAGCTCGAGTTCGAGCCAGCGTGGCTCCAGGCCGGCGTCCAGTAAGGCACCGCGAACGTCATCGAGAAAGTCCTTGTGCCGGAACTGCATCGCTGAGATATTGACCGATATCGGCACGGCCTCCAGGCCCGCATCGATCCAGGCTTTGGCCTGCCTGCACGCTTCGCGCAGGACCCAGTTGCCGATCGGGGTGATAAGGCCGCAGTCTTCCGCGATGGGAATGAACTGCGCGGGAAGGATGGTGCCGCGAAGCGGATGCAGCCAGCGGATCAGCGCCTCGGCGCCCGTCAGCGCGCCGGACTCGAGATTTATTTTCGGCTGGTAGTGCAGGCAGAACTCGTTGCGCGCCAGCGCGCCGTGCAGGCTGCCTTCGGTGGCGAGCCGTTCGACCACCAGGGCATTCATCGCCGGCGCGAAGAACTGGTAATTGTTGCGCCCGTTTTCCTTGGCGTGATACATCGCGGTGTCCGCGCTCTTGATCACGGTGTCCGTGTCCCGGCCGTTATCCGGGTACATTCCGATGCCGATACTGATGGTGACATGGAGCTCCTGCCCGTCGACGTGGTGCGGGCGGGCCAGCGCGGTGAGAATTTTCGTCGCAAAGTGGGCGGCATCCTGCGAGTGCTCGATGTCCGGAAGCAGGATCAGGAATTCATCCCCGCCCTGGCGGGAGACGGTGTCCGAGACCCGCACGCAATCCTGCAGGCGCTTGGTAACCGACACCAGCAGTTTGTCGCCCGTCGCGTGTCCCAGGGAGTCGTTGACGAGTTTGAAGTGGTCCAGGTCCAGAAACAACACCGCGGCCTTTCTTCCGTTCCGGCCGGCCAGAGCGATCGCCTGCGTAATCCGCTCGTTCACCAGCACCCGGTTTGGCAAATCGGTGAGAAAGTCGTGGTGGGCCAGATGGGCCATGGCTTCCGCCATTTCACGCGACGCGGTGACATCGTGGAAAACCAGCACGGCGCCGGTAACCTTGCCGTCCCGGTCGTGGATGGGCGCGGCGGAATCTTCAATCCCGATCTCGGCGCCATCGCGCTGGATCAGCACCACGCCGGCAGCCATGGCCACGATCTTGTTTTCCCCGATGGCCATCAGCGCCGGATTTTGCACAGGCTGCCGGGTGATGCTGTCGATGATGCGGAACACATCGGCAAGTGGCCGGCCCGTTGCCTCCTTCCGGGACCAGCCGGTCATCTTCTCCCCGACGGCATTCAAAAAAGTGACATTGCCCGCCATGTCGGTGGTGAGCACTGCGTCGCCGATGGAATTGAGCGTGACCCGGGCGCGTTCCTGTTCCGCGAACAATGCGTCTTCCGCCGCCTTCCGCGCCGATATATCCTGGACCTGGCAGATGAGATACAGAGGCGCATCGCTGCCATCGCGGACCAGCGACATGCTCAGCAATACGTGAACGTCGTGCCCTTTCTTGTGAACGTAGCGTTTTTCTATCTCGTAAGTGGCGATCTCACCCGCCAGCAATTTCGCCGCGTAAGCGGTAATTTTTGCCAGGTCATCAGGGTGAGTGATGTCGTTATAGGTCAGTCCCAGCAGTTCCTCCTCGGAATATCCAACGATTCCGCAAAGGGATCGATTCACTTTCAACCAGCGGCCATTCGGCGCCACCAGCGCCATGCCGATGGCGGCATAGTCAAACGCACCACGGACACCCGTCTCGGGATCTTGCGACTCCGGGGATGGCGTTTTATGAGCGGTGTTGTTCCCGACCGGGAGTGGTTGCCGGTGGCCGGCCCCGGCCTTTTCTTGCATCGGTCCGGCAGTCGGCTGCGCCGGAGCGGCGTCCGCTCCGGCAACCAGTCCAGCCCGGTCCTGCGCGCCGTCTTTGGGCCGATTTCGGCGCATGGCCGGCACACGGCCGAGTTTTCCCGTCGGAGCGGCCTTGTTTTGCGGCGCTGCCGTTGCCGGGCGTGAAGCGGTTCTTTTCATAAGAAATCGGTTCGTTTTCGTGCCTCGACGGTGAACAGAAAAATCTACGCTCTGACGGCGGATGCTCTGTACGCCAGCGAACATAAGGGCATATGTCACGCACGACCGCCATGGCGGCAATCTTCGTCCCATCTGTTGTTCTTATGTACGGTATCGAACCGAGAAAACCGTTCCCGGCGCATATCCTTTCTCTCCGGCCAGGTTTCTGTTTGCGGTCGCGCCGGTAAATGAAATCAGAGAGCGCAGGCATGTTGAACGAGATCGCCGGCCGAGAGCCACTGTCCGGGAGCCCGTGATGAATGGATTCGTGTGCCGTCTGTTCCGTCTGCCGCCTTTCCTGCTGCGGCGCATGAAGACGGTCCTGACCGAGTCCGTCGAAATCCTGGATCGACCATCGCGCCGCCAGCAAGGGCGCGGCACTCGCCTTTTATACCCTGTTCTCCATGACGCCCATCCTGATGCTGGCCATCGCGGTCGCCGGTTACTTCTTCGGCGCCGAGGCGGCCCAGGGGGAAATCATCCTCCAGGTGCAAGATCTGATCGGACCGAACGGGGCGCAGGCGATCCAGGCATTGCTGGCGGCCGCGCAGGATCCGGTGTCCGGGCTGGTGTCGACGCTCGTGGCGGGCGTGCTGCTGCTGGTCGGCGCCACGAGCGTTTTCGCGGAGCTCAAGGCCAGCCTGGATGACCTGTGGGGGATCAAACCCTCCCGCCGGTCGAGTTTCAGCATACTCATGAGAACCCGGCTCCTGTCCTTCGGGCTGGTGCTCGTGCTGGCTTTCCTGCTGCTCGTTTCGCTGGTGGTCAGCGCCACGCTTGCCGTGCTCGAGCGTTACGCGGGCGGCATCTGGGGCGGTTCCGCCGCGGTACTCGCGGGCATCTCCTCGCTGATATCGTTCGGCGTCATCGCCTGCCTGTTCGCGGTCATCTACAAGATGCTGCCCGACGTGCGGCTCTCCTGGAACGACGTCTGGACCGGCGCCATTTTCACGGCGGGATTGTTCAGTCTCGGAAAATATGCGATCGGGCTCTACCTGGGCAACAGCGGCGTGGCCTCCAGCTTTGGCGCCGCCGGATCGGTCGTCGCACTGCTGGTATGGGTCTATTACTCGGCGCTGATGTTCTTTTTCGGCGCGGAGTTCACCAGGCAATACGCGCTGTGGTTCGGCAGCCTTCAGGACGAAGGGCAGCGCTCTGACGGCTGTCCGGCGTCAGGCGTAATTTGAATTCAGGGGCTGCGGGTAAACCGGACGTCCTGCCGTTACATTGCTAAAGTCCCCGCTTCAACGTCCGCGTTTTATCTTCCCATTTCCTGTTTGTAGCGCTGCCGCGCCGCTTCTTCCTTGAGCGCGTCGTCGACTTCCCGCATGACGCCGGCCACGTCCGCCGGTTTTTCGCTGCGCTCGAAGCGGCCGGTCAGCTCGGTCTCCGGGTTCAGCTTGCCGCTCTGGTAGAGCGACCAGATTTCCATGCCGTAGTCGGTGGTCAGCAGATCGGGCGCAAAGCGGCCGAAGTAGGCGGCGAGGTTGTCGACGTCGCGCTCGAGCATGCTGCAGGCGTGGTTGTTGCCCGCGGCGTCGACGGCCTGGGGCAGGTCGATGATGACGGGCCCGTCGCTGCCGACGAGCACGTTGTATTCGGACAGATCGCCGTGGACGACGCCGGCGCAGAGCATGCGCACGACCTGCGTGATCAGCATGCGGTGGTAGTCGCGCGACTGCTCCGCGCGTCAGCACCAGATCGTTGAGCCTCGGGGCGGCCTCGCCGTCGTCGCCGGTCACCAGCTCCATCAGCAGCACGCCATCGAGGAAGTTATAGGGCCGCGGCACGCGCACGCCCGCGGCGGCAAGACGGTACAGGGCGTCGACCTCGGCGCTTTGCCAGGCCTCCTCCTGCGCCTTGCGGCCATAGCGGGTGCCCTTCTCCATGGCGCGGGCGCGGCGGCTGTTCTTCACCTTGCGGCCTTCGGTGTAATCGACGCTCTGGCGGAAGCTGCGCTGGTTGGCCTCTTTGTACACCTTCGCGCAGCGGATCTCTTCCCCGCAGCGGACCACGTAGACCATGGCCTCCTTGCCGCTCATGAGCTGGCGGAGGACCTCGTCGACGAGACCGTCCTCGACGAGCGGTTCGAGTCTCTTGGGGATTTTCATGGGGCTTTGGTGCGCTGAGTGGGGGCGCAATGATAGCACCCCTCATGCCCTCATTAAGTGAAACGTATCCTTCAGGGCCCTCATCCTCAGATCATCCTTCTCCGAGCAGCCTGCTTGCCGTGCCGCCGCAGATCATCGCTTTTTCTTCCGCCGTCAGCCCGGGCGTGGCGTCGAGCCTGCCGATCGGGTCTTCGTACCCCATGTTGAACGGGTTGTCGGTGCCGATCACGACATGGTCGGCGCCGGCCATGTTGATCAGGTGCCGGGTGGAACGCGGATCGTGCGTGAGCGCATCGAAGTAGAAGCGCTTGAACAGGTCGTAGGGCGCGCTTTGCGTGTCCACGCTCGCCGCGGGCCGGTGCTTGTGCGCGCGGTCGAAGCGGCCGATCTGGTACGGCACGTAGCCGCCGCCGTGCGGGATCACGATGCGCAGCGTCTTCAGGTCGTCGAGCGCGCCGCTCGCCATCAGGTGCGCGACCATCAGCGTCGAGTCGAGCGGATAGCCGACGGTATTGAACATCTCGTAGCGGTCCATGCCGCCCTTGGCCGAGCAGGCGTAGGGGTGCGTGAAAATGAAGCAGCCGAGCTGCTCGATGGTTTTCAGCACCGGGCGGAAGCGGGGGTGCGCGAGCTGCTCGCCCTCGATCGAGGTGCCCATTTCCACCGCCTTGAATTTGTACTCCTTCACCACCCGCTCGAGCTCGGTGATCGCCGCGTCGGGGTCCTGCATCGGCAGCGTCGCCATGCCGCGCAGCCGCGCCGGGTATTTCGCCACCATCTGCGCGATGCCGTCGTTGCTCAGGCGCGAGGCCGCCAGCCCCGCCTCCGGCGAGAGCGCGTAGAAGTAAGTGGGCGGCGCGACCGACAGCGCGGAGATGTCGATGCGCATGCGGTCCATCGCCGCGATCTTGGCGTCGACGTCGTGGAATTCGCGTTCCATTTCGGAGAGCTTGCCCTTGCGCTCGAAATAGATCCTGCCGTCGCGCTCGGCGATTTTCATGCCGAAGCGCTCCGGGTCGCGCAGCATGACGGCGATGATGGTCGGTGGGATGACGTGGCTGTGCAGATCGATGTTGCTCATGATGGTGGGCGCTGCTCCGCGTGATTGTCAGTTGAGATCCGGCGGGCGGCTCCGCATTGCGGCGGCCCGCCCGCCGGAGATGATACACGCGATGGCGGAGACGCCAAAGAACAGGCCGCGTTCGCGCCGTTGTTCGGGCCCGCCCATAAAAAAAGCCGGGCTTGCGCCCGGCCTTTTTGCCCATCCAGCTTTGCGATTAAGCAGCCTGGATGTTGCTCGCCTGTTTCTTGCCTTTGTTTCCGTCGGTGATTTCGAAGGAAACTTTCTGGCCTTCCTGCAGGCTCTTGAATCCCGCCATGTTGATGGCCGAGAAGTGAGCGAAGAGGTCTTCGCCGCCGCCGTCCGGGGTGATGAAGCCAAAGCCCTTCGCGTCGTTAAACCATTTAACTGTACCTGTTGCCATTGTGCACGTTCCTTAAAGATTGATTGAGAATCACGGGAGTAACCCCGCCTAATGTTTAAATCTCAAAGCTCCCAAAGGACGAACATCCAACGACAACTGAAAATCCAGACCTCAAGTACTTGGAAACTAAACACTGGGGCGGAGTATACGCGGTTATTGCCATGAAAGGGGGATGGGCTTTAAAACGGTGATAAGTGATGGATGATAGCGCTTACATCGCCCTCGTGGCGTGGGCGGTCCGGGCATGGCGCGAGGCGCGCCGGTAGTCCCACGGCGGCACCGGGTCGGCGTCATGCCACAGTCCCTGCTGTTTCGCTCTCGCGGCCTGTTCGGCGGCGGCGTAGCGGCTGCGCTCCCCGGGTTCCTGTTCGCGCGCGTATTGCCGGTAGTGCCAGGCGAGACCGGCGTTCAGTTGCGCGAGTCCGGTGTCGAGGGTCATCGGGCAGGCGCCGCGCCCGCATTCGGGCGCAAGCACCCGGCCCAGGATGCGGCCGTAGCGGTCGTGCTTATGCCAGATCACGGTGACGTTCCGGCCTGCCACGAGCGCCGCGAGATGTTCCTTGGAGCGCCCGCCGAACGCCTGGTGCCGCTCGGGCGCGTCGATGCCCTCGAGTCGCACCTTGTGCCGCGCGTGCGAGCTGTCGAGCACCGTGATGGTGTCGCCGTCGGCAACTTTGATCACGAGGCCCGTGAGTTCGGCGGCGCCGGCGGGCGTGCCGGCGAGGAGCAGCAGTGAAAGAGCGAAGCGGAGGAAGGCGGGGACGCTCGCGCAGGCGGCGCCGGCGGTGGTTGCGGGCCGCTGGATCAGCGGCATTCAGTATTCGTCGGTAATCGGGTCACGGGCCGGATTATGGCGGCTGCGCGGGAAAAGTACAAGGGCGTGGAACTGGTGCGCGTGTGGGAGGTGTCTGTCTCCTGCTATTTTGACGGGCCCGCGGCCGCCTGCTTTTCGTGATCTTCGACCAGCTTGCGGTAACGGTGCGTGGACACCTCGATCCGGCCCCAATCGACGGTGCTGGCGACGCCGTCGAACTTTACCGAGAAATCCTCGAAGTCCCATTCCGCGAACAGCGGGGGAAACCTCAGGCGCGCCTTATTCTGCTTTTTCTTCTCGACGCGCGTCGGCTCGCCGTATTTTTTGGTCAGCGAAGTGAGCGCCCCTCTTTGCGCCTCGAAGCCCCACGTGGCAATTTGCACGGACTCCACGATGCCTTTGACCGTATAGACCTTGCACTCGCCGCGGATATACGGCGGCATCCCGGCGCGGGGCAGCGATACATAGTATTCGTCGGCCCCCCATGCCTTGTGGTTGACCAGGGTGCCATCGAAACAGCGCCTGGCCGGAAAAGCCCCGTCTCCGGGGCCGCATGCGGGTATGTCGAACCGCGTTCCGAGTTCGATGCCGAAAACCGTTTTGTCGGCAACGGCGGAGGACGCTGTCGCCGCGAGCATCGACAGGCAACAGGCGAGCAGGATACGGCAAAGTCGCTTCATGCCGCGCATGATACGCGCCTTCGGACTTGCCGTCGGGAGCGGGGACTGGAAGGGAAGCCGCAGCCGGCCTTTTCCCGCGGTTCTCACGGGAAACGGATTCCGGCTCCGGGAATCGAAATCAGCGGTTGATCACGCGCACCAGGTGCTCGACCCTGATTTTTTCGAGACGGTCGAAGCACTGGGCGCAGGCCGAGCGGGGTTTGCCCGGCGCCCGGGACAACGGCCGGAATTCTTTCGCGGGTTTCATCTGCTTGCACTCGAAACAGAATCGCATCGGATCGTGGTTCATGCAGCTCTCATTCAGTTTATTTCGCGGCGGGTTCCTGGTCGCTGCCGCGGGTGTTGATGCCAAGCCAGGCATAGGGAGGGCAATAGCCGAACAGCGCCGTGCCAATCGGGACGATCCCGATCAAGCCCCACCAGCGGGCATTGCCCTCGAGAATGAATATCAGGCTCAGAATGGCCACGCCTATCACGATGCGCAGGATGCGGTCTGTCGTTCCAACGTTCGGTTTCATGTCGGCATCTCCCAAGTGGTGATTCGGCCGGTTCAACCGGTACCATAACCTGTAAGAATACGCCAAGCCGGGAAGCAGTGGGAGTTTTTGAACTGTGGAAAAGGCGACGGGTCGCGGCGCTTTGCGGCCCTGCGGCACGGGCCGTCTTTGCCTGAAATTGCGGGCCCGGTGCGCGTCGCGTAGACTCCCGCGATTCAAACGATCCTGTGCGGCAGCCTGCCGCAGCAAGGAAGAAAAATGCGGGCGATCATGAGGTTGGGCGCGGCATGCGCGTGCGTCGTTGCGGGAATGCCGGCGGCGGCGCCGGCCCGGGGCGGCCGTATTCTCGAAAATAATCAAACCCATCGGCGCGAAAGTGGACTGATGACCAGGGACGATCCGTGACAGGAGGTGCGCGTAGCGGCGGCGGGGCTGATCCCGATACGATCGCCAGTCTCACGCTGGAATATTACGACACGCGTGCTGAAGAATTCTGGGAAGGCACGCGCGATCACGACGTCAGCCAGAACATCGCGGCGCTGCTGCAGTACATCGAAGGCTCTCCGCCTTTCACGCTGCTCGATTTCGGTTGCGGGCCGGGGCGCGACCTCAAGGCGTTCACGGAACTCGGTCATGTCGCGACGGGTCTGGAAGGCGCCACGCGCTTCGCCGCGATGGCGCGCGCGCACAGCGGCTGTGAAGTATGGCATCAGGATTTCCTCAGGCTCGACCTGCCCGGCAACCATTTCGACGGCGTGTTCGCCAACGCCGTGCTGTTTCATGTGCCCGGCCGGGAGTTGCCGCGCGTGCTGCGGGAACTCCATGCGACCCTGAAACCGGGCGGCGTGCTGTTCAGTTCGAACCCGCACGGCCGTAACGAGGAAGGCTGGAACCGCGGGCGCTACGGCGCGTATCACGATCTCGAAACCTGGCGCCGCCACGTGTCGGGCGCGGGATTCGTCGAGCTCGCCCATTATTATCGTCCCGCCGGCCTGCCGCGCGAGCAGCAACCCTGGCTGGCGACCATCTGGCGGAAAAGGTGATCGGGAAGTCCTGATCGAGTCCTCCCCGCGCGAGGCGGGGATCCGGTTTTTGTCTGCAGCGCCAACGATATACGTTGTTTGACCACTGGGGCATGCGCGAAATATGCGGTTGAACCGTGTAAAATTGGCAGGGTTTGAACTTTGGAGAAAAAGGGGCGTAGAAGTGGGATTGATAGCAGAGCTGTTGAAGGAAATTCCGGCGGCGGCGAAGTACCGGCCGGCGCTGGAGGCGATGGAGAAGGAAAACGAACTCCTGAAAGCGGAGAACGCGGAACTGAAGGAGGATCTGGAGCAGTACATCCAGAGATGGGACACGCTGGACAGCGGCGCCGTGAAAGCGCTGATGTATCTCTCGCAGAACGAGCGCGGGCATGCGGGCGAGATTGCCCAGGCCCATGAACTGAATATCCAGATCGTGGAAATGTACCTGAACGTTCTTGCGGAAGGCAATTATGTTCATGCGCCGCTGAACGGGGAACCGCATTACGGCCTGGCGCGAAAAGGCCGGCGTTACCTTCACGAGCGCGGACTGCTTAAGTAAAGTCGTATATTCGTGTATCGATGTCATCTTTCATCCCGATTCAACCAATAAAGGAACCCAGCCATGGCCAAAGCATATTGGATCGCTTTTTACCGTTCGGTCAAAAACCCCGAGGCGCTGGCCGCGTACGCGAAGCTCGCCGGCCCCGCGATCCAGGGCGCGGGCGGGCGTTTCATCGTCCGGGGCGCGCCGGCGAAAGTGTACGAGGCGGGGCTCAACCAGCGCGCGGTGGTCATCGAGTTCGACAATCTGCAGCAGGCGATGGCCGCGCACGACAGCGCCGGTTACCAGGCCGCATTGAAGGTGCTGGGCGACGCGGTCGAGCGCGACATGCGGATCGTGGAGGGCGTGGCCTGAGTAACGGAACCGGCGCTGCGTCATGCACATCGACCGCGACCTCAAGTTCGACTTCAGCGACGTTCTGATCCGTCCGAAGCGCTCGGCGCTGCCCTCGCGCGCGGAAGTCGACATCCACCGCGAGTTCACGTTCCGCCACTCGAAGCGCAAGTACCGCGGCATTCCCATCATCGCCGCGAACATGGATACGGTCGGCACGTTCGAGATGGCGCGCGCGCTCGCAGCCGTTCGGGCTTTCCGTGGCGCTGCACAAGCACTACCCGGATGACGAGCTTGCCCGGTTCTTCGGGTCGCTCAAGGTGAAGTCGAGCGCGTTCTACTCGATGGGCATCACCAAGAGCGACGCCGAGAAATTCGACCGCGTGGCGGAGAAGGTCGGCGACACGATCGAATACGTGTGCATCGACGTGGCCAACGGCTACACCGAAAATTTCGTCAAGTTCGTCGAGAAGTTCCGGCAGAACCATCCCAAGGTCACCATCATGGCCGGCAACGTCGTCACCGGCGAGATGACCGAGGAACTGATCCTGTCCGGCGTCGACATCGTGAAGGTCGGCATCGGTTCCGGCTCGGTGTGCACCACGCGCAACATGACCGGCGTGGGCTACCCGCAGCTCTCGGCGGTGATCGAATGCGCCGACGCCGCGCACGGCCTCGACGGGCGCATCTGCGCCGACGGCGGCTGCACCGCGCCCGGCGACATCGCCAAGGCGTTCGGCGGCGGGGCCGATTTCGTGATGCTGGGCGGCATGCTGGCCGGCCATGCCGAATGCGCGGGCGAGATCGTCGAGAAGGACGGCGAGCAGTACAAGCGCTTCTACGGCATGAGCTCGCGCACCGCGATGGAAAAATACGCCGGCGGCGTCGCGGAATACCGCGCGGCCGAGGGCAAAGAACGTGCTGGTGCCGTATCGCGGCCCGGTCGCCGGCACGGTGCGGGAAATTCTGGGCGGCGTGCGCTCCGCCTGCACCTACGTCGGCGCGCGCCAGCTGAAGGAATTGACCAAGCGCACGACCTTCGTGCGGGTCGGGGGAAGAGGCAACGACGCCTACGACGAGACCTAGGCCGCTGCCGTGAGCGATAACGGAAGGACTGCGTCATGCAACTGCTGAGCGTGAAAATCGACAAGCCCGAGACGGTGAATTTCATTCTCGGGCAGACGCATTTCATCAAGACCGTGGAGGACATCCACGAGGCGCTGGTGGGCGCGGTGCCGGGGATCAAATTCGGCCTGGCGTTCTGCGAGGCGTCCGGCGCATGCCTGGTGCGCTGGTCGGGCACCGATCCCGCCCTGGTGGAACTCGCGCAGAAGAATGCGCAGGCGCTGGGCGCGGGACACAGCTTCATCGTGTTTCTCGGCGAGGGCTACTACCCGGTGAACGTGCTGAACGCGGTGAAAATGGTGCCGGAGGTGTGCCGCATTTTCTGCGCGACCGCCAATCCGACCGACGTGATCGTCGCGGTGACGGAGCAGGGGCGGGGCATACTCGGCGTGGTGGACGGTTTCAGTCCCGTGGGCGTGGAAGGCGAGGCCGGGATCGCCTGGCGCAGGAACCTGCTGCGGCAGATCGGCTACAAGCTTTGACATAAACAGCGCGAGGCCGGTAACCGTGAGCGCGGCGGTTATGCCTTCACGCGCAGACGCCGATGAAAAACCTTCTGATCGTATTTCACTCGACGACCGGCGGTGCGCGCCAGATGGCGGAGGCCGCGGCGCGCGGCGCGTCGGCGGAGCGCGAGGTGCGCGTGCGGCTGCTGCACGCCGCGGAGGCCGGGGCGGACGACGTCTTGCAGGCGGACGGCTACCTGTTCGTGACGCCGGAGAATCTCGCCGCAATCTCGGGGATCATGAAGGACTTTTTCGACCGCACTTATTACGCCGTGCTCGAGCGCATCAATGGCCGGCCGTGCGCGACGCTGGTGTGCGCGGGCAGCGACGGGCAGCAACGCGGTGCGCCAGGTCGAGCGCATCTGCACCGGCTGGCGCCTGAAACCGGTGTGCGAGCCGCTCATCGTGTGCACGCACGCGCAGACGCCCGAGGCGATCCTCGCGCCGAAGACGATCGGCGCCGACGACCTGCGGCGCTGCGAGGAGACCGGCGCGGCGCTCGCGGCCGGGCTTGCGCTCGGGATTTTCTAAACCTAAAAAACATTTGCCACAGAGATCACAGAGAACACAGAGGAAAAATAACGAACGATGAAGAAGAGAGGCTCGGGGGCGACATTTGTTGAGTGCGGCGGCGGGCATGCGGCTGGTCCGCGGCTTGATCGCGCTCTCCGCTCTCGCCGTCGCCGCCTGCGCGCCGCTCCAGCCGCTGCCGCCGCGCGCCGGCGTGCCGGTCGAAGTCCGGCCCTCGCCCAACTTCGACGAGCGGCGGCCGAATTTCGTGATCCTGCACCACACCAGCAACGATGACGCGGACCAGGCGCTCTCCACGCTCACCGATCCGGCGAAGAAGGTCAGCTCGCACTACCTGATCGGGCGCCATGGCACGATCTATTATCTGGTCGACGAACTGGCGCGCGCCTGGCACGCCGGCGAGTCGTACTGGGGCGGCGACACCGATCTGAATTCCGCATCGATCGGCATCGAGCTCGACAACAACGGCGAGGAACCCTTCGCCGAGGCCGAGATCGAGTCGCTGCTTGCGCTGCTCGCCGATATCAAGGAGCGCTACGCGATTCCCGCCGCGAATTTCCTCGGCCACGGCGACGTCGCGCCGGGGCGCAAGGTCGATCCGAGCCGGTTGTTCCCGTGGCAGAGGCTCGCCGCGCGCGGCTTCGGCCTGTGGTGCGACCGCCGCTGGAGCCGGTTCCGGCGACCGTCAGACGACGCAATCGCTGCTCGCGGCGTTTGGTTACGACACTTCGAATCTCGATGCGGCGATCGCCGCGTTCAAGCGCCACTTCGCGCCCGACGATGCGTCGCCGCAACTCACCGAACAGGACCGGTCATTCCTGCAGTGCCTCGTGGCACAAAAGACCAGTGGAGCGGACAGATAACGCCGCTGGACGGTTGCAAACGCTGACCAACGCGCGTGCGATTTCTCGATCGATGGCTTTCTGCCCGTCGAGCGGCCGGTGTTTATTTCGATGCGCGCTTCGCCTGGGCGATGACGACCGCGAGCGCGGTGGACGCCGCGCGGGTTTCCGGCGAATCGGAGCGGCTGGTCAGCACGATCGGCACTTGCGCGCCGACGATGATGCCTGCACCCAATCCTTCGGCAAGATACTCGAGCTGCTTGCACAGCATGTTGGCGGTTTCGACGTCGGGCGCGAGCAGGATGTCCGCCTGGCCGGCCACCGGCGACCGCAGTCCCTTGGTGCGCGCGGCGACCATCGAGATCGCGTTGTCGAAAGCGAGCGGCCCGTCGAGCAGTCCGCCGGTGATCTGGCCGCGGTCGGCCATCTTGCAGAGGATCGCGGCATCGAGCGTCGCGCGCATTTTCGGATTGACGGTCTCCACCGCCGCCAGAATCGCAACCTTGGGCTCCGGGATTTTCAGCAGGTGGGCAAGATCGATCGCATTCTGGACGATGCCCGCCTTGTCCTCGAGCGAGGGCTCGATGTTGACGGCGGCGTCGGTGATCATCAGCGGCCGCGGATAAGTCGGCACGTCCATCAGCATGACATGGCTCACGCGCTTGCCGGTGCGCAGCCCGTCTTTGCGCACGACGGCGGCCATGAGTTCGTCGGTGCGCAGCGCGCCTTTCATCAGCGCGTCGACCTTGCCCGCTCGCGCCAGCGCCATGGCAGCTTCGATCGCCGCGTTGTAGTGCGGCACATCGACGACCTCGCAACCCTCCAGGCTCAGTTTCTCCGTTGCCGCGAGCGCGCGAATCTTGTGCTCGGGCCCGACCAGGACCGGCACGATCAACCCTTCGTCGCGCGACAGCAGCGCGCCTCCCAGGGAATCGATATCGACCGGATGGGCGACGGCCATGCGGATCGCGGGCAGGCCCTTGCTGATCTCCAGCAAATGGCGGTAGCGCGAGCGTTTCGATTGCGACAGTTTCAATTCGGGCAGTTCGGTCTTGGCGCGTTTGATTTTCTCGCTCGGGGCAAGGACTTCGGCGGTGCCGCTGATCACCTTGTGCCCGTCCTGGTTGGTGCACAGGCAATCGAGGATCATGTGCCGGTTGTGATCGAATTTGCGCGCGCAGGTCACTTTGACGGAGAGCGTGTCGCCGAGCCGTACCGGCCGCGAGAAATGCAGCGACTGATCGATGTAGATCGTTCCGGGACCCGGAAACTGGGTGCCGAGCACCGTCGAGATCAACGCGCCGCCCCACATGCCGTGCGCGATCACCTCGTGAAACATCGAGGAATGCGCGTAGGCGGGGTCGACATGCGCCGGGTTGATGTCGCCCGACATGATGGCGAACGTCTGGATGTCTTCCTGCCGCAGCGTGCGCGTCAGCGTCGCCGTGTCGCCGACCGCGATTTCGTCGTAAGTCCTGTTCTCGATGTATTCGATTGCGTGCGGATCGTTCATGACGGATCTCCTGTTCCCGGCGGGCCCGCCAGCGTGCCCGGCGTCCGGGGTCTATCAAAACTATTTTCCTCGGCTGCGCCCCGGCGTTCTTGACCTAGCGCAAAATGTGTCCGGTTCGCCAGTGGTTGCTGATCCGGGACCCGCAAACACGGTAGAATTCCAGGCACAAAGGAGGGTATCCAATGCAACTGTTTGGCACGCCGGGAAGTCCTTACGTGCGCAAGGTGCGCATCGTGCTGGAAGAGAAACGGATCCCGCATGAATTTGTGATCGAGCGTGCCGCCGCCCCGGGCTCCCGGGTCCCGTCATTGAATCCGCTGGGCAAGGTGCCGGTGCTGGTTCGCGACGACGGCCGGCCGCTCTATGATTCGCCGGTCATCGTCGAGTACCTGGACGGTCTGGGCAGCGGTCCGCGGCTGATACCCGAACCCTTCGAGCTGCGGATCGAGGTGAAGCGCTGGGAGGCGCTCGCTGACGGTGTGGCCGAGGCAACGGTCGCGATCAACCATGAATATCGCGAGCCCGAGGAGAAACGGCGCGCGCCCGCGTGGTTCGAGAACCAGCGGCGGAAAATCGAGCGCGGGCTGGCTGCTCTTGCCGGCGACCTGGGCGACCGCGAATTTTGTTTTGGCGACCGCTTCAGCCTCGCCGATATCTGCACCGGATATGCGCTCGGCTATCTGGATGTTGCGCTGCCCGAAATCGAATGGCGCAAGGCGCATCCCAATCTGCAGCGTCTGTCCGCGCGCCTGGCGCTGCGCGCCTCGTTCAGCGCGACGCAGCACGGGCAGCCGGCGCCGCCTGCTGCCGCGGCCACTAAGGGCCCGTAAAAAAATGAATTAGCCACAGAGAACACAGAGAACACAGAGGAAGAACCGATAACGAGACATGTTTCGTATCCGTTTGTTTAAAACAGTTTTTTGATTCTCTCTGTGAACTCTGTGCTCTCTGTGGCTTCGTCTGTCTTGGTCTTTTTGAAACGCGCTCTAAATAGCGAATGGTTGATATTGATAAACAATAATTTCCCGCCGCACCGGGGCTCCTGCAGATGAACTGGCTCGACAAGCTTCCGTTGGCGGTATGCGTGCTGTTCGCCGTGCTGTTGGGATTTGCACCGTTTTTTCCCGAGCCGCACATCTGGGAGAAGCTGAAAATGCTGTCTGCCGGCACGCTGACGCGGCCGCTCGACATCTTCGATCTGCTGTGGCACGTCGCGCCGTTCGTCGTCCTGATCCTGAAGCTGATCCGCATGGCGAGCCTGCAGGAAGCGGGCTGATCCCATGCCGGCGTGGAGCGTCTACATCGTGCGCTGCGCCGACGGCACGCTGTATACGGGCGTGGCCATGGACGTCGCGCGGCGCGTCGAGGAACACAACTCGAACAAGTTGCTCGCCGCAAATTACACGCGGGCGCGGCGGCCGGTGACGCTCGTGTACAGCGAAACGGCGGCGACGCGCTCCGCGGCGTGCAAGCGCGAGTATCAGATCAAGCAGTTGAGCCGGCAGGACAAGGAAGCGCTGGTCGCGGCAACCGGGCGCAGTAGTTTAAAAAGTCATTTAAAACAACGGGATATAACATGAGTCACTGGTTCGAGTACTTCCCCGGCAACCACATGTGGTCGCAGGGCATGATGTTCGGCATCGAGATGCAGACCTGGGGCGCGGCGGCGCTCGGCGAGATCGATCAGATCGGGCAAAAACTCAAGGCGCACGCCGGCGACAACGAGAAGTGGTGGCAGGAATGGACGGCGATGGCGCAACGCATAGAAGGCTTCGGCGACGCCGAGGAAAAGCTGGGCCACCAGCTCACCGCGGGCAGCTACTATCTGCGCGCCGCGATCTATTATTTTTGCGGCGAGCGCTTCATCGCGCCGTCGGAGCGCAAGTGGGAAACCTATCGCAACTGCCTGCGCTGTTTCCGGAAAGGCATTGCGCGGCGCTATCCGAACATCGAGCGCGTCGAAGTGCCATACGAAAATACGACGTTGCCGGCGTGGCTGTTCAAAGCGGATGTCGAGGGTCCGGCGCCGGCGGTGGCGATGTTCGACGGTCTCGACAATGCCAAGGAAATGAGCGTGCTCTTCGGCGGCGTCGAGATCGCGCGCCGCGGCATTCACGTGCTGGCGATCGACGGGCCGGGGCAGGGCGAAGCGCTGAGGCTGCAGGGCATCCCCAGCCGCCACGATTATGAAGTGCCGGGCGCCGCCGCATATGAATACCTGGCGCAGCGGCCGGAGATCGATGCCAAACGCATCGCCGTGATGGGTTTCAGCATGGGCGGCTATTACGCGCCGCGCGCGGCGGCGATGGATCCGCGCTTTGCGGCATGCGTCGCCTGGGGCGGGCACTTCGATTATCACGAGGCGTGGGTGCGGCGGCGCAAGATCATGGAATCGGGCGGCACCAAATTGTCCGCGCCGCCGTTTCAGCTGCTGTGGGTGCTCGGCATGCCGGACATGGACGCGTGCATGAAAAAGCTCGAAGGCTACCGGCTGGCGGGCATCGCGGAAAAAATCCAGTGCCCGTTCTATTGCATCCACGGCGAAAACGACAACATCGTGCCGCTGGAATTCGCGCAACGCCTTTACGACGCGGTCGGCGCGAAGGACAAGACGCTCAAAATCCTGACCACGCACGACGGCGGCAGCGACCATTGCCAGGAAGACAACCGCCAGGTCGGCGTCAACCTGGTGGCCGACTGGCTGGCGGAGCGGCTCGGCGGCAAGCTCGCCTGACGGCGGGCTAAAGACAGGATAGGGATGAGGGATGAGGGATGAAGCTCTGACCTAAACCCATCCGTTTTCCAGAAAAACTTCCTCGCATGTCGTGGCGGGGCCGGGTTTGTGGGATAATCCGGCCCCTGCTTTATCGCACGCCGGATTCCACAGTATCCCCATGATTCAATTCCGTAACCTGACGCTCGCGCGCGGCGCGCGCCGCCTGATCGAAGACGCTTCACTGCAGATCCACCCCGGCTGGCGGGTGGGGCTCGTGGGCGCCAACGGCAGCGGCAAGTCGAGCCTGTTCGCGCTGCTGCGCGGTGAATTGCACGCCGACCGCGGCGACTGCGAAGTGCCGCCCGCATGGCGCATCGCCACCGTCGCGCAGGAGACGCCGGCGCTCGAGATGCCGGCGATCGAGTACGTGCTCGACGGCGACGCCGAGTTGCGCGAAGTCGAGCGCGAACTCGCGGCGCTGGAAAATGCGGCCGGGGCCGATCACGACGGGCATCGCGTGGGCGAACTGCACGCGCGGCTTGCCGAGATCGACGGCTACAGCGCGCGCGCGCGCGCCGCGGCGCTGCTCTCCGGCCTGGGTTTTGCCGATGCCGAATTCGAACGCCCGGTGTCGTCCTTCTCCGGCGGCTGGCGCATGCGGCTCAATCTCGCGCAGGCGCTGATCAGCCGCTCGGACCTGCTGCTGCTCGACGAGCCGACCAACCACCTCGATCTCGACGCCGTGGTGTGGCTGGAGAAATGGCTCACCGGCTACCGCGGCACGCTGCTGCTGGTGTCGCACGACCGCGACTTCCTCGACGCCTGCGTGACGCACATCGCGCACATCTATGCGCAGCGCCTGACGTTTTATACCGGAAACTACACCGCGTTCGAAGAGGCGCGCGCCGCGCAGCTCGCCGGACAGCAGGCGATGTACGAGAAACAGCAGCGCACGATCGAACATCTTGAAAACTATATCCGGCGTTTTCGCGCCAAGGCCACCAAGGCGCGCCAGGCGCAGAGCCGGTTGAAGGCGCTCGACCGCATGGAGCACATCGCCGCGGCCCACGTCGACGCGCCGTTCGACTTCGAGTTCCCGGCGCCCGCGCGCGCGCCCGATCCGCTGCTCACGCTCGAAGACGTGACGGCAGGTTACGACGGGCACACGGTGCTGGAAGGCATCAAGCTCACGCTGCGGCCCGGCGCGCGGCTGGGGCTGCTGGGCCCGAACGGCGCCGGCAAATCGACGTTGATCAAACTGCTTTCGGGCGAGCTCGCGCCGCTGTCCGGCCATCGCTTCGAAGGCAAGGGCCTCGCCATCGGCTACTTCGCCCAGCACCAGCTCGAACAGCTGCGGCCGAACGAATCACCGCTGTGGCACCTGGTCCATCAGGAACCGCGGACCAAGGAACAGCTGCTGCGCGATTACCTCGGCGGCTTCGACTTCCGCGGCGGCATGGCCGATGCGCCGATCGCGCCTTTTTCCGGCGGCGAGAAATCGCGCCTGGCGCTGGCGCTGCTGGTGCGGCGGCGGCCCAACCTGATGCTGCTCGACGAGCCGACCAATCATCTCGACCTCGACATGCGCCACGCGCTGACCAAGGCGCTCGCCGAGTACGAGGGCAGCATGGTGCTGGTGTCGCACGACCGCGCGCTGCTGCGCACGGTGTGCGACGCATTCCTGCTGGTGGTGGACGGGCGCGCCGTGGAATTCGACGGCGATCTCGACGATTATCTGGAGTGGCTTGCGGCGCGGCGCAGTTCACAGGCTGCGGGAAACGCCAGCGCAGGCCAGTCGGTGGAAAAGGTATCGCGCAAGGAAGAGCGGCAGATGGCCGCCCAGGAGCGGCAGGCGAAGTCCGGCCGCCGCCGGTCGCTGGCCAAGGAAGCGGAGAAGCTGGAGCGGCAGATCGCGGCGTGGCAGAAGGAGAAGCAGGGCCTCGATGCGCAGCTCGCGGATCCGGCGATTTACGCCGGAGCCGATGCGGCGAAGCTCAAGGAAGTGACGATGCGGCAGCAGGAACTCGCGCGGCTGATCGAGCAGTCCGAGCAGCGCTGGCTGGAAGTGCATGCGGCGCTGGAGGAGATGAGCGAGGCGTGAAGGTCAAAAGCTGAACGCAAAGCAAAGCATAGACACAGAGGACACAGAGGACACGAAGGAAGATCAGACTTCATATCAATAAGACTCAGTGACCTCAGTGTGCTCCGTGCGAAACAGGGTTTGCACAAAGAACTATTCAGGTGTCCCGCCGCCCAGTCCCTCATGCGCATGAATCACACCGCATTGTTTTTATTATATTTTTCCTCTGTGTCCTCTGTGTCCTCTGTGTCATTGCTTTTCAGATTTTCAGCGCCTCACAACCCTTAGCCCGCGTCACCGGAATCAGCCGCCCCGGCGCCGGCCAGATGCCGCGCTCGATCGCGCGGCTGCCATCGAAGATGAGATAACTTTGCGCGCCGTAATGCGGCAGCGGTCGTAGCAGGGCCGTAAGCGCTGCGGCATCGCGCGCGGAGATCACCGCGAGCGGCGCGCCGCCGTTTTCGTTGCGCACCGTCCACACCTGCGCCGAACCGCGGTCCGCGAGGGTCGCGGGGCGGGGCGCCAGCCCCAGCCGGGAAAGGGTCGCATCCACGTCGCGCTGCAGGCCGACGATCAGCGTCGGCTCATCGCCGTTCCGGATTTCCGCCGGACCGACCAGTTTCGCGGGCGTCTCGAAGAAGCTCCGGGCGAGCGTTTGTGCCGCAATCCCGAACTCGGCAGTGTTCGACACGATGGCGAGTCGCGGCGCGCGGGCGATGATCCACCGGCGCAGGATCGGCGGCAGTTGTTCGCGGTCGAGCACGCGCCACACGTGAAGTTCGGGATCGAGGCGCACGCCATCGGGCATCGCGCCGAGTTCGAGCGTCACCACCTGGCGCTCGCGATCGAGATCCACCCAGCGCGTCTCCGAACGGTTGCCGGTCACGATTTCAATCGGCACGCGCAGCGAATAAGCCGGCGCGGTCTGGGTGAGCGTCAGCACGAGCCTCGTTTTGCCGCCGACAGTCTGCGCCTGGGCCTGTGCGATGGCGGGCGCGGGACCGCCGGCGCGGTCCACCCATTGCTCGAAGAAAGTCTTGAGCGGGCGGCCCGCGGCCTGTTCGAAGGCGGCGCGCAGGTCGTTCCACGACGCGACCTTGAACTTGTGCTGCTCCCAGAACAGGCGGATGCCGCGATGGAACGCGTCTTCGCCGATCGTGTCGCGCAGCATGAAGAACACCATCGCCGCCTTGCCGTAGCCCACCGCGGCCTCGGCGCCGTGGGTGCGGGAGCGGAATGCCGCGAGCGACATCTGCTCGCCGGCCGGCACGGCGGCGAAATCGCGCAGCCACCCGAGACGCGCTGCGCGCGCCGCCGCGGCCGATTCGCGTTCCTTGTAGAAATAATCGGCCATGAACGTGGTGAGACCTTCGCTCCAGTTGCCCGTCGCGTAATCGGGATAGACGCCGTTGCCCCACCAGTTGTGCAGCACTTCGTGGCCGAGCGACGTGGCGCGGATGAACGGCAGTTGCAGCACCTGGGCGCCGATGTAGGTGAGCGTGGGCATGCCGAATCCGGTCGGCAGCGGGCTCGCGACGACCGAGAATTCGCTGAACGGATAGGCGCCGATCTCCCGCGAATAGAGTTCGATGTAGCGGCGGCTGTCGTCGAGATAAGCATCGGCCAGCGCATCGAGGTCGCGATAGAAGTAGGTGCGCAGGCGCAGCGGCGGCGCATCGGGCCGCGGCACGAGTTTTTCGCGCACCACGTACGGCCCGGCCATGAGATCGATGCCGTCCGCCGGCTGCGCGAATTCGAAGGTGGCGGTGTAGCGTTGGTTGTCGCCTTGCGGCAGTTCCTCGGCGGCGAGGCGCCCGGCGACGAGGCCGCGCTGATCGCCGGGCAGCGAGAGCCTGACGCGGTAGCTGAAAAGCGCCGCCGGCTGCGGGTACCAGCCGCTGCCGGAGTGCAGGAAGCTGCCTTCGGTCGCGGCCATCGGCGGCATGGCGCCGAGCACGCGGCGCTGATCGAGCGCGTGGTCGAGTGCGGGCAGCGTGCCGCCGTATTCGATGCGCAGCCGCGCACCCTGCGGTGCCGGCACGCGCCACTCCCGGAAGTCGCCGTCGCTGCCGGCCGGGACGACGGCGATCGGCTGACCGTCGGCGGACGCGGCCGATACGGCGAGCGTGCGGTACAGCGTGAAGCGGAATTCCCCCGGCGCGGCGAGTTCGGCGACAGCGTGGAAGCGGCGCGATTGCGGATCGAGCGTGACGTCGAGATCGAGGTGCGCGATGCGGGGCGCGGCCGCGCAGGCGAGCGTGGCGGCGAACGCGCACCCGAGGAGGACGAGAAGCCGCGGCAGCACGCTCATTTCTGCGGCGGGAACTTGACCACGAACTCCAGCTTTTCGGTGCCGCGCCGGATCTGCATCGGCAGCCAGGTGCCCGCGGGCTGCGCGCGGACCGCGGCGACCACGCTGCTCATCTTTTTGACGGGGGCGCCGGCGATCGACTCGATGATGTCGCCGCGCTTGAGCCCGGTTTGTTCCGCAAGACTGCCGGCGCGCACGTCCAGCAGCCTGACGCCGCCGTCCACTGCCTCGATCTGCACGCCCAGGCGCGGCGGCGGGGTTTTTTCGGCCGGCATGCCGGGCAACGCGAAGACGGCATCGGCAAGGCCCGTCCTGATTTCACTGCAATCCTGCCTGGATTCCACCGGCAGCAGCGTGCCGATATTGCTCACGCCCAGGTCGCGCAACTGGTGCGGCACGCCATAGCCGCGGCGCACATGCCCGACGCCCATGATGCCGACCACCAGCGGTCGCTGCGCGCCGGGTCCGGTTTCGACGCGGCGCGCGAGCGCTTCGGCCATCGCGCGGTCCCACGCCGTCTGCGATTCGGTGAAAAAACGGAACGCCTTGTCGTCTTTGTCCGCCGCGCCGGTTTCCTGGCCCGCGACATGCGGATGCGTCTTGAAAACGTCGAACAGAAAATCCCGGTAGGCCGGCGACGGCGGCGCCGGGCGCGATACGCCTTCCTTCTGGTCTGCCGGCACCGCGTCCCAGCCATTCTTGGTGATGGCCGCCGGCAGCGTCCGGTCGACGTTGAGCGCCACCATCGGGATGCGGTTGATGCGCGCGAACTGGAACAGCGGCAGGTAGTACTCGGGCGGGTAATTCCAGACCTTGTCCCATTCGGTCTGCTCGAGAAACTGCTTGACCGTGAGTTGGCCGGCGATCCACTTGTCGAGCACCGGTTGCGCCCGGCGCGGGAACGCTTCGAAGCCGATGACCATCTTCGGCCGCAACAGATGCAGCGCCGCCAGGGTCTCGATCTGCCATTGGTGGTCGTCGGCCTCGTCATGCCGTTCGCCGAGCAGCACGACGTCGCGCTTCGCGATTTCACCGAGCAGTTCGCGAGCCCGGCATGGCGCGCGGCGTGGCGCCGTCGAGCGTATACCACGCCGCGGGTGCGAGGCAGACCGGTGCCAACGGTGGATGTGCGGGCGGTTCCTGGGCCGATGCGGAAATGGCGCAGGCCAGCGCAAGGGCGACGCCGGACGGGATCGGGATTTTTTTCGGTTCATTATGTTACGGACTCTTTTAGATTATCCTATTGCCTGATGATGTTCTGAAATGCACGGCGGCGGGGCCTGATACGTTGCGACTGGATGTTAGAATTATAGTTCCATAGTTCCCGCCCACAGTCCCGAAAGACGGCTTGCCGGATCGATTCATAAATCTGCGATGTGAGGTAAGGCCGGCGCGCGTTGACCGGCGATACCCGGCATGGCCACGCACAATAAACAGCTGATCGTTGCGCTGCTGGCGACGCTGGCCAGCCAGGCGCTGACATCGGTGGCCGTATTCACGCCCGCAGTTCTGGCTTCGGCGGCAAGCGGCGATATCGGCGTGGCCGCCAATGCAATCGGCGCATTCACCGCGCTCGTCTATTTTCTCGCTTCGTTTTCGGCGCCCATCGGCGGCACTTTCGTCGCGCGCTTCGGGGCGGTGCGGATGAGCCAGTCCGCCATGGTGCTGACGGGCGGCGGGCTCGCGCTGTGCGCGCTCGCGCATCCGGCAGCGGTGATCGCCGGCGCGGTGCTGATCGGCATCGGCTACGGCCCGATCACGCCCGCCAGCTCGGTGCTGCTCGTCGAGCACACGCCCGACCGCATGCGCAATCTGATCATGTCGATCCGCCAGACCGGCGTGCCGGTGGGCGGCGCGCTCGCGGGCGCCGTCGTGCCGTGGCTCGTCATCTCGGTCGGATGGCGCGGCGCCGCGCTGGCCATGAGCGGTTTGATCCTGCTGTTTACCGTGGTGCTGCAGACGATACGCGCCGATTACGATCAGCCGCGCCTCGCGGCCGCGGCGCGGCGGCCGCCGCTGGCCGGCATGCTGCGGATGGTGCTCGCGCACGACGAATTGCGGCGCATCTCGTTCATCTCGTTTACCTACGCCGGCATGCAGATGTGTTTCGCAAGCTATCTCGTTGTTTTTCTTACTGAAAGCGTCGGGCTCAGCGTGGTCAATGCCGGGGCTGCCTTGTCTGCGGCGATGATCGCCGGCATCGTGGGCCGGGTGCTGTGGGGCGTCGCAGCCGACTATTTCGACAACGCGCGCGCCACGCTGGCGCTGCTGGGGATGCTGATGGCGGTGTGCGCGCTGCTGATCGCGCTGGTCACGAAGGCCTGGCCCTTCGGCGCGGTGCTGCTGCTGTGCGCGGTGTACGGCGCCTCGGCCATCGGCTGGAACGGCGTCTATGTCGCGGAGGTTGCGCGCATCGCTCCCGAGGGCAACGTGGCGGTCGCCACCGGCGCCTCGCTCGCCGTGACTTATCTCGGCGTGGTGGTCGGACCGTTTTTCTTCTGGCTGATCGTGAGGCTGAGCGGCAGTTACGCGGCGGCGTTCGGTTTTGCCGCGCTGGCGACGCTGGCGGCGGCGGTGGCGATCATGCGCAGAACGCCGGCCGTCGGCTAGGGGCTAGGTCATTTGTTCGTTTGACCGCGAAGTTACTTCTTAGTTCCCTTGTGCATCGCTCAAGGGGGTATTGAAAAGAATCCTTCGTGTCTATGTGCTTCTTCGAGCGTTTGATCTTTTCTTCGCGCTTACCAGCGGCGGCGCGGCGGACGGCCGCGCCAGTAGCGGATCATCAGATAGCCGCCGAGCATGCCGCCGAGATGCGCGAAGTGCGCCACGCCGGCCTGCGTTCCGGTAATGCCGAGATAGAGCTCGATCACGCCGTAGACGATGACGAACAACCAGGCCGGCATCGGGATCGGCGGAAAAATGAGCATCACGGTGCGCCGCGGGAAATACATGCCGAAGGCGAGCAGCACGCCGAACACGCCGCCCGAGGCGCCGATGGTCGGATAAGGCGCGCCGCCGATGATGGCGGTGACGACGAGCTGGGCCGCCGCGGCGGTGACGACGCACGTGAAGTAAAAGACAAGAAAGCGCCGCTGTCCGAATACGCGCTCGATGTCCGACCCGAACATGTAGAGCGCGAACATGTTGAAAAACAGGTGCAGCAGGCCGCCGTGCAGGAAACTGTAGGTGACGACCTGCCACGGCAGGAACCCCGCCATGCCGCCCAATCCCGTGCTGCTGAGCGGCCACAGTCCGAACCAGATGAACAGCGGATCGCCGATGACCTGCTGCAGCAGGTAGACGAGACCGTTGGTGAGCAGCAATGCCCGGGTGACGGGCGGGATCGAATAAAACATGTTTAGTTGGTGGTCAGAACGACGGCGCCTTCACCGAAACAAGATCAGGCCAGCACCGGCGGCAATTGCTGCGCGAGCTTGGCGCGTTCGGCAGTCGCCGCGCCGTTCAACGCGAAGCCGAGCAGTTTTCCAGATGCGTCGATGAACAGGGATTGTACACTGTCGGCCGTTTCTTCAATCCGCCATTCCCCGGCGGCGCCGTTCGCCGGCGGCGCGACGATGGTCGGGCAGGCCGGCGTTTTCACGAGCACCGGCATCGCCGGGTAGGAAACGGCAGTGGGTTTTCCTGCAAGCGTTGCCGCCAGCGCGCGCGCCGCGTGCATGATCGGCATCACGAACGGCAGCACCAGGCCGGCGACTTCCGCGCAGTCGCCGATCGCAAACACGTCCTTCGCGCTGGTTGCGAGATGGCGGTCGACGACGATGCCGCGATTGATGTTCAGCCCGGCCGCGCGCGCGAGTTCCAGTTTCGGTTTCAGGCCGATCGCCGACAGCACGACATCGGTCGCGAGGGTCTCGCCGTTGGCGAGCGTGACCTGCAGCCGCCCGCCGCTTTTGTCCACGGCCTGCACGCCGGTGCCGAAATGCCAGGTCACGCCGAGCGCGGCGAGTTTTGCCTTCAGCATCGCGCCGCCGGCGGGCGGCAGCAGGCGCGCCAGCGGCTGGTCGGCGATGTCGATCACGTCGACCGCATAACCCGAAGCGGCCAGATCGTTGGCGAATTCGCAGCCGATCAGCCCCGCGCCGATGATGGCGACGTTTTTCCTGCCCTCGATGGCGGCGCGAAAGCGCGCGTAATCGTCGAGACCGTTGACGCTCAGCACTTCGGCCGCGGCATCGCCGGCGAGCGGCAACCTGATCTGTTCTGCGCCGGGCGCGAGCACCAGCTTCGAGTAAGAGATGATCTCGTCACCGATGCGTATTTGGTGACTGCCGGCATCGATTGCCGTGACCCGCGTATGAGCGCGGATCGTGGCATCGAGCTGCGCGGCCATCTGTTCCGCGGAATGGGTCGGAATGGCCTCCGGCAGTTTCTTGGACGCGAGCGCATTCGACAGCATCGGCTTCGAATAGAACTGGCCGCCATCCGCGGTGAGGATGACGAGCGGTGTCTGCTTGTCGAGCTTGCGCAGCTCCCTGGCGGTGTTGTAGCCGGCGAGCCCGCTGCCGATGATGACGATGGGGTCCATGAATGCCTTGAGAGTATACGTTTCAGATCGATTTTCCCGCGATCCCGCCCTTCCCGGCGAGGGAAGGGCGGGCGCGGGACGGTTATGCCGCCATCAATACCATTTCGAAGTCGGCCTTGGCGATGCCGCACTCGGGACAGGCCCAGTCCGCCGGGATGTCTTCCCAGCGCGTGCCGGCGGCGATGCCTTCTTCAGGCAGTCCCTTGGCTTCGTCGTAGATGAAGCCGCATACGATGCATTCCCATTTTCTCATGTTCATTTCTCCTGTTAAGCGTTGACTTTGGCGAGCGTCGCCTTGTAGTGATTGGCGTGGCGCTCTTCGACCTTGGCCAGCGCGGCGAAGCGCTTGGCGGCTTTCGCCAGCGTCTGCTGGAAACGCGCGGCGTGTTCCTTCGATTCCCCGATCTGCTCGTCCATTTCCTGCGACTGCCGCGTGATTGCCTTCTTCCTCGGCGAGGTGGCGGAAATTCGGATACATCTCGGTGTACTCGTAGGTCTCGCCCGCGATCGCCATGTCCAGGCATTTCGCCGGGTTCATGTCGACCGGCGGGTAGAGCAGGTCGAGGTGGCCGAACGCGTGCTGCACTTCCTGCGCCGCGGTTTCCTCGAACACCTTCGCGGTCTCGACGTCGCCCTGCGCGCGGCAGATTTTCGCGAAGTACATGTACTTGATATGCGCCATCGATTCGCCGGCAAATGCCGCTTCGATGTTTTTCACGGTGACTGATTCCGGTTTCATGCTGTCTCCTTTGTCAAAAGTTTGCGCGTGTGGATCACGCATGAGACGCATGTTAGGCGGGCGCGGAAGATTGGTCTAATTGATTGTTAATATCTTATTGATAGGGTATAGCTATCACGTAACCGATGCTGGAAAGGCTGATTCTATCTCGTTGTAATTAAAAGAAAAGTAATGCAATGCAATGGATCTGAAATGCTTGGGACAGGGTCTATCCCTCATTAAGTGAAACGTATCCTTTAGGGCCCTCATCCCTGCCTTTGACCCTCATCCCTCATCTCCGCCTGTGGCCGGCGGCGCGTCGGGCAGCATGGTCACGCCGGCAAGCTTGCAGGCGAGGATCGCTTCGCGCACCGCTTCGACGGCGCGCGGACGCGGGAAGCTCCTGCGCCAGGCGAGCGCGACGCGCCGGCTCGGCACCGGCGGCGCGAACGGCCGGATCGCGACGAGCTTGTTCTGGACGGCGCTGGTTTCCGCGCGCTGGCGGGCAGCACCGTGACACCCACGCCGGACGCGACCATGTGGCGGATGGTTTCGAGCGAACTGCCTTCGAGGCTTTGCTGGATGCTGCTGTTGGTGGCGCGTTTTACGCCGGCGCAGGTCTGCAGCACCTGGTCGCGGAAGCAGTTGCCGGTGGACAGCAGCAGCAGGTTTTCCGCGCAGAGATCGACGGCCGGAATCCGCGTTTTCTTCGCCCACGGATGACTGGCCGGCATGACGACGCGAAACGGCTCGTCATAGACCGCCTGCGTGACGATGCCCGGCGCGGCAAACGGCAGCGACAGGATGATCAGGTCGAGATCGCCGTTCTTCAGCAGCCCGGCGAGTTTCGCGGTGAAATTTTCCTGGATCAGCAGCGGCATTTGCGGCGCGCGCCGGTGCAGCTGCGGAATCAGCTGCGGCATCAGGTACGGCCCGATGGTGTAGATCGCGCCGAAACGCAGCGGCCCGGCGAGCTCGTCCTTGCCCTGGGTCGCGATCTGCTTGATCGCCGCCGTTTCCTCGAGTACCCGCTGTGCCTGCTCGACGATGCGCTGCCCAACCGGCGTGACCGTCACTTCCGTCGCGCCGCGCTCGAAGAGCGCGATGCCGAGCTCGTCCTCGAGCTTCCTGATCGCGACCGACAGCGTGGGCTGGCTGACGAAGCACTTCTCGGCGGCGCGGCCGAAATGGCGCTCGCGCGCGACGGCGACGATGTATCTGAGTTCGGTGAGAGTCATGGCTTATCCGGGATTGTAATCCCTGAACCCGCGACGCCTTTCCGGCTGCGGGGCGCGGCTAGGAATAAGCGGCCTTGGCTCCCGGCGGCGGCGAGTAGCGGAACGTGCCGCGCTTGAGGATCGCGTCCTTGCCGCCGTGCCTGTCGATGTGCGCCTGCTGGTCGGACTTCGCGAGCTTGTCGACCGCCTCGGGATCGACCACCTTGCGCAGCGCGGCTTCGCACTCGTCGATCACTGCGCGGTACCGGTCGTCGCGCCCGAGATCGGTGCGCTCGAAAGGATCGGCCTCGAGGTCGAACAGCATCGGCGGCAGTCCGGCATAGTGGATGTATTTGTACTTGCCGTGCCGGATCATGTACGCGCCGCTCAGCGCGCCTGCGGCATGATATTCCGAGAGTATGGTCCGCTGCGGCACGTAGCCCTGCGCGATCTCGAGCAGCGAATGGCCGGGCAGCCCGGCGTCGCGCGGATCGGGTTTCGCCCCCAGCGCCTGGATGATCGTCTGAAAGCCGTCGGCGAGCATGACCGGCGTGGCGCAGACGTTGCCGCGGGGAACGTCGGGCCCGGCGAGGATCATCGGGATGCCGGCGGATTCCTCGTACATCGTCGATTTTCCCCACAGGCCGCGCGTGCCGAGGTTGTCGCCGTGATCGGTGGCGTAGACGATGCGCGTATTTTCCATCAGTCCGGATTCTTCCAGCGCTTTGAGAATCTTGCCGATGTTGTCGTCGAGGAAGGACACCAGGCCGAAGTAGGCGGTGATCGCGCGCCGCACCATCGGCGCATCGAACGCCTCGTCGAAGCAAAAGCATTTGCGCATGGCATCGATGAACGGATGGCGCGGCCGCTGATCGTGCTCGTACATGTCGGGCCACGGCACCTGGTCCTCCGCATACATGTCGTAGAACCGGGCCGGCGCAATCAGCGGGAAATGCGGCGAGACGAAACCGGCATACAGCGCCCATGGCTTGTCGCGGTATTTGGGCGCCTCGTTCTTCAGCCACTTTACCGTTTCAGCCGCGATCGAGCGGTCGTAGTGCGTGTATTCGGATTCGCCGCGCCCGGCTTCGGGGCCGAGTTTGGCCGCGCCCGCGCGCCGCGGCAGTTCGTCGCGGATCAGGCCCAGCAGGTCGCCGACGCCGTTGACGATGTGCAGCGGCAGGATTTCCTCGTCGAAGCCGTTGCGCTTCGCGTCGGAATCCAGGTAGTGCAGCTTGCCGATGGAAGTCACGCGGTGGCCCTGTTCCATCAGCCGGTGGCCCCACGACGGCGGTTTCCCGTCGTAGGCGATCGCGTTGTCCCAGCAGCGGATCCGGTGCACGTACTGGCCGGTGGCGAACGCGGCGCGCGCCGGCACGCAGATCGGGCAATTGGTGTAGGCGTTGGTGAACCGCGTGCCGTGCGCGGCGAGCCGGTCGAGATTCGGCGTCCTGATCATCGGATGGCCGTAGCAGCCGAGCACGCGCTTGTTGTGCTCGTCGGACATGATGAACAGCAGGTTGGTGGCTTTCAACAGCGCGTCTCCATTGAGCGTCACTGTGCGTGACTGATGGCCCGGGCGGGTGTCCGGCGATTCTATGGGCAGGTGTCGTATGGCGTCAATCGAACCTGCGCCTTAAGTTTGTTTTAAGCCGCGCGGCACAGTCTCGCAACCATGGACCAAAGATCTTTCAGGGAGGGATGCTCAGGGCGTTGAGGCATTTTTATCACAACGTGCGACAACCTGAAGGAGATTGACATGAGCAAGAAACTGGCAACGGCAAGTATCCTGATCGCGGGCATGGCGTTTGCGGCACCGGCGTTTTCGAGCACGAGCGCGCATCTGCCCGCAGAGCACAAGGCGGGTCCCGTGACCTACATGAGCGGCGGCGTCGGCACCGACGAGGCCAACGCCATGAAGGCGGCGGAGCACCGCTACAATCTGGCGCTGGAGTTCGTGCAGAAGGCCAGGCCGAGAGACGAATATCTCGCGGACATCGGCGTGAAGGTCAAGGACCATTCCGGGAAAATGCTGCTCAACGTGGATTCCAACGGGCCTTTCCTGTTATCCAGAATGCCGGCGGGCAAATACACCATAGCGGCAAGCAACGACGGCCACGTCCTGACCAAAGTCGCGGAGGTGACGCCCAAGCATCCTGCGCGGCTGGTTTTCGTGTGGCCGGAGCGGGCCGCGGAGAAATAGCGTAATCACGGTGCGGGCTGCATGTGCATACCAGGCGGCGGTGAAGTCCTGCGGATGGCGGAGATGCCGTTTTGAATGCGGGCCCGGCCCGGACGCGGGACGGGATGGCGTCTAACGGTGTCTCCAGCCATATCCTGCCGACCTCGGCGACGATGGTCGGGGTATGCATGACCGTCATCAGCATCGGCAAGATCGCGCATGGTCACGCGGGAATGGTCATCGACAGGATGCTCGCGGTCGACAGCGCGCTGTTTCTGCTGAGCGCGCTGCTGTCGTTCCTGTCGATCCGCTCCGTCCGCTCGGCGATGCGTCTCGAGCGGTGGGCGGAAAACCTGTTCCTGGTGGCGCTGGGGCTGGTCTCGGTAACGAGCGTGGTTCTCGCTTTCGAGATACTTTAGCGGTATTGCGCGGGCCGGGCATTAAATTTTTGCAGGCCCGGTCCGATCGATCAGGCAGTCGCTAACCACAGGCGCCGGTGTAACCGCACGCGGTGCAGTAATCGCAGCCGTCCTTGCGGATCAGCGTCTGGTTGCCGCATTCCGGACAGCGGCTGCCCTTCATCACCCGCGGCGCGTCGCCGCCCGCCGCCGGCGCCTCGAGGATGCCCATCTGCGCCAGCGGCGCGCCGTTCTCGTCGAGGACGCCGAGCATCGCGTAGCGGTGCAGGATCAGGCGCGCGACGTAGGCGACGGTCGAGGGAAACGTGGCCTGCTTGCGTGCGCCGGGCACGAAGGCCATGAAATCGCCCAGCGGCTCGGGGAATGCAAGCAGCTTCTGCAGCTTCATGCCGATCCACGCCGGATCCATCACGCGCATGTCGAGCGACAGGATTTTGCACAGCCCGTCGAGCGCGCGCGGATATTCGCCGGACAGCCACATCGAATACGGGCGGGTGACGCCCGCGTTCCTGCCTTCGCCGGGCAGCGTGATTTCCTTCAGGCCGAGCACGAAATCGTCGCCGGTGCGCGGATTAAGCACGTCGACCGTCCATGACATCGTGCCGTCGGTGCCGGTCTTGGGTTCCTTCAGCGAGAACATGGCGTCGAGCACCGGCGTCAGCGACTGGCCGAACAGCGGTGCGCCCGGCGGCGTCAGCCCGCCTAACTGGTCGACGCGCCAGCGAACGACCTGCGCGAACGCGGCGACCACCGACGGCATGCGCTTCACTTCGCCGAGCGGCGGGAAAGCCATGTCGAAGGGTTCGTCGCCGCCGGCTTTCGCCAGCGTATCGAGTTTCACCTGCAGCCAGCCGGGGTCGCTCGCGCGCATGTCCATCGACAGCGTCTTGGCGACGGCGCCCAGACCGCGCGGCTGCTCGCTGCCGTTGACCCAGACTTCAAACGCGTGCACGTGGTCGTTCTCGACATGACCGACGAACACCGCGAACGCGCCGTGCGGATGTTCGATCATGTAGGTCCACGCCGGATTGCCGGCGGTCATCGTCGGGCGGCCCGGCCAGCGCAGGCTGGACAGCACCGGCGCCGGCAGGTTCTGGATCAGGATGCGGCGGTTGACGTCGTCGCTGCGGAAATCCTGCGGTGCCATGTCCTTGCCCGAGGGTTCGACCGACAGCACCGAACCGAGCACGCTGTTCGGGCGGTAGGTGGCCAATCCTTTCAGCCCCGACTTCCATGCGCGGAAATAAAGATCCTGGAATTCGCCATAGGGATAGTCTTCCGGCACGTTCACCGTTTTCGAAATGCTGGTGTCGACGTAGGGCGCAACCGCGGCGACCATTTCTTCATGCGCGTTCGCCGAGATTTCCAGCGCGGTGACGAACCACGGCGGCAGTTGCGCGGTGTTGCCGCCCATCGCTTTCCAGCGCCGCCAGGCGTGGTCTTCGACGGCGAATTCGCGCATGGTGTTGTCGGGCATGCGCTTTTTGCGGGTGTAAGTCCACGAGAACGGCGGCTCGATGCCGTTGGAGGCATTGTCGGCAAAGGCGAGGCTGATGGTGCCGGTGGGCGCGATCGACAGCAGGTGGCTGTTGCGAATGCCCTGCTTGCGGATGAGCTGTTTGATGTCCTCGGGCAGGCGCGCGGCGAAGCTGGTGCCCGACAGGTAGAGGTCGGCGCTGAACAGCGGGAACGCGCCGCGCTCGCGCGCGAGATCGGCAGAGGCGCGGTAAGCGTAGTCGCGCATCGTTGCGGAAATCTGCGCGGCCACCTGCCGCGCTTCCGGCGTATCGTAGCGCTGGCGCAGCATGATCAGCGCATCACCCAGTCCGGTGAAGCCCAGGCCAATGCGGCGCTTGGCGGCGGCTTCTTCCCGTTGTTGTTTCAGCGGCCACGCGGTGACGTCGAGCACGTTGTCGAGCATGCGCACGGCGACGGCCACGACACGGCCGAAGTGATCGAAATCAAAGCTGGCATTTTCGGCGAACGGTTGCTTGACGAAATGCGTGAGGTCGATCGAGCCCAGGCAGCAGCAGCCGTACGGCGGCAGCGGCTGTTCGGCACAGGGGTTGGTCGCCTCGATGGTCTCGCAGTAATTGAGGTTATTGTCGCGGTTCATGCGGTCGAGGAACAGGATGCCCGGCTCGGCATGGTCGTAGGTCGAGCGCATGATCTGTTCCCACAGTTCGCGCGCGGGCACCTTGCGGTACACCCATTGCCCGTCCTCGCGCTGCCAGGCGCCGGCGGCCATCTGTCTGGCGTTGGGTTTGGCGCGGTGCGCGAGCTCGACGTCCTTGTCCTGCTCGACGGCTTCCATGAAGGCGTCGGTGACGCCGACGGAAATGTTGAAATTGGTCAGGTCGCCCCTGTCCTTGGCGTGGATGAAGTCCTCGACGTCCGGATGGTCGCAGCGCAGCACGGCCATCTGCGCGCCGCGGCGCGAGCCCGCGGATTCGACGGTTTCGCAGGAGCGGTCGAATACGCGCATGTAAGACACCGGGCCGCTGGCGCTGGAATGCGTGCCTTTGACTTCCGCGCCTTTCGGGCGGATCGATGAAAAGTCATAGCCGACGCCGCCGCCGCGGCGCATCGTCTCGGCGGCTTCCTGCAGCGCGATGTAGATGCCGGGGCGGCCGTCGACGATTTCCGAAATCGAATCGCCGACCGGTTGCACGAAACAGTTGATCAGCGTCGCCTGCAACTGGATGCCGGCGGCGGAGTTGATGCGGCCGGCGGGAATGAAGCCGTCTTCCTGCGCCTGCAGGAAGCGGCGCTCCCATTGTGCGCGATGTTCTTCCGGCTCGGCCTGGGCGAGGGCGCGGGCCACGCGGCGGCGCACGTCAGTGATGCTGGTTTCCTTGCCCTTGGCGTATTTTTCGAGCAGCGAGTCGCGGGAGATTTCCTGTTCAGCGAGCGCGGTCTGCGCGGTGCCGGTGGTGGCGTCGTTCATGTATCTGCCTTTCGTTAAGCGGCGCGCGGGGCGGCCGCAGTTTTTTGGTGAAATCGAATGCGACCAAGTATGCGCCGGACCGGTGGCGCTGAAAAGGCTTCTTATTTTACTTCAGGCGGCGCGCGCCTTGCCTCGCCTGGCCACTTCGGCTATCGTGCAGTCTTGGTTTTCACTTCCTGATCCGATTCCCCGCATGGCAAAAAAGAAAAGTGGCATGCGCCGCGGTCTCACCGCATACGGCGACGAGGAATTTTCGCTGTTCCTGCGCAAGGCCTTCATCAAGGCGATGGGCTATACGGACGACGCGCTCGAGCGTCCGATCATCGGCATTACCAATACTTTCAGCGGCTTCAATGCCTGCCACCGCAACGTGCCCGAATTGATCGAGGCGGTGAAGCGCGGCGTGATGCTCGCCGGCGGACTGCCGGTCGAGTTTCCGACGATCACGCTGCACGAGTCGTTCGCCTATCCGACCAGCATGTACCTGCGCAACCTGATGGCGATCGACACCGAGGAGATGATCCGCGCGCAGCCGGTCGACGCGACGGTGCTGATCGGCGGTTGCGACAAGACGGTGCCGGCGCTGCTGATGGGCGCGGCGAGCGCCAACGTGCCGGCGATCATGCTGGTGACCGGCCCGATGATCACGGGCGATCACAAGGGCGAGCGGCTCGGCGCGTGCACCGACTGCCGCCGCTTCTGGGCGCGCTTTCGCGCCGGCGACATCTCGGAGCAGGAGATCGGCGAGGTCAACAACAAACTGGCGCCGAGCGCCGGCACCTGCATGGTGATGGGCACGGCCAGCACCATGGCGCTGTGCACCGAGGCGATGGGCATGATGCTGCCGGGCGGCGCGTGCACGCCGGCGGTGATGTCGGAGCGCCTGCGCCATGCCGAGGCGAGCGGCGCGCGCGCGGTGGCGCTGGCCAAGGAGCGGCTGACGCCGGACAAGATCATGACGCCCGACGCTTTCGAAAACGCGTTGCGGGTGCTGCTGGCGATCGGCGGCTCGACCAATGCGATCGTGCATCTGGCGGCGATGGCGGGGCGGCTCGGCATCGAGATCGACCTCGACGCGTTCGACCGCATGGGGCGCGAGACGCCGGTGCTGGTCGATCTCAAGCCGACCGGCCAGCATTACATGGAGGACCTGGAGAAGGCGGGCGGGCTGGCGACTATCCTGCGGGAAATGAAGCCGCTGCTCAAACTCAAGGCCCTGACGGTGACCGGCAGGACGCTGGGCGAGAACATCGCGGCGGCGCCGCCCGGCTGGAAGCAGTCGGTGGTGCGGCCGTTCAAGGACCCGATATTCAAGGGCGGCAGCATCGCGGTGCTGCGCGGCAACCTCGCCCCGGGCGGCGCGATCATCAAGCAGGCGGCGGCCACCCCGGCGCTGATGCAGCACGAAGGCCGTGCCGTCGTGTTCACGTCGCTCGAAGACCTGGCCGAGCGCATCGACGATCCGCAGCTCGATGTGAACGCCGGCGACATCCTCGTGCTGCAGAACGCGGGGCCGAAGGGCGCGCCGGGCATGCCGGAGGCGGGCTACCTGCCGATACCGAAAAAGCTTGCGGCGAAGGGCGTCAAGGACATGGTGCGGATTTCGGATGCGCGCATGAGCGGCACGGCCTTCGGCGCCATCGTGCTGCACGTGACGCCGGAGTCCGCCATCGGCGGGCCGCTGGCGCTGGTGCGCAACGGCGACCGCATCCGGCTCGACGTCGCCGGACCGCAGCGCTCGAACTGCTGGTGCCGCAGGCGGAACTCGCGGCGCGGCGCAAGCAGTGGAAAAAACCGCGCGTCCGCAAAGACGATGCGCGCGGCTACCGCAAGCTCTTTCTCGACACGGTCACCCAGGCCGACCGCGGCTGCGACTTCGATTTTCTCTCTACACAGGGTACAATCCGCATACCGCGCATACGGTAACGAATCTCGGGAAGCGGCACGCCCGGTGACTTTTTCTGTTTTGACAATCTGAGGTAACAGCAGCATGCCCCGTTCTACGCACAAGGCGCAGCGGCGTTTCGTCGTTCGCAGATCATCCATACACGGGCGCGGCGTGTTCGCGCTCACGCATATTCCCAAAGGCAGCAGGCTGATCGAATACATCGGCGAGCGCATCAGCCATGAGGTGGCCGATGCGCGCTACGCCGAGGAGCAGGAGAATTCCCCGCACACGATGCTGTTCGCGGTCGACGCCGAGACGGTCATCGATGCGACCCGGCGCGGCAACTCGGCGCGCTGGTTCAACCATTCGTGCGCGCCGAATTGCGAGGCGGTCGACGATGAAGGCCGGATTTTCATCGAGACGACCCGCAGCGTTGCGCCCGGCGACGAGCTGACCTACGACTACAACCTGATCCTCGATGAGCCGCACACGCCGGCCATCAAGCGCGCGCATGCCTGCTACTGCGGCAAGCGGCGCTGCCGCGGGACGATACTCGGGAAAAAACGGTGATCTAAGCGGTGATGAGTGATGAGTGATAGTGGGTGATGAGAGTGAGACGGAAGGCGGTCTGATTCTGCCCATTACCACATCACTCATTACCCATAACCATCACTCCGGCCGGTTGCGCATCCAGTCGGCCGTGCCGAAGAAAGCCTTGAGCAGGGCTTCGCGCAGCGTCTGCTCGACGCCGACATCCTCCATCGCCTGCAGCATGCAGGCGAGCCATGCGTCGCGCTCGGCGATGCCGATGGCGAACGGCAGATGCCGTGCCCGCAACATCGGGTGTCCGTATTTCTCGACGTAGAGTCCCGGGCCGCCCAGCCATCCCGACAGGAACATGAACAGCTTGTCGCGCGAGCCCGCGAGGTCCTGCGGGTGCAGCTTGCGGATGCCGTAGTATTCCGGGACGGTGTCCATCAGATCATAGAAGCGGTCGATCAGCCGCCGCAATCCGGCCTCGCCGCCGATCTGTTCGTAAGGCGTGGGTTTGTCGGCAGCGTCACTCATGCTGGAATCCGGGTGCGGTTGATCATGGCGACGCCGACGATGGCGATGATCATGCCCGCTATCGCCAGCGATGACAGTATTTCATCGAATACCAGGTAAGCCATCAGCGCGGTGACCGCCGGCGTCAGGTAAAACAGGCTGGACACCCGGGTGGCGGCGCCGCGGGCAATCAGCCGGAACAGCAGGGTGATGGCGCCCACCGACAGCACCAGCACCAGCCAGCCGAGCGCAAACAGGAATTCCCCGGTCCATTCGATGCGCATGGTCTCGGTCGCCCATGCCAGCGGCAGCAGCAGCACGAATGACGCGGCGAACTGGATCACCGAGCCGCTGCGCGCATCGAAACGGGGGCAGTAGCGCTTCTGGTACAACGTGCCGAAGGTGATGCTGAGCAAGGCGATGAGCGCCAGCGCAAGGCTGACGGCAGTCATTCCGTGCAGCGACATTTTCTGCCAGACCACGAGCGTGACCCCCGTCAGGCCCAGCGTGAATCCTATCCATTGTTGCGCAGAGACCCGCTCGCCCAACATGCGCCCGGCCACGGTTGCGGTGAGCAGCGGCTGGATGCCGACGATCAGCGCCACGACGCCTGCGGACATGCCCTGATGGATCGCGCTGAACACGCCGCCGAGATAGCCGGCCTGGATCAGAATGCCGGCGATGGCGATATGCAGTGCATCACGCGGCGAGGCGGGCCAGGGCGCGCGCGCAAACAGGACGAGCGGGATCATGAGCGCCAGCACGCAGGTGAAGCGCAGCAGCAGGAAGGTCAGCGGTTCGGCGTAGGGCAGGCCGAGCTTGGCGCCGATGAAACCGCTGCTCCATAGCAGGACGAAGAGCGCCGGCGCAGCGAATGCGGCCGGTTCCGGCCGCGCGGTCATGCAGCGGCGCGTGAAGCGCGTTTGCGCTCGTGTTCCAGCAGATAGCGCTTGCGGATGCGGATCGACTTCGGCGTGATCTCGACCAGCTCGTCGTCGGCGATGAATTCCACCGCTTTCTCGAGCGTGAGTTCGATCGCCGGCACGAGGCGCACCGCCTCGTCCGTGCCGGAGGCGCGCACGTTGGTCAGCTGCTTGCCCTTGATCGGGTTGACCACGAGGTCGTTGTCGCGCGAGTGGATGCCGATCACCATGCCCTCGTACAGCGCGTCGCCGGGGGAGACGAACATGCGGCCGCGCTCCTGCAGTTTCCACAGCGCGTAGGCGACGGCGTTGCCGTTGTCCTGGCTGATCAGCACGCCGTTGCGGCGCTCTTCCATGTCGCCCTTCACCGGACCGTAGTCGTCGAACACATGGCTTGCGAGCCCGGTGCCGCGCGTGAGCGTGAGGAACTCGCCCTGGAAGCCGATCAGGCCCCGCGCCGGAATGCGGTATTCGAGCCGCACGCGGCCCTTGCTGTCGGACTGCATGTCCTGCAGATCGCCGCGGCGGCGGCCGAGTTCTTCCATCACCGCGCCCTGGTGGGTTTCTTCGACGTCGACCGTAAGCAGTTCGTAGGGCTCGTGTTTCACGCCGTCCACGGTTTTCATCACCACGCGCGGGCGGCCGACGGCCATTTCATAGCCTTCCCGGCGCATGGTTTCGAGCAGAATGGTCAGATGCAGTTCGCCGCGCCCGGAGACCACGAAGGTGTCGGAGTCGGCGGTGAATTCCACTTTCAGCGCGACGTTCGACTGCAGTTCGCGTTCCAGGCGCTCGCGCAGCTGGCGGCTGGTCACGTACTTGCCTTCCTTGCCGGCGAGCGGCGAGGTGTTGACCATGAAGTTCATGGTCAGCGTCGGCTCGTCGACTCTCAGCAACGGAAACGCCACAAGCGTGGCGGGATCGCACAGCGTGACGCCGATGCCCACTTCCTCGATGCCGTTGACCAGCACGATGTCGCCCGCCTCGGCTTCGTCGACGGCGGTGCGCTCCAGGCCCTTGAACACCAGGACCTGGTTGACTTTGGCAATCTTGGGCGCGGTGTCCTCCGGGCCGTGCATCACCGCGACCAGCTGGCCGGCGCGCAAGCGTCCGTGGGCGATGCGGCCGATGCCGATGCGGCCGACGAAACTGGAATAGTCGAGCGAGCAGATCTGCAACTGCAGCGGCGCGTCGGGATCCGCGGCGCGCACCGGCACGTATTTGAGTATGGCGTCGAACAGCGGCCGCAAGTCGGTGCCCGGCTTGTCATGTTCCAGCGTCGCCCAGCCCTGCAGCGCCGAGGCGTAGACCACCGGAAAATCGAGCTGCTCCTCGCTGGCGCCGAGCTTGTCGAACAGATCGAAGGTCTGGTTGAGCACCCACTCCGGACGCGCGCCCGGGCGGTCGATCTTGTTGATGACCACGATCGGCTTCAGTCCCAGCGCCAGCGCCTTGCGGGTGACGAAACGCGTCTGCGGCATCGGGCCTTCGACCGCGTCCACCAGCAGCAGCACGCTGTCCACCATCGACAGCACGCGCTCGACCTCGCCGCCGAAATCGGCGTGGCCGGGGGTGTCGACGATGTTGATGTGCGTGCCTTCGTACTGCACCGCGCAGTTCTTGGCGAGGATCGTGATCCCGCGCTCCTTTTCCAGGTCGTTCGAATCCATCACGCGCTCGACCAGATGCTGGTGCGCGGCGAAGGTGCCGGATTGGCGCAGCAGCTTGTCGACCAGCGTGGTTTTGCCGTGGTCGACGTGGGCGATGATGGCGATATTGCGAATCGAGCGTGACATGAATCCGCCTTGGGCGTTTAAAGGGGCGCGATTGTAACACATTAAGCGTTGCTAGTTCATTGAATTTCCGGCATTTGCGTTCGGATGCGGATCGCGGGCGGCGCGCGTCCGGCCGCTCGCGGCGATCGGGCGTTTCAGAAAAAAAGCTCGCATATTTCTTCGGGTTATCTGTATAGTGCGACCACCTCGAGGCAGCCCGGGTTCAATCCAGGCTGCGTAAGTTTCGAGTTGCATCTGTCCCTGACCCCTTCGTTTTCAGCTTCCTTCTCCGAATAGCTGCTTCCGCCACGGTTAGCGACGATACCCGTGCGCCGGCGGCATGTGCCTGCCTTTGCAGCTGTGGTTTTGCCTGCGCGTTTGTTGTTCTGCATTACATTTAAGAAGGCATTATCGATGTTATTTGAATCTCTGAATCTGAATCCCGCCATCGTGCAGGCGCTGACCGCGTCAGGCTATACCGAACCGACACCCGTGCAGGCCCAGGCGATCCCCGAAGCGATCGCCGGCCACGACCTGATGTGTTCGGCGCCGACCGGCACCGGCAAGACCGCGGCTTTCGTGCTGCCCGCGCTGCAGCGCCTGGCGCAACCCGCCAAACCCGGCCGCGGTCCGCGCGTGCTGGTGCTGACGCCGACGCGCGAGCTCGCGCTGCAGGTGACCGGCGCTGTCGAGAAATACAGCAAGTTCATGGGCCGCGTCCGCACCGGCACCGTGCTCGGCGGCATGCCGTACCCGAAGCAGCGCAAGCTGCTCGAATCGCCGCTCGACATCCTGGTTGCGACCCCCGGCCGCCTGATCGACTTCATCGACCAGGGCAAGGTCGATTTTTCGCGGCTTGAACTGCTCGTGCTCGACGAAGCCGACCGCATGCTCGACATGGGTTTCATCGAGCCGGTCGAGAAAATCGCCGGCCGCCACGCCCGCCGGACGCCAGGTGCTGCTGTTTTCGGCGACGCTCGACGGCAATATCGCGAAGCTCGCCCGCACGCTGCTGCGCAACCCCAAACTGATCGAGGTTGCCGCACCCAGGACGAGCCATGAGAACATCGAGCAGCGCCTGCATCACGTCGACGACGGCAGCCACAAGCGGAAACTGCTCGATCATCTGCTCGCCGATACCGAGCTGAACCAGGCGATCGTGTTCACCTCCACCAAGCGCGGCGCCGACAAGCTGGCAGGGGACCTTCACGGTCAGCGGCCATTCGGCAGCGGCGCTGCACGGCGACATGAACCAGTCGCAGCGCAACCGCACGCTGTCCAGGCTGCGCAGCGGCAACGTGCGCGTGCTGGTGGCGACCGACGTCGCCGCGCGCGGCATCGACGTTCAGACGCATCACGCACGTGATCAACTACGACCTGCCGAAGGTCGCGGAAGACTACGTGCACCGCATCGGCCGCACCGGCCGCGCGGGCGCGACCGGCATCGCGATTTCGTTTGCGGCGCCGGACGACAGGTCGCAACTGCGGCAGATCGAACGCTTCACCGGCAACCAGATCGAGGTGCACGTGGTGCCGGGTCTGGAACCGAAGGCGAAAGCGCGCGGTGATTTTTCTTCCGCCGGCCGCAAACCGTACCGCGGACAGAACGACAACCGCCGTCCTTCCAGCGGCGCGCCGGCGCGCCGGAATTCGGGCGGCGGCTTCGGGAACCGGGCAGGCCGCTCGTATTCCTGAGCATAGCAACGGCTTACGTCGCACACATCCCCCTGCGCCGCAAGGTGCAGGGGGATTTTTACGTACGCGGCAGCCTGTTGTTATCCGGGGCGCGGACGGCAGTCAATTGACACTGCGGCTGCCCGCACCTATCCTGATTTTTTAATTCCGCAGTTCTGTCATGACAGTTTCAAATACCGCGCCGGTCAGCATCGACATGATCCGCAGGCTGGTCGGTTTTCCCACCGTCAGCCGGGATTCGAACCTCGCGCTCATTCATTTCGCGCGCGATTGTCTGAAAGCGCTCGATGCGGACGTGCGTCTGACTTTCGACGACGGGCGGCGCAAGGCCAATCTGTTCGCGACGCTGGGTCCGCGCGGCGACGGCGGCATCGTGCTGTCCGGGCATACCGACGTGGTTCCGGTCGACGGCCAGGCGTGGGACAGCGACCCGTTCGAACTCGTCGAGAAAAACGGCAGGCTTTACGGCCGCGGCACCGCGGACATGAAAAGCTTCATCGCGGTGGCGCTCGCGCTGGCGCCGCAGTTCGTCGAACGCGGACTGAAGACCCCGCTGCATTTCGCGTTTTCGTATGACGAGGAAGTCGGCTGCCTCGGCGTCGGGCGCCTGCTCGAGGACCTGGCCCTGGCCGGCATCCGGCCGCAATCCTGCATCGTCGGCGAGCCGACGATGATGAAACCGGTGATCGCGCACAAGGGCAAGCACAGCTACCGCTGCACGGTGCACGGACTGGCCTGCCATTCCGCGTATGCGCCGCAGGGCGTCAACGCGGTGGAGGCGGCGGCGGAGGCGGTGGCCTATCTCAAGCGCATGGCGCGGCGGCATCGCGATAACGGGCCGTTCGACAGGAATTTCGACGTCGCGCACACGACGATCCAGACCGGCGTCATCCGCGGCGGCACCGCGCTCAATATCGTGCCGCAGGAATGCGTGTTCGATTTCGAGTTCCGGCACCTGCCGGGCGACGATCCCGACGCGCTGCTGCGGGAATTCAGGCAATACGTCGAAACCAATATCGAGCCCGAGATGCGCGCCGTGCATCCGGAGGCGGGTTTTGAAATCGAATTCCTGTCCGAAATTCCGTGCGCTCGACACCGGCATGGAGACCGAGATCGTGGCGCTGGCGCAGGAATTGTCGGGCAATGCGGGGATCGGCAAGGTGTCGTTCGGCACCGAAGGCGCGCAGTTCCAGCGCGCCGCGCATTCCCGCCGTGATCTGCGGTCCGGGCTCGATCGAGCAGGCGCACAAGCCGAACGAGTTCGTGACGGTGGATCAGGTCATGCAGTGCGAAGCGTTCATGGGGCGGTTGATGGAGCGGATTTGCAAAGGTTGAACCGCCAAGAAAAGATCAAAAACAAAGATTGAACCGCCAAGACGCCAAGACGCCAAGAAGAACAAAAGCGGAGACACAGAGGACACAGAGGACACAGAGGAAAAACAAAGTCACTCAATCACTTAATCACCAATTACGATTCCCGATTCACGATTTACCATTCACGGCTTTTTGAACCGCCAAGACGCCAAGACGCCAAGAAAGACAGGCTTGGCGAGGTCCGACCCGGGTGGTTTAATTGATTAGTGGCTAATGTTCGCAAGGAGGTTTTTCGAATGAGCGGTTGTTGCAATGACAATTGTTCTTTAGATGCCCTTCGTGAAAGGCAACGGGGAACACTAAAAATTGTTCTCGGCGTCAACGCCGTCATGTTCCTGGTTATTGTCGTGGCCGCACTTTATGGCAGGTCGACCGCACTGCTGGCCGACAGCGTTGATAACCTTGGAGATGCCCTGACCTATGCTCTTAGTTTGTACGCGGTTTCGCGGGGCGCTACAGCCAAGGCCAAGGTCGCGTTGTTCAAGGGCGGGCTTATCTTCCTGGCTGCTTGCGCCGTGGCTGCCCAAATTGCCTACAAGCTTCTTGTTCCCAGCATCCCCGTCTTCGAAGTGATGGGCGCGTTCAGCCTTCTCGGCCTCGCGGCAAATTCCTTTTGTCTTTACCTGCTTTGGAGGCATCGCCACGAAGATGTGAATATGAGTTCTGTGTGGGAGTGTTCGAGAAACGACATCGCATCGAACCTCTCGGTTTTTGTGGCGGCGGGCGCAGTTTGGCTGACCGGTTCAGGCTGGCCGGACATCCTGGTCGCGCTGGGCCTTCTCTCGCTCTTTCTGCGATCTTCGATCCGCGTCATTTCGTCTGCCAGGGCGGAGCTCCGTGCGGCAGCGACTTAGCGTGATCCGACCCGGTTAATTTAAGAAGTCTATAAATGCTGCTTCTCGATAACGACGACATACGTCGCGTCTTCGACGTGCGGACGTGCATGGACAGTCTTGAAGCCGCATACCGCGCCCAGGCCCGCGGCGAAGCGGTCAACCGGCCGCGGACGCAGACGTATGTGCCGCTTCCCGAGCCCGACCTGATGTACTGCCTCAAAACCATGGAAGGCTCGCTTCCCCATACCGGTTACATGGCGTTGCGGCTGACTTCCGATGTGGTGAGTGAAGCGATGGTGGACGGTTTGCCGCGGCGGGATAAGCTGCCTCGCGGACCCGGCGGAACCTATTGCGGATTGATCCTGCTCTTCAGCGTGCGGGATCTCGCGCCTGTCGCCATGCTGCACGACGGGCACATCCAGGTAAACCGGGTCGCCTGCACGAGCGCGCTTGCCACGCGGCTGCTCGCGCGCGAGGACGCCGCGGATCTCGCAATGATCGGTTCCAGCGGGCAGGCCTGGGCTCATCTGGTCGCCATCGCGGCCGTGCGCGCGCTGCGGCGCGTGCGCGTCTACAGTCCGAATCGCGAAAGGCGCGAAGCATTCGCCGCCCGTGCCCGGCTCGAACTGGGCCTTGCAACGGAGGCGAGCGACAGCGCGTTCAGCGCAATCGAAGGTGCGGACATCGTGGTTGCCGCGACCAATACGAGCGCACCCGTGGTGCGGGGTGAATGGCTCGCCCCCGGCGCGCACGTCGTGTCCATCGTGAGCGGCGATGAACGGCTCGACCGCCGCGAGCTCGACGACGAGGTGTTTGCCCGGGCGCAGACGGTCATCGTGCATTCGAAAGAGCTCGCGATGAACCAGCAGCAGGCCGACCTCGCGGGACCGGTCGCGGCCGGGGTCCTCAGCTGGGAGCGCATGCACGATCTGACCGAGCTCATCGCGGGCGCGGCGCCGGGACGTTCGCGCGCGGATGAGATCACCGTGTTCAAGAACAACGTCGGGCTCGGGTTGCAGTTCGCGGCGGTGGCGAGCCAGGTGTATGAGGATGCCTTGCGCGCAGGCATCGGCCGTCAGTTGCCGGATGAGTGGTTCCTGCAGAAGATAAAACCGTGAAGTTGGCTAGCCGCCAAGAGCGCTAAGGCGCTAAGTAGAAAAAAGCGGAGACACAGAGGACACAGAGGACACGGAGGAAAAGCGAAGAAATGAATTACTGTTTAATGCTCACGAATTCCCATTTCCCATTCCCTATTCCCCATTTACGTCTTTTTGAACCGCCAAGACGCCAAGACGCCAAGAAGAACAAAAGCGGAGACACAGAGGACACAGAGAAAAAGAAAAAGAAATAAACCGCGAGGATGAATTTCGGTAAGGGGTTACGATTCCCGATTTACCATTCACGGCTTTTTAAACCGCCATGACCGCCAAGAACGCCAAGAAAAACATGAATTAAACAACGCACTGAGGTAATCTCCTGCAAGTCGACGATCTGGTTGCGAAAAATGGCGGCGGTCAATACCGTCGCCGCATTGATCAGTCCGTATAGGGTTGACGTTGGCAACGGGCGCGCGGACTATGCTGAACGCCAGCCTCGTTTCCTGCAAACCATTACACGTCTGGCGTCATTGACTTATGGCCAACAAGTCACTCGGATTCAAACGCGAACTTGACGGTATTCCGCACTGAAGGCGACGCGGCTGTGACAGTTCTTCTACGATATGGCAGACCGTCAATACCGTCGCCGGCAAAGATCAGTCTGTGCATCGAGCTCTGAACCGGGCGCCGCTGTTCTGGAACACCAGCCTCGGTGCGCTGCAATCAGCCACTCGTGGTCCACGCTAGGCCTGTGTGTTTGACCCGGATCCGAACAACCACAGCATCACACGATTGCTCAGTATCGCCCATCGCAACTTAGACATCTTCTCGAAAGACGCGCTCGCCGAGCGAAAGCGGGAACTGAGTGCCAACGCTGATGAGTGGCTCCCCGATACCTTAAGAGTGTGGTATGTTCCCAACGGCGAACGATTTCAGGCGGCTCAAGCGGTATGTCGCGGACCGCCGACGTATCTACGAAGAGAACTATCGTCCGCTCCGCCACACGGTCTTCGCTCATCGCAGCGCATCGGACAGCTCCGGTCGCTGCGTTTCGCGGAGAACATCTCGGAACTGCAACGTCCGGCTTTCCCGGCCAAATTGAAGGACTTGGCTTGTTTTCAACGGCAACAAACCAACACTCAGGCCGCGCGCTACTGCTGTCAGATGCGCGAAGCCTGTCGCCTCGCCGCGCGGACAAGCTTCAAGAGCGATTAACCGATGAAGCGAAAACGTTGTTCGCTCAGCTCGGCTGAGGCATTAAGCCCAACTGGATTACGCCAAGCGGCGGCGCCCACAGGGAAATGGGGGTCGGGTTCACATTTCGGCGTCTCGAACGCCGATGGGGCTTGGCTAACTGCATAAAAGACAAGGTGGCGCGGCTGTGCGCGGATGACGCAACAACAGGGTTTAAATCCTGTTAATCCTGTCTATTGATTTGCTTGCGATCTTCTTTACGTCGTCGTCGCCACGAAATCCGGATCGCCCTGCTGTTCCCGTTCGAACTTCAGGAATTCGTAATAGCCGCAATGCGGGGTGTCCGGATAGTGCCGGCACACCGCCGGCCGCGCTTCGTAGATCGTGCAGTGGCGCGTCTTGGTGTCGAGGAAGCGGCAGACCGTCGTGTAGTGCTCGTCCTGCTGGTGGCGCAGCACCCACACTTTCTTGCCGCTATCGTATTTGGTGAACCGTTCTTTGGCCTGGCGATCGGTCAGGCCGAAATGTTTCGCGAGGCGGGCGATGTCGCGCTTGCCGACTTCGATCAATGCATAGCTGCAGCAGTAAGCGGGGCATTTGTTGCAGTCGTAGCGCAGGCGTGGTTTGGCGGGAGTGGCGGTGACGGCCTTGATGGGAATGACTTTGCTTTTACGGGGCATCTTGTCGTTGCTTGCGCGGCGGTCCGCGCCCATGTCGGTAATGAACAGGGCACGGATTTTACGCTAGTTTTGTGCGGTTTTGTGCGGCGCCGCTGCCCGCGGACATCAGTGATGCAGGATTTTCGACAGGAACAGTTGCGCGCGGTCGGAGCGCGGCTTGCCGAAGAAATCCTCCTTCGCCGCGTCTTCGATGATCTGGCCCTCGTCCATGAAGATCACGCGGTGCGCGACCTTGCGCGCGAAGCCCATCTCGTGGGTCACCACCATCATCGTCATGCCTTCCGTCGCGAGCTCGACCATGACGTCGAGCACTTCGTTGATCATCTCGGGGTCGAGCGCCGACGTCGGCTCGTCGAACAGCATCGCGATCGGGTCCATCGCCAGCGCGCGGGCGATCGCGACGCGCTGCTGCTGGCCGCCCGAGAGCTGGCCGGGATATTTGGGCGCCTGTTCCTTCAGCCCGACGCGCTCGAGCAGCTTCATGCTTCTTGCCATCGCTTCCTCGCGGGAGCGGCCGAGCACCTTGATCTGGCCGAGGTTGATGTTGTCGGTCACGCTCATGTGCGGGAACAGCTCGAAGTTCTGGAACACCATGCCGATGTGCGAGCGCAGCTTCGGCAGGTCGGTGCCGGGCGCGCCGACCGAGATGCCGTTGACCAGGATTTCGCCTTCCTGGAACGGCTCGAGGCCGTTCACGCATTTGATCAGCGTGCTCTTGCCCGAGCCCGACGGCCCGCACACCACGACCACTTCGCCCTTTTCGACTTTGGTGGTGCAGTTCTTGAGCACCTGGAAATGGCCGTACCACTTGCTGATGTTGTTGATATCGATCATGGTGATTTCTTAAAATCCAAAATCATTAGCCACAGAGAACACAGAGAACACAGAGGATTCTTTTCAATAACTTCTCTTGAGATATAAACAGTGGAGCACAAACGACGCAGCCTGATTTATATCGCGTTGTTTTAAATAATATTTATGGTTTCTCTCTGTGCTCTCTGTGTTCTCTGTGGCTGAGGTTCTTCAGCTTTAACGCTTGACGTGATAACGCGACTGCAAAAGTTTTACGGCGTGCGAGGCCGCGAAACACAAAATGAAATAGACGAGCGCCGCGAACAGGTACATCTCGACGAGCCGCCCGTCGCGCTGCGCGACCTTGCTCGCCGCGCCCATGAAGTCGGTGAGCCCGACCACGTAGACGAGCGAGGTGTCCTGGAACAGGATGATGCCCTGCGTGAGCAGGACCGGGACCATGTTGCGGAAGGCCTGCGGCAGGACCACTTTCATCATCGCCAGCCGGTAGGTGAGGCCGAGCGCGTAGGCGGCCTGGACCTGGCCGCGCGGCACGCTCTGGATGCCGGCGCGGATGATCTCGCAGTAGTACGCGGCCTCGAACATCGTGAACGCGATCAGCGCCGAATGGAACGGCCCGAGGCCCTCGGCATAGGCGTCGCCCGAGATTTTCTTGATCGCGATCGGCACCAGGAAATAGAACCAGAAAATCACCAGGATCAGCGGCGTCGAGCGCAGCAGGTTGACGTAGCCGCTCGCCGGGATGCTGAGAACCTTCGAAGCCGACAGGCGCATCAGCGCGAGCACGGTGCCGATGACGATGCCGCCGATCATCGCGAGAAAAGTCAGCCCGAGCGTGAACAGCATGCCCTTTCCCATGTAGGGCAGCGCGCGCTGGATGACGTCGAAGTCAAAGTCGGTGAACACGACTTTCCCTCTCCCCCGGCCCCTCTCCCCGCAGGAGAGGGGAGGATTCGTGGCGCTGATGCGCGAAATATGGATTGTCGGTGAACATGACGCGCTATTTCCCCGCGCTGCCGATGTAGCCGGGCACCCGCACTTTTTTCTCCAGCGCGTGCATCGCCACCGTCACCGTCAGCGTGATCAGCACGTAGACCGCGGTGGCGACGGTGAAGACCTCGAAGGTGCGGAACGTGTATTCGGAGATCTGCCGCGCCTGCGCGGTGAGTTCCAGCACGCCGATGGTGAGCGCGACCGACGAGTTCTTGAATATGGTCAGGAACTCGGAGGTGAGCGGCGGGATGACGATGCGATAGCCCATCGGCAGCAGCACGTGCCGGTAGACCTGCGCGCGCGTGAGGCCCATGGCGAGGCCCGCCTCGGTCTGGCCGCGGGGGATCGACTGGATGCCGGAGCGCACCTGCTCGGCGACGCGCGACGCGGTGTAGAAGCCGAGGCACAGCACCGCGTTCCAGAACTCGGGCATCGGCATCTGGGTTTTCAGCCAGTCGCCCGCGGCCTTCGGCACGATCTCGGGCAGCACGAAATACCAGATGAACATCTGCACCAGCAGCGGGATGTTGCGAAAGATTTCGACGTAGACGGTGGCCGGCGCGCGCAGGATGGCGAGCGGCGCCGTGCGCAGCACGCCCAGCACCGAGCCTACCGAGAAGGCGATGACCCAGCCCAGGATCGACACCAGCAGCGTCCACTTGATGCCGGACAGCACCCAGTCGAGGTAGATGCCGCCGCCCGAGAATGCCGGCTGGAAAAAAACGCTGAAGTCCATGATCGCGATAATTAGGAGAACAGCCGACCGAAAAAAATCGGGGAACCGCGCGGCCCCCCGAATCTTGTCAAATAACCGTTGCGCGGCGCGTCAGCACTTCATCCTGCCGCAGGCCTCGACGCCCTTGTCGTTCGGATTCTTTATCGCTTCCTTGAGCCCGTCCGACATCGGCATGTTCAGGTTGATGCCCTTGGGCGGGATCTTCGACTCGAACCACTTGTGGTAGATCTTGTTGATCTCGCCGCTCTTGTAGATCTTGATCACCGCGTCGTCCACCAGCTTCTTGAACTCGGGATCGTTCTTGCGCAGCATGATGCCGTACGGATCGTCCGACAGGAACGGGCCCAGGACGTCGTAATCCGCCGGCTTTTTGGCGCTGGCCCGCAGGCCGTAGAGCAGGACGTCGTCCATCGGGAACGCCGCCGCGCGGCCGGTTTCCACCGCCAGGAACGATTCGGCGTGGTCCTTCGACGGAATGAAATGGATGTCGAGCTTCTTCTCGTCGTTATAGGCTTTCATCGCGCGCTCGTTGGTGGTGCCCGACGTGAACACCACGGTCTTGCCCTTGAGATCATCGTAACTCTTGATGCCGGACGATTTCTTGACGATGATCTTCGTGCCGGTCACGAAATAGGTGGGGGCGAAGTCGACCTGCTTCTGGCGCTCGACGCTGTTGGTCGTGGAGCCGCACTCCAGGTCGATGTTGCCGCCGGTCAGGATCGGGATGCGCGTCTGCGAGGTGACGGGCACGAATTCGACCTTGAGCTTGGGCATCTTGAGCCGGGCTTTGACCGCATCGACGATTTTCATGCAGATGTCGATGCCATAGCCGATCGGCTTCTGATTGTCGTCGAGATAGGAAAGCGGAATCGAGGCATCGCGGTTGCCGATCCTGATCACGCCGGTCTCCTTGATTTTCTTCAGCGTGCCGGTGAGTTCCTGCGCGGTCGCCGGTGCGCTCATCAGCGCGACGGCGAGCAGGGAAAAGGTCAGTTTCGGATAAGGCGCATGGTCGGTTCTCCTGGCGGTGGGATGATGGGGCCGCATTCCTGTTGTGCGTTCAGGCGGTCGGCCTCAATCTAGGAACGGTCCGGGGTTGTCCAGTGTGTTTCGCCGCACAGACATTTCAATAATTATATTAGAAAACAATGTATTACGATATATTCCACGGCTCGCAAAATCATCCTGTCGATCACTGATCGAAACCGACCTCCACCACGCGACGCTCGCGCGCGCCAGCGCGCGCGTGGGGTCGGATGCACGCGGCAGCGACCGCGCTCGGCGCGTGCTCGATCGTGGGGCGGCAGTTCGGGGCAGGCGAGCAGGATGACCTGCGCGCCCTCATCGAGAAGATCTGCGCGGCGCGCACGGCGAGCGCGTGTGCGCGCGCGACGTTGTTGCGTTCACTCTTATCGCCGGCAGCACCAGTTCCTCCTGGTCGCGCGCGCTGCTCGCGATGTAGCGGTAGCCGAGCGCGTCGAGGCGTTGCTGGAAAAACCCGGCGACAAGCGTGCCGCTGGTGGCGATCAGTCCCACGGTATCGATCTCGATGCCGTGCGCGGCGAACTGCCCGCAGGCCGCGTCGGCGATGTGCAGGATCGGGCAATTCACCTTCGTGACAACTCGTTGCGTACCAGTAATGCGCAGGTGTTGCACGGGATGACGACGTAGGGATTGCCTACCGCTCCCTTCAGGTGCGGATGCCGGCGACCATGGCCGGCAGCGGCGATTCCCCGGCGTCGAGGATGGCATCGGCCGTTCGGGAATCTGCGGCACCGACCAGACGACGACAGGAATGTGTTCGGCATCGCGCCGCGCCGGCGTTTCCTCGATCAGCTTGCCCAGAAAATCGACGGTGGCAAGCGGACCCATGCCGCCCAACACGCCGAGGAGTGGATCATAGCGGGTAAATCTGGTTGATGATATTGATAGCCGATTTAAGCCGTCAGGGCGCCATCAGAAAATTCTCGATGATCGCGGCGAGCCGTTGCGGCTGGTCGTGGTGCATCATGGTGGCCGCAGTTCTTCCAGCCAGACTTCATTGAAGTTGCGGAACGCGCGCCTGCGCTCGTCAAGCTGTTCGGGCGTATCTTTCAAGTAGCCGGTGCCTTTCGATTGCCGCGCGAACACCCACAGCACCCGCGCGGCGGCCTGCTGCCAGCAGGCGAGCAGCTCCTCGAGGCGGAACAGTTGCGGATTCACCATCTTGTGCCGGGGGTCGCTGCGCAGCACGACAGTGCCGTCCCGGTTTCCGGCCCAATGTTGGGCGAGAAACTGCGCGCGGCGATCGTCAAGGCGGGGATTGACGGGCTGGAGCCGTTCCGCGACTTCGGCCCAGGACCGGTATTTGCGGAAGCGCGGCGGCTCCCGCAGTTCGTCCAGCCACTTCCGGTAGCGCGCCTGCGCCTGTCCGGGGTTCGCCCGCGCCAAGCCGAAACCTTCGAGCGAGACGACGCGCGACACGCGTTCCGGCCGGATGCCCGCGTAGGTGCAGGCGATCACGCCGCCCATGCTGTGGCCGACGAGATGGACCGGCGCGCCGGGCTGGTAGAGGTCGAGCAGGGCGTCGAGGTCGGCATAATAATCGGGAAACCAGTAGCCTTCGCCCGCCCATTGCGTGAGCCCGAACCCGCGCCAGTCCGGCGCGACCA
>CAVTHV010000032.1:0-14349 GCA_963734595.1 uncultured beta proteobacterium
ACCGCTGATACCGAAACGCTGAAAAAACACGTCCACGTGCTCGCCGCGAGATCGGCGAGCGCAACGTGTGGCTGCCGGCCGCGCTCGCTGCAGCGGAGGCTTACATCGAAGGGCAATGGCTGGCGCAGGGCTATTCCGTCGCCGCCCAGCGCTACACCGTCGAGGGCGTGGATTCGGCAAATCTCGAGATCACCATTCCGGGCAGCGCCCGGCCGGACGAGATCGTCGTCGTCGGCGCGCACTACGATACCGTTCCGGGCAGCCCGGGCGCCGACGACAACGCGAGCGGGGTGGCGGCATTGCTCGAGATCGCGCGCTTGCTGCGCCGGCGTCCGCGCCGCCGCGCACGCTGCGGCTGGTCGCATTCGTCAACGAGGAGCCGCCGTTTTTCTTCTTCGGCGAGATGGGCAGCAAGGTTTATGCGAAAGCTGCGCGTAAGCGCGGCGACAAGATCCACCTCATGCTGTCGCTGGAGATGCTCGGCTGCTACAGCGACGAGCCCGGCAGCCAGCGTACCCGCCGCTGCTCCGGACTTGCTATCCGGACCGCGGCAACTTTATCGCCTTCGTTTCGAACTTGCGCTCGCGCCGCGCGCTGGCAAGCGGCGTGCGCGCCTTCGCAGCGCACTCGGACTTTCCGGTCGAGTCCGTCGGCGCTCCGGCCTTCGTTCCCGGCGTCGCCTGGAGCGACCAGCTTTCGTTCTGGCGCCGGATATCCGCCGTGATGGTCACCGATACGGCGTTCTATCGCTATCCGTACTACCACACGGCGCTCGATACGCCGGACCGGCTCGATTATGTCCGGCTCTCCGACGTGACCGGTGCTCTGGCGCGTACCTTTGCCGATCTCGCGAACGGCAAGCGCTCGTCGCAGGCGCGGTTGCCAAAGTGCGGCCAAGCTGCAAGATTGTGGCAGCGTTCCGTGGTCCGAATAGTGATTTCCCCATCTGGTTGTTTAGCAGGCCCATGATTTCCATTACCGTCAACGGCGCCGCCCAGTTCGAGCCGGCGCGACTTGCGGCCTTGCTGAGCGCCTGCAACTCGCGGGCAAGCGCGTGGCGGTGGAGCGCAACGGCGAGATCGTGCCGCGCAGCCGTTTCGCGCAGACGGCGCTGGCCAACGGCGACCAGCTGGAGATCGTGGTCGCGGTCGGCGGCGGCTGATGTCCGATGTCGGATCAGCCCATGAATGAGCGAACTACGAAACTCACGACGACCTGATCCGCTAGTCATCGCCGGCAAGTCCTACACTTCGCGCCTGCTGATCGGCACCGGCAAGTACAAGGACTTCGACGAAACGCGCCGCGCCGTCGAAGCGAGCGGCGCGCAGATCGTCACCGTGGCCATCCGCCGCACCAACATCGGCCAGAATGCGAACGAGCCTTCGCTGCTCGACGCGCTGCCGCCGTCGAAATACACCTATCTGCCCAATACCGCCGGCTGCTACACGCGCGGACGACGCGGTGCGCACGCTGCGCCTCGCGCGCGAACTGCTCGACGGCCACGACCTGGTGAAGCTCGAAGTGCTGGGCGATCCGAAGACGCTGTTCCCGAACATGGTGGAAACGCTCAAGGCGGCCGAGACCCTGGTGCAAGGACGGCTTCAAGGTGATGGTGTATACGCGCGACGATCCGATCATGGCCAAACAGCTGGAAGAAATCGGCTGCGTCGCGGTGATGCCGCTCGCCTCGCTGATCGGCTCGGGCATGGGCATTCTCAATCCCGTGGAACCTGCAGATCATCATCGACAACGCCAAGGTGCCGGTGCTGGTCGACGCCGGCGTGGGCACCGCGTCCGACGCGGCGATCGCGATGGAACTGGGCTGCGACGGCGTGCTGATGAACACCGCGATTGCCGCGGCGCAAAATCCGGTGCTCATGGCGTCGGCGATGAACAAGGCGGTCGAGGCCGGGCGCGAAGCCTATCTCGCCGGCCGCATGCCGAAAAAACTCTATTCGGCCGCGCCGAGTTCGCCCGCGACCGGCCTGATCGACCCATCTGCCAAAACATCCTCTTAGGCTTATTTCAGGCCGGCCCGCCTTCCCGGCTTGAATATCATGAAATGTTAATATACTGATCTTTACGGCATGGCCCGATGTAGTAAGCATTAACCCATGCCTCCAAAGAATATTATTTTTTAAAAACAATGCGTTACATGTTTCTCTGCCAATGGCAGACCCCAACCACTTTCGTACGATAAGGACTCTCAATGCAACCGATCCAGAATCTTGACGCGACGGCCGTGAAACAGCTGCTCGCGCAAAACAGCGCCGTGCTGGTCGACGTGCGCGAAGCCGGCGAATATGCACGTGAGCACATCGCGGGTTCGAACTCATGCCCTTGTCGCAACTGGATGCGGCGAGCCTGCCGCGCGAGCAGCCGCTCGTCCTGTGCTGCGCATCGGGCATGCGCTCGCAGACCGCCGCACGCAGATTGCTGCAGGCGGGGTTCGCCGTTGTCGCCCACCTGCACGGCGGGCTTGCCGCATGGAAAGCCGCCGGCCTGCCGACCCAGGCGGGATTCGCTTCACAGCCGGCCGATCCGCCGGCCCGCGCCAAGGCGCGGTAGCGCGACCGGCATCGGGGCGGGCTACACTTCCGTCCAACATGACCGCCATCCACCGCCCGATCCGCAGTTTCGTCTTGCGCCAGGGGCGCGTGTCGAACGCGCAACAGCGCGCCCACGACACGCTGCTGCCGCGCTACGGCATCCCGTTCGCGCCGCATATCGTCGATCTCGATCAGGCATTCGGCCGCAGCGCGCCGAAAATCCTCGAAATCGGCTTCGGCATGGGCGAAACCACCGCCGCAATCGCGGCGGCACATCCGGAGAACGACTATCTCGGCATCGAAGTGCACACGCCCGGCGTGGGCAGCCTGCTCAAACAGATCGCGGCGCTGGAACTGGCCAATGTGCGCGTCATTCAGCACGACGCGGTCGAAGTGCTCACCCAGATGATCGCGCCCTCGACGTTCGACGGCGTACACATCTTTTTCCCCGATCCCTGGCCCAAAAAGCGCCACCACAAGCGGCGCCTGATCCAGCCCCCGTTCGTCGCCTTGCTCGTCGGGCGCATGAAGCCCGGCGCTTACCTGCACGTCGCCACCGACTGGCAGGAGTATGCCGAGCAGGTGCTCAGCGTGCTGGCCGCCGAGCCGCAGCTACGCAACACTGCGGAGATTACGCGCCGCGCCCGGACTATCGTCCGCAAACCAAGTTCGAAAGCCGCGGCCTGAAACTCGGCCACGGCGTGTGGGACCTCGTTTTCCGCAAGCGCTGAAGCGGGCGGCTGCAAAAAACAGGTCGAAAAAAACGGCGGCCCGCGGCCGCCGTTTCAGCGCATATCACTTCGCTTATTGGAAGCCGCCGATACCGGTTTCCCTGATCAGCTTGCCCCAGCGTTCGTTTTCCGAAACCAGGAACGCGGCAAATTGCTGCGGCGTGCTGTATGCGGTTTCCACGCCGTAGAATCCGAGCTTTTCCTTGACCAACGACGTTTCCAGCGCCCTGCCCAGATCCGCCGACACCTTGTCGATGATGGGTTTGGGCACGCCGGCGGGAAACAGGATGCCCCACCAGTTGGCGGCGGAGAATCCCTTGATGCCCTCCTCGGCCAGCGTCGGCAAATCCGGCGTGAACGGCGTGCGCTGCTCGCTGGTGACGGCGAGCGCGCGCAGCTTTCCGACCTTGATGTTGGCCATCACCGGCTGGGCGTCGGAGAACATCATCATGATGTGGCCGCCCTGCACCGCAGCGATGGAAAATACCCCTCCCTGATAGGGCACGGTGGTGATGTCCACCTTGGCGAGCCGCTTGAACATCTCGCCCGCCAGGTGCGACATGCTGCCGGCACCGCTGGTGCCGTAAGTCAGTTCGCCGGGGCGGGCCTTGGCCAGCGCCACCAGGCCTTTCACATTCTTCACCGGCAGCGTCACCGGCACCACCAGAATATTGGCCGCGCGAGTGATCTGGCCAACGGGCACAAAGTCCTTGGCCACGTTGTATCTCACCTTGTTCAGCAACGGGTTGGCCGTCACCGGACCGAAATTGCCGAGCAGGAAGGTGTGGCCATCGGCAGGCTGCTTGGCGGCATATTCCATGCCGACGGCACCCGCCGCACCGGGCCGCGAATCCACCAGCACCTGCTGGCCCCAATACTCGGTGAGCTTGAGGCCGATGACGCGCGCCATGGCATCGGAACTGCCCCCGGCGGGATAGGTGACGACGAACCTGACGGGTTTGCTGGGATAACTCTGCGCCTGCGCGGCGCCGCAAACCATCGCCGCAGCGATGGCAACTGCACAGGCCAAGCCTTTCTTGACGTTCCTCATGCGATCTCCTTCGACTGATGTTGACAACGAGTTAAAGCACCGCTGAGCCTCAAACCACCTCGTCCGTCTTTATTATTTTTGTGTCCGCCGAAGTCCGATCTCTCCAGCAAAACCTTGCGAGTGCCACGTGCCCGGCACTCGGCTGCATTCTAAAGATGTCCATGGGAAAAGCAATCGGCCCGGATTCCCCGCACGCCCCGCCCCCGTAGCCGATGAATGCTAGGCCGCGGGTTCCGCGAGGAAGACCTGCAGCAGATCGTTGAGGAAGCGCTGTCCGAGCGGGGTAGGAGCGATACGCAGGGGATCGCGCGTAATCAGGCCGCGCTGCTCGGCCTCCCCGAGTTCTCTCAATACCGCGTTGAGCGGGATACCGGCACGCTCCGCAAACAACGCGGTCTCGAAGCCCTCGGTCAGGCGCAGCGCGTTCATCATGAACTCGAAACCGACTTCGCGCGCGCTCACGTCCTGCTGCTGCTGGATGGCGCCGCCCTGCGCCACGGAAGTCATGTATTGCTGCGGCTGTTTGTAGCGCATCTGACGCACGATCCGGTCCGGAAACGAGAGCTTGCCGTGGGCGCCGGCGCCGATGCCGAGATAATCGCCGAAACGTCCAGTAATTGAGATTGTGGCGGCTGCGCATGCCGGGTCTGGCGAAGGCGGAAGTCTCGTAATGCTCGTAGCCGCGCCCGGCCAGCAGCGCTTCGATCGCCGCCTGCATCGCCGCAGCCGCGTCATCGTCCGGCAACTGCGGCGGGAAGCGGTGGAAATACGTGTTGGGTTCCAGCGTCAGGTGGTAGGCCGAGAGATGCGGCGGCGCGAAGCCGATGGCCGCTTCGATATCTGCGCACGCCTCCGCCAATGTCTGCTGCGGCAGGCCGTACATCAGATCGAGGTTGAAATTATCGAAGTTCGCATGCGCGATTTCGATCGCGCGCCGGGCCTCTGCATCATCGTGAATGCGGCCGAGCGCTTTGAGATGCGCGGGATTGAAACTCTGGATGCCGATCGAGAGGCGGTTGACCCCGGCCGCCCGGAACTGCCGGAATTTCTCCGCCTCGAACGTGCCCGGATTGGCTTCGAGCGTGATCTCAGCCCCGGTGTCGAGCGGCAGCCGCGCGCGCACCGCCGACAGAATGGTGTCGATGCTCTGTGCCGAAAACAGGCTCGGCGTGCCGCCGCCGAAAAACACGCTGTAGATTTTGCGTCCCCACACCAGCGGCAGCGCCTGCTCGAGGTCGGCGATCAGCGCCGCAACATACTCCTGCTCGGGAAGCGCCCCCCGCCCCTCGTGCGAATTGAAATCGCAATACGGGCACTTGCGCACGCACCACGGGATATGGACGTAGAGAGCGAGCGGCGGCAACGCGCGAAACGCGACGCCTCCCGTTACCGGCCGCAACGCGCGGCTGTTTTCCGCGCCCGCTGCCTCTCCACCCGCTTGATTGGTTCGATGCACGCCTTCTTTCCTCATTGCCCTGTTGCCCCGCGCGCAATTCTAATCGAGGACCGCCGCCGCCCCGATCTCCGCGCGCAATTCCGCCTCGCGGTCTGCGTAGCGCGGTGAAAAATGGAACGGGATCACCAGCTTTGCGCCGGCCTTGCGCGCGATGCTGCCCGCCTGCCGCGCGGTGAGATGATACTTGCGGGCGGCATGATCGGCATCCTCGTCGAGAAATACGCATTCGATGAAAAGCTGCGCCGCGTCCGCCGCCAGCGCCGCGATACGCTGTACGTTGTCCTGATGATACGCGACGTCGGTCACGTAGCAGATCTTTTCGCCCGGCACCCGCCGCAGCACCTCCGCTTTGAGCGTTCCCAGCGGGAACATCCGCTCATGCATGCCCTCGCGGTCGCGCCACCACGCGCGCACCGGTGTGGCGTCGGGCGCGTCCCGCGCCACCGCGTCCTTGAGTTCCTTCAGCCAGGGCCCGACCGGCAGCCCGAGCCCGGCGAGCCGGTTCTTCCACACGTTGACATGGGTCTTCTCCTCGATTGCGAAACCGAGGCAGGCCGTGCCGTGGTCGAGAAACGCAGCGCGAACCCGAAAAGCCGGCTCATCGAGAAGGATGCCGTCGTCCACACGCCGCGCCTCGAGCGGCTCGCACCGAAAGCGCTCGTGGCAGCGCAGGCGCGTGCCGCGGGCACGCCATTCCGAATCGACCTCCCAGACATCGACAACAAAGTCGCCGGGATAGTTCTCGACCAGGTTCCAGGTGTAAGCGGAAAGCTTGTGCACGACCTGGGCCGAAAATCCGGGCGGGCCGTACAAGCGCATGCCGGTGTCGCGGCCGAGGCAGATGCGCAGCAGCCGGTCGAACCCGATGAAATGGTCCATGTGGGTGTGCGACACAAACACGTCCGAAATCCGCAGTATCTTTTTTGGCGGCAGCGCCGTGAGATCGCCGAGATCGAACAACAAGGCCCGTTTCTCGAATTTGAAATCGACGTACAAACCCGGATCGCCGAAGGGATCATTGACGAGTGCGGGGGCGAATATCGGGCGCATGGCGGCGAGCTGAAGATCGGCGGTGCGGTATCATCCCGGCTTGACGGGGTGACGATGAGAATCCAGGTTGAATGTTACGCCGGCTACCGTGGCGAACAGGAGCCGCGCGCCTTTGCGCTCGGCGACCGTCGGCTCGAGGTCACGGCGATCCAGGACCGCTGGCTGGCTCCGCACTACCGTTATTTCAAGGTCGCGGCAAGCGACGGCGACACCTACATTCTGCGTCATGACGAACCCTCCGGCGAGTGGACGCTCGGCGCGTTCCGCAAGGGCGTGGAATAGGACGCCGGTCATGCGGGCGGCGCGTGGCGGTGCCAGATGAGTACGCCGTTGCGCCATACGCTTCGCACACGGTGACAGGGAACGCTGTGCACTGCGCCGTCCTCTCCCGCCACCTCGAATAGCGAGGCTTCACCCGTCTCGAACCAGACGCGCTCGAACGGCACCGTGACCTCCGTCCCGACGACGCGATCGTAGTAACCGATCACGAACTTCGCGGCCCCGAATTCGGGATCCCAGCGAATGCGCGCAAGCAGTTCATGAATGGGAATCACCGCATGACCTTGATGTCAATCCAAGCCATCGCACCCGCGGTTGTTTGCCCCGCAGACTCACGCTACCCCGGGCTTGGCCTCGACCTCTTGACGCAGATCAAAGTCAGCGGCTGGCCCGTGGCCCGGACTCGACGCGCAGCTTGTCCGCCAGCTGCGCCAGCGCCTTCCCGCGATGGCTGACGGCGTTCTTTTCCTCGGCCGTCAGCTCGGCGGCGGTGCGGCCGAACGCGGGCAGATAAAAATAGGGGTCGTAGCCGAAGCCGTTGGACCCGCGCGGGGTGTCGGTCACCTCGCCGTGCCAGCGGCCTTCGGCGATCAGCGGCTCCGGGTCCTCGGCGTGATGCACGAGCACGATCACGCAGTAGTAATGCGCGCGGCGGTCCGTCTCATGCCTGAGCTGCGCCACCAGCTTTTCGTTGTTGCGCCGGTCCTGCTCTTCGCGGCCGCCGCCGGCGCTGGCAGCGTAGCGCGCCGAATGCACACCGGGTTCGCCGCCAAGCGCCGCCGCGCAAATCCCGGAATCGTCAGCCAGCGCCGGCAGGCCGGTGCAGCGGCTGGCATGGCGCGCCTTGGCCAGCGCATTTTCGATGAACGTGCAATGCGGCTCGGCGGCTTCCGGCACGCCGAGATCGGCTTGCGGCACGACCTCGATCGCCAGCGGCGCGAGCATCTGCCCGATCTCGCGCAGCTTGCCGGGGTTGTTGGATGCGATGACGAGTTTTTTCATGTCCAAAAACATCTTAGCCGCCAAGACCGCCAAGCACGCCAAGAAAATGCACAAAATCAGAATTTAATCTGAACAAAGACCGCGGAACCGGCCACCATGGTCAAAGCAGGAAACGGCAACCCGCGCATTCTTCATTGTTTTATTTTGGGTTCTCTTGGCGTGCTTGGCGGCCTTGGCGGCAAATGATTGGGTTTTAGCCGTTCAACGCCGCCTTCTGGGCGGCGACGAGCTCACGGATGCCTTTTTCGGCAAGCATGAGCATCGCGTCCATCTCGGCGCGCGAAAACGGCGCGCCTTCGGCCGTGCCCTGCACTTCGACCAGGCCTTCGCTGCCGGTCATCACCACGTTCATGTCGGTATCGCACTGCGAATCCTCGATATAGTCGAGATCGAGCAGCGGCGTACCCTGGTAGACGCCGACCGATACCGCCGCGACGAAATCGCGGATCGGCGACTGCGTGATCGCCTGCTTCCTCAGCAGCATCCCCACCGCATCGTGCAGCGCGACGAACGCGCCGGTGATGCTCGCGGTGCGCGTGCCGCCGTCGGCCTGGATCACGTCGCAGTCAAGATGGATGGTGCGCTCGCCCAGCCCCTTCAAATCCATCACCGAGCGCAGCGCGCGCCCGATCAGGCGCTGGATTTCCTGGGTGCGCCCGGTTTGCTTGCCGCGCGCGGCCTCGCGGTCGGTGCGCGTGTTCGTGGCGCGCGGCAGCATGCCGTATTCCGCCGTCACCCAGCCCTGCTGCCGGCCCTTGAGATGCGGCGGCACGCGCTCCAGCACGCTCGCAGTGCAAATCACCCTGGTGTCGCCGCTTTCGATCAGCACCGAACCTTCGGCATGGCGGGTGTAATGGCGAGTGATGCGCATCGCGCGTAATTGGTCCGGTTTTCTGCCGCTGGGTCGCATGATTTTCCCGAGGTATGTTATCTTCTGGAGTTCTGGTGAACCACCCGGATTATATAGCGAGCATGAGCATGATATACAGCATGACCGGCTACGCCATGGCGGCGAAAGAGTTCGCTTATGGCGCCCTCAACGTCGAATTGCGCTCGGTCAACCATCGTTATCTCGACCTCCAGTTCCGGCTGCCCGAAGACCTGCGCAGCATCGAGCCGGCATTGCGCGAACTGGTGGCTGCGAAGCTCAGCCGGGGCAAGGTCGAATGCCGGGTGTCGTTCAGCGCAACCGCCGACACCACCCGGGTCCCCGAGCTCAATGAAGCCTTGCTGCGGCAGGTGATCGCACTCAACGCCCAGGTAAAGACCGCTCTGCCGGACGCCGCCGGCATGAGCGCCTCCGATATCCTGCACTGGCCGGGCATGCTGGGCGCCGACACGCTGCCGGTCGAAGAGCTGAAAACGGCATGCCGTGACCTGCTGCATACCGCGCTCGACGAGTTTACGGCGGCGCGCGCGAGAGAGGGCGGCAAGCTCCGGGAAATGCTGCTCGACCGGGCAACTGCAATGGAAACGCATGTTGCCGGCGTCGCGCCGCGCATGCCCGGAATCATCGCCGCATTTCAGGAAAAACTCTCCACCCGGCTCAGGGAAGCGACGGTCAGCGGCGACGACGAGCGCATCCGCCAGGAGATCGCGCTGTTCGCCAACAAGATCGACGTCGACGAGGAACTGACGCGGCTGACGACGCACATCGGTGAACTCAGGCGCATCCTCGACAAGGGCGGCGCCGTCGGCAAGCGTCTCGACTTCCTGATGCAGGAACTGAACCGCGAAGCCAACACGCTGGGCTCGAAATCGGTCGATATCGCCGTAACCCAGGTGGCGATGGACCTCAAGCTGCTGATCGAGCAGATGCGCGAGCAGATCCAGAATATAGAGTAAGCCATGAGCGGAATCCTATTCATCGTGAGCGCCCCCTCGGGCGCGGGCAAGACCAGCCTGACCGGCGCATTGCTCGAAGCCGATCCGCAGGTGCGCAAATCGGTTTCGTACACCACGCGCGGGCCGCGCCCCGGCGAGGCCGACGGCCACGATTATCATTTCGTGGGCACCGCGGAATTCGAACGCATGCTGGAACGCGGCGAATTCCTGGAAAGCGCAGAGGTTCATGGCAACAGCTACGGCACCTCGCAGCAGTGGGTAACGGACCAGATCGCGAAGGGCCAGGATATCCTGCTCGAAATCGACTGGCAGGGCGCGGACCAGGTGCGCAGGCTGATCCCGGGCGGGGTCAGCATTTTTATCCTGCCGCCCTCGTTCGATGCGCTGCTGGCGCGGCTCAACAAGCGCGGCCAGGACTCCCCCGAGGCCATAGCACGCCGCCTGGGCAACGCGCGGGAGGAAATTGCCCATGTCGGCGAGTTCGATTATGTTATTATTAACCAAGACTTTAACCGGGCGGCGCAGGACCTGATCAGCATCGTTCGGGCCGAACGGCTGAAGCGCGCCCGCCAGCTCGCCCGCCACAGCGATTTGATCAACCGCATGAAATAAGCAAGGTACCCCATATGGCACGCATTACTGTTGACGACTGTTTGAAATCCATGCCCAACCGTTTCGAGATGTCGCTCGCGGCGACTCATCGTGCGCGGCAACTGGCCAACGGCGCCCAGCCGATGCTCGAACCCAACCGCGACAAGCCGACGGTTATCGCCCTGCGCGAGCTTGCCGCCGGCAAGTACGGCGCTGAAATCCTGAACAAGGGACAGACCTGAATCGAGGGATGAGGGATGAGGGATGAAGGCCGAAGAGAAAGCAACGCGACACCCGGATCATCCCTTAGCCCTCATTCTCCATCCTTGAACTGCCGATGCCCGAAGCCGCCACACTGTTCAAGGAATGGTCGGGCTACCTGAAGCCGGAGGATTTGTCGCAGATAGAGTCGGCATACCACTTCAGCGAAGCGGCACACGAAGGGCAGTTCCGCAAGTCCGGTCATCCCTACATCTCGCATCCGCTCGCCGTTGCCAACATTCTTGCGCAATGGCACCTCGATCCGCAGGCACTGACCGCGGCGCTGTTGCATGACGTGATGGAGGACACCTCGGTCACCAAGGCCGAGATCACCCGCAATTTCGGCAAGCTGGTCGCCGAGCTGGTCGACGGCGTTTCCAAGCTCGACAAGATCGAATTCGAAACCCAGGAAAAGGCGCAGGCGGAGAATTTCCGCAAAATGCTGCTGGCGATGGCGCGCGACGTGCGCGTGATCCTGATCAAGCTCGCCGACCGGCTTCACAACATGCGCACGCTGGATGCGGTCGACGACCGCAGGCGCCAGCGCATCGCGCGCGAAACGCTGGATATCTATGCGCCGATCGCCAACCGGCTCGGGCTCAACAGCATCTACCAGGAACTCGAGGACCTTTCCTTCAAGCACCTCTACCCGGACCGCTACCGGGTGCTCAGCAAGGCGGTCAAGGCGGCGCGCGGCAACCGCCGCGAGGCGCTCAGCAAGGTGATGGAGTCGGTCAAACGGCGGCTCAAGGACAACAACATCGAGGCGCAGGTTCACGGCCGCGAAAAGCATCTTTATTCGATCTACCGCAAGATGCGCGAAAAGTCTCTGCCTTTCGCGCAGGTGCTCGACGTGTTCGGCTTCCGCATCGTCGTCAAGGACGTGCATGCGTGCTACATCGCGCTGGGAGCGCTGCACGGCCTCTACAAGCCGATCCCGGGCAAGTTCAAGGACTATATCGCGATCCCCAAGGCCAACGGCTACCAGTCGCTGCACACCATGCTGTTCGGGCCGTTCGGCACCCCGATCGAAGTGCAGATCCGCACCACCGAAATGCACAAGATCGCGGAGGCCGGCGTCGCGTCGCACTGGCTCTACAAGAGCTCCGACAGCAGCCTCTCCGATCTGCAGAAAAAAACCCACCAGTGGCTGCAGAGCCTGATCGAGATGCAGTCCGAGTCGGGCGACTCGGTCGAGTTTCTCGAACATCTCAAAGTCGATCTCTTCCCCGACGAGGTCTACGTCTTCACGCCGAAAGGGCAGATCATGGCGCTGCCGCGCGGCGCCACCGCGGTCGACTTCGCCTACACGGTGCACACCGACATCGGCAACCGCTGCGTGGCGGTCAAGATCAACCAGGAACTGATGCCGCTGCGCAGCGAGCTGAAAAACGGCGACCGCGTCGAGATCATCACCGCCGCGCACGCCAAACCCAACCCGCTGTGGCTCAATTTCGTCGTCACCGCCAAGGCGCGCTCGCACATCCGGCACTTCCTGAAAACCACGCACTTCCAGGAGTCGGTGCTGCTCGGCGAGCGGCTGCTCAACCAGGCGCTCGGACTGTTCAAGGTGAACCTCGCCGACGTCACGGCGATTCAGTGGGACAAGCTGGTGTTCGATTCCAGCGCCAAGTCACGCCAGGAAATCCTCGCCGACATCGGGCTTGGCAAGCGTCTCGCCGTGGTGGTGGCGCGCCGGTTGCTTTCGCTCGGCGAGCCGCAGTCGGGCGAAACCCGTCTGCCGGGATCCGTCGTCATCCGCGGTTCCGAAGGGATGGCAATCCAGTTTGCGAAATGCTGCAACCCGATTCCGGGCGACCCGATCATCGGCATCATCAGCAAAGGGCAGGGCATGGTGATCCATACCCACGACTGCCCGTTGATCGGCAAGACCCGCACCGATCCCGAGCGGCTGCTCGACGTCGAGTGGGATCCGGAGACGAAAAAACTGTTCGAGGTGAGGGTCAAGCTGGTGACGGCGAACCAGCGCGGCGTGCTGGCCAAAATCGCGGCGGCAATCGCCGAGGGCGGGTCGAACATCCAGAACGTCGTCGTCAACCCCGAGGACGGGGGCGATTATACCGATATGCACTTCACGCTGCAGGTGTCGAACCGCCTGCATCTCGCGCAGATCATGCGCGGGCTGCGCCACGTTCCCGAAGTCATCCGTATCACCCGCGCCAAGGGCTGAGTGGTTCAAGGTTGGGGGCTGGGGGCTGGGTCGCAGAGCAGAAAAGGCAACCCTCAACAATTAAGACATTCAGCTCATTTGCGCTTTGAGCACGCGCTGCTGCCGTCGTTCCAGCCCATCATGTAGTCCGCGTCCTTCTCGTAGCGCTGCTCGTCGCGGCGGCGCGCGGACCGCGCGCTGTCGCAGCCATCGGCGTAACCCTGTTTGAATGCGGCCGAATACCCGGACAGATTGATATGCCGCGCCGGCGGCTGCTGGCCGGCGCATCCCGCCAGCATTGCTGCGGCGCTGAATATCGCCACGGTCAGCGCGCTTCTAATTGCTTGTCTGCAGCGCACCCAGCGCCTCCTCGCCCGCCCTGAAACATGCATTCCATGAGGCCAGCAACACCGGGCCCTCCGGAGGGCGGACCTCCCCCAATTTTGCGCGCCTGACTTCCCGCCCCTCCTCATCCCGGTAGACCAGCTCGCGCTTGTCGAAATCGAATTCCGGATGTCGCGAGTCGCCCCATCGTTCCAGAAAATACATGTAAAACGGCACAAACAGGCCCCGGCGCGGATTTTCCGGATTCGAGGCAAACACGTATTCCGGCTCGTGCTTGACCTCGAAACCGCTGTGGCAGTACCTGAACCCAGACGAGTTCCCCGAGCACCGCCACCTTCCAGAACGGTTCGTGCTCGTAGAACTTGAGCGTTATCTTTTTGCCCTGCATGCGCAGCCCGGCGAGATAATCGATACTGGTTTCGATCTCATGCATGAACTGATTGCAGGGTCACCTCGCTCGGCAGCGAATTGACGCGCCGCTGCGCGCTTGCGGCCGCCGGATTGAGCAGCATGACACGGATCTCATAGGCTGTCTTCAGCGGTTCGTGCAAGGAACTGTCCGCGTTGGCAAAGGTGTTGTAACCGGTAAGCGTAAGGATAAAGGCATCGCGTGCCGCCGGCAGGCGTTTCACGAGCCTGCGCTCGCGCCAGCGCGTGAACCAGTTGTGCGTATCGCGCGCATACACCAGCGCCGCCATTTCGGCGATCTGCACCTTGTGGCGGTTTTCCCACGCGATACGCGATACGTTGAACAGCAGTGCCAGCGCCGCAGCCAGCCCGATTTCGGTCGCCAGCAGCAGATTGGCATCTTCCGCGACCTTCGGCCACCACTGATAGAGAATGTACTGCGCACCCGCGGGCAACGCGAAGGCTATGCCTACGGCAAGCAGCGTGATCAAAACGTGCAGAAACACCGCGTGCAGGCTCTTTCCCCAGCGGTTATCGCGGCGATGCTGGTCCGGAATTATCATCATTTTGAATGTGCCCCGATTTTTGCCTGATTTCGTGCAGCGTCCTTT
>CAVTHV010000033.1:0-10351 GCA_963734595.1 uncultured beta proteobacterium
GCGCGCGAGTTCCTTCTTGATGTGGGCGGTGAATTCGGCCGGCGTGCTGCCGACGGGGACGACCGCTTCATCGTTTAGGCGCTTGGTGATGTCGGGGGAATGGACGATCGCGACGACCTCTTTGCTCAGTCTGTCGATTGTGGTTCTGGCGTCCCGGCCGGGACGACGATGCCATACCACGAGCCGGTTTCGTAGCCGGGCACGCCCGCTTCCGCCACCGTCGGTATGTCGGTATTGCTGGGGTAGCGCCGGCGCCGGTCATGGCAATCGCGCGCAGCTTGCCCGCTTTTCACCTGCGGCAGCATGGCGACCGCGCTGCTGAACATCAACTGCACTTCGCCGCTGAGCAGTTCGGTCAGCGCCGGCGACAGTCCCTTGTAAGGGATATGCACGAGGTTGGTGCCGGTCATCATTTTGAACAATTCCACCGCCATGTGCGATGAGCCGCCCGCACCGTTGTAGGCGTAGTTGATCTTGCCGGGCTCCTTTTTGGCGAGCGCGATCAGTCGTTTCACCGATGTCACCGGCAGCGACGGGTGCACCACCACCAGCAGCGGTGCCGAGGCGATGAGGCTCACTGCATCGAAATCCTTGATTGGTTGTAGGGAAGCTTCTTGCGCAGGTTGGGATTGATGCCGTGAGTGGCGACCCCAGCGAGAAAAATGGTGTAACCGTCGGGGGCCGATTTCGCCGCCACTTCGGCGCCGATCGCGCCGCCTGCGCCCGGCCGGTTGTCGATGATCACCTGTTGCCCGGTGGCGGCGGTGAGCTTCTGCCCGATCAGCCGCGCGAGCGTGTCGTTGCCCCCGCCCGGCGGGAAGGGCACGATGAAGCGGATCGGTCTGACCGGATAGCCTTGCGCGAATACGGAAACCGGACATAGTGCAAGCATCAGCAGTGCAAGCATGGATTTTTCGACAGGACCCCCGAAACGCCACCGTCGAGATTGATGCTGCTGCCCGTCACGTAGCTCGCGGCGTCCGAGACCAGGAACGTAATGACGTTCGCGACTTCGGCCGCTTCTCCTACCCGCCCGAGCGGGATTTCCTTCCCGGTCTTCGCGTAGTAATCGTCCGCAGTCACGCCGTCTTTCCTGATGCGCCGCTCGTGTTGTCCGGATTTGATCTTGCCGATGCAGACCGTGTTGACCAGGATATTGTCGGCTGCGTATTCCTTCGACAGCGCCTTGGTAGCGCGAGCCCGGCCGCGCGACACCGAAGTGGGCATCGCTCGCGCGCCCGGCTGCTTGGCGCTCGAGATGGTGATGTTGACGATGCGGCCGCCGCCCTGTTTTTTCATGAGCGGCACGGCCAGCCGCGTGCAGCGGATCGCCCCGAACAGTTCCAATTCGAGGTCCGCGCTCCAGGTGGCGTCGTCGACTTCGAGAAATTTGCCGCGCGCCGACGTGCCGGCGTTATTGACGAGGATGTCGAGCCGCCCGAAGCGCTCGATCACCGCTTTCATGAAGCGCTCGATATCGGCGGCTTTGCTCATGTCCGCCGCGACTGCCAGCACTTCGGCGCCGGTTTTCCTGATCTCCTCGGCGGCTTTGTCGAGCAGTTCCGTGCGCCGCGCGCAGATCGCGACTTTGGCGCCTTCCTGCGCGAGCTTGAGCGCCGTCGCTTTGCCGATGCCTTCGGTGCCGCCCGTGACGACGGCGACTTTGCCTTTCAATCCCAGATCCACGTTACCCCCTTGAAGAAAGCGCACGCCATTGCCATACACCGCGCCAGTTTACGATCTAATTCGTTGTTTATAAACGATATTTAGTAGCAGCCAAACGAAGAAGGGCACGGAGCAGGCGGCTGGTTTGTATGCGGATTTTGCTCATACGCTGCATGATTGTAACGCGAATCGGGAAGATTTTAGCGGGGCTGCGCGGACGCGAACAGGCTCTTACCGGCGGGCTGAATCGTCGTAGGATAGTTTGTAACTGGGACCATGCTGCGGACCAGCCTGACAGGGTTTGCGGCGAGGAAGCCGTGGATGTATGGCCGGCGCATGCGAGGGACTGTCATGAACAGATACTGGGGATTGCAGCATGGCGTGCGGGGCAAGCGCACCGTGCTCGTCCGTGATCGCGCTTCTGGCCTGCGCAAGTTTGTCAACTTGCAGGCGGCGGCCCTGGCGCAGGATGTCCCGCCAGGCGCGCAACAGGTTACGGTCGACGCGCTGTCCGTGGTGAAAGTGCGCAGCAAGGCGGTCCCCGATGCCCGCAGTTCGGCCACGCTCGGCCCGCAGCGCGAAGGCACGGGGGTGGTCATCGATTCCAGCGGCCTCGTGATGACCATCGGCTATCTCGTGCTCGAAGCCGAAAACGTCGAATTGTCCACGGCGGACGGGAAGGTTTTTCCAGCGACGGTCTTCGCTTACGACAACGCGACCGGCCTCGGATTGCTGAAGTCGCTGACGCCATTGCCCGTCAAACCGGTCGACATCGGCCAGTCCGAGAGCGCCAGGCGGAGCGCGAGTGGTGCTGATCGTCGGTTTCGACGGCGTGGCGCCGGCCTATATCGTGTCGAAGCGCCGGTTCGTGGGCAATTGGGAATACATGCTCGACGAGGCGATCTACACCGCGCCGGCGACCGTCAACTGGAGCGGAGCTGCGTTGTTGAGCCGTGAGGGCAAGCTGCTCGGCATCGGTTCGCTGGCGGTCGGCGACGCCATGGGCGCGAGCATCAAGATTGCCGGCAATATGTTCGTGCCGATCGACATGATCAAACCCGGTGCTGGGGGATTTCATCGCGAACGGCAGATCGACGTTGCCGCCGCGGCCGTGGCTCGGCGTCAACACCCAGGAAGTGCAGGGCAACCTGATTGTGACGCGGGTGTCGCCGGAGAGCCCCGCCGAGGACGCCGGGCTGAGGGCCGGTGACGTCATCGTCGGCATCGGCGGGCAGCCGATCAGGGGCCAGGCGGATTTCTACACCAGGCTGTGGGCGAGCGGCGCGGCCGGCGTCGAGATCGCGGTCGACGTGCTCAAGGGCAACCACATCGGCAACTACAAGATCAAATCGATCGACCGCAACCGGTATTTCCGGCCGACGCCGGTATATTGATTAAGGGATGAGGGATGAGGGCACTCAGCGCTCAGCACTCTCGACTCTCAACTCTCCACCGCCCTTAAAACGTTCCCATTCCGAGCACCCCGGTCGCGAGATCCATCTGCTCGACCAGTTTTTTCCCAACTAGATTGCGCAGGGTCTCGGTGGTGCCGCCGCCGAGGCTGCCGTAGCGCGTGCCGCGGAAAAAACGCGATACTGCGAACTCGTCGGTAAAACCGTAGCCGCCGTGGATCTGGATCGCCTCGCTGGTGACGCGGATGCTCATTTCGTTGGCATAGATCTTTCGCCATCGCCGCGAGCGCCGGATCGGGAAACTCGTGCCGCTCACCGCCGCGCGGTAGAGCAGCCCGCGCGCGGCCTCGATCTGGATGTACATGTCGGCAACCTTCCAGCGCAGTCCCTGAAAGTCGCCGATTTTGTGGCCGAATGCGGAACGGTCGCGCAGATAGCGCACCGCTTCTTCGAGCGCGCCTTCGGCAAGACCCAGGCAGATCGCGGGATTGAGGCAGCGCTGGGTATTGAAGGCCGACAGCAGGCGCTTCATGCCGTTGTCGCGGATCACCAGGTTCTCGAGCGGCAACTCGACGTTGTCGAACACGACTTCCGACAGGTATTCACCGCCCATGGTATGAAAACTTGCCTTGGCCGAAAGCCCCGCAACACCGCCCGGCACCAGCACGCAGCCGATGCCTGCCGCGCCCGGCACGCCGCCCACCCGCGTGAACACCACGAACATCTCGGCGATGTCGGCGCGGGAGATCAGCGTCTTCACTCCCTTCAGGATGACGCGGTCGCCCTTGATCTCGCAGTTGGTCCTGTAATTCGGCACATCGGTGCCGGCATCGGGCTCGGTCATGCAGATGGCGAGCATCGCCTCGCCGGTTGCCACGCGCGGCAGGATGCGCTGTTTGATCGATTCCGGCGCATAGGCGGCGATGATGCGGGTCTGCGTCCCGACTTCGCCCAGCACCGCCATTGCCGTGACGTAGCACACCTTGCCGATCTCCTCCAGCACCAGCACGGTGTCGAGTATGCCGAGGCCCGAGCCGCCGTATTGCTGCGGCACCGCCATGCCGAGCACGCCGATCTCGGCCAGGCGCCGCATGTTTTCCGCCGGCCAGGTGCCATCGAGGTATTTGATCGCCCGCGGCGCGAATTCCTTCTGGCACACGCGGCGCACGGTGTCGACAAAGGCGCGCTGTTCGTCCGAGATCGTGAAGTCCATAAAAGCCCGTGAATGGTGAGTGGCAAAAGGTGAAAGTATAGGCCGCGGGCGGAACGCGCATCAAACCTTATTCCACCATTTGACGCTCCAGGACCCATCACCTAGACTTCCACCCTCTGCTTTTGAAAATTCTTATCGATCAACGGGGAATTCATGGATCAACCGCAAGCCAACGCCGCCATTTCCGGCCACGAACACTGGACGAAAAAAGGCGATATCAAGCTCTTTTTATGGGAGAAATTCGCCGGCAGCCCGGGCGGAAAAAAAGGCACGGTGCTGTTCGTGCACGGCTCGTCGATGGCCTCTCAGCCCACCTTCGATCTGCAGGTGCCGGGCCGGCCGTACTCGTCGGTGATGGATTTCTTCGCCGCGCTCGGCTATGACACCTGGTGCGTCGACATGGAAGGCTACGGCCGCTCCGACAAGCACCGCAGCATCAGCTATGACATCGCCAACGGCGCCGACGATCTCGCTGCCGCAACCGACTACATCATCAAAACGCGCGGCGTGAAGCAGTTTCTGGTGTACGGCATTTCCTCGGGCGCGCTGCGCGCCGCCCTGTTCGCGCAGCGCCATCCCGAGCGTGTACAACGGCTGGCGCTCGACGCCTTCGTGTGGACCGGGGAGGGCAGCCCGACGCTCGAGGAGCGGCGCAAGAAACTGCCGCAATGGCAGAGCATGAGCCGCCGCCCGATTGACCGCGCGTTCATGCACAGCATTTTCAACCGCGACCATCCGGGCTGCGCCGAGGAAAAGGTGATCGAGGCTTTTGCCGACGCGATTCTCGCGCTCGATGACTCGGTGCCGACGGGTACCTATGTCGACATGTGTTCGAAGCTGCCGGTGGTCGATCCGCAGAAAATCACGGCGCCGACCGTCGTGATGCGCGGCGAGTTCGACGGCATCGCCGGCTTCGACGATTTGCTGGAATTCTTCAAGCGCCTGCCGAATCCCGACAAGCAGTTTTCGGTGATGGCCGGCATCTCGCATGCGAGTTTCCAGCAGATCAATTATCTGATGGTGTACCACATCCTGCATTCGTTTTTTGCCCAGCCCGAGCCCGTCTATCGCGGGTAACCGCGCCGGATGCATGGATATTTGCAATTAGTTGCAGGCAGGCGTGGCCATTGCGCCGGAAAGAGGCGCGGGAATCTCGGGGTTGCCGAACCACCGGTACTTGCTGTTATCATAGGGGCAGCGCAGGTAATTACAATAAGGAGGAGTCATGAAAATCACCAAGTTCGTGAGTATTGCCGCTGTTGTTCTGGCGGGCGCGGCGTCGGTCCTGTCCACTCAAGCTGTTGCGCAGAACTGGCCGACGCGGCCGGTGCGCATCATCGTGCCGTTCGGTGCGGGCGGTGGCACTGACATTCAGGGCCGGCTGCTCAGCAAGAAGTTCTACGAGAGCATGGGGCAGACGTTCATCGTCGACAACCGTCCGGGCGCGAGCGGCCTGATCGGCGCTGAACTGGCCACGAAGTCGCCCCCCGACGGCTACACGATCCTGTTTACCACGGCGTCGCTCTCGGTCAACACGACGCTGTACGCGTCGCGCATCAAGTTCGATCCGTTCAAGGATCTCGAGCCGGTAAGCTGGATTTCCTCGGTGCCGCTGGTGCTGTGCGTCCACCCCAGCGTGCCGGCGAAGACGGTGCCGGAACTCATCGCCCTGGCGAAGAAGGGCAACCTCAATCCGGGCAACAACGGCGTCGGCACGACCAGCCATCTCGCGGTGGAGATGCTTAACTACTATGCCAAGCTCAATCTGCCGATCATTTCGTACAAAGGCGGTGGCCCGGCGACGACGGCGGCGCTCAGTGGAGAAGTGGATTTCGTGTTCGGGACGGCGCTTTCCGTGTCGCCGTATGTCAGCCAGGGCAAGTTGCGCGCCCTGGCGGTAACGACACCGAAGAAATCCTCCGCATTCCCGAATCTGCCGACCATGAGTTCGTTTTATCCGGGGTTCGAGGCGGACAACTGGTATGCGATGTTCTTCCCGGCCGGCACGCCTAAGGAGATCGTTGCGAAATTGAATGCCGAAATCCTCAAGGCGCTCAAGTCGCCGGATGTGTCGAGTTTCATGAAGAGAGAAGGCGCTGACCAGGTGGGAAGCACGCCGGAAGAACTGACGGCCTACTTCAAGAAGGAACTGGACAAGTACGCCAAACTCATCAAGGCGCGGAACATCAAGATCTGATCGTAGTCGCGAAGCGCGAACTGAGAGAACGGGACCTGCGGGTCCCGTTTTTTTGGCTCGTGAGGTTTGCGAGCCGTAATCATGCAGGAGACGCCCGGCCATCGTTTTCAGAATTAAAAAAGTTGTTTATTTTCAATGAAGTAAAGCGAAAGTAAATTTTTCTTGAAATTAAATAAACCCTTCCTGATCATGTCACATTGTGGACATCGATAAACCGTGTTCACGCTGGACATAACCAAACTATAACGAGGAGGGGTCAATGAAATCCAATGCGTTATCAAGTCTTGGCATTGCGGTGTTCGTAGGTACGGCGCTGCTTTCTTCCGGCAGTCTGCTTGCGGGGCAATGGCCGGATAAACCCGTGCGCGTGATCGTGCCATTTGCTCCCGGCGGGGGCACAGACATTCAGGCACGGTTGCTGACCATCAACTTTCACGAGAAAACCGGGCAGACGTTCATCGTCGACAATCGCGCCGGAGCGGGCGGACTTATCGGCGGGGAACTCACGGCCCATGCCGATCCCGACGGTTACACCTTGCTGTTCTCGACGGCGACGCTGGCGGTCAACACCACGCTTTTCGGCAAATCCATGAGGTTCAGCGCGGTGAACGATCTCGCGCCGGTCAGCTGGGTTTCGTCCGCGCCGCTCGTCCTGGTGACCCACCCGAACGTGCCGGCGAAGACGGTGCCGGAACTGGTCGCGCTGGCCAAGAAACGTCCCAACTTCATGAACGGGGCGGTGAATACCCCGGGCAGCACCAGCCATCTTTCCGGCGAGATGTTCAAGCAACTTGCCCATATCAGTTTCGTGATCGTTCCGTTCAAGGGCGGCGGCCCGGCGGTGGGATCAGTCGTTGCCGGCGAAACCGATTTTCTTTTTGCGACTGCGCCGTCGTCCGCGCCGTTTATCCACGACCACAGACTGAAGGCGCTTGCCGTGACGACGGCGAAGAGGGCATCGGCGTTCCCCGATCTGCCGACCATGAGCGAGTTCATCCCGGGCTTCGTAACCGACAACTGGTATGCGATGTTTTTCCCGAAGGGCACCCCACAGGACATCGTTGCGAAGATGAACGGGCTCGTCAAGGATGCGCTGGGCTCCCCAAAGGTCAAGGATTTCTACGCGCATGAAGGCCTGGATCCGATCGGCAGCCCGCCCGCGGCGCTGACCAAGCTGATGAAGAGCGAGATCGTGAAATACGCCAAAGTGATCAAGCGCGGCAATATCAAGGTGCGATAACCGCATCGCTGATGCGCTCGCGGCAAAGCCCCGCATCCGCGGGGCTTTTTTTGCGCGACGTTCCCGTGGCGCAGGCTGCGCTAGAATGGCGGGACACGCCATTTCGCATTGCAAACCAAAGGAAACAGAGTCATGCCGGAATTCGATGCCGCCACATTGGAGTGGCAGGATCAGTACAAATTGATGATAGGCACGGTCACGCCGCGGCCGATCGCACTCGTGACGACGCTGGGAAAAAACGGCCCCAACGCTGCGCCGTTCAGTTTTTTCAATTGCGTCGGCGCGCCGCCGCCGATGGTGATGTTTTCGGTCGGGGACGTGCAGGGCAGAACCAAGGACACGGTGCAGAACATCCGGGAGACTCCCGAATTCGTGGTGCATATCGTGAGCGACGCGATCAAGGACAAGATGAACGTCTGCGCCGTCGATTTTCCTTACGGCGTCAACGAACTCGAAAAGGCCGGGTTCACCGCGGTCGCTTCGCGCAAGGTGCGTCCGCCGCGCATCGCGGAGGCGCCGGTCGCGCTCGAATGCCGGCTGATGCAGATTGTGGAGCTGGGTGCGCGGCCGTATCACCTCGTGATCGGCGAAGTCGTTTACTTTCACTATCACGACGGCATCGTCAACGAGCGGTTCCACGTCGACGTGGCCAAAGTCAATCCGATCGGGCGTCTTGCGGGCAAGGGCGGCTACACCCGCGTCACCGACCGCTTCGAGATGCCGCGTCTCAAGCTGGGCGTCGACATCGACTGAGCGCAGCCCGGTATCCGTGTCGCAAAACCTGAATTCCCTCGGCCAGCCGGTTGGTCCCGATGTTCCGGGCTGGAAACCGCCGCCGGTCCCGCCGCGCGAACCGCTGCAAGGCCGCTTTTGCCGCGTCGAGCCGCTCGATGCGGAGCGCCACGCCGATGCGCTTTATGATGCCTACGCGCTCGATACCGAAGGCAGGATGTGGACTTATCTCTTCACCGGGCCATTCCCGACGCGAGAGAACTATCGGGACTGGGCGGACAAGGCGTCCCGCAGCAGCGATCCGCTGTTTCACGCCATCGTCGATGTCACGACGGGGAAAGCGGTCGGCGTGGCGGGTTACATGCGCATCGATCCTGCGAACGGCTGCATCGAAATCGGGCATCTCGCCTTTTCGCCGCTGCTGCAACGCACGCCCGCCGCCACCGAAGCGATGTACCTGATGATGCGGCGTGCATTCGACCTCGGCTACCGGCGCTACGAATGGAAATGCGATGCGCTCAACGCGCCTTCGCGCGCGGCGGCGAAGCGCCTCGGCTTTTCGTTCGAGGGCATTTTCCGCCAGGCGGTGATTTACAAGGGCAGAAGCCGCGACACCGCGTGGTTCTCGATCATCGACAGGGAATGGCCCGGACTTAAAGCCGCATTCGAACGCTGGCTCGACCCGGCGAACTTCGATGAGCGCGGCAACCAGAGGGCGCGTCTGTCGGACCTGACGGGCGCCGCACACAAACAGAGCGGCTGATTCGCGAATCGGCCGGCGTTTGCGATGCATTGTATTTTTTTTGCGGAAAGGTGCGGGGCATGACATACCGATTGCTGGTTGCATTGATCGCAGTGCTGGCGGCTTCCGTAGCACAGGGCGCGGACTATCCGGTGAGACCGTTGCGTCTGGTGGTGCCGTACTCGGCGGGCGGATCGACCGACACCGTGGCGCGCCTCGTCGGTCAAAGGCTTGCGGAGCGCCTCGGCCAGCAGGTCGTGGTGGACAACCGCAGCGGCGCGGGCACGCTGATCGGCACTGAAATCGTCGCCCGCGCGGCGCCCGATGGCTACACGCTGCTGATGGCGACGCCGCCGCTGGCGGTCAATCCTACGTTGTACAAAAAGGTGCCGTACGTGCTGGAGCGCGATTTCACCGCGGTGACCAACATCGCCGCCTCGAGCAACCTGCTGGTGGTGCATCCGTCGCTGCCGGCGAAGTCCGTCGGGGAACTGATCGCGCTGCTCAAGGCGAAGCCGGACCATTACACCTATGGATCGAGCGGAATCGGCGGGGCGAGCCATCTGGCGACGGCGCTGTTCACCAGCATGGCCGGCGTGCAAGCCGTTCATGTGCCGTACAAGGGCGGTGCGCCGGCGGTCGCCGATCTTATCGGCGGGCGGCTCGATTTCATGATGGCCAACCTGACCACTGCGCAGCCGCACATCCGCGCCGGCCGTCTGCGCGCGCTGGGCGTGGGCAGGAAGGAGCGCACGCCGCTGTTTCCCGGTTTGCCGACGCTTGCGGAAGCCGGCGTCCCCGGCTACGAAGCCAACAACTGGAACGGCATGGTCGCGCCGCGCGGCACGCCGCGCGCCGTTGTCGAGCGGCTGCACAAAGAAGTGGTTGCCGTGCTTGGAGAACCGGCTGTTGCCGAGCGGCTGCTCCGCGCCGGACTCGAGCCGATCGGCGATACGCCCGCCGGGTTCTCGAAGTACCTGAAGGCCGAAGCCGGCAAGTGGGAGAAAGTCGTCAAGTCTGCGGGCATCAAGGCAGAGTGACCGGCTCACCCGTATTTCTGGGCACGATGACTTCAGCAGTACTGGAGATCCGCAAGGCCTGAAGGTGCGCTGACGATACCGATTCACAGACTTCGCGGCATCGGGCCGCG
>CAVTHV010000034.1:0-9384 GCA_963734595.1 uncultured beta proteobacterium
GCGTGCGGTCCGGATTTCACCGCGTCGCGCTCCCAGTGCACGCGCAACAGGTTTTCGGAATCGTTGTAATGGAATTCGAGCTTGCCCTGGTAGGCATGTTCCAGCGCTTCGCCGATGCCGCGCGCGAGATGGATGTCGGTGGTCGTCACCATCACGCCGCCGTCGTGATCGACGATGGCGATAATGCGCTCCAGCGCGTGTTCGGCCCGCGCCTTCTCCCCGTGATTGCGGACACGGTGCAGGATTTCGTCGCGATGCTGCGCGAGGAACCCGCCCGCGAGCGTGACGTATCCGGCCGGACGCTGGTCGTGGACGCGATGGCACGCCGGGCAACGCTGCTCGTGCGCCCCCTCGGGTTCGGGCAGCCATTGCCAGCGGCCCCTGTGATAGACGGCGCCGCATTGCGGGCAGACCGTCGGTTCGGGCAGCTTGCCCTTGGTCTTGTAGGTATCCTGAACACGCTCCTGGAACGCGCTCCGCGGAAGCTTGTCCCGGTGCATCGAGCGGAAACCAGCGTTGAAATTGACGGGGCCACTCATGATGTGCTCCTTGTTGAACTTGCGAAATAGTCACGCCCGGCGGTAATCGAGGGGCCAGTGCTCCTGCAGGAAGTCGATCACGTCGAGATCGAAATCATGCGAGTGATAAATCCACACCGGCTGGCCCTCGTCGAGTTTGTGGAGCCGCTTGCTGCGCAGGTTGACGTGGCGCAGCGGCAGTTCCAGCTTCTCGTACGTCACGCGCTCGTCCGCGGTGTCCGCATCGTCCTCGAAAAACAGCCATTCGGCGGCAAACATGCCCTGCACCCGGTCGAGTTCGTGGGCCACCTCGTCTTCGACCGGGACCGGCGCGTCGAGCAGCGGCTCGCGGGCGGAATAGAGAAACTTCCAGCCGCCGTAAAGGTCCATCCCGTCGGTGGCGTAAAACCGGGTGGGCTTGGTGTCGAAAAACTTCTCGAGCTTGAAAAAGGCCGAGTGATATTCGTAACCACGCGCGCCCGTCCACCAGCCGACGACGTCCGTGCCATGCTCGAAACAGACGACCGCGCACATCAGTCCGGCGCCAAACGGCGCATAGGCGACATAACTTTGCGGCGTTGCCATCGGCTGCTCCCTGACCATGAAACAGAGCGCACGGACACTGATCTACCGTTAAAAATATACCTCGCACCGGCAGGACTGCTTGACCTAGGTCAAACCGCGCGCGATATGGCAGGTGACGCGCCCGACCCGGGGCCGGGGGAATCAGCCGGGAATCGGGCCTATAATTACCCGAGGCTCTTGAATCTGCCTGCGGCCGCCGCCATCTAATGACTTAACGCATGGAAAACACGATGAATCCGATCCGGCCGGCCGCCGTCGCCGGCACCTTCTACCCCGGCGCAGCTGCAGAGCTTGCGCGCGAGGTCGCGCAACTCATGGCCGGCGCGCAGCGCGCGCCCTCGACCCAACCCGTTCCCAAAGCCATCATCGCGCCGCATGCCGGCTACATCTATTCCGGCCCGATTGCCGCGAGCGTCTACGCCCTGCTCGAACCCGCCCGCAAGCTGATCACGCGCGTCGTGCTGCTGGGGCCGACCCACCGCATCGCGGTGCGCGGACTGGCGCTGCCTGCGGCGGAAGCGTTCGAGACACCGCTGGGCGTGATCGAGCTCGACCGCGCCGCGATCGCGGCGCTGCGCAAGATGCCGCAGGTGGCGGTCAGCGAAGCAGCCCATGCCTGGGAACACTCGCTCGAAGTGCACCTGCCGTTCCTGCAGACGGTGCTCGACAAGTTCACGCTGGTGCCGCTCGCCGTGGGCAGGGCCAGCGCAGAAGAGGTCGCGCAGGTGCTCGATGCGCTGTGGGGCGGGCCGGAAACGCTGATCGTCGTGAGTTCCGATCTTTCGCACTATCTCGCCTACCGCGACGCGCAAAAAACAGATCAGGAGACCGCCGAGGCGATCCTCGCGCTCTCCGCCGATATCAGCCATGAGCAGGCATGCGGCGCGACACCGGTCACCGGCCTCGCGCTTGCCGCGCGCGAGCACGGCCTCAGGCCGCAACTCGTCGATCTGCGCAATTCCGGCGACACCGCCGGCGACAAGGCCCAGGTCGTCGGCTATGGCGCATTCGCTTTTTACGAGGATGGCAGTCATGCACACTGAGCGCAAACCGCAGTTGCTGCCGCCGCAGAACGCCGGCAGCGTGCTGCTGCCGCTCGCGCGCGCCGCGATCGCCCGCGAACTCGGCAAGGCGCATCCCGCCGCAAGCGATGCGCCGTGGCTGCGCGAACAGGGCGCGTGCTTCATCACGCTCAAGCAGGACGAAAAACTGCGCGGCTGCATCGGCACGCTGCGCGCGCACCGCGCGCTCGCCGAAGACGTGCGCGCCAATGCCGTGGCGGCCGCCTTCCGCGACCCGCGCTTCAAGCCGCTGTCGGTGACCGAGTTCGAGTCGGTCGAAGTGGAAATTTCGCTGCTTTCGCCGCTGGAACCGATGACTTTTAGCCGACGAGCAGGACGCGCTCGCCCAGCTGCGCGTGGGACAGGACGGCGTGGTGTTCGAATACGGCTACCACAGCAGCACCTTCCTGCCGCAGGTGTGGGACGATCTGCGGGAACCGACGGAATTTATCCAGCATCTCAAGTACAAGGCCGGCCTGCCGCCCGATTTCTGGGACCGCGAAGTGAAACTGATGCGCTACACGGTGTCGAAGTGGCGCGAGTCTGAGCTTCGCTAAAATAATTTAACCGCCAAGAGCCAGCAAACATCAATGAACCGCCAAGACGCCAAGACGCCAAGGAAAACCAGAACGAAAAATAAAATATGAAACTGAGATCTAGATACCCATTGCTCTGTTGCAGTTCTATATGAATTGTTCCTTTGATTTTATTTGTTTTTGATCTTCTTGGCGTCTTGGCGTCTTGGCGGTTCAATTCCATTTTTTAGTCTTACGTTCGGCCTCTTGGCGGTAAATATGTTTTTTACGATCTGACATGAACACGCAAAACTATCCCGCCCGCTGGTGGCACATGCTCGACGACGGCCGCATGCAATGCGACCTGTGCCCGCGCGACTGCCGCCTGCACGAAGGCCAGCGCGGCGCGTGTTTCGTGCGCCAGCGCGTCGGCGACGCGATGGTGCTCACCACCTACGGCCGCTCGTCCGGCTTCTGCATCGATCCGATCGAGAAGAAGCCGCTCAACCACTTCTATCCCGGCTCGAGCATCCTCTCCTTCGGCACCGCCGGCTGCAACCTCGCCTGCAAGTTCTGCCAGAACTGGGACATCAGCAAGTCGCGCGACATGGACAGCCTGATGGACGAGGCCTCGCCCGCGGCGATCGCCGAGGCCGCGGCGGCGAACGGCGCGCAGAGCGTCGCCTTCACCTACAACGACCCGGTGATCTTCGCCGAATACGCGATGGACGTGGCCGATGCCTGCCACGCGCGCGGCATCAAGACCGTCGCCGTCACCGCCGGCTACATCCACGACGCGCCGCGGCGCGAGTTCTTCGCGAAGATGGACGCCGCCAACGTCGACCTCAAGGCGTTCACCGACGACTTCTACGTCAAGCTGTGCGGCGCGCATCTGCAGCCGGTGCTCGACACGCTGGTGTACCTCAAGCACGAGACCGACGTGTGGTTCGAGATCACCACGCTGCTGATTCCGGGCAAGAACGATTCGGAGGCGGAAATCACCGCCATGTGCCAATGGATCAGGAAGGAACTCGGCCCCGACGTGCCGCTGCATTTCACCGCGTTCCATCCGGACTACAAGATGGACGACACGCCCGCCACGCCGCCGGCCACGCTCACCCGCGCGCGCAACATCGCGCTCGGCGCGGGCCTCAACTACGTCTACACCGGCAACGTGCACGACGAAAAAGGCGGCAGCACCTGGTGCCCCAAATGCCGCGCGCCGCTGATCCTGCGCGACTGGTACCGCATCGACGACTACCGCGTCACGCCCGACGGCCGCTGCCCGGACTGCAATGCGCCGCTCGCCGGAAAGTTCGGGAAGTTCGAGCACGCGTTCGGGCCACGCCGCATCCCGATCGCGATCCACCGCGCCTGATTTGTAACGGCCCAAAGCGGTATGGCAAGTAGTTAAATCAATGATTTCTCGAAAGCGGACGCTCGACATTCCGGTTCAGCGGCCGCGCGCTGCCACATTTTCCTTGGTACCCTGTAAATTTCATCCCGCTGCAACCGGTTGTTATGCGATTCCTATGTGCGTAACTACGATGATTCCGACCAACCACATGAAGCATACGAACTGCACGAAATAAAACCCGAATCGTACGGATGCCACGGTATTTGTATGGACGAGACATACGTGCACCAGCGATTGGAGAATCCGGGCGATCAGAACCGTCGCTGCCAGCGCGTCTACCAAAGTGCCCGCCACGTTAGCAACGTGGAGCACAAAGACAATCGCGCCGAAAACCGGGAGATTTTCGATGCAGTTCGCGTGAGCCCGCGTCGCGCGCCGATACCATTCCTCGCCCCCAGCGGCGTCAGCCGGGAAATTCCGGATTGGTACCCGTCCGCTGAAGATGCGACTCCAGCGATATATTCCAACCGTGAAAAGCAGCAAGAACAAGGTCCACATTGCGAATCCGAGCAACATCCACACCGGCACTGTCATTGTTGAACCTCTCAATTCGCATATGACGCATTTCTTTCAGTCGGACGGCGGCCAATCCGGAATGGCGGTAGCGCGCGATGATCGCCAATCTCCCAGCCGCTGTGGCGCCCGGCATCAGGACTGGATGCCTTTTACAGCAGCGCGAAGACCGGGCGATCGACGCCGATCCGACGCGTTAGTGCATGTTGACGTGCTGAAAAATCGGCGCGAGAGCCGTGCTGATGCGCTCGCTTTGAGCGGCGTCGATCAAGCTGCCCAGCGTCTTGGCGAAGTGCGGCTCCTGAACGCCGGAGACGATGTACTGCCAACGGTAGGCCTTGAGCACGCCGTCCTTCAACTGCGCCGCTTCCGTTGCAGAGAGCGTCCTGCCGCAAGTCCTGGCGAAGTACGCGGCATCTGCGTCCGCTTGCACCTGCAGGATTCCATCGACCGCGCCGACCAATTCGATCAGGTCCGTCACCGCATGGTCGCGTGCGCCCGGCGCGAGCTTCGCGTCCTCGCGGACCCATTCAAGCTCGTCGAGGATCGCGTGCTGCGACTCCTCCTTCCAGTGAAAGAGGAAGACATCCTTCCAAAGCTCCGAAATGTTCTCATCCGTCCCGATGCTCTCGCGGTAGTGCCTCTGGACGAAGAGCTCGATGTGGCAGATGAGCGCGAGCACCGCCCAGGTTGACTTGCCGAGGACGGCGGATGCAACCGCGTTCGGCTCGTGCGCGAACATGTAGCCGGCTTGCATGCCCCCGGCCATCATTCGCTCGATGCGCCGGAACAGTTCCTGATGCTTGAGCTCCTCGTCGCCGAAGCGAACGAGCGCCTCGAGCGCGACCTGATCACCGAGCAAATAGTCCTGGCTGACCCCAAGCACTTTCGCGGCGATGAACCTCTCGACGAGACCGAATATGTTCGCATACGAGCGCCCCTGGATCTGGCTCAACAGGCGCTTTTCGGCGTCCGACAAGAACTCCAGTTGGTTCACCCGCGACAGGCCGTCGGGCAGGAATTTCTTCGAGAAATCAAAAGTACGGCCCCGGATAACGTCCTTGTCGATGTCCCAGCGGATGCGTTTCGACACCTCGATGGCTTTGGCGTAGCGCGATGGGCGCGTTGCTTGAACAGCCTGGCGTGCTTCATTCATATCGTTGCTCCTTTTGATGATGGTTGATAATTCGCTACGGGTTGAATGATGCTCGGCACGCGGCGTAAAATCCCATCCATGCGTCTGAGTTTCATGACCGAAACTCCGTCTTCGCGTGGAAAGGACTCTCGGTGGACGCGCTTTCCGATGTGCTGCATGCGATTCGCCTTGAAGGCGCGATATTCCTCAATACGGAATGCCACGAGCCATGGTGCGTGGATGTCGCGAAGGGTTCCGATCTGGCGCGGGTGCTCAGGCCGGGCGCGCAGAACCTCGTGATCTGTCACACGGTGCTTGAGGGCAGATGCTGGGTGCAGTTGCCTGGCAGTGACGCTGTTGCCTTGCATGCGGGAGATGTGGCGGCGATACCTCACGGCGATTCTCACCTCATCGGGAGCGGCTTGAATCATGCGCCGGTAAACATCGACCATATGGTGAAGATCAAAGGACCGCACCTCAGTCCCATTCGATATGGCGGCGAAGGGGACCGCACGGTCTTGATGTGCGGGTGGTTTGCGTATGAACAGGACGTACCGAACCCGTTGGTGGCAACTTTGCCAAGGCTCTTTCGATCGTCGATCGGGAAGCGGCCCTCCGGTCCGTGGATCGAGCAGTCGTTGCGATATGCCGTGGGAGAAGCCGCAGCGGGTCAACCCGGGTCCGATGCTGTCGCGACAAAGGTGGCCGAATCCCTGTTTGTCGAGACGCTTCGCGGTTATATCGATTCCCTGCCACCCAGGCACCTGGGCTGGCTTGCCGGCCTGCGTGATCCGCAGGTTGGCAAATGTCTCGACCTGATGCACAGCCATCCGGCCAAAGACTGGTCCGTTGAAAGTCTGGCGGACGGGGTGCATGTTTCACGCAGCGTTCTCGCCCAACGCTTCAATGAACTTGTCGGCGTGCCGCCGATTCAATATCTCAAACGATGGCGGCTCGCTATGGCGGCGCGACTTTTGCGAAGCGAGCGCATCAGCCTGAATCGAGTTACCGAGGCGGTTGGATATGAATCAGAAGCTTCGTTCAGCCGGGCATTCAAAAAAGAGTTTGGCGTGTCACCGGGGCTGTGGCGCAGCGGGAAGGGTGTGTCGAGCACCGTCAAAAATTGACGGTCCGATATTCATGACCGGTTGGGAAGAAATTTAGACGTAACGATGGGCGTCCGGTTGTGGCCGCTAGCGGTCATCACCAAGGCCGGACGATTACGCGCCCCCGATGCTGGCTTGCGGGACTCGAACCCGCGACAACATGAATCGCAATCCGTTGTTTTAAAACGATTATTTTCTGGAGTGCAGGTTCGCCCCGGGAACGATGCTCATCCCCGCGGTATCGGGCGACACGCCCTGCGACAGCTTGATGCGCAGCTGCAGATCGGTGCGCGAATCGGCATTGCGCAGCGCCTCCTCGGCGCTGATCCGGCCCGCCACGTAAAGATCGTAGAGCGACTGGTCGAAGGTCATCATGCCGATTTCGTTGCTGCGCGCCATCACGGCCTTGATGTCGTCGGTGCGGCCCTGCTGGATCAGTTCCGACACGTACGCCGAACTCAGCAGGATCTCGACCGCGGGCACGAGCTTCTGCGCGGTGCCCGGGACCAGGCGCTGGGAAATCACGCCGTGCAGATTGAGGCTCATGTCCATCAGCAGCTGCTTTTTCGCATCTTCCGGGAAGAAGTTGATGATGCGTTCGATCGCCTGGTTCGAGTTGTTGGCATGCAGCGTCGACAGGCACAGATGCCCGGTCTCGGCGTAGGCCAGCGCGTGCTGCATGGTCTCGCGGTCGCGGATTTCGCCGATGGCGATGACGTCCGGCGCTTCCCGCATCGCATTCTTGAGCGCCGCGGCAAATGACTGGGTGTCGATGCCGACCTCGCGCTGGTCGACGACCGATTTCTTGTGCTGGTGCATGAACTCGATCGGGTCCTCGATGCAGAGGATATGCCCGGTCATGCGTTCGTTGCGGTAATCGATCATCGAGGCGAGCGTGGTGCTCTTGCCCGAACCCGTGGCGCCGACCATCAGCACCAGCCCGCGCTTCAACATGACCAGTTTTTCCAGCACCGGCGGCAGGCCCAGGTCGGCGAACGAGGGCACCTTGTCCTTGATGTAGCGCACCACCATCGCCACCGCGCCGCGCTGCTGGTAGACGTTGATCCGGAAGCGGCCGATGCCTTCCGCGGAAATCGCGAGATTCATCTCGAGCGTCGCCTCGAACTGCCCGATCTGCTTCTGGCTCATCACGCCGTAGGCCAGTTCCCTCACGTCGTCCTTGCCGAGCACCTTCGCGTGGATCGGATGCGTGACGCCCTCGAGCTTGATGTTGGGCTGGGCGCCGACGCTGAAAAACAGGTCGGACGCGCTTTTTTCCACCATCAGCTTCAGAAACGGGAAGAGATCCATGTGCGCTCCGCGGGTTCGTCGGCAAGCGCCTTTATTTTACGCCGTTTGCGCGCGGCCGGGCGGCGGACGCCGGTATAATAACGGCCTTTTCCGCAGTTCATCATGCTGCAGTTTCCGATCCCCCTGCCCGGCCAGCGCGAGCGCGCCGGCCCGTTCCACGGTTCGAGCGACGCGCTGGCGCTGGCGCAGCTCGCGGCCCGCGCGCGCCCGTTGCTGGTGGTGACCGAATCGGCGTGGCACGCGCAGCGCCTGCTCGAGGAAATCCCGTTTTTCGCGCCGCAGTTGAAAGTGCATCTCTTTCCCGACTGGGAAACCCTGCCCTACGACCACTTCTCGCCGCACCACGACCTGATCTCCGAGCGGCTGGCGACGCTCTACCAGATGATGCGCAGCGAGTTCGACGTCGCGATCGTGCCCGTCACCACCGCGCTCTACCGCCTGCCGCCGGTCGAATACCTCGCCGGCAACACGTTCTTCTTCAAGCAGGGCGGCAAGCTCGCGCCCGCCGAACTGCGCCGGCAGCTCACGCTCGCCGGCTACACCCACGTCACGCAGGTGCTCGCGCCCGGCGAATACAGCTTCCGCGGCGGCCTCATCGATCTCTTCCCGATGGGCAGCGCGCTGCCCTACCGCCTCGATCTGCTCGACGAGGAGATCGAATCGATCCGCAGCTTCGACGTCGACACCCAGCGCTCGATCTACAAAGTGCCCGAAGTGCGGCTCCTGCCGGCGCGCGAATTCCCGATGGACGAGGCGGGCCAGAAGCGGTTCCGCGCGAGGTTCCGCGAGCAGTTCGAGGGCGACCCGTCGCGCAGCCGCATCTACAAGGACGTCTCCAAGGGCATCCCCACCGCGGGCGTCGAATACTACCTGCCGCTGTTTTTCGACGAGACCGCGCTGATCACCGATTACCTGCCGGAAAAAACGCTGGTCTGCCTGCAGGGCGAAGTGGAAGCGGCGATCGGGCAGTTCTGGCAGGACACCCATGCGCGCCACGCGATGCTGCGCGGCGACCTCGCCAACCCCGTGCTGCCGCCCGGCGAGCTGTTCCTCGCCGCGGATCAGTTCTTCGGCGCAATCAAAACTTACGCGCGCATCGACATGCGCGCAGTTCAGAGTTCAGAGTTGAGTGTTCAGAGTCCACACAAGACGACGCCTGAAGCAGTCGGCACTGAACCCTCATCCCTCATCCCTCATCCCTCCGCCACCGCCACGGCGGCACT
>CAVTHV010000035.1:0-101354 GCA_963734595.1 uncultured beta proteobacterium
TCATCAATTTTGGCTATAACTGAAACTGAAGTTACAGTAGGTTTCAACAATTGCTCAAACGAAGAGGTAACTAAAAAGGTCGTTCTGAAATTTTCGCAATCTAACCCTGCGCTCAAGCGGGACGCCGCGCAGAAGCGCGCCGCCCCTTAGCTCCACGTTGGGCGTCTATCTATTTCAGAGTGAATCGAGAATGAAGTCTCAATCCAAGTCCACTACTGAGTTACCGATACATCACTTTGAGCTGCAACAGGACTGGTCTACTTGGCTAAATGAAAATCACGCCAAATCACCCGGCGTGTGGTTGCAGCTCGCAAAAAAGGGAACCGATACACCGTCAGTTTCATACGAGGAAGCCATCGAAATTGCGCTTTGCTTTGGATGGATAGATGGGCAAAAGCAAACCCACAGCGAGCAATTCTGGCTCCAGAAATTTACTCGGCGCTCTGAAAAAAGTGTGTGGTCGAAGATCAATAAGGACAAGGCGCTTGCTCTATTCAAAGCAGGAAGCATGAAGCCAGCCGGACTCAAAGAGATTGAGCGTGCGAAAATCGACGGGCGCTGGGACGCTGCGTATGACTCGGCCAGCAAGTCAACTGTACCAAGTGATTTTCAGTCCGCGCTGGACAACAATGCGCGAGCAAAAGACTTCTTCGAAACACTCGACAGTCGGAACCGGTACGCTGTTCTGTTCAGGATTCAAACCGCCAAGAAGGCTGAAACGCGCGCCAAGAAAATTTCACAGTTTGTGCTAATGCTGGAACGACACGAGAAGGTGCATCCATGACCAATTCATGCCCGCTTATCGCAAGACGCCCAACCCTGCGGTGCAGGGGACGCTGCGCGATAGAGCCGCGCCGCGCCCCTGACCTTGAACGTTAGGCCGCAAATGATCGCGCTCGCACTGACAGCGTTGTTCCTTCTTATTCTGGCGCAGGTGTTCTTCTTGTTCCGGGTTGCTGACGTTGTTCGCCGCCGGCTTCGTCCTCTAATTCCGGAACGGTCGGGTGTCGCACGTGAATCCATCGCTGCGCTGCTCTTTCTGGGCATGGTCGCATTGGTGTTTGGTGTGTACCTCTTTGGGCCCGCGTACGTCGTGATGCAAGTCTTCGCATTGGCGCTCTTGATTCCTCCGGCCGAGTTAGGGAAGTTTCTACCTGTCTTTCTATTCGTTAGCTTGGTCATGCTGGGGGTTTGCGTGAAACTTTGGCCGAAGCATTTCGCGTTTTGCGGCCTAACAACCGGTTCAACGCCGACGCGCCGCGAGCGGCGCGCGGGTTAACCGGGACGTTATGCGGTATTCGTCGGTGGCAAGTGATTGTGGCAAGATAGCAATAACTTGGAGGCTTAAACTATGTCCACAGTCAAGGAAGAGCTTACCCGCCTGATCCAAGGGCAGCCCGAAGACAGTTCGCGTGAGGAAATCGTGCGCGAACTTGCCTTTCACGTCATGGTCGAACGCGGTCTCGCCGATTCGGACGCGAAGCGTACCATCTCAAATGAGCAGATGGCGCACCGCATCCGCGCATGGCAGCAATAGCGTGGACCGATGAAGCACAGCGCTGGCTCGAAGACATCTTCGAGTACATCGCAGCCGACAATCCGCAAGCGGCCATCCGCACCGTCCAGGAAATCTACGAGAAGGCGCAAGTCCTCGCCAAATTTCCCGAGATCGGACACCGTTACGTTGCCTCCTCCCGGGACGTCCGAGTCCTGCTATACGGGCATTACCGAATCGCCTACCTCGTAAAAGACGATGGAAACATCGACATCCTCGGCGTCTTTCACGGGGCGCTCGACATCACGAAATATGAGCTGTAATGGCGCATAACCGCCGGCTCGTGAGCGACGCGAAATCGGCGCTACGCGCCTCTTTCTGAGTGCCAGAACCGGGATGTTTAGCCATTCTGTTTAGGTACCGGCCATGTGGCTCGCGATCAAGATCGGCGTGTTCTACGGTGCGCCAATTATCGCCGTGGTGCTGGCGATTGCATGGTTTGCGCTGCTGTTGGTTCGCGTGCGCCGTGGCGCCATGTCCCGCGGCAGGGCGGCAGCGCTTTACCCGCTCACGCTGCTGCTTCCGGTCGCGGCACTCATCGTAGTCTGGGGCACGGCGGAACTGGCGGGCTACTACGCCGTTCCTCCCGGCCAATATGCGTGGGACGGCAATGCGGCGCTGCAGTTTCTGCTGAGTCTGCTTCCGCTCGCGGCATACGTGGCCATACCGATCGCGGTGCTCGTTGTTTTATTCTGGTCGACGTTGGCATTATCGAAGTCGGAATGATAATGATTTGACGTTCCTGTGTCCTGAATCAGGGCGCCTGGACTGGACAGTGCGGTAAGGAGGTGAGACTATTTCCAGAACCAAGAACCTCTGAAAAATGTCTGTTTTTCAAAAGAGGTCACAACTAGAGCGCCTAACATAATGAAACACATGTGCGTTGCTGCCAAAATTGGCGCTGACGCGAAGGACGGTGCAGAGCATATCGCGAATATGGTCAAGCCGGCCGACAATGCCAGCGCATCACGCGTTTCATTATGTTAGGCGCTCTTAAATTCTGTCAAAAAAAGGAGAGGACCATGAACAAATTATCGATTGCCACCTCGGGCTTTCTGGCGTGTTTAGGTTTTTTCAGTTTGGGGGCAGCGCAGGCTGCGGACAAGTACCCGGTGAAACCGATCGTCTGCATCGTGGCGGTCGAGGCCGGCGCCGACGGCGACGTGCTCGTCCGTCCCATCATGGAAAGGGTTTCCAAGATGCTGGGCCAGCCCATCATCATCGTGAACAAACCCGGGGGCGGCAGCTCGATCGGCTATCGCGAAATTTACGCCGCCAAGCCCGACGGCTATACGATCGGCTGGGGTTCGGCGACGATCATCACCAACAAGCTGCAGGGGGTGTCGCCGCTCGACTACCATGACTTTACCCAGCTCGGCGCCTACGCGACCTTTTTCCCGATCGTGATCGGCTCCACCAAGAGCAAGATCCAGTTCAAGACCATCCAGGAGGCCATCGCCTATGCGAAGGCCAACCCCGGCAAGGTCACGATGTCGACGGCGGGGGTCGGGCAGAGCTGGTGGGTCGCCGCCATGTCCTTCATCGGCGGCACCGGCCTCAACATCAATTCGATTCCCCAGCCGGGAGCCGGCGCCATGACGGTGGCCCAGGTGGCGGGCGGACATGCCGAACTCGGGGTTGCGGCGCTGGGCTCGGCCAAGAGCATGGTCGACAGCGGGCAGGTCAGATTCCTGGCGACGCTCGGCGAAGGGCGGGCGCCCGCGCCGTACGACAAGATTCCCACCGTGAAGGAACTCGGGTACGACGTCAGCTGGGAGTCGACCAATTTCCTGATGGGACCGCCCAAAATGCCGAAAGAGATCGTGGCGGTGCTGGCGAGCGCGATCGAGAAGGCGGTGAAGGACCCCGAGTACATCAAATTCGCCAACGAACGAAACACCCGCTGGGCATACGTTCCTCCCGACAAGATCGTCGCCGATTTCGACAAGCGCCGGGATGCCGTGCGGGAGATCATGAAGAAAGCCGGGATATTGAAAGAGAGCAAGTAATTCCCGTGAATTCAACTTTGCTTCGGGCGATGCCGGGATTTTGAGCGGGCACGCACAGCGCGTCGGGTTGGATCCCGGCGCGCTCATCCGCAAGGTGCATGCGCATGCATAGGGCAGGCAGATTCAGACTCGAACTATTCTTCGAATTTCTCCTTCTCGTCCTGGGTGTCGTCATCAGCGCCGTGTCCTGGGGATACGGCGTCGGAAGCTCTCGCCCGCCCCGGGCCGGGTTTTTATCCGGGTCTCATCGGCGTGGCGATCGCCGTCTTCTCCTGTTTCATCCTGCTGGCGGAATTCAGGACGAAGCCGGGCAAAGCGGTTCTTGACCGGCGGGGCGCCACAACGCTGATCCTCATGACGGCGACCTTCTGCCTATGGATCGTCGCGATGCCGTTCCTCGGGTATGTCGTCGTCACGCTGCTCGCCACCTACGCCTTTTGCAAGATCATGCGACTCGAGGGCTGGGTGAAGCCCCTGGCGGTTTCCGGCGGCACCGCGCTGTTTCTTTACCTGCTGTTCGATTACTGGATGTATATCGACCTGCCGCGCGGGATTCTGGGGTAGGAACGGCCATGGAAGGATTGGGGCTTCTGTATAACGGGTTCGTCCAGTGCTTCACGGTGCCGAACCTGATCGCGTGTTTCGTGGGTGCGCTGGTCGGTACCATCGTCGGCGTGCTGCCTGGCCTCGGGCCGACGGCGACGATGGCGGTGATGCTGCCGTTCACCATGTCCTATGGCGCGACCACCGGCCTGATCATGATGACGGGCGTCTGGTACGGCGCGATGTATGGCGGCTCGACCACCTCGATCCTCGTCAACATACCGGGCGAGGCCGCGAGCGTCGTCACCTGCATCGACGGTTACCAGATGTGCAAGAAAGGCAGGGCGGGGGCGGCCCTCGCGCTGGTCGCGGTGGGTTCCTTCATTGCCGGCACCATCGGGATCCTCGGGCTGCAGTTTTTCGCGCCGCTGCTCGGCAACGCAGCGCTCGCCTTCGGCCCGCCCGAATTTCTCTGCTTCATGCTCTTCGCCTTCATCCTGCTGTCCAATCTCTCGGCCGAGGCGCCGCTCAAGGGCGGGCTGATGATCGCCTTCGGGCTTTTTCTCAGCACCGTCGGCATCAATCCGATGGACAGCTATCCGCGTTTCACCTTCGGCTCGGAAACGCTGATGCTCGGCATCGATTTCCTGCCGATCGCCATGGGCCTGTTCGGCGTCTCCGAAATCCTGAACATCGCGATCGAGAAGTACGTGAAGCCGGAGGTCAACAAGATCCGCCTGAAGGACCTCTATCCCGACAGGGAGGAAATCAGGCGCGCCGTTTATCCGACGCTGCGCGGTTCGGTGCTGGGTTTCTTCGTGGGGCTGGTGCCGGGACCCTGCACGGTGATCTCCACGTTTGTCTCGTATGCGCTCGAAAAAAGAATCTCCAAAAACCCGGAGAAGTTCGGGCATGGCGCGGTGGAGGGCGTCGTCGGGCCGGAGTCCGCCAACAACAGCGCGGTGATGGGGTCGATGATCCCGCTCTTGACCCTGGGGATCCCGTTTGCAGCGCCGAGCGCGATCATGCTGGCGGGGCTCCGGATGCACAACGTCGAACCGGGCCCGATGCTGTTCGCGACCAATCCCGATGTCTTCTGGACGTTCATCGCGGCGATGTATGTCGGCAATTTCATGCTGCTGATCCTCAACCTGCCGCTCGTCGGGGCATTCGCGAGGATCGCCGTGATCCGGCCGCAGATCCTGATGCCGATGATCAGCCTGACCTGCCTGGTCGGCGTCTACAGCGTCAGGAATTCGCTGTTCGACGTCTGGGTGATGATCATCGCGGGCGTCGTCGGCTATTTCCTGCGCCAGTGGAAATATCCGATCGCGCCTTTCATCATCGGCGTCGTGTTGGGTCCGACGACGGAAAACAGCCTTCGGCAGACGCTGATGATGTTCAAGGGCGATCTGTCGCTGGTGTTGACCCAGCCGGTGTCGCTCACGCTGCTGGTGCTGTCGGCGGCGTTCCTGGCTTTCAAATTTATCGCGCCCCTGTTCGGGAACAAGTACACGCTGAAAGTCGAAGAGGACGACACGCTCTGAACTTGAAGGGCAAAGTTAAAAGCGGAGACACAGAGGACACAGAGGACACGAAGGAAAAACAAAGAAAGATATAATAAAAACAACACATTACGAATTGTTTCGTGAGGTTGGCAACCAGCATATGAAAAGCTACCGCAAAGAACTCTGGTTCAACATTCCGTCCCGGCGCGGGTTCATCAACATCACCTCCCAGGTCGAGGAGTGCCTGCGCGAGAGCGGCGTCAAGGAGGGACTCGTGCTCGTCAACCCGATGCACATCACGGCGTCGGTCTTCATCAACGACGACGAGCCGGGACTGCACCACGATTACGAGCAGTGGCTGGAGAAGCTGGCGCCGCACGAACCGGTCGCCCAGTACCGCCACAACGATACCGGGGAAGATAACGCCGACGCCCACATCAAGCGGCAGGTGATGGGGCGGGAGGTGGTCGTGGCGATCACGGCGGGGAAACTGGATTTCGGCACCTGGGAACAGATCTTCTATGGCGAGTTCGACGGCAGGCGGAAGAAGCGGGTGCTGGTCAAAATCATAGGCGAATAAAGGCGGCGCGATCGGTCACCTAAATCCGGAAATTACTACACCTATGCATCCGATTGGCTACGTTGCGCTCTGTATCCTGTCGTTTGGCGTCGCGGCTTACGCTGTCGTCGTCTACGCGCTGATGCCGCTTGGCGCGGTCGTCCACCCCGAGATGCGCGCCGTCTTCGAGGCGCACCGCTTCGGGATTTACGCGCATGTCTTCGCGTCGGCCATAGCGCTGATGCTCGGCCCGCTCCAGTTCTCCAGCCGCCTGCGCCACAGCCGCGCTTCATTGCATCGCTGGCTCGGCCGTTTTTATCTCGGCGCGGGCGTCCTGATCGGCGGTCTGGCAGGCCTGTACATGGCATTCCACACGTTCGGGGGTGCCATCGCGCGCCTTGGCTTTGCGGGTTTGGCGCTTGCATGGCTATATACGGGCTTGCGGGCGTATCTTGCCATTCGCGCTGGACACGTCGCGGTGCATCGGGCCTGGATGGTTCGCAACTTCGCGCTCAGCTTTGCGGCAGTCACACTCAGGCTCTACATGCCTGCCTCCGTGGTCACGGGAATCGGGTTCGAAGCCGCTTATCCGTTCATCGCGTGGCTGTGCTGGGTGCCGAACGTCATTGCGGCAGAATTGTTATTTAACAAGACTAATAAGTTACCCATGCTTTTAAAGTCAAAAGCATGAACGCGAAGGACGCGAAGGTTCGCAAAGTAACGCGAAGAGAAAACTAAATATTTAAAAGCGGGGACACGGAGGACACGGAGGACACAGAGGACACAGAGGACACAAAGGAAAATAATAATAACGAAAGTGGATTGCGGTTATGTGCGTGAGGGATTGAGCTGGTGAACGCCGTACGGTTCACTGCGCGTCCGGTTTCACCGGCGCGCCACGGTGTTTGAAGCGGATCCGGGGAACCGCCCGCACGCGCCACAGCGCGAACAGCACGACCGCGATCCCGATGAACTGGCCGACGTGGATCGCCGAAACCAGCGCCACGCGCGCCGCTTCGACCAGCAGGTGACCGGTCTGCCCGGCCTGCGCGAGAAACGCCGACTGCGCCTCCTTATTGACCAGGATCTGCGGCGAGCTCAGCAGCGATTGCCAGCGCGTGGCGTCCGCCTTGGCCAGTGCCTGTTCCACGCCGCTCACGTACAGGCGGTTGACCAGCGTGCCCACGAGCGCCGTGCCCAGCAGGCCGCCGATCATGCGCAGCGACTGCAGCAGCGCGGTGACGATGCCGAGGCGGGTGCGGCTGGCCGTTTCCTGCGCGAACACGGTCAGGTTGGGCATGACGAAACCGAGGCCCAGGCCGCCCAGCATCATGAACGTGGCGATCAGCCAGTGCGGCGTGGTGATGTGGGACAGCGCGACGCCGGCGAACGACAGGCTGATGAACACGAAACCGGCGTAGAGCATGACATTGGGCGCCGGGACGCGCGTGATGATGCGGCCGTTGATGATGCTGCCCACCGTGATGAACACGACGAGCGGCGTGATCAGCAGCCCGGCGTCCTTCGGCGACATGCCGAAACCGCCCTGCAGCATCAGCGGCGCATAAAAGAGCATCGCAAACATGCTGAATCCCGTCAGGGCCGCGAGCACGAAGAGCCCCGACAGTTTGGGATCGCGAAACATGTCGAGCGGCAATATCGGCTGCTCGCAGCGCCGCTCCCACCACACCAGCAGCACAAAGGCTGCGGCGCAAAGCACAGCCAGCGCAACGATGCCGGCCGTCAGGCCATCGGCGGGCGCCAGTTCCAGCAGCAGCTGCAGGCTGCCGAGCGCCAGTGCGATCAGCAACGCACCCGGCCAGTCCACACGCATGGGCCGCTGCTCGCCATGGCGGATGCGCGGCAGGTAGCGCATCACGAACCAGAGACTGACAAGGCCGATCGGCAGATTGACGTAGAACACCGAGCGCCAGCCGTAGGCGTGGGTCAGGAACCCGCCCATCGACGGTCCGATTGCATTTGCAATCCCGAAAGCGGAACTCAACATGACCTGCCAGCGCAGGCGGGTGTGCGCATCGGGAAACAAGTCCGGAATGCAGGCAAAAACGGTGCCCACGAGCATGCCGCCGCCTATGCCCTGCAGCGCGCGCGCCAGTACGAGAAACAGCATGCTGTCGGCGATGCCGCAGAGCGCGGAGGCCAGCGTGAAGAGCACGATCGCGCCGATCACGAAAGGCCTGCGCCCGTAATGATCGCCGAGCCGCCCGAACACCGGCACGGTGATGATCGACATCAGCAGGTAAGACGTCGCGACCCAGGCGTAGAGATCGAAGCCCTTGAGCTCCGCCACGATCGTCGGCAAGGCGGTGCTCACGACGGTCTGGTCGATGGCCACCATCATGACGACGAAGCAGATGCCGAGGACCGCCAGCAGCGATTGGCGGAACGGCAGGATCTGGCGCGCGGAGTGCGGCGCGGGTGCGGGGGAGTGGGTGTGAGGATTTGTCGACAACAGGGGGTGGATTATCGCATAAGGTCAAAAGCATGAACGCAACGGACGCGAAGGATCGCGAAGGAAATACTAAAGATCTAAAAGCGGAGACACAGAGGACACAGAGGACACAGAGGAAAACAAATAAAAATATAATAAAACAAGGGATTGTGGATTTGTGCGTCAGGGATGGATAAACGCGGCGCCGGTTTGACCGGCGCCGCGCCTATCGTCATGATGATCAGGAAATTTGAAAAAGGAGGTCGGAATGGCTGTCGCTGTTTCAGATTCGCAGGAACCCATCATGGTCGGTCGAATGAGCATCCGCTATCTGATCGATGGCACAGCCACCGGCGGCATGGGCGTTTTCGAATTGAGCGTGCCGCCGAATTCCAATGTACCGCCGCCCCATAGCCACACCCGCAACGAAGAGTGCGTCTATGTGCTGGAAGGGACGCTCCGCTACTCGGTGGATGGCGTAGAGCGCGACTTGCGTCCGGGGGACTGGATGTCCACGCCGCGCGGGTCTGTCCATCAGTTCAGCAATCCGCACGGCGAGGCGGCGCGCGCGCTGATCGTTTTGACCCCGGACATCGGCGCGCAGTATTTTCGGGATGTCGGTGCGATCGTCAATGCGGGCGGGCCACCCGACCGGGAGAAGCTTCTTGGCGTGATGTCCAGATACGGACTGGTGCCGGCTTCACCGGGACGCCGATAAGTTCGGAAGCGGAGACACTGAGGATAAAGTCAAAAGCATGAACGCGAAGGCCGCGAAGGTACACGAAGGAAAAGAGAGCGATGCAAAGAGAGGCCGAGCATGAAGCCTCGAATCACCCTCATCACCATCGGCGTTGACGACCTGGAGAGATCGCTCCGGTTTTATCGGGATGGGCTTGGCCTCAAGACGGAAGGCATCATCGGCAAGGAGTTCGAACATGGAGCAGTGGCCTTTTTCGACTTGCAGGCCGGGCTGAAGCTTGCGATCTGGCCGCGCAAGAGCATTGCCCATGATTCGGGCGTTTCCCTGGGGAGCCCGGGCCCGGCCGAATTCACGCTCGGGCACAACGTGTCCTCGAAGGCGGAAGTCGATGCGGTGTTGGAGCAAGCCAAAAGAGCAGGGGCCGTCATCGTGAAGCCGGCTCAGGAGACGTTCTGGGGAGGTTACGCCGGATACTTTCAGGATCCCGACCGGCATCTGTGGGAGGTCGCGTGGAATCCACAGTGGGTGATCGAGTAAAGGCAACTGCATCAACGCAAAGGGTGCACAGTTAAAAGCATGAACGCGAAGGACGCGAAGGTTCGCAAAGGAAACACGAAAATAAGATCAAAAGCGGAGACACGAAGGACACAGAGGACACGAAGGGAAAACGAATAAAAATATAATAGAAACAACGGATTGCAATTGTGTGCGGGAGATGGGCAGGTAATCGCCTGAGCAGTGCTTTGTGAAAACCCCGTTCCGCACTGAGCACACGGAGAACAACGCAGTTCGATGAATTCTCTCCGTGGCATGGGTCGCGACATAACAGGTAACGTTTCCGTCAGTTGCATTTGTCACCTGAATTCGGCAACTAACAATATCAACTAAGATACGCCAGGCGTCGCAACGAACTCCCCAATGGCCGGTAGACACTATGAGACACAGTGAAAGACACAGAACACACCGAACGGGCTGGCTCCGTGCCGCTGTTCTTGGCGCGAACGACGGCATCGTTTCTACTGCCAGCCTTGTCCTGGGCGTCGCGGCAGCAGGCGCAGGCACTCAGGGTATCCTGGTCGCAGGCGTTGCCGGCCTTGTCGCTGGTGCCATGTCGATGGCTGCCGGCGAGTATGTCTCGGTCAGTTCACAAGCCGATACCGAACGCGCGGATCTGGCTCGGGAGAGCAAAGAGCTGGCTGCGAATCCCGAGCAGGAACACGCAGAACTGATGGCCATTTACGTCAAGCGTGGACTGGATGAGACACTGGCCTCGAACGTTGCCACCCAATTGACGCAGCATGACGCACTTGCCGCACATGGACGAGATGAGCTGGGTATATCCGACACATTGGCCGCGCAACCAGTGCAAGCTGCATTGGCCTCGGCGGGTACGTTTGCCGTGGGCGCGGTGCTACCTCTTCTGATGGTTCTCTTGCTTCCGGTTTCTGCACTGATGTGGGGTCTCGCAGGCAGCTCACTCTTCTTTCTTGCGCTGTTGGGCCTCCTGGCTGCACGCGCAGGGGGCGCACCCGTGATTGCGTCTGTCACGCGCGTCACTTTTTGGGGGGCTTTGGCAATGGCATTGACCGCTGGAGTTGGGGCCCTTTTTGGGGTGGCCGCTTGAGATCCATGGTGTCAGGGAACTCGACGCCTGACCCCTCGTTGCAGCCGAAGATGGCGTAGGAGTTGGTTGATGGGCAATATGCAACTATGCAAGCCCGACCCGGTGCGACTCAATGATGCCTGACGAAGCGCTGCACCCGAACGAGTAATGCAAATTGTTCCGACCCGCTATCGCGTGATCGCCGACTTGCGCCCGGAGTATTGATCGCTCATTCGCATCGCTGCGTCGGTGACCGTGGCGGAAGCATGTTCCGCGCAATAGCGGTCGACAAACATTGCCACCGTATCGCTCGAGATTTCAGCGACCTGGTGCGATTGGTTTGCGTAGTTATGACCGCTGAGAAAACCGCGAACCCAGTGGATGTAGGGCTGGCGTAGTTCAGGATCACTCTCCTTTTTCCACGCTGCACAGGACATGTCGTCCAGCCCCAGCACTCTGAGCGGCGCGGCAGATACGTGTGAAGTCTGGATGAGCGTGCCGGCAAGCAACAGGGAAGCGAAGAGTTTCGAATGGTGCATAAATGACCTTAAAACCATATCGTAACCCGCATTAGCCTGGTGTGCGGCTGTTCCTGGCTATTTCGTGCATGTTTCTACGCGTAAGGGTCGGAGGCGGTCATTCGCCAGCGTCCGCTATCGGCCACTACCGGAGGTTCGTCTGGAACAGGATTCTCCCCTGGCAATGACACGCCGGTCTGCGACCCCGGGCGTAAGCGCGCATAATGGGTGTGCAACAGAAACAGCATGCCGACGACACAAGGCGCGACAAATGAATGCAGGCAAATGCGAGCGTAAGGAGCCGAAGTGGGCGGATCAGACGTGGAAACCAGGCGACATGCTTCAGGTTGGCTTGACTGACTCGCACACCCACGAGGGGCTGCTGAATGGCGTGGTAGTCGGCCGCATCGTAATTTTTTGGCATCGACGGGAACATATCGCCGCCACGCCACCGCGGATTAGTTGGATCCTGACTTAACTGGCAACAGCGGCCTGCAAAACAGGCACGCCTGGCTGGTCCGGCTGTTTCACAGGCTCGCGTGAGAGAGAGAATAGGGCCAGCAATTGCTCACCAAACGTCAAGGCGGGCTAAGGAATGATGGGGCCGCTGTTAACTCAAAAAGTACACGAAACATTGCACGCTGCCGCGCGCGCTGGTGCGCCCACGGTTGAGTGCTCGCTGGACCTCGATCGTTCGAGGACGACGGTCGAGGTGGGCGTTGCAGGATGGATCTGGCAAGGCCAGCGATTCCCCTATCTGGACACCTGCAAGGACAGAACCATTTACCACTGGGTTGGCGAGACCTTTCAGCCAGTGGCGCGTTTCACGACGTCACTGATCAAGTTGGTGCCGACGCAGTGGGGGCCGCCGACGTTCGAAATCGATGGCATCAAGATGTTACCCACGGCGCAAGTCTCGCCCTATGCGGATGCCGAACGCAAAGTCGGCTTGATTCAACCGCGCGGCAAGGTGATCCTGGACACCTGTGGCGGCCTTGGCTATTTCGCCGCGTGGTGTTTGCTGGGTCAGGCCAGGCAGGTGCTTTCTTACGAGAAGAATCCCGACGTGATCTGGCTGCGCAGCCTCAATCCCTGGTCGCCGAGATTGGCAGTGGATTGACGTTAACCCAGGGCGACATTGCCGAGCAGATCGTCACGCTGCCCGGCGACTCGGTCGACGCGATTTTGCACGACCCGCCGCGTTTCGGTATCGCCGGAGAGCTTTACTCGCAAGTCTTTTATGACCAGCTGGCCAGGGTGCTCAAGCGCAAGGGCAAGCTGTTTCATTACACCGGCACACCGAACAAACTGACCAGCGGACGCGATGTGCCAACGAAGTGGCGAAACGCTTGCGGCGCGCCGGGTTTGTCGCGGAATTGAACGGCGATGGGGTATTGGCGGTGAAGAAGTGAGCGCCTATAAGGTCAAAGGCATTAAAGCAAAGGATTCTTTTCGATACTTTCTTTTTAATACCCGCCTGACGGGTGCGCTTGACGGGTGCGCAGAGGACACAGAGGAAAACAATTAAAAATATAATAAAACAATGGAATACGGTTACGCGCAGGGGATGGAGTCAATGATTGCCTGGACAGTGCGTTGCGCAAACCGCGGTTCGCGCTGCGCACGCGGAGGGCACGGAGAGGATTGATTGGATTCCATTGGTCGGGGATTTCCACCTGCAAATTTCAATTAATATACGTCGGGCTTTTTCAGTTTCTCCCTTGCATCTATCCCGGTGGTCACTATTTGCGAAACATCAATGATTCGAATCAGCATCCTGTACCCGAACAACGAAGATTCACGGTTCGACGTTTCCTACTACGTCGATACGCACATGCCCATATCCATCAAGCTTCTGAGCGCGCACCCGGGCTTCAAGGGGGTATCGGTCGAGCAAGGGATCGGCGGCGCGGTTCCGGGGTCGAAACCCGCATACATCGCAATGTGCCACTTCCTGTTCGAATCCGTCGAAGACTTCCTGGCGGCCTTCATGCCTAACGCGGCGGTGTTGCAGGGCGACATGCGGAACTACACGGACATAGAGCCGGTCATTCAATTCAACGAAGTCCTGATGTCTCGGTAGCAGGAACGCCGATAAGATCAAAAGCGGAGACACAGAGGACACAGAGGACGCAGAGGAAAACAAAGATAAATATAATAAAAACATAGCATTATGATTGTGCGCGCGAAGGATTGGGCCGCGATCGGCTGAGCGGTGCAATCCCTGGTTCGCACTGAGGACACGGAGTTCACGGAGGTCATTCATCGATCTCTGCTTTTCTCATCGGCCTCAGTACAAACCCCGATTTGAATCGTCCGCGCGGATTTTTGTCATGAGGCGATCTGGCGGCGTATCATCCGGAACAATGCAGCCGCAGGTTCGCGTATTCTCATCAACCGTGCTTCGCGTCAGCACAATTGTACTGCGCAACGCAAACGGGCTTCTATGTTAGGGACTCGAAGGCATATACCCACCATGAATTCAGTTCTTCACAGGGCGGCACTACTCGTCGCGATGCTTGTTTTGTTCAGCAGCGCCGAGGCGGAGACCACTGGAACATCCGAATCGCCCGCCGGCACATCCGGTGTGGCCGCCAAGGTAGGGAACGCCATCGTGCGCGGAGCCAAGGCTGCCGCGAACGGGGTTGAGCGTGGCGCAAAAGCCGCTGCGCGCGGCATTGAACACGGCGCGAAGGCCGCAGCAAGCGGAGTCGATCGCGGCGTCAAGGCTGCAGCGAGCGGCGTCGAGCGCGGAGCAAAAGCGACCGGACACGCCGTCCATACCGCTGCCGAGAAGGTAGGCGGTTAGCCCGCACCATCGTCATCGCCCGGCAAGCAAGAAGCCTTCACTCATGCCGGCGCTTTGCGCAAACCCTGTTTCGCACGCAGCACACCGGGGCGCCGAGAAGAGCAGATCAAGTCGAAAAATGCGAACAGCACGGGGCTCCGTTCCCATATCATGTTCGACCCACGGCGGACATTCCCGGCGAGTTTGAATCCCGACTCGCGGTTCGAGCGAAAATACGGCGTATTGTTTAACCGTAACCTTCCGTTTTTTCACCTGGAATAAATGATGTCCACAACACCTCCCGTCCTTTCTCTCCTTGAAACCCGTGTGCTCGGCGTGCTCGCCGAGAAGCAGTGCACGGTGCCGGACTCTTATCCGTTGACGCTGAACGCTTTGGTTTCCGGCTGCAACCAGAAGAGCAGCCGCAATCCCGTTATCGAAGCTTCCGAATCGGAAGTGCAGGCGGCGCTGGATAGCCTGAGGGCGTTATCGCTGATAGTGGAAACGAGCGGGGGAAGGGCGTCGCGTTATGGGCACAACATCGAACGGGTGTTGCATGTTCCCACGCAGTCCACCGCCTTGCTGGCGATGCTGATGTTGCGCGGTCCGCAGACGGCAGGGGAGTTGCGCATCAACTGCGAAAGGCTGCACAAGTTTGCCGACATCTCTTCAGTCGAGAGTTTTCTGGCCGAGCTGAGCGAGCGTGCGGCCGGCGCCCTCGTGGTGGAGTTGCCGCGCCAGCCCGGCTCGCGTGAAAACCGCTGGATGCACCTGCTCTCCGGCGAACCTGTTATCGAGGAGCGCGCGTCCTCCGGAGCGGCATCGGCCGCGCCCGCAAGCGATGTGACGACGGGTGAGATTGCTGCGCTCAAGGTCAACGTTGCCAGGCTTGAAGCGGAGGTCAGCGAGCTGCGGAGGATGATCGGCAAACTGTGTGCGGAGCTGGGAGTTTCTGCGTCATAAATGCCGGTAAGATCAAAAGCGGAGACACGAAGGACACGGAGGAAAAGCGAAAGATTAAAAGCGGGGACACAGAAGGACACAAAGGACACGAAGGAAAAACAAAGGAAAATATAATAAAAACAATGGATTACGGTTGCGCGCAGGGGATGGAGTCAGCGATCGCCTGAGCAGTGCTTGTGCAAACCCGGTTCGCACCGAGCACACGGAGGCCACGGAGTAAGTCAGAAAACGATGAATTGCATATCTGACTTTCTGCGCGAACGCTGAGCTGAACCCACGCTGATCTTTGTCCTGAGCCGATCTGGGATTCGGCGCTTGCTCCGACTCAAGTGTTACCATCCAACGAAGCTTAACAGATGCCTTTCGAAAGGGAGATTGATAATGTTTCGCATCATCGACGCTCATGCGTCACATTCTTTGCGCGCTGCCTGCGGCACCTCTGTTCATGCGCAAGGCGTCGACGGTCGTCTGAAAAAAATCGCCGACCACGATAGACGCGTTAACATCGCCTATCGCACGGACGCGGTCCCGTTTTCGTTCGTGAATGACAGTAAGCAAGTGGCTGGTTTTTCCATCGACTTGTGCAAGCGGGTGGTTAACTCGATCGAACGCCAGCTCAATGTCCAGAGCCTGAAGGTGAACTGGAGTGCATCGCCGTGGATTCGCGGAGTTCAGAAATTATCTGCCAGCACTTTCGTGCGAACCCTGATTCCCGGATTTTTGTCTTGAGCCGATCTGGCGGCGTATTATCCGAAGCGATGTAGCCGTAGCCCCCATGTTACTTCAACGGGGACATGATTTTATGTTCAGAAGCGGCTTCAGTGAAACTCTTGAATTATTATGCGACTGTCAGCTGCGATGTCTTGATTTCTATGAGAAATGGAAACACCATGCCCATAATGCCAATTTACAAATCGGCTTTTAGGCCAACTACTTACGTTATGCGTCACATCTGAATTGGGAGGCCGATCGATGACGGTACCGATGTGGATGCTGCTCGGGTTTGCAGGTTGGACAGTGGTTCTGCTGCTCGCCACGGTTGGCGTGTATCGCTGGAGCCGGATTCTCACCGGACGAATCCCGAAACACGGTTTCCCGGCGGATCAGATCGAGGGAAACGACTGGTATCGGCGCTCGATGCGGGCTCACGCGAACTGCATCGAGAACCTTCCTGTGTTTGGAGCTATTGTGCTCGCGCTTTACGTCAGTGGCGTCGGCGGGTCCACGGTAAACTATCTGTCGATAAGTGTTCTGGTTGCCCGCGTCATACAATCGTTGATCCACGTGTGTCTTGTGCAGACCAATGCCGTGGTAGCCGTTCGCTTCACGTTCTTTCTTGTCCAGGTCGTCAGCTTTCTAGCGCTTATCGTCATGATCGTCCGACAGACAGTGCTAGACCGTGACGCATGCAAGGTGGACGCAGTTTGCGCGAGCGAGGTCAGAGACATGCTAAGACCTGCCGGTGCGAATGCTCGGATAACGTGCCGGCAGAGCGCCACGGCGATTCGCAAATCGCTCACAGGATGCATCCGGCTGAGCGGACGATCTTGCGTGTCACGTTCGAGCCATACGGGGCGGGATCGGGGACAATGACGTGTGCAACCGATCTTCAGCGCTCGAACGCAACGTTGGCGATGCTCTGTCAGTGAACACCGGTTGAAGTTGCTGGTCTCGGTGTTGGCGATCGCGCTGTCGATTGGGTCATTGGGCCTCAAGGCGGGCGCACTACACTTCTGGACGTAAAGCGACGGACAACCGATTTCATTCAACAGGCAGAGCGGATAGGTACCGAAGGTGCCGCTCCAGAGCCTGATCACGATCCCGCGCTGTTGTTCCGTAGCGTTGAACAGAAGTTTGTCGCTGCCGATCCAAGTGTGCGCCTTCAGGGCGCTTGGATCTTTACCGACATTCAGCAGGAGGAAGAACTGCTTGCTCGTGCGTTTAGTGCCCTGATCCAGACAAAGTTCACTTCGCCGTGTTTGGTGACTGGAAGCCCGATGTCTACGTGTTAGTCCGCCGGGAGGCGGATCGTCAATACCTTCTCGATCTATTCCGTGGTGAACCGTCTTCGCGCTTCACGTTCAAGAGGGGCAATGAAGGTAACTTAACGGGGTCGGACCAGCGCAAGCCATTGATCTTGGGCAATAAGCCTCTCAAATAACGGTCATCCAGAAGCTTAGAAGGGCGTTTTTATGGGGAAAATTCCCATTCTAAGGATCTGATGCTCCACGCTCGCCACCATTTCCAACCCCAAGAAAAACGGAGATCGACGAATTTCTCCGTGACCTCCGTGTGCTCCGTGCGAAACCTGATTATTGAATTGTATTTCTTGGCGTTCCTTGGCGTTCCTTGGCGGCCTTGGCGGTTCAAAAGTCCAGGGAATGGGAAGTGGGCTTCTTTGTTTTTCCCCGTTTTCTGCGATCGATGTTTTGGCGTATAGTAAATCGTCATCGTGCGGATCGGTGTTAAACGTTTGCTTTGTCGGTTCTGCTTCCGAGGTTGCGAAAATGGGCTGTAGCGGTTTTCTGCTTTAGTCTGAGTCGTCGAAGGAGGTGCTGACATGATTGAAACAACGAAACGTCCAGCCGTCGAGCTGGTGAAATGCGAGGTTTGCCTCAAGGAAGTACCGAAATCCGCGGCGAAAAACGCGGAAGTGCAGGACTACGTGGCCTATTTTTGCGGCCTGGACTGCTACGAGACGTGGGAAGAAGAGCAGAGGAAGGAAAAGACGCAGGAGGCCGGCGAGCAATAGCCGCTGATCGGTCGGCACCGTATGACCGACGGCCATATCCGGGTCTGATCGCGCAACGTATTGATCTTGGGCGATAAGGCCCCAGGATAGGGATAATTGAGGGGTTAGGCGGCGCATTTTCATAGTACGGCACCAAGAAAAACGGAGATCGACGAATTTCTCCGTGACCTCCGTGTTCCTTGGTAATTGAGTGATTAAGTGATTGAGTAATTAGTGAATCGTGAGCGGTGAGCTGTTAATCTAATTCTGTTTTTCCTCTGTTTCCTCTGTTTCCTCTGTGTCCTCTGTGTCCTCTGTGTCCTCTGTGTCCTCTGTGTCCTCTGTGTCTCCGCTTTAGATCTTCTTGGCGTGCTTGGCGTCTTGGCGGTAAATCTGGTTTTACCCTTACAACCCAGCCCGGCTCTTCCCCTTCACCGCTTTGTTCACCACATTGATCGGCCATTCCCCCGACAGCACCCGCCGCACTTCGTTCGGCGCGCCTTCCTGCAGTCCCACCATCGCCTGTTCGCTGTACCACGCGGCATGCGGATTGATGATCACGTTCTCGCGCCCGCGCAGCGGGTGAGGGTTGGGCAGCGGTTCCGGGTCCGTCGTGTCGACCGCGCAGCCGCCGATTTTCTTCGCGTCGAGCGCGCGCACCAGCGCATCGGTGTCGATCAGCGGCCCGCGGCCGCAGTTGATCAGCACCGCTTTCGGCTTCATCAGGCCGAAGGTCTCGTCGTTCATCATCTTGCGTGTCTGCGGCATCAGCGGCGCGTGCAGCGACACGTAATCCGACTGCTTGAGCAGGTCGTTCAGCTCGACCTTCGTGCCGGGCACGTCGAACTGGCCCTGTTTGACGAACGGATCGGCATACAGCACTTTCATGCCGAACGCCGCGGCGCGCACCGCGACCGCGCGCGAGATGTTGCCGAAGCCGACCAGCCCCAGCGTGCTGCCGGCGAGGCGGAACATCGGCTTGCCGGGCGGCACCGCCCAGGTCCCGGCGCGCACCTGCCGGTCGTAGAAGGTGATCTTGCGCGCGGCGGACAGCAGCAGCGCCATCGTGTGCTCGGCGACTTCCTCGATGCAGTAGGTCGGATTGTTGGTGACGATGATGCCGGCGGCCGTCGCGGCCTCGAGGTCGATCGTGTCCACGCCGATGCCGTAACGCGCGATGATCTTGCACTTGGGCATCTTCGCCATCACGTCCGCGGTGATCGGGCCGGCGTAGGTGTTGAGCAGGGCCACGCAGTCGGCGGCCTGCGCGATGAATTCATCGGGCTTCTTGGTCTGCAGCGGAACCAGGTCCACATCGGCGCCCAGAATTTTTCTTTCCACGTCCACGGATTCCCAGACGTAGTCGGTGAGTACCACTTTCGTTTTTGCAGCCATGTCGATTTCCTTTTTAATTTACAAACGGCAAATCAGCCACAGACAATACCATCAGCCACAGACGATCATTCGCACAGACAAAACCCATGAGCCACAGAAATCATGACAGACAACCCATAGCCACAATAACACAGAGATTGAAAAATCATTAGAATAACAACAATTATGTGTAACGGTAACGCATGAAACATATGGTCTTTGATGACTCGGGAATTTCGAATTTCTCTGTGTTCTCTGTGCTCTCTGTGGCTAATGTTTTTCAGGTTTTCGCACCGCAGTTACTTCGCCGCGCCGTAGATTTCCGGATTCCAGCAGTTCGGCGGCTGCTTGCCTTCCAGCAGCGCGAGGATGTTGTCGGCCACGACGTTGGCCATGGTTTCGCGCACTTCCTTGATCGCGCTGCCCATGTGCGGGGTCAGCACGACGTTGGGCATCGTGAACAGCTCGGGATCGGGATGCGGCTCGTTTTCGTAGACGTCGAGCCCGGCGCCGGCGATGCGCTTGTCCTTGAGCGCGCGCACCAGCGCCTTTTCGTCGACGATGGGGCCGCGCGCGGTATTGACGAGGTAGGCCGTCGGTTTCATCAGGCCGAACTGCGCGGTCGCTGAACAGGTGCCGGGTCTCGGGCGTGAGCTTGAGGTTGATCGACACGATGTCCGACCTCGACAGCAGTTCGTCGAACGGCACCCAGGTCATGTCGAGCGCTTTCTCTTCGCTTTCGGGCCGGCGCGTGCGGGTGTGGTAAAGCGTTTTCATCTTGAAGCCGCGGGCGCGCGAGGCCATCGCGTGGCCGATGCCGCCCATGCCGACGATGCCCAGCGTCTTGCCGGTGACGGTGCCGCCTTCGAGGTACGAGGACTGCGAGCCCGGAAACACGCCGGTGCGGATCAGGCGGTCGCCTTCCGTCACCCGGCGCACGACCGACAGCAGCAGCGCCCAGGCGATGTCGGAGGTCGCGTCATCGAGCAGCATCGCGGGGATCGTCGTCACCGGGATCTTGCGCGCCGTCGCGGCGGCGATGTCGATGTCGGCGGGCGTGATGGTCATCGACGCCACCGCCTTGAGCTTGGGATTGGCCTCGATGACCTCGCGCGGCACGCGATCGTGCAGGAGGCAGAACAGGATGTCGCATTCCTTCGCCGCGGCGATCAGCTCGTCCTTGGTCATGATATGCACCGCGTCGGGTTCCATTTCACGTCCGCGACTTTTTGCAGGCGGGCGATCGCGCTTTGCGCTACGGGCTGGGTGATGTATATGCGGGGTCGCATCGGATTATCCTGTTGAATGCCGATAAAAACGTTAGACTTAGACAGGATTTACAGGATGATCAGGATTCGAATCAAAAACATCAAACGAATCATGTAAGATCTTGTTGATCCTGTCTATGATTGTTCGATCCTGGCGCAGATGGGGCAGACAGTGAGCGAAGCGCCGCCCTGACCATTCACTATTTACCATTCACCATTTCCCGCGAAGCTCAGCGCATCCAGCGCACCACGCCGGCGACGCCGTCGACGGAGATGCGGGCGCCGTCCGGGATGCGCTGGGTCGCTTCGTAGACCCCGAGCACCATCGGAATGCCGCGTTCGCGCGCAAGCGAGGCGAGGTGGGACGTGCTGCCGCCGCGCTCGGCGACGACACCGGCCACGTTCGGCAGGATATGGGAGAGGGCCGGTCCGGCGACCTTGGTCACCAGGATGTCTCCGGGACCGACGCGCTCGAGCTCGCATTCGCAGTTGACGATGCGGGCGAGCCCTTCGCCCCAGCCGATGCCGGCGGGGTGGCCGCTCAGGCGCGGATGGTGCATCCACACCGGATCGGGCTCGCGCGCCGCTTCCATGTGCAGCGGACGCGACTGCACCAGCTTGAAGCCGGCGTCGTCCATCGCCCATTCGATTTCCACCGGCATGCCCATCAGGTCCTCGGCGCGGCGCAGCAGTCCGGAGAGCTCGAGGATCTGCTTCGCCTTGAGGCAGGGTTTGTTCATCAGCGCCTTGGTCACGCGCCTGGTGGACGGCTCGGCATGAACGTGACAGCCGACCGTGTGGTCCTTGCGGCCGGCGAAAATTTCGAGGATCTTGCCTTCCTTGCTGACGACGTAACGGTCGGGCGTGACTTCGCCCTGCGCGATGGCGGAACCGAGGCCCCAGGTCGCGCTCATCAGCATGTCGCCATCGGCGGTCTTGCTCAGGCCGCCGCCGGAAACGCTCGCGGATATCAGCGGCTGCACCAGCACCGCCATCGCGGTCTCGGCGGCATCGATGTTATTGGTGGCCATGTAACGCAGGGCGCGCGTCATCCACAGCGCGGCCCAGCACGAGCGCACGGCGGTGATGAAGTCGGATTCGGTTTCGAGGCCGATGAAACTCTCGAACTGGCCGGCGAAGCTGGAACCGTAACGGTCTTCGACCAGCGCCGAGGAGCGCACGCAGGTCAGCGCGCCGGTGCGGGCGCTGAGATCGCGCCAGGCGGCGAGCAGGGGCTCCAGGATTTCCGGGATGATGGGCTGATCCATCAGGCCCAGTTTCAGGTTCAGCGCGGCGCGGCGCGCCGTGGGGCTGTCCTTGCTGGAAAATACGTTGCGCGCATCGTCCTGCAGGCCCAGCGCGGCAACCTGCGCGCGATAGGCTGCGGCATCGAGGCAGACGCCGTCCGGTATCGGCAGTCCGGCGCGGCCGAGCGCCGCCTGGTTGGCGGCCTTGGGACCGAACCGCGCAGCGTCGCACGCTTCGGGAGAATTCAACGGAACTACGAATTGTGTCATTACAGCCATTCCTCAATTGGGACCGGTGGCCTGGTCGGCCGTCTATAGAAAAGCGCCGCGGTGCTTCACGCACCGCGGCCTGTTTCCGGTTCCAGTTGCTATCGATGTTGCTCAGGTGCCCGGGCGCTTCCCGAAATTGCAGTAGCCGGGCATCGGGTCCACCACCGTGATCTGCTCGACCGGGAAGTTGGACACGATTTCGACGCTGTCCTTGTGCACGATCAGCATCTCTTCGATCCGCACGCCCCACTGATGCGACTTGCCGTGTTGCGTCTCGAGCGCGAAGGTCATGCCTTCCTTGATCTCGATCGGGTGATCCAGCGACCAGATGCGCGAGATGACCGGCTGGTCGTACTGGGCGAGCCCAAGACCGTGACCCCACAGGTTGGCTGCGGCCTGATCTTCTTCCTCGTAACCCCAGGCTTCCTTGGCAGACGGCCATTTCGACGCGATGTCGCGGGTGGTGCAGCCGGCTTTCACCGCCTTGATCGAGTCGTAGAGCCACTTCAGCGCGATCGCGTAGTAATCTTTCTGCTCCTGGTTCGGCTCCCGGCCGACCATGTAGGTGCGGTAGTAGCACGACTTGTAGCCGTTCCACGTCAGCGCCGCGAGGTCCATGAACACCATGTCGCCGGGCTTGATGATGCGGTCGGAGAAATTGCGCCAGTTGGGCCAGGTGTTGAGGCCGGAGGAGACGATCACGTCCTCGACGTCTTCCATGCCCGGAATGTCGTAGAGGAATTTCATGATGTGCGCGGTCAGCTGGTTTTCGGTCAGCCCCGGCTTCAGGAATTTCATGAATTCCCAGTGCGCGGCGTCGCCGATGGCGCCGACCTGGCGGAAGCATTCCTGCTCGTCCTGGTTTTTGACCGCGCGCGCTTCCATCATCGGCGTCATGCCGTCGGCCCAGTCGATCTTGGCGTCCTTGAACGCCTGGATCATGTTGATGTCGACGAAGTCCACGCCGAGCTTGCCGCCCGCGCAGTTGGCTTTTTTCATTTCCTGCACGACGGCGTTGGTGAACTTCTTGACCTGCTGGGTCGAGGCGGGGCCCGCCGCGCCCTTGATCCAGGCGTAGGAATAGCGGATGTGGTCCTTCGGGATCCACGGCGAATGCTTCTCGATGTGCTCGCCGATGTCGCCCTGCTCGAACAGCACCGGCGCGTCATCGCCGCACAGCATCGCATAGCGCAGGCCGGGCTTCAGCTTGTTCCAGCCCGGGGTGAGGGTGGCGGTCACGTAGCGGACGTTCTCATCGTACATGAGCAGCATCGCGCTCAGTCCATGCTCCTTCATTTTTGCGCGTGCGCGCTCCAAGCGGTATTTACGCAGCCGGTCCCAATTGATGCGTTCCTGCCAATCGAGGCCTACCATGCCGACATTTGCCATTTTTGATCTCCTGGTTAGATGTTAAGGGCCGGCACGAACGCTTTGGTCTGGCGCGTGCCTGCCGTATTGAATGCTGCGCCGGTGAGCCCCGGCGAAAGGCGTTGATTCATGTCGATCGGGTCAGCCACGATCAGCCCTGTTCCCGTGAGGGAAGGGTAATTCATGCATAGGGAATCCTTCTTCGAGGAATTGGTAATTAAGGAGCGGATTTGACGAAAATACAACGTTGAAAACTAGCATGTGCACGTTAAAAACTCAAGTTTGCGGCGGTGTTTTTTGATATGCATCAACAGCGCCGCACCCCTGGCCTGCAAACGAATCATGCCGCCGCCGGAAACACCTGTCCCGGCGGCGGCGCATGGCTTAGTCGACCGTGATGCCGGTCGCCTTGACGACTTTGGCCCAGCGCGCGTAATCCCGTTTCATGAATTCGTGAAAGTCCTCGGGAGATTTGCTGGTGACTACGGCGACGCCACCGTTTGCGAGGTTGTTCTTTCACTTCCGGCATGGCCATGACCTTGATGATCGCCGCATAGAGCTTGTCGATGATCGGTTTGGGCGTACCGGCCGGCGCCAGCAGGCCCTGCCACGAACCTACGGTCATGTTCTTGAAACCCTGCTCCGCCATGGTCGGAATGTTGGGCACCGCATCGACGCGCTTGGGCGCGACGACGCCCAGCGCGCGCAGTTTGCCGGACTGGATGAACGTGACGGCCGAGGACAGCGTCACGAACATCAACTGGGTTTCGCCGCTGATCAGCCCGATGGCCGCAGGGCCTGCGCCGCCTTTGTACGGGATGTGGACCATCTTGATGCCGGTCTCCAGCATGAAGTTTTCCATTTCCAGGCGGTTGGCGCTGCCCGCTCCGGGGGAACCGAAGTTCAGCTGGCCCGGCCGCGCTTTCGCGAACTTGATCAGTTCGGCCACGGATTTCACCGGCAGGGACGGGTGGATGACCAGGGAACCGGGAACGTCCACGACCTGGGTGATCGGCGCGAAATCCTGCAGCGGCTTGACCGGCAGCGTCTTATAGATGTTGGGATTGATGGTCAGCGTGCCGACGTTGCCCTGATACAGCGTGTAGCCATCGGGCGTCGCGCGGGCCGCGTATTCCATGCCGATGTTGCCCGCCGCGCCGGGACGGTTGTCGGAGATGATCTGCTGTTTCGAGCAGTTTCCCGAGCGGCACCGCGATGATGCGGCCCACGAAATCGGAGGCGCCGCCCGGCGCAAAAGGAATGACCTGCCTGATCGGGTGATTGGGATAACCGCACCCTGCGCCATGACGCTGCCCGAGGCAGCGCATGCCGCCCCGCACAGAAGTCCCTTGATTGCATTAGATAATTTCATTCAACTTCTCCTCGTTAAATTTCAAGTTAGTCGTGTTGCACGTGCCCGTCTGGTTTCCCGCGTTGTTCCGCACCGTTCATGGCACGCGTCTCAACGGCTGGGAATGATCGGCAGCAGGATGTAGGAAGCACATTTGCCGCCGGTGTAAACCGTGTTTTTTCCGCCTGTATTGTAATCGCCATGATAGTGGGTGTAGGGCGCGCTGCCGATGCCGTCGCGCGGCTGGATATCGAGGCGGATGCGATGGCCTTTCTTGAACACCATGCAGGTGGGCCAGACTTCGACCTGCACCTGCACGACCTCGCCCGGCTTGAGCCATTGGCGCTCGTCATGCGCGTGGTACGGCCGGTAGGGCGTGGACAGCTTGGGGTCCAGCTTGCGGTGCGATGCGCGCTGCCAGCCTTTGGCCACCGGCACCGGCTGTTGCTGCTGGCCGATTTCCCAGACATCCTTGCCGTCGGGACCGATGTTGCGGATGGTCGCGTAGATGTCCATGTCCTCGGTCGTGCTCGACACCCACAGCACCAGATTGACCGGTCCGGTGACTTCGGTGTCCTGTTCGAACGGTTCGGTCTGGAAAGAAATGCCCAGGCGTCCGAGATTGCCCACGGCGGTGGACGTCCATGACGCGGAGGCCACGCCGGCCTTGGAAGCGGCCGAAGTCGGATAGGTGAGCTTGCCCGGTGTTTTCGGGGCGCCTGTTTTGAGCACGCCTTCCACGTCGGTCTTGCTGCCGCGTTCGGCCTTGACCGGCTGCAGATAGAACTTGGTCCAGCGCGTGCGCTTGAGCGGCCATTCGTTCTCGTTGCGCCAGGTCTTGTAGGGTCCGCCGCCGCCGGTGCGGATCAGCAGCTTGACCGGCGGCTCCTTCATGATGCCGGTGTCGATGCCCTTCAGCCAGTAATCGAAAAAGCGCAACTGGTCCTGGCGCGCTTCCTCGGCATAGAACGGGTGGTAATGCGTGCCGGCGTGAATGCGCAGCTTTTTATGTTTCGAAGCGGCGCGCGTGAACGCCTCGGTGTTGCCGCGCAGGTGCAGGCCCATGCCGCTCCAGTTGCCGGCGCTGTAGAACGGCACCTTGATCTTGTCCCATTGCGGCTGGCGTCCCTGCCACCAGCCCGTGTCCAGGCTGTTGCGCATGAACTGCCACAGCCAGTTCTTGGAGAACGCATCCGGACTGCTCGACTGGTCGCGCCGGCCGAGCAGGTGGTGCGCCATGTGGTTGTTGTACCAGTTGGTGACGAAGCCGAAGCAGAACAGGCCGCCGTGGTAGGCGAGGTCGCGGTACATGTCGGCCGCGCCTTCCCACGGGATCATCGCCTTGAGCGAGGGCGGCTGCAGGTTGGCGACCAGCCATTGCGTCATCGCGAAATAGGAAATGCCGCTGGCGCCGACATTGCCGTTGCACCAGGGCTGTTTGGCCGCCCATTCGATGGAGTCGTAGAAATCGACCGCCTCCTGCTGCGAAAACGGATCGGTCTCTCCCGGAGACTTGCCGGAACCGCGGGTGTCGACCCGCACCGAGCAATAGCCGCGCGGCACCCACCACAGCGGATTCACGGTTTCCCAGTTCATGTACTCGTTGGGTTTTTCCTCGAGATCGGCGGGCGGCACCCACAGCTTGTCTTTCTGGTAGGGGCCGAGATTGATGATCGCGGGAAATTTGCCGCGGCCCGCGGGACGAAAGACGTCGGCCTTCAGACGCACGCCGTCGCGCAGCGTGATCTCGACGTCCTTGTCGAGGACCATTTTGTACCTGGGCTGGGAAACCTTTTTCATCGTTTGCATTTTCTCGCTGTGGCCGGGGTCATTCGACCTTGATGTTGTTGTCGATGACCACTTTGCCCCAGCTCTTGATTTCGCTCATCACGAACTGCTGGTATTCAGCCGGAGTCTTGTTGACCACGACATCCATGAACACTTTGGCGAGCGAGGCTTTCATCTCGGGGCTTTCCATGACCTTCAGGACGTCATCGTGGATGCGATTGAGGCGCGCTTTCGGAATGCCCGCAGGCGCGAACAGGCCGTTCCACGCGTTGGTGCCCATGCCGGGGAAGCCGGACTCCGCCGTGGTCGGGACGTTGGGAAGCGCCGGGTGTCTCTTCGGTGTGGTGATGGCCAGCGCCTTGATCCGCCCCGCCTTGATGTTGGAAAGAGAGGAGGCCAGGTTGATGAACATGAACTGCACTTCATTGCCCATGATGGCCGGGATCATCTGTCCGGCGCCGCCCTTATAGGGCACGTGGGTCATTTCGATGCCGGCAGCCTTCAGGAACCGCACCGCGTCGAGGTGGGGATACGATCCCACGCCGGCCGATGCATAGTTCATGTGAACGCCGGGTTTCTTCGCGTACTGAATCAGTTCTTTGAGGGTGTTAGCCGGCACGGACGGATTGACGACCCACAGGTGGGGCAGCTGGATCAGGTTGGTGACCCCGGTCAGGTCGCGCGAAGGCTTGATTTTCAGCGATTTGAACGTCGTCTCGTTGATCGCGTTGGTCGAAACGTTGCCGACGAACAGGGTGTAGCCGTCGGGCGTCGCCCGGGCCGCCAGTTCCAGCGCGATGTTGCCGGAGGCGCCGGCGCGGTTGTCGACGATGACCTGTTGTCCCCACAGCTTGGTGAGCGGCTCCGCAAGCTGGCGCGCCGTGATGTCGGTTGCGCCACCCGGCGCGTACGGCACGATCAGACGGACGGGCCGGGTCGGAAAATTGTCTGCGGAATACGCAGCCGAACTCGCCAAACCCAGCGCCAGCAAACAGCCATACAACACCGCTTTACCTTGTATGCCGATACTCATCACTGCCTCCTTTGGTTATTGCGACTCAAAGCCGCATTATTAAATTACAATAAAATCAACGCGTTGCTTTCTCATCCTCAGGTGTTATCGGAAGTTGGACGGGCCGTTTCAGGCGCGCCGAAAGATCGATGGCTTTGGTGAGCATCAGACGGTTATGGCCTTCTGCCGCCGTGGCGTGCTGGGTCGGCACGCCCAGGGAAACGCGATTTAACCATGAATTCGTTTCCTCGCGCATCGGTCCGCGCAGCTCGCCGAGCGCCATGTCGCCGACCGGGTAGCTGGTCAGGAAATCGACATGACGCCGCTTGTCCGGCGCGTAACCCTTCGCTCTGGATCAGATTGGTGGCGAGCACGATGTCGCGATGCGTGTCGTCGATGGTCAGCACGCCTTCGGTGCCGACCGCGCCGACTTCCAGGCTGTAGACCGCGCCCGGCCAGATCTCGGGCAGCGCCCACGAGATCACGCCGTGGTAGATCGCGTCGTCATCGAAGGTGATGGTGTAGCCGGTGCCGTCCACGCCCTGCCAGGTCGGGCCGAGCGCCTTGTTGACCGAGCGCGCGTAGACCTCGACCGGTTTCTTGGTTTCCATCAGCCACATCACGATGTCGAGCGCGTGCGTGCCGGAAATCACCATCGGCGTCACTTCGGCGCGGTTGTCGCTGCGCCTGTAGTTGTCGATCGCGACCAGGCGGTTCATGAACGCGCGGGAGGTGACCATGGTCACTTCGCCGAGCGATCCCGTGCGCACTTTTTCCTTGGCCACCAGCCAGCGGCGGCGGAAGCGCTGGGTGTAGCCGATCACGGCGTCGACGCCGGTCTTCTGAATGGCGGCGAGCGTCTGCGCGGATTCCGCGAGGTCGGTGGCGAGCGGTTTCTCGATCAGCATCGGCAGCTTGCGCTCGGCGGCGAAGAGCACCGGGTCGACGTGCAGATGCTCGTCGGTGCAAACCGCAACCGCATTCACCTCCGGCCGCGACAGCAGCTCGCGGAAATCGGTGGTCACGAAGTCGGCGCCGCATTTCTCGCGCACGATTTCCCCGCGCTCGGGATTCTTCTCGGCGAGGCCGATCCAGCCCACTTCCGGGTGGCGTGCGGCGAGTTCGCCGCGGATGAGGCCGACACGTCCGGCGCCGATGATGGCAAGGCCGATTTTCTTGGGTTCTTTTTTCATCGTGCGGCTCCCGCGGCGACGGCGACGGGGCGCGACTCCGGCAACGGCAGATGGACGGGTTCGTTGCGCTCAGCGGAGAGATCCGCGGCCATATACACTTCCATCACCTGGCGCGCCTGCTCCGCGGTGACCAGCACCGGGCGGTCGCAGCACACCGCTTCGATGAAATGCACGGTTTCGGCATGCATGGGGCCGGCATAGGCGTGGTCGACGCGCTCGCCCGGCATCGAAGACATCGGCAGCTGCATGCCGCTTTTCATGGTGTTGAGAATCACGTCGCGGTGCGTATCGTCGCAGATCAACGCACCGTCGGTGCCGATCATTTCGATCCAGGTCGAACAGGCGTTCGGGTAGCCTGGCGGCAGGCTCCAGCCGGCACCGATCACGAAGGACATGCCGCTGTCCATGGTGACCGTGATCCACTGCGTATCGGGCACATCGGCGCCGGTATTGGCGCGCATCGCGCCATAGTTGAGCTGGGAGTAGACGCGCACCGGTTTCGCCGGCTCGAGGCACCACAGGATGAAATCGAGATCGTGCGTCGCCTCCATCGCGGCAGGGGAGAGCTTGGTGCGCCCGGTGATCTTGGCGCCGAGGCTGCGCTGGATGTGGCGGCTGACCAGCGCGCTGACCGGCTTGCCGATGGCGCCGTTGTCGAGGCACTTCTTGACGTAGGCGTATTTGGGATTGAAGCGCTGCGAGTAGCCGACGGTGAACTTGACGTTGTTGCGGCGGGCGATGGCGATCAGCTCGTCCGCTTCGTGCAGTTCGACGGCGATGGGCTTTTCCATGAACACGTGCAGACCGGCCTCGAGGCATTCGCGCGCCATCGGATAGTGCAGCGTTTCGGGCGTCGCCGATATCATCACCGCATCCAGATCCTCGATCTCAAGCAACTTGCGGTAGTCGGAGCCTGCGGTTTTTGCGCCCGTGGCTTTGGCCATTTCCGCCAGGCGCTCGGGTTTGGTCTCGACAAGATGCAGGTCCTTGACGGCAGGATTGATGGCGCAGGTTTCGGCGCGTATGCCGCCGCACCAGCCAGTGCCGATAATCCCGACATTGATCTGTTTCATGAATTTTCCTTGGTTTACGAGTTGTGTGGAGCTGAGAGCGCAGATTATAAGGTGTGGGTTGCCGCCGGAGCGGCTGCGGCAGGGTTCCGGCATCTTAGCGAGCGCGACCCATGCCTGACAAATATCATTTCTGAATCCATGCCATAACAGAATAGCATGGGACCAGGGCGGGGTGGGCATGCCCTCGTGGCGGCGCCGATTATCCCTATGGCCGGGGCGCCGCGGAAGGCAGGCGATAATGGTTGACGCAATCCATGATTCATGCCAATTTGTTATCAGTCACCAGAACTTTCCCCGGCAATACGGTCTCAGTCAGCATGGATTTGCGCGGCATCAGATATTTCGTCCAGATAGCGGAGTTGGGCAGCATCACGCGTGCCGCCGCGCATCTCGGCATCGCCCAGCCCGCGCTCAGCCGCCATATCCACGGCATCGAGGACGAACTCGGCATCCAGTTGCTGGTGCGGCTGCCGCGCGGCGTGCGGCTGACCGGCGCCGGCCGGCAGTTCCTCGATCACTGCCGCCGGATCATGCGCGAGCTGGACCGGGCGCGGGACGAGCTGCGCAGCAGCTCCGAAGTTCCGACCGGAAAGGTGATCCTGGGATTGTCGCCGTCGATCGGGCCGCTGCTGCTGCCGGGCGTGATCGAGCGCGCGCGGCGGCAATGCCCGCAGATCACGCTCAAAATCGTGGAGTGGTTCAGCACGCAGCTCTACGACGCATTGCTGACGGGGCGGGTGGACGTCGCGGTGCTGACCAACGCGCCGCCATCGCGGGCGCTCAAGCTGACGCCGCTGATATCGGAGCCGATCGTGGTGCTGTCGCCGCCGCAGTCGCGCGAGACACGGCGCTTTTACACCCTGCCCGAACTGTCGAAAACCCCGATCGTCACCTCGGAGGCAATACGCCATATCGTCGACGAGCAGATCAGCCGCTACGGCTGGCGGCTCAACATGGAGGCCGAGATCGACGCCATCGAGGCGATCCGGCTGCTGCTGCTGAGGGGCATCGGAACATCGGTGATGCCGGTTTCGACTTTTCACGACGACATCAGGGCAGGGAAGATCTCGGCATTCCAGATCGCGGACGCCAACGTGCACCGTACCCTCGCGCTTGCCCAGCAGACGGAACGCCGGCTGCCGGCGGCGGTGGAGGAAATTTCACAGATCGTGGTCAGCGAGATGAATACGCTGTTCGACAACGGCCTGTTCAGCATGCCCGCCATGACGCCGGCGCCGCCGGTGCCGGTCGTGCGCGTTGCGAAACGCCCCGCCCAGGCGGCATTGCGCAAGGGATAATGATCGATCGTATCGCAGTAATTGCAGGCCTATTCAGTCACTTCAACACCCGGAAAGAGAGCACCAGCAAATGAAACGCATCGACGTGCACAGCCACGTAATACCCGAAACCATCCTCCAGGCCATGCGCGAAAACCGCGATCTCTACAAGACGGAGATCAAAGGGCAGGGCGACCAACTGAAGTTCGTGCGCGGCAAGGTCGAGTTCGACCTGATTCCCGAGTTCTACAATGCCGACGCCAAAGTCGAGTCGATGGACCGCAAGGGCATCGACATCTCGGTGATCTCGCCGGGGCCGCAGGCTTTTTTCTACGGGCTGGGCGCCGACCAGGCGCTGAAGACGGCGCGCATCGTGAACGAGGGCGTGGCGAAAATGGCGGCGGCCCGGCCTGACCGCCTGCGCGGCATGGCGACGCTGCCGATGCAGCATCCGGACGCCGCCATCGTGGAGCTCGAGCGCGTGGTCAAGGAATACGACTTCAAGGCGGTCGAGCTCGGCACCGCGATCGGGAACGAGGAGCTCGCGGATCCCAAATTCCGCCCGGTGCTGCGGCGCATCCAGGAACTCAAGGTGGTGCTGTTCGCGCACCCCAACACCCAGGGTTCCGCCGGCAGGCTGGATTGCTACTATCTCACCAACCTGATCGGCAACCCGCTCGACACCACCATCATGGTGGGCAAGCTCATGTTCAGCGGCGCGCTCGACGAGCTGCCCGAAATCAAGATTCTGCTCGCGCACGGCGGCGGCTTCCTGCCGTACCAGATCGGGCGCTTCGAGCATGGCAGCAAAGTGCGCCCGGACACCCGCGCCGTGACCGGGACCAGTCCGATCGAGATGTTCAGGCGTTTTTACTTCGATGCGCTGACGCACAGCCCGCAGGCGATACGCCATCTGATCGACACCGTCGGCTCGGACCACGTGATGATCGGCACCGATTCGCCGTTCGACATGGGCGAGGAGCAGCCGGCGGAGCGGCTCGACGCCGTGCCGGGTCTCACCGCGGCGGAACGCGAGGATGTCTGCTATCGCAGCGCGTTGAACATGTTCGGCGGAAAATTGTAGGCGGATGAGCACAGCCAGCCATTTCAACCCGGCGCACCTGCCGCCGGAGACTCTCGATGCGCCGGTCGTATGCTGCGCATTTCGCGAGGGCAAGCTGCTGGTGCAGCGCACGGGCGGCACGCTGCACCTGCCGCGCCTGGATCCCGCGCAGTTGAATGCAACTCCCGGCGAACGCCACTATGTCGGCACACTCGATGGCGCGCATTGTTTTGCGGTCGGGCTGGCGCATGATGCGCCGCTGCCGCCGGCGGCCGAGCTGCTGGGCATGCGTGCCTTCATCCTCGAGGCCGAGGATATTTTCGCGGCGGTGGCCGGATACGCGCTGCAGATCGTCGAATGGAGCCGCACCCACCGCTATTGCGGCAGCTGCGGCAGGCCTACCGTTGCGCACGCCTCCGACCGCGCGCGCGACTGCCCGGATTGCCGGCTGACGTTCTATCCGAGAATTTCGCCTGTCGTCATGGCGCTCGTCACCCGCGGCAGGCAGCTGTTGCTGACGCGCAAGGCCGGCTACGTCCCCGGGCGTTACACCGTGGTCGCGGGTTTCGTCGAAGCGGGCGAGACTCTCGAACACGCGCTGATACGCGAAGTCCGGGAGGAAACCGGGGTCGATTCAGCGCGGCCGCGCTATTTCGGCAGCCAGCCGTGGCCGTTCCCGAACTCGCTGGTGATGGCATTCAGCCTCGAGTATGCCGGCGGCGAAGCGCGGGCCGACGGCGTGGAGCTCGAAGAAGCGCGCTGGTTCGACATCGACGCGCTGCCGGACCTGCCCGAAGCGGTGCACATCTCCCGCCAGCTCATAGACGCCACGATCGCAAGGCTCAGACAGGGGGCCGCGTGATGTCCGCATTGTGACTTTCGGCGAGCGGAAAATTGTCCGGCGCGCGCTCGCGTGCTAGCATTACGAGTCGTTAAAGTGGCAATACCATCACCGCACGGGCGCACCGGTTTCCGCCCGCGGCAATATCAGAAAACATCCAATAAATCAGTCAGCCAGGAGCCAACGTGCCGTTCTACCGCTTTGAGGATTTCGAGAGCAATTACCTGACCCCGCATCTGTCGACCGGCAAGGCGCCGCTGATCGAGGGCCAGTACATGTATTTCTGCCTGATTCACAAGGCCGCGGGCACCGGGTCGGAACTGCACTATCACCCCAACGAGCTGCTGATTTTCCCGGTGCGCGGCAAGATCAACGCGATCGTCGGCAGGGACCGTCGGATCGTCAGCCCCGGGACGTTCGTGCACGCGCCGGCCTACGGGCGCCATTCCATGAAGGCGACCGAGGACGGCCCCTGCCAGTATCTCTACATCAAGGACAAGACCTGGACCGTGGTCGGCCTGGCGGAAGACGAGGCCGTGCCTGACAAGGCGATGACGGTGGCCGAGGTCAACAAGAAGTACAACGTCGGCGATCGCGACAAGCACCAGAAAACGCAGGGCACCTCGCAGGCGATCCTCGACGGGCTCAACGACTGCTATTACCCGATCGTGGCGTCGCTGGATGCGCCGCGCTCTTCGACGCGGCGCGTGAACTGGATCGAAGGCGAGCGCCTTGCCTTCGGGTTTTTCGAGGTGCCGGCCGGATACGACGATCCGCAGACCAAGGCCCAGCACGAGACCTTCATCTATGTTCTGAACGGCGAACTTGGACGCCCGCTGCGGCAAGGACAGCAAGACCATCGGCAGCGGCGACATCATCCACGTGCCGCGCGGCGACAGCTATCAGCTTACGGTCAAGTCGCCGTTTGCGCGCTACGCGGTGGTCTGTTCCACGTCGCGTCTCGAGAACCGGATCGACTCGATGTCGCCGGAAGAGGCCGAGCAGGCCCGCATCAATCTCAAGGCAAATTGAGATAAATAAGATAAATCAGACCGTCATCAGGCGGCATTTTATCCATAGTTCCCAGACCGAGGAGGATTGACGATGAAACGAGTTTACTTTGCAGGTTACGCAGCGGTTTGCGCCGTGGTGGCAGCGGCGGCACTGTTTGCCACGCCGGGCGCGGCGCAGGCGCAGGGCTGGAAACCGGACAAGCACGTGGAACTCATCGTGCCGACCGGCGCGGGCGGATCGCTCGACGCGACGGGGCGCACGATACAGCGCATCTGGGAAGCGGAGAAGCTGCTGGGCGGCGCGACGAGTTCGGTGGTCAACAAGCCGGGCGGCGGGCACGCGGTCGGCTACACCTACATGATGGAGCACAAGGCGGATCCGCATTATCTGTCGGTGACTTCGGGCACGCTGCTCACCGGGCATATCGTGGGCCGGCTCAAGATGACCTATACCGATGTCACGCCCATCGCCGTGCTGTACAGCGAGTACATCGCCTTTGCGGTGCGGGCTGATTCGCCCATCAAAGACGGGAAGGATCTGATCGCGGCGCTCAAGAAGGACCCGGGGGCGCTTTCGATCGCGATATCGAGCGCGCCGGGCGGCACCCATCACATCGCGATCGCCAGCGTGCTGAAAGCCGCCGGCATCGAGCCGAAGCTGGCGAAGGTGGTGGCGTTCGTCAATTCGAACGAGGCCGTGACCGCCGTGCTCGGCAAGCACGTCGATCTCGCGGTCGCGGGCACCACCAACGTCGTGGGGCAGATGCAGGCCGGCAATCTGCGCGTGATCGCCATTTCGGCGCCCAAGCGCGTGGTCGGGCCGCTCGCCTCCGTGCCGACGTGGGTGGAGCAGGGATATAACGCGACCTTCGACAACTGGCGCGGCATCATGGCCCCCAAAGGCATCACGCCGGAGCAGGCCGCGTTCTGGGCGGACACGCTGCGCAAGGTGACGAGCAGCGAGGAATTCCGCAAGGTCGCGGCGAAGCAGATGTGGACCGATATTTACATGGGCCCGAAGGAGGCGACCGAGTTCATGAAAAAAGATTACGAGCAACTGAAGGCCACGCTCATTTCGCTGGGCATGGTGAAGTAATAACGGGGACGGGCGGCGCGGCCGCAACGGAAAATCGAGACGATCGGGCATGAAGAGCAAAACAGCAAAGCAACCGGCGGCAGCGCGCTCCAACACGGTGCGCATTATCGGTCAGATCGGCCTTGGCATCATGGGCGGCGCCTTCGCCCGGCACTTGCTGGCCGCGGGTTTCGAGGTCGTCGGCTTCGACCTCGACCGCCGGCGGCGCGCGGAACTCGAGCAGAAGGGCGGGCGCAGCGCCGCGTCGTGCGCCGCGGTGGCGGCCCGGTGCGGCACGCTGATCACTTCGCTGCCCAGCGTCAAGGCCTGCGAAGCCGCGTTTTTCGGCAAGGACGGCATCGCCGCCAAAGCGAAACGCGGCACGATCGTCATCGAAACCAGCACCATGCCGCTCGAATTCAAGCTCGATCTGCAAGAGCGCTGCGCGAAGCAAGGCATCATCCTGCTCGACTGCACGATCAGCGGCACCGGCGCGCAGGCGGCGGCCAAGGACACGTCGGTTTATGCGAGCGGTGACGAGGCCGCGTTCAGGCGCTGCAAAGAGGTGTTCGCCGGCTTTGCGCGCAGCACGCATTATTGCGGTGCGTTCGGCAACGGCACCAAGCTCAAGTTCGTCGCCAATCTGCTGGTGACGATACACAACCTGTCCGCCGCCGAGGCCGTCGTGCTGGGACTCAAGGCCGGCCTCGACCTCGAACTGCTCTACAAGGTGATCAAGGACGGGGCGGGCACGTCGCGCATGTTCGAAGTGCGCGCACCGATGATGATCGCCGACGACTACACCAAGGCGACGATGAAAGTCGATGTCTACCAGAAGGACATCGACATCATCGGCGGCTACGCGGCGAAGATCCATTGCCCGACGCCGCTGTTCGACGCCAGCAAGCAGTTTTACGCCGCGGCGCTGTCACAGGGCTACGCGCAGCAGGACACCGCATCGATCTGTGCGGTGCTGGAACAGATGGCGGGCAATCCACGCCGCACCCGAATCACCCCCTCACGTAAAGGCAAGAAAACCAAATGAGCACGACGCTGACTCCCCAAGCACAGGCGGCGCAGACGCTGTCCTGGAACATGAAGCTGATCTCCCACAACGAACTCGCCGGTTTCGGCGGCATCGGCGAGGGCATCAACATGCAGGTCACCAACGACGGCCGGCGCATCCTGTGGCTCGCGCACGAGTCGGCGCCGAAGAATTTCACCGGCGTCGACGTGACCGACGTGAAGAATCCGAAGGTCGTGGTGCAGACGGATCTGCCGCATTCGGGCGTGCGCTCCAACTCGCTCGACGTCGTGGGCAACGTGATGGCGGTCGCGTACCAGACCAAGAAAACCGGTGACAAGCCGGCCGGTTTCGATCTGTTCGACATCAGCAAGCCCGAGACGCCAAAATTGATTTCGCATTTCGACGCCTCCGGCCCGCATTCGCGCGGCGCGCATTGCGTGTGGTTCGTCGACGGCGAATACGTCCATCTCACCGCGGGCTCCGCCGACTTCGAGCCGACCCATCCCAACGACTTCCAGTTCTACCGCATCATCGACGTGCGCAATCCGTCCAAGCCGGTGGAGGCGGGACGCTGGTGGTACCCGGGCACGCACAAGGGCGATTCGGCGCCGCCGCCGCCGCGGCATCCGCGTTTCGACGGCGGTTACCGCCCGCACAACACCAACATTTATCCGCAGCGCCCGGACCGCGCCTACATCGGTTATCTCGATGCCGGCGCGGTGATCCTCGACATCAAGGACAAGGCGCACCCGAAGATGGTTGCGAACTGGCGCTTCTCGCCGCCGTTCAACGGCTTTACCCATACCGTGATGCCGTTGTTTGGGCGCGACCTGCTGATCGTGACCGACGAGTGCACCAAGGATGACGGGGAAGACTGGCCGAAACTGGGCTGGGTGGTGGATGCCCGGGTCGAGACCAACCTGGTTCCGGTGTCCACGCTGCCGCTGCCGCCGCACGAGACCTTCACCAAGCGCGGCGGCCGGTTCGGCGCGCACAATCTGCACGAGAACCTGCCGGGGCCGGCGTCTTTCCGCTCCGACAACATCGTGGTCGGCACCTTCTTCAACGGCGGCGTCCGCGCGTTCGACGTGTCGAATCAGTACCAGCCGAAGGAAATCGCCTATTTCGTGCCGGGCGCGCCCAAGCTCTCGCCGAAGGGCGCGATCCAGATCAACGACGTCTGGGTCGACGAGCGCGGCCTCATCTATACGGTGGACCGTTTCGGCGGCGGCCTGTACATCCTCGAGATGACCATCTGACGTGGGAATTCTGACTGAACCCGCGGCCCTGGGGCGTGATCCGCTTTCGGGCCGCATTCCGGTAAGCATCGTCACGGGCTTTCTCGGCTGCGGCAAGACCACGCTGATCAACCGCCTGCTCAAGCGCCCGGACATGAACCGGGTCGCGGTGATCATCAACGAGTTCGGCGAGCAGAGCATCGACAACGATCTGGTCGAGGTGTCCTCGGAACAGATGATGCTGCTCAACAACGGCTGCCTGTGCTGCGTGCTGCGCGGCGACCTGCAGGAAACGCTGCGCGATCTTTTCATCAAGCGCCGCAACGGCGAGATCATCGATTTCGACCGGGTGGTGATCGAGACCACCGGGCTGGCGGATCCGGCGCCGGTGATGCAGACGCTGATGACCGATACCATGCTGCAGGAGCAATACCGGCTCGACTGCGTCGTCACGCTCGCCGATGCGGTGAACGGCCTCGAGCAGATTGCGACCCAGCCCGAGCCGGTCAAGCAGGCGGCGCTTGCCGACCGGCTCGTGATTACCAAGTCCGATCTTGCTACTGCAGAACAGATTGCGGCGCTGGAAGCGCGCCTCGGCGAACTCAATCCGCAGGCTCCGCGCAAACTCGCCATCAACGGCGAGATCGAACTCGCGTTCCTGATCGACGTCGGGCTGCGCGGCACGCGTTCCAAACTGGAGGACGTCGAACGCTGGATGGGCACCGATGACGAACACGGCGGACATGCGCACCGGCACGATTCCACGGTCGACTCGTTCTGCCTGCGTTTCGAACGGCCTTTTACCTGGGCGTTATTTACGCAATGCATGGAAGTGCTGACCGCGTTGCGCGGCCCGGATCTGCTGCGCGTCAAAGGCCTGGTCAACGTGGAAGGGCATGCCGGGCCGCTGGTGGTGCAGGGCGTGCAGCATTTGTTCCATCCGCCGGTCGAACTCGAATCCTGGCCCAGCGCCGACCGGCAATCGCGGCTGGTATTCATCACGCGCGGCATTCCGCGGGAGACCATCTCCAGTTTGTTTGCCGCGATCGCCGCGGTGGCGCCGCGCTGACGATATCCAATATAGTTCGTTGTTTATAAAGATATTTTTAATACATCGTGCGTAAGCGATGCGGGAGCAAGCAATGACCAGGAACATCCTTCTCGTCGTACCGGAAGCGCCGGCCCCTGAATCATCCGCGCCCATGGCCGAGCGCGGCATCGTCAAAGGCGGCATCCGTCTCGGCATACTCGACAACAGCAAGGGCAATGCCGACCACCTGCTCAAATTTCTGGTGGAAGGCGTGCGCGCCGCAATGCCGGTGGCTTCGGTGGTGTCGCTGCGCAAGGACAGCGTCAGCCTGCCGGCGCCGGCAGCAATCCTCGATCAGCTTGCAGCGGAGGCGGACTGCGTCGTCAGCGCAATGGCCGATTGAGGGTCCTGCACGTCGTGGAGTGTCCACGACATGGCAGAGCTCAGAAAGCGCGGCCTCGTGACCGCCGTGATCTGTTCGGGTCCTTTCCTCAAGCTGGGCCAGGCCCAGGCGCGCGTGTTCGGCGTGCCTGATCTGCCGCTCATCGTGATCCCGCATCCGCTGGGCGGGATCTCGCTCGACGACGTCAAAGGCCGCGCCGGGGTGGCGATTCCCAAGGTCATCGACTTACTCAAGGAGCACATCCGATGACCGATCTGATGCGGTTGCTCAAGGTCCCGGGCGCCAGCGTCGAGGCCGCCGACGATTTCGAGGCGGTCAACGCATTGTGCCGCGAGCGCGGCTGGAGCGACGGCCTGCCGGTCGTGCCGCCCACCGCCGAACGCGTGGAACAGATGCTCGCCTACTGCGACCGGCCGTGGGACGAGCCGGTGGCCGTGATTCCGCCGCGCTATGGCGCGGCGACGCCGCTGCGGCTCGCCGCCAACGCCGTGATGGCGGGCTGCCGGCCGGAATATTTCCCTCTCTTCATGCTCGCGATCGAGGCGATGTGCGAAGAGCCGTTCAACCTTTACGGCATCCAGGCCACGACCCATCTCTGCGCGCCGCTGATCATCGTCAACGGACCGGTAGCGGGGGAACTCGACATCAATTCCGGACACAACGCGTTCGGGCCGGGCAGGCAAAGCAATGCGACGATAGGGCGCGCCGTGCGCCTTGCGCTCGTCAATATCGGCGGCGCGATCCCGGCTCTGGGCGACATGTCCACGTTCGGCTCGCCGGCGAAATACAGCTACTGCGTGGCTGAGAACGAGGCAGGCAGCCCGTGGCAACCGCTGCACGTCGAGCGCGGCTTTCCCGCCGGCGCAAGCACGGTAACGGTGATCGGAGCCGAGTGTCCGCACAACATCAACGACCATGAAAGCCTGACTGCCGAAGGCATACTGACGACGATCGCCGGCACCGTCGCGATCACCGGCACCAACGACGTGTTCTACAAGGCGGAGCCGGTGGTGGTCATGAGTCCGGAGCACGCGGGCACCGTGGCGGCGGGCGGATATTCGAAAGCCGACGCCAAGCGTTTTCTCTACGAGCACGCGCGCCTGCCGCTCGGTAAATTCTCGAAAGAGAATATCGAACGCCGCCTGCGGGTGAAGTTTCCCGAGCGATTTGCCAAGGCCGGAATGGATGCGCTCGTGCCGATGGTGCAGGACCCCGACGATTTCATGATCGTCGTGATCGGCGGCGCCGGCAAACACTCCGCCTTCATTCCGACGTTCGGTGCGACGCACGCGGTCACGCGTGCATTGAAATTGCGCGGCGGCCAGCTCGCGCCATCGGTCGAAGCGTTCCGGCGCAAGTAAGGCCGGCCTCGATTCCCGATTACCGGGCGTTTGCCCTCGGCAGCTTGGCCTGCGCGGGCTTGAAGACATAGCCCTCGCTTTCCGCGTTGGCGAGACAGCCTTCGTATTCTTTATAGGCCACGCTGGATTCAGCAAGGACTGCCCGGTCCGCTGCGAGGCGCTGCCATCTCCACTGCTGGTCCGGATCCACGTAAAAACGCCAGATCGATCTCATTGATATCAATTCCTCCTTGTTCCACTATACGCCGAACCGCTTGCCGCGTATCGCAGACCGGCCCCGGAGGATTGTGCCGGTCATAGATTCGCCAGGCTTTCGTAGAATGAAATGATGTCGGAACTGTCCCATTCGCCGCGGCCTTTGCAGATCTCGGAGGCGAGCGCCTGCGCGTTCAGGCTGATGAGCGGGAGCGGACAGTCGAGGCGGGCGCCGAGCGCCAACATCAGCCGCACGTCCTTGTAATGGGTCGACAGGTAACCGGCGGGCGGCAGGAACCGCTTCTCGACCATGCGGTAGCCTTTTTGATCCATGGCCTTGGAGAAGGCCGCCGATTTCTTGAGCACTTCCAGCGTCTGCAACTGGTCGAGCCCGGCTTTTTTCGCGAGCGTGAGGCCCTCGGCCAGCGCCATGCGGTTCAACGACAGCACCAGATTGACCACGAGCTTGATCGCCGCGCCTTTGCCGTTGCCTCCCATGTACACCCATTCGCGTCCCATCGCAGCGAAGAGCGGCACGCATTGCTCGTAGACTGCCTTGCTGCCGCCGACCATGAAAATCGTGTCCTTCGCCGCGCACATTTCGCTGGTGCCGCTGATCGTGGCATCCAGCATCTCGATGCCTTTCTCCCGCAGCTGCGCGGCGAGTTCCTCCGACATCATGGGGTCCGCCGTCGAGCAATCGATGACGATGAGGCCTTTCCGTCCGTTTTCGAAAAGCTTGCAGGGTGTCCCGCGCGACGGCTTGCACCACCGATGAATCGGGCAGGGACAGGATGATCACGTCGACCTGGGACGGAATCTGGTCAGGCGAGTCCGCTTTCTTTCCGCCCGCTTGAACAATTGCGTCGACTTTGGCCGGGTCGGTGTCGTGCGCCGTCACCGAAAAGCCGGCGGCGAGCAGGTGCCGGGCCAGCCAGCCTCCCATCAGTCCCACGCCGACGAATCCCACTCTTTTCTGCATTGCTTCCTCCCGGTCTGAAATCGAACAGCTCCCTTCATCCACGGACGTGAAGTTTTCAATGCCAGCCGCGCGATGCTCTCTCGAGCTGTCTTATGGAAAGTTTAAGTCACATTTAAGTTTCCCACACTAGTTTAATGGGCACGTGCACGTTCGAACGGCAGCAGTAGCCAAACCACGGACCGGCCGTCGTGAACATCGTGCGAGCAATGCTTAAAGGAGAAACGTCAATGAAACAGCTTAACAACGAAATCGCCGGGCCCGCTTTGGTTTCCGCATGGACATGCGCGCCGGCCTCTTTCCTCTTTGCCGTTCTTGGAATCGTAAAGACCGGCCGCAGCGCGAAAAGCGGGATGGCCCCGGATAGTCAATAGTCCGCCATACGGCAACGCCAAAACGAATTGACCGGCGCCGTGAACAATACCCCGCAAAGCGCGCTCAGCTGGATCATTGGGGCGATCGGACGGTGGGTCGATGTGGTCTTCCCCAGCGCCCAGACCACTGAGCAAAACGAGAGGCTCGCGTTGCGTCGCGCGTGTTGTGGGCTGCTCTTCGAAGTCGCGCGACTCGAATCCGAACATCCCGCCCTTAAACGCGCAGTTGTGGCACAAATACTCGCCGAAATATTCTCCATGCGGCCCGACGAAACGGCGGCGTTGACCGCGGCCTGCGATAGCAAAACAGACCGTTACACATCTTATTTCGCCCCGGTCGCGCTGATCAACAAGCGCTGGTCGCCGCAGCAAAAGGTGCAGCTCGTCGAACACCTTTGGCGCGTGGCCTTGGCTGATGGCACTCTGGACATGTACGAAGAGCACCTCGTGCGCAAACTCGCCGATTTGCTCTACGTTTCACATACGGATTTCATCCTGGCCAAGCACCGCGCGCTGGGCTACAGCAATCGGGTATATGGCGACAAGGCGTAGGCGGACACCCGGGGATCGCCGCCGTTAGAGAGATTTTTGTTGGAATAGGGGTTATGAATGAACAATATGTTTGCCCGGCGGATTCCGCTTCGGGTGGGTTCCAGTGCTGCGCTTGCACTCGTTGCGTCGGCGTTCTTTGCAATAACCGCCGCTGCCGGCACTATCGCGACGGATGACCAGGCGGGAGTCGTCCGCGCGACTCTCGGCAACGGACTGAAAGTGGTCATCGTGCGCAATGCCCTTGCGCCCGTGGTCGCCACCACCGTCAATTATCTCGTCGGCGCTGACGAAACGCCGCCCGGCTTTCCGGGCACCGCGCACGCGCTCGAACACATGATGTTCCGCGGCAGCCCCGGCCTCTCGGCCGACCAGCTTGCCGATATTGGAAGCCTGATGGGCGGAAATTTCAATGCCGACACCCGGCAGACGGTGACGCAGTATCTTTTCACCGTTCCGGCTGACGACCTCGACGCGGCGCTTCATATCGAAGCGCTCAGGATGCGGGGCCTGCTCGCGACCGATCAGGATTGGGACCACGAGCGCGGCGCGATCGAGCAGGAGGTCGCGCAGGATCTTTCAAATCCCACTTATGTTCTTTATGCGAAGCTGCGCGCCACGATGTTCAGCGGAACGCCATACGCGCGCGATGCGCTCGGTACGCGAACGTCGTTCGACAAGACGACCGGATCGATGCTCAAGTCGTTCCATGACCGGTGGTATGCGCCTAACAACGCAATCCTCGTCATCGTGGGCAACGTCGATCCGCAGGCAACGCTCTCCAAGGTAACAGAGTTGTTCGGCGCGATTCCTGCAAAACAACTGCCGCAGCGCCCCGAGATGCAACTCCAGCCGGTGGTTCCACATCAGCTCAGTCTGCCGACGGACCTTCCCTCCGGACTGCAAATCATCGCACTGCGCATGCCGGGGCTCGACGATCCGGATTACGCGGCGGCCGAGGTGCTCGCTGACGTGCTGGGAAGCCGGCGCGGCGAACTTTATGGTCTCGTGCCGAAGGGCAAAGCACTCGGCGCGGACTTTGAGTTCGACCCGCTGCCGAAATCGTCGCTTGCCTACTCTATGCTGGCCTTTCCCGCCGGTGGCGACGCCAAGGCGCTCGAATCGCAGGCCCGGGCGATTCTCGCGAAGATTGCCAGGGATGGGGTTTCGCCGGAACTCGTCGCTGCGGCGAAACTCCAGGAACGCCGTTCCGCCGAGTTCCAGAAAAATTCGATCAGCGGTCTGGCGATGGTTTGGTCGGAAGCGCTCGCCGTGGACGGATTGAATTCGCCGGACGACGATCTCGCGCGCATCGATAAAGTCACCGTCGACGACGTCAACCGCGTGGCGCGCAAATATCTCGATCTCGACCACGCGGTTACGGCGGTGTTGACTCCCCAGGGATCGGGCAAGCCGATTTCCGCGCGCGGTTTTGGCGGCCAGGAAAATCTGTCTACGGGCAAGACCAAGCCCACGCCGCTGCCGGACTGGGCCCAACCCCTGCTAAGCCACCTTGCCGTGCCCGAGTCGACCGTGCACCCGATTGTCACCAAGCTCGCGAACGGCATCAGCCTCATCGTGCAGCCGGAAGACGTCAGCGACACGGTCAGCGTCTACGGACACATCAAGAACCGTCCCGAGCTCCAGGTTCCGAAGGGGAAGGAGGGGGTCGCGCAGGTACTCGACGAGCTTTTTTCTTATGGGACGCAGCACCTCGATCGCGTGGCGTTTCAGCAGGCGCTTGACGCGATCGGCGCCGGGGAACATGCGGGAACCGACTTTTCGGTCCAGACGCTCGCGGATTCCTTCGACCGCGCAGTCGAGCTCCTCGCCGACAACGAACTGCACCCCGCATTGCCCGAACCGGCCTTTAATGTCGTCAGGCGGCAGATCGCCCAGACCGTTGCCGGCCAGCTCAAGAGCCCGAATTATCTCAGCGGCCGTGCATTTCTCGCGGCGTTGTTTCCGAGCGGCGATCCGACGTTGCGCGAGACGGTGCCGGAAACCGTCGACGCGGTCACGCTTGCGGACATGCGCGATTATTACCGGTCGGCTTTCCGGCCCGATCTTACGACCATCGTCGTGATCGGCAACGTGACTCCACAACGGGCCAAAGCAGTAATCGAGAAATATTTTGGCGGCTGGACCGTCACGGGTCCCCGGCCGGCGACCGATTTACCGCCGGTTCCGCTCAACCCGCAGACGGTCAGTGCCGTGCCCGACTCGAGCCGCGTGCAGGATAACGTGATGCTTGGCGAAACGCTCGCTCTCACGCGTTCCAATCCCGATTATTATGCATTGGAGCTCGGCAACAGCGTGCTCGGCGGCGCCTTCTACTCGACGCGTCTCAGCCGCGATATCCGGAAAAACGCCGGACTCGTCTACTCGATCCAGTCCCAGCTGAATGTGGGCAAGACACGCGGCGTTTACCTTGTCGGGTACGCGTGCGATCCGCAAAACGTCTCCAAGGTGCAGCACATGGTCATGCAGGGAGCTCGACGACATGCAGAGGACGCCGGTCCCGCCCGATGAACTGCAGCGGGCGAAGGTTCTTCTTCTCCACAGGATTGCGCTTGGCAGAGGAAAGCGTTGGCGGCATTGCGCGCGGGATAATCGAACGCCGTCTCCTTGACCTGCCGCTTGACGAACCTGCGATTGCGGCTCGCCGCTACCTCGTCTCGATGCGCCAGAACGTGCAGGCCGCCTTTGTCAAATGGGTGCGTCCAGACGATTTGGTGCGTGTAAGCCAGGGACCGGTCCCACAGTAACCGTGACGCCGCGCCAGTGGGGGCTTCCACTTGTCGGTGGAGGCAGAATTGCAAAAGCTTGCCAATGACCCGTCCTCACCCGCCAACGCTCGCTAGGCTTGTCACGCTTTCGCTACGTTGACACCGAGTCGGGGGCACTCCTCATGCCGGTTTAGCCTGCGCCTCCATCAAGGCCAACAGGCGATGAGGCGTAGCGGGCAGCTGGTGAATCCAGGCTCCCGTGGCGTTGGCGATTGCGTTGGTGATGGCAGGGGCCACTGCCACCGTCGCACACTCAGCCGCGCCTTTCGCGCCGAGACCTGCCGAGGGATCAACCAACTCCACCATCAGCGGGACAATTTCAGGCGTTTCCCGCGCGGTGGGAATGCGGTACTGCTCGAAACCCGTCGTCTCGCCGGGGATGAACTCCTCCTTGAGCGCGAATCCCATGCCCATGGACACGGCGCCCTCGATCTGTCCTTTCAACCCCTGCGGATAAATGACGCGACCCACATCGTGGGCCGCCACGACCCGCAGCACCCGCACCGTGCCGCGGCGCGTGTCGACCTCGACCTCCGCGACGTGAGTTGCGGTCACATGCACCAGATACGGGCTCGGGCTGTCGCTCAAAAAGTCGTGCATCGGCACGGGGTGGAAGATTCCCGTGAACCGCATGGACAGCCCGGCCGACTGCCGTGCCCGTGCCACTTCCGCCAGCGAGAGGGTCGGCCCGGAAACGCCGGTCTCCGGCCGCGGCGCGACACGCCCGTCCCTCATTTCAAGACTTTCGTACGAGATTTTCAGTAGTTCGGACGCGGTGGCAAGAACGGCGTCCCTAAGCGCCAAGGCTGCTTCCTTCACTGCATTGCCGTCGGTATAGACCACCCTGCTACCCGAGGAGGGTCCGGTATCGGGAGTGCATTCGGTATCGCCGCTCACCACCGACACTGCTTCCAGCGGCAGGGTCAGTTCGCGCGCGGCGATGAGTCCCAAGGCAGTGTCGGTGCCTTGGCCCATGTCCATCGCCCCGACAAACAGGCGCACGCGGCCATCGCTCTCAAGCTCTGCGACCGACTGCGGCAGTTGCGTGTGGGTGTAGCCGATGCCATAGCGCATCGAAGCGATGCCCACGCCGCGCCGCCAGCGGCCGTCGCCGTTGCCGCCAGCCTGCTGTGCGCGTTTCGCCTGCTCATAGTAGGGACGGACCGCCTCTACGGTCTGGCGGTACGCTGCCTCCTGCTCGACGTCCCGTGGTGTCGCCACGGCAGCACTCGTCGCGCGGCGATTCATCAGGCGAAAGTCGAGTGGATCGATACCGAGCTTCGCAGCGATGATGTCGATCTGCGTCTCCATGGCAAAGACCACCTGAGTCGCGCCGTAACCCCGCATTGCACCGGCCACGGTGTTGTTCGTGTACACCACTCGCCCGTGGATCGCCACATTCGGAATCTGGTACGGGCCTACGAGCGATACGAAGGCGCGCACCATGATGCCGGGCCCGGCGGACGCGTAGGCCCCGGTATCGGCCAGCAGTTCCGCAGCGAGTGCCGTGAGCCGGCCATCTTTCGTCACGCCCGTGCGGATGCGCATACGGAAAGGGTGGCGTTTGGTGGTGGAGGCGAAGGACTCGGCGCGGCTATAGACGATCTTCACCGGCCGTTTCGTCTTGAGGGCAAGCAGGGCCGCCACACATTCGCAGGAAATATCGGTCTTGGCCGCCGAACGCGCCGCCTATCACGGTGGGCAGGATGCGCACTTGCTCCAGCGGCAGGCCCATGGTCTCTGCCACTTCCCGCTGGTGCAGGTGAGAATGCTGCGTGGCCGATCGCACCACCAGACGGCCTTTGTCATCGCGATAGGCCAACACGGCCTCGGGCTCCAGGTACGCGTGCTCGACAAACGGCGTGCTGTACGACTCGTCCACCACCAGGTGTGCCTGGGCCAGCGCCGCTTCCGCATCGCCCCAGTGCGACTCCTTTTCCGCAAGCAGGTTTCCGCTGTCGTGGATGGGAATGGCACCGTCCTTCAGCGCCTCGGCGGGATCCAGGATTGCCGGGAGAGGCTGGTAACTCACGCGTATCAGCGCGAGCGCCTGTGCCGCCGTCTCCGGCGACGTGGCGGCAACCGCGGCTACCGCATCGCCGATCTGGCGAACCCGACCATCTGCCAACACACGTTGATCCTTGACCGCACGCCCGTAGCGATTGAGTCCTGGCACATCCCGGGCTGTTACCACGGCCATGACACCCGGCAGAGCCCGTGCCTCGCTGTCGTCGATATGAAGAATGTCGGCATGCGGATGGGGACTCCGAAGAACCGCCCCGTGAATCATGCCTGGCATCATGAGATCGGCGGCATAGAGAGCGGTTCCGAGCACCTTGTCTCTCGCATCGATCCGCCGATGCAACTCTGCCTGTGCCGGGACTTGGGGTTCCGGCGACGGGACGTCCCGGCCAAGATCCGCTGCACGGGCAACCGCATCCAGGATGCTCACGTAGCCGGTGCACCGGCACAGATTGCTCCCCAGCGCCTTGGCAATCTGCTCTCGCGTGGGGGCCGGATTGCGGTCCAGGAAGGCCTTGGCTGCCATGATCGTTCCAGGGGTGCAGAAACCGCACTGTACGGCATCGGCCTCGATGAAGGCTTCTTGCAATGGGTGAAGCCGCTCGGAACTCCCCAAACCCTCGATGGTAAGAACATCCTTGCCGTTGACTTTAGCAACCGGGACACGACAGGCGCGCGCCACGGCGCCATTCACGGTAACGGTGCAGGTGCCGCAGGCGCCATCGTCGCATCCCTGCTTGGTGCCGGTGAGGCCGAGATCGTCGCGCAATACTCCGAGGAGAGTCTGGTCAGGATGCGACCAATAGCTCGTAACCCTTGCCGTTGACCTTTAGCGTCAACTTGGTCTTGGCTGTTTCTTTCTGCATCGCGTTGCCTTCCCGTCTTTACGCAAGGCGTTTGTGTGCCGAATTTTGGGGTACTTGATCCAACATGATTTCTACGCTGACATTGTATGTACGCGAAATCGGTCTGCGAGTTTGATCCATATCAAACCAAGGCAACGAACAGAGGCATGGCCAGTGGAACAGAGCATTTGGCTGTTGCTTAGTCGCGTACTGAAGGAGGCAACGCGGATGATAACGTGCTATTTCTCCCACGTTTTCCCAACGGCGAGCAAAGAAAAAGAGGCCAGCTGTTCGCTAACCTTTTATAGTGTTTGGCTTCCCGACCTGGGCTCGAAGCAGGGACTTGCGGATTAACAGGCGCTAGGCCAGCCTTCGCTCGGCAACTCTTTTAGACGCTCGCCGAGCTTGCTACGTTCTCACTACGTTTATTTCTATTCCTGTCCTCTGAGTATCCGAGTGCCTGCTATCGACCCATGGCGGACGCCCAAGGCAGGCAAAAAGAAGCCCCGGCGAAGCGAGATTAGTGCAGTCTTTAACAGACTATTTTGGGTGGTTGAAATATATTTGAAAAAATCGCCCTTTTCATCAATGTAATGGATGACGCAATGCGTAAAGCTATTCTGGTCATTTTGCTGGCGGTTGTGAGCAGTAGTGCGGCAGCGGCGTGGTTCAAGATTGACAAGGACGGCAGACTTACCGTCTACGCTGATCCCGCTACCCGTCGGAGGTCCGGCGACTTTGTGAAAGTATGGATAATGAATGACTACAAGACTTTCCAAGTAATTCCAGGCACGGAAAAGAGTTACTTATCGGCAAAGGTGCAAAGAAAATACGATTGCAGGCAAGTAAGAATGGAAAGTCTTGATATGGTTTATTACTCGGGAAATATGGGTAGCGGGCAAACGGTTAGCAGTATTTCATTTCCTGAGCCAAATTGGACCCCGGTTGTGCCTGGAACCATAGAAAGATTTTTGTGGAAATTGAATTGCCTGAAGCGATAGGATAGCGGCCCTTGGTGAGTGTCCGTTTTCGACTGCGGATTCAACCGGTGGATGCAACACACTAGACACTGCGTAAGCAGAAGGAGTGTTGCAGATGAAGCAAAGACCACGGATTTATTACACGGAAAGCCAGAAAGCGCTGATGTGGGAGCGCTGGCAGAAAGGTGAATCTCTCCAGCAGATCGCCCAGTTGTTTGATCGAAACCACTCATCGATACAACGCATTCTGGCAGAGACAGGCGGGATACGTCCGGCGCCACGATGTCGTTCGAGATTGGCGCTGACTTTAGCCGAACGCGAAGAGATATCGCGTGCTGTGGTTGCGGGTCACTCGATCCGTTCGATTGCGACGGCACTCGGGCGCGCACCCTCCACCATCAGCCGCGAGATCAAGCGCAACGGTGGCCAAGGATGCTATCGGGCGAGTCAGGCCGAGCAGGCTGCCTGGGATCGGGCACGTCGCCCCAAGACCTGTAAACTGGCTGAGAACCGAACGTTGGCGCACATCGTGGCAGACAAGCTCCAGGTGCAGTGGTCGCCGGAGCAGATTGCCGGGTGGCTGAAGCGTACATACCCAGGCGACGAGAACTACCAGGTGTCACACGAGACCATCTATCGCAGCCTCTTCATTCAGGCCCGTGGCGCCCTGAAGAAGGAACTGCTGGAGCATTTGCGGCGCACGCGAGCCATGCGCCGTTCGCGTCATCACACGCAGAAGACAGACAATCACGGCAGAATCACGGACACGGTGTCGATCAGCGAGCGTCCGGCCACGGTTGAAGATCGGGCGGTACCCGGTCACTGGGAAGGTGACCTACTGTTCGGAAGCAGGAGCAGCCAGATTGCGACCCTCGTCGAGCGTCATACACGCTACGTGATGCTGGTGAAGGTCGCCGGAAAAGATACCGAGACGGTCATCAACGCGCTGATCAAAAACGCTCGCAAGTTACCGCAGGAGCTCTACAAATCGCTGACTTGGGATCGGGGCAAAGAGATGGCCGACCACAAGCGCTTCACATTGGCGACCGACATAAAGGTCTACTTCTGTGATCCTCAGAATCCTTGGCAGCGCGGGACTAATGAGAATACGAACGGGCTATTGAGACAGTACTTCCCCAAGGGAACCGACATTTCGGCCTACTCGCAAGCCAAGCTAAATGCAGTGGCGAGGAAATTAAATGATCGCCCAAGGAAAACGCTAAACTACGAAACACCCGCCGAACGATTTCGACCAATCTGTTGCGTCGATCGGTTGAATCCGCAACCCAGAGCGGACATTCCGCTAATGGTCGATTCCTACGACGTCGTCAGCTTCAAATTCGTCCGGCACGGTGCCGTCTCCCGGGCCAGTGACCATCGCGGCCATAGTGGCGCTCTGCTTCACGAAGTATTCCTCGCTGATGGGATCATAAAAACGCTGACCAATGGCAACGTCGCTGAATTTGACGCGGTGACGGGGAGGGTGATTGATCATGTCAAATCGAAATGCAAGTGAGCGAGTGTAACGCCTATTAGATCACGAACCAAAAAAAAGAGGCTAGCTGTCCGCTAACCTCTTGTCGTGTTTGGCTCCCCGACCTGGGCTCGAACCAGGGACCTGCGGATTAACAGTCCGTCGCTCTACCGACTGAGCTATCGGGGAAAAAACCTTGGAAAAACCGGGTGGCGCTGCTTTGGAAAGGCGCTTATATTAAAGGTTTGGCCCCGCGGGGTCAACGCCGTCAGGGGAGCAAGGGGCAACATGAAGTGGCTGAAGCGTTTCGCGATCGTGATCGGGGCGCTGCTGGTGATTCTGGCGGCGCTGCCGTTTTTCATCTCGCTCGACGATTACATCCCGCAGATCGAAAAAGAGGTCTCCGCGAAGCTCAAGGAGCCGGTGAAGATCGGGGGCCTGCGGGCCTCGATGTTACCGCTGCCGCATCTGGTGATAGACGGTATCACGGTCGGCAAAACCGGGGACTTGAAAGTCGGGAAGGTTACCGTGACTCCCAATCTGCTGTCGCTGCTGGGTCCCGTCAAGGTCATCCGCAGCCTCGAGATCGACTCTCTGGTGTTGACGCAAAAAGCGGTCGACAAGATACCGGCATGGACCAAACCGGAAAGCGGCAAGCCGCAGCCATCGCAGTCGCAACCGCAGGTCGTGGTCCAGAGCATCCGGCTCGATAATGCGCTGGTCCACCTCGACAAGATCAGCTTCGGGCCGTTCGATGCGCGCCTGCGCCTGAACAGCGATGGCACACCCGAGGATGCATCGGTCACCACCCAGGATGGCAAGCTGAAGGCGTTCATCAAGCCCGACAAGTCGAACTACCTGATCGACGTCAGCGCCAAATCGTGGAAATTGCCGGCCGGTCCCGCCATCCTGTTCGACGAGCTGACGATCAAAGGCGTGGCTACGCTCAGCGATGCGAACTTGAATCAGGTCAGTGCCAGGCTTTACGGCGGCACCGTGACTGGCAAGACCAGCGTCGGCTGGCGGAAGGGGCTGCAGCTCAAAGGTGAGTTTCGACGTCAGGCAGGTCGAATTGAAAAACCTGGTGCCGCTGCTGGCGCCCGGCAAACGCATGAGCGGCAAGCTCAGCGCAAAGCCGGTTTTTTCCGCCAATGCGCCTGCGGCGGGCCAGCTTATGAATGCGCTGCGGCTGGAAACACCGTTCAATGTGCAGAATGGCGTGCTCTATGGCGTGGATATCGAGAAATCGGCGACCAGCCTCTTCAGCCGGGACAAGGCGGGCGGCGGCGAAACGCATTTCGACGTGCTGTCCGGACATCTGGCGATGGAACGCGGGACTCAGCGTTTCACGAAGCTCAAGATCGCCTCGGGTTCGCTGGCCGCCAACGGCAACGTCAGTATCTCTCCGAAGAAAGAACTTTCGGGACGCATCAACGCCGAAGTGAGCGCGGCGAAACTGGCCTCTGCCAGCGTGCCGCTCAACGTTTCCGGCACCCTGGATTCACCGATGCTGTTGCCGACCGGGGCCACGATGGGCGGGGCCGCCGTGGGCACGGCAATCCTGGGCCCGGGCTGGGCACTTCGGCGGCGGCAGAAGTGGGAAGCTGGGCCGAGAAGCCTGTTTCGGCAAGAAGGACGAGAAAAAATAATCATTTAAATACAACGAGCTATATTTACTCGGCCGCAACAGCTCGATCAGAAAAAACGGCCACGCAATATGCGTGGCCGTTTTGCGTGACGCGGCAGGCGTTCAGGTCAGCACTTTGCCGATGGCATTCGCGACGTAGTCGATGTTGCGGGAGTTGAGCGCCGCGACGCAGATGCGGCCGCTGTCGATCGCGTAGATCGAAAACTCCTCGCGCAGCCGGCGCACCTGCTCCTTGGTGAGCCCGGAGTAGGAGAACATGCCGCGCTGCTGGATCACGAAGCTGAAGTCGAAATCCGAGCGGATGGCGCGGATTTTATCGACCAGCTGGCGGCGCATGGTCTTGATGCGCTCGCGCATCTGGCCAAGTTCGTTCTCCCACAGAGCCCGCAGTTCCGGCGTCGTCAGCACCGTGGCGACGGTCTGGCTGCCGTGGGTCGGCGGATTGGAGTAGTTGGTGCGGATCACGCGCTTCAACTGGCTCAGGGTGCGGGCCGCTTCCTCCGCGCTCTCGGTCACGATGGAGAGCGCGCCCACGCGCTCGCCATAGAGCGAGAGCGATTTCGAAAACGAGCTCGCGACGAACACGACCGGGCAGGCTTCGGTGAAACGGCGCACCGCGATCGCGTCGGCGTCTATGCTCTCGGCGAAGCCCTGGTAGGCGATGTCGAGGAAAGGCATCAGCTCGCGCGCATTGACGATCTCGATGACTTTTTCCCACTGCTGCGGCGAAAGGTCGACGCCCGTCGGGTTGTGGCAGCACGCGTGGAGCAGAACGATGGACCCTGCCGGCAGTTTTTGCAGCGCGTCCGTCATGGCACTCGAAATCGACGCCATGGGTCGCCGCATCGTAATAGGGATAGGTATTGACCTTGTAACCGGCATACTCGAACAGCGCGCTGTGGTTTTCCCAGCTCGGATTGCTGATCCAGATCCCGCCGTTGCGGATTGAAGCGGCGCAGGAAATCTGCGCCGACCTTGAGTCCACCGGTTCCGCCCAGCGTCTGCACGGTGACGACCCTGCCTTTGCGCACGGCGTCGTTGTCCGCGCCGAAGAGCAGGCCCTGGACCGCCCGGTCGTACGCCTGCAGGCCGTCGATGGGCAGATAATTCCGCGGCAGCGGGCTTTCCGCCAGTTTCTGCTCGGCACGGCGGACGGACTGGAGGACGGGAACCTTGCCGCTGTCGTCGCAATAGACGCCGACGCCGAGGTTCACTTTATTGGGGTTGGTATCGGCATTGAAGGCTTCGGTGACGCCCAGAATCGGGTCTTTCGGGGCCATTTCAACGGCTGCGAGCAGGGAGGCATTCATCTTTGCAAGGTGGAGGGAAGTCGATTAAGAATGGATGGACGGCGGGTGCTTGCCAAAAGTGATTATTTTACCCGCTCGGCGGGCTTCGGTGTGGCCGGATTCCGGAACGATCCGCATCCCGGGGAAAATCTGGCAAGAGCAGAAGCGCTGTGGGACAATTTACGGTTTCGTCGCAAAATCGAACATCGCCATGAACCGTCCCGTGCTCAAGCCCGTGCCCGCCGTGCATCCCGTGCCGGTGCCGGTCAGCTTTCCCGGCAGCCCGTACCGGCTGTACCAGACGTTCGAACCGGCCGGCGACCAGCCGGAGGCGATCGAGAAGCTGACGGCCGGCGTACGCGACGGCCTGGCGTACCAGACGCTGCTGGGCGTCACCGGCTCCGGCAAGACCTACACCATGGCGCACGTGATCGCGCGCCTGGGCTGCCCGGCGCTGATCATGGCGCCCAACAAGACGCTCGCCGCGCAGCTCTATTCCGAGATGCGCGAGTTCTTTCCGGATAATGCGATCGAGTATTTCGTGTCCTACTACGATTACTACCAGCCGGAGGCCTACGTCCCGTCGCAAGGACCTGTTCATCGAGAAGGATTCGAGCATCAACGAGCACATCGAGCAGATGCGGCTGTCGGCGACCAAATCGCTGCTCGAGCGCAAGGACGTGATCATCGTCGCCACCGTGTCGGCGATCTACGGCATCGGCGATCCGGTCGACTACCACGGCATGATCCTGCACCTGCACGAGAAGGAGAAACTTGCGCAGCGCGACGCCATCAAGCGCCTGACCGCAATGCAGTACGAACGCAACGAGCTGGAATTCCGGCGCGGCGTGTTCCGGGTGCGCGGCGACGTGCTCGACATCTTTCCGGCGGAAAACCCGGAAACCGCGGTGCGGCTGACGCTGTTCGACGACGAAGTCGAAAGCATTCACATTTTCGATCCGCTGACCGGCCATATCCTGCAGCGCGTGTCGCGCTTCACCGTTTACCCTTCGAGCCACTACGTGACGCCGCGCGCGACCACGCTGCGCGCGATCGAGGCGATCAAGGAGGAATTGCGGGAGCGCATCGACTGGTTTCAGAAAAACAACAAGCTGGTCGAGGCGCAGCGCATCGAGCAGCGCACGCGCTTCGATCTCGAGATGCTCAACGAAATGGGGTTCTGCAAGGGCATCGAGAACTACTCGCGCCATCTGTCGGGGCGCAAGCCCGGCGAGCCGCCGCCGACGCTGATCGACTATCTGCCGCACGACGCGCTGATGGTCATCGACGAGAGCCACGTCACGATCCCGCAGCTCGGCGGCATGTACAAGGGCGACCGCGCGCGCAAGGAGAACCTGGTCGATTACGGCTTTCGCCTGCCCTCGGCGCTCGACAACCGGCCGCTGCGCTTCGACGAGTTCGAGAAAATCATGCGCCGCACCGTTTTCGTTTCAGCCACGCCCGCTGAATACGAGCGCACGCACCAGGCGCAGGTGGTCGAGCAGGTGGTGCGTCCCACCGGACTCGTCGATCCGCAGCTCGAGGTGCGCCCCGCGGCGACCCAGGTCGACGATCTGCTGTCCGAGATCAACGCGCGGGTCAAGAACGGCGAGCGCGTGCTGGTCACCACGCTCACCAAGCGCATGGCCGAGGATCTGACCGACTACCTTTCCGAGCACGGCATCAAGGTGCGCTACCTGCATTCGGACATCGAAACCGTGGAACGCGTCGAGATCATCCGCGATCTGCGCCTCGGCGAATTCGACGTGCTGGTCGGCATCAACCTGTTGCGCGAAGGACTGGATATTCCGGAAGTGTCGCTGGTCGCGATCCTCGACGCGGACAAGGAGGGGTTCCTGCGTTCCGAGCGCTCGCTGATCCAGACCATAGGCCGCGCCGCGCGCCACATCAACGGCACCGCCATCCTGTACGCCGACACCGTCACCGGTTCGATGAGACGCGCGATAGACGAGACCGACCGCCGCCGTAACAAGCAGCTTGCGTATAACCTCGCGCACGGCATCACGCCGATAGGCATCAGCAAGCGCATCAAGGACATTATCGACGGCGTCTACGATCAGGACACCGCGCGCCAGGACCTCAAGGCGGCCCAGAGCGAGGCCAGATACGATGCGATGGGCGGGAAGGATCTTACGCGCGAGCTGAAACGCGTCGAAAAGGAAATGTTCGACTGCGCGAAGAACCTCGAATTCGAGCGTGCCGCCGAGTTGCGCGATCAGCTCAAGATCCTGAGGGAACGGCTGTTCATCGCTGCTGCATAAAAACGTGGCGCAGGATCTCCTGCGCCACGTCCGGATACCATCTGAAGAACTAGTCTGCCATCGTGGCCGGCGCGTGCGCGCGCGTTCTCCGCTTTATGTGTTTCCACCTGAACCAGCGGCTCGTTACTGACCGGCGGCAGGGGCGGGCGCACCCGCTTCGCACGCGGCGCAGGCTGCTCTTCCTGGGTTTTGGCCGACGCCTCCTGCAGTTTTCCGGGGTCGGTTTCGATCTGGGTCAAACCCGAAGACCAGTCAAGCTGTAATGACACTGGCGGCACTGGCGCCATCTCCCGTGAGGCCACAGGTTCGGGTGCGACGATCTCACGTACATATTCGCCGGCATTTGCGGGCGGCTGCGCCTCGATCACTGGCATTTTTTCTTCCGACGCTATGGGCGCGGCGATTGCCACTTCCTGCGGCTGTTCGGCAACTGCGTACTCGTGGGGCAGGGCAACTGGCGCTGCAGTTTCCGCTGCGGGCACCTGTTCCACAACTGCCGTTGCAGCAAATGCTGCCGCATCCGGGATGCCGGCGGCTGCCGGGGACACCGCAAAGAATTCCGTTTGAGTATTTTCAGCAATGGCCGGCGCAACCGGTGTCATACCCGTCTCCGCCCGTTCCTGCTGTTGCCCTGCGTTTGTGTCCCCACGCTCGTGACGGTCACGGCGGCCGCCGCGGCGGCGGCGGCTGCGTCCTTGTCCTTCCCCTTGCTCGCGCGGCGGCTGCTGTTCGCGCTGGCCTTCCGGTACCTGCTGCGCAACGGGCTCGCTTGGCGCCTGTTCGCGCGGCGGGCGCTGCTGTCTTTGGTGTTGATCCTGTTGTCTGGGCTCGTCGCGACGCGGGCCGGAACGCTCACCGCCACGCCGGCGCTGGTCGCCGCGGTCACGCCGCTGCTCCTGCTGTGGCGCGGACGCATCGGGACGCGGTCTTTGCCCTTCCGCCGGTGCCTGCTGGTCGCGCCCGCCCCGTCCGCGGTCGCGCCGCCCGCCATCCCGTTGTCCGCTGTCGCGGCGGCCGCGAGGTGGAACCGCTCGCGCGGCCGTGCGTGCCGGCTCTTCGACGACGACAGCGGCCGGCTTGCGCTTGAACCAGCCAAAGATCTTGCCGATGATCGATGATTCTTCGGGCTGCGCTGCTGCCGCTTCGGGCGGGGTTTCCCGTATGACGATCGGTGCCGGCTGTGCCGGGGTTATCCCTTTTACCGCCGCTTCCTGGCGGGGCGTCGCAGCTTCCTGCGCTGCGATTTGCTGCTTTTCCTCTTCGGCCGGCATTTCCACCAGGTTATAGCTGGGCGCCAGCGGCTCGCTTTGATTGAGTTCGTCGTGGCGCAGACGCGTGACCGTATAGTTCGGCGTCTGGAGATGCATGTTCGGAATCAGCATCACCGCCACCCGGTGGCGGGTTTCGACCAGCTGCAGGTCAACCCGTTTTTCGTTGAGCAGAAAGGTCGCGACGTCGACCGGCACCTGGGCATGTATTGCCGCGGTGTTGTCCTTCATTGCTTCTTCCTGAATGATGCGCAGGATGTGCAGCGCGGTCGATTCCGTGCCGCGAATGTGGCCGGTGCCGTGGCAGCGCGGGCAGGCGCTGTGGCTGGATTCGCCGAGCGACGGACGCAGCCGCTGGCGCGACAGCTCCATCAAACCGAAGCGGGAGATCTTGCCGGTCTGCACCCGGGCGCGGTCGTATCTGAGCGCCTCGCGCAGGCGGTTTTCGACCTCGCGCTGGTTGCGGGCGCTTTCCATGTCGATGAAATCGATCACGATCAGCCCGCCCAGGTCGCGCAGCCGCAACTGGCGGCCGATCTCGTCCGCGGCTTCCAGGTTGGTGCGAAATGCGGTTTCCTCGATATCGGCGCCGCGCGTCGACCGCGCCGAGTTGACGTCGACCGATACCAGCGCCTCGGTATGATCGATCACCACCGCACCGCCCGAGGGGAGGTTGACCGAGCGCGAATACGCGGATTCGATCTGGTGCTCGATCTGGAAACGCGAGAACAGCGGCACGTCGTCCTTGTAGAGCTTCACGCGGTTGACGTTGCCGGGCATCACGTGGCTCATGAACTGATGCGCCTGCTCGTAGATCGAATCGGTGTCGATCAGGATCTCGCCGATGTCCTGGTGGAAATAATCGCGGATGGCGCGGATCACCAGACTCGACTCCTGATAGATCAGGAAAGCGCCGCTTTGCTGGTTGGCAGCGCCTTCGATCGCATTCCACAGCTGCATCAGGTAACCCAGGTCCCAGTTGAGTTCCTCGACATTGCGGCCGATACCGGCGGTGCGGGCGATGACGCTCATGCCCTGCGGCACCTCGAGCTGGGAAATCGCGTCGCGCAGCTCGCTGCGGTCCTCGCCCTCGACCCGGCGCGAAACGCCGCCACCGCGCGGATTGTTGGGCATCAATACCAGATACCGGCCGGCAAGGCTGATATAAGTGGTCAGCGCGGCACCCTTGTTGCCGCGTTCGTCCTTGTCGACCTGGACGATGACTTCCTGGCCTTCCTTCAGCGCATCCTGGATACGGGCGCGGCCGGCATCGACGCCGGGTTTGAAAAAGCTGCGGGAGACTTCCTTGAAAGGGAGGAAGCCGTGGCGTTCGCTGCCGTAATCGACAAAAGCGGCCTCGAGGCTGGGCTCGATGCGGGTGATGACACCCTTGTAAATATTGCCTTTGCGCTGCTCTTTGCTGGAGGACTCGATGTCGAGATCGATCAGTTTCTGACCGTCGACGATGGCGACGCGCAGCTCTTCGGCCTGCGTCGCGTTAAACAACATGCGTTTCATTTTCTTCTCCCGCGCTCAAGCTGACACGGGATGGGCATAACTGCAGAACGCCCGCGGGAAGCGGGCATCGGCTATTCAGTCACTTGGCACGAGCATGAGGTGAGAGGTGACCATTCGAATGCATTTTTTCGCAGTTTGCCATTCTGGGATTCGCGTCGCGCGCGAATCCGAAAATCTTTAAAAGTGTCTTGAGCGCGTAAATCGTCTAGTATCGCTACTTAGTGTGGTGAGCGATATTAACCAATTCAGTCCGGCCCATAGTCTTAGCGCAGTGCATCATAGTTTTAATGCGTGCCACCTGACTACTTGCAGCCGACTTCGCAATTCAGCCTTGGCGATGGTGTTTTTGCGGTCCCTGCATTTAAGATTTATGCAGGCCGCACCATGCATGTCACAAGGTTCGATATGCAATTGCGAAGATCCCACTTCGCAGCGAACCCGGGACACGAGCTGATGCTTCGAGGAATAGTATAAACAAATGAAAGGGTTAAGTAAAGATTCGGCAAGCCGGCATGAAGTGGGGGAGGACGGCGCCGGCCAGCGCGTCGACAACTACCTGACAAAGCTGCTGAAAGGCGTCCCGAAAAGCCATATTTACCGGATCCTGCGCAGCGGGGAAGTCCGCGTCAACAGCCGCCGGGTCGGTCCCGAACACCGCCTGCAGCCGGGCGACCAGCTGCGCGTTCCCCCGGTGCGGGTGGCGCCGCGGGCCCGGTCGGCACCGCCCACCGGCCGGCTCGACGTCCATATCCTGCACGAAGACGAGGCGCTGCTGGTCATCAACAAACCGGCGGGGGTCGCGGTACACGGCGGCAGCGGCATCAGCCACGGCGTGATCGAGCAATTGCGCCACGGCCGCGCCGCGGGCGGTTTTCTCGAACTCGTGCATCGCCTCGACCGCGATACTTCCGGGGTGCTGCTGCTTGCCAAAAAGCGCTCGGCCTTGACCGCGCTGCACGAGCAACTGCGGACAGGCCGCGTGCAGAAATACTATCTGGCGCTCGTCCACGGCAAATGGCGCAACGAGAAGCAGAGCGTCAAGCTCGCCCTCAATAAATACGTGCTGGCTTCGGGCGAACGCCGTGTCAGCGTCGACGAGAGCGGGATGCCGTCGCACACGATTTTCAGACTCAGGCAGGCCTGGAGTGAATTCAGTCTGCTCGAAGCGGAACTTAAAACCGGTCGCACCCATCAGATCCGGGTGCATCTGGCGCACCTCGGATATCCGATCGCCGGCGACGACAAATACGGCGACTTCGCCCTCAACAAGATCCTGGCGAAACAGGGTTTGAAGCGCATGTTTCTGCATGCGCGCAAGGTGGTCATCGAGCATCCCCGGAGCGGGGAGGAGATCACCTTCGAGGCGCCGTTGCCGGAAGACCTGCAATCTTTTCTGGAACGACTTGATGGCCATGCCGAAACGCTTTGAGCTGCTGGTATTCGACTGGGACGGCACGCTGATGGATTCAGCCGCCGCTATCACCGCGTCGCTGCAAGCCGCATGCGGCGACCTCGATCTGCCGGTGCCCTCGGACGAGCAGGCGCGTTTCGTCATCGGACTGGGCCTGAACGACGCCCTGGCGCATATCCTGCCCGGAGTCGATGTCGCCGAGTATCCCCGGGTCGTCGAGCGCTATCGCCATCATTTCCTGCTGCGCGACAGTGCCACCACGCTTTTCCCCGGTGCCGCTGAAACCGTGAAAGAACTGCACGCCTGCGGCTTCATGCTGGCGGTCGCCACCGGCAAAAGCCGGCGCGGTCTGGACCGTGCGCTCGACGCGACTGGCCTGATCGCGTACTTTCATGCCACGCGCTGCGCCGACGAAGGATTTTCCAAGCCGCACCCGGGCATGCTCCAGGAGCTGATGGACGACCTGGGCGTGGTCAGCGACAAAACGCTGATGATCGGGGACACCACTCACGATATGGCGATGGCGCAAAACGCCGGCGTCGCCCGGCTCGGCGCGGCCTATGGCGCCCATCCCAAGGCGGAGCTGCTGCCGTACACGCCGCTCGCGTGCGTGGACAGATTTTCGGAACTGCGCGAATGGCTGATGCGGCACGCGTGATCTGCGCGAGCGAGGCACTGGCCGAACGCGGCAAGGGCGTGCGCTTCACAGTTGAATATCAAGGCGAATCCCGGCCCGCGTTCGCAATCCGCTACGACGGCAGGGCCTATGCGTATCTCAACAGCTGTGCGCATGTCCAGGTCGAGCTGGACTGGCTGGAAGGTGAGTTTTTCGACCATTCCAAGCTATACTTGATTTGTGCCACGCACGGCGCGACGTATGAGCCGGACAGCGGCTACTGCGTGCTCGGTCCGTGTCGCGGACAAAGCCTTGTTGCTCTGCCGGTCACTGAGCGTGGCGGCGATGTTCTCCTAATTACCGAAGGTGAAGCAAACCATGTCTGAATCAGGTCCGGGCACTTCCGGCGATCGCTGGGATCGCGATATTCTCGAAAAGGTTGCGCTGGCAGCGGTCCACGAGCAGCGGCGAGCGCGGCGATGGGGGATTTTTTTCAAGCTGCTGCTGTTCGTGTACCTGTTTGCGCTGCTGTTCATCGGCATGGGCTGGTTCAGCAAGAAGGATGGGCTCCCCGGCAGGCATACCGCGCTGGTCGAAGTGCGCGGCGTGATCGCGGCTAATGGTGCTGCGAGTGCCGACAACATCATCGCCGGACTGCAGGAGGCATTCAAGGACAAGGGAACGCAAGGCGTGATCCTGCGCATCAACAGCCCGGGGGGCAGCCCGGTTCAGGCGGGCTACATCAACGACGAGATCAGGCGGCTGCGGGCCAAATACCCCAAGATTCCGATCTATGCCGTGGTCGAAGACATTTGCGCCTCGGGCGGCTATTACATCGCGGTCGCAGCGGACAAGATTTACGTCGACAAGGCGAGCATCATCGGCTCGATCGGCGTATTGATGGACGGCTTCGGCTTCACCGGTCTGATGGACAAGCTGGGCATCGAGCGCCGGCTGCTGGCGGCCGGGGAAAACAAGGGGTTCCTCGACCCGTTTTCGCCGATCCGGGAATCGCAGAAGGAATACGCCGAAAAGATGCTCGCCGACATCCATCAGCAGTTCATCTCTGTAGTGCGGCAGGGGCGCGGCAAACGTCTCAAGGAGACCCCCGAAATGTTTTCCGGCCTGTTATGGATCGGCCAGAAGAGCATCGAGCTCGGGCTCGCCGACGCCATGGGCAGCGTCGACTACGTTGCGCGTGACGTGATCAAGGCCGAGGATATTGTCGATTTCACGCCGCGCGAGAATATCGCCGAAAGAGTCGCCAGGAAGTTCGGCGCGGCGATGGCCGAAACACTGGTGCGGCTGGCCGGGCCTAGCGTCGCGCTGCGCTAGTCTGCCGGTAGAGCAGGAAAACCGTCGGCCGCCGGTTGATATCCGGCGGCTTTTTTTTCCAGGCCGCCAGCGTCTGGGTGCGTATCGCCTCACTCTCGAGCGTGATGTCGGTAGCAACGCAGAGCAGGGTGTCCGGGTCGCAGGTCTCGAGCACAGCCTGTAGCACGGCTTGATTGCGGTATGGCGCCTCGATGAAAATCTGGGTCGCATCCTGTTGCGCCGACAGCCGCTCCAGTTCCAGCAGTTTTCCCCGGCGTTTTTCCCTCTCCACCGGCAGGTAGCCGTGAAACGCGAAGCGCTGGCCGTTCATTCCGGATGCCATCAGCGCCAGCAGCAGCGAAGACGGGCCGGCCAGCGGCACGACGCGTATGCCTTGCGCGTGCGCCAGCCGCACCAGTACCGCGCCAGGGTCGGCGACTGCCGGGCAGCCGGCTTCCGACAGCAGCCCGCAGTCTTTTCCTTCGAGCAGCGGTTTCAGCAGCTGTGGCAATTGCTCCGCAGTGGTGTGTTCGCTCAGCGTCTGCATGTCGGTTTCCGGCAGCGGATGAGGATAGCCCGCCGCTTTCAGAAATTGCCGCGCTGTTTTCGGGTTTTCAACGATGAAATGCCTGATCCCGGGCAGTACCCGCAACACGGCGTTGCTCAGCACCGCCAATGCGTCTTCGCCGCCGAGGGCGACTGGGACAAGATAGAGCTTGCCTTGCGCGCTCATCGCTTCGGAATGACCTCGATACCTTCGCTCTGGAGCATGGTCACCAGTTTCATCAGCGGCAGGCCGATCAGCGCGCTCGGATCGTCGCTTTCGATGCGTTCGACGAGGGCGATGCCCAAGCCTTCGATCTTGGCGCTGCCGGCGCAATCATAAGGTTGCTCCGTACGCAGGTAATGCTCGATTTGGGCGTCGCTGAAGTTACGGAAAAATACGCTGGTTGGCACATTTTCGACCTGTTTTCTGCCCGAGGCTGCGTTGAGCAGGCATAGCGCAGTATGAAACACCACGCGCTGGCCGCGCATCGCCTGCAATTGCCTTACGGCTGCGGCATGATCGCCAGGCTTGCCGAGCGGCTGGCCATCCAGCACCGCAACCTGATCGGAGCCTATGATGAGCGCGCCGGCGGCGGCAGGCACGACGGCCTCCGCCTTGCTTGCGGCCAGACGCAAGGCTGTCAGCATGGGCGATTCCCCGGGCAGCGGCGTTTCATCCACGTCCGGCGCGACGACCTTGAATGGCAAGCGCAGCCGTTCCAGCAGCGCGCGGCGGTAAGCCGATGTGGAGGCGAGGATAAGGGTGGGGGTATTCAAATCCGGAGCAGGCCGCAAAAGCGTAAAAGATTCATCTAAGTGCCTGCCAAACTTAAGTTTTCCGTCTTTTTGCTTTGACAGGGAAGCCCAAAAATACTATCATGCGCGCCTTATGTCTGCACAGGCTGTCATCGATGGTCTGGAGTTCGCCCGGGCAGAACAGGAATTGCGGGACAATCTGCCGGTAAGCGGGTTGACGCGGCTCCAGGATTTTCTGTACGACAACGTCGGCAGCGTCGATTTTGTGATTAAAGGCGGTTTCGACAGCGAAAAGCGGCCGGTTTTGTCACTGACCGTCACTGGCCAGCTCCATTTGCAATGCCAACGCTGCCTTGATCGAATGGATTATCCGCTGCGGCTGGTCAACACGCTGCTGCTGGTGAGCCTGGGAGAGAATCAGGCCGAGTCGGTTGTCGATCCGGACGCTCCGGACTGCGTGGAAGCCGGCACGGCCATGGATGTGGCCGGACTGATCGAAGACGAGATATTGTTGGGACTGCCGTTTTCACCGCGGCATGAGACAGGCGCCTGCGACTACCGGGTAAGGGACGCGTCACAGGATGCGAACCCGGCCGGTGGCCTGGCAAAACTGGCGGAACTGAAGAAAGTTTGGAAAAGTAAACGTTAAGGAGTATTTGAAATGGCAGTTCAGCAGAACAAGAAGTCTCCGTCGAAGCGCGGCATGCACCGCTCGCACGACTTCCTCACGAATCCTCCGCTGGCGGTCGAACCGACCACCGGTGAAGTGCATCTGCGGCATCACATCAGCCCGAACGGCTACTACCGCGGCAAGAAAGTCATCAAGACCAAGGGCGAATAATTCGCGCCCGATTGTCTGATCGCGTCGTTAAAACACCGCGTCGGCGTCCGACAATAATCATCAAGGGCGCCCGAGAGGAGGCTTTGTGATGGATGTGACCGTTGCCATCGATTGCATGGGCGGCGATCACGGCGCGCACGTGACGGTACCGGCGGCGCTCGACTATCTGCAACGCGATCCGCAATCCTCGTTTATTCTCGTTGGCTTGCAGGACAAGATCGAGGCCGAGCTTGAACGACGCCGCGCCACACCGGGCCCGAGGCTGAAAATCCGCCATGCCAGCGAGATCGTCGGGATGGACGAGCCGCCCGCGCTCGCCCTGCGCAGCAAAAAGGATTCATCGATACGCGTCGCCGTCGACCTGGTCAAAAGCGGGGATGCGCTGGCCTGCGTCAGCGCCGGCAACACCGGTGCGCTGATGGCGATCTCGCGCTTCGTGCTCAAAACCCTGCCGGGAATAGACCGGCCGGCGATCGCCGGCATCCTGCCCACGCGCACCGGCCACACTTACATGCTCGATCTCGGCGCCAATGTCGATTGCACCGCAGAACATTTGCTGCAGTTCGGCATCATGGGCGCGGAACTGGTGGGCTCGGTGGAGCACAAGGAACGTCCGTCCGTCGGACTGCTCAACATCGGGGAAGAGGACATCAAGGGCAACGAGGTGGTCAAGCAGGCCGCCGAACTGCTGCGCGCGAGCGGCCTCAACTTTTACGGCAACGTCGAAGGCAATGATATCTACAAAGGCACCACCGACGTCGTGATCTGCGACGGTTTTGTCGGCAACGTCGCATTGAAGACCTCGGAAGGGCTGGCCCAGATGCTGGCGACTTACCTGCGCGAGGAGTTCAACCGCAACCTCTTCACCAGGCTCGCCGGCCTGTTTGCGATGCCCGTGATCAGCGCCTTCAAGCGCCGCGTCGACCATCGGTGCTATAACGGAGCGAGCCTGCTCGGCCTGCGCGGCATCGTAATCAAGAGCCACGGCGCCGCCGATGAGTTCGCATTCGGCTTTGCGATTCAGCGCGCAGTGGAGGAGGCGGGCAGCGGCGTGCTTGCCCATATCACCGATCGCATGTCCAACCTACAGAAAAGCGCAGCATGACCATTTATTCCCGCATCGCAGGCACCGGCGGCTATCTGCCGGAGAAGGTCCTGACCAATCTCGATCTCGAACGCACGGTGGATACCTCCGACGAATGGATTTTTACGCGCACCGGCATCCGCCAGCGCCACGTCGCGGCCGATGACGAGACGACGAGCGATCTTGCCCTTAACGCCTCGCGCCGCGCAATCGAAGCGGCCGGCATCACGCCCCAGGACATCGGACTGGTCGTCGTGGCGACCACGACGCCGGACATGGTGTTCCCGAGCACCGCGTGCATTTTGCAGGCCAAACTGGGCATCAAGGACGGACCGGCGTTCGACCTGCAGGCGGTGTGCAGCGGATTCGTTTACGGACTTACGGTCGCCGATCAGTTCATGAAGTCCGGGCAGTACGACTATATCCTGGTGGTCGGCGCCGAGATCTATTCGCGCATCCTCGACTGGGAGGATCGCGGCACCTGCGTGCTGTTCGGTGATGGCGCCGGCGCCGTGGTCCTCAAAAAGAGCGATGCCCCCGGCATCCTTTCCTGCCATCTGCACGCAGACGGCAGCCACGCCGGGATTCTGTCGGTGCCGGGAACCGTATGCGGCGGCAAGGTGAGCGGCCGGCCATTCGTGCAAATGGAAGGCAACGCAGTATTCAAGTTTGCGGTAAAGGCACTCGGGGATGTCGCGGAGGAGGCGCTGGCCGCGAATCATCTGCAGACGTCCGATATCGACTGGGTGGTCCCCCATCAGGCGAATATCCGCATTATCCACGCGACGGCGAAAAAACTCGGCATCAGCATGGAAAAAGTGGTGACGACCGTCGACCAGCATGCCAACACCTCGGCAGCGTCGGTACCGCTGGCGCTCGACACGGCAGTGCGTGACGGCCGCATCCGGCCCGGGCAGCATGTGCTGCTCGAAGCCGTGGGCGGCGGTTTCACCTGGGGTGCGGTACTGATCAAGTGGTAAGAGGACAACGATGAAGTTTGCATTGGTATTTCCGGGGCAAGGCTCGCAGGCTGTGGGCATGATGCAGTCGTTCGCGGACTCCACTGTGGTGCGGGAGACGTTCGACGAAGCATCTAGCGTACTCGGCCAGGATCTGTGGAAACTGGTGACCGACGGGCCCGCGGAAGCGCTCAACTCGACGGTCAACACGCAACCGGTCATGCTGACCGCAGGCTACGCGGTCTATCGCGCCTGGCTCGAGGCCGGCGGCGCGCAACCCCTCGTGGTTGCGGGCCACAGCCTGGGTGAGTACACCGCACTGGTCGCTGCGGGCGTGATCGCTTTCCGCGACGCCGTGCCGCTGGTGCGTTTCCGTGCCCAGGCCATGCAGGAAGCGGTGCCCATGGGTACGGGCGCAATGGCGGCGATTCTGGGTCTCGACGACGATACGGTGCGCACCGCCTGCGGCGAAGCGGCGCAGGGTGAAGTGGTCGAGGCGGTCAATTTCAACGCACCGAGCCAGGTCGTGATCGCCGGCCACAAAGCGGCCGTCGAACGCGGGGCCGAGGCTGCCAAGGCCAAGGGCGCCAAACGCGCGATGATGCTGCCGGTCAGCGCCCCGTTTCATTCATCGCTGTTGAAGCCCGCCGCCGACCGGCTTGCGGATTATCTGAAAAAGATCACTTTCAGCGCGCCGCGCATTCCGGTGGTCAACAACGTCGACGTCGCGACCGTCAGTGATCCCGACCGGATAAAAGATGCGCTGGCACGCCAGGCGTGTCACCCGGTACGCTGGGTCGAAGTCATCCGCCATATGGCGGGGATGGGCGTGACGCATGTCGCCGAGTGCGGTCCCGGTAAAGTGCTGGCAGGACTGACCAAGCGCATCGACGGCAACCTGCAGGGACTTGCCATCACCGATCCGCAATCCCTTGCCCAGGCGATACAGGCCTTGAAATGAGCGCGAGCAATCCCGAAAGCAAAGTCGTTCTCGTCACCGGCGCTTCGCGCGGCATCGGCAAAGCGATCGCGCTGGAGCTCGGCAGGCAGGGCGCGGTGGTTGTCGGCACCGCGACCAGCGCCGCCGGCGCGGAGAGTATCAGCCAGTATCTTGCGGCCGCCGGCATCAAAGGCAGCGGTATGCCCATGAACGTCAATGACGTGACCCAGATCGAGGCCGCGCTCGGCGACATCCAGAAGCAGTTCGGCGATATCGCGGTCCTCGTCAACAATGCCGGCATTACCCGTGACAATCTGCTGCTGCGCATGAAAGACGAGGAATGGGACGACATCATGTCGACCAACCTCAAATCGGTGTATCGCCTCTCCAAGCTGGTGCTGCGCGGCATGATGAAAGCGCGCTTCGGCCGCATCATCAACATCACCTCGGTGGTGGGTGCGACTGGCAATGCCGGGCAGAGCAATTACGCCGCGGCCAAGTCGGGCATCGTCGGCTTCTCCAAATCGCTGGCCCGCGAAGTCGGCAGCCGCAACATCACGGTCAACTGTGTCGCACCAGGTTTCATCGACACCGATATGACGCGTGCGCTCTCCGATCAGCAGCGCGCCGCGCTGCTTACGCAGATTCCGCTGGGACGCCTCGGCGAAGCGCAGGATGTGGCCGCCGCGGTTGCGTTTCTTGCTTCACCGGGCGCGGGCTATGTCACCGGCTGCACGCTCCATGTGAATGGCGGCATGCACATGGATTAGCATTGATTTTTAAACACTTTTTATGTGCCAAATGTGGTAGAATTCGCGTTCGTTTCGCAGTGAAATCCGCTACCTGCAGGGATTGCGATCCAACATATTGATTATCATGCAAGAGGAAAGGGGACGTTAATGGAAAATATCGAGCAACGGGTCAAAAAAATTGTTGCCGAACAACTGGGAGTGAACGAAGCCGACGTCAAAACCGAGTCGTCGTTCGTCAACGACCTCGGCGCCGATTCGCTCGACACTGTGGAACTGGTCATGGCACTCGAGGAAGAGTTCGAGACTGAGATCCCCGACGAGGAAGCCGAAAAAATCACGACAGTCCAACAGGCCGTCGATTACATCTCATCTCATCTCAAGTCCTAAGCCGCGCCTGGAGCAAATTTGGCAAGACGCAAAGTAGTCGTCACCGGTCTTGGCATCGTTTCACCGGTCGGAATCGGGGTAAGCGAGGCCTGGCCGAACATAGTCGCAGGTAAATCCGGAATCAGCCGCATCACCCGTTTCGATGCTTCCGCCTACAGTTCGCAAATCGCGGGCGAAGTGAAGGGTTTCGATGTCGGCCAATACCTGGCGGTGAAGGAAGCGCGCCGCTTCGATACCTTCATTCATTACGGTCTGGCGGCATCGATCGAGGCAATCAAGGATTCCGGCCTCGATCTCGGGCGCGAGAACCTCGAACAAATCGGGGTTTGCGTCGGCTCCGGCATCGGCGGGCTGCCGCTGATCGAGGAAACGCACAATGCGTTGCTGGCCGGCGGGCCGCGCAAAATTTCACCGTTCTTCGTGCCCGGTTCGATCATTAATCTGATTTCGGGCCAGCTTTCGATCATGTACGGGCTCCAGGGGCCCAATCTTGCCGTGGTCACCGCGTGCACTACCGCCAACCACAGCATCGGCGAAGCCGGCCGCATTATCGAATACGGCGACGCCGACGTCATGGTCGCCGGCGGTGCCGAGGCCTGTGTTTCGCAGCTCGGCGTCGGCGGATTCTGCGCGGCACGCGCGCTCTCCACCCGCAACGATGATCCTGCTGCCGCCAGCCGGCCGTGGGACCAGGACCGCGATGGGTTCGTGCTGGGCGAGGGCGCCGGCGTGCTGGTGATCGAGGAATACGAACACGCCAAGGCACGAGGCGCCCGCATTTACTGCGAACTCGCAGGCTACGGAATGAGCGCCGATGCCAATCACATTACTGCTCCGTGCGAGGATGGCCGGGGTGCGGTGCGCTGCATGGCCAATGCCATGCGCAACGCCGGCGTCAACCGCGATCAGATCGATTACATCAATGCTCACGGCACCTCGACGCCGCTCGGCGACATCGCCGAAACCGTGGCAGTCAAGAACTGCTTCGGCGACCACGCCCGCAAGCTCGCAGTGAGCTCGACCAAATCCATGACCGGTCATTTGCTGGGTGCCGCGGGCGGCATCGAGGCCGTATTCTCGGTGCTGGCGATCCGCGACCAGATTGCGCCGCCTACCATCAACCTGCACCATCAGGATCCGAAGTGCGATCTGGATTATGTTCCGAACACGGCGCGTCAGATGAAGCTGGACGTCGTGGTGTCGAACTCGTTCGGTTTCGGTGGCACCAACGGCAGCCTCGTTTTCCGCAAGGTCTGATTTCCACGCCCGCTGCGTTTGTATCAGGCCGAGCTTTCGGCGCTATAGCTTATGATCCTGGTCAACGGCATTCCCGGCGACGTCATTGCCGTTACTGATCGCGGCCTGTCCTATGGCGACGGTGTCTTCCGCACCCTCACCGTGCGCGAGGGCCGGCCGCAGCACTGGCCGCGCCACTTTGCCATGCTGCGCAGCGACTGTGCTGCACTGGGTATTGCCTGTCCCGAAGAGGCGGTGTTACGCGCTGATCTGGAGGAGGTGGCCTGCCGCGATCGCGATTGTGTGGTGAGGGTCACGGTCACGCGCGGCCCCGGATTGCGCGGTTATGCGCCCCCCTCGCCGGCAAACCCGACGCGCATCGTGATGACCTCGGTGCTTCCGCAATACCCATCTGACTTTTCCGTGCGCGGCATCAAAGCCCGTATCTGCACATTACGCCTCGGATTCCAGCCCGCATTGGCCGGGATCAAGCATCTCAACCGCCTCGAAAATGTGCTGGCACGCGGGGAGTGGAGCGACGCTGCGATTGCGGAAGGTCTGCTGCTCGATGCCGAAAACAATGCGATCGAAGGCACGATGAGCAATCTGTTCATCGTCGAGCGCGGGACGCTCGTCACCCCCGATCTCTCGCGCTGCGGCGTGGCCGGCGTGACGCGGGCGCGGATCATCGAAAGCGCCGGGCGCCACGGCGTCGGGTGCCAGGTAACGCCTGTCAGCTACGAGCGCCTGCTGCAGGCGGATGAAATCCTGCTGGTCAACAGCATCATCGGGGTCTGGCAGGTCAGGGAACTGGATGACAAGATCCGGAATCCGGGAACATTCGTGGCACGCGTAAGGCAATGGCTCGATGAAGAAAGCGTCTGAACGCCGTCTGAAATACCTGCTGCTGATCGCTGCGGCGGGCATTTTCTCTGCGGCGGCATGGCTCGCACTCTACGCCCATACCGAGTTCAGGCCGGCGCAGATACCGCTGCAGTTCGACCTCAGAAGCCGGCAGCAGCCTCAAAAGCGCAGCGCAGCAGATGGTCAATGCCGGCGTGCTGGAGCATGCCGCGCCGTTCGTGATCCTGGCGCGACTGCTCGGCGCAGCCGGCAAGGTCAAGGCCGGGAACTACGAGGTCCACGGCCCCATCTCGCCGCTGGCCCTGCTGCGCAAAGTCACCGAAGGCGATTACACCCAGTCCGCCATCACGTTTGTCGAGGGCTGGACGTTCCGGCAAGTCCGCAACGTGCTCGACGAACACCCGGCCATAAAACATGATACGCAGGGCCTGAGTGATGCCGAAATCCAGCAGCGCCTCGGCCTCGACCAGCCTTCGCCGGAAGGCTGGTTTTTCCCAGACACTTATCATTTCAGCAGCGGCCTCAGCGATCTTGCCATCCTGCGACGAGCATACCGGCTGATGCAGTCACACCTTGCCGCCGAGTGGGAGAACCGCGCGCCGGGGCTGCCTCTCAAATCGCCGTACGAAGCATTGATCCTGGCTTCCATCATCGAAAAGGAAACCGGCAGGGCTGCGGAGCGGCCGCTGATTGCGGCGGTGTTCATCAACCGCCTTAAAACCGGCATGAAATTGCAGACCGACCCCACGGTGATCTACGGCATGGGCGAGGCCTTTGACGGCAATCTGCGCAAGCGCGATTTGATGGCTGACACGCCATACAACACCTACATCCATGCGGGGCTCCCGCCGACCCCGATCGCCATGCCGGGACTCGCGTCGCTTTCCGCCGCCCTCAACCCGCCGCAAAACAACTTTCTGTATTTCGTTTCCAGGGGGGACGGCAGTTCCTATTTTTCGCGCACGCTGGAGGAACACAGCCGCGCCGTGACAAAATATCAAAAAACGGGACGACGCTGATGCGCGGTAAATTCATCACCCTTGAAGGCATAGACGGGGCGGGCAAGAGCACCCATCTCGAGTGGCTGGCAGGATTTCTGAAAAGCCGCGGCATCCCGGTGCGGGTCACGCGCGAACCGGGCGGCACCGAACTCGGGGAAAAACTGAGGCAGATACTGCTCGACCGCAACCAGCATTTGCATCCCGAGACTGAAGCGCTGCTGATGTTCGGTGCGCGCCGCGAACACCTCGACAAGGTCATTGTGCCCGCACTGGAAGCTGGCACCTGGGTCATATGCGACCGATTTACCGACGCCACCTACGCCTACCAATCCGGCGGCAGCGGCATTCCCTGGGGCCGGATAGAGGTTCTTGAGAAGTGGGTCCAGCAGGAACTACAGCCGGATCTCACGATCTGCTTCGATGTCGCGCCGGAGGTGGGGCGCAGCCGCAGCGGGCGCATCAAGAGTCCGGACCGCTTCGAGCAGGAGCAGAACGAATTTTTCGGCCGGGTGAGGGACGCTTACCTGCGACGGGCACGCGAGCACCCCGAAAGGATGCATGTGGTCGACGCCGGCGCCGGGATAGCCGAAGTTCAGACCAAACTTGAGATTATCATTTTATCTATCTGTAAATGAACATTTTTCCTTGGCATCTTGGTGAGTTTGATCGGCTGCTGGACGAAAAGGCCAGGCTGCCGCATGCCCTATTGATACAGGGACCCCATGGCATAGGAAAAGCGGCTTTTGCCCAGACCCTTGCACAGGCGTTGTTGTGCGAAAGCCCGGAGCCATCCGGTGCGGCCTGCGGACGCTGCGCCGCCTGCCACTGGCTCGAAGCCGGTACGCATCCCGACTACCGGCAGATCGAGCCTGAAAGTCTTGCCGAAGCCGACACGGAAGAGCAGGGCGGCGACAAAAAGAAGGCCAGCCTGCAGATCACGATCGAACAAATCAGAGCGCTGCCGGAATTTATCGGCATATCGAGTCACCGCGGCGGTCCCAAGGTGGTGCTGATCCATCCGGCCGAAGCGCTCAATATCAATGCCGCCAACGCCCTGCTCAAAAGCCTGGAAGAGCCGCCGGCGCACACTTATTTTTTTCTGGTCAGCCATCGTCCGCATTCGTTGCTGCCGACGATCAAAAGCCGCTGTCGCCAGCTGACGCTGCAGGGCCCTGCGCCAGAAGCCGCCACCGCATGGCTGAAATCCCAGGGTATGGCGAATCCCGAACTCAGCCTCGCCCAGGCCGGCAATTCGCCGCTGACTGCGCTGCAATTCGATAACGACGAATACTGGCGGCTGCGCAACACCTTTCTCAGCGGCATCGCCGCTGCGCGTTTCGATGCGCTGGCATTGGCTGAACAGATTCGTGACTACCCGATACCGCAGGTCGTGAGTTGGCTGCAGAAATGGTCCTACGACCTGGTTTCCCAGAAATTCGTCGGAGCGATCCGTTACAACCCCGATCACAAGGCTGCACTTGCCGCTGCAGCGGCGCGGGTGGATGCGCTGTCTGCGCTGCGTTTCCATCGCGAAATGGTGCGGCTGCAGCGCGTTGTCAACCACCCGCTCAATCCGCGGCTGTTGATCGAACAACTGCTGATCTCCTATGCGGAACTGCTGCAACCGCAGCGTTCTGCCGCGTGAATATGCTGGTCGATTCCCACTGCCACCTCGATTTCCCGGATCTTGCTGCCGATCTGGACAGCGTGATGGCGCTGATGCAGAAAAACCAGGTCGCCCAAGCGCTGTGCGTGAGCGTGACGCTCGAAGATTTTCCAAAAGTGCGCGCAATCGCCGAAAAGTACCCGCACGTGTTCGCCTCGGTCGGCGTGCATCCCGACTATGAGGGTGTATCCGAAGCCTCGCCCGCGATCCTGGCGGCCCTGGCCGATCACCCGAAAGTCGTGGCAATCGGCGAGACCGGGCTCGATTATTTCCGGCTCAAGGGTGACCTTGAATGGCAGCGCGAGCGCTTTCGCAACCATATTCGCGCGGCGCGGCTATGCAGGAAGCCGCTCATCATTCATACCCGCGAGGCGGCTCAGGATACGATCCGCATCATGCGCGAGGAGGGCGCGGACCAGGCGGGCGGCGTGATGCACTGCTTTACCGAATCCTGGGCGGTTGCCGAGGCGGCGCTGGACCTGGGGTTCTACATCTCGTTTTCCGGCATTGTGACGTTCAAGAACGCAACAGCGCTCAAGGAAGTGGCGCGAAAGGTGCCACTGGAGCGCATGCTGATCGAGACCGACTCCCCCTATCTGGCTCCGGTACCTCACCGCGGCAAAACTAATCAACCTGGATTTGTCATACACGTAGCGGAAGAGATCGCGAAGCTGCGCGGCGTGCCCTTCGATCAGGTTGCCGCAATGACTACAAATAATTTTGTCAACTTATTCAATATAAAGGAGTATGTTTCTAATGTTAAAGATTAGAAATATAGTCGTTTTCCTTTTAGCTTTGGGCCCGGCGTATGCTATTGCCGGCGTCTATGACGACATGATGCAGGCCATCAAAATAGACGATGAGCAGACGGTGGCCAGCCTGCTCAAGCAAGGTCTTGATGTGGATACGGTAAATTCCAAAGGCGAATCGTTGCTGATGTTGGCAGTTCGAGAAGGAAATCTCCGTGTAATCAAAACGATACTGTCAGCTCATCCCAAGGTCAATTCACGCAATGCCTTGGGCGAGACCGCTTTGATGTTAGCCGCACTAAAGGGCCAGTCCGAGGTGTGCGAGTTGCTTCTTGACCAGGGGGCCGAAGTCAATCAGCCCGGCTGGACCCCGCTGATCTATGCAGTAACGAATAACCAGGTGGACATCGCCCGGCTGCTGATCAATCGTGGCGCCAAGATCGATGCCGCGGCGGAAAACGGCACCACGCCGCTGATGATGGCTGCCAGGCAGGGCTATGCGCAGATGGTCTTATTGCTGCTGGAGCACGGTGCGGACGTAAATCACCGGACGCCGTTCGGCTATACGGCGCTTGGAATGGCGAGGGAGCACGGGAGAAGCGAGGTCGCCGAGCTGCTGGTCAAGGCCGGCGCGGAGCAGTAGCGGACTACGCGGTAACGGTCAACCGCCTGAACAGCCGAAGGCGAGCCTTCCCAGGATCTCGCCGAATCCCGCCAGGAAGGTTCCAAAACAGAGCATCAGGATGGCCAGGCGTTCGGAGTTCGCGGAGGCCTGGACCGCAGGCTGGCGGGCGGCCTTTCCAACAAGGACGTCCCAGTGCTCGATCAGAATCCCTATGATGACCGCCAGCGCGCTGATTCTCGAAAGCCAGCCCCATTGACAGTGGAGCCAGGCATAACGTCCCGAAATGACCAGGATAATGATGACGGTGTAGGTAGTGATCAGATGTCGTTTCATGGTCGCGTCATTATATCGTCAGATCGAGGGGCTATTGGCCACATGATGATTCGTATAATGTATATTATGTCAAATTAGACAAACACCCACACGGACTCCTGCGTGCGGGACCCTCATCGCGGCTTCTGCCCCTGCGGCAATTCTCGAGGAAACTGGCCAAGATCGCGGGTCACCATCAGAAAGCCAATGGGGCTTCCAGCGGAATTTCTGAGCGCGGTGGCGGCGATTTGGGCGCGGAATGGTGTCCCGCCCTTGCGCACCGTCCAGTCGTCTTTTGCGGTGTGTCCGGAAAACCGCGCCAGATTGAGGATGTGTTCCGGCGTTTTACTCAGCACATCTTCCTGGGTGAAAAAGCGGGAGCAATTCTGGCCGATGATTTCCTTGTGGCCATATCCGAGCAAGCGCTCGGCGCCGGCGTTCCAGGTCACCACTACTCCGTTCAAATCCACCATAAAAACCGCATAGCCCTCGACGTGGTCGGTGATGATATTGAAGCGCTGCTCGCACAGTTGGTAGGCCTCCTTCAATCCTTCGAATTGCCTGACGTCTGTCTTGAGCTTGCTGTTCTCGCCAGTCAGTTTTTTGAGCTGGTCGATCTGCTCCTTCAAGGACCCCACCAGCAGTGCGATCAAAGGGCAGGCAATCACGATCACCATGACCTGACGATAGTCGAGCTCATTGTATCGGAACAAGTAAAGTGGATGTGAGAACATGATAAACGAGCACACCAGCACGATGCCGGCACTCAGCATTCCCGGCATACCGCCGGCCATGTAGGTCGTCAGCGCGACGGTCAGCACGAGCATCAACCCGGGATCCGCTATCGCGCCAAGCTTGCGCCACAACAGGGTGACCAGCATGATCGAAAGAAGGGTAAACACCCCTGCCGCGAGATGGGGAACCCAGACGGAAGACCGCATCCCGACGCCGTATTTGTTGAATTCCCGTGTTGCCATCGCCGTGCTCCTGATGAAAAACCGTTAACTTTCCGATTTTATGACGGATTTTCGTCGCTTTAACGTCTGGTTTTCTGCCTTGAACTCATAGCATTACGCTACGAGCAACAACTATGCCAATCAAGGGATTACTCCGCAGTCAGCTCGGAACCTAACTGAAAGCGGCGATGCCGGTTTGAGCGCGGCCCAAAACCAGGGCATGGATGTCATGCGTGCCTTCGAGGGTGTTGACGGTTTCAAGGTTGAGCAAATGGCGGATCACGGGATATTCGTCGGAAATCCCGTTGCCGCCCAGCATATCCCGGGCAAGCCGCGCGATCTCCAGCGCCTTGCCGGTCGAGTTGCGCTTCAGCAGCGACATCATTTCCGGCGTGGCCTTGCCCTGCTCCCTCAAACGGCTTACATGCAGGCACGCCAGCAGTCCGATGGCAATTTCGGTCTGCATATCGGCAAGCTTCTTCTGAATCAGCTGGTTTGCGGCGAGCGGGCGGCCAAATTGCTTGCGGTCGATCACATACTGGCGTGCGGTATGCCAGCAGCTTTCGGCGGCGCCCAGCGCGCCCCAGCAGATGCCGAAACGGGCGTTGTTGAGGCAGCCGAACGGGCCCTTGAGCCCCGACACATTGGGCAACAGGTTTTCCTCCGGCACGAACACCTGGTCCATGACGATTTCCCCGGTCGGGCTCGCACGCACCGAGAACTTGCCCTCGATCTTGCGGGTGGCGAGCCCCTTCATGCCGCGTTCGAGAACAAAGCCGCGGATCGCCCCTTCATCGTCTTTTGCCCACACCACCATGATGTCTGCGATCGGCGCATGGGTGATCCAGAGCTTGCTGCCGCTCAACACCCAGCCGCCGTCGACCTGTTTCGCGCGCGACCTCATGCTGCCCGGATCGGAACCGTGATCGGGTTCGGTCAGGCCGAAGCAGCCGAGCAGTTCGCCGCTGGCCATTTTCGGCAGATACTTCAGGCGCTGTTGTTCCGTGCCGTAGGCATAGATCGGTGTCATCGCCAGCGAGGTCTGCACGCCGCATGCCGAACGAAACGCGGTATCGACACGCTCCAGCTCGCGCATGATGAGCCCGTAAGCGACGTAGCCGATACCGGCGCAGCCATAGCCATCCAGCGGCGCGCCGAGAAAACCCAGTTCGCCCATCTCGCGCATCACCGCCGGATCGAACGTCTCGTTGCGGTTCCAGTCGCGGATGCGCGGCGCGAGTTTCTCCTGGGCATAGTGGCGCGCTGCATCTCGGACCAGACGTTCCTCTTCGCTCAGCTGCTGCTCGAGCAACAGCGGATCGTCCCACTGGAACTGCCCGCCGGTCAGCGTGACGGATGAAGTGTCTTGCATACTTTTCCCCTGAAAAAACACAAACGCGAAGGTCACAGGGTAAACAATAAACAAAAGGCCGATGCGAGTTACCGCACCGGCCTGTTTTTTATTATTTTTTTATTTTTGTTCGTCCTTAGCGAACCTTTGCGTCCATTGCGTTCCTGCCTTTAAACCCGCTCCAGAATCGCGGCCATGCCCTGCCCGCCGCCGATGCACAGGCTGACCAAGCGCATAGCGCCCGCCGCTGCGCTGCAGCTGGCGTGCGGCAGTCAATGCCAGCCGCGCGCCCGAGGCGCCGAGCGGATGGCCGACGGCGATCGCGCCGCCATTCGGATTGACGCGGCTGTCGTCGAGCGCCACACCCAGCCCTTTCAGGCACGACAACACCTGCGCGGCGAACGCTTCGTTGATCTCGATCACGTCCATGTCCTTGATCGTGAGCCCGACGCGCGCCAGCGCTTTTTTCGATGCGGCGACCGGACCTATGCCCATGATCTGCGGCGGCACGCCGGCGGCGGCGCTGGCGATAATGCGGGCGATCGGTTTCACGCCAGCCTTGTCGCCTGCTTCCTTGGATGCCACGATCAGCGCCACCGCACCGTCGTTGACGCCGGATGCGTTGCCGGCGGTCGTGACGCCGCCCTCGTACAGCGACTTCATCTTGGCCAGCGCCGCCATGTCGACGGTGGGACGCGGATGCTCGTCGTCGGCGACCGGCGGCACCGGCCCCTTGCGGGTGGGCGGCAGTTCGACCGGAGAAATCTCGCCGGCAAAGAAGCCTTCGCCTTTGGCGATCGCGTATTTCTGCTGCGAGGCCAGCGCGAACGTGTCGGCTTCCTCGCGCTTGATCTCGTACTCGCGCGCCAGCCGGTCGGCGGTCTGCGGCATCTGATCGTCGCCGAACTGCTTGACCAGCTTCGGATTCGAAAAGCGCGGCCCGATGGTGCTGTCGTAGAGCTTGACGTCGCGGCCGAACGCCGATTCCGAACGGCTCATGACCAGCGGCGAGCGGCTCATGCTTTCCACGCCGCCCACCAGGAACACGTCGCCCTCGCCGGCCGTGATCGCGTGCGCGGCGTGCACCATCGCGCCCAGTCCGCTCGCGCAATTGCGCTGCAGCACCGTGCCGGGAATTTCGAGCGGCAGTCCCGCGAGCAGCCCGGCATGGCGCGCGACGCAGCGGCTGTCTTCGCCCGACTGGTTGGCGCAGCCGACGATGATGTCTTCGATCTGCTCGGGTTTGAACGCGGATTTCTTCATCAGGGTTTTCATCACTTCGGCCAGCAGATCGTCGGGGCGCACCTTGGCCAGCGTCCCGGCATGGCGTCCGAACGGGGTGCGCAGTCCTTCGTACAGATAGGCATTGAGCATGGCAGTATTCCTTTCTAATACATCGTGATTGTTGCGGTCATCAGAGTTCGGGAGTCAGCAGCGAAACGCCCAACCGGGCACGCCGCGTAAGCCAGATATTCGGGCGATAGCGCGGATCGCCATAAATGCGATACATCGCAGTCAGCACCTGGTGGATGCGCTGCGGTCCCAGCACTTCGCCGAACTTGAACGGTCCGTTCGGATAGTTCAGCCCCAGCGTCACCGCCTTGTCGATGTCGGCGGGTTGCGCGGTGCGGCTTTGCGCGATCGAGCAGCCGATGTTGACGATCATCGCCACGATGCGCTGCGCGATGAAGCCCGGGCTGTCGCGGCATATCGTCACCGGCACGCCGTCGCGAAGCGAGCAGCCCGTGGGCCGCGTTGCGGTAGACATGATCGGTCACCGGCGTGGTCATGATGGTGCGGCGCTTGACCATCGGAAACAGGGTATCGACCGCCACCGTGCGCTTGGGATCGAGTTCCTGCTCCACGGCGCAGGTGGTCGCATCGTCGCCGAGCGGCGTCACCAGGATCAGTGCGTTGGCGCTGGGCTTGGGTCCGGTCTCGAGTTTCGCGCCGATTTTCGTCAGCAACTCGGTGAGCACCTTGTGTCCGTGCGGCTCGGCGGGACTGACCCAGACATGGCCCGGATAGGCGGCGGGCGCGGGGGCTTCCGGCGCGACGATCGGCTTCATCTCCGCATCGTAATCGTAGAAGCCTTTCTTCGTCTTGCGGCCGAGCACGCCTGCTTCATAGCGCGACTGCATGATGAGGTTGGGACGGTAGCGCGGCTCCTGGAAAAACTGGTTGTAAATAAGCGCCGACGCCGGCTGCGTGACGTCGAGGCCGGTCAGCTCCATCAGTTCGAACGGACCCATGCGGAAGCCGCCGACGTCGCGCATCACGCGGTCGACATCGACAAAGCTCGCGATGCCTTCGTAGACGAGGTGCGCCGCCTCCAGCGTGAAGCCGCGTCCCACCTGGTTGACGAGAAAACCCGGCGCGTCGGTGCAGCGCACCGGCTCGCGCGTCATGCGGCGGCCGAGGACCATCAGCGCTTCGCTCACCCAGTTCTCGGTCAGCAGGCCGTCGATCACCTCCACCAGCTTCATCAGCGGCACCGGATTGAAGAAGTGGAAACCGGCGAAGCGCTGCGGAGACTTCAGTTTCGCGGCGATGGTTGTCACGGACAGCGAGGACGTGTTGGTGACGAGTATGCACTCGGGGCTGACAATCGATTCGAGCTCGGCAAACAGCTGGCGCTTGGCATCGAGGTTTTCGACGATCGCCTCGATCACCACATGGCACGGCTTCATGTCGGCCGGACCGTTGACCACCGTGATGCGGTTGAGCGCTGCGGCCGCCGCGTCCTGCGTGATGCTCCCCTTTTCCGCGGCGCGCGCCAGCATCTTGCCGACAAAATCCCGCGCTTCCTGCGCCGCGCCCGGGCGGCTGTCGGTCACCAGCACATTGATACCGCCGGCGGCAGCGACCTGCACAATACCGCGGCCCATCGCGCCGGATCCGATGACCCCTACGGTCAGGTCCGGGCGGTTTGCATCAAAGCTCATGGAATTTCCTCAAAAAGTTGGTCAGCCGGGACGCGGCTGCGGCATGAAAAAACGGAAAAGACCGGCAGGTCGGCGATGCTTGGCGGCTTTCGGTTATTCCTGCGGCTGGTTGGATACTTGCCTTAAAAATATGTATAATAAACAACGGATTGCGATATTATTCTACACACGTTTCGTGAATTCGATTATAGGGCGCGCCGCTCGGCGCGGTCAATTCAACGTCCTTTGAATACCGGTTTGCGTTTCTCCATGAATGCCGTCCGGCCTTCCTTGTAGTCCTCGCTCTTGTAGCAGTCATCGACCATCTTCTGGCACAGCGCAAGATCGCGCTGCGCCGGATCTTTCAGGTATTCGATCAGCGCGCGCTTGATCGAGGCGATGGTCAGCGGCGCATTGCCGGCGATGGTGTTGGCGTAGTCGAGCGTGTACTGCTCGAGCTCGGCGACCGGCACCAGGCGGTTGATCAGGTTCATCTGCAGCGCTTCCTGTGCGTTGAACTGGCGCGCCGTGAAAAAGATTTCCGCGGTAAACGCCGGCCCGACGACGTCGGCCAGACGCTTGATCCCGACGAAGCGGTAACCGAGCCCGAGTTTGCCGGCCGGCACGCCGAAACGCGCATCGTCGGCAGCGATGCGGATGTCGCAGTTGACGGCGATGGCGGTACCGCCGCCGATGCAGTAGCCGCGGATCATCGCGATCGTCGGTTTCGGGCATTGCTGCAGCGCCTTGCTGGCGTCATCCGCTGCCGCGTTATAGGCCTGCACTGCCTCCTCGCTGCTGCGCTTTTCGTTGAATTGCGAAATGTCAGCGCCGGCGACAAATGCTTTCTCGCCGGCGCCCTTGAGAATGATGACGCGGACTTCCGGGTCGCTGGCGAACGCGTCGAGCACGACGGGCAGCGCCTGCCACATTTCGAACGAGACCGCATTGTGGCGCGCCGGGTTGTTGAAAATAATCCAGCCGATGGCGCCGTCTTTCCTGGCGATCAGCTTGTCGGTGAGCGTCTGCAACGCAGTTCCAGGATGGTTCATCTCAGCAGGCTTCCGGGCGCGATGGGAAAGAAGGCATTTTAACTTATCCTGAGGTTCTATTGACAGCGCGAACAACGATCACGAGCCGCAAATTCCGTTTGGTGGACTTCTGTCGATTCATGGGCATCTCAAGACAAATTTGATCTGGCTCAAATCCGCGGGGGTGCTGCATGATAGGATCAGTTTGAGCATGGATTGTCCCTGATCGACAAGTTGATTTCTCCAACTTTTAAAGGAGTTAATCGATGAAGCGCCTATATTTTCTTGTTCCCGACGTGGAAAGCACCAAAAAGATCGTGGATGAACTGCTGGTCGCCCGGATCGAGGAGCGTCACCTCCATGTGCTGGCCAGACGCTCGACACCCATGGAGCACTTGCCCGAGGCCTCGCTCCTGCAGAAAAGCGATTTCGTTCCCGCGGCCCAGCGCGGATTGGCTGTTGGCGGCGGAGTGGGTACACTGGCAGGACTGGTGGCGATATCGCTGCCCGCGGCGGGCCCCGTGATCGCGGGCGGAATCATTCTGGCCAGCGCGCTGGCCGGCGCGGGAGTGGGTGCATGGCTGGGCGGCATGGTCGGCATGAATGTCGGCAGCAGCCGGCTCACGCAGTTCGAAGAGGCCGTCGAGCGCGGCGAACTGCTGATGATGGTCGACGTGCCCAGGAAGCGGGTCGACGAAATTACCGAAATGATCAGGCGGCATCATCCGGAAGCGGATGTGAGAGGCGTCGAGCCGCTCATCCCCGCTTTTCCGTGAACGCGTGTGATTCAACATTCAGACGGGAGAACTCAGCATGGCAAGTGAAGGCTATCACGAACAGGTAACCGATCTCAGCGACGAGACGCGCGATATGCACAGGGCAATCGTCTCGCTGATGGAAGAGCTCGAAGCGGTTGACTGGTATAACCAGAGGGTCGATGCCTGCAAGGATCCCGATCTGAAAGCAATCCTCGCCCATAACAGAGACGAGGAAAAGGAGCATGCGTCAATGGTGCTGGAGTGGATACGGCGCAAGGACGCGACGTTTTCCAAGGAACTCAAGGATTATCTGTTCACGGACAAGCAGATCGCGCATCGCTGAAGGGCGGCATACGCCGCATTCAGGCGAGCAACACCGCCACCAGTCCCGTCGAAGCGCGCCGCCGATCGATGCCAGCGGCGCGCCGAGCTTGCGTATGGATTTGGATGTCGGCGCCGATCAGTCCGCACGAATACCCGCTTCCCGTATGACCTTTGCCCACTTGCTGATTTCCGCCCTGATGTAAGCTGAAAATTCCGCAGGCGTATTGCCTACCGCCTCGAATCCCTGGCTCGCCAGGCTTTGGCGGACATCGGGCAGCTTCAGGGTTTTGGCGATATCACGCTGATACTTGGCGACGATGGCCTTGGGCGTTCCCGCCGGAGCCATCAAACCGCTCCACTGCAAAACCTCGAACCCGGGCAGGCCGGATTCCGCAATCGTCGGCAGTTCAGGAAAAAGCGCGGAGCGTTTTGAAGTGGACACCGCAAGCGCGCGGAGCCGGCCCGACTTGATGTGCGGAAGCGCAACCGGAATATTCGGAAACATGATCTGCACTCTCCCGCTGATCAGATCGAGCATCGCCTGCGGCTGCCCCTTGTACGGAACATGGACGATGTTCGTTTTGGTCATCGACTTGAACAATTCAGCCGCCATATGGGCGGAGGCGCCGATTCCCGAGGACGCGTAGTTGAGTTGCCCCGGCTTTGCCCTGGCCAGCGCGATCAGCTCCTGGACGTTTTTCACGGGCAAAGAAGGATTGACGACGAGAATAGTCGGCGATGAAGAAACCAGCGTGATCGGCGTGAAATCTTTCAGCGGATCGTATGCGGGCTTTTTTGTCAGGCTGGGATAAGTCGTGAAGGTCGCCGGAACCAGCACGACCGTATAGCCGTCCGGCGCGCACGCGCTGCAAGTTCAGTCCCCACGTTGCCGCCCGCGCCCGGCCGGTTGTCGACCACGATCTGCTGGCCCCACGCTTCGGTCAGCTTCTGCCCGATCAGCCGCGACACGATATCCGCAGCTCCGCCTGGCGGGAACGGGGCGATCCATCGCACGGGCCTCTGGGGAAATGACTCGGACGGCCCGGAACCATTCTGTGCGGCACTGGTTGCGCCGACGACGCCGAACCCGACCAGAATCGCGATTACTGCTGCAGCGTTTTTCATCTACCGACTCCTCCTCCTGTTTTCAGGAAATTGTTGTTGAATTCTAGATGGCGGCCGAAGTCACGGCGCCGGGAGGCGCTTTGGCCGCAGCTCTCCGCGCCCGGAACGGGCCGCAGTTCATGACGAATCTCGCCCTGTTCATTCCACAAGATGATGTTTCCCAGGAAACGCGCATCGTCCTGTTTGGGAAAGTCCAGCCTGAAGTGCCCGCCGCGGCTTTCTTCGCGGTGCAAGGCCGCCGTCCCGAGCAGGCGCGCAACCTGGACCAGGTTGCGCGTCTCGATGGACAAACGCAGGCTGTTGAAGCGCTCGCGGCTCCGTGTCTCCCACTGACACCTGCGCGATCGAAACCGGATTCCAGCGTCGCGAGCTGGCTCAGCGCCTGACGCAGCTGATCGCCACGACGAACCTGGCCGACAGAACCGATCACGAGCTTCTGCACTGCGCTGCGCCATTCTTCGGGATCGCTATCCCCGTCGCGACGTGAAGACCACTTCTCCAGTTGCGCGACAGCTTCGCGCCACCCGCCGGCTTGCGACGCGGGCAATGGCCGCTGGCGGGCCTCGGAGGCTGCCGCCATGCCGGCGCGGAATCCGAACACGTAGCTGTCGATCAGCGCCGCGCCGCCGAGGCGGTTGGCGCCATGGATGCCGCCGGCCGCTTCCCCGCCGGCATAAAGTCCTTCGAGCGTTGTTCTGCCCCACTCGTCGATACGCAGCCCCCCGAGATAGGTATGCGGGCAGCTGGTCACCTCGAGCAAATCGGTGCTCATGTCGACGCCGCCGTTCTTGAACACTCTGATGACATCGGCCGAGGCGCCGCTGTTCGCCTCTTCGAACACATGGCGGATGTCGATGTAAACGGCGTCGTTGGCCGTGCCGCGATTCTCGAAAATCTCCATCGCCACGGCCCTGTTGATTCCGGAGCGCGTGGACCGTTCCATGCGCTCTGGATCGTACCGCCGCATGAACCGCTCGCCATCCTTGTTGAGCAGGTAACCGCCTTCATTGAGAAACCCGCTCGAGTGCGGCGGATAACCGGTCAGCTTCTCGGGCGCCGCCGTGATGAGCTGATAATCGATGAACTCCATGTCGATCAACTCGGCGCCGGCGCGCCAGGCCATCGCATAACCGTCGCCGGTGATGGTGGGCGGGGAATCGTTCAGCGCGTGAATCTGGGGGGCGCCGCCGGTAGTCAGCACGGTCGACCTCGCATGAACCACGACAGGCGTCCCTTCGCGATAAAGAAAACCCCATGCCCCCACGATACGGTCGCCTTCCCTCAGGAGATCGACCAGCATGACGTGGTCCATCGGCTCGACACCCAATGCGCGCGTCTTCTTCGATAATGCGTTCATGAGCGGCTTGCCCATCAGCCGGCCGCAATGCACGAGGCGCGCATAGCGATGGGGAAACGCGCCCATTTTCTGGTCGTAGCGTCCATCGGCAAGCTTGACGAGCCCCAGCCCCCACGCATCGAGCTCGAGCGTGCGGTCGATCGACTCGCGGCACATCAGCGCCGCAAGGCGGGGATTGCTCAGCCCTTCGCTGCCTTTGATGGTGTCTTCGAGAAAAATCTCCGGTGTGTCGGCCGCATTCGAATGCCCGATGGCGATGGAGTGGCCGCCGCGTGCCATCGAGGAACTCCCCGATGCGTAAGTTCCCTTGGTGAGCAGCATGGGCGTGACGCCCGCTCTCAATGCACCGACTGCAGCCATCATGCCGGCGACGCCGCCGCCGATAATCAGCACGTCGGTCGTGATATGCCTGACTTCATCAACCATCGACAAGTTGTTACCCCCTCAATCGTCCATTTCATTTTGTTTGCCGTTCCTCGCGCCGGACGCGGATAGCCGCTTCTTCCGCTTCGATGCGATTCACCGGGTGACGATCCGTGTTGAAATCCGCAGGTCCAAATAATAGTCGATTTATTTGGGCATAAGTTCGCGTGCAAATCGCGGATGCACTGCGGACTGTCGCCGCAAGACTCGGGAAATGGAGCGGTACTGCCGCAGGATCTAGTTGACGCTCGCGCGTTGCCGCGCGCGTGCATTGCACGGATCGGCGACAGCGGCATCCGGCTACGCGGCGCCTGCACCCAAACGCGTCGTAATTATAAAATATTAATAAAAACAACGCACTACGACATATCCATCGCCGGCTAAGCGGCCATTGTCGTTATCGCGACGACATGCATCCCAAACGCAAGAACGGCCACGCATTTTGTTCGAGCCCGGCAATTCGCCGCGAACCGCTCCGCCGCAAGATTGATATGGATCAAGCCGACCCTGGCGCATCGCACATAGGATAAGGCCGTTCCAACTACTTGCAGTCATTTTTCATCAACGAGAGGAGCAAACCATGCGCACGTCGATATTGTTTGTCGGGTTGGTCGCGGTCGCGGCTTCCGCCAGCGCCGAGGATCTGACCTGGCGAAAAGACATCCAGCCGATCATCACGGCCAAGTGCGCCGGTTGCCATGGCACTAACCAACCCGGATTCGCCGACTGGAACGTACAGCGCGTAACAAACAAGACTCTGGCTCCGCAGTTGGTCACCTATCCGTTTTTTATGAACCACGTGGTCTGGCCCGAAACCGGCGCAATCATGCGGCGCCTCGATGACGGCAAAGGTGCAGCCGACGCCAAACCGGGGAACATGTATGTTTATCTCGGCGCCGATGACGCGGAACGCGCCAAAAACCTGCACACGATCAAGGCCTGGCTGGGCGAAGGCGCATGGAACCTGAACCGGTGGAAGAAACGCGGCGACACGCCGGGCATCACCAAGGAACAGCTCGACAAAATCAAGGCCAAGTACTGAGACCGTGCCGGAAAAGCTGAATCCGGCAGCCTGCAATAAAACGGCTGCCGGTGTTTGACCGAAACAAGTCTATGCTATTCCGGTCTGCTGCCTGAACCTTCAGTGCCTTGCGCACTTCCAGAGGAAAGGACAACAGCATGAACGCAATAAACGACCGCGCCACCTGGATCAAGGGCCCCGCCGCCCACTGCAGCGTACCGCCCAAAATCCAACTCCGTCACCATCATTACGTCCTGCTCGGCGCCCCCGGCGTCGGCAAGGGTACCCAGGCTGAACTGCTCAGCGCGCGCCTTGGCGCCTGCCAGCTTTCCACCGGCGACATTTTCCGCGCCGCGAAATCCATCCTCGCCTGCGACCGCAGCCCGGCCCTCAACCTTGCCGTCGACGCGATGACCAGGGGCGAACTCGTCTCGGACGAAACCGTGCTGGCCGTGATTCGCGAACGCACCGCCTGCCTGCGCTGCGAAGGCGGGTTCCTGCTGGACGGATTTCCGCGCACCGTGGCCCAGGCCGAAGCGCTGACCGAGATTCTGGCGCGCGAGCGCATCCCGCTCGATGCCGTGATCAGCTATGAACTGCCGCTCGAAACCATCGTTGCGCGTCTGAGCGGCCGCCGCACCTGCGAAAAATGCAAGGCGGTCTACCACGTCCAGTCCAAACCTGCGAAGGTGGAAGGCGTGTGCGACCACTGCGGGGGCAAATTGATCCAGCGCGACGACGACCGCCCGGAATCGGTCAAGGTGCGCATGGCCGCCTACGAATCCAGCACCGCCCCACTGACCGGTTACTACCGCAAACTGAACCTGCTCGTCTCCGTTTCCGCCGAAGGATCGCCCGAAGCCATTCACCAGCGCACCATGCAAATGCTGGATGCGAGGGCCTGAGGCGCAGCGGCCGAAAATAGAACTAAAAAATCCTGCAGGTCGTCGTTCGGCACCAACCAAATCCATTAATCATGCCGGGCTTGTGAGGTGCCCGGCTGGCAATTTCCCGGATTGCGGAAGACGGAGCTATTGCCGGCGCTTTCAGGCAGATGAACAAAACGGAATCATCCGGTACCGACGCCAAGCATCGTGACCATAATTGCGCCCTATGAGGTTATTGAATAAACTCATGGGGCTTTAGTTCAACGTTGGCAGCGGACGGGTTCGCAATCCGGACTGGCTGGCTCCACAACGTTTTGCCACTCAAAAAAAGGATGCGATTTCCGATGGGAACCAAATACAAGATTCTGATCATGGGCGCCTCCTACGGCTCGCTTCTGGGAACCAAGCTGGCGCTCGCCGGGCATGCGGTGCACCTGGTGTGCCTGCCCGCCGAGGCGGACCTGATCAACAAGGAAGGCGCCATCGTGCGCCTGCCGGTCAAAGGCCGGGACGGGCTGGTCGAGATCAATTCGCTGAAGCTGCCGGGCAAAGTGACCGCCGGCGGCACCGCGGGCGTCAACCCGGCCGACTACGATCTCGTCGCCCTGGCCATGCAGGAGCCGCAGTACCGTTCGCCCGGCGTGCGCGAGCTGCTCGACGCGGTGGCCAAGGCCAAGGTGCCGTGCATGTCGATCATGAACATGCCGCCGCTCACCTACCTCAAGCGCATTCCCGGCGTGAATGCCGATGCGTGCAGAAGCGCTATACCGATCCGACGGTCTGGGACAGTTTCGACCCGGCCTACATGACATTGTGCAGTCCCGATCCGCAGGCCTTCCGCCCGCCGGAAGAAAAAATCAACGTGCTGCAGGTCAGGCTGCCGACCAACTTCAAATCGGCGCGGTTCGAATCGGAAGCCCACACCGCGATCCTGCGCCAGCTGGAAAAAGACATCGAAGCGGTGCGCTTCGACGTCGGCGGCCAGAAGATCGAACTGCCGGTCAAGCTCAAGGTGCACGATTCCGTCTTCGTGCCGCTCGCGAAGTGGGCGATGCTGATGGCCGGCAACTATCGCTGCGTGCTGAAAGACAGCGTGCGCCCGATCAAGGAAACCGTGCACAGCGACCTCGAAGCCTCGCGCGCGGTCTACAACTGGGTGGTGAAACTGTGCGTGTCGCTCGGCGCGAACGAAAAGGATCTCGTGCCGTTCGAGAAATACGCCAACGCGGCGTTGTCGCTGGCGAGCCCCTCCTCCGCGGCACGGGCTCTTGCAGCCGGCGCGCCCAACATCGAACGGGTGGACCGCCTGGTGCAGACCATCGCGGCGCAGAAAGGCATGAAGTCCGAGGCGATCGACCAGACCGTCGCGCTGGTCGACGGCTGGCTCGAGCGGAACCGGAAAAAAGCCTGACCCGGTTTGACGGGACGTTGCGAACGCCGGCTAGGCGGCGCTGATTGGTAGCGGAACCGAGGCACGGGAAATTTCCGCGACGTCCTCGAGTGCCGTTATCGACCAGCACAGCCCGATCAAACGGCTGATCTGCTCCGCCGGCAGGATCCCTTTTGCAAGGCCGGTAAACTTGGCTTCAAGGTCGGCGTCGCTCATCGGCCGGTCGACGCTCCCCACCGCATGTTCGACGTGGCAATCGAGCACACGCCCGTCGGCAAGCGTGATCGAGACCCGCGCTTCGTCCTGCCGCATTGCTTCATCCGCCGCTGCCTCGACTCGCCCGCGCAGCGCCGCGACAGCGGGATCCGCAACGCTCGCATCGGTGTACTCATGCTCGCCGGCGGCGCCGTTGACCAACGCCACGGCTGCAGAGTGGTAGATGCTCCATTTGCTTTCCAATCCGGATGCGGGCGACTTGATGCCGGTCAGCTTGAGCGCCTGCGGATGGACGGTGAGCGCAATCCGGCGAACGTCGCCGGCCTTCAGGCCGTGCTGCGCGCGCAGCCTGATGCAACCGTCGATGACGGGATGCGCGACGACCCCGCAGGCGTACGGCTTATAGGTGTTCAGCAGTGATCTCGTAGGTCTCGCCGAGCCCTTCCACGATCTGCCGGATGTCGCCAGCCTGTCCCAGGACCCTGGCAAAGCCGCGCGGGCCTTCCAGTCCGTGTTCGCTGCTCGTGAATCCCCGCGCCGCGAGCAACGCCGCGTACAGTCCATTCTGCCCTGCCCGCCCGTGCACGAGGCTTTTCGCCATGGTCCCCGCCATTTGGCGCAAGCCGGCGCCCTCGGTCGCCGCGATTCCCAGCGCCCAGACCATGTGCTGTTCGTCCAGGCCGAGTATTTTTCCCACCGCCGCCGCGGCGCCAAAAGGGCCGGCGGTACCGGTAATGTACCAGTCTGCATTGTGATTGGCGTAAATCGCATTGGCGATGCGCGACTCGATCTCCACGCCGATGATGAAGGCGTGAAGAAAATCGCGGCCGCTGATCTTTCGGCGCTCCGCCAGCGCCAGCAGCGCGGAGGCGACGGGGACGCTCGGATGCAGCAGCGTGCGAAGATGCGTGTCGTCGAAGTCGTAGACGTGCGAGCTGATGCCGTTGACCAGCGCGGCGTGGAGCATGTCCAGGCGCTCGCGCCGTCCCAGCACGGTCGCCTGCGGCAGCGCACCGTAATCCGCCAGTGCGGCGAGCGCGTATTCCACGGCGTCGTGCGACGCGCCACCTACGGCACACCCGATCCAGTTGACCAGAGAGCGCACCGCTTCGCGCCAGGCGGCCTCCGGTATGCGTTCAAACTCGGAATCGATGACGTAACGGGCAAGGCGGCGTGTGATATCCATCATGAAAACAGCCAGTTATTTAATTCCGCTAGCACACCGGGTTCGTGCGCTCGGCCTCGCTTCAGATCATGCACGCCTCGTCGCCGCAGCCCAGGTCGCGATCGGCCTGCCTCAACAGCGCATCGAAGGACTCGGGCACGCGGATTTCGCGGCCGATCACGCGCGGGCTGTAGCCCTGCAACCAGTAGCTGTTGGTCGGGATGCGAGCCGCCGGCGACGATCAGCACGATGTTGTCGGGCTTCATGGTGATCGGCCACGGATCGAGCGCGAGGCTCGCGCGCGTCACCGGATTGGCGTCGATCTCGATCCACGCCGGGCCGCCGGCGCGCTTCATCTGCGCCATCGGAATCTTCGAGTTCTCCCACAGGAATTCGCGAATCCTGGCCTTGCTCCAGCCCAGACCCGCCATGGTCTGCGCCACCACGCGCGGAATCAGCAGCATGCCCGGCGTGCCCTGCTCCCAGCCGTTGAGGCCCGCGAGATTGGGCGTGCGCATGAAATCCGCGATGCGCCACAGGCCGTTGACGGTGTCCTCCTCCGGCGTTTCCTTTTTCGCGCCGCGGCGGCGGATGTTGGTCATGCCATTGGCGAACATCAGCGACACCGAATTCGCGCCCGGCGCAAAACCGTGGCGCTCGGCCGCGTGCGTGGCCCAGCCCTGCGGGCAGACCTTCCTCGTCCTCGGCAAACACCACGTTGGTGGCGCGCACGCCGCCGATAGTTGGCCATGGTGCCGATGCCCGGCAGCGCGCCGCCCAGATTCTGCTGCATCAGGCGCAGTGCGCGCCCGATGCTGGCGCCCGCGGGACGCTGCGGGTCCGGGCCGAGACAGCCGAAGCCGGAATTCAAACGGATCTGTTTCGCGATCGGCCCGTTGACGATGATCACCGGAAACGCGCCGCCGGATGCCGCCTGCAGTTGTTCGAAGTTGGTCGTCGGATCGAAACACGCTTCGACGGCGGCGACCAGCACCGGCAGGTACTCGGGACGCCCGCCCGCCATCGCGAGCGCAATCGCGCAGCTCTCCACGGTGGTGACGCCGCCGCGCGGCGGAAACTTGCCGAGCTTGTGCGTGCGCGGCAATGCCGTGCCGCGCAGAATCCAGTCCACGCGCTCGCGCGTGGCCGGCCATAGCGGCAGGCCGTCGCCCCACAGGCTGGTGATGCAGCAGGTTGTTCGCCTGCGTCAGCGCGTCTTCGTAGCTCGCGCCCTCGACGGCGAGCATCGGGTTCTCCCCCGGCGCGGCGCGCGCGAAGTCCGATTTCCATTGCGTGAGCCCGTTGTAGAACTCGCGCTTGCGCGCTTTGAGCGGCGCGAGATCGCTGCCCGGCAGGAACATGTCGATCGGGAAAGTCACCATCGCCGCGTCGGGCGCGAGCCCGAGGCCGCCGATCGGCGTTCCGCATGACGCCGACAAAATCCGTCCGCGTCAGCGTGACGGTGGGAATGCCCAGGATTTCTATTCTAGCGGCTGCACGGCCGCATGCTGTGGCGCAGGACCCTCAAGCCGCGTTGGCGACGATGACCGCGTCCACCCCGCTTTTTTTCACCAGCGCCGCGGTCTCCTCGTTGCCGATCAAGGCGTTGCCCTGCGGGAAGGCATCCACCGGCAGCACCTCGATGCCGGGGAAATCTTCTTCGAGCATTTGCTTCAGCATCGGCAGCATGCGGAACGCCTGCCATTGCTCGTTGCTGACGAAGCCGATGCGCTTGCCCTCCAGCGTGGCGAGCCGCGGCGCGTGCGCCTGCGTCACTTCGATGCTGCCGGAGGGATCGTAGAACTCGATTCTGGTCATAGCTTTGCTCCATGGAACTGATGATCAGGGGGAAGCGGGTCGCGAACATCCACTACCCGCACGCAACGATGCGTTTATACCAGAATTTGTGGCCTCGTTGATCTAGGTCAATCGTGACCGGAACGCTGTGGGTAATATGAAACATAATCAAGCGATTAAGTGATCTGGTTTATTCCGTAAGCCGCACCTTTTTCCTGGGGCGTGCAAATGAACGCAGCTAACTGTATTCGCAGGTGACCGGGCACGGCATTCCGCCGGCTGCGGCACCGCCTGTGATCGTTCTCTGGCCGATGCATGACTTCCGCTGACCATCCCGTTTCGTTCCTCCGCCGCTGGCTCAAGCCGGCGGTGCTGACGCTGCTCGCCGTGGCGGTGATCGTGTTCGCCGCCCGCAATCTTATTTTCGGCACCCCGGTCGCGACTTATCAGGCGGTGCGCAGCGATCTGGTTCAGACCGTCGTCGCCAGCGGCCGCATCATCACGCCGCAGCGCGTGTCGGTCGGCGCCGTGATCACCGGCCGCGTGGTGCGCATTCCGGTGCAGGAGGGCCAGACCGTGCGCCGCGGCGATATCCTGATCGAGCTCGACGACAAGGACGAACGCGCCGCCGTCGCGCAGGCGCAGGCGAGCGTGGCCCAGGCCGAGGCGAAACTCCGCCAGTTGCGTGAAGTGGGACTGCCTGCTGCGGAGCAAAGTCTCGCGCAGGCGCAGGCCAACGCGGTCCAGGCGCGCCAGCAGTACGAACGAAACAAGGATCTCAAGGCGAAAGGATTCATCAGCCAGGCGGCAGCTCGATGACGCCCAGCGCAATCTCGACGTCGCCGAAAGCCAGCTGCGCGCCGTGCGACTCCAGGTGCAGACCAACAGTCCCGCCGGCAGCGACTACGCGATGGCCCAGACCGCGCTGGAACAGGCCCGCGCCACTCTGCGCGTGGCGCAGGCCCGGCTCGAGCAGACGGTCATTTTCACCGACGTCGACGGCACGCTCATCGGGCGCAGCGTCGAACCCGGCAACATCGTCCAGCCCGGCAAGGAACTGATGGCGCTCGCGCCTGCCGGCGAAACCCAGATCGTGGTTCAGATCGATGAAAAGAACCTGTCTCAACTCAAGCTCGGACAGAAGGCGCTGGGCTCCGCCGATGCCTATCCGCGCGAGCGCTTTGCGGCAGAACTGGCGTACATCAATCCCGGGCATCGATGCGCTGCGCGGCTCGGTGGAAGTCAAACTGAGGGTTCCGAATCCGCCGGACTACCTGCGGCAGGACATGACGGTATCGGTGGACATCGAAGTCGCGCGCCGCGCCGGCGTGGTGGTCGTTCCCACCGATGCCGTGCACGATGTGACGGGAACGCAGCCCTGGGTTCTCGCCGTCGAGGGCCATCGCGCGGTGCGCCAGCCGGTCAAAATCGGGCTGCGGGGCAATGACCACGTCGAGGTGGTGGAAGGCGTGGCCCCCGGCGACCTGCTCGTTTCCGCGACGAATGCGGCGGTCAAGGCCGGACAGCGCGTGCGCGCAGTGCCGGTGCCGCGCGCAAGCGGATGGCAGGTCGTGAACCGCCTCGCCTTTTTCGAGTGGATCGTGGCCTTCCGCTTCATGCGCGAAGGCCTGATGCAGACGCTGCTCATCATCTTCGGCGTCGCCCTTGGCGGCGGCGTCATCGTGTTCATGTCGGCGCTGCTGGCGGGCCTGCAGTCCAACATCATCCGCCGCACGCTCAACTACCAGGCGCCGATCGTGATCCTGCCGCCCGACCAGGTGGCGCGGCCGCTGCGCTCGGGTGAGGCGGCCCTCGTAACGCCGCAGGTGCAGCCGCGGTCGCAGCAACTGCGTTCGATCGACCAGTGGCAGAAGGTCCGCGTGCAGGTCGAGCGGGTGCCGGACGTGATCGCCGTCACGCCGGTCGTTTCCGGCCCCGGCTTTGCCGTGCGCGGCGACGCCAACAAGGCGGTCACGATCACGGGCATCGAACCGGAGACCTACTTCCGGGTGATCGCGCTCGCCGAGAAGATCGTCGCCGGCAAATTCGACGTCGGCACCTCCGACATCATCATCGGCATCGAGCTCGCCAAGGATCTCGGCGCGAGCGTCGGCGACAAGCTGAGCCTCACGACGGCTTCCGGCGCCTCCGACCACGCTCAACGTGATCGGCATCTTCGATTTCGGCAACAAGGGCGTGAACGAGCGCAACGTCTACATCTCGCTGCGCTCGGCGCAGAACCTGCTCAATCTCGTCGGCGGCGTTTCCAGCATCGAGGTCAAGGTGCACGATCCGTTCGCCGCGGAAATCATCGCGCAGTCGATCCAGGCCCAGACCGGCCAGCAGGCCGACAGCTGGATCAAGACCAACGCGCAGTTCTTCACCGCGATGGCGGCGCAGATCCTGTCGAACACGCTGATCCGCTTCTTCGTCGGGCTCACGGCGGCGCTCGGCATCGCCAGCGTGCTGGTGGTGTCGGTGGTGCAGAAATCGAAGGAGATCGGCATCCTGCGCGCGATGGGCACCTCGCGCGGGCAGGTGCTGCGCCTGTTCCTGATCCAGGGCGGCATCATGGGCCTGGCGGGCTCGCTGTTCGGTTCGCTGCTCGGCTGGGGGTTTCTGCTGCTGTGGCGCAGCGTGGCGAGCAACCCGGACGGCACGCCGATGTTCATCGTCGTCATCGAGCCGTCGCTGTTCGTGATCGCCGCCGCCGCCGCGACGCTGGTGGGCATCCTCTCGGCCGTGGTCCCGGCCCGGCGCGCGGCGCAGCTCGACCCGGTGGTGGCCATCCGTGGCTGATGCGAACTCCGCGCCAACGATCCGGCTCGAGGGCGTGCGCAAGTCCTACGGCGTCGGCACGCCGGCGGAGATGGAAGTGCTGCACGGCATCGACTTCGCGCTCGCGCGCGGCGAGTTTGCCGCGCTGATCGGCCCGTCGGGCTCGGGCAAGACCACCCTGCTCAATCTGATCGGACTGCTCGACCGGCCCGGCGCCGGGCGCCTGTTCATCGAGGGGCAGCAGACGAACGGGCTTGCCGAAGAGGAAATCACGCGCTTGCGCGGCCGCGCGATCGGTTTCGTCTTCCAGTACCACTACCTGCTGCCGGCGTTCACCGCGCTGGAAAATGTCATGATGCCCATTCTCGCCGCGCGCGGCAGGGCCGACGACGAGATGCGCGCGACCGCCGCGAACCTGCTCGACAAGGTGGGACTCACGCCGTGGCGCGACCACAAGGCGACCGACATCTCCGGCGGCCAGCAGCAGCGCGTCGCCATCGCGCGCGCGCTCGCCATGAATCCCGTGCTGGTGCTGGCGGACGAGCCTTCCGGCAATCTGGACACCAAGTCCGCCGACGGCGTGTTCGACCTGATGCGCAACGTCAACGAAGCCAGCGGCACGACTTTTCTGATCGTCACCCACGATCCGCGCCTGGCGCAGCGCTGCGACCGCATCATCGAACTGGTCGACGGAAACATCGTTTCCGACAAGCCGAATCTCAACGTGGTGCGCCACGGCTGAGTGCGGCCGATGGCAAATTACCGCGTCGTGAAACCTGTTTTCATCCGGGCCCTGAACCTGTAATCTATGCAAAGCTGTGCGTCGGCTTGGGCCAACCCGAGCTTCATGGGCCTCTGCAAAAAGAATACGAAGGTAAGGCGCTGAAAAGATTCAACTATGAGTAATGGGAACTTTATCTGGAGTTATGTGCAGATGTGCGGCACCGGCAAGCTGCCCCTCTCGGACTGCGCGCCTGTCTGGCAAATCGGCATCATTGCCGTGATCCTGATCTCCGCCATCGCGTTCTTGATCGTGCTCAGAATTCAAGCCAGCGCGAAATCGGCTCAGCGGGAATGACAGCGGATTTGTTTGTGGCGATGTAAGCCTGGGGTAAGTTGTCCGCTGTAGCCTGACCTTGTATTTCCTCCTCGTACCATATTCAGCCGCGCCTCTACGGTGCGGCGTTTTTTTTCAGCGCCCCTTTCGTTTCAGCATCGCCCGGCGCGTCTCCGGCGTTTCCAGGCTGATACGGCCCAGCGTGCCGTCGCGATAATCCTGCAACAGGATCATCGACGCTCTTTCCAGGTCCGGCTCGCCGCCGCGGCCCTTGATCAGGCATCCCCGCTTTTTCGCCACGGCTTCCAGCACGCCGGGACCGTCCAGCCCTTCCGTCCTGAACCCGTAACGGGCGGTGAGGCCTGCCGGGTAACGCTCGAGCAGAATGTTCGCGAGAAAGGTGGCCACTTCTTCCTCGATGATGGCGTTGCGGCCGATGGCGTGGCTTGCGGCGAGCATCATGCCGTCTTCGTCGTGCTCGATTCTCGGCCACATCAGGCCCGGCGTGTCGATGAGCCGCATGTCCTTGCCGAGATCGAAGCTCTGTTGCGACTTCGTCACGGCCGGCTCATCGCCCACTTTCGCCGCTTTGCGTTTCAGCAGCGCGTTCATCAGCGTCGACTTGCCGACATTGGGAACGCCCATGATCATCATCCGCAGCGGCTTCGTGCCTTCGTTGCGATGCGGCGCGAGCTTCTGGCACAACACCGGCACCTTCGCGACGTCGCCCGGCTTCTTGCAGGAGATCGCCGCCGCCATGACGCCCGGCTGACTGTTGTAGAAATCGAGCCATGCCCTGGTCGCGTTCGGATCGGCGAGGTCGGATTTATTCAACAGCTTCAGGCACGGCCGCTGGCGGCGCAGGCGGAGTTGCCTGATCATCGGGTTGCTGCTGGCCTCGGGCAGCCGCGCATCCAGCACTTCGATCACCACGTCCGCGCGTTCCATGGCCTCGGCCGCCTTGTCGCGCGCGGCGGTCATGTGGCCGGGGAACCATTGGATGGGCATATTCTGTTTCAGACCTGGGTGAGGTTGCAAAGAAAACGGAGATCAACGGGGCCGGACCCGGCTGATTTTAGCCTGTTTGCAGCGGAAATAGCGACCTTGCTCACCGACGAATAACGAAGCCCCAGCCCACGATGATCGCCACATGCGAATAGCCACGTCGCGCCGCCGCATCCACGATTGGTTGCGACGATGGAGGAGGAAATCACAATGAATCGGCGTAACGCTCGCGCTCTGCTTCGTGGCATGACTTTCTGATTTGGTGGGAACAGGTATCCGAGAACGCTGCGGCTGCTACCACGATAGCTTTTATAGCTGCGGTCGAGCCCGGAAATTGGTCCCCAAGTAGGGAAAAATCTAATGGGATGGACGCCCCCTTCCTGCAACGGCATCGAGGTGCCAAAGTGGAAATGGAGTTCAATCCACTTAAAAGGAAAGGAGCGTCCGAGATGAAGATTACGACAATTGGGATCGATTTGGCAAAGAACGTGTTTCAGGTGCATGGAGTCGATGAGCGGGGCAAGGCGGTGCTGCGCAAGCAGCTCAAGCGCAAGGACGTGGTGAGCTTCTTCGCGAATCTCGAGCCCTGCCTGATCGGCATGGAAGCCTGCGGCAGCGCGCATTACTGGGCGAGGAAGCTCTCGGAGCTGGGCCACACGGTGCGCCTGATGGCGCCGCAGTTTGTGAAGCCGTACGTGAAGACGAACAAGAGCGACCGCAACGATGCCGAGGCGATCTGTGAGGCGGTGGCGCGGCCGAACATGCGCTTTGTGCCGGTGAAGACGGCGCGAGCTGCAGGCGGTGCTGGCGCTGCACCGAGCGCGCCAGGGATTCGTGAAGGCACGCACCGCGCAGGCGAACCAGATTCGGGGCTTGCTCGCTGAGTTCGGGATCGTGATCCCCAAGGGCATCGGGCACATCGCCAAGCGCTTGCCGGAGATCCTGGAGGACGGCGAGAACGGACTGCCGGGGATGATGCGCCAGTTGCTCCAGCGGCTGGGTGAGAATCTCAAGGAGCTGGACCAACAAGTCGGGGAACTGGAGCGGCAGATCAAGCTTTGGCATCGCGAGAACGAGCAAAGCCGCAAGCTGGAGGCGATTGCCGGCATCGGGCCGATCACCGCGAGCGCCTTGGTGGCCACGGTGGGCGATGCGAAGAGCTTCAAGAATGCTCGGCAGGTACCGGCCTGGCTGGGCATGGTGCCGCGCCACGAGGGCACCGGGGGCAAAGTGACGCTGGGCCGGATCAGCAAGCGAGGCGATGTGTATCTGCGCACGATGCTGATCCACGGGGCGCGCTCCGTGATCGCGCAGTTTGAGCGCAAGCCCGATCAGGCCGATGGATGGTTGAAGAAGCTGCTCGCCCGGCGCAACAAGAACATCGCCGCGGTGGCGCTGGCGGCGAAGAACGCGCGCATCGCCTGGGCGCTGCTCGCGCACGAGCGCAGCTACCAGTGCGATTACGTTGCGAAACGCACGGCCGCGTAATCGCGGTCGGTTGAATTGAACGAAGGAACTGTTTAGAAAAGGAGGACTTCCACCGATTGCTCAGGCAATCATGACGTGATGGCAAGATAGGTCAGACCGTGACGGGGTAAACCTGCACGTGCCCAGCGCACTTCGAGTGCGCGAATCTGATGAGGACCCCGTCAGCCGATTCCATCAGGGACCGAGGCATAGGCCTCAAACAAAGTCCGGATCTATGGCTGCAATCTTTACCTTCTCGCCGTCATCGATTGATCGCTTGACAAACCGGGGGCGTCCATCTATGGGCACTGGTGGGAAGTTATTTTCGTGTCATAAGCGGCCGGAATCGGCCAGAAGGCGACATTCCGTCTTTCGGAAAACAAATGTTCAAAGGTTAGCCTCACCGCCCTTTAGCCGATCCGCGCTCTTTCTTCGTGAATGATAACGTTTTTGAACCAGCGAATATTCTTTCGGCCCGACCAGATGAATAATCTGAAGTAGAAATCAGAAATGAACCAATGAATGCGTTTCACCTACCCTCCGATTTTAAGGTTGCCATGCCGATGATTCCGGGACCTTAGGGAACCTCCCCTAGCGGATCAGCACCGAACTAGGCGAACCATATCCACGATCTAGGTCCTAGGCATCAGAGACCCGTCCCAGTTTTCATAGGAGGTCTCTCCTGTAGTTCTCGCTTAACGTGACATAAATCACGGAAAGCACGGGACCTAGCGAAGTCCAATATCGTTGATTCCATCGAGATGTTTTACAATTGCACCCACCGTCACAGCTATCTTGGCGGCAGAAGCCCTGAGGCGTTTGAGCAGGCCTCAGACGGAGGCCTGTAAGCGTCTATAAATCGGGGGGAAGTCCAATTCACGCGTTGCAAAAAATGAAATACGCGCGGAGTCTGAATCGACGCCCACCATCGCCAGCGCCGCAGCAGGCGCAAGTCTTTCGATGATAGCAGCGATGCAGTGCGGCAATCTGGAACGCGCTCCGATCTGACGATCACATATTGCCGGGTATCCTGCCGCGCAATATTGGTTACGTCGAGAACGGGATACGCGTGTTGCGGCGCCGCTCGAGCTCGGCCTTGAGTTCGAAGGCGGTGTCGAAATGATCCTCGATGGCGCGCTTGCCCGCCCGGTGACGAAGATCAGTTCGGTGATGCCGGCGGCCACCGCCTCCTCCACCGTGTACTGGATCAACGGCTTGTCGACGATCGGCAACATTTCCTTGGGGCTCGCCTTGGTCGCCGGCAAAAAGCGCGTGCCCATGCCCGCGACGGGAAACACAGCCTTGGTGATTTTATTCATATTCTGCCCGTCACTCCTCAAGCAATTTCAGTAATTAGCTGCCGGGGTCGGCACAAACCACTGAATATCCCGCCTTCTTCAATTCAATAACGGATACCACAAACATTTTCTACGGATATAGAATTGGAAAATAATATTTATTGCACTCTCTACGTTAACCCTTCATCAAAAGCTCAATTTTCCTATTGAGACCGGCTAATTGTTTCTGAGCATCCTCTAAATCCGATTCCGCTTTTCAACCGCAAATTTTCACTACATAGCCACTTTTTTTAACCCACTCTTGAACCTCCTGCAACAATCCCTCTTGCCCTAAAGAAAACAACATTTTCTCATCGCCGCGGAGCAGCGATAATTTGTGCTTACATAGTTTTCCAAAGTTCCCCGCCGAGCAATCACATAGAACTACCAATCTGCCATTTTCAAAAAGGAAAGTGACTGAGTAAGAACTCTTGCCGTCACTACTCCTTGCCAGCAGAATTTTTTCCAACCCACCCTCCTCTATGATCCCTAATGCTTCATAAGTAACAGCAACCCCGCCTCGTCCAATATCTTGATCTTAAGTTCCCGAGCATGATCAGCTTTACTGCCCGCATCAGCGCCAACGACAACGTAACTCGTTTTTTTCGATACACTCCCAGACACCTTGCCGCCCAACTCTTCGATCCGTTGGGTCGCCCCCTCCCTAGTCATATGAGACAAGGTCCCAGTTAATACAAAGGTTAAACCTTCTAAAGGCAATTTTTTTACAAGGTCATAACGACCGCCTCGATTGTCCCAGTGCATTCCAAAAGCTTTGAGTTGTTTCTCAAATTTCTTCATCTTTCACGATTTGAAGAGTTGGAAAAGTAGACGAGGATATGCTTGTTGGCCTCTTTTAAGGGTAAATTAACCTTCGAGAGCTCTCTTTCGTCCGCGCTCATTAACCTCTCAAGACTTTTAAAATAGTCCGCCAACGCAGCAGCCGCTTTCCCACCAACCTTCAGAATCTGTAAACTTTCTATTGCATCCTGTAACGTCGCCCTATTCTTTAGCGTCTCTGAAATAGGACCTTCGTCACGGAACTTAATTTGGGCCTCAAGAAGTTTTTTAATGACATGTTGATTATGGTCATCTGAAAAAAATTCGGCTATCGATTTAGCCACTCTGGCCCCACTTGGGGCACGTGGGACCGCAATATTTCAGGATAAGCTTGCATTAACAAGCTCTAGTCTTCCGAAATGCTTTGCAAGATCTTTTGCTGTTGTTTCACCCACTCCCGGTATTCCTAGCGCATGAATAAAACGCCACAACGTAGTATTTTTACTTCGCTCTATTTCATCAAGTAGGTTTCCCGCCGAGACTTCGGCCAAACGATCTAAATTTTGTAGCACAGAAGATTGAAGCTTATATAAATCAGCGGGCGTTTCGATTAGCCGGTTATCAACTAACTGATCAACTATCTTTTCCCCAAAGCCGTCGATATTCATTGCCTTTCTTGACACAAAATGCAGAATCGCTTCCTTTCTCTGCGCCGGACAAGACAACCCACCAACACATCGATAAACAGACTCGGCCTTTTTATGGGTCTTTGTCTTGAGACGCTTTTCCTTTACAAGTTTAACGATTGCAGAACCACATTCTGGACACGTCGGATAGCGTTCCAATAAATAAAACTTTCTTGTGTGAGAAGGTCGCTTCTCCAAAATAACCTTAACAACTTCGGGAATTACGTCTCCCGCACGCCTGATCACGACGGTATCACCCTCGCGAATATCCTTGTCATGCACTTCATCCTCATTGTGCAGCGTTGCATTGGTAACGGTCGCACCACCGACAGATACCGCTTTCAGTCGTGCTACAGGTGTCAGAGCACCGGTACGTCCGACTTGCACATCAATCTTCTCAATAATGGTTTCTGCTTCTTCGGGAGGAAACTTATGCGCAATGGCAAAACGTGACTCGCGTGATGTGATCGGTAAGTTTTTTCTGGGCGGCAAGATCGTTAACCTTGTACACAACACCGTCAATTTGAAATGGCAGCTTGTCGCGCTTGGCGCCAATCGCATGGAAATAATCAAGCAACCCATCAGTGCCCTGCACTATCCTACGCTGGTCAGAAACGGGGATGCCTAACTTAGCAAGCATATCCAGCACCTGCGAATGTTTCTGCAACTCGCTGAGACCCAACTCTCCCGTGCCGTAAGCATAAAATGTCAGGTGCCGTGCTGCTGTGATGTGGGGATCAATCTGGCGCAGTGCGCCCGCAGCTGCGTTACGTGGATTAACAAATTCTTTATGACTATCGCGCTGTGCGCGGTTAAGCTGTTCGAAATCGGCTTTCAGCATTAGCACTTCCCCACGCACTTCAAGCACTTCGGGTAGATTTTCGCCGCGAAGCTTAAGTGGGATCGCACGGTATAGTACGCAGGTTGCCAGTAACATTCTCACCTGTATAACCATCACCCCGCGTAGCTCCGATGGTAAACAACCCCTTTTTATATACAAGGCTGACAGCGAGTCCATCGAATTTTGGCTCGGCTACGTATTCAACG
>CAVTHV010000036.1:0-14026 GCA_963734595.1 uncultured beta proteobacterium
ATGCGGTATTGAACTACACGAATAAAAACAACGCATTACGACAATTATTGATCCTTACGATGGCGCGCTTCTAATTTTGTGAAGCAGGATCAAGAAGGTGAATGACACAGGCCAGCTTCAATGCTGGCCTTTGTTTTGGCGGGCGAGGGGAATGATGAGCCTCCGACCAACGAACTATAAGCGGCAGTTCGTATATTCAACTTGTCGTATGTGGACTCGCCCTCGCGTGCCAACGCCCGTAGAAGCGCCGTCCATCAAATTCGGGATCGATCAGTCGCTGGTTGTTGTTTGATTTAGGTCAACAGGCGCAACCGTCCGCGGGGATAGTCTCTTGAAAAATACACATCGTCCAAACTGGGTCTCCCCGGGGCGAGTCCGTGGCGGCTCACATTGAGAGGAGAATGAGCCATGAACGCGCCGCAATTCATCAACGCCACCGAACAAAATCGTTTGAATGAAGCACGCGAGGCGGGCGTCCCGTGGAAAAAATGGGGACCCTACCTGAGCGAGCGCCAGTGGGGAACCGTGCGCGAGGATTACAGCGAGAACGGCGACGCCTGGAACTTCTTCACCCACGATCATGCGCGATCGCGGGCCTACCGCTGGGGCGAGGACGGCATCGCCGGCATTTCCGATGACAAACAGCACCTGTGCTTCGCGCTCGCGCTGTGGAACGGCAAGGACCCCATCCTCAAGGAGCGCCTGTTCGGGCTCACCAACAGCCAGGGCAACCACGGCGAGGACGTGAAGGAGTACTACTTCTACCTCGACAGCACGCCGACCCACTCGTACATGAAGTATCTCTACAAGTACCCGCAGGCGGCTTACCCTTACGCCGACCTGGTGGAGACGAACGGCCGGCGGTCGCGGAACGAAATGGAGTACGAACTCCTCGACACCGGCGTCTTCAAGGATGACCGCTACTTCGACGTGTTCGTCGAGTACGCGAAAGCCGGGCCGGAAGACATCCTCGTGCGGATCACCGCAGTCAACCGGGGACCGGACGCGGCCGAACTGCACCTCTTGCCGACGCTGTGGTTCCGCAACGACTGGGCTACGTGGATTGCCGAATCCAACAGATCGCCCGGGAAACCAAGCCTCAGGCAGACCGGGGCAGCGGCGGGCACCAGCGCGGTCGCGGCAACCCATTCGCTGCTGGGTGAGTTCGTCTTTTCCTGCGAAGGCGACGCGCCGTTGCTCTTCACCGAGAACGATACGAACAACGAGCGGCTGTTTCCGGGCATTCCCAATGCCAGCCCGTACGTGAAGGATGGCATCAACAACTGCGTGGTGCAGGGCAATCAGGGCGCGGTGAATCCGGCAAAGCAGGGCACCAAGGTCGCGGCGCACTATCGCATGACGATCGCTCCCGGCCAGTCGGCGACCGTGCGTGTGCGCCTGACCGGCCAGTCCGCTGCCGGCAAGAGCGGGAAACCTGCGGCATCCTGTTTCGGCGCGGAATTCGAAAAGACGCTGGCTCTCCGGCTGAAAGAGGCGGACGAGTTTTACCGCTCCGTGACGCCGCCTTCCGTCTCCCCGGATGCGGCCAACGTGATGCGCCAGGCCATCGCCGGCATGCTCTGGAGCAAGCAGTTCTTCTTCTTCGACGGCGACAACTGGCTGGACGAGCATCACTCCAATCCTCTGCATACCGGATATCACAACGCCCGGAACTCGGAGTGGTTCCACATGCTGAACGAGGACGTCATCTCGATGCCCGACAAGTGGGAATACCCATGGTACGCGGCGTGGGACCTGGCTTTTCATACGCTGCCGCTTTCGATCGTCGATCCCGACTTCGCCAAGGAGCAGATGAAACTGATGCTCAAAGGCGTCTACCTTCACCCCAGCGGCCAGATGCCCGCCTACGAGTGGAACTTCAGCGACGTGAATCCCCCGGTCCATGCGTTTGCGACCCTGTTCCTGACCCGCACCGAGCAGGCCCTGCGGGGCGAGACGGACGTCGATTTCCTCAGGGCGACGTTCAACAAGCTGCTGCTGAACTTCACCTGGTGGGTGAACCGCAAGGATCGCTTCGGCAAGAACGTCTTCGAGGGGGGCTTCCTCGGCCTCGACAACATCGGCGTCTTCGACCGCAGCGCCCCGCTGCCCACCGGCGGACACCTGGAACAGGCGGACGGCACGGCATGGATGGCCCTCTTCAGCCAGAACATGATGGAGCTCGCTTTCGAGCTCTCTGCCCACGACCCCATCTACGAGGACATGGTCCTGAAGTTCGCCGAGCACTTCTACTTTATCGCTTCAGCCATGAACAAGCCCGGCCAGGACGGCATGTGGGACGAAGAGGACGGCTTCTACTACGATCTGCTGCGACTCCCCGACGGCAGTGCCACACGGCTCAAGGTGCGCTCCATGGTGGGGCTTCTCCCACTGTGCGCCACCACGGTGATCGAGAAATGGCAGCGGGAGCGCGTCCCGCGGGCGCTTACCCGGATCCAGGAACGCCTGCGCCGGATACCCGAGCTTTCGAAGTCTATCCACCCTACTGGCCCTGGGCATTTAGGCGTGGCCGAACGGGGAATCATCGCGCTGCTCAATCCGGAGCGGCTCCGCAGGGTCCTCACGAAGATGCTCGACGAGAACGAGTTCCTGGGGCCCATACGGCATCCGCTCGCTTTCCAGGTTCCACGAAAAGCATCCGTTCGTATTCCACGTGCAGGGTCAGGAGTACCGGGTGGACTATCTGCCGGCGGAATCGAATACCGGCATGTTCGGCGGCAACTCCAACTGGCGCGGTCCGGTCTGGATGCCGGTCAATCTCATGATCATCCGGGCGCTGCTGAACTTCTACGCGTACTACGGCGACAACTTCAAGATCGAATGCCCGACCGGTTCAGGCAGGATGATGAACCTGTTCGAGGTGGCCAAGGAGATTTCGGACCGGCTCGCCGGGACCTTCCTGCGGGATGCGCACGGCCGGCGGCCGGTCTACGGTGGAACCGAAAAATTCCAGACCGACCCGCACTGGCGCGACCACGTCCTGTTCTACGAGTACTTCCATGGCGATAACGGTGCCGGACTTGGCGCAAGTCACCAGACCGGATGGACGGGACTGGTGGCGAAGATGATCCAGCTTTTCGGACTGCTCGATGCGAAGAAGTTGCTTGAAGGCGGCAAGGCGGGGGCCTTCGTGCGCGAGAAGGAGAAGGCCGAGGTGTAGGTGAGGCGGCATTATGGGCGCCCGCTTTCGCACTGACGAAGCGCGATCAAACATGGATATCGTCAAAATAATGATGTTCGCTGTCCTCTTGCTGAGCGTGATCACGGTGTATGGCTGCGCGGACGTGCTTCGCGACACGGCGAGCCTGCTCCCCGGATATCAACGGTCCGAAGTCATCGGTTTTCTGGCGGGTTTGGGCACGACCTTTGCCGCGCTGCCCGACTTGATCGCAATGCTCAGGCGCCGGTCGAGCGCAGGCATGCATCCGCGGATGGTGATGATCATGGGCATCTTTCAGATCGCCTGGGTCTACTACGGTTTGCTGATCGCTTCGCGGCCGGTGATCGTATGGAACGTGATCGCAGTATTGATCAATTTCGCTAGCGTCGGCGCGTACTTTTATTTCGTCCGCAGCGAAAGAAAACGGGGACGAAGATGATTGACGGTGTTTACGGCAGTCCCGGTGTCCGGCGTGACTTGACCGTGATCCAGAGCGGAGAGGCAATAGCATGTCCACCATCCTTGCGCATGAGTCCGAACTGCAGTTCGAGATGGGCGGGCCCGCGTACCGGCTCATGCAGCGGATCGGCCTGATCAAGGGCGAGGGTCCTTGCATCGGGCGGCGTTTCGTCGCGTTCGTCCTGATCACCTGGGTCCCGCTGCTGGTTTTGTCGCTGATCGAAGGCCGCGCAATGGGGGCGACGCCGCGGGAATCCTTCCTGTTCGATTTCGCCGCTTATGCGCGTTTCTTTCTGGCGATTCCGCTGCTGTTCGTGGCAGAGGCGGTTGCCGGGCCGAGGCTGCGGACCGCGGGGCTCAATTTCATCAAGGGCGATTTCATCCGGCCCAAGGACGTGCCTGCCGTCGAAGCGGCCGTAATGCGCACCCAGCGGCGCCGCGAGGCGCTTCTGCCGGAGTTGATCATATTGGGTATCGCGTTGTTCGGCGCCTGGTTCACTGTCGAGAACTGGTCCGGATCGTCGATCGCGGCAGGCGTGGAGTTCCGTGGCACGGCAGCACGGTGACCGGTTTGTCGCTGACGGGGCTTTGGTACTATGTGGTGGCGGTGCCGATCCTGCAGTTTTTCGCGTTCCGGTGGCTGTGGCGTCTGATCATCTGGACAATGTTCCTGCGCGACATGGCCCGGCTCGATCTGGTAACCGTGTCCACCCATGCTGACGGGGCCGGCGGGCTGGGTTTTCTTGGGGCCGCCCATACGTCGCTGGCGATTTTTCCCTTCGCCGTAAGCTGCATCCTGAGCGCGCATGTGGCCTTCCAGCTTTACTTCGAGGGTGCGTCGATCGAGTCCTTCAAGGGCCTGCTCGTGGTTTATCTGATCGTGGTCGAACTGCTCTGTCTCGGGCCGCTGGGGCTGTTCCTGCCGCTGCTGGCCCGCACGCGGCGGCAGGGATTGCGCCAGTACAGCCAGTTGGGCGACACCCTCAACCGCGCATTCGAGCAGAAGTGGGTGGACGGTAAGCCGGCGGACGAACAGTTTCTGGGCAGCGCGGACATCTCCGCGGTGTGCGACTACAGCACCTGCTTCAGACTCATTCAGGACATGCGGCGTCATCCCGTTCACCCGCCAGCAGGTCGTTCAGATCGCGATTGTCGCGATGCTGCCGTGCCTGCCGCTCGCTTTCCTGGTGCTGCCGATCGGCGAGCTGCTGAAGCTGCTGGCCAAGGCGCTGGTGTAATCGCCCCCATTTTCCTGCCGTTTAAGGCTGCGCCGCAGCCGAGTCATTAAAGGAACACGCCGTGAACAATTCATCTCTTCCCAAACCCATTCCGACTGCGGTGGCACTGGGCGTCGCCCTCCTGATCTGGTTCGTCATTCCAGTTCCTGAGAAAGTCAGCCCGAACGCTTGGCACCTGCTGGCGCTGTTCATCGGCACCATCGTCGCCATCATCGGCAAGGCCATGCCGATCGGCGCATTGTCCATCGTCGCGATTTCTCTCGTGGCGATTACCGGCGTGACCAACCCGGGCAAACCCGACGCCGCGATTGCCGATGCGCTGAGCGGATTCGCCAACCCGCTGATCTGGTTGATCGCCATCGCGATGCTGATCTCCGTGGCATTGACCAAGACCGGGCTGGGCAGGCGGATCGGCTATTATTTTCTTTCGCTGTTCGGCAGGAAAACCCTCGGGGTCGCCTACAGCCTGGTGTTGTCCGAGCTGATCATCGCTCCGGTGACGCCGAGCAACACCGCGCGGGGCGGGGCGATCATTCACCCGATCATGCGCTCGATTGCCGACGTGTTCGGCTCCAGCCCGGAATTGGGCACTTCGAAAAAAATCGGCCGCTACCTGGCCCTCGTCAACTACAACACCAACCCCATCACGTCGGCGATGTTCATCACGGCCACCGCGCCCAATCCCCTGATCGTCGATCTGGTGGCAAAAGCCACGAACTCCGCCATCAAGATCACGTGGGCGCCAATGGGCGTTGGCGGCATTGCTGCCCGGGCTGGTGCTGCTGCTGGTGATGCCGCTGGTGTTGTACGTGCTGTACCCGCCCGAGATCAAAAACACGCCCAACGCCAAAGAACTTGCGCAAACCGAGCTTTCGAAACTGGGGCCGGTGAAGCCGTCGGAGTTCCTGACCCTGGCGGTTTTGGCGCTGATGCTGGCCATGTGGGCCGGCGTTCCGCCGCTGCTGTTCGGCCCCGCCGCGGAGATCAATCCCACGACCACCGCGTGGATCGGCCTGTCGTTGTTGTTGGTCACCGGCGTGCTGGACCTGGAAGATGTTCTCAAGGCCAAGAGCGCCTGGGACACCTTGCTCTGGTTTTCGGCACTGGTGATGATGGCCACCTTCCTCGGCAAGCTCGGGTTGATCGGCTGGTTTTCGAAGACGATTCAAACCAGCATCGGCCAGCTTGGCCTGGGCTGGATGGGCGCCACCGCCATTCTGGTGGCGGTCTATTTCTATGCGCACTACTTTTTTGCCAGCACCACCGCGCATATCACCGCGATGTTTGCCGCTTTCTTTACCGCCGGCTTGGCACTCGGCGCGCCGCCCATGCTGTTTGCATTGATCCTGGCTTTCGCGTCTTCACTGATGATGTCGCTGACCCACTATGCGACCGGGACCTCGCCGATCATTTATGGCTCGGGCTACACCACCCTGGGTGAATGGTGGGTGGCGGGCGCCGTCATGAGCGTGGTCAACCTGCTGCTGTTGGTGGTGGTGGGCGACATCTGGTGGGATATCTTGGGGTATTTCTGATATTTAAATATATCAATGTAAACAAGGCGTTGCAATATCTCCTCCCGCTCCGCGCCCGCGCCTCCATTTTTCTGAAGCGCGATCAGGAGCGTGCACGGCCAAGGCCAGCGTCGAAGCTGGCCTTTGTTTTGGCAGGTGAGGGAATTACGGGCTCCCGGCGGACGAACCGAAAGTGGAAGTTCGCATCGGTATCAGCCGTCCTGTTGTATGTACGCTTTCGTACAGAACATCGCGCGGGGGAGGTATGTAATAGCCGCTGGCAAATCCGCTCCGGCATTTGCCGGCTAAATGGAAGTGTTCTTTCATCGTCGACTACCTGAGGGAGTAACAAAATGAAATCTGCGGGAATTCTGGCGGTATTTGCAGCACTGATGCTTTCGATCGGCAACGTCATGGCGGTTCCGCCCGGCAAGACGGTGGAGTTTGCGAGCTCCAATGGCAAAGTGATCTTCGACGGCAAGGTCCATGCGGACAAGGGCCTGAAATGCGCGGATTGCCACACCAAGCCCAAGTTGTTCGAAATGAAAAAAGGCGGCGACAAGATCACGATGGCCGCGATGAACGACGGCAAGTTCTGCGGCGCCTGCCATAACGGCAAGAAGGCGTTCAGCGTCAAGGCGCGGCCGATTGCGTGAAATGCCACGAGAAGACCGCGGGCGCGGACAAAGCCGGCAAAGAAAAATCCACCGCTGCGGCGTCCAAGAAAGAATCCGCCGGGGAATATGTCGACGATGCGGTCGATCACGACCAAAGTGAAGGCGGCGATTCTGGAAGAACCTTCGCTCAAGTCGGCCGAAATCAACGTCGAAACCCTTAAGGGGACGGTTCAGTTGAGCGGCTTCGTCAGGTCCCGCGCCGATATCAACAAGGCCGTCGCAGTGGCCAAAGGCGTCAAGGGCGTGAAGTCGGTCAAGAATGACATGATCGTCAAAGGCCAGCAGTAAAGCCGCTGGTTCGGTGCGCGGCATCCGTAGCGCAAAGCAAGGAGAAACAAAATGAGTGTTGGAACGATTCTGTTGATCGTGCGTGGTTCTGATCCTGCTGGGGGTCATTCCGACCTGGCCCCACAGCAGGCAATGGGGATATGGTCCGAGCGGCGGCATCGGATTGGTGTTGTTGATACTCATAATATTGCTTGTGCTGGGCAAGATATAGCCGTTATTTTCCATCGCGCTGAGCGCAGCGCTTACAACAGGGGCAGTCGAACATGAACAAAGACCAGGTGAAGGGCGCGGCGAAAGACGTTGCCGGCAAAGTCCAGGAAGAAGCGGGCAAGCTGATTGGAAGCAAGAAACAGCAGATCAAGGGGCTTTCGAAACAGATTGCCGGGAAGATGCAGAAGGGCGTCGGCGACGTCAAGCAGGCGGTCGAGGATTTAAAGAAGAGTTAGCGCCAATCATCCTCCGCGGGGCTGTCATCGGACCGAGGTTCTCACGGAGGATTCTTTTCAATACCCCGCTTCATACGCCCGGGCCGGAAGATTTCCTGGACGAACCCGCTGCGGCACAAGGACTGTCAGCCGCGCCAAACGCAATGCGGGATGTTCTGCTGACAACGCTCACTTCTTCACCGCCAATATCCCGTCGCCATTCAACTCCGCGACAAACCCGGCGTGCCGCAAGCGTTTCACCACTTCGTTGGGCACATCGCGACCGCTGGTCAGTTTGTTCGGTGTGCCGGTGTAATGAAACAGTTTGCCCCTGCGCTTGAGCACCCTGGCCAGTTGGTCATAAAAGATTTGCGAGTAAAGCTCTCCGGCGATACCGAAACGGGGCGGATCGTGCAAGATCGCGTCGACCGAGTCGCCGGGCAGCATGACGATCTGCTCGGTAATGTCGCCCTGGGTTAACGTCAAACCACTGCCAATCTCCGGCGACCAGGGATTGAGGCTGCGCAGCCAGATTACGTCGGCAGCCTTCTCGTAAGAAAGCACCTGCCTCGCCTGACCCAGCAAGCACCAGGCGGCGAAATAGCCAAGGCCGCCACAGGTGTCCAAAACCACCTTGCCACGCGGTTGAATCAAGCCGACTTTGCGTTCGGCATCCGCATAGGGCGAGACATGCGCCGTGGCCAACATCTTGATGCCATCGATTTCGAACGTCGGCGGTCCCCACTCGGTCGGCACCAACTTGACCAGTGACGTTGTGAAACGCGCCACTGGCTGAAAGGCCCCGCCAACCCAGTGGTAAACGGTCCTGTCCTTGCAGCTGTCCAGATAGGGGAATCGCTGACCTTGCCACGTCCATCCTGCAACGCCCACCTCGACGGTCGTCCTCGAACGATCGAGGTCCAGCGAGCACTCGACCGTGTGCGCACCGGCGCGCGCGGCAGCGTGCAGTGTTTCGTGTACTTTTTGAGTCAATAGCGGCCCGATCATTTCTTACCGCCATCACAGTGAAGGGATCAAGTCTTGCATTAGCGTACATTAGAGCAGTACGACAAGCTGGATTAGATCCGAAGCGGTCAGACTGCGGTTTTCTCCTATCAAGATCAAGATCAAGAATGACAAAGGCCAGCGTTGAAGCTGGCCTTTGTTTTTGGAGGCGAGGGGAGTGACAAGCTGTCGGCCAGCAGATGAAAAGATTTGCTAATGCGTTGTTTATATTATCAATATCGTCTTCCATCATGCTCCGAAGTGCGCCGCCTTCCGGATTGAATAGCGCGATCGGGTGTTCCGGATGCTGCGTTGCACAATCAATATAACACTGACATAATCGACCCATGGTCAACATCCGTCCCGAGCGCCCGCAGGACGTTGCCGCTGTGCGGCAGGTGCATGTCACTGCGTTCCCCACTACCGCAGAGGCGGACCTGGTCGAACGGCTGCGCGCAACCGGCAAGTCCGAGGTGTCGCTCGTCGCCGAGGCGGAAGGCGAGATCATCGGGCACATCGTCTTCAGCCGGGTGACGTTCGATCCGCCGCTCGACGTCATCGCCTACGGGCTCGGCCCGATGGCAGTGGTGCCCGGCCACGAGCGGCATGCCGTGGGACGCCGGCTGGTCCAGAACGGTCTCGCCGAGAGCCACGCGCGGGGCGCCTGCATGGTCGTCGTGCTTGGCGATTGCGGTTATTACGGCCGTTTCGGCTTCGAACGGGCGAGCCGGCACGGCCTGCGCAACGAATACGGAGCGGAAGAATCGTTCATGGCGTTCATGCTCGATGCGCACGCGCATCCGCCGCCGTCAACCCTCGTCAAGTATGCTTCCGAGTTCGCTGCGCTCCCGCGTGGCGCGTTATAGCTCGGTAGCTCGTGAATGACAAAGGCCAGCGTTGAAGCTGGCCTTTGTTTTGGGAGGCGAGGGGACTTATCGAAGTGCGAACCTCCCCCCTTTTTTCTACTGTATCTTGAGGCCGGCGAGCTTGATCGCCTGCGTGAAGCGCCCGTACTCGGCATTGATGAACGTCAGCATCTCCTCCGGCGTGCTCGTCATCGGCTCCGCGCCCTGGCGTTCGAACATCTCGCGCGTGGTGGGATCGTTCATCACCTTGATCAGCGAGTCGTAGATCTTTTTGGCGATCGGCTTCGGGATGCCCTTGGGCCCCATCATGCCCGTCCACCCCGTCGACACGAAGCCCGGCACGCCCGATTCGGAGATGGTGGGGACGTCCGGCAGCAGCGACGAGCGTTTCTCGCCCCCGACCCCGAGCGCCTTCACGCGCCCGCTGCGGATATGGCCCATGACCGATGGTCCCGGCACGATCGTGATATGAGACTCGCCCGAGATCACGTTGATGATCGACGTGCCGCCTTTATAGGGGATATGGTGCACGTCGATATTGGCCATGTGCGCGAACAGCACGCCCGCGAGATGGCTCTGGAAGCCGGAGCCGGCGTTCGCCATGTTGAGCTTGCCCGGGTTGGCCTTGGCGTAGGCGATCAGTTGCCCGACATTGTTGAACGGCATTTTCGGATTGGCCACCAGGATGTTCTGGGTCAGCGCGGTCATCGTGAATTGCACAAAATCCTTGGTCGGATGATAGGTGAGGTGCGTGTAGATCTGCGGCGAGACCACCTGCATCGCGGTCGACGAGACGAGCAGCGTGTAGCCGTCGGGCGCGGCGTGCGAAGCGATCTCGGCGCCGATGGTGCCGCCGGCGCCGCCGCGATTGTCCACGATCACCTGCTTGCCCCACAGCTCGGTAAGCCGCCCCGCGAGTATCCGCCCGAGGTTGTCCACCGAACTGCCCGTGCCCTGGGCGACGAGGAGCCGCACGGGTTTGGCGGGGTAGTCCGCCGCGCTGTCGGCTGCCGACACGATGCCCGCGTGCAGGCAACATGCGGCCGCGACTGTGCATGCCGCCCTCAGCGCGCGTTGCGTGTGACTGTTCCGTTTGGTCTGATGTTCCTCAAGGTGCCGGTGTTCCATTTTTTTCCTCCCGGTTGCGTGGTTGAACTGGAACCAATATATGCCTTATAGAATCGCGCGGCGAGTTCCGGCACCGCGGATTGGAGAAGCTGGAGCTTTTGATGTTATCGGCGATATCGGCGTTCATCGGCGGTTAACGTATTCTACTTGTTAGGACTCAAGCGGCACCTGCCGGCGGGATGATGGGCAGCAGCAGATACGGCTCGCGCCCGCCTCCCGCATGCAGCGTGACGCGTCCGCCGAAGAGCGTCGGCCGGGCGGTTGTCGGGATCGTTGTGCGTCATGCCGCCCGTGCCCCGCGTCCCGTAGTGGAATTTCTTGCCGAACTCGGAGAGCTCGCCGTCGTACTCGTAGTCCTTGCCGCGGATGGTGAGGGCGACCCGCCAGCCGGCCGGCACGACGATGCAGCTCGTCACGATTTCCACGTCGCACTCGTAGACCTGGCCGGGCGTGAGCGGCTCGGCGCGGTCGTGCGGGTGATACGGGCCGGTACGGCTTGCTCTTCGCCGGGTCGAGGCGGCGGTGCGAGGCGCGCAGCCAGCCGTTGGCGATCGGCGTGTTGGGATCCGTCGAGCCCATGAACGTCAGTTCCTTGCCCGCCGGATCGAAGACGCGCACGATCAGGAAGAGGTCGGCGTCCGCGGTCGTCGACGAGATGAAAAGCCTGGCCATCATCGGCCCGGTGATCTCGGTGGCTTTGTCGAGCGGCGGCGTCGAGAACGTCACGCCATTGCCGAGCGCTTCGTACTCGACCGCCCACTGTTTCGCCGACGGCGCCGGTTTGAGCGCCATGCCGTCGGTATCCAGATAGAACTTCGTCCATCTGCGTGCGGGCGAGCGGCCATTCGTTTTCATGGCGCAGCACGAATTTCTCGCCGGGATGGCGCACATTGAGCTGCACGCGCGGCTGCTTGTCCCAGCCGTTGTCGATGCCTTTCAGGAAATGATCGAAGAAGCGCTTCTGCAGTTCGACGCCGTAGCCGCTCGAGAACATCGACCAGTGCGAGTCGCCGTGGACTTCCAGCCATTTCGGCGTGGCGTCGGGCGTCTCGGTAAAGCCGTTGAAGTTGCCGCGCGGATGGATGCCCTGGCCGCCCCAGTTGGCGCAGGTGAGCAGAGGCGTCCGCACCAATGAAAGATCCGCCGAGCGCGAACGGTGCCACTCGTCGTCGAAAGGGTGCTTCTTCAGCTCTTCGTACGCGTCCACCCGGTTCTTCGCCAGTTCCTCGTCGGACAGGGTGACCGGACCCGCGATGGATTCGCCGGTGTTGGGATTCTTTTTGGCCTTGTCGCCACGGCCGTACTGAACGTTGACCACCTGGTGCTTGGCCCACCGTTTCTGGAATTCGCACAGGATGCCGCCGTGGTAGCCGGAGTCGCGATAGCGATCGTTCTGCCCTTCCCACGGGATGATCGCCGCGAGATGCGGCGGATGCATGCCCGCCACGCGCCACTGGTTGCTCGCGTAGTACGAAATGCCGAGCATGCCGACTTTGCCGTTGCTCCATGGCTGCGTGCCGGCCCACTCGATGCACTGGTAGAGGTCTTCGGTCTCCCTGCGGGCAGCCGGGATCCATGAAGCCGGGCGACCAGCCCGCGCCGCGCGAGTCCACGCGCACGACGGCGTAGCCGTGCGGGACCCACCGCTCGGGATCGGTGGTCTCCCAGTTCTGATACTTGTTGGTCGTGGCCGTCAGGATATCCGGATGATCGGCGACCATCTTCTCCCATTGCATCGGGTAGCCGTCCTGGTAGGAGAGGCCCTTGCCGTAGATGCCGTAGGTCAGGATCACCGGGCAGGGCGCGATCATCGACCGGCCGGTAGACGTCCGCGCGGAGGACGAGCCCGTCGTCGATCGTGATCCGCTGGTGCCAGGTGATGCGCATGCCGTCGCGGACTTCAGTGCGCTCGTAGGGATCCTGGGTGGTGCTCATGCGGCGTTCCTCGCAGCTGTACTCGAATTGAACCGGCCGATTGCCGGGCTATTGGGGTTGCAGGCCGATCGTCTTGATGAGCTTGCCGTACTTCTCGTAGTCGCTCTTGAGCGTCTGCGCAAACGACTCGGGCGACTCGGCGACGACGGTCAGCCCGATTGCGCCGAGCTTTTCCCTGACGTCGGGCATCATCATCGCGCGGTTGATTTCCTGGTTGAGCAGGGCGACGATCTTCGGCGGCGTTCTGGCCGGGGCGAGGTAGCCGAACCAGCCGCGCGAATCGTAGCCCGGCAGCGTCTCGGCGACGGTCGGCGTGTCGGGGAAAAGTTCAGCGCGCGCGGGGCTCGTGACGGCCACCAGGCGCACCTTCCCGGAACGGATGAACGGCGTCATCGCGCCGATGCCGAGGATCGTCGCATCCACGCGTCCGCCCATGATTTCCGTCATGATCTGCACGCCGCCCTTGTAGGGAACGTGCAGGTAGGTGAACCCGGCCTGCACGCGCAGCATTTCGATCGCCATGTGCGGAAAGCCGCCTTCACCGTTGGAAGCGAAACTCAGTTTCCCCGGGTTGGCCTTGCCATACGCGATCAGGTCGTTGATCGATTTGAACGGCGTGCTCGGACTGACCACCACGGCCAGGAAATTCGTGGTGGAGAGCGCAACCGGCGCGAAATCCTTGAGCGGGTCGTAGGGAAGTTTCTTGTACGTGTGCGGCTGCACCGCAAGGTTGCCGCCCTGACCGCCGACCAGCGTGTAGCCGTCGGGCGCCGCGCGCGCCGCAAGGTCGAGGCCGAGCTGCCCGGCGGCGCCGGAGCGGTTGTCGACCACGATGTTTTGTCCCAGCCGCTCCGTGAGCTTCGGCGCGATCAGCCGCGACATGGTGTCCAGCGAATCCCCCGCGGGAAAGGGAATGATGATGCGAATGGGTTTCGACGGGTATTGCTGTGCGTGGAGCGCGGGAGCCATTGCCAGGATGATGGCAAGCACGGGCAGGGAAATTAGGCGATGCATGGCGCGACTCCTCCTGGTCCGGGGACGCCGCATTTATACCACAAGCGATTCGTAACGTGTCGCGGCAGAGAATTTGGAATGATCGCTTGTGCCCGGTTTGCCAAAAGGAGCTTAGAGCAAGTCTTATCGCCGCGAGTCCATACATTGGAATGCGGTTCGCACGGAGCACACGGAGCGCACTGAGAAAATCAGAGATTGATGATTTTGCCCGGTGAATGACAAAGGCCGGCATTGAAGCTGGCGTTTGTTTTGGCAGGTGGGGGGACTTACAGAAATGTGGACCTGACCTTATTTTT
>CAVTHV010000037.1:0-832471 GCA_963734595.1 uncultured beta proteobacterium
CCCCCATTTCTACAGCGATTACGGCATGGCGCTGCAGAAGCGCTTCTTCGGCCATTTCCTCAAGGGCGAGAACACCGGCTGGGACAAGCAGCCGAAAGTGCAGTTGCAGGTGCGCCACCCGCGCGAGACGTTCGTCGAGCGCGCCGAGAACGAATGGCCGCTCGCCCGCACGCAATGGACCAAAACCTATCTCGACCCGGCGGGTCTCGCACTGACGGCGAAGGTGCCGGGCGCGGCGAAGGCGCTCACCTATGACGCGCTCGGCGACGGGCTGACTTTCCTGTCGGAACCGGTGAAGGAGCAGACCGAGATCACCGGGCCGGTCGCGGCCAAGCTGTTCATCTCCTCCGAGACCGCGGACGCGGACCTGTTCCTCGTGCTGCGCGCCTTCACGCCGGACATGCGCGAGATCGTGTACCAGGGCTCGAACGATCCGCACACGCCGGTCGGCATCGGCTGGCTGCGCGCCTCGCACCGCAAGCTCGACGCGAAGCAGACGCTGCCCTACCGGCCCTATCACACCCATGACGAGGTGCAGCCGCTGACGCCGGGCAAGATCTACGAGCTCGACATCGAAATCTGGCCGACCTCGATCGTGCTGCCCGCGGGCTATCGCCTCGGCTTGAGCGTGCGCGGGCGCGATTACATCTATCCCGGTTACGAGGCGGGACAGGCCAACGTCGCGGGGCGCGTCTATTACGGCGTCGGGCCGTTCAAGCACGACCTGCGCGGCAACCGCCCGGTCGAGGTCTACGGCGGCAAAGTCACCGTGCATACCGGACCCGAGCATCCGTCGCATGTGCTGCTGCCGGTGATCCCGAAGGGATGAGGGATGAGGGACCAGCGGTGACCAGTGACCGGTATTGGAGTGACTCGTGAATCGGGAATCGGGAATCCGGCCTCGGAAATGGGTGAGGCCTCATCGCTTAATGAGTGAGCAATGCATTTCACGGGTTCATTCGAGGCAATCGACCGCGCTCCCGTGAGCCCCATCGAGCGAGCGCACGACCATCTTGGCCGCCGCCCAGAAGGTCCGTGCCCGTCGGTGCAGTCGCCCCCAGATAATACGTGCCGTTGCGCGGAAGACCGGTATCGATAAGCTTCCAGGTTTCGCCACGATCCGCGGATCGCAGTACCTGACCGTCACTGACATAGGCGAGCACCACTCCGTCGGGGAGCGCCACGATGGCCTGCTGCATCAAATAAGGATTACCCGAAAGAATTGCAAATCCGGTTTTCTGGCCGCGCCAGTCGACGCCTCCGTTATCCGAGATCCAGGCGAAGAGCGACCGACGATCCTGACCTTCTCTGGATAGGGCAACCCAGCGTTTGCTGTCGAGGGCGGCGACCAGTTCCAGGGCGCCAAACGCGTATTTAAAAAAGATCCGGGCCTGCCACGTCCGCCCGCCGTCCGCTGATAAATAGTAACGCTTCCCGTAATCAGGGCATGGGTTGTAGATCAGCATCGCCCCATCGGCATTGCTGATCATGCGGGGGCCGCAGCTGAGGTGATCCGCCGCCTCGTTCATTGCAATAGACCAGGTCTTGCCGCTATCGTCGGACTGGACAACCACCAATCCGCCCGCCCCAAATATTTTCGGACTGGCGCGGCCCACGACGACCAGGCGACCGCGGCCGTTGCCATGCAGGTGGTAAACGTGGAAGTCGATCTGGGGCAGGCGCATCTCGCTCCAGGTTGCGCCTTGGTCGTCGGAAATCAGCAGGGCTGGAGACGGAGCCCTGCGTAATGTTGCCAGGCGCCCGGTCGCATCCACAACGACGAGGGGTGGCGGCCGGCCTATCGGGTCTCGCGAACCTACGGCGGGCAGGCGCGGGGCGATCGCCGCCCACGTGCGTCCGGCATCCGTGGATTCCATCCAGCCGGCAAGGTCGTGAGTCCACTCGAGCAGCCCGCTGCTCTTATAGCCGGTGACGATCAATGGCCTGGTCGCGGCGGTGCCGTCGCGGGGATCGGTGAAGAACCACGGAGTCACATCCCCGAGTCTCTCGCCGCTTGCAGCGATCGACCAAGTCAGGCCGCCATCGGGTGAATGCAGGATAGCGCCCCCTGTCTGCAGCACCGTACCCGGGGTTCTCAGCGTTGCGGTCGCCGCGACCGACTTGTCGGCATTGCAGCGCAATTCGTTGATTGCGACTGTCTCACCGGACATGGGCAGCTGCGGGGTGACGCAAGCCGCCAGCAAGACTGCACACGAAGCCAGCATGCTGGCACGGCGTGCGAAATCAAGAAACCGGAGCTTGTATTGCGCAATCATCCCTGAATCCCCCGGCTTGCGGCAATCAGCCTGGAAATCGACCAACAACGACGCTAACGGCTAAAAAACATTCTGCGCGTCTCGGCCTGAAGATCGGTTGACCTATGTCAACTCACCGATGCCTATGGCGGTAAAACAGGCTCGGCCAGTGACCGGTGGCCAGTGATTGGACTGGTGATTCGTGGTGTCGGTGGCTCGTGATTGGTGATTGGTGATTGGTGAATGGTGATTGGTGATTGGTATTCGACCGTCGAGCGGTTATTCCATTACTTTGTTTTCCTTCGTGTCCTCTGTGTCTCCGCTTTTGTATTTTCTCCGTGAACCAAACGAGAAGCGCCCCGAAAAAACAAAAGCGTCCTCCACGCATATCGCGCGGAGGACGCCCGAGAGGCTGCGTTACTTCTTCTTCGCCGCTTTCTTGACGGTTTTCTTCTTCGCTCCCTTTTTCTTGACGGGCGCTTTCTTTTTCACCACAGCCTTCTTCTTCGGTTTTGCTTTCGCCGCCGCCGGCTTCGCGGCCGCTTTCGGTTTCATGCCCTGCGTCAGCACGCCGCGCAGCCAGCGCCACGCCGCCGGGCCCCACTCGCGCTCGTTCTTCGCCGCGATGTGGCCGTCGTCCGCGTAGACGCGCGCGACGCGCCCGTCGGCCGGGCCGGACTCGAGCAGCAGGTAGAGATTGCCGATCGGCGTCAGGTGGTCGATCTTGCCGTTGACCAGGAACATCGGCATCGTCAGGTTCTTCAGAGGTCGTTGTCTTTCAGCGACCAGCGCAGGAATTCCTTGCGCTGCTCTTCCTCGGTCATTTCCTTCAGCGGCGGGCGGGTGCCGCGCGGGCCGAACCAGTTGGTGCGCGCGCGCTCGAGCGCAACCTTGCGCCACTCGGCGCGCTCCTCCGGCGTGCCCCAGTAGCCGACGCCGCCGGGCGCGCAGGAAATCAGGCCCTTGATCCGCTTGTCGTGCGCGGCGAGGCGCATCACCCACAGGCCGCCGCGGCTGACGCCGAATGCGCCGATGCGGTTGCCGTCGATTTCGGGGCGCGCGGCGAGCACGTCGAGCGCCGCCTGCCACGCGACGACCGATTCCGGCGCGTGCGGGAACGTGGTCTGCCCGGTGCCGGGCGCATCGACCACCAGCGCGGCCATGCCCTCGTTCATCGCGCCGTCGGCGTATTTCTCGCGGTCTTCCTTGTACATGTCCGCGCCGCACATCACCAGCACCGCGGGAACGGGATTGGCTTTCGACGCGCCCTTGGGCAGCCGCAGGAAGCCGGTCGCCTCCATGCCGTCGCGCCGCACCTTGATGACTTCCGTCTTGATCGGATAGAGCGCGGTCGCCTTCTGGAAGCAGCGCAGGTAATCCGCGTACGACTGCGCCTTGATCGGGCTCATCGTCGGCGGGCAGATCGTCGAGCCCGACCAGTACGGCGACGGGAAAGCGCGCGAGGCTGTAGTAGGTCTTCGCCTGGATGTAGGCCTTGCGCGCGCCTTCGCGGTCGCGCTTCGCGAGCAGCGCATCGCCCTCCTTCTCGTAGCGCGCGGCGACTTCGCTCCACACCGGGACCCAGTCCTCGTCTTCGGTGCTCTTGATTTTGGCGACCGTGTCGATCAAGAGCTGCAGATCGTCGATCAGATTGAACCAGCGGCGGTAGAAACCGCCGATGCCGACGACGAAGGGATCTTCGTCCGCGCGCACCGGCAGCCGGGCGAGAATCGCGGCCCGGTCGGAACCTGCTTCTGCCATTGCAATCTCCCAGTTGGCTAGTTGATTGCGGTCTGCGCTGCCGCACTATGGACGGCGGCGATGCGCAAACAGGGGTGAACCAGCGCAAGAACATACGGCGGCGGCGGGGGAAAGTAAAGAGAGGACTAAAGCGGTAAATGGTGAATGGTAAACGGTGAATGGTCGACAGCGCTGAAAACACGGGCCGGAAGGATGCGTGTCATTTAAGAGGAGAAAGATAAGAAATAAAATAAAACAACGGATTACTGCGGAAATTGGGTGATTGGAGACCAGCGAAGGTGACTCGTACCCGTCAAACCGGTATTGAAATACTTGCTCCGTGCGAAACGATTCTTTGACAAGCGAAGAAATGACCTCGGAATTTCAGTTCGGCGGGTTCTGGTAAAGTAAGCCGAGAATAAAAGGAGGAACCAGATGAAATATCTGCACTCGGCCCGGAAAGCCGCCTTCATCGTCGCGACGCTGTCTGCGGCATTGTTCTGCCTGCCCTCGGCGGCGCAACGCGAAAAACGCTTATCCCGGACAAGCCCGTGCGCATCATCATCTGCACGTCCGCCAGCGGCGGCACCGACTTCGCGGCGCGCATGTTCGGGCAGAAGCTCTCCGAACTGTGGGGGCAGAGCGTCGTGATGGACAACCGGCCGGGCGCCACCGGGATGATCGGGATGGAGGCCGCGGCGCATGCCACGTCCGACGGCTACACGCTGCTCGTCATGAATGTCGGCCATCTGATCACCGCGGCGCTTTCCGAAAAGCTGAGCTTCGATGTGGGCAGGGATCTGCTGCCGTTATCCGAAATCGCAAGAACGCCGATCCTGCTGGTGGTCAATCCTTCCGTCAAAGCGCACACCATCCAGGAATTCATCGCGCTGGCCAAGGCGCAGCCGGGCAAGCTCGCTTACGCGTCGGGCGGCACCGGCGGCATCCAGCACCTGACCACCGAGCTGTTCAAGCACGAAGCGGGAATCGATCTGCTGCACGTGCCGTACAAGGGCTCGGGGCCCGGCATCATCGACCTGATCGGCGGCCAGGTCCAGCTCACGATGACCAGCGTGCCCGCGCTGCTGCCTCACGTGAAAAGCGGGAAACTGCGCGCACTGGCAGTGACCGGCGCCGCCCGCTTGTCCGCGGTGCCCGGCGTGCCGACGTTCACCGAGGCCGGGCTCCCCGGCGTTTCCGCGGAAATCTGGTACGGACTCCTCGCCCCGGCGAAAATCCCGCGCGCCGTCGTCGACCGGATCGCCAAATCGGTGGCCGAAGTGGCGAACATGCGCGAGGTCAAAGACAGGATGGTGCGCAGCGGCGCCGAGACCGTCGGCAGCCCGCCGGCCGAGTTCGGCGCTTTCTTCAGGAGCGAGCGCGACAAATGGGTGAAGGTCGCGCGGCAGGCGAATATCAGACTGGAATCGGCGCGCTGACTGCGGTGACCAGTGACCAGTGATCAGTGGCCGCTGAGCGGTCAGGGGCTGCGTAGCTAACGCCGGCCTTGAGGATAATTTACTGCGTCCGTATTTTTCCTGACCGCACGGCGTATTCCCTGGTCCCATTACAGCCGCCAGACAGAAGTAAGCAATAGGGCGAAGGGTTGATCGCATCGCCCATGCCCGGATCGCTGATTATCTCGGCACGATGCCGGCCTCGGCCATGATCTTGCGATAGCGCGGGATATCGCGCTTCAGGATCGCGGCGAATTCCTGCGGCGTGTTGGCGATGACCTCGTTGCCGCGCGCCAGCGCGAGGTCTTTGACTTCCTTGCGGCTGAGGATTTTCACGACTTCCTCGTGCAATCTGCGCACGATCGCCGGAGATGTGCCCGCCGGCGCCAGCAGACCGTGCCAGTTGCCGAATTCATAGCCGGCTATGCCCTGCTCCTCGATCGTCGGCACGTCGGGCAGCAGGTACGAGCGTTTGGCGGTGGTCACGCCGTAGATTTTCATCCGGCCGGCCTTGACGTGCTGCGTCACCGCGGGAATCGACAGCAGCGCCACCTCCACTTCTCCCGACAGCAACGCAATCTCCGAGGGTGCGCTGCCTTTGTACGGAATGTTGTTGAGGTTGATGCCGGCGGCAAACTTCAGGACTTCGGTCGCGACTGCGCCGTTGGCGCCGGCAACCGCGATATTGATCCGCCCCGGCGCTTTCTTTGCGGCGGCGACAAACTCGGCAAATTTATTCGGCGCGAACTTGTCATTGGCGACCAGCGCGGTACCGGCCGATACCAGCTGGGTAATGGGCACGAAATCCTTCAGCGGATCGTAAGGCAGTTTTTTATAAAGCCCGACGTTCATGACCATCGTGCCGATGTTGCCGATCAGGACCGTATTGCCGTCAGGCTGGGATTCGGCGGCAATTTCGGTGGCGACGATGCCGTTCACGCTCTGGCGGTTGTCGACGATCACGGTCCGCCCCAGCGCCTCGCTCAGCCTGGTGGCGATCAGACGGGCCGCGAAATCCGAGGGGCCGCTGGGCGCGGAAGGCACCAGCAGCCGCATCGGCCGTTTGGCATCGACTCTGCGCCGAGACTTGACCCGCGCACGCGAAAGCAATCACGCTGCACAGAACGGCAATGACCGGAATGGTTTTGGTGGATTTGATACCCGGCATGATTCCTCCCTGTTTGGTCGATCAAGGTGAAGGACAGCATTTTTTTTCAGAGTAGCATGTTTTTTATCTGCCGACCCGGCACGAGGCAATTCGGCGAACCGGGCGCGCGGTGGAATCGATGATCATTCCAGAATATGGTCTTAACATTGCGTAATAAGATCGTGATTTCAGAAACTTGGCCGGAACAGAGGTTCTTTTACCGAGGGAGCAAACGATGACATTCAGTGCTTCGACATCCGCCAGAGAAATCCGCTATGCGGTCGCGCCCGAACGCATGCCCGCGATTCCGGAGGAAAAAATGTCCGCGGCGCAAAAACGCGCGGTGGCCGAAATCTGCGCCGGTCCGCGCGGCAGCTTGCGCGGCCCGTACGTGGCGATCCTGCGCAGTCCCGGTCTGATGGGCCCCACCCAGAAGCTGGGCGAATACATCCGCTTTCACTGCGTGCTCGACATGCGCATCAACGAGATGGCGGCGCTGATCGGCGCGCGGCACTGGACGCAACAGTTCGAATGGTTTGCCCATGTTCCGCATGCCCTCAAAGCGGGCCTGAGCTCTGCCGTCATCGACGCCATCGCCGAAGGGCGGCGCCCGGGCGATATGGCGGAAGACGAGGCGATCGCTTACGACTTTCTGACGGAGCTGCTGACCAACAAGGGCGTGTGCGATGCGACTTACAACCGCACCCGCAACGAGTTCGGCGAAGAGGGCCTGATGGATCTGCTGGGCGTGGTCGGGTATTACTCGATGCTGGCGATGATCATGAACGTCGCGCGAACCGCGATTCCGGACGGCGGGCCGCTGCCGCTCGCGCCGTTTCCCGCGCAGTTGCAGTCGCGCGATTGACCGCGGTGGCGGAAGTTATCTCGAAAATACATGGAACCGCCGATAACGCGGATGAACGCCTACAACCCGCTTATTACCCAACCCAGATAATCAATATGGTAATAAATACAAGTCAGTGCGCAAAACGGTCGTGTTGGTTTGATGGCGCGTATCGGCGTTCATCGCGGTTAATGATTCGGTTTTTGAGATAGGTTCTAGGCAGATTCGGTTTTCCGCAACAGGGTGATCTGCGTCTGCGTGACGATGGCGACCGTCCGCCCGTCCGGATTCTTGATCGTGGTCTGCCAGACGGTGGTCGTGCGCCCCCTGTGCAGCGGCACGCATACGGCGGTGAGCACCGGCCCCAGCGCCGCGCCGAAAAAATTCGTCTTGGATTCGATCGTGCCGCCGGTGTAATTCAGCGGCCGGTTCGCCACCCCGCCGGCCGCCCCCATCACATCTGCCATCGTCATCAATACGCCGCCACCCACGTGCCTGTTGCGATTGAGGTGCATGGGTTTCACGCGCAAGGTCGCAGTGATTTTTTTCTGCGTGACAGTGACGGGGCGCACGCCGATGGCGTGAGGCAGGCCGACGCGGAACAGGTCGCGCGCGCTTTTCAACTGGAGCGCGGCGGTATCTTTGGGTGCTTTCTTTTTGCTTTCATCGGAAATTGAACGATACGAATTAAACGACAAACCGCTTGCGCAGGTCGGCGATCTGCCCGTCCGCGTAACCCAGCTCATGCAGGATGTCGTCGGTGTGCTCGCCGCAGGCCGGCGTCGCCTCCCGGATGGCGTGCGGCGTGCGCGACAAGCGCACCGGCTGGTTGACGAGCTCGATGTCGCCGATTTCCGGGTGATGCACCGGCACCGCCATCCGGTTATGTTGCACTTGCGGGTCGGCAAACACCTGGTCCATCTTGTAGATGGGCCCGCCGGGGACGCCGCACTCTTCGAAACGCGCCATCCAGTGCGCGCTGTCGTGCCTGATCATCAGTTCCTGCAGCGCTTTGTTCAGGCCCGCGCGGTTTTTCGAGCGAATCTTGCGCTCCTTGTAATCCGGATGGTCCTTCAGCGCTTCGGCGTCGAGCGCCTTGCACAGCCGCGCGAACATGTCATCGCTGCCGGCGGCGATGTTCATGTAGCCATCCGCCGTCTGGAACACCCCCGTCGGGCTCACGGTCGGGTGGTCGTTGCCGGCCTGCCCGGGCACTTCACGCTCCACGGTCCAGCGCGCCGCCTGGAAATCGAGCAGCGCGATCATCGCGTTGAGCAACGATACTTCCACCCACTGCCCTTCGCCCGACTCCTCGCGTTCGAGCAACGCGGTCAGGATGCCCAGCGCGCAATACAGGCCGGAGGCCGTATCCGACACCGCGCAGCCGGCCCGCATCGGGCCGCGTCCCGGCTCGCCGGTGATCGCCATCAGCCCGCCCATGCCCTGCGTGACCTGGTCGTAGCCCGGGCGCTTCGCGTACGGTCCGGTCTGGCCGAATCCGGAAATGCTGGCGAGGATGATTTTCCTGTTCACCTTCTTCAGCGATTCATAATCGATGCCGAGGCGGGTTTTGACGTCGGGCCGGTAGTTCTCGACCACCACGTCCGAGCGTTCGGCCAGTTGCTTGAAGATCTTGAGGCCGTCCGCATCCTTCAGGTTCAGCGTGAAGCCGCGCTTGTTGCGGTGCAGGTTCTGGAAATCCGCGCCGTTGCGCCGGTCGCCCCAGGGGTCGGGCAGGTTGAGTCCCGGCGGCGTCTCGATCTTGATCACGTCCGCGCCCCAGTCGGCGAGCTGGCGCACCGCCGTCGGGCCGGAACGCACGCGCGTCAGGTCGATGACACGAAAGCGGGCCAGGGGTCCGTGGCGTTGAGGAGTTGCATTCATGGTCTGAGCTTTCTGTAGTGTTCAATCCGCTATCGGCTTCAGCACGCCCTTCCACTTCGCAATTTCTTTCTCCAGCATCGCCCTGAACTGCTGCGGCGTGCCGCCTCCCGGCACCGCGCCGAGCGCGGCGATGCGCGCCTGGATGTCGGGCGTGGCGAGCCCGGCGTTGATCGCCTCGTTCAGGCGGGTCACGATCGCGGCAGGCGTCTTCGCCGGCGCCACCATGCCGTACCAGTTGTTCACTTCGAATCCCGGATAGCCGCTTTCCGCGATGGTCGGCACGTCCGGCATCACCGCCAGCCGGTGCAGGCTCGTCACGCCGAGCGCGCGCAGCCGGCCCGCTTTGATGTAACCCACCGCCGACGGCGTCGCGGCGAACATCATGAGCACCTGGCCGCCCACCACGTCAGTCAGCGCGGGGCCCGCCCCTTTGTACGGAACGTGCACGAGCTTGGTGTGCGTGGCGCTCTGGAAGAGTTCCATCGCGAGGTGAATGGCGCTGCCCGTTCCGGCCGACGCGTAGTCGAGCCCGCCCCGCGTCGACTTCGCGAGCGCGACCAGCGCCTTGATCGAATGCGCCGGCAGCGACGGATGCACCACGAGCACGCTGTACGATCCGGCCACGTTGCACACCGGCGCGAGGCTGCTCAAGGTGTCGTACGGCAGCTTCCGGTGCAGCGCCGGGTTGGCCGCGAGCGCCGCGTTCGTGAAGAGCAGCGTGTAGCCGTCCGCCGGCGCTTTCGTCGTGATCTCCGTGCCGATGATGGTGCCCGCGCCCGGATGGTTGTCGACGATCACCTGCACGCCGAGCGTCTTGGTGAGACTGCCCGATAAGATGCGGCCCAGGATGTCCACGCCGCCGCCCGGCGCATAGGGCACGATGACCCGCACGGGCTTCGCAGGATACTTTTGCTGCTCGGCCGCACCGGCCGCCATACTCACGCCGAGCGCCAGGGCGCCCGCCCACACTGCGAGTTTCTTCATGATTGCTCTCCGCTTTTAATTAAAAGTCATCTCAAAAACAAACCATGGACAGGATTAACAGGATGAACAAGATTAAACCTCAGGACTGTCAGATAAATCATGTAATTCTGAATCCTGTTAATCCTGTCTATTTGGATTGGTTTTACGCACCTTTTTATCATTTTTAAGATGAGCTCTAAACCAGCTCGTCGATGAAACGATGGACCGGCAGTGCTTCCAGTTTCTTCCGGTCCAGGCACAACGCGAGCACGCGCTGCCGCTGTCTCTCGGCATACACGCGCGCGACATTGATTTCGAATTTCCGCAGCAGCAGCGGTCCGCCCTCCTTCCTGCGCCGCGGATGTCCGACCGGATACTCCACGGCATGGCGGCGGGTCGCCGTCCCGTCTTTGAAGTGCACGCGGATCGCATTCGCGTTCGAGCGCTTCTCCGGCGAACGAAAGCCCTGCGTATACGCGGGATCCTCGCTCACCGTCATCTTGTCCCGCAACGCGTCGATGCGCGGATCGGCCGCGACCGCATCCCCGTAATCTTCCGGCTCGAGCCGGCCGAAGATGAGCCCGATCGCCGCCACGTACTGCAGACAGTGGTCGCGGTCGGCAAAGTTGTGGAGCGGGCCGGTCTTGCTCAGGATGCCGAGACCATAGCCGTGCGACCAGAGCTCGACGCGATCGATGTCGGCGAGCCTGTCCCTCACCTCGGCGTGCAGGCCGATCGCCGCTTCGGCAGCGGTCTGCGCGTGGAAAGCCGCGGGATACGACACCTTGAACTGCACGTTCTCGACGACGTGCGTGCCGTACGGCCGCTGAAAACCGAACGGCTTGCCGCGGTTGAGCACGTCATAGAATCCCCAGGTCTTCGCCGTCAGCGCCGACGGATAGCCCATCTCCCCTTTGAGCGCGAGCAGCGCGAGCCACACGCCGCGGCTCGCCGCATCCGCCGCGGCCCACGATTTGCGCGACCCCGAATTGGGCTTGCGCCGGAATGTCGCCAGCGTGTGCCCGTCGATCCAGGCATTCGACACCGCGTTGGCAATCTCTTCGCGCGTGCCGCCGAGCATCTTGGTGACGGCCGCCGCGCAGCCCAGCTTCACCAGCAGCACGTGATCCAGCCCCATTTCCGCGGTGAACGCGTTCTCTTCCGCAAGCCCGCCCATCACTTCGTAGGCCTTGATGACGAGGTCGAGCACTTCGCGCATCGTGAGCGGCGGCTGCCCGCGCGACGCGCGCGTGCGGCTCCACCAGTCGGCGGCGGCCAGGATCCCGCCGATGCAGTCGGACGGATGGATCACGGTGCGGCCGGTGAACGCGTCGTTGTAATCGAGCCAGCGGATCAGCGCGCTGAAATTGAATGCGGCGTGCACCGGATCGAGCACGTGCGGCGTGCCGGGAATACGCGCGCCGTCGGGGACGATCGTTCCGGGAACGACGGGTCCCAGCAGCCGCGTGCATTCGGGATAGGCGAGCGCCTCGAACGCGCAGCCGAGGCTGTCGATCAGGCAGTGATGAACGGTTTCCCGCGCGAGCGCGCTGTCGATCTCGTAGTCATCCACATAGCGGGCAATGTCGGAGATGACCGCGTCGAACTCGGGCCGCGCGTTGCTGGGATTCACGATGCAGTGGGGATGGGCGCTGAACTGCGACAGTCTACACCCGGGAGACTGCGGTTGTCCGCGGCAGCGAAGCGGCGGCGGACAACCTGTAAGGGATGAGGGATGAGGGATGAGGGCCCTAAAGGATACGTTTCACTTAATGAGGGGAAAACCAGTGACCAGTGACGGACCACCTAACGATCAAAAGTTGCGTTACCGCGGTGATTGATCAATTTAGTTCTTTGTTTTTCCTCGTTCGTGTCCTCTGTGTCCTCTGTGTCTCCGCTTTTGTTCTTCATGGCGCTCTTGGCGTCTTGGCGGTTCCATCTTTTTTGGGTTTCTCCGCGTGAGCTCCGTGCGAAACGATTTTCCCCGCACGCGGCTTGCGCGCGCCGATGATTCAGATCTTTTCCATGGACCCCTGCATGAAGCGCACGCGGTCGCCGGGCTGGAAACTGGCGCCGTCCCGGCGGTTGACCGTCCGGTAGCTGCCATCGTCCATGCGCACGTTGATTTCATAGCTCGTTTCGTTCAACCGTTGTTGCATCTCGGGCGTGCCCACGCCGCCGACGGTAGTCTGCCCCTGCTGGCCTGCGCTGAACGAATGCACGAAGATGCCTCCCACCACGTTGGTTTCCGATCCGGGACCCTGGCCGAAGGTCGAGCGCGGCGTCATTCCCTCAGGCACCCGTCCCGGGGTCCGCATGCTGACTTCGCGGATCGAGCGCACGGTCCCGCAATTGGCGCAGGGCGCCCCAACCACCGGCTCGTTGCGGAAATCCGGGATCTTGATCGACTGTGCGGCGAGCGGCGCCGGGACCAGCGCAACGATCGCCAACAGCAAAACGCCGACAGCGCGGGCGATCACGCGCGTGTCGCCGCCGGGATCATGGTAACGCCGCATTATTCAGACAGTCCCTGGATGTAATAGGCCGCCGACAGCAGCAGGCTCGGCCGGCCATATGGTCCCAGCCACAGGTCGTAGATCTTCTCGATTTCGTTGCTGCGGTAAAGTCCCGCCAGCACCCGGTTCACCGCCAGCCGGTAGTCCGGGTCGCTGCGCGGCAGGGGCAGCGCGTAGGGTTCGACCGAAAAATCCTCGTCCAGAAGCTTGAGGGACGCATCCCTGGTCTGGCCTTTGTAAGTGAGGCCGATCAGGATCATCCGGTCGGAGGCAAACCCGTCCACTTCGCCCTTGCTGAGTTTCTCCATGCCCTCGGTGCGCAGCGTCACCGGGACCACGCTGGCGTTGATCGAGCGGCTGGCGAGCGCCGCCTTCAGTACCTTCTCCGTCGTGGTGCCGGTGATTACGGCGATGCGCTTGCCGCTGAAGTCCGCGAGGCGGTTGAGCTTGTCTGCGACCCGGGCGAGGATGCTCGCGCCGTCGACAAAGGTGATCAGGCTGAAGTCGACCTCCTTTTGCCGGGACAGCGTCCAGGTCACGGTACTGCACTCGATGTCGACCTTGCCGTCGCGCACCGCGTCGAGGCGGTTTTGCACGGTGAGCGCAACCCATTTGGTCTGCAGTTTGGCGAGGCCGAGTTGGTCGCGAATGCCGTCCGCGATCCTGCGGCACAACTCCACCGAGAAGCCCTGCGGCTGCCCGTTGGTGTCGGCATAGGAAAACGGGGCCGCATTGTCGACGTAGCCCATGGTGATGACGCCCGCCGTCTTGATTTTGCCCAGTACGCCGGTTTGCGCCGACGCCGGCGCGGCGGCCAGCAGAGTCAGGACCGCCACAATTGCAAAGCGTTTCATATTCATGTCACTCGTTTGGTTTTGGGGTGGAGAGCAGGATACTCAGCGTTTAAGTTGCTGCCGGATATAGTTGCCGATCAGGTAGATCGCGGGATAGATCACCGCTTCTTCGATTCTTTCATGGACCATGCCCCGGTATGCGAGATGCGCAAATTTATCGTTGCCTTCCTTTTTCGCGGCTTCCAGCAACATTTGAAATTTGTACGATATCCGCTGATGCTCGGAGCGCAAAGTGTCGTGGCCGGCGACGAACTCGGCGATGAGCGGCAACACCCCCGCCATTTCCGCCGTGACCTCGCCCGATGCCAGTTGCGGCAGCAGCCCCAGAGGAGGAAATGCGATTTTTTCTTCCCGGGCCATGTGCGGCAGGACGACACGCGCCAGCTCCCGCGCCGCGTCCCCGACCGCGCCCTTCTCTTTCATCGCCTTTTCCAGCTCCGCACGCAACTCATCGTGGTCGAGTTTCAAAGCAACCGGGAATTCGATATTCATTACGTTTTGGCTTCCCCGAACGTGCGCGTGTCAGTCTGTTCCTGCATTTTGATCTTGTCCGCGCTATTCGTCTAGCGACGGGCGGAAACCGCCATCTCGCACTTCCGATACCGCACGAACAAAATCTATCATTTTGTGAGGTTTGCATCCGCCCCGGCTACTCCCGCGCTTCGATCAATTCCCGCAGCGCCGCCGGCAAATAACCGCGCAGCCTTACAGACCATTCCGCTTCGCGCCGCTGCCAGATCACGCCCAGCCAGATGATGGCGAGGCCGAGCAGCGAGAGCGCGAACGGAAAGATCATGCTGTCCTTGAATACCCGGTAGGAAAGATGGCCGAGGTAGCCGGCGACGCCGAGCCCGCCGAACACCGCGAACACGCGCCGCCCGAGCACCGCGCCGATCAGGATCATCGCGACGTTGATGCCGCAGTAGACGAGCTTGCCCAGCTCGCTGCCCGAATTCATCGACGACAGCCCGCCCCAGAACGTCATCACGCCGAACAGATACAGCCAGAACGCGTAGTCGCGCGAGCGCCGCGAACGCACGTCCACCCAGAACGCGAGCAGCACCATCGCGAGCCCGAACCACAGCGAGACGAACTTGCGGATCTCCCAGTCGTGCGGATTGCCGAACAGGAACGGCACGAGGTCCATGCTCATGTACCACAGCGTCACCGCGATCGGCATCAGCATGAACGGAAAGCGGTAGCGCTACAGCAGCACGGCGCCCACCGCCAGCGTGCCGAACTCCATCATGATCCAGCGCCAGTCGATGAACACGTGATAGTCGCGATAGGACTTGGTGTCGGCCCAGTAGCCGAGCGCCATCTGCGCCGCGAAAATCGCGAGCGGCACCATCACCACCGCGAGTGTCGCCATGATGCCGGCAGGGATCGCGAGCTGCTTCTGCTCGATGAACCAGTGCGTGAGCGCGAGCGCGAGCACGCCATAACATACCGCGGTGATGAAGCCGCCCCAGCCGCCCAGCGCATTCCAGCCGAGCGTCATGAACAGCGACATCGCGCCGATCGCGATCATGCCGCCGAGGTAATAGAGCACGTGCACGAAACTGAAGCGCGGCTCCTCGGCCGCGGCGGCGGGCGGCGCGCCGAAGAATTCCGCCAGCCGGTCGGCCTGCTCCGCGTCGAGGATGCCGGCGCGCACCGCGCGCTCGAGCTCGGATCGTCGCAGTTGGGTCATGCCGATATCATGCCACGAAGGCCGGGACGAAGGAACTCGAGGGATGAGGAGCCGATGGACAGGGATGAGGGAACCCGGGGCGAAGGGCAATCTGAGAGCCGATGGGGAGAATGGAACAAAATAAATATAAATAAAACAACGCATTACGCCATTCATCCCGGTGCGTGCTGCGGCGCGCATTTTAAAGACGCTGTATATTGCGTTGAACTTGTGTCGGCGGAACGAGTCCGCTGATTTGTGAAAACCCATCACGCACGGTTTGACGGACTGGAAATGATGAAACGGATTTTTGTTGTCGTACTACTGCTGCTGGCAGCAGGGTGCGCCCAGGTCGGCGGGCGCTTCAGCGAGGGCATCGTCGAAACCGCCAGGGAGGGCAACGTCGTTACGTTCGATCACCCGTTCACGGACCGCGCGGCGGCGGACGTCGAGCAGCGCGCGGAAAACGCGTGCGCGACAAAAAAGAAGATCGCCATCCAAACCTCGCGCGCCTGCTCGCTCGAACGCTGCACGACCAGTTATCAGTGCGTGGACCGCGCCGACGCCACCCGCGACGGATTGAAGTAGCCGGGCGGCAATTGACCCGGTGACCAACAGGGTCAAAGCCATGGCCGAGGTTGCGATCTCCCGTGAATGACTCCGGCCCTGTTCCCTGCCGCGGCGATTTACGCCCAAGTCATGATTGCCCGGGAATAAACGGCCGGATCCGGGTGTTTCCTCCACACGCAGGGTCGCATTTCGGATATCGTCCTGCATCCAAGTCATGGATCATCAACCCGGGAGAATTTCAATGAACGCATTGCTTCAATCGAAACGTCCGGCAGTTCTGGGCGCCCTCGCCGCAGCGGTTATTTCCCTCGCGGCCTATTCGGGCATGGCCTTTGGCGATGAGGTCAAGGTGACGCTCAGCGGCGACCAGGAAGTGCCGGCGGTCAAGACTTCGGCATCCGGTGGCGGCACGATCACGATCAACGACGACAAGAGCGTGAGCGGCAGCGTCACCACCACCGGGGTTGCCGGAACGATGGCGCATATTCATAACGGCGCGGCGGGGAAAAACGGCCCGGTGATCATCCCGCTGACGAAGAGCGGTGACGGCACCTGGTCGGTTGCGGCCGGCGCGAAGCTGACCGACGCCCAATTCGCGGCCTTCAAGGCCGGTGACCTCTACGTCAACGTGCACAGCGCCGCAAACAAAGGCGGGGAAATCCGCGGGCAGCTGAAACCGTAGCGGAACCGGCGGCAATCGGGAAAGACTCCGGTCTTTTCCGGGTTGCTTCCCGACCGTCGCGAGCACCTGCGGCAGTATCTGGCACAGTCAGGTTCAGACAGACGCGCAACGACGCGATGCAGCGGGCAGCCCGTTTCCTGAGACGATGGCCGCGCACTTCGGCAGCGCTCGGGTTCGGCGCGGCGGGGACCGCATTGTCCGCACTCTGGTACGGTCCGATTGTCTTCCACGCGGGCAGCCTGCTCCCGCTGGTGCTCTTCATCGTGTTGCCCGGCGTCGCGGCTGCCGCTTCCGGCTTTGCGCTGGGCAAATCATTGCCCGTCCCGGCGCGCGTGCGCGGGGACGGGATTGCGGCGCTTCGCGGGGCGGTCATCGGCTCGGCGGGCATGCTGCTCTTCGCGCCCCTGTTTGCAATTGTTTACGCCTGGACCAGCCCGCCCACCGAACACTCGAGCATTCCCGGCCTGACATTCCTCGTGCTTGCGGGCAGCGTGCTCGGAGTATGGGGGCGCGTAGCAGCGACCGGCGCGGCGGTCGGGTGGGCGCTGTACCGCCTGGCGTTGCGCAACCCGGCGGCCGACTGACATTGCGAATTGTTTTCACCGGCCACTCAGTTCCATCACGCAGAGAATGCAGGCTTCGCGGATCTACGCTTCCTTCCCGGGCACTCCCTGATCAACCGGGCGCCGACGATGGATCTCGCGCTTGAACGCGGGCAGCGGCTGCAGCGTGTTGCACATATAGCCTATCTGCGGCTGCGGGAGTTCGACGTATTCGAGTCCCGGGACCGCCTGCAGGATCCTGATCGCGGCCTCGCAGACGCCCGCCACGCCCGGATGCTCGTGCAGACCGACGCGCTTGTTGACCGGGTGGCGCATGAGCGGACGCAATTGGTCGAGCCGGCTTGCGAGGTAAATGATGAAGGCTTCGAAATCGTAGGCGGGCGCGCCGGAAGCGCCCTCGCGTCCGGGCAGCACGTTTTCCCCGATCTGGATCGCGCAGGTCGGGCACCACGCGAGCACTTTGGCCGCGCCGCTGGCGGCGAAGCGGTCGGTCGTGCGATAGACGATGCGGCCCGAAGCGTCGAGGTCGCCGGTGCGAAACTGAATCACGCCGCAGCAGTTGCCCGGGCCGCCCATCACGCTGTACGACACGCCGAGCGCGTCGAGGATGTCCAGCGCCAGCAGAACGATGTGCGGCGTCTTGAGCACGTTGCAGCCGGTATAGAAGAGCACTTCCGGCGGGGTTTCCGCCGGTCCGTCCCAGCGAAACCGCCTGAGCACCTCGTCCGGGAGCTGCATGCGCGACAGCACCCGCACGCCGCGGCCCATGTTCGAGAACCCGGCGCTGCCTTTTTTGCGCTGTTCTTCCGCCGTCGCGCGGCGCTGCATGGCGACGCGCGCGAGCGCGAGCATGAAGCGCGGGTTCACGCCTTCGGGGCACGCGCGGATGCAGAAGCCGCTGCCCGAACACACCTGCGCCCAGCGCACGGCTTCGGCCGGGCCGTTCCCGCCGCGGATGATGTCGAGCACGCCGCCGGTCACCGCCCTGGCGTCGCTGCCCGCGATGCCGGCGGGCGCCGCCGTCGGGCACACTTCGAAGCAGCGCCCGCAGCGCGTGCAGCTGTCCAGCACGTCCTGCGTGCGGGCTTCCAGCGCTGCAGAGAATGTCTCAGCCATGGTTCATCCGTCGATTCCGGTACCGCCTGCCAGTATAGCCGGTCGGGAATATACTGCGGCCTGGACTGTTAACCGGTTTAAGATGCTGCCCCTGCGCAAAAAATCGCTTGCCGCCCTGGCGGCCGGGACCCTTCTGGGGATGCTCGGGACCGGCAGCGGCATTGCCGCGCAAATCGACGCCGTCACCGTGACGGACCGCGATGACGGCTACAAGATCGTATTCGACGCCGTGATCGATGCCCCGCCCTCGCGGGTCCACAAGGTGCTCGTCGACTTTGCGAACATCGGCAAGATCAACCCGGACGTCACCGACGTCAGCGTCGGAGTCGCGCCCACCGGCCGCGGCGAGCCGCGCGTGCGCAGCGTCATCGAATCCTGCGTGCTGTTCTTCTGCAGGCAACTCGTCCAGGTCGAGGATGTGACGGAGCCCGATGCCAATACCATCCTCACCACCATCGTTCCCGGCGCGGGTGATTTCAAGAGCGGCTCGACTTTATGGCGCCTGACCGCTGAAGGTCCGTGCACCCGCACCCGTCTGCACTACGAGGCCACGCGCGTCGCCGGCTTCTGGGTTCCGCCGCTGATCGGCCCATGGGCGGTCAAGAGCAAGATGCGCGAGCAACTTGAATACAGCATCCTCGCCGTGGAACGTCTCGCGAACCCGAACGCCGGTTCGTCAGCGGCGAGCCCGCCCGCGTCCGGCCGCGGCCGGACTCTGTTGAACCGAAGCGGGACCGGGTCAGCCGAGCAGCTCGCGCAGGCGCCGGTTGACTTCGGCGCTGTGATGGCGCGCGGTCTTGCCGCTCGGCGCGAGGGCCTCGGTGTAGAAGAACTCCGGCAGCTCGTCGTCGTTCTCGGTGAAACCCGCCGCCTTGTTGAACTCCCACTCCATGCGCAGCGCCTCGCAGCCCCAGCGTCTGCATGAAGGACGGATCGAGGTTGGTGCCGTGCGCGTCGTTGAGCGCGGTGACGATGAGCTCGGCGCTGACGTTGGTCACCGAGCGCCCGAAGATGCACAGGCCCAGCGAATCGGCCGCGGCGCACGCGGTCTGGATGCCGAGGCTCGCCGCCACCAGTTCCTCGGTCGTCTTGTCCTTGCAGTCGAAGACCGGCAGGTTGCCCGCGGTGTGATCGGCGCCCTGCGCCGTGATCATCATGGAAATGCCGGTCACCTCGATCACGCGCGGGTCGTAGGCGCTGATGCTCTGCTTCTTGATCACGGGAACGCGGGCGACCTTGTAATGCGCGCCGACGCGCGCGGCGCCCTGCGCGAGCAGGCGGCCGCGCTCGTTGCCCCGGCGCATGTCCTCCAGCGCCTGCAGCATGAACTCGACGTCGCCGAACGCGCCCAGGCCCGCTTCCATCAGCACGCCCAGCGTGGCGCCGACCTCGATGGTATCGACGCCGAGATCGTTGGCGACGGCGTTCACCCGCGCCACGTCGTCCGGGTGCGTCGAGGCCGCAGTTGCTGCCCATCAGGCCGAGGGTCTCGTATTCCAGCGGCGACACGAGCTCCTTGCCGTTCTCGTCGACGTAGACGTTGCTGCATTCGATCATGCAGCCCGGCATGCAGGCGTGCGAGATCTGCCCGCCGCGGCTCAGAGTTCAGCTCGCGGATGTAGTCGCCGCCCAGCTTGAGCGGGCCTTCGGACGCCTCGACCAGGCGGCCGGCGCTGAAGTTGCGCACCGGCAGCCCGCCGATGCGGTTCGTGATGTCGCCCATCATCGCCGTGCCGATGCGCTTGAAGATGTCGATCGCCGGCTCCTTGCCGAGCCGCGCGCCGTATTCGCGGATCGCGCCCATGACTTTCTTGCGGTCATGGAAGGTCGGCATCTTGTGCACGTCGACGACGATGGCCTTGACCTTCTTGCTGCCCATGACGGCGCCGACGCCGCCGCGCGCGGCGAGGCGCGACGGCCGCCCGTCGGTGTCGGCGAAGGCGATGCCCGCCATCAGGCCGAGATATTCGCCGACCGGGCCGCACAGCGCGAAGCTGATCTTCTTGCCGTATTTCTCGAACAGCAGCGCCGCGGCCTCGTTGTTGCCCTTGCCCATGTAGGGCTGCGGCGCTGTCGTAGGTGATCGCGCCTTCCTTGGTGATGCGGATGACGACCCAGTCGTCCGATGCGCCATAGAGCGTGAGCCCGGCGGTCTCGAGCTGGCCGAGCGCAAAGCCGAAGGTGCCGCCCGAATTGGCCTCCTTGATGCCGCCGGTCAGCGGGCTCTTGCAGCCGACGCTGAGCCGGTTGGCGTTGGAGAAGTTGGTGCCCGCGAACGGCCCGGCGGAGAAGATCAGCGGATTGTCCGGGGACAGCGGATCGACCTTCGCCACGCCGCGCTCGAGCAGGGTCTTGGCGATGAAGTGCCGGCCGGCGCGGATGATCGCCTCGCCGTGCAATTCCTCCGTCCTGACCGAGCGGTCCCCGAGATTGATGTGCAGGTACTTGCGCATGTCGACGTCACCCCGCAGATAAAAAACAGTTTCCGATGCCGCGATATTTTACCCGTTTTGCCTCTGCCCCGCGCCGGCCGGTTCGCATTGTCCGGGCTGAGAAATGGATACGGCCCCATTGCCCATCGCATTTTGCGTAAAATCGGCGTCATTACAGGATCCGGAATACCGTCATGGCACTCAAACGTCCCAAAGGTCCCGCCGGCACGCTGGTCGTGCTCGAGCACACTTCGAAGATACTCAAGGACAATCCGCTCGGCGATCCGCACGTGCGCAAGGTCGCGGTCTGGCTGCCGCCGCAGTACGACGACAGCCCGGGCAAGCGCCGCTTTCCGGTGTTCTACGATCTCGTCGGCTTCACCGGCTCCGGACTTTCGCACACGGCCTGGAAGCCGTTCGGCGACAACGTCCCGGAGCGCGCGGCGCGCCTGATCCACGAACAGAAGATGGGCCCGGCGATCATCGTCTTTCCGGACTGCTTCACGGCGCTCGGCGGCAACCAGTACGTGAATTCGCCGGCGATCGGCAACTATGCCGACTATCTCACGCGCGAGATCATTCCCTTCGTCGACCGCGAGTTCCGCACGCTCGCGAGCCGCGAACATCGCGGCTGCTTCGGCAAGTCCTCCGGCGGCTACGGCGCGATCATCCACGCCATGAAGTACCCGAAATACTGGGGCGCGATCGCCGATCATTCCGGCGACGCGTATTTCGATTTCGTCTACTGGCACGACTGGCCGAATACGCTGAACGAGCTCGCCAAACATCGCGAGCCGAAGCGCAAGGCCGGCGCTTACAACGCGCTCCGCGAGTCGGGCCGCAAGGGCCTCGCCGAAGGGCTGGACGACGGGCGCATCAGGCGCTTTCTCGCGCACGTGTGGAAAAAGGAAAAGCTCTCGTCCGCCGAAGGCCACTGCATCATGAATCTGTGCATGGCCGCCACCTACGACCCGGACCCGAAAGCGCCGCTCGGCTTTCGCGTGCCGTTCAACCTCGAATCGGGCGAGCTGATCGAGCGCCGCTGGAAGCAAATGGCGCGAGCACGACCCGATCAATCTCGTCGCGAAATACCGCGACAATCTCGAAGTCGATGCGCGGCATCTACATCGAGTGCGGCTGGCGCGACCAGTACCACATCCATTACGGCACGCGCATCCTGTCGAAGCGCCTCGCCGCCGCCGGCATTCGTCACACCTACGAGGAATTCGACGACAACCACTCCGATGTCGATTACCGGATGGACGTCAGCCTGCCGTTTCTCTACCGGGCATTGAAACCCTGAACGCGGGCCGCGCGGCGCGGGTTTCCGGTGGTTCCGCGCCGGCCGTGAAAGCGGGTTCGCGCCCCCGGCAGCAGGCGCCGGATATCGTCGTAGTGCGTTGTTTTTATTGAATTAATTGTTGATTCCGGACGCGCTTGTGACTGCGCCATCGCCCCCGGCGGGGGTATCGCGGCCATGGGCTAAGACGTTGAATTGCTGTATCATTCGCCCTCTTACGCGACGGCGGCCACGCCCGAGCTCACACGACTGTTGCAGCGAGATCCATTCGATATGCAAGCAATCCTCGACTACCTGAAGAACAGCGGCGAACGGCTCGACTCCGAGATCGCCGCGGCAACCGGCCTTTCGCTCGCGAACGTGCGCCAGCGCGTGACCGATCTGCACGCGCGCGGCGCGATCATGATGTGCCGCTCGATCCGCTACCAGGACGGCAAGGAGATCGATGCGATCGTCTGCCGCATCTCGGGATACATTCCGCCCGCGGCCCCCGGCAGGAAATCCAAAGCGAAAGTCTAGCGGGACGGGCGCAGCGGTCCTGCGCCCTCTGCGCAGCATGGATGGCAGGCGAACCGGGGCTTCTCTATGAGTAAGGCTGACAGGGCCGGCGCGATTTTTCGATGCCCTGCGCTGCCCTACTTAGCCGCGGGCGCGAGTTCTTTCGCCTCTTCCTCTTTCTTGCGCCTGTCCATTTCGGCGGCGAGTTCGCCGTGGGCAGTGTGCAGCGTCAGAAGCCAGCGCTGCCCCCCGGACATGAAGCCGATGTAATGGCCGAGCTCGACGAGCTCGGGCTCGGTGAACTCGGCATGCAGTTGCGCCCACATCGCGTCATCGGCGTGGGTCGGGTTGCGCATGATGGCGTCGCAGTAGCGTAGCGCAAGCTTCTCGCGCGGCGTGAACTGGTCCGATTGCAGAAACGACTGCTGCTCGTCGAGCAGCGACATCCGGTGGCCCTGAACCCGCACAAACTGTGCGGTATTCATTTCCCCTCAGTAATGGCAGTCGGTGCTGAACATCGGCCCCCACGAGGTCGCGATCCGCGCGCGCATTAGCTCGCGCAGCTCGGGCTCGAGCACCCCCTCGTCGCGCATGGTGCGGATCAGCGTCGTGAACGAGCGCATGACCACTTTGTTATGCGCGCGGATCGCCTGGTTTTCGGGACCCGGTTTCCCTGTGTTGATCGCGTCCGTCAACCATTCCCTCATTTCGGGATCGTCGATGTCCTGCGGGTGCTTGTAGCTGATGCGCGCCATGATGTTCGCTCCTATCGTTGGCCGATGCGGGCCGGCTAAGAATCATCCTTGACAAGGGTCAGCCATAGTATATACGATACATGACGATTGGCAATAATATATATATTTTGTACTCACTGGCGGAATGCTCTGTCTACGCAGCCAGAAGCACCCGTCGTTGCATCCACTCGCAACCTTTGCCGCCCCCCACCTAGCATCCTTTGGAGGTTCTGATGAAGCGCCCGATGTTCCATCGTCACGCCGTCCTCGCCGGACTCGCCCTGATCATTGCGAGCCTTGCTGCCGTTGCGGGCGCGGCTCAACAACCGTCCGCCCGCTATCCCGTCAAGCCAATACGCGCGATCATCGCGCAGGAAGCCGGCAGTTCCATCGACACCAACATCCGCGTGATTGCCCCGCTGCTGGGTGAGGCACTCGGGCAACTGTTGATAGTCGACAACCGGCCCGGGGCCGGCGGCACGCTCGGCATGACGATTGGCGCTGCCGCCGCGCCCGACGGCTATACGCTGGTCGGCGTCGGCAGCCCGCAGATGATCGCGCCCTTCGTGTTCAAGAAGCTGAAATACGACGTCTCCCGGGATTTCGTGCCGATCGCGCGCTATGTCGTCTCGCAGAACGTTTTCGTTGTCGCGCCGAATTTCCCGGCGACCAACGTGAAAGGATTTGTCGATCTGCTCAGGACGAAGCGCGGCCAGCTCAACATGTCGACGGCCGGCCCGGGCTCGGCGAGCCACCTCGCCGGCGTCTACTTCAACTCGCTGACCGGCATCGAGGCCGCGACCGTTCACTATAAGGGCGGCGGCGCGGCGGTGATTGCCATCGTTTCCGGCGAATCGCAGTACCTGATCACGCCGATGCCGGCAGTGCTCGCGCAGATCCGCGCTGGACGCCTCAAGCCGCTGGGCGTGGGCGGCGAGAGCCGCGCGCCGCAGTTGCCGCAGGTACCCACGATCGCGGAAGCGGGGGTCGCCGGGTACCGCAGCGTCGGGTGGACCGGCCTCCTGATGCCGAGAGGTGTGCCACCGCAATACGCGGCATTGGTGGCCGCCAAGCTCAGAGACGTCATGGCGATGCCCGCGGTGCGCGAGCAAATACTCAATGCCGGGGGCGAGCCCGGGTACCTCGCGGGCGCGGAGTTCGGACAATTCATGCGCGACGAAATGGAACGCTTCGGCCGCGTCGCCAAGGCCGCCGGCCTGAAGCTTGACTGAGCGCCGTCGCACCCGGTGGCAAAATCGCCGCGCAAGGCTTAGGATCGCGTTCAGCAGAGGAGTGCCGACCATAAAGACCCGCCTTACCGAAGTATTTGCCCGCCGACCGCGCGCCGCAGCGCTGGTCTTCGCGATCGCCGCCCCGGCGTTGCCCGCGGCTGCATGGTGAAAGATGCCCGTCGTTCGCGACCATCGCAGGAACCGGGGCGGGAAGTCCGCGCCAGATGCAGGCGCAGCTGACCCGGGCAGCGCGCCGACCACCCTCGCCAGCACGGTCTACGATCGGCTGCGCCATGACATCCTGGCGGGAGAACTCGCGCCCGGCCACAAACTGGGCATCGAGTTCCTGAACAGGCGCTACCGCACCGGCCAGATTCCCCTGCGCGAGGCCCTTAACCGGCTGTCATCAGACGGTCTGGTCGAGCGGCGCGACCAGCGTGGCTTTCTGGTCGCGGCGGTCAGCGCGGAAGACCTGAGGGAGCTCACAAAAGCGCGCTGCCTTGTCGAAGGCATGGCGCTGCGGGAATCGGTCGCCGCGCGCACCGCGGCGTGGGAGGAAGGCATTGTGCTCGCCTATCACCGCCTGTCGCGCGCGCCGCGCTCGCTCGCGCGAAACGAGTACCGGGCGAATCCGGCATGGGAGGCACTGCACCGCGAGTTTCACCGCAGCCTGATCGCCGCCTGCGGCTCGCGCTGGCTGCTCAATTTCTGCATGCAGCTGGCGGACCAGTCGTACCGCTACCGCCAGATCGCGTTCAAGCGCGCGTTCCCACTGCGCGACACCGCCCACGGACACCGCGCCATCATGGAGGCCGCGATCGACGGAGATGCGGACAAGGCGGTACGGTTGCTGCAGGCGCATCTGCAGTTCACTGCCGATCAGGTACTCCGCAACGACAGCGTGCTCGGCGACGCATCTCCGGAAGTCACCCGCCGGCCCAAGAAAGCCCCGGTCCGCAAACCCGCGCGCCGCGGGTGACAGGCCGCCGCATGCCTGTCCGGCCGGCGAATACTTCGCCCGCACAGCCATCGCGGATGACAGTCCAGGCGCGCAAGGTCGGTTCCACAATGCTGAACCAAACGGGGCCGTACTGAATAAATTGCCTGGCGCGCGGCTGGGCCATCCTTGGCGCAATCACAATAAAATAAATTAAAACAATGCATTACCTTGCTCCGCCCGAAGACCGAATCCTCGCGTAGAATCCCGTTTCCATCTGACTGAGGAGAACAACAACATGCTGCGTATCTACGGCTCCGCCAAATCCCGCGCTCTGCGCACACTGTGGATGGTGGGCGAACTCGGAATTCCCTACGAGCACAAGGACTGGCTGCCGCGCGCGCCGGAAACCAAGACCCCGGAATACCACGCGCTCAATCCCAACGACCGCGTGCCGACGATAGACGACGACGGTTTCATTCTGTCGGAATCGATGGCGATCAATCTCTATCTCGCGAAGAAGCACAAGAGCCCGCTCTATCCCGCCGACCCGAAGAACGAGGCGCTCGCGCTGCAGTGGAGCCTGTGGGAAACCGACCGTCTCGACCGCCAGATCGTCACCTACTGCCGGCACACGAAGGATCTTCCGGCAGCCGAGCGCAAACCGGAGGTCGCCGACGCGGCGTGGAAGGAAATCGCGCCGGCGTTCGATGCGCTGGAAGCCGCGCTCGACGAAATCCGAGTGGCTCGCCGGCCCGGCGTTTTCGGTGGCCGATCTCAACGTTGCCGCCGCACTCTACCGCGCGCTGACGCTCGACCTCGCGAAATGGCCGCACGTCAAAGCGTGGTTCACGCGCTGCTGGGAACGCCCGGCTGCGAAGAAGGCGCGCGCGATGCGCGAGTAACGGGGACCCGTCTCAAAAGCGGAGACACGAAGGACACGGAGGACACGAAGGAGACGCAAAGGAAAACAAGGCTCAATGCCGGGATCAATGCGACTGGGAAACTACCAGTTGGTTGTTGAGGGTTACCTAAGGGGCTTCGTGAATATCTCGCAGATTTAGGTAGTCTGAAAATTGTTTCGTCGTTTTCGCTGGCTTTTCCTTCGTGTACCCTGCGTCCAGGGGGTATTGAAATGCATCTTTCTGCGTCTATGCTTTTCCAGCGCAGGCGCACCAATCGGGTGGCGGCAAGGCAAGCGCGATCTGCAGTCCGGAAAACCCTGGGCCGTCGATTCGTGGTGTTATGCCAACGGCGAACGGCCGGCAATCGTTCCGCTCGATGAACGGAAACGCGGCTGGGAGCCGCACGAAACGTAATCGCCGGCCGCTCCAGGGGCCGCCAGGTTCATCAGTGCGCGCCGGCCGCCGCATCGGCGCCCGCGTCGCCCCTGACCGGGCGCGCCAGCCACACCACGGCGATCAGCAGCAGAAACAGCAGCGCCGAGACGTAAAAGATGTCGTTGGCCGAAAGCATGAACGCCTGCTGGTCGATCGCGCGGTTCAGCATGTCGTAGCTTTGCTGCCGGGCTCATGCCGGCCGCCTGCATGTTCGCCAGCGCCTGCATCGAAGTCGGATCGTATTGCGTGATGCGTTCCGCGAGTTGCGCGTGATGCAGGCTCGCGCGGCGGTCCCACCAGGTGGTCGCGATCGAAGTGCCGAACGAGCCGGCGGTGATGCGCGAGAAATTGAACAGTCCCGACGCGGCGGGAATCCGGTCCGGCGCGAGGCCCGAGAGGCTCAGCGTGACGAGCGGAATGAAGAAGACCGCCATCGCCGCGCCCTGGATGATGGTCGGCACCATCAGCGTGCCGATAATCGGCGCTGGTGTTGAAGTGCGAACGCATGAACAGGACCAGCGCGAAGAATCAGGAACGACGAGGTCGCGAACAGCCGCGGATCCACCTTGTGCACGGTCTTCCCCACCAGCGGCGTGAGCAGGATCGCGAGCAGGCCGACCGGCGCGAGCACCATGCCCGCCAGGGTCGCCGTGTAGCCCATGTATTGCTGCAGCCACAGCGGCAGCAGCACCACGTTGCCGAAGAAACGCGCCGTAGGCCAGCGACATCGCGAGCGTGCTGGTCCAGAAATTGCGCCGGCCGAACAGCCGCAGGTCGACCACCGGATGCTGGTCGGTCAGCTCCCACACGAGGAACAGCGAGAAGCCGACGACCGCGGCAATCGCGAGCGTCACGATCTGCCCGGAATGAAACCAGTCGAGATCCTTGCCCTTGTCGAGTATCACCTGCAGCGCGCCCACCCAGATCACGAGCAGCCCGAGCCCCACGCCGTCGATCGGCAATTTGAGCGTGGGCGTTTCGCGCTTCCTGTAGATCGTCCAGGTTGCAGCCGCAGCCAGAAGACCGACCGGCACATTGATGTAGAAAATCCACGGCCATGCGAGGTTGTCGGTGATGGTCCCGCCGAGCAGCGGCCCCGCTATCGGCGCCACCAGCACCGTGATCGCCCACATCGCGAGCGCGCTGCCCGCCTTCGCCTTCGGATAGCTCGACAGCAACAGCGACTGCGACAGCGGGATCATCGGTCCCGCCACGGCGCCCTGGATCACGCGGAACAGGATGAGCAATTCGATCGAGGGCGCCATCGCGCAGAGCAGCGATGCGGCGACGAACAGGAGCACCGAGGCCGTGAATAACCGCACCTGCCCGTAGCGCTGCGTGAGCCAGCCGGTGAGCGGCAGCGAAATCGCATTCGCGACGCCGAACGAGGTGATGACCCAGGTGCCCTGGTCGGGCGAGACGCCGAGATCGCCGGCGATCGCGGGAATCGACACGTTGGCGATCGACGTGTCGAGCACGTTCATGAACGTGGCGAGCGACAGCGCGATGGTGCCGATCACCAGGCTGCTGCCGGAAAGCGGCGCGGTGTGGGATTGAGCGCTCATGATTGTTCCCGCGCGGCGGATGCGTTACTGGACTTTCACCCGGCGCAGGACCGCGGCTCCGGTGTGATCGGTGCGGGCGATGCGGTGGGGCTGCGGCGCGCCGCCGCGACCCGGATCGGCCGCGGCAACCGGCGCCGCTGCCGCTTCGTTGGCCGCGATGATGGATTTCACGCGTTCGTTCGCGAGCTGGTCGACGGAATGAAAGACCGCCGTCTCATAGGTGTTCGCGGTCTGCGCGACCTGCGGCATGCGGCTGCCGCTGCGGTCGCGGGTATCGACCTCGGCCTGCATCGAAAGGCCGATTTGCAGCGGATGCGCGGCAAGCTCGCGCGGATCGAGCGCGATGCGCACCGGCACGCGCTGCACGATCTTGATCCAGTTGCCGGTCGCGTTCTGCGCCGGCAGCAGCGCGAACGCGGCGCCGGTGCCCGCGCCGAAACCCGAGATCCGGCCGTGGTAGACCACTTTGCCGCCGTAGATGTCGGCGGTCACGGTCACCGGCTGGCCGATGCGCATGCCGGCGAGCTGCGGCTCCTTGAAATTGGCATCGATCCAGACCTGGTCGAGCGGCACCACCGCCATCAGTGGCGTGCCGGGACTCACGCGCTGGCCGAGTTGCACGCTTCGCTTGGCGACGAATCCCGAGACCGGCGCCGGCAGCGCGGTGCGCGCATACGTGAGGTAGGCATCGTGCACGCGCGCGGCGGCGTTTTTGACGTCGGGATGGTTTTCCACCGTCGTGTGATCGATGCGCGCGCGATTTACCGCAAGCCCCTGCTCTGCGGCCACCAGCGCGGCCTGCGCGCTGCTCACCGCATCGCGCGCATGCTGGAGTTCTTCCCTCGATATCGCGCCCGAGCTCGCGAGCCGCTCGCGGCGGGCAAGGTCTTCCTTCGTCTTCGCCAGATCGGACTGCCGCATGTCTACGGTCGCCTGCAGCTGCCCGCTCGTCGCAAACAGGCTGCGGACCTCGCGCACCGTCTTCGCAAGCTGCGCTTCAGCCTGGTCGAGCGCGACGCGCGAGTCGGCCCGGTCGAGTTGCACCAGCGTCTGCCCGGCCTTGACGAAATTGGTGTCGTCGGCCCCGATCTCGACGACCGTTCCCGAGATCTGCGGCGTGATCTGCACCACGTTGCCGCCGACGTAGGCGTCGTCCGTCGACTGGATGTAGCGCAAGTCGATCGCCCAATAGACGCCATAGCCGATTCCCGCCAGGGCGAAAACGCCGGCGACCAGCGCGAGCCAGCGCCGGCGCCTGCCTGCCATTGCGGCGTTTGCGCCGGCTGCAGGGCTGGCCGCGGGAGCGACGGGATCGTTTACCGGAGAATGGGTTTTCTCGTTCATGATGCGGTTCCTTTAAAAATCAGTTCAACGCCTGCGGGCCGCCGGCGGTGGACCGGCGTGCCGTCAAAGCCGCCGCCCAGTGCGCGGACCAGATTGATCGACAGGTCGAGCTCGCGCGCGCGCAAATCGGCGTCGAGGCTTTGCTGCGCGAACAGTTGCGATTCGGCGATCAATACATCCAGGTAGTTGCCGACGCCTTCACGAAAGCGCTGTAACGCCAGGTCGTACGCTTCCTGTGCGGCCGCCTGCGCGATCTTCTGCTGTTTGCGCTGCTCGTCGAGACTGCGGAAAGACGTCAGCTGGTCGACCACGTCGCGCAAGGCGTCGACCAGCGTCTGGTTGTAGACCTCGACTGCGGCGTCGTAATCCGCGTCACGTCCGGCGAGATTGCCGCGCAGCCGGCCGCCGTCGAAAATCGGCAGCGTCAGCGCCGGGCCGGCTCCCAGAGTCCGGTTCGCCGCCTGCAGGAATCCGGGCAGGCCGATACTCTGGAAGCCGATGAATGCGGTCAGGCTGACGTTGGGATAGAACTGCGCTTTGGCGACATCGATGTCCTTGCGCGCCGCTTCGACGCGCCAGCGCTGGGCGAGGATGTCGGGACGGCGGCCGAGCAGCTCGGCGGGCAGCGTCGAAGGAATCTCCACCGCGCCGAGTGCGCGGGCCGAAGGCCGTGCGATCTCGAGACCGCGATCGGGCCCCTGTCCCAGCAACGCCGCCAGCTGGTTGCGGGTCAGTCCTATCGTTTCCTGCAGCTGCGCGATCCGCTCGCGGGTTGCCGGCAACGCCGACTCGGCCTGCTTTACCGCCAGTTTGGAGTTGATTCCGGCATTGTAGAGGTCGAGCGTGAGCGTATAAATCTGCTGCTGCTCGCCGAGTTTTTTTTCGGCGACATCGAGCTGCAGATACGCGCGCTGCAATTGCACGTAGGCCTGTGCGACATTCGCCGACAGCGCGAGCTTTGCCGCGAAAGCGTCGATCTCGGCGGCTTTCGCCTTGCCCAGCGCGCTGTCATAGGCCGCGCGGTTCTTGCCCCACAGGTCGAGTTCGTAGTCCAGCGTGGCCTGAAGCTGCGCCTGCGTCTCCCACGCGCCGCCGAACGGCGGCGGAATCAGGCCGTGTTCGGGAAAGCGCTGGCGCGTGATCGCCGCATCGCCGTTGACCTGCGGGTAGAGCGCCGAGTTCGCCGTTTGCGCAAAAGCCAGCGCCCGGCGCGCGCGCGCTTCGGCCACCCGCAGCGTGGGACTGCCGGCGAGCGCCTCGTCGATCAGCCGATCGAGTTGCGGATCATTGAACCGCTTCCACCAGTCCGCGGCGGGCCATGCGGCCGCCGACAGCCGGCTGCCCGCGATCGATTTGGCGGCGGCGAGACTGTCCGCGGCGCCGGGCGACGACCTGGGGAGCGAGGCCCTGCATGTTCGCGCAGCCCGCGGTGAGCATCGTGATCAGCAGCGCGCCCGCGATCCTGTTCATTTGAATTTTCATGTCATGCCTTCCGATGCCTGTGCTCAAAAAGCCAGATGAGCAGCACGATTAAAAAGCCCCCGGGCAACGCCAGCGCCAGCGCGAAATAGGGGCCGAGCTTGCGCAGGCGCTGGAGAATTCGTTGTTTTGGCGAAACATTCATATTCGGTGTGCCGGTGGCGGCGGATACGCTTGTCAGGGCTGTTTCTGCCCAGGCAAATATCCAGATAAAAAATTTTCAGGCGTTGGCGAGGATGCGCTGCAGGAAACCCTCGAGCTGGCGGGCCTCGCTCTTGGTGAAGCCGCGCAGCAGGCGGTTGAGCACCCCGACCACGCTCACCCGCAGCTTGGGAAACACCGCCTTGCCTTCGGCGGTGAGCTCGAGATTCACCGCGCGGCGGTCCTCGGCGCTGCGCACGCGCCGGATGAAACCCTTGGCCTCGAGGCGGTCGATCATGCGCGTCATCGCGCCCGGGTCGTACGAGATGCCCTTGCACAGCTGCGAGGCCGAATCCGCGAGGCTGTACGCGAGATGCCCCATGATGATGTACTGCGCGGCCGTCACGTCGAGCGGCGCGAGTTCGCGGTCGATCGCCTCGATGAACTCCGTTCGCACGCGGTTGATCAGGTAGCCGATGCTGCTGCTCGGCTGGATGGTTTTCGGATCGTAGATGTCGCCCACGTTGCGCTCCGTCTTGATGACCATGCGCCGATTATATTGCCTAGGCAATGATTGTCAAGGCTTTTATTGCGTGGGCAGGCATGCGCCTGTTTTTCAGGACGAAACCGGGCCCGGCCGGCGGCGAAAGCCCCCGCTATCCAACCGCGGGGCGGCCCGCGCTCGTTACCTGTCGTATCGTCCGCCTGCTGCTGCGTCGCGGCACCAGCAGGTCGATGAAGTCTCTCAAGTGCGGCCGGGTGGCCGTGTCGTCCTGCAGGATCGCGGAGGCGATCGTCGGTTCGAAGATGTGGCTGGCGTCGATCGCTTTGACACCGGTTTCCGAACGTGGATGCACTGCAATGGTGGGAATGACGGCGATGCCGAAGCCCGCCTCCACATAGGTCTTTATCACCTCGATGTCGGGCGCGCGCATGACGATGTCCGGGTGCAGGCCGTGGGACGCGAACCGCTCGGCAACCAGGTTGCCAAGCCGGGTTCCGGAGCCGGTGGTGATAAACGGATAGCGCGCTATCGCTTCAAGCGCAGGCCGGCGTTGCCTGAGCAGCGGATGGCCGCGGGGGACGATTACGCAGTGCGGCATCCGGAAGCACGGGATGCTGACGAGCCCGGGCGAACGCTCCAGGGTTGTCGTCCCCAGCCCGATGTCCGCCTCCGCCGTCGATACCCGGTACGCGATCTCCGACGGACTGCATTGCACCAGGTGAATGCTGATCCGCGGGTAGCGGCTGCGGAATTTCTTGAGGATCGGCAGCAGCGTGTAGCGGGCATGCACGTGCGTGGTGGCAATGACGATTTGCCCTTTGTCCGGGTCGCCCTCGTCCGCGAGAATCTGCTTCAGCGTCTCCGCCTCCTTGAGGATGCGGCGGGCCGTGGGGAGTATCGCATCGCCGCCGGCCGTCAGGCCGGTCGCGCGATTGCGCCGGCGCAACAGCAGCCGGGTGTTCAGCTCTTCCTCGAGGAGCCGCAACTGCTTGCTGATCCCCGGCTGGGACGTATGCAGTTTTGAAGCGGCCCGGGTGATGCTGAATGATTCGTCCACGATCGTGCACAGGTAGCGGAGCTGCTGGAGTTTCATGTGTTTCACCAGATCATTTGGTTATTTTGGAATGATAAAACATTTCTTGTTGGAATAGCAGGGCGGCCCTATCATCTGCCCCACATTCAAGGAGGAATTTATGGCGCAGGACATGGCAGGACTCAAAAAGTGGATCGGCGTAAAAGAATCGGCAATCGATTATGTGACGGTGCCCACGATTCATCGTCTCAGCGCGCTGCTCGACCGCGACGATCCGTTTCCCAGGATCGGCGATCCGCTGCCCATCGGCTGGCACGCGATCCTGTTTCCGCGGGTCGTGCGGCAATCGCAGATCGGGCCGGACGGTCATCCCGCGCGCGGCGATTTCCTGCCGCCCGTGCCGCTGCCGCGGCGCATGTTCGCCGGCAAGACCGTCACGTTCAGCGGCGAATTGCGCGTCGGCGACGAAGTCCGCCGCGAGTCGGTGATTCAGGACGTGGAACTGAAACAGGGCCGGACGGGCGAGATGATCTTCGTCACGGTCAAGACCGACATCTACGGTCCGCGGGGGCTGGCGATCACTGAATTGCAGAGGATCGTCTACAGAGATGCGCCCGATCCCAATGCCAAACCGACGCCGCCCCAGGCGCCGCCCGCGCAGGCGAAATGGGAAAAAATCGTCATCCCCGACAACGTCATGCTGTTCCGCTTTTCCGCGCTGACTTTCAACGGCCACCGCATTCACTACGACCTGCCCTATGTCACCGGGACCGAGGGCTATCCCGGCCTGATCGTCAACGGGAATCTGAGCACGCTGATGATGTTCGAGCTTGCGCGCGAGCATGCGGGCCGGCCCATCAAGCGCTTTTCCTCGCGCAATGTGAGTCCGCTGTTCGTCGGACGGCCCCTGCACGTTTGCGGAGCGCCCGCGGACGACAACAAGTCCGTCAAGCTGTGGGTGACCAACGACAAGGGTGCCGTCGCCCTTACCGCCGACGCGGAACTCGTTTAAGAGCGGCGCATATGGCAGGCGGCCCTCTCGAAGGCATAAGAGTAGTCGACATGACCTCGGTCGTTGTCGGGCCGATGGTGACGCAGGTTCTCGCCGATTACGGCGCCGACGTGATCAAGATCGAGCCGCCGGGCGGCGATCACGTGCGCGGCCTGGCCGGCAAGGGGCGCACCAAAGGCATGTCGTCCAAGTTTCTGCACCTGAACCGCAATAAGCGCTCTCTCGTTCTGGACATCAAGAAACCCCAGGGTTTCGAGATCCTGATGCAACTCATACGGCGCGCGGATGTGCTGATCTGGAACATGCGGCCGGTTGCGATGGAAGCGCTGGGGCTCGACTATGAATCGGTGCGCGCCGCCAATCCCAAAATCATCTATTGCGGCATCGTCGGTTTCGGCAGCAAAGGCCGCTATTCGGGCAAACCGGCTTACGACCCGATCATCCAGGGAATGGGCGGCATCGCGGCCCTCCATCACCGCGCGACGGGCGAACCGCGCTACGTGCCGATCGTCATGGCCGACAAAAACGCCGGCCTGGTCGCCACGCAAATGCTGCTGCTGGCGCTGTTTGCGCGCGAGCGGACCGGCGAGGGCCAGTGCGTGGAAGTCCCGATGTTCGAGAACATCGCCAAGTACGTGCTTGAAGAACACCTGTACCTGAAGACGTTTCAACCGCCTCTGGGGGAGATGGGCGACCCGCGCATTTTCGATCCCTCGGCCAAGCCCATTGCAACCAAAGACGGCTGGATATGCCTGGCTGCCAATACCAATGCGCAAGCCTTCGCGTTTTTCAAGGCGATCGGCAGGCCCGAGCTCAAGGACGATCCGCGTTTCTGCAGCATCGAGGCAAGATTTCAGAATGTGCGCGACTACTTCGGCCTGCGCTCCGCGGCGCTGGCGACCAAAACGACCGCGGAGTGGCTGCAGATCCTGGCCGACGCGGACGTTCCCGCGATGGCGTATAACACGCTCGAAGACCTGGTCGAGGATCCGCATCTCAAGGACGTCGGCCTGCTCAGGACCATCGACCATCCGACCGAAGGCAAAATCTACGACATCTGTCCGCCCAACAAGCTTTCCTGCGGTACGCGCGACGATTATCTCGCCGCCCCCAAGATCGGGCAGCAAAGCCTCGAAATTCTGGGCGAGCTGGGATACGGAAAAGAAGCCATGATGGAACTGGTCCGCAATGGTGTAACCTTCGATGGCAGTCTGAAAACGTAAATTACGGGGGAGTCAATCATGAGAACAACCCTTTCCGGCTGCGCGATGGCCGCATTGTTTCTGTTTTCAGCCTGCGCGCAAGCCCAGGCTTATCCCACAAGGCCGATTCGGCTGATCATCCCTTTTGCTCCCGGCGGAACCAATGACATCATCGGACGCCTCGTTGCCCAGAAACTGGGGGAGGCGATCGGACAGCAGGTCGTTCCGGACAATCGCGGCGGGGCCGGCGGCAGCATCGGCATGGAGGTGGCCGCAAAATCGGCGCCGGATGGTTACACCATCGTGATCGGCCATATCGGCACGCTGGCAGTGAACCCCACCTTGTACTCGAAGCTGGCCTACAACCCAGTGAAGGATTTCGATCCGATCACGCTGATTGCGAAGTTACCAAACCTGATGGCCGTCAATCCGACGGTGCCCGCAAAAACCGTCGCCCAGCTCGTCGCACTGGCAAAATCCAATCCGGGGAAATTAAGCTACGGATCCGGCGGCGTCGGCGGGGCAGGCCACCTCGCGACCGAGTACTTCAGGCTCCTCACGAAGATCGATATTGTTCACGTGCCGTATCGCGGCACCGGCCTTGCGGTGATCGATGTCATCTCGGGGCAGCTCGACATGGTGATGGCCGGCGTTCCGGCCATCGTTCCGCACACCCGCACCGGCAAGTTGCGGGCGCTGGGCGTCTCGTCATTGACCCGCCTGAGCATATTGCCGGACATTCCGACGATCGCTGAATCCGGCGCCCCGGGCTACGATGCAACGCAGTGGTACGGGATCCTGACTCCGGCGGGCACACCCAAGGCGATCCTCGCCTCGTTGCACGCAGGTTTGGAAAAAGCACTGGCCACTCCGAGCCTGAGAGAACGCTTTGCAGCGGACGGCGCGGAACCTTTCACGACGACTTCGGAGGAATTCGCCGCGTATATGAAACGCGAGATCGCCCGCTGGGCCCCGGTGATCAGGAAGGCGGGTCTGGTGCAATAAATCCCCGTAAAAACGGGGAACGGCCGGCAATTATTTCCCACGACGAGTGGAATCGCGGCTGGGAGCCGGTCGCGGCAGTTTTGAAGATAGCCTGGCAGGCGCAGACTGAATAGTCATGTTGCTTGCGGGGGATTTCGCCCGGCCCGGCAATCTTCGGCGTCCGCCCGCGCGACTTCAACCCGTTGCGTGCGTAATTGCCATTTACATTCCAGCTGAAAAGTTATATTCACCTCGTTTACACTATCGCGGTACCGGGGCCGGAACCGATGAACGAGGACTCAGCCAGAACGATTCGCGGGATTGTGGACGGCGTATACCGTTCCGAATCGCGCCGCGTCTTCGCCACGCTGATCCGCCTGCTCGGCGACTTCGACCTCGCCGAAGAGGCGCTGCACGATGCGTTCCGGGCGGCGCTCGAGCAATGGCCGCGGGACGGCGTGCCCGCGAATCCCCGCGCGTGGCTCGTGTCGGCCGGCCGCTTCAAGGCCATCGATGCAATGCGCCGCGACGCGCGGCTTCGATCCGCTCGACGACGAGGCCGCCGAGCAGATCGCGGCGCCCGACGATCCGGCATCGTGGGACAGCGACAGACATCGGGGACGACCGGCTGCGGCTGGTGTTCACCTGCTGCCATCCGGCTCTGCCGCCGGATGCGCAGGTGGCGCTCACGCTTCGCGAAGTCTGCGGACTCACGACCGAAGAAATCGCGCACGCGTTTCTGACCGCGCCGCCCACGCTCGCGCAGCGCATCGTGCGCGCCAAGAACAAGATCCGCGATGCGAGAATTCCCTATCAGGTGCCGTCGCAGGCGGACCTGCCGGAGCGGCTGGACAGCGTGCTGCGCGTGATCTACCTGGTGTTCAACGAGGGCTACGCCGCATCGTCGGGCGCGTCGCTGACGCGGCACGATCTGTCGGGCGAAGCGATCCGCCTGGCGCGACTGCTCGTCGAACTGCTGCCCGAACCCGAGGTGACGGGCCTGCTCGCGCTGATGCTGCTGCACGAATCCCGTCGCGCGGCGCGCGCCACGCCCGCGGGCGATGTGATTCTGCTCGAGGACCAGGACCGGTCGCTGTGGAACCGGGCGCTGATCGCGGAAGGCACCGTGCTCGTCGAGCGCGCGCTGGCGTCGCGGCGCGTCGGGCCTTACGCATTGCAGGCGGCAATCTCGGCGGTGCATGCCGAAGCGCCGAGCCGCCGCGGCGACCGACTGGCCGCAGATCGTCGGACTGTATGACGTGCTGGTGCGCATCGAGCCCTCGCCCATCGTCGAGCTGAACCGCGCGGTGGCGGTGGCGATGCGCGACGGCCCCGCGGCGGGACTGGCGCTGATCGAGGCCATACTGGCGCGCGGCGAACTGTCGGATTACCGCCTCGCGCACGCGGCGCGGGCGGACCTCTGCCGGCGGCTCAACCGGACAGACGAAGCGCGCAGTTCGTACCTGCGGGCGCTGGAACTCACGCGCCAGGAACCCGAGCGGCGATTTCTGGAACGGCGGCTTGCCGAACTGGCGGATTGAACGGCGGACCTTTCCCGAAAGCCTGCTGTCTGTAATAACATTCTGTCTGCATTTCCCCGGATTCGTCATGCCGCCGATCATTTCCGTCTCCCATCTGACCAAGACCTACGCCTCGGGCTTCCGGGCGCTGAACGACATCAACCTCGAGATCCGCCACGGCGAAATCTTCGCCCTGCTGGGCCCCAACGGCGCCGGCAAGACCACGCTGATCAGCATCGTCTGCGGCATTGTCACCGCGACGCAGGGAACGGTGCTCGCGGACGGACTCGACATCGTGCGCGACTACCGCGCAGCCCGCTCCAGGATCGGACTGGTGCCGCAGGAGCTGACGACCGACACGTTCGAAACGGTGTGGGCCACGGTCAGCTTCAGCCGCGGGCTGTTCGGGCGCGCGCCCGACCCGCGGCACATCGAGAAGGTGCTGCGCGATCTCTCGTTGTGGGACAAGCGCAGCGACAGGATCATGACGCTGTCCGGCGGCATGAAACGGCGCGTGATGATCGCCAAGGCCCTGTCGCACGAGCCGGACATCCTGTTCCTCGACGAGCCGACGGCGGGCGTGGACGTGGAATTGCGCCGGGACATGTGGGCGCTGGTGCGCGGGCTGCGGGACCGCGGCGTGACCATCATCCTGACCACGCACTATATCGATGAGGCCGAGGAGATGGCCGACCGCATCGGCGTGATCAACAAGGGCGAGCTGATCGTCGTGGAGGAGAAATCCACGCTGATGAAAAAGCTCGGCAAGAAACAGCTGACCGTGCACCTGCAGGCGCCGATGGCGGCGGTCCCGGCCGGGCTGGGCGACTGGCCGCTGGCGCTGAAGGCCGGCGGCACCGAACTCGAATATACCTTCGACGCGAACCAGGAACACACGGGAGTTCCGGAACTGCTGCGGCGCCTCAGCGAACTCGGCATCGAATTCAAGGACCTGAACACCCGGCAAAGCTCGCTCGAGGATATTTTCGTCAGTCTGGTGCATGAAAATAAATGAGGACGCGCGCATGAAGCCGGCAGGCCGTTTTGCGTTCAACCGTTATGGCGTATGGGCGATTTACCGGTTCGAGATGGCGCGGTTCTGGCGCACCGTGGCGCAGAGCGTCGTCACGCCGGTGATCACCACGTCGCTGTACTTCGTGGTGTTCGGCGCGGCCATCGGCTCGCGCATGACCGAGGTGGCCGGCGTGCCGTACGGCGCGTTCATCGTGCCGGGGCTGATCATGCTGTCGCTGTTCACGGCGAGCCTCTCCAACGCCTCGTTCGGCATCTACTTCCCCAAGTTCACCGGCACGATTTACGAAATCCTGTCCGCGCCGGTATCGCCGCCGGAGATCGTGCTCGCCTACGTCGGCGCGGCGGCGATCAAGTCCGTGCTGCTGGGCCTGATCATCCTCGCCACGGCGAGCCTGTTCGTGCCGATCCGGATCATGCATCCCGGATGGATGATCGCCTTCCTGGTGCTGACCGCGACGACGTTCAGCCTGTTCGGCTTCATCATCGGCGTCTGGGCGAAAGGTTTCGAGCAGTTGCAGTTCGTTCCGATGCTGGTCGTCACCCCGCTGACGTTCCTGGGCGGCGCGTTTTATTCGATCGACATGCTGCCGCCGGCATGGCGCGCCGTCAGCCTGTTCAACCCGGTGGTCTACCTGATCAGCGGTTTTCGCTGGAGCTTCTACGGCACCGCCGATGTCGGCGTGGGCGTGAGCCTGGCGGCGACGCTGGGATTCTTCCTGGTCTGCCTGGCCGGGGTGACGTGGATTTTCAGAACCGGTTATCGCCTGAAAAGCTGAATCGGCTGCAAAGCTGATGCGGATGGCCCCCGGCCGGCGTCACTCCGCCGCGCGGGCGATCCGGAAAAATAAATGACAGGCATTGTCGAATTGGCGTGAGGCCATTCGACTACAGGGTAAGCACGGTCGCTGCCGCACCGCAGCCCAGATTAAATTAATATGTTAAAACAAGGAGTTATTGCCATGCGCTTCATGATCATCGTCAAGGCCACCAGAGACTCCGAAGCCGGCGTGATGCCGGACGAGGCACTCCTTGCCGCCATGCAGAAGTACCACGAGGAACTGGTGAAATCCGGCGTGCTGGTCGATGCCTCCGGACTCAAGCCGAGTTCGCAGGGCTGGCGCATCCGGTATTCGGGAGACAAGCGCACGTCGTCGACGGCCCATTCGCCGAGACCAAGGAAGTCATCGCCGGCTACACGATCATCAATGTGGCATCGCGGGAAGAAGCGATCGAGCTGACCAAGCGCTTTCCTAACCCATCGATCGACGGCAAGACCGGCGAAATCGAGGTGCGGCCGTTTTTCGAGCTGGACGATTTCGGCCCGAGCGAAGCGGTGGAGCGCTTCCGCGAAATGTGTGTCGGAACCAAAAAATAGCCGAAGGAGAGATCACGATGCGATTCATGGTGATTGTCAAAGCGTCCGGGAACTGCGAGGCCGGTATCATGCCGGATGGGCAGTTTCTGGCCGAGATGCGCAAATACAACGAAGCACTCGCGAACGCGGGCATCCTGCTCGCGGTAGACCGGCTGCACCCGACATCGAAGGGCGCGCGCGTCCGGTTCTCCGGCACTCAGCGTACCGTGATCGACGGGCCTTTCGCCGAGACGAAGGAACTCGTCGGCGGCTTCTGGATGTGGCAGGTCAAGTCGAAGGAAGAAGCGATCGAATGGGTCAAGCGCTGTCCCAATCCGCCCGATGGGGAAGTCGAGATCGAAATTCGCGAGGTGCTCGGAGTCGGACGACTTCGGCCCCGGTCTCACTTACCAGGCCGGGGATCAGGATCGTCGCGAGCGCGCGCAGATTGCCGGAAAGAAATAACCCGGAAACGACAAGGAGAAGCTCCTCATGCCAATGAGCAAAACCAGTCCCGGACGGGATGCACACGGTCACACCGCACCTGGTCTGCGCCGGCGCGGCCGACGCCATCGAGTTCTACAAGAAAGCCTTCAATGCAGTCGAAGGGGGACGGTTGCCGGGCCCGCAGGGAAAACTCATGCACGCAATGATCCGCATCGAAGGCTCGGCCGTGATGCTGGTCGACGAAATGCCCGAATGTGGCGCGCTGGGGCCGAAGTCGCTCAAGGGCACGCCGGTGACGATTCACCTCTACGTCGAGGACGTCGATGCGGTGGTCGCGCGAGCAGTGGCCGCCGGCGCGAAAGTCACGATGCCGGTCGCCGACATGTTCTGGGGCGACCGCTACGGCAGGCTCGAGGATCCGTTCGGCCACCACTGGTCGGTGGCCACGCACATCCGCGACGTGACGCCCGCGGAAATGCAGGACGCGATGCGGAAAATGGCCGGCTGAACACCTCCGTGATAATCAAACCCGGGATGAACAGGAGCATCCGATGAAATTTCTGTGTTTGATCTGTGCCGAGAAGGTCATGGAGCAAATGCCGGCGGACGCGGCGGAAAAACTCTTTCAGGAGTATGCCGCGTTCACCGAAGACATTCGCCGCAGCGGCCACTATGCCGGCTGCAACCGTCTGCTGCCGCCGCACGCCGCAACCACGATCCGCGTGCGCGACGGCAGGGTCTCGACCACCGACGGCCCGTGGGTGGAAACCAAGGAACAGCTCGGCGGTTACTACGTGCTCGAAGCGCGCGACCTGAATGAGGCGATCCGGGTGGCGTCGAAGATTCCCGGCGCCGCGCTGGGCTGCGTCGAAATCCGGCCGATCGCCGAAGACGAACAGACGGTCCGCGCGCTGGGATTTGACGTCGCGGCGGCCCGCTGACCCTCACCCCGATCCGGAGAAAGCGATGAAATACCTGTGCCTGGTGTACCTCGATGAAAAGCGGCTCGACGAGCTGCCCGATGAAGACTGCGTGGCCTATGACGCGTCCATACGCGCCAGCGGCAAGTGCATGGCATCGGAAGCGCTGGAGTCGGTGCAGACCGCCACCACGGTGCGGATGCGCAACGGCAAGCTGGCGGTGACCGACGGGCCGTTTGCGGAAACCAAAGAGCAGCTCGCCGGTTTCTACATGATCGACGCGCGCGATCTCGACGATGCGATCCAGATCGCCGCAAAAATTCCGCCGGCCCGCGTGGGTTGCGTGGAAGTGCGGCCGATCCGGCCGATCCGCGACACCGTCGCCGCGGCACAGCAGCGTAAAGGCAATTCTTAAAGGAGAATCTTATGGCCACTTCACGCAAGAAACCCGCCACGCGCGCCCAACGCCGCACTGTGGTGCTGGTCGCCACGCGCAAGGGCGCGTGGCTGTATCACGGCGACGCGGCGCGCAAAACCTGGCGCGCCGACGGCCCGCATTTTCTCGGCCACGTGATCAGCCAGATGGTGCTCGATCCGCGCGACGGCAAAACGCTGCTTGCCGCGGCCAAAACCGGCCACCTCGGGCCGACGGTGTTCCGTTCAACGAACATGGGAAAAACCTGGAAAGAAGCCGCGCGCCCGCCCGCATTCGCCAAGGCCGCGGACGGCGAAAAGGGCCGCTCGGTCGATCACACGTTCTGGCTGACGCCCGCGCACGCCAACGAGCCCGGCGTGTGGTATGCGGGCACGAGCCCGCAGGGACTGTTCCGCTCGGAGGACGGCGGCGTCGACCTGGGCGCCGTTTTCGTCCGTCAACGACGATCCGCAGTACCGCGAATGGATGGGCACCGTGCAGGACGGCACGCCGGACGGACCGAAGCTGCATTCGATCATCATCGATCCGCGCGACCCCAAACATCTGTACTTCGGGATGTCGGGCGGCGGCGTGCATGAGACGGTGGATGGCGGCAGGACGTGGCGGGTGATGATCAAGGGGATGGATGTGGTGGAGGGATTCGGTTTCGATGCCTCGAAACCCACGTTCCACGATCCGCATTGCCTGCGCATGTGCCCCGGCAACCCGGACCGCATCTACCAGCAGAACCACTGCGGCATCTACCGCATCGACCGGCCGTCGGACACGTGGGTGCGCATCGGCAAGAGCATGCCGAAAAAAGTCGGCGATATCGGCTTTCCGCTGGTCGTGCATCCGCGCGACGACAACACCGCGTGGGTGTTCCCGATGGACGGCACCCGCGTGTGGCCGCGCACGAGCCCGGACGGCAAGCCCGCGGTCTATGCGACGCGCAACGGCGGCAAGACCTGGCAGCGTCTCGACGCCGGACTGCCCGAGCGCCACGCGTGGTGGACCGTGAAGCGCCAGGCGATGACGGCGGACGCGTCGGATCCGGTCGGACTGTACTTCGGCACGACCAGCGGCGAGTTGTGGATGAGCCGCGACGAAGGCCGCCGCTGGACCTGCATCGCGCAACACCTGCCGGAGATCTACGCCGTGGAAGCGGCCGAGCTATAGGCGCCGGCAACACGATGAAAGTGCTGATACCGAGCGCGCTGCGCTCATACACCGAGCAGGGCGAGGCCGAGGCGAGCGGCGCCACGCTCGCCGCCGTCCTCGCCGACCTCGACCGTCGCTATCCCGGGATTCGTTTCCGCATGATCGACGAGCAGGACCGGATACGGCGCCACATCCGCATCTTCGTCAACGGCGGGCAGGCGCGCGACTTGTCGCAGCCGCTCGCCGCGACCGACGAGGTGGTCATCGTCCAGGCGCTGAGCGGCGGCTGAGGCGCCGCGCGGCGAGTTCTCATTCTGCAGCGCGCCGTCGGCCTCGATCCGCGAGGACATGAAACCGTCGATGACGATCGCAACCATCAGCAGCAGGACCAGGATCAGAATGCTCTGCCTGCCATTGATGGAGCTGCGGCTGGGCACCGCTTCCAGCGCGAATAGCGGCAAGCCGGCCGCAGAAAGCAGCCGCCACCCGCCCAGGCCGAAGAAAATGGATATGACGAAAAGATGGCCGCTATAGAAGACCCCGCCGTACAGGAACGCCGGCAGCATCGCGAGTGCGAGCACGCATGAAATCGTCCACCGGCTCATGAGGTCGAGGCGCGCAAACCGGCCGCAGATGCGACACCGCGCTTCACCGTCCAGGTTCGCGTACAACATGTCGCGCCGGGTAATAACCCGCCGCTTGCAGCTCGGGCAGGCGATCATGGTTCGAAAATCATAGCGCGCATTGGCGGCTGGCGTAATGCGCCGGGCCCGGGTCTCGCACCGCACTGCCGCGCATGGAATCTCATAATCCGTTGTTTTTATTATGTTATTACGTAACGCGCGCGTTCCAGCCGGCCGAGGCAGAAATGCGTGAACGCGAGCCCCGAGAGCACCGGCACCAGCAGGTTCACCAATGGCACGTAGAACAACAGTGACAACGCGATGCCGAGCAGAAACAGATCGCCGCGCGCGTCGCGCCGGATGCGTTTGAACTCTTCAGCGCTCGCGTGCTCGGCCAGCGCGTCGTAGCGGAACATGCGCTGATTCAGGTACGCCGAGGTCAGCACCGGCGCAAGCACCGCGCCCACGCCCGTCAGCCACAGCGGCAGCGTGACGATCCACAGCACCGCGAACACGACGATGCCGGTCACGGCGTTGAGCACGCTGCCGATCAGCGTGCCGCCGGTCTTGCGTCCGAGTCCGGGGTAGTAGCGCTCGCCGATAAACCTGACGATCATCGGCATCGCGATGATCTCGGTGATGACCAGCGCGGTAACGTAGATCGCCGGCACGATGCCGATCAGCACCAGCAGCACCGCAGTGGGATTGATGATCCATCCCGCTCCCCATTGCATGAGCCAGCCCGCAACCGCCGTTCCGGACATCACGCCGACGATGCCTCCGGTCCACGGGTCCCAGAACATCCACGCCAGCACGCGTCCACAGCAGGATGCTGCCCACCATCGGCAGCAGCACGACGGCGAGAATGCGCGGCTCGAACAGGTTGTGCGCCGCGCGCGCCAGTGCCGCGAAAATGTCCCGCATCAGAACCACCTCCAGAGCGCCAGTATCAGCGGCATCAGGACCGCCGTGAGCAGGCCGTTCAATCCCATGCCGAGGCCGGCAAACGCGCCCGCCTGTTCGCTGACCTGGAACGCGCGCGCGGTGCCGATGCCGTGCGACGCGACGCCGACCGCAAAGCCGCGCACGCCGTGATCGCGGATGCGCAGCGCATCGAGCACGTACTTCGCCATCATCGCGCCGCTCACTCCGGTCATGATCACCAGCACGGCGGTCAGCGACGGGATGCCGCCGATTTTTTCCGAGATGCCCATTGCGATCGGCGCCGTCACCGATTTCGGCGCGAGCGACAGCAGCGTGGTCTCGCCGGCGCCCAGCAGCCAGGCGATGCCGATCGCCGAGACGATCGCGGTGAGCGAGCCCGCCAGCAGCGACGCGCCCAGGGGCAGCAGCGCGGCGCGCAGCCTGTCGAACTGCGCATAGAGCGGCACGGCCAGCGCCACCGTCGCCGGCCCCAGCAGGAAATGCACGAATTGCGCGCCGTCGAAATAAGTCTGATACGGCGTGTGCGTGAGCTTGAGCGCGGCGACCAGCATGACGATCGCGAGCAGCACCGGATTGAGCAACGGATTGAAGCTGGCGCGCCGGTACAGCCAGTACGCGCCCTGGTACGCGAGCAGGGTAATGGTCAGGCCGAGCAGCGGGCTCGCCGCAAGGTAGACCCAGATGTCGGCAATGCGCGGGGTCATTTCCGCTCCCCGGCCTCATTCCTGCCGCGCATCAGCGCCTGCATGACGAGCGCGCTCACCGCGATGGCGAGTGCCGTGCTCCCGAGCACGGCCACCAGGATCGCCAGCCACTCGCCGGACACGCGCGCGAAATGCACCATCACGCCCACGCCCGCCGGCACGAACAGCAGCGACAGATGTTGCAGGATGCCGTTGGCGGTATCGCGCAGCGGCGCGGCAATGCCGCCTTTCACCCACAGCGAAACAAACAACAGCAGCATGCCGATCACCGGCCCGGGCACCGGCAGCGCGAGCGCCTGCACCAGCACTTCTCCGATCAACTGATAAACGAGCAGCGTCGTCAGCGCGCCAGCATTTTCACCTCCGGAACGGGCGGATGAGTCGTATTATTGTAACGCCCGGGTGCCTGCAGAACAGGTAAAATAAACCATGTCGCCGTCCCTATCCATTCCTGACGCCGCCGCGCACTGATCGATCATGGCCGCTGCACTCCACAGTCTCCCCGCCTGGCAGGCCCTGCGTGACCATCACCGGTCCGCGGCCGGATTCAGGCTGCGCGAGCTGTTCGAGCAGGACCCGGCGCGCTTCGACAAGTTCTCGCTGCGCCGCGGCGACATGCTGCTCGATTATTCCAAGCACCTGATCACCGGCGAAACGCTGCGCCTGCTGCTCGAACTCGCGCGGCAACGCGAACTGCCGGCGTGGATCGAGCGCATGTTCACGGGCGAAAAAATCAATACGACGGAGGACCGCGCCGCGCTGCATACCGCTTTGCGTGCGGAAAAGGCGGTCATGCTCGATGGCAAAAACGTCGTCGACGGCGTCAGGCAGACGCTGGCCGCGATGGGCCGCTTCTGCGACGGCGTGCGCGGCGGCCGGCTCACCGGTTTCAGCGGCCATGCGTTTACCGACGTCGTCAGCATCGGCATCGGCGGCTCGAGCCTCGGCCCGGCGCTGGCGGTCGAGGCGCTGGCGCCCTACGCGACGCCCCAGTTCCAGGTCCATTTCGTGTCCAACGTCGACGGTGCGCACCTGGCGGGAACGCTGGCGCCGCTCAATCCGGAAACGACGCTGTTCATCGTCGCCTCCAAGACCTTCACCACGCTCGAGACCCTGGCCAACGCGCATTCCGCGCGCGACTGGCTGCTCGCAAAATCCGGCGACACGAAAACCACGGCGCGGCATTTCGCGGCAGTCACCACCAACGCCGCGGCGGCGAGCGAGTTCGGCATCAACCCCGACCATGTTTTTGAATTCGGGGACTGGGTCGGCGGACGCTACTCGCTGTGGTCGGCCATCGGCCTGCCGGTGGCGCTGGCCATCGGCATGGAACGCTTCCGCGAACTGCTGGCCGGCGCGCGCGACATGGACGAACATTTCAGGGCCGCGCCGCTCGAGCGCAACATGCCGGTGATCCTCGGCCTGCTCGGCGTCTGGTACGTGAATTTTTTCGGCGCGGCCACGCACGCCGTGCTGCCCTACGACCAGTCGCTGCGCCTGCTGCCGGATTACCTGCAGCAGCTCGAGATGGAAAGCAACGGCAAGCGCGTCACCCGCGACGGCTCGCCGGTGGACTACGCGACGGCGCCCGTCATCTGGGGCGCGGCGGGCACCGACGCCCAGCACTCGTTTTTCCAGCTGCTGCATCAGGGCACGCAGCGGGTCCCCGCCGATTTCATCGGCTGCTGCGACAGCCATTACGAAATGAACGAGCACCACACGATGCTGCTGGCGAATTTTTTTGCGCAGACCGAGGCGCTGATGCGCGGGCTCACCGCCGCGGAGGCGGAAGCGGCGATGCGCGAACAGGGACTGCCGGAGGACCGCATCCGCGAGTTGTCGCCGCACCGCACTTTTCCCGGCAACCACCCGAGCACCTCGATCCTGATCAGAAAGCTCGAGCCGCGAACGCTGGGCGCGCTGATCGCACTCTACGAACACAAGGTTTTCGTGCAGAGCGTGATCTGGGACATCAATGCCTTCGACCAGTGGGGCGTGGAGCTCGGCAAGCGGCTCGCCGGGCGCATCATGCCGGAGCTAGCCACCCGCGCGCAGATCTCATCCCACGACACTTCGACCAACGGGCTGATCAACTTCTTTAAAACCAACCGTCAGGACTGACAATACTCACGAGGAAGAAACCATGAACGACGAAGCACTCAACATGAGCATCCGCAAGTTCCTGAAAACCGTCGGCGTCAACTCGCAGCTCGCGATCGAGAAAGCGGTGCGCAAGGCGCTCGAGGACGGCAAGTTGAAGGGCGACGAGACGCTGCCTTTGACGATGACGCTGGCGCTCGGCAAGCTCGAGCTCAACGTGAAGTTCGACGGGGAATTGAAACTCGAGTGAGATGGGTGATGGGGAGTGGAAGTGGAATGCGTGAGGGGCTTCTCCTCATCCCTCATCCCTAGTCCCTATCCCCAGTCCCTCACAACTTGAGGAAGTTGTCGCGATAGTACTTGAGCTCCCCGATCGACTCCTGGATGTCGGCGAGCGCCTCATGCTTGCCGTGCTTGGTCAGCCCGACCATGATTTCCGGTTTCCAGCGCTTCGCAAGTTCCTTGAGCGTGCTGACGTCGAGATTGCGGTAATGGAAAAAAGCCTCCAGTTTCGGCATGTAGCGCGCGAGGAAGCGGCGGTCCTGGTGCACCGAATTGCCGCACATCGGCGAGGTTTTGGGCGGCACGTGCTGATCGAGAAAAGCCACCATCTGCGCCTCGACTTCGGCCTCGGTCAGGGTCGATGCCCTGACGCGATCGATCAGGCCCGACTTGCCGTGCGTCGCCTTGTTCCAGCTGTCCATCGCATCGAGCACCGCGTCGCTCTGGTGCACGACCAGCACCGGCGCCTCGGCCACGGTGTTCAACTGCGAGTCGGTCACCACGATCGCCACCTCGATAATCCGCTCCACCTCGGGGTCGAGACCGCTCATTTCCATGTCGATCCAGATGAGGTTGTTGGGGTCTTGTGCCATAATTGCCCGGATATTTCGAAAGCGGTTATTGTGTCACAGTTTTTATCGGGTTGTTAAAGCCATAGATGAACACCTTCAGCATCGTTTTCCTGTCGGCACTTGCGCTCGCCACGCTCATGCGGCTGTGGCTGGGCTGGCGCCACATCGGCCACATCCAGGCGCATCGCGCCGCGGTGCCGGAGGAATTCGCGGGCCAGGTCGGCCTCGACGCGCACCAGCGCGCGGCGGACTACACCTGCACCAAAACCCGCTTCAGCGCGGCGTCGCTCGTTTTCGACGCCGTGGTTTTGCTGATCCTCACCTTCGGCGGCGGCCTGCAGGCAATCGACAATCTTGCGGCTTCGGTTTTTAACGGCGGCATCGCACGCGGCGTCGCCTTTGTCGCATTGCTCATGGTCATCACCTCGGTGATCGAACTGCCGTTCGACCTCTACCGGACCTTCGGCATCGAGCAGCGCTTCGGCTTCAACAAGATGACGATTGCCATGTTCTTCGGCGACCTGGCAAAACAGGCCGCCATCGGCGCCGCGCTGGGACTGCCGCTGCTGTTTGCGGTGTTGTGGCTGATGGGCCAGATGGGCGGGATGTGGTGGTTCTACGTGTGGCTGCTGGTCATGGCCTTCATGCTTTTCGTACAGTTCATCGCGCCGACCGTCATCGCACCGCTGTTCAACAAATTTACGCCGATGCAGGAAGGGGAGATGAAAAAGCGCATCGAGGGCCTGATTGCGCGCTGCGGCTTCACCTCCAAGGGCCTGTTCGTGATGGATGGCAGCAAGCGCAGCAGTCACGGCAACGCCTATTTCACCGGATTCGGGAAATCCAAGCGCATCGTGTTCTTCGACACCCTGCTCTCGCGCCTGGAGATTCCCGAGGTCGAAGCGGTGCTCGCGCACGAGCTCGGCCACTTTCGCCGGCATCATGTATTGAAGCGCCTCGTGTTGAGCGCGGTTTTTTCTCTTGCGCTGCTGTTCCTGCTCGGCGTCATCAAGAACCAGCCATGGTTCTACGGGGGGCTGAACGTCGCTTTCCCCGCCACCGACGCGATGGCGCTCACGCTGTTTTTCCTGGTCATGCCGGTATTCACCTTCCTGCTGCAGCCGCTGCTCAGCATGTACTCGCGCCGGCACGAGTTCGAAGCCGACCAGTATGCGGCGCAAAATGCCAGCGCCCGCGATCTCGTCTCGGCGCTGGTCAAGCTCTACAAGGACAACGCCTCGACCCTGACGCCCGATCCCGTGCATTCCGCGTTCTACGATTCGCACCCGCCGGCGCCGATCCGCATCACACGCCTGCAGCAGGCGTCGCCGACATGAGAGGCCACATGACCAAGATGAAAAAGACTTCCGCCCTTGCCATCGCGCTGCTGTGTCTTGCCGCCGCCGCGCACGCCGAGCCCTTCCCCAAGGCCGATCCCAAAGCCGGCAAGCGCCTGTTCGACGAGGCCAAGTGCGGCGCCTGCCACAATTCGCTGATGGGCGGCGACGGCAGCAAGATCTTCACGCGCCCCGAGCACAAGGTCCGGGATTCCCAGGCGCTCGCCAAGATGGTGCGGTTCTGCGTCACCCAGACCGGCGCGCAGATCTTCCCCGAGGACATCGATCACATCGCCGCGTATCTCAACCAGCAGTTCTACAAGTTCAAGCAGTGAGCGGGGCCCGCCGGTGACCGGTCTTACGGGAAAGCGCTGCAAGCCGTGCGAAGGCGGCGTGGCGCCGCTCGGGGACAAGGAAATCGGCAACCTGCTCGGGCAGCTCCCCGGCTGGGAATACGCGAACGGCGCGATCGCCAGGACCTACTCGTTCAAGAACTATTACGAGACCATGGCCTTCGTCAACGCCACCGCCTGGATTTCGCACCGCGAGGACCATCACCCGGACCTGAGCGTCGGTTACAACCAGTGTCGCGTCGAGTACAAAACGCATGCGATCAACGGGTTGTCCGAGAATGATTTTATTTGTGCAGCAAAGATCGATGCCTTGTTCGATTTGAGGAGCGATTTTGGCTCCGACATAACATGGCAAGCCATATTAGTCTGCGCCGCAACAAGCTCGCCGAAGCGAGCGTGTTGTATCTGTGCCGCCAAAGTCGATGCGCTGTTTGGGCTATGACAGCGCATCGGATCGATCACCATGAAATCGTTTCAGCGCGGGCCGGCATGAGCGCGGCCCCAATCGACGCGCTGCCCGGTCATTGAAAGACGGAAACCAAAAGCAGGCCGAAGCCCCTCTCGGCAACGGGCAGATCATCGCCAGTTTCGGGCGCCGTTATCTGGTCGAGCTTGCCGATGCCTCGGTCGTCGACTGCGTCACGCGCGGCAAGCGCAGCGATCTCGCGTGCGGCGATTTCGTCACGCTCCGATCGGTCTCGCCCGGCGCAGGCGTGATCGAGAAAACCACGCCGCGCACCACCCTGCTCTACCGCTCCGACGCTTACCGCCAGAAACTGATCGCAGCCAACGTCACCCAGGTCGTCATCGTCACCGCCGCCGTGCCGGAGTTCCACGAGGACCTCATCGACCGCTGCCTGGCCGCGGCCGAACACGGCAACATGGCGGCGCTGATCGTGTTCAACAAATGCGAGCTGGCGGAAGGCGCGGCAGCGCTTGCCAAGCTGGAACTCTACCGCGAGATCGGCTACCCGCTGCTCGCGCTGTCGGCGAAGCAGGACATCGCGCCGCTCAAGCCCCGCCTCGAAAAGCACACCAGCGTGCTGGTCGGGCAGTCGGGCGTCGGCAAATCGACCATCATCAACCGGCTGGTGCCCGAAGCGGTGGCGCGGGTTGCCGAACTGTCCGCGGCGCTCAGCGCGGGGCGCCACACCACGACGCATGCGCGGCTCTATCACCTCGACGCGGACAGCCACATCATCGATTCGCCGGGCATGCAGGAATTCGGATTGCACCATCTGAGCGCCGACGAGCTCGCGCATGCGTTCGTCGAGTTCAGGCCCCTGCTGGGCCACTGCCGTTTCCGCAACTGCCGCCATCTGCACGAACCGGACTGCGCGATCGCCGGCGCATGCGACGCAGGAAACGTTTCCGCGCGGCGCCTGGCGTCCTACCGCCAGCTCGTCGCGGAACTCGGGCGCAAGCGGGAATGGTAATAATACTGTTTTAAAACAACGGATTATAGGTTCCGCCTGTCCCCGCCGCGACTCGATACCGTGGGGGGCTACCCCAGGGAATGGGCGACGGTGACCAACAGCAACAGGAACATCCACAACACCAAAGCGCGCCAGATCAGGCCCACCGTGCCGTGCATGGAAACGACGTCGGGCTCTTCGCCGATGCCCATCTCGGGCCGGAACTGCAGTGTGCCGTGCTGATGCAGCGTATCGCCGAGGCGCACCCCGAGCGCTCCGGCGCCGGCGGCGAGAATGATGCCGTGGGTGTGCGTCGCCCACGACAGCGCCTGGGTGCGCCAGCAGTAAATCGCATCCTCGAAGTTGCCGACGATGGCGAAACTGATCGCGGTAAGCCGCGCCGGCAGCCAGTCGAGCCAGTAAAAAACGCGCTCCGCAAAGCGCCCGAACTCGCCGAACTCGGGGTCGCTGCGCGCGCCCCATTTGTCGTTGAGCATCGCCGCCAGCCGGTAGAGCACGGCGCCGGCGGGACCGAACACGATGAACAGCGCGATGGTGCCGAACACGTGCTTGTGGGCGCCGATCGAGTCCCAGCTCGATCGCCACGCGCGCGATTTCGCCGGCGTTGAATTCATTGACGGACTCGCCGCGCCACCTGCCGAGATAGTCGCGCGCCACCGTCAGATCGTCATCGCGCAATGCCCGCATGATCTCGGTGAAATAATGGCTGAACTGGCGGAAACCCATCGTCAGATACAGCACCGCGATGTTCCACAGCCACGCGAGCGGCGGACTCAGGCGATACAGAAAAAGCTGGACGACGAGGACGAGCGCGGCCGCCGGCAGCACCGCCAGCATCCAGCCGATGACGCCATCGCGATGATGCCCGGCGTTGAACCGGTGCTCGACGCCCATCGCGTAGCGGATGAACCACAAATGGACCTGGTTGTCCTGGCGCAACGGCCGCACCTGTTCCAGCAGCAGCGCCACAACCAGGGAAAGGAAATTCATGCTACCTGCCGTGATAGCGGATTTCGGCGATCTCCACTTCGGCGTCCCCCGCCGGACGGCTCCATTTCACGGTGTCGCCGACCTTCGCGCCGATCATCGCCTTGGCGAGCGGCGAGGCCCAGCTGATCTTGCCGGCCGTCACGTCCGCCTCGTCGTCGCCGACGACGCTGAACAGATGCGCCGCCCCCTCTTCGTCGATGATTTTGACGATCGCGCCGAAATGCACCTCGTCCTGCGGCTGTCCGGCCGGATCGACGACGATCGCGCGCTCGAGCTGGGCGTTGAAGTAGCGCTGGTCGCGCTCGACTTCACGCAGTTTGCGTTTCGCTTCCGAATCGTCCGCGGCGCGCGGCTTGAGCTCCTCGTGCTGCTCCTGCAGTTCCCTGGCGCGCGCCTGCAGCTGGTCGAGCCCTTGCGGGGTCACGTAATTGGCGTGCGCGGACAGCGGCCTCTCCGGCAGCTCGCCGGAAACCAGGTCGTCATCGCTCTCTTTTACAAATGCCCGGCTCATGTTTTGCGCAGGAGGAAAGTGGAAGCTTCTTTATACCGTCGAACTCACCACAAGGCAACAGCCGACGCCGCGAACAGGGCACACCGCACCCGGGACTACTCGGCGGGCCCGCACCAGCCGAGGAACTCCATGAGATCGTCCTTTTGCCGCATCGTGTCCTCGTAGCCGAGATAGATCAGCGCGCGGCAGTACGACTTCTCGAACAACAGGTAGGAAAGCATATTCGAGCCGCTGCGCTTCAGCGCGCCGTAAAACAGCATGCGTATGGCCGTGGGCAGCTCGTGCATGTACTCGGCCGCGATCTTCTCCAGTTCCCGGCTCGGCGATATCTGGCGGAAATCCACCGGGCGCAACGTCACCTCGTTTTGCGCGATCACCTGTTGCGGAATTAGGGCCAGCGTCCGGTTGATGCGCCGCAACCGCTCCAGATCCACTTCCAGGCTGTCGAGAAAAATGCTGTTCAGGCAGTGGCCGGCGATGAGCGCGAGCGACGGGTAGGTGTCGGTCTTGACGCGCTCGGGAAAGTGCTCGAGCTGGCGTCCCACGCCGATGATCAGCAGCCGGTCCGCCCCCAGATGCAACGCCGGGCTGATCGGCGCAACCTGGCGCATCGAGCCGTCCCCGAAATGCTCGCGGTTGATGCGCACCGCGGGAAAGATGAACGGCAGCGCGGACGACGCCAGCAGGTGTTCGGGGCCGATCGACGCCGCAATGCCGAGGCGCCGCGCACGCTGCCATGGCTGCAGTCCGGGCACGCCCTGGAAAAACGTCACCGCCTGGCCGGACGCATAACCGGAGCACGTCACGCCCACGGCGTTCAGGTCGCCGGCGTCGATCGCAGCCTGGATCCTGGAGAAATCGAGCCGCTTGCGCAGCATTTCGGCAAGCGGCGCATTGTCGAGCAGGGAGACCGGCGTCTGCCTGCCCAGCCCGCCTCCGGCCAGCGCCGCGAGCAGCCACTGCGCGCTGTTGCGCAACACGCCGATGGGGTCCGAACGGTAGACGTGGTGAGCGCTGAAATTCTTCCACACCCGCATCAGCTCCCGCACTCCCCGCCTGAAATTGGAGGCGTTCATCGCCAGCACGGCCGCGTTGATCGCCCCCGCCGACGTGCCGCAGATGATCGGAAACGGATTGCCCTCGTCCCTGGGCAGCAGTTCGGAGATCGCGCGCAGCACCCCGACCTGATAGGCGGCACGCGCACCGCCGCCGGACATGACCAGCCCTACTTTGGGTTTCGACGGTCGGTTGTTATTTTTCATTATCCAGTCCGCAATCGCGGACTATGTTGCCACATCCGCGGCCGTGCTTCTATGGGCGGGCCGGGTGCCCTTTAATCACGGCCTCCCTGAATCACATGCAGCTGGCGCGGTACCGAACCGCTGTGCGGCGCAAGGTACAGCGCCTGCACGCTGGCGCCAAGCAGCGGTGATGCTGCCCTGCAGGCGATTATTTCCGGTGTCGCTGAATTCGAAACGTAGATCCTTCTCAAGGCTACCCAGCCGTCATCGCCGCGCTGCAGCCTGAGCGAAGCGAGCGCGACGGTAGCGTCGAGCAGCTGCACGCCGTCTGCGTCGCAGGCGAGCCGCGCCGCACGAACGGCGGACTCGCGGGCGCGCAGGCTGTCGAACCAGAGCCAGCCGATCGCAACCGGCACCACCAGAACCAGTATATCCGTGAAATCGAACGTCACGGCCAGCGACGTTGCGTCATTGCGGAATTGTCACCTCCGCGCGTCACTCGGCACTCCAACCGCATCACATCGGTGACCGGCGACATTCGCCTTGCTCGCATCCCCAAAGGGGCCCCTGCTCGGTAGCTCATATCGCCACGCTCACCAGCACCGGCTTGAGCAGGCGCACGACGGCCTGCGGCTCGATGCCGACCAGAAAGCCGCGGCTGCCGCCGTTGATGTAGATCCCCGGCAGATCGAGAATCGACTTCTCCATATAAACGGGAAGGGCCTTGCGGGTGCCGAACGGTGAGGTGCCGCCGACCATGTAGCCGGAATGGCGTTGTGCCGCCTCCGGGTTGCTTGGCACAACGCGCTTGACGCCGATAACGCGCGCCAGCTCCTTGGTCGAGACTTTCATGTCGCCATGCATCAGCACGATGAGAGGATTGGCCCTGTCATCTTCCATGATCAGGGTCTTCACGACCTGATGCTCGTCGACGCCGAGTTCGCGCGAAGACACGGCAGTGCCGCCATGCTCCTCATAATCGTAAAAATGCGGCGCAAATTCAACGTTGGCCGCGCGCAGCATCAGCACCGCGGGCGTCGAAGGAATTTTATCCCTGGCCGCCATCAGTCCTTCAGCATCCTGCACAGGTTGTAGAGCATGCCCGCCGTTGCGCCCCAGATATAACGCCCCTCGTACGGGATCGCCATGTAATGACGGTGGCGGCCCCTGAAATGGTACTGCCGGCGCTGGTAGTTGCCGGGGTCGAGAAAATAGCCCAGCGGCGCCTCGAATATTTCCGCCACTTCGAACGGGTCGGGCCGCAGGTCGAACGGCGGCTCGATCCAGCCCACGACCGGCGTGATGCGGAATCCCGAAGGGATCTCGTAGTCCGGCAGCCTGCCGATCAGCGCGATCCGGGCACGCGGCAGGCCGATTTCCTCCTCGGTCTCCCGCAGCGCGGTTTCCTCGCGGCCGGCGTCGGCCGCCTCGACGCGCCCGCCGGGAAAGCTGATCTGGCCGGCATGGTCGGACAGATGCGCGGTGCGCTGGGTGAACAGCACCTTGATTGCGCCGCCGCGATCGACCAGCGGCACCAGCACCGCTGCATCGGTGACACGCACGCCCTCCTTCAAACCCATCAAGTGCAGGTCGTCCGGCTCGGGCGGCGGCGGCGGACGCCGGAGTCCGTTCGGCGATCCCGTCGCGGGACAGCGGGAATATCCGGCGGGGTTCCGGTGTTAATGAGGGTTGAGCCAAACGAATGGGCCGTAACGCTTGATTTAAACGGTGGATTCTACCGCGGCACGGCCGGTTTGCCACGCCAGGCGCGGTGAGTCGCCGTTGTTGTTCGTGGCCATCGCGAGGCTTAGACTAGCATGTGGTCACTTTTTCAACCACCAAAGGAGGACACCATGAACATCCGCAGCATGATCGTCGCAGCCGGACTCGCCCTGGCAAGCAGCACCGCCTTTGCTTTCCATTGCCCGGCGGACATGAAAGCCATCGACGCGGCGCTGCCGAAGGCCAAGCTCTCCAGCGAACAGATGACCGAAGTGAAAAAGTACCGCGCCGAGGGCGAGGCCCTGCACAAGGCCGGCAAGCATCAGGAATCGGTCGACACGCTCGCCAAAGCCAAGAAAATTCTCCATATCTGACGCGGCGCTGCGCGAAAAAAATCCCCGCCAGACAGGCGGGGATTTTTTTCGTCAGGAAGCGGCCGGTCCTGCGCCGCGACCCGCCGGCGGGATTACCCGAGATCGATCGGCACGAAGATTTTCGTGTCTTCGCGCTGCACCAGAAGCGCGATGGTCTGCTTGCCCGAGCGTTCAACCAGACTGCGCAGCTCGCCGACGCTTTTGACCGGGGTGCCGTTCAACGCCAGGATGATATCGCCGGACTCTATGCCCGCCTTGGCCGCGGGGCCGCTTGCATCTTCGACCAGCAGCCCGCCGTGCACGCCGGCTTCCTTCTGCTCGTCGGGATTCAGCGGACGCACCGCCAGCCCCAGTTGGCCGTGCGGTTTATCCGTTTTCGCTTCGGCGGTCTTGGCGGCCTTCATTTCGGCCACTTTGACGGTCAGTTCCTTGGCTGCGCCCTTGCGCCACACTTCCATCTGGGCCGTGGAATCGGGCTTGAGGTTGGCGACAAGCAACGGCAGATCGTTCGAACGCGAGATCTGCTTGCCGTTGACCTTGAGGATCACGTCGCCGGGCTGCACCCCGGCCTTGGCCGCGGGCCCGTCCTTTTCCACCGAGCTCACCAGCGCCCCTGTCGGCTCCTTCAGCCCGAACGATTTGGCGAGCGACTGGTTCACTTCCTGTATCGTCACGCCGATGCGGCCGCGGCTGACCTTGCCGGTGCGGACCAGCTGGTCCTCGACGTTGGACGCGACATTGATCGGAACGGCGAACGACAGGCCCTGGTAGCCGCCGCTGCGGCTGTAGATCTGCGAGTTGATGCCGATCACCTCGCCCTTCATGTTGAACAGCGGGCCGCCGGAATTGCCGGGGTTGACCGCCGCGTCGGTCTGGATGAAAGGCACGTAGGTGCCGTCGGGCAGCGAGCGCGACGTGGCGCTGACGATGCCGGAGGTGACGGTGTTTTCGAAGCCGTAGGGCGAGCCGATGGCCACCACCCACTCTCCGACGCGCACGGCGCTCGAATCACCCAGTTTCACGGTCGGCAGATTGCCGGCGTCGATCTTCAGCACCGCGACGTCGCTTTGCGGATCGGAGCCGATGACCTTGGCCTTGAATTCGCGCCTGTCCGTCAGTTTGACCGTCACTTCCTGGGCGTCGGCTACGACATGGGCGTTGGTGAGTATCGTGCCGTCAGGCCTGATGATGAAACCGGAACCGAGGCCGCGCACCGGCACATCGCTTGGCGGCTCCGCGCCCTGGAACTGCTTGAAGAACTCGTAGAACGGATCGTTCTTGCTCATGCCCGGAAACTGCTGTCCGTTAAAACCGGTCTTGACGTTGTGCGTGACGCTGATATTCACCACCGCCGGCCCGTAGCGGTCGACCAGCGCCGCGAAATCCGGCAGCGTCTGCGTGGGAAGCGGCGCAGCAGCAGCAACCGGCGCCGGCGCGGCGGCGTGCGCGCTCGTAGCGAACGGCTCGTACGCCTTGATCCCACCGGCGGCCAGAGCTGCCACTATCCCTGCGGCGACCAGGCCGCGAACCAATACTTTCTGTCTCATGATGCCCTCCAGTAAGCGTTGTGCACGGAAACGCTCCGTACCCGCGTGACTGTGATCTTGAAGGGGACAGCTTAAACAAGACTTAAGGAGGGAGCCGCTCGCAGCGCGGCAAGAGGCAGGTCACCGGGGCGGGAAAACGACTTTCGCCGAGAGCCCCCTCGCGCCAGGCCCTTCGCCAAGGATCACGCGGGCATGGTGGCGTTCGGCAATGTTGCGCACGATCGCCAGGCCGAGGCCGCTGCCCGGGATCTCCTGGCCGGCGCCGCGGTAGAAGCGGTCGAAGACCCGCGCGCGATCGGCCGGCGCGATCCCCGGCCCGCTGTCCGTAACCTCGAGGACGGGGCCTTCCGGACCGGCGTATACCGAGACATCGATCTTGCCGCCCTCGGGGGTGTAGCGCACCGCATTGTCGACGAGATTTCTCAGCATGATGTGCAGGCCATCGCGGTCGCCGCTTACCGCGACGGCTTCGCCGCGTCCCATGCCGAGATCGATGCTTTTCGAGGCGGCGAGCAGCATGTGTTCCGCGATCACCTGGCGCGCGAGATCGTTCAGGTCGACGTTCCCGCCCGGGGGTTCCGTGACGTCGGGTTCCTGGCGCGCCAGCGTCAGCAGCTGGTCGATCAGGTGCGCCGCGCGCGTCAGCCCCTCCTTTACGGTGGCGAAGGCCGCGGCGCGTTCTTCCGCCGTCGCCGCGCGCTCCGCGAGCTGGATCTGCAGCCCCAGCGCCGTCAGCGGCGTGCGCAGCTCGTGCGCCGCGTCGGCGACAAACTGCCGCTGCGCGCCCAGCGTGCGGTCGAGCCGCCGCAGCAGATCGTTGAGCGCGGCGACGAGCGGCTGGATTTCGAACGGAACGCCACGGTCGGGCAGCGGCTGCAGCGCCGTCGGCGTGCGGGCTTTGACCGCGCGCGCCATGGCTTCGAGCGGGCGCATGCCGCGCCCCACCGTGAACCACACCAGCAGTCCCATCGCGGGCAACAGCAAAAGAAAAGGCGTCAGCGTCCGGAACGCGGCGGTGGCGGCAAGCTCATTGCGCACGCTCATCGGCTGCGCCACCTGGAAGGTCAGGCCGCGCTGTTGCAGGCTGAACACGCGCCACTGCCCGTCGGGCGTGGACACCGTTTCGTAGCCGAGCCGTGCGCGGTTGGGCAGAGCGGGATGGGGTTGCGAATAATACAGGCGCGAGCCGTCGCGGTCCCATACCTGGATGACGAAATCGAAGGCCTCGCCGATGTCCGGCGGCGCCGCCGCCGCAAACGGATCGAAGGTCTGGTCCCGCAGCGACAGCGCCATCTGCCTCAACTGATAATCGAACAGTTCGTTGGCTTCGCGCCGCGCCTGCAGGTAGACGGCAAAAGCGGCAATCAGCCCGGCACACAGCACCACGGCCAGCAGACCGGCCAGCAATCGTCGCCGGATCGAGGTCATCATGCCGGCTTCGGGATCATGTAGCCGACGCCGCGCACGTTCCTGATGAAATCGGCACCCAGTTTCTTGCGCAGCGAGTGGACGTAGACTTCGACGGCGTTGCTTTCGATTTCCTCGCCCCAGCCATAGAGATGCTCCTCGAGCTGCGCGCGCGACAAAATGGCGCCCGGACGCTCGAGCAGGATCTGGAGCAGCGCAAACTCGCGCGCCGTCAATGCCAGCTCCTCGCCGCGCAACGTGGCCTGGTGCGTCGACGGATTGAGCGTGAGCTCGCCGTGGCGTATCAGCGGTTCGGTCCGCCCGGACTGGCGGCGCAACAGCGCGCGGATGCGCGCCGCGAGCTCGTCCAGATCGAACGGCTTGACCAGATAATCGTCGGCGCCGCTGTCGAGGCCTTTCACGCGGTCGGCCACCGCGTCACGCGCGGTGAGCACCAGCACGGGGGTCGCGTTGCCGCGCCGGCGCAGCGCCGCCAGCACGTCCAGTCCGTTTTTTTTCGGCAGTCCCAGGTCGAGCAACAGCAAATCGTAGACTTCGTTGGCCACCGCCAGCTCGGCGGCGTGGCCGTCGCGCACCCAGTCCACGGCGAAACCGTCCTGGCGCAAGCCCTTCTGGACGCTCGCGCCGATCATCGGATCGTCTTCCACCAGCAACAATCGCATGTCTGCTTCCCAAGAACTCGGCCCGGCGGGCTGCCCCCGCCGCTATCGTCAGATGCGATGCTTAAGACAATCTTAATCTATCAGCCGCCAAGGCCGCCAAGAACGCCAAGAAAAGCACATGAACCAATGCAAAATCAGGATATCAACGAATCCAGTTGCATCTCGAATGCATCGGCAGTCACCTCGACCGTATGAGAACCCCTTTCAATTATTTCTGTTCTCCTTGGCGTTCTTGGCGGCCTTGGCGGTTCAATTATTGTTTTGTCTTTCTTGGCGTCTTGGCGGTTAATCAGCTTTTCTTCTTCGGCGCTTTGAGCTTGATGCCGACCATGTCCTCGGGCTTCACCCACTCGTCGAACTGCTTCGCGGTGAGATGGCCGAGCGCCACCGCCGATTCCTTGAGCGTGAGGCCTTTCTTGTGCGCGTTCTTGGCGATCGCCGCCGCCTTCTCGTAGCCGATGTGGGGATTCAACGCGGTGACCAGCATCAGCGATTCGCGCATGAGCTTGTCGATGCGCTCGAGATTGGGCTCGATGCCGACCGCGCAGTGCTCGTTGAAATTCTCGCAGCCGTGCGCCAGCAGCTTCGCGCTGTGCAGGAAATTGCGGATCACCATCGGCCGGAACACGTTCAGTTCGAAGTTGCCGGAAGCGCCGCCGAGGTTGACCGCGACGTCGTTGCCGAACACCTGGCAGCACGCCATGGTGAGCGACTCCGACTGGGTCGGGTTGACCTTGCCGGGCATGATCGAGCTGCCGGGCTCGTTCTCGGGAATGCTGAGCTCGCCGATGCCGCAGCGCGGCCCGCTCGACAGCCAGCGGATGTCGTTGGCGATTTTCATCAGGCTCGCCGCCAGCGTCTTCAGCGCGCCGTGCGCATGCACCACGCCGTCGCAGGAAGCGAGCGCCTCGAACTTGTTGGGCGCGGTGACGAAGGGCAGACCGGTCAGCTTTTTCAGCTCCGCCGCGACCTGCACCGCGAACTGGGGATGGGCGTTGAGCCCGGTGCCGACCGCGGTGCCGCCCAGGGCGAGCTCGCACAAGTGCGGCAGCGCGCCGTCGAGGTGTTTCAGCCCGTGATCGAGCTGCGACGCGTAGCCGGAGAATTCCTGCCCCAGCGTCAGCGGCGTGGCATCCTGCAGATGGGTGCGCCCGATCTTCACTATGCCCATGAATTTATTTGCTTTTTTGTCGAGCGTGTCGCGCAGCACCGCGACCGCCGGCTTGAGCTGCCGCACCAGCGCAATCACCGCGGCCACGTGCATCGCGGTGGGGAAGGTGTCGTTCGACGACTGACCCTTGTTCACGTCGTCATTGGGATGCACGAGGCGCGCTTCGCCGCGGCTGCCGCCCATCAACTCGGAGGCGCGGTTGGCGAGCACCTCGTTCACGTTCATGTTGGTCTGGGTGCCGGAGCCGGTTTGCCACACCACCAGCGGGAAATGCGCATCGAGCTTGCCGGCCAGCGCCTCATCGGCGGCCTTGATGATCGCCGCGCCTTTCTTCCGGTCGAGCGCGCCGAGCGCCATGTTGACCGCCGCTGAAGCTTTTTTCACCAGCACCTGGGCGTGGACCACTTCCAGCGGCATGACTTCGCCGGGGAAATGGAAATGCATGAGGCTCCGCTGGGTCTGGGCGCCCCACAATTTGTCGGCGGGCACCTCGATGTCGCCCATGGTGTCGTGTTCGATGCGTGCGTTCTTGGCCATGTCGTTTCCTGTCTTGCTCGTTAGAGTAAAGTTTTCTGCTCGCCGCGCTGCGCGCCGGCGTCGACGACGGTCAGCGCCGTCATGTTGACGATGCGCCGCACCGTCGCGGAAGGCGTAAGGATGTGCACCGACTTCGCCGCGCCGAGCAGGATCGGTCCGACGGTGATGCCGCCGCCGGCGGAATTCTTGAGCAGGTTGAAGGCGATGTTGGCGGCGTCCAGCGTCGGCATCACCAGCAGGTTGGCTTCGCCCTTCAGCCGCGAATCCGGGAATATATTCAGGCGGATTTCTTCCGACAGCGCGGCATCGCCCTGCATTTCGCCCTCGACCTCGAGATTGGGCGCAGCCTTGGAGATGATGGCCAGCGCGTCGCGCATTTTCCTTGCGGTCGGGGTGTCGGCGGCGCCGAAGCTCGAGTGCGACAGCAGCGCCACTTTGGGCGTCACGCCGAAACGGCTGATCTCCTCCGACGCCAGGATTGCCGACTCGGCGACCTGTTCCGCGGTGGGATCGTAATTGACATAGGTGTCGCAGATGAACACCGTGCGCTCCGGCAGGATCAGCGTGTTCATCGCGGCGTAGTTCTTTACTCCCGGCCGCCGGCCGATCACCAGGTCGATAAAGTACAGATGGCTCCGATAACGGCCGAGAATGCCGCACAGCATCGCGTCGGCCGCACCCATGCGCATCAACATCGCGCCGATCAGCGTGGCGCGCCGGCGCATGTCGAGCTTGGCGATTTCCGGGGTCACGCCGTGGCGCGCGGCAAGCCGGTGATACTCGGACCAGTACTCGCGGTAACGCGGATCGTGGCCGGGATCGACCAGATCGAAATGTTTGCCTTTCTGGATCCGCAGGCCGAGGCGTTCGATGCGCGACTCGATGACGGCCGGGCGGCCGATCAGGATCGGCCGCGCCATGCCTTCGTCGACCACCACCTGCGCCGCGCGCAGCACGCGCTCCTCTTCGCCTTCGGCATAGACGATGCGCTTGGGCGCCCGCTTGGCCGCGGCGAACACCGGCCTCATGATGAGGCCGGAGTGATAGACGAACTGGTTGAGGCGTTCGCGGTACGCCTCCAGGTCGGCGATCGGCCGCGTCGCCACGCCGCTCGCCATCGCAGCCTTGGCCACCGCCGGTGCGACCTTGCCGATCAGGCGCGGATCGAACGGTTTGGGAATCAGGTATTCGGGGCCGAAGGAGAGGTTCTGCTCGCCGTAGGCCATGGCCACGATGTCCGACTGCTCGGCCTGCGCGAGCTCGGCGATCGCTTTTACCGCCGCGAGTTCCATCTCGGTCGTGATGGTGGTGGCGCCGACATCGAGCGCGCCGCGGAACACGAACGGAAAGCACAGCACGTTGTTGACCTGGTTCGGATAATCCGAGCGGCCGGTGGCGATCACCGCGTCCGGCCTTGCCTCTTTCGCCAGTGCAGGATGAATTTCCGGTTCGGGATTGGCCAGCGCGAGGATCAGCGGCTTGTCGGCCATTTTCTTGACCATCTCGGGCTTCAGCACGCCGCCCGCCGACAGTCCGAGAAAGACGTCGGCGCCATCGATTACTTCCGCCAGCGTGCGCGCCTTGGTTTCGATCGCGTACTGCTCCTTGTCCGGGTCCATCTCCTCCTTGCGACCCTTGTAGACCACGCCCTTGATGTCGGTGACGACGATGTTCTCTCTGGCAAGGCCCATTTTGACGAGCAGGTCGAGGCAGGCCAGCGCCGCGGCGCCCGCGCCGGAGACCACCAGCTTCACCTTGCCGATCTCCTTGCCGACGACTTTGAGCCCGCTGATGAAGGCCGCGCCGACCGTGATCGCGGTGCCGTGCTGATCGTCATGGAACACGGGGATCTTGCAGCGCGCTCGTAACTTCCTCTCGACGATGAAGCATTCGGGCGCCTTGATGTCCTCGAGATTGATGCCGCCGAAAGTGGGCTCGAGGCTGGCGATGATGTCGACCAGCTTGTCGGGATCGCGCTCGTCGATTTCGATATCGAAGACGTCGATGCCGGCGAACTTCTTGAACAGCACGGCCTTGCCTTCCATCACCGGCTTGGCCGCGAGCGGACCGATTGCACCGAGCCCCAGCACCGCGGTGCCATTGGTGATCACCGCGACCAGGTTGCCGCGCGCAGTGAGATTGCGGGCCTCGGCGGGGTCGGCGACGATCGCCTCGCAGACGGCCGCCACCCCGGGCGTGTAGGCCAGCCCGAGATCGCGCTGGGTGATCAGTTCCTTGGTCGGGGCGATTGAAATCTTGCCGGGCGTCGGCGTGCTGTGGTACTCGAGCGCAGCTTTGCGCAGTTGCTCATCCATGTGAAAACCGGGGAAAAAGAATGACAATTATACCGCACAGGCTCTGGCGCCCCCTGACGCTGCCGGCGCACATCGGGCACAGCCGCGGTCTTCCGGACGGCCGCTATGCCGCGGCTGCTAATCCAATAGAATCAATGCGTTCAGGCGCGGCGCGCGGGATCGCGCCGCCGTTACCGGACACGGCCGATGCGGCGGCCGCGGATTTCATCGGCCACGGCCTTTGTGCTATGGTCTCGCCTGCTTGCGCATTGGCATACACGAATGGCTGACATCTCCCCGACAATCCGCGCCGGGCTTTATCCGGAAATCGAACCCTACGACGCCGGCATGCTCGATCTCGACGGCGTGCACCGCATGTACTGGGAGCAGTCGGGTAATCCGCGCGGGACGCCGGTGCTGTTTCTCCACGGCGGTCCCGGCGCCGGCGCCGCGCCGGGACACCGGCGCTTCTTCGATCCCGCGCATTACCGCATCGTGATTTTCGACCAGCGCGGCGCCGGGCGCTCCACGCCCCTGGGCGAATTGCGCGACAACACCACGCCGCATCTCGTCGCCGACATCGAGACGCTGCGCACGCATCTCGGCATCGAACGCTGGCTGGTGTTCGGCGGCTCGTGGGGCAGCACGCTCGCGCTCGCCTACAGCGAAGCCCATCCCGGAGCGCTGCACCGGCCTCATCCTGCGCGGCATTTTCCTGTGCCGCAAAAGCGAGATCGACTGGTTCCTGTACGGCCTGCGCAACCTGTTCCCGGAAGCGTGGCATGCGTTCGCCGGCGCCATTCCCGAAAGCGAGCGCGGCGACCTGCTCGCGGCGTATCACAAGCGCCTGACCGATCCCGACCCGGACGTGCACATGCCGGCGGCGCGCGCATGGAGCATCTACGAAGGCTCGTGCTCGACGCTGCTGCCGAACCCGGAGACCGTGGCCTATTTCGCCGGCGACGTGGTGGCGCTGGGTCTCGCCCGCATCGAAGCGCATTACTTCAGCCACGATATTTTCATGCCGGACAATTCGCTGCTGGCGAATATCGGCCGCATCCGCGGCATTCCGGGCGTGATCGTGCAGGGACGCTACGACGCGGTGTGCCCCATCGTCAGCGCCGACGACGTGCACCGCGCCTGGCCCGAAGCCGAGTACATCATCGTGCCCGACGCCGGCCACTCGGCGTGGGAGCCGGGCATCTGCGCGGAGCTGGTTCGAGCCACGGAGAGATTCAAGATAAACTTCAAAACCAGAACCTGATAGCCACAGAGGACACAGAGAGCACAGAGAAAATCAAAATATCACCACAAAAAATTCGACCTGTTTCGTATTTTGTCTTTTTTCCTCTGTGCTCTCTGTGTCCTCTGTGGCTTAAGCTTTTTTGATTCGTATTTAATCTACGGTTTATAAACAAAAGGATAATCCAATGCGACTCGTCACTTATTCCGAATCCAAACGCAAGCCGGCACAAATCGGCGTCATCGCCAAGGATGGCAGCATCATCGATCTCGCGCGCGCGGCGAAAAAAGCGCGCGTGAAACTGCCGTTCGCGGCGGACGACATGATCGCCCTGATCGCCTCGGGCCGCGCCGGACTTGCCGCCGTGAAAAAAGCGGTTGCGGGCATCAAGACCGGCCACCACGCGCAGAACAAGGTCGTGCTGCACGCGCCGATTGCGCGCCCGCGCAAGAATGTGTTCTGCGTCGGCTGGAATTACCTCGATCACTTCGCCGAGGGCGCCAAGGCGCGGCCGCACGTGCAGGAAATGCCGGCGCATCCGGCGTTTTTCACCAAGGCGCCGACTACGGTGAACGGCCCCTACTCCGACGTGCCGGCCCATGCCGGCGTCACCGAAAAACTCGACTGGGAAGTGGAACTCGCGGTCGTCATCGGCAAAGCCGGCATCAACATCGCCGAAGCCGATGCGATGAAGCACATCTTCGGCTACACCGTGGCCAACGACGTGTCGGCGCGCGAAGTGCAGCGCCAGCACGGCCAGCAGTGGTTCAAGGGGAAAAGTCTGGACGGACACTGTCCGATGGGCCCGTGGATCGCGACCGCCGACGAAGTGAAGGACCCGGGAAACCTGCACATCACCTGCCGCGTCAACGGCGTGACCAAGCAGGACTCGAATACCAGCTACCTGTACTTCAAGATCCCGCGCATCATCGCCGAACTGTCGGCCGGACTCACGCTCGAGCCGGGCGACATCATCCTCACCGGCACGCCGGCCGGCGTCGGCCATGCGCGCACGCCGCCGGAGTTCATGAAAGCGGGCGACGTGATGGAGACCGAGATCGAGGGGCTGGGATTGCTACGAAACAAAATCGGCGGTTAAAAAGCGTTGACACGAAAGACACGACGGGAAATATAATAAAAACAACGTATTTTGCTTGGTGTTCTTCCTTCGTGTCCTTTGTGTCCTTCGTGTCTCAGCTTTTGATCTTACCAACCTAACCTGAGCGGGGCAGTCAACGCCGCCTGCTGGATTGCCGCAATGCCGGATTGAGCCTGTCGATATCCGCCTGGACCTGCTCGCGGCTGCGCTCGTAGACGATCTCCCGCCCCATCACGCTCCCGGCGTAGGCCAGACCGTTTCGGGTCGGCGTCAGCTCGCACTTGACGCTGTGGATCCCTTCACCGAGCACCACCTCGATCCGGTCGGCCCGCTTGTTGAAAACCACAACGTCCATGGTCTGCCTGGTTTCGGTTACGCGCACCTTGATCTTCTCTGTTTCCATTAAGTCCTCGACTCTGCGTGGTGGGGTTGAGCTCCGGGATACGCTTCAGCGCGCGGCCTGGCCAGCGCGGTTGGTGGTCTACGTGCTGTAGTAAGCGGTCTTGCGGGTGGTGGTCGCCATGATCACATTCCCAAACAGATATGCCGTTTCCATTATGCGCCGGACGGTGGCGTCGCGCACGGGACGGCCTTCAAACAGGCTGCGCTTGTCCGTAATATGGGCACCGCCTTGAAGGGGCCGTGTTTCCGCAGTAGCATGCGTTCCATCTGTTGCGAGGAGGAACACAAGTGGACATTCCCCAGAAAATCGATATCACCGTCGTTCCCACCGGCGCCGCGCTCGGTGCGGACGTGGTGGGTGTCGACCTGTCAAAACCGATTGCGGCGGAGACCTTCAGGCAGATCGAAGATGCCTGGCATACCCACCTGGTGCTGCGCTTCCGCGGCCAGCAGCTGGACGATCCGGCGCTGCTCGCGTTCGGCCGCATGTTCGGCGATCTCGACCGGGCGCCGGTCCACGCCGGGCACGAAGTGGAGGATCCGTTTCCCGAAATCACCGTGATGTCGAACATCAAGGTCAACGGCAAGCCGATCGGCAATCTGGGCCACTACGAAGCCGTATGGCACACGGACATGTCGTACAACGAGAACTGCCCGATCGGCAGCCTGCTCTATTCGCTCGAAGTGCCGCCGGAAGGCGGGAACACCGGCTTCTCCAACATGTACGAGGCCTACGAGACGCTCCCCGCGGGCCTGCGCCGCGAGATCCTCGGGCGCTTCTGCCGGCATGACTCGAGCCGCAACAGCGCGGGCGAGCTGCGCAAGGGGTTCACCGACGTCGCCGACCCGCGCGACGCGCCGGGCGCGATCCACCCGCTGGTGCGCACCCATCCCAAAACGCACCGCAACTGCCTGTTCCTGGGGCGCCGGCACAATGCCTATGTGATCGGCCTGCCGCTCGACGAAAGCGAAGACCTGCTGGACCAGCTATGGGCGCACGCCACCCAGCCGCGTTTCGAGTGGTACCAGAAATGGAAAGTGGGCGACCTGGTGATGTGGGACAACCGCTGCGCGATGCACCGGCGGGATGCATTCGATCCCGATTCGCGGCGGCTCATGCACCGCACGCAAGTGCGGGGCGACAAGCCGTATTTCGATCCGAGGACGCTCGACCCGCGCGCCTGAGCAGGCGCGTGGAGCGCAGCGGTTGCGGCGGAGGCTGACCCGAGCTGGCGAGGGTCAGCCGCAGCCACAACTTTCCAATGCACCGGCGGGATGCATTCGATCCCGATTCGCGGCGGCTCATGCACCGCACGCAAGTGCGGGGCGACAAGCCGTATTTCGATCCGAGGACGCTCGACCCGCGGGCTTGAAACCCTGACGCTGCTAGCCCGCGGGCTTGTCCCCGGGTTTTCCGGAGGCCGCCTGGAAACTTTCCAGCGCGGCCTTCTGCATTTCCAGCGTTTTGATCGTCATCTGCACGAAGCCGACGTTCATGGTGAGCCAGGTTTCGACCGTCTTCAGCTCGGAGATCTTCTTTTCGATTTCCCCGATATCGACGGTCGGCACCACCATGCCGGGAATCGGAAACGCCATCGGGTTCCACATCTTCTGCATGAATTCGAACATATCCTTGGGAAGGCCCTGTTCCGCCATGTCGCGCTCCTTGCAGATTTCGATGAATGACTGCCGTGGGGGAATTATACCGCCGGGCTTGCCGCGGATTTTCGGGATGCAGTGTGGCCCCGCGCAACGGACTTTCACGACGGAAAGGAAAGCATCCGGTGTCCACGCGCCTGATGACTGGCGCCCACGGGCTTTGAAAGAACTGCGTGGAGAAAGCGTTAATTGCCCACCAGCTCGACCCGGATTGCGTCGCCGTCGCGCACGGTCTTCAGGGCGCGGGGATCGCCTTCGATCCGGCCCAGCACATTGCATTTGCTGGCCAGACGGCACTCGTTCCCTTTCGATATGGGGGTCGGCCCGAACGGCAACGCCAGCGAATCGCCATCCACCCAGAAACAGACCGTACCGGCGTCGACCACCTGCCGGGCGTCGGACTCCAGCCCGGCGGTGACCGGCAGGCTGAAGTAAACTTCGTCGCCCCAGGTATTGGCTCTGGACTCGGCCGGCAAGACTGTGAGCAGTGTTGCTACCGTCGGGGTATCACGCAAGTTAGCGATCACTTCGCCGGCATGCCAGGCAATGCGGATTCTTGGCATCGGCAACCCGCGCCGCGCTCAAAGAGGCGCGGACTGGGAGGTCTTATCTGCCGAAGCGGATTTGGTCCTTACGGTGTGGCCGAACCGGCTCAGGATCTGCTGCAGGCGATGTTTCTCGCTCATGACCTTGGTCGTGTACCCATCCTGGTCGTCGCTGAGCGCGCCGGCATACATCTGCAAAGCCATGCTCAGGTTACCGGTGCGGCTGAGGTATTCCTTCAGAATCTGCGCGCCGACCAGAATATTGGTTTCAGGATCGAATACCGCCTTTTCGCCGCCAAACTCCTGAAATTTATCGGCATGGTACTTGGGAATGATCTGCATCAGGCCCTTGGCACCGGCCACGCTCTCGGCAATCGGATTGAAGCGCGATTCGACCGCGATCACTGCGATGATCAACAGGGGATCGAGGCCGATCTGATGGCCGGCGGCATGCGCGGTGCTCACGAGATCGAGCGTCACGTCCTGGGAAACCTTGTATCTCTTGGCCAGGAACTCGGCCAGGGCGAGATAGCCCCCATTGACCGGCGTCCCGGCACGGACGGTGTCGTCGGACTCGGCAGCACCGGACTTCAGTGCCCCCAGGGACAGAACGCGGGAATGAGAACTACCCAGAAAATTGGCGCCATACTGGTCATAAACAATAAGCACCAATGCCGCCAGGCTGGCCATGAGCACCAGAACCGATACCGCGCCACGGGTTGCCCGTGTAAAACCCGCGAGGCTCAGTCCCTGAAACAGGTTGGGAATCGATTTTGCCAACATTGCAAAATCCTCCTTTCTCAAACTGCCGAAACGAACTACCCGCGTCGGCGTTAAAAAGTTACCTCGTCACGATAACTTGGTCCTGCTGCAAAATCGGCTGGAAACCACCATAGGTAGTAGGCCGGAAGGAAATTTTGGCTAATTCTAGTAGCTCAAGCCGGAGCTGGCAATCACTTTTCAATGATCTGCAACGAGCCTGAAACCACGCGCACCATAGAAATGGCGCGGCGCACAAGAGAACGTATTATCTTGTTTTATCGTGGTTTTGTCAATGTTTTAACAATTTGCCGTAAGTCATTTAATGCAAAACAAAAAACCCGTTTCGCCAATCTTTGGCGCAAAATTGGACAAAAGCAGTACGAATTCAGTTCCGCACGCGGCCATTCAGTAAAATATGTTTAAAATCAACGTAGTATGAACAATTTAAGGATCGCCCACCGGGCGTGGGGGTATTTTCTGCACCCGCCAGCGTCCCCGGCAAGCTGCTCCGGGCACCTTGGGCATCACCGCACGACGGGGCACCCGTCCGGAATTGCTTTGGAGACGAACGCGCTGTTCTGCAGGTTCACGAGGGCTATGACTTCCTGCCACGCGCGGCAATACGCCTCACCGGAAGCCTTCCCTTCGCTTGAAAGGGTAGCAACCGGCCACTTATACTCGGATCAAGATACCTACCGGAGAAAATTGCCGTGACGAAGTTCCTTCCCGAAGCCATCCGCACCATTGCCCTTGTTGGTCACGGCGCTGCCGGGAAGACGACCCTGGTGGAATCCCTGCTGCACAAAGCCGGCGCCATCGGCGCCATGGGCAGCGTCGAGAAAGGCTCCACGGTGTGCGACTCGGATCCGCTGGAAAAGACCTACCAGCACTCGCTCAACGCCGCCATCGTCCATCTGACCCACGGCGATACCCGGGTCCATCTGATCGACACGCCGGGGCTCCCCGATTTCATCGGCCGCGCCATCGGCGCCCTGCCCGCCGTCGAAACCGCGGCAGTGGTGATCAACGCCCAGAACGGCATCGAGATGATCACTTCGCGCATGATGCAATGGGCGGCGAAACGCAGCCTGTGCAGAATGATCGTCATCAACAAGATCGACGCCGAAAATATCGACCTGCCCGGGTTGCTCACCAGGATACAGGCGACGTTCGGCAAGGAATGCCTGCCGATCAACCTGCCGGCAGGCGGAGGCAAGCGCGTCGTGGACTGCTTTTTCAACCCCTCCGGCGAGTCGGATTTTTCGTCGGTCGAGGAAGCGCACCAGGCGCTGGTCGATCAGGTGGTGGAAGTCGACGAGGCGTTGATGGCCAGATATCTCGAGCAGGGCGAAATCAGTCCCGCCGAACTGCACCAGCCGTTCGAGAAAGCGTTGCGCGAAGGGCATCTGATACCGGTCTGTTTCGTCTCGGCGCGCAACGGCGCGGGCGTCGCCGAGCTGCTCGACATTTTCGTGCGGTTGATGCCCAACCCCACCGAGGGCAACCCGGCGCAGTTCCTTAAGGGTGAGGGTGCTGCGGCCCAGCCGCTCGATGCCATGCCCGACCCGCAAAAGCACGTGCTCGCCCACGTGTTCAAAGTCGTCATCGACCCGTTCGTCGGCAAAATCGGCACGTTCCGGGTGCATCAGGGCACCATCAGCCGCGACACCCAGCTCTTCATCGGTGACGGCCGCAAACCGTTCAAGGTCGCCCATCCCTACCTGCTGCAGGGCAAGGACCTGGTCGAGACGGATGCGCTGGTGCCCGGCGACATCGGCGCAGTGGCAAAAGTCGAAGACATCCACTTCGATGCCGTGCTGCACGACTCGCATGACGAGGACCACATCCACCTGGTGCCGCTCGAGTTTCCGACGCCGATGCACAGCCTCGCGATCGAGCCCCAGCGGCGCGGCGACGAGCAGCGCATCTCCGATGCCCTGCACAAGATCGCCGCGGAAGACCCGACTTTTCATGTCGTGCACAGCACAACCAACCAGACCATCATCAGCGGGCTGGGCGACCTGCACATGCGCTACATCCTCGACAAGATGGCGAACCAGTATCACGCCGAGGTCACGACCCGGCCGCCGCGCATCCCCTACCGGGAAACGATCACCGCCAAGGCCGAGGGCCACCACCGCCACAAGAAGCAGACCGGGGGTGCCGGCCAGTTCGGCGAAGTCTTTTTGCGCGTGGAGCCGTTGCCGCGCGGCGCGGGGTTCGAGTTCGTCGACCAGGTGAAGGGCGGCACCATCCCCACGCAGTACATACCCGCCGTGGAAAAGGGCGTGCGCCAGGTGCTGGACGCCGGGCCGGTCGCCGGCTACCCGATGCAGGACGTGCGCGTGATCGTCTACGACGGCAAGCACCATCCGGTGGATTCGAAGGAAGTGGCATTCATCTCCGCGGGAAAGCGCGCGTTCATGGATGCCATCGGCAAGGCGCGGCCCATCATCCTCGAGCCCATCGTCAACATCGAGATCACCGCCCCTGAAACCGGCATGGGCGACATTGCCGGCGATATTTCTTCCCGGCGCGGGCAGATCAACGGCACCGATACGCTGCAGCCCGGCACCATGACGATCAAGGCGCTGGCCCCTCTCTCCGAACTCGAAAACTATCAGGCGCGGCTGAAATCGGTGACTGCCGGACAGGGCTCGTTCTCGATCGAGCTCTCGCACTACGAGCCGGTACCGCCCAACGTGCAGAAGGATCTCGCCGTACAGCACGCCAAGACCGCGCATGCCGAAGAAGAGTGACCGGTGATTGGGTGGACACCCCTCCTGCAGACGAAGGGGCTTCACCCAAAATAGCAACTGCGGACGAGATCGTCTTACGCGGGATGGCCAAATGGCCCGATGTGCCGGCGCGCCGCGGACCCGTTAGCCGCAGGCCCGTTTGCGGGAAGCGGCGCATGACCGCCGGCCTCGACCTGAGGTTAGCAAGCCGTGGATGAGATCGTTCTACGCGGGATGGCCAAATGGCCCGATGTGCCGGCGGTCTACGGCTGGCTGTCGCTCGACCGCCGCGGCGACTGGCGCATCAAAGGCGAGCTCATCGCCAATCCCGGGATCAATGCCTTCATCGGCCGCAATTACGGGCATGACGACGAAGGCCGCTGGTTTTTTCAGAACGGGCCGCAGCGCGTGTACGTGAGTCTCGATTACACGCCGCTCATCTACCGCATCATTCAGACCGCCGACGCGCTGCCTGCGCTGGAATGCCATACCGGGAAACCCGTTGCCATCGTCAAGGGCGGTTGGCTCGACGAAACGGGCACGGTGTTACTTCAAACCGAGCACGGCATCGGGCTCGTGCACGACCGCGACCTGGGCCAGCTTATTCCCTGCCTGACCGGCCTCGACGGCAATCCGCTCGACGACATCGCGCTCGCCGCAGCGATGGAATCTTTTCAGCAACAGCGCCCGGCGCCGCTGTGGCTCAGGTTCGGTGGTGGCCAGGTCAGAATCGAGCCGATCAGATCGAGCGAGGTGCCTGCGCGCTTCGGCTTCGTTCCCCACCCGGCGCAACCCGCCGGCGAGGCGGAGTGCCGCTAAGCGGGCGCGCGGTCAGCGCATCCTCCTGGCGGAAAAATTTTCCTCGATGTTGTCGCGGAAATAACTGCCCGGCGACGGGGCGTTGACCAGCCTGCGATGCACCTCTTCCGACACGCCTGAATACTGGTAAATGCCGCCGTCGCTGAACTCGATCTCCAGCGTTCTGCTGCGCGCGTCGTAACCGACCGCGCGGATATTGCTGGCATTGATTCTCTTGCGTTCCATTGCCGGCAGCTAGTTGCGCGCCTCACGCACGATGGCTTCCAGCAGTTTCTCGACCGCCGCCAGCGCCTTGATCGACGCGGCGGAGCCGCCCGCTGCGGGCTTGCGATAAGACAGATATACCTTGCCGGGTTCGTTCGGCAGCGCGTAGACCGCGATGGTATACGGGCAGAATACGATGTTGTGCGGATCGGCTTCCATGGTGTCGCGCGAAAGCACCGCATTGCAGAACTCGAGCACATCGGCATGGCTGTAGATCCGGCGCTTGCGCCCCAGATCCTTGCCCGTGCGCTCGAGCATGTCGCCGACATGCGCGGTGCTACTGAGCACCATGCCGCGATTCTCGATGGCCATCAGGACACGATCTTTCACATCGGCGAACTCTCCCTTGGCGGAATGGACGACGATCTCTGTCGCTGCCGGTTCTGCCGCCGCTGATGCCGCCGCCAGCCCCAGCATCAAGACCAGAACCCACGTCGCTCTCATTGCGCCTCCTCACTCAGGCTGCGCGAACGCGGCCGGCATTGCCGTCATGCCCGGACCTCCTGCCCGGATACCCGATTCGCCCCATGGCGCAAAGGCCGCGCCGGCGACAGGCAAAAATACATGCCGTTGATTATAAACATTTTTTTAATATTTATGGCGGCCAGAGTGAAATCGTCTTGCCCGGCCGGGCAAGATTCGGTATCTTTGGTGGCCTGTTGTCGACCGGTTAAACCCCATGCCCGCGGCTCCCGACCAGACTCCCCCCGGAGACAGTCGGACCGCAGGCAGGATGCAAGTTTACGGCCTGTTACCCATCGGAAACGGCCAAGCACCCGGGATCGCAATCGGACGGGGCGCCATCGGTGCCGGAGTTTGAGTTGGAGCCGGCACAGGTTTGGGCGCCGCCTTTTTCTTGGCAACAGGCTTTTTGTTGACTGCTTTTTTCTTTTTAGCCGGCTTCTTAGCCGGCTTTTTTTTGGCCGTCTTGCGGGACGCGGTCCTGCGTGCAGCCGGTTTCTTCCTGGCTACCTTCTTCTTCGCAACTACCTTCTTTTTCTTTGCAGCTTTTTTCTTAGCTGTTTTCTTCTTTGCTGTTCTCTTCTTGGCTTTTGCCATGTACGCCTCCGTAAGAAAGTCGCCCAAAGGCGCCGCACAAACAAAGTGCAGCGACCCCCGCACAGCAAGCGGGCCGATCCACCCGACGCTGCCGACTACCGCGCACCCCGCTTTTACGTCCGGCGGCTAGGCCGGCGCGGGGCGTTACAGCAGTTCTCAATGCAAGGCCGCGACGGCCTTGCTCGCCAGATCACGGTATAGGACTTCCGGATCAAGGTTAATTCCGCCTTCCCAGGTCACCGCGTTGGATACCGGGTCGATGGCAACCCGGTAAAAGCTCTCCTCGTCGGGGATCGCCCGGAACATCTTGGTCGCCACCAGGTCGCCGAGATAGACATGGCCCTCAAGTCCGTCGTCAAAGCGCAGCCATAATGTGTAATTTCCCTCGGCACGACATTCGGTAACGGTGTGCATGCCCGGTCTGCGGCTGCGGTAACGACGGTTAAGCAGGCTCAATCCCAACTCAGCGCACCTCCCCCAGTCTGGTCCAGTCCACGGATTCAAAAACCTCCGCCGTCAATGCCTATCAATCCCAACTCAACGCTCCGCCCGTCTGGTATTCCGTAACGCGGGTCTCGAAGAAATTTTTCTCCTTCTTGAGATCGATCATTTCCGCCATCCACGGAAACGGATTGGTCGCGCCTTCGAACAGCGTGTCCAGACCGATCTGCTGGCAGCGGCGGTTGGCGATATAGCGCAGATACTCCTTGAACATCGCCGGCGTTCAGCCCCAGCACGCCGCGCGGCATGGTGTCTTCGGCATAGCGGTATTCGAGCTCGACGGCCTTCGTCATCAGGCCGCGGATTTCCTCGCGGAATTCCGCGGTCCACAGATGCGGGTTCTCCATCTTGATCTGGTTGATGACATCGATCCCGAAATTGCAGTGCATCGACTCGTCGCGCAGGATGTACTGATACTGCTCGGCGGCGCCCGTCATCTTGTTCTGCCGGCCGAGCGCGAGGATCTGCGCAAAACCGACGTAGAAGAACAGCCCCTCCATGATGCACGCGAACACGATCAGGCTTTTCAGGAGCTTCTGGTCGCTCTCCGGCGTGCCGGTCTTGAATGTCGGATCGGTCAGCGTATCGATGAACGGGATCAGGAACTCGTCCTTGGCGCGGATCGAAGGTATCTCGTGATAGGCGTTGAAAACCTCGCCCTCGTCGAGGCCGAGGCTCTCGACGATGTACTGATAGGCGTGGGTGTGGATCGCCTCTTCGAACGCCTGCCGCAGCAGATACTGGCGGCATTCCGGCGCCGTGATGTGGCGGTAGGTGCCGAGCACGATGTTGTTGGCCGCCAGCGAATCCGCGGTCACGAAGAAGCCGAGATTGCGCTTGACGACGCGGCGCTCGTCTTCGCGTCAACCCGTTGGGGTCTTTCCACAGGGCGATATCGCGGCTCATCTGGATTTCCTGCGGCATCCAGTGATTGGCGCAGGCGGAAAGATACTTCTCCCACGCCCACTTGTATTTGAACGGCACCAGCTGGTTGACGTCGGTCTGGCCGTTGATGATGCGCTTGTCGTCGACTGAAATACGCCGCAGCCTGGCGTCCGCCAGCGCCGCGGGTTCCGCTGCCGGCGTCGCGCCGGCGGCCAGCCCGGCCCGGCCGCCGGCGCTGGAGGTCATGGGTTCCTCGAATTGCAGCATCGTCACTCTCCTTTATCGCTTTTTTGGGTGGACAGGAATCGCTTCCCTTTATCGGTGTTATCGGTGGGAATCAGACAAACCTCGACTACGGGCGGATCCTTTCTCAGGTTGAACATGTTCGTCACTGGCAGGCTTCGCATTCCGGATCGAGGATCGAGCACACTTTCGGCTGCCCGGTTTCCCCTCGCCGCCATTACCCCGCCGTCGGCCGGCACGGCATTCGAGCTGCCCGGCCTTGCCCGTCGACTTTTCGGCCGAGGTCGCGCCGAGGGTGCGCAGGTAGTAAGTCGTCTTGAGACCGCGCAGCCACGCCAGCTTGTAAGTGTCGTCGAGCTTCTTGCCGGAGGCGCCCGCCATGTAGATGTTGAGCGACTGCGACTGGTCGACCCATTTCTGGCGCCGCGCCGCGCACTCGACCAGCCACTTGGGCTCGATCTCGAACGCCGTGGCGTAAAGGCTGCGGATCTCCTGCGGGATGCGGTCGATCTTGGCGAGCGAGCCGTCGAAGTATTTGAGGTCGGCGATCATCACCTCGTCCCACAGATTGAGCCGCTTGAGATCGCGCACCAGAAACTCGTTGACCACCGTGAATTCGCCCGACAGGTTCGACTTCACGTACAGGTTCTGATAAGTCGGCTCGATACACTGCGACAGCCCCGTGATATTGGCGATGGTCGCGGTGGGCGCGATCGCCAGGCAGTTGGAGTTTCTCATGCCGACCTCGGCAATGCGCCGCCGCAGCCCCGCCCAGTCGAGCGTGGACGACATGTCGCATTCGACGTAGCCGCCGCGCTCGTCGGCAAGCATCTTCAGCGTGTCGACCGGCAGAATCCCGCGGTCCCACAGCGACCCCTTGAATGTCGAGTACGGCCCGCGCTCCTCGGCAAGATCGGTCGAAGCCGAGTACGCGGTATAGGCGATCGCTCTCCATCGAGCGGTCTGAAAACTCGACCGCCATCGGCGAGCCATAGGGAATGCGCAGCATGTGCAGGCAGTCCTGGAAGCCCATGATGCCGAGGCCCACCGGGCGATGCTTGAAGTTGGAGTTGCGCGCCTTGTTGACCGAGTAGAAGTTGAGATCGATCACGTTGTCGAGCATGCGCATCGCGGTGCCGATCGTGCGCTTCAACTTGTCCATGTCGAGCCGGCCGGAATTCACGTCGAGGTGCGCCGGCATGTTGACCGAGCCCAGATTGCATACCGCGATCTCGTCGGGACCGGTATTGAGCGTGATCTCGGTGCAGAGATTGGAGCTGTGCACCACGCCGACGTGATGCTGGGGGCTCCGGATATTGCACGGATCCTTGAATGTGATCCACGGATGGCCGGTCTCGAACAGCATGGTCAGCATCTTGCGCCACAGCTGCGCCGCGGGAAGTTTCTTGTAAAGCTTCAGCTCGCCGCGCGCGGCCTTGGCTTCGTAGCCGGTATAGGCCGTCTCGAACGCTTTTCCGAACTTGTCGTGCAGATCGGGCACGTCGGAGGGCGAAAACAGCGTCCATTCGCCGTTCTCCATCACGCGTTTCATGAACAGGTCCGGCACCCAGTTCGCGGTGTTCATGTCGTGGGTGCGGCGGCGGTCGTCGCCGGTGTTCTTGCGCAGCTCGAGGAATTCCTCGATGTCGAGGTGCCAGGTTTCGAGGTAGGAACACACCGCGCCCTTGCGTTTGCCGCCCTGGTTGACGGCCACCGCGGTGTCGTTCACGACCTTGAGGAACGGCACCACGCCCTGCGACTTGCCGTTGGTGCCCTTGATGTGGGCGCCCAGCGCGCGCACCGGCGTCCAGTCGTTGCCGATGCCGCCCGCGTATTTCTGCAGCATCGCGTTTTCCTTGATCGCCTCGTAAATGCCGTCGAGGTCGTCGGCCACGGTCGTGAGATAGCAGCTCGCAAGCTGCGAGCGGCGGGTGCCGGAATTGAACAGGGTCGGCGTCGAGCTCATGAAGTCGAAACTGGACAGCACGTTGTAGAACTCGATCGCGCGCGCCTCGCGGGTGCCTTCGGGCTCGTTCAATGCGAGCCCCATCGCCACGCGCATGAAGAAAATCTGCGGCAGCTCGATGCGCCGGCCGTGGATGTGCAGGAAATAGCGGTCGTAGAGAATCTGCAGCCCGAGGTAGGTGAACTTGAGGTCGCGTTGCGCATCCAGCGCCGCGCCCAGGCACTTCAGGTCGTATTGCGCAAGACGCTCGTCAAGCAGCTCTGCCTCGACACCCTTCCTGATGAACTCGGGCAGATACTCGGCATAGCGGGTGCGCATGCCGGCTTGCGTGACTTCCTCGCCGAGGGTCTCCAGCCGCAGCGTATGCAGCAGCAGCCGCGCCGTCACATAGCTGTATGCCGGGATCCTGTTCGAGCAGCGCGCGCGCCGACAGCACCAGCGACTTGCGCACTTCGTCCATCGGCACGCCTTCGTAGAGATCGCGCTGCATGGCATGCAGAATCGGCTCGGGGGAGACTTCGCGGCCGAGACCTTCGCATGCTTCACGCACCAGGGCGGTCACGCGCGGCAGATCGAGCGGACTGAGCACGCCGCCTTCCAGCACGTTGACCGCCGGCTGCGCCGGCTCCTTCTGCGCTTCGCGCTGCTTTGCGCGTTCTTGCGAGCGCGCTTCGCGATACAGCACGTAAGCGCGCGCGACGTCGTGCTCGCCCGAGCGCATCAGCGCAAGTTCGACCTGGTCCTGGATGTCCTCGATGTGGAAAGTGCCGCCGGAAGGCTGGCGGCGCACCAGCGCGCCGACCACGGCCTCGGTCAACTGCATCACCTGTTCGCGCACGCGCGCGGAGGCCGCGCCCTGGCCGCCATTGACGGCAATAAACGCCTTGGTCATGGCAATCGTGACTTTGGAGGGCTCAAATCCGACCACCGCGCCGTTGCGGCGAATCACCTTGTATTGGTTGTGGAGCGACTCCTGGAGATTGGTCTCTGCGGTGGTGAAATTCGCGGTCGGCACGGATTGGGCCGTTTCGGTGGCTAACTGCATGTCATGACTCCTTGATCGTTATAGGTTTTTTTAGACCGAAGAGGGTATTGCTGTCCCCCACCCCTGACCACTATATGTAGTGGTCCAAACCGTATTTGCGACTAATTCTAGTAGTGTGATTTTGAGAACGCAATAGCTTTTTTGAAGAATTTGTTAAATGTTTCCATGAACGGCGAAAAGACCGTCGTAACAACCGGAAACGCCGGGATTTACTGCCCGTGTTTTAGGCAGTCCGAGGCAGCTTTCAGAGGAATTTCCGCTCTATTCCGGACGGGCGAAAGGCGCTATCGGGGTCTGCTGATCCATTCCCGTAAATCGCCGTGTTGCAGGCTTCCAACAAATACCCACAACCGGCGGGCGAACTGGGCTTGGCGGCGCCAGACTATATTTTCAGCTGTGGCAGCCTCAGATGAAGACTGATGCAGAAAATCTCAGAACGTCAGCGGGTGCGGGATCAAGCGATATTCACAATAAAAACATGCGGTTGCGATTCCACGCCTCATGCCGTACCCAGCATTTTGCGACACCGCGCCCAGTCGAAATGCGGGCCCGGATCCGTCTTGCGCCCCGGCGCGATGTCCGAGTGCCCGACCATATCGGCGACGGGGTAGCGCGCCCGCAGGGCAAGGATCAGTTCTGCAAGCGCCTCGTACTGGGCGTCTTCGAATCGCGTCTCGTCGCTGCCTTCGAGCTCGATCCCAATTGAAAAGTCGTTGCAGCGGCCGCGGCCGCGCCACTCCGACGCGCCGGCATGCCAGGCGCGGTTGCCGCAGGGCACGAACTGGATCGTTTCGCCATCGCGACGGATCAGGAAATGCGCCGAAACCCGGCGATCGGCGATCGTCGCGTAATACGGGTGCGCAGCGGGGTCGAGGCGATTGGTGAAGAGCTCGATGATTGCGGAACCGCCGAACTCGCCCGGCGGCAGGCTGATGTTGTGGATGACGAGCAGCTCGATCTGCGTGCCGGGCGGCCGTTCATCATGATTCGGCGACGGCAGATAACGCACGCCCTTGACCAGGCCATCATCGGTGATCACCAGCGAATGCGTGACCCCGGCCCGGCCCGCCCCCCTCGCGCGGCGTTCCCCGCCGGCGACGGGAGGGTTGCCTTTTCTTTTCACGCCTCTTCACCCTCCTCGGGCGCTAGCTCTTCGCATCAAGTTCGTCGTTGATGCCCAGCCGCTCCATGCGGTAACGCAACGCACGGAACGTAATGCCCAGCAGTTTGGCCGCGGCGGTACGGTTGAAACGCGTTTGCTCGAGGGCCTCGAGGATCGCCTTTTTTTCGACCGCGTCGAGCCGCTCCTGCAGCGGCAGCCCGGACACATCGGCCCCGTCATCGCCCGCCTCCGCCTGGCTCGGCCCCAGTTGCAGGTCAGCCTCGCTGATCTCCGGCCCCGTGGTCAGCGCAAGCGCGCGCTCGAGGATGTTCTCGAGCTCACGCACGTTACCCGGAAAATCATAAGCCTGCAGCGCTTTCAGCGCCGCAACCGAAAGCCTTGGCGCATTACCCGCGTCCGCCTGCCGTTTCAACATCGCCGCGGCAAGCAGCGGAATATCTTCGGGCATTTCGCGCAGGCTCGGCATCTTCAACTCGATGACATTGAGCCGATAATAAAGATCCTGGCGAAACGCGCCGCTTTTCACTTCCTCGGCCAGATTGCGGTGGGTGGCACTGATGATGCGGACGTCGACGTTCTCCTCGCTGGTGGAACCGACTTTGCGCACTTTCTTTTCCTGGATCGCGCGCAACAGCTTCACCTGCATCAGCAACGGCAGGTCGGCCACTTCGTCGAGGAACAGCGTGCCGCCGTCCGCCGCGCGAAAGAAGCCGTCGTGATCGGCGGCGGCGCCTGTAAACGCCCCTTTCTTGTACCCGAAGAACTCGCTCTCCATCAGGTTCTCGGGTATCGCGCCGCAGTTCACCGCGACGAAAGGCCCCTCGTGCCGCGCCCCCCTGAGATGGATCATCCGTGCCGCGAGTTCCTTGCCGCTGCCCGATGCGCCGCTGATGTAAATCGGCGCCTGGCTGCGCGCGAGCCTGTCGATCATCTGCCGCGTGGCCTGCATCAACGGCGATTCCCCGATCAGCGCCGGGGAGTCGGCCGCCTGGCCGCCGTTGGCAGGGCGCATCTGATTCGGGCGCGGCAGCTTCAGCGCCGAACGCACCAGCGTGCGCAGCTGATTGAGCGAGACCGGCTTGGCGAGATAGTCGAAAGCCCCGGCCTTGAGCGCCGCCACGGCGTTCTCGGCACTGCCGTGGGCGGTGATCACCGCCACCGGCATGCTGGGATGGTTTTGGGCCACATAATCGAGCACCGCCAGGCCGTCGCCGTCGGGCAGGCGCATGTCGGTGAGGCACAGGTCATAGCTGTTTTTCTGCAACTGCGCGAACGCTTCGCTGGTGCTCGCCACGCAATCGGTTGCAAGCCCCATCCGCTGCAGGGTCATACCCAGCAGTTCCCGGATGTCGGCTTCGTCGTCTACAACCAAGACCTGACTTTGGGACACGACTAGCCTCCCTGGCACAATACGGTGAACTGAGCGCCGCTCGGCGTCTCGACATAATCGAGCGTCGCATCGTTGGCCTCGCATACCTCACGTGCGATGTACAAACCGAGACCGGTACCGCCGCTGGCAGTAGTGAAAAACGGTTCGAATAAATGACTGCGCGCCGCGACCGGCACACCCGGCCCGTCGTCCACCACGTCCAATTTTACAGCATCGCCGCCGCGCTCCAAACCGATCACGATGCGGATGCTCGCTTTTTCGTTCCGGCAGTGGCGCAGCGCATTGCGGCACAGATTCCACATCACCTGGTCGAGATGGTTGCGATCGAACAATACGTGGGGATCGGCACCGGCATCGATCTCGAATATCCGGGGAGCGATCTTTTCAGTCTGGCAGAATTGCTCTACGAATTTTTTTACGTAATCAACAAGCTTGAACTTTTCGCGATGGGCCCGATCGCCGCGGTTAAGCCGCAACACGTCGTTCACCATGCGATCGAGCCGCCTGGTGTTGTCATGAATGATCGCCAGCAGCCGCGTTGCGGTGGCATTGATCGCCGGTTCTTCCTGCAGCAGCTCTGCGGCATGGCTGATGGCGCCCAGGGGGTTCCTGACCTCGTGCGCGATATTGGCGGTGAGGCGCCCAAGGGCAGCGAGCTTCATCTGCCGCGCTTCCGCCTGGATGCGCGTCAGGTCCTCCAGGAAAATCACCGCGCCCACCCGCCGGCTCCTGCCCACCGGCAGGAAACGCGCGCTCAGCGCGCGGCTGAGCACCATCTCGTTTGCGACATCGAGCCCGGCGGTATCGTTGCGCCATTCCTCCAGCCGCGCGGCCAGCGCCGGCGCGAAATCCGTCAGCACCACGTCGCGCCGCCCGCGTGGCAGCCCGAGGATGCGCTCGGCGCGCGCGTTGAACTGGCGGATCATCCCCTGATCGTCGACCACCAGCACACCGTCCTGCATATCCCGGATCACGAGCTGGTTGATCTGCGCCATGTTCTCAAGGTCGAGTTCGCGCTGCGCCGCGAGCTGCTCGCTTGCGAGCGTATGCTTCGCGAGCGTGTGCGCCAGCCACGCCGTGGCGAAATAGCCGCCGGATAACAGTCCCGCCTGCACAAACTGCGCGATGGCGGCATCGTTCGCGAGCACTTCGTAGGTATGCTCGAGCAGCACCGCGATGCTGGCCAGCGCGGCATAAAACAGCGTAAGCCGCCCGCGGCTGATCAGTCCAGCGCCGGCCAGCGTGGTAAGCAGCAGGAGTCCCAGCCCGCTGGAAATGCCGCCACTGGCATAGATCAGAATCACGATGAAACCGATATCGGCGGCGATCTGCAGCGTGAGCTGGAGGTTGAAATGCCAGCGGATCGTGATCAGCGCGAAGCACGCCAGGCTGAACAGGACGTAGGTGCCGGCGGCGCCCACGAACAGCACCAGGTGAAGAGAGCCGAACGGCACGGTGCCGCCCCAGACCGCGACGACTGTGAGCAGCAGCGCGGCGACGATCAGCCGGTAGACGTTGAAAAACAGCAGCGAGCGCCAGAATGAATCCGGGTAGGCGCCCGCGGCCACCGGCTCGGCGGCCCAATGCACGGTCTGGTTGGAGTACGCGACTGGCATGACGGCCGGATTACTGGGTCACGTCAGCTCGATGCCTGGTGCAGGCGCCGATGCTCGGTGCTGCAGAAATATTGGCCGCCTGTGGTGATGCTTTCGCTGCGCGGCAGATGTACGCCGCACTGCGCGCACCGCACCATGGTTTCCTCGCCCCGGGCCGGGGGCGGCTGGTCGCGGTCCATCTTTCTACGATAGCCCTTGAGTATCCAGTAGGCGAGCAGCACTCCCAGCACGAGAAAAATGAGTTTGGCCAAACGTCACGCCCGGTGAAAAGGTAATGCTCTAGTGTGCCGCAACCGCCGCCGCCCGTCGAGTGCCGCGCGGGGAAACAGGGTGCAGTCGTGATTATTTTCAGGTTTTTGGGAGTTGCGCGTGTGCGGCTTCCGGGTCGACCTGAAGCGCCTCGAGAAATCGCGACACCAGGTTGTATCCCGCAATCGTCGCCGTCAGCTCGACCAGCTGACGCCGGTCAAAGTGGGGCCGCAGCGCATCGAACACCGTGCCGGCGACATGGATCTCGCGCGTCATGGCATCGGTGTAGGCGAGCACTGCGCGCTGCGCATCGGTATACACCTTCGCCGCCTGCCATTCCTTGAGCCCGTCGATCTGCGCCTGCGTCACGCCTTCCTTGAGCGCGAACGGGATATGCGCGCGATATTCGTAATCGGCGCCATTGACGATCGCCACGCGCAGGATCGCGAGCTCGCGGTAGTCTCCGGGAAGCTCGCACTGCTGGCGGATCGCGGTAAACAGATTAAGCCAGCCAGCGGCCACGCTCGGGCTGTTGAGCAGCATTTTGTAGAGATTGAGCATCCGCCCGCCGCGCTCGGCGCGGATCCTGTCCGCGAGCGCCTTGATTTCCGGGCTGCTGTTTTCGTCGGCGTAGGCAACGCGGGCCATGATTGCTCCGGGGAAATAAAAGCGCGCGGCTTTTACATTTGACAGTGCTGACCAATGATTGGTCGGGGTGAGAGGATTCGAACCTCCGACTCCTGCGTCCCGAACGCAGTACTCTACCAGGCTGAGCTACACCCCGATTTCCGGTTCCCAAGAACCAGCAGGGGCACGTCGCGCGCGCCCCTGTCAGTAACTCCGCGTCACCGCGAAGTCCGCCAATTGTATCAAATAATCGCGGTACTTTGAATTCGGCAGCAAGGCCAAGGCCTCGATTGCGGCAATCGATTCGGTGCGCGCCTGCTCGCGCGCGTAATCGAGCGCGCCGGTATCGCGGATAGCGTCCAGCACCGCGGACAGTTCCTCGCCTCCCCCCTGTTCGATTGCGCGGCGGATGAGCGCCGCCTGCGCGGGGGTCCCGCGTTTGAGGGCATAGATCAACGGCAGCGTCGCCTTGCCTTCGGCGAGGTCGTCGCCGACATTCTTGCCGATCACGAGATGATCGCCGGAATAATCGAGCACGTCATCGATCAGCTGGAATGCCGTGCCGAGATGGATGCCGTAGGTGGCGATCGCCTCCTCGGCCCCCGCGGCGGCATTGCCGAGAATGGCGCCGAGCCGGGTCGAGGCTTCAAACAGCTTGGCGGTCTTGTAACGGATGACCTGCAGATAGCCCCGCTCGTCGATATCCGCATTACGGCAGTTCATGAGCTGCAGCACCTCGCCCTCGGCGATGATATTGGTGGCATCGGCGAGCACCTGCAGCACGCGCATGTTGTCGGCCCCCACCATCATCTGGAACGCCCGCGAATAGACGAAGTCGCCGACCAGCACGCTTGCGGCATTACCGAAAAGCGAATTCGTCGTCGGCCGTCCGCGCCGCAGCGCGGACTCGTCGACGACGTCATCATGAAGCAGCGTCGCAGTGTGGATGAACTCGACCACCGCTGCTAGCTCATGATGATGTTTGCCCGGGTAGCCGAAAGCGCCCGCCGACAGGATGACCAGCGCCGGGCGCAGACGCTTGCCGCCGCCGCCGATAATGTATTCGGCAACTTGGCGGATCAGCACGACATCGGAATGCAGGCGGCTGCGGATTACCTCGTCCACCGCCTGCATGTCGGCGGCGATGAATGCGCGAATGGCGTCGATTGACACGGGAGTCACGTTGAACAAAACCGTGAATCATACCAGCCTAGCCTGCCCGCGGCAGGTGCCGCAAGTGGCGGAAGCCTTGCCGCGGAACGAGGCCGCGATCGTGGGCCACGCCTAAGTCTTTGATGCAAAACCCTTCCCGTCAACCGGCCCCGGTCGATTCTCTTTGACTCCGGGACATAATTTTTGTAGAATGTTCGGCTTTCCAAATGGGTTCAACGGAGTTATCCATGTATGCGGTCATAAAAACCGGCGGCAAGCAGTATCGCGTGAGCGCCGGCGAAAAACTTAAAGTAGAACAGATACCTGCAGACATCGGGACCGAGATCGTGCTGGATCAGGTATTGATGGTCACGGATGGCGGTGCAGTCAAATTGGGCACGCCGCTGGTGAGCGGGGCTTCGGTCCAGGCCAAGGTGGTGGCGCATGGCCGCGGCGATAAAGTGCACATTTTCAAGATGCGCCGTCGCAAGCACTATCGCAAGAGCCAGGGACATCGCCAGAACTATACCGAGATCGAGATTCTCGGCATCGCAGGTTAAGGAGCGGACACATGGCACATAAAAAAGCAGGCGGCAGTTCCCGGAACGGCCGCGATTCACAAGCCAAGCGGCTGGGCGTCAAATGTTTCGGCGGCGAACTCGTGCCGGCGGGCAGCATCATCGTGCGCCAGCGCGGCACCCGGGTCCATCCCGGCGAGAATGTCGGCATCGGCAAGGATCACACGCTGTTCGCCAAGGTCACGGGCAAGATCGAGTTCTCGCAAAAGGGCCCGCTCAAGCACAAGATGGTCAGCGTCCAGCCTGCCTGACGCGGACATGTTTCAGCGAAAAGGCCCTGTCGGAACGGCAGGGCCTTTTTATTTGAGCCGCCAGGCTTCCGGCACACCGCGTTTCCATTTGCATATGCGATATCCCATTTTCCCTTCGCGCCCGGCGCGTCTTTTGTGATCAGGGGTCTGTTTCTCCCCGGCGGTCCCGGCTAAATCATCATGAAATTCATCGACGAAGCAACCATCGAAGTCCACGCCGGCAAGGGCGGCGACGGCGCCGCCAGTTTCAGACGCGAGAAGTTCGTGCCGCGCGGCGGTCCGGACGGCGGCGACGGCGGGCGCGGCGGCAGCATCTTTGCGATCGCCGACCGCAATATCAACACCCTGATCGATTACCGCTACGCGCGCATTCACCGCGCCAGGAACGGCGAAAAGGGGCACGGTTCCGACTGCTACGGCAAATCGGCGCCCGACATCGTGCTGCGCATGCCGGTGGGCACGGTGGTCAGCGATCTCGAAACCGGCGAAGTGATCGCCGATCTCGAACATCATGGGCAGCAGACGCAGCTTGCCAGGGGCGGCAAGGGAGGCTTGGGCAATCTGCATTTCAAGTCCAGCATGAACCGCGCGCCGCGCCAGTTCACGCCCGGCGAGCCGGGCGAGAGCCGCAAGCTGCAGCTCGAACTCAAGGTGCTGGCCGACGTCGGCCTGCTCGGCATGCCCAACGCCGGCAAATCGACGCTGATCCGCGCGATTTCCGCGGCACGCCCCAAGGTCGCGGATTATCCTTTCACCACGCTGCACCCCAATCTTGGCGTGGTACGCGTCGATGTCAGCCGCAGTTTCGTGGTCGCCGACATTCCCGGGCTGATCGAGGGCGCGGCGGAAGGCGCCGGCCTCGGCCACCAGTTCTTGCGGCACCTCGCCCGCACCCGGTTATTGCTGCATCTCGTCGACATCGCGCCCCTTGATGAGGGCAGCGATCCCGTGCGCGAGGCCAAAGCCATCGTCAAGGAGCTCAAGAAATACGACGAGGCGCTCTATCGCAAGCCGCGCTGGCTGGTGCTGAACAAGACCGACCTGCTGCAACCGGAACAGCGGGACGAGACCGTGAAAAAATTTATCAAGGATTTGGGCTGGAAGCAGAAAAGCTTTATCATTTCGGCACTCACCGGCGACGGCTGCAGGGCGTTGACCTACGCCATCATGGAATACCTGGAAGAAAACAACCTGGCCGCCAAGGACGCCGAGGAAGGCGAAACGGAAATAAAAATTCGAAAAAAAACAGCGAACAACAAACAAGAAACCTGACCGTGGCGTCCAGCATCCATTCACAGCTCATAGAAAATACCGTTGCGTCCATTGCGTTGAAAGCTTTCAAATGGGTTCGGTCCTAGAAAACGCCAAACGACTGGTCGTCAAGGTCGGCAGCGGTCTGGTCACCAACCGCGGCCAGGGCCTGGATCGCACCGCGCTTTCGCGCTGGGCGGAACAGATCGCGCAGCTCAGGCACTCCGGATACGAAGTCGTGCTGGTGTCGAGCGGCGCCATCGCCGAAGGCATGCAGCGGCTCGGCTGGAAACGGCGCCCCAACGCATTGCATGAGCTGCAGGCCGCGGCCGCGGTCGGCCAGATGGGTCTGATCGAAGTCTACGAATCCTGCTTCCGCAAGCACAACCTGATCACCTCGCAAATCCTGCTCACGCACGAGGACCTTGCCGACCGCAAGCGTTATCTCAATGCGCATTCGACCCTGCGCACGCTGCTCGGGCTGGGCGTCGTCCCCATCATCAACGAAAACGACACCGTGGCGATCGACGAGATCCGGTTCGGCGACAACGACACCCTCGCCGCGCTCGTCACCAATCTGATCGAAGCTGATGTTCTGATCATCCTTACCGACCAGGCCGGTTTGTACGACAGGGATCCGCGCAAGGACGCGGCGGCAAAACTGGTGACGGAAGCCAAAGCCGGCGACCCGCGGCTTGAATCGATGGCCGGCGGCGTCGGCAGTCATATCGCGCTCGGCGGCATGCTGACCAAGGTGTTGGCGGCCAAGCGCGCAGCGCGCAGCGGCGCCCACACCGTGATCGCGTCCGGGCATGAGGACAACGTGTTGCTGCGCCTGGCGCGAGGCGAGCCGTTGGGCACCCAGCTCAGGGCCGAAAACGCAACGCTCGCGGCACGCAAGCAGTGGCTTGCCGACCATTTGCAGATACGCGGCCAGATTGTGCTGGACGCGGGCGCGGTCAAAGCGCTTACCGTCGACGGCAAGAGCCTGCTGCCGATCGGCGTTCATGAGGCTTCCGGCGAGTTCGAGCGCGGCGAAGTGGTGAGCTGTCTGGATGAAGCGCGGCGCGAGATCGCGCGGGGTCTCATCAACTACAGCGCGTCGGAAACGCGCCGCATCCTGCGCACGCCGTCGAGCGAGATCGAGGCGAGGCTCGGCTACGTCGACGAGCCGGAACTGATCCACCGGGACAACTTGGTCTTGCTGTAAAGCGGCAAGACCAGGTTGCGGTGGAGACTAATGCGACCAGTGGTCGCGTTAGGTCGGAGCCACAATCCGGTCCTAGATTTGAAGCAAGGCAGGTGCGGTGAACAAGCGACCACGTCGCGTTAGCGGAGCCAAATCCGGTCTGTTGATCAGGAGTCCTCGGTGCGCGCGGTTACAGCCTTCGGAAACAGGGGCAGGTCTCGGGAATAGGCCCAGCGGCTGGAGTAAATCTGGGCTGGCTCCTAGGAACCAGCCTTCAGCCTGTCGAGTGCTTCCTTGGCGCTTTTCACCGGTGCCTTGCCATTACAAAAAAAATCCTTGTACAGCACCCAGTGATACTGGTTGACCTCCTGATATTCGATATGCCGCCACTGCGGCTTGCGCGCGCGCGTCCATGCGCCGTCACTGCGGCCGGTCGCATAGTATTTCTGCTCCCGCGTCTCGCAGCGCATGCCCTCGAAACTGACGTTGGTTGCCCCCCCCGCAGTCCGGATCACCAGCGTGTAGCGCACTGTGCCGTCGCCTGCCATCGAGATCGAATTGGAATCGATGTAAAACCGGTGGGGCGAAGCGGCCCCGGCCTCGAACTTGATCAAGTTCTGCGGTTTGGGATAAGGCGGAATTTGCGCCTGGAGTTCGACCCAAGGCTTCTTCTCCTGGTCGAAATCTTGATCCCAGCCCTCCGACTGCGCCGCCGCCGGCACGGGCAGCAACAGCGCCACGACCAGCGGTAACAGCCGCCCCGCGTCAATTTTCATAGATATATTCGCGCGTGAGCGGCAACGCCAACGTGCCTGCGGCATCCGGCCTGCCGGCAAGAACCTGGAACACCGACATCCAGCCGCGCTCGAAGGCATGCGCCGACCCCGCCATGTACACGCGCCAGATGCGGAATGCTTTCTCGCCCACCTCGGCGGATGCCGCATCATGGTTTGCCTCCAGCCGCTCCACCCACTGCCACAGGGTCCGGGCGTAATGCGGCCGCAGGCTTTCGATGTCCCAGCACTCGAGGCCCTGCGCCGACATCTCGGCGACCACCTGCGATATATGCATCAACTCTCCGCCGGGAAACACGTAGTCGTCGATGAATTCACCGATACCGCTGCCGAGTTCTTCCTGCTCGAGCGAGTTAAGCGTGATGCCATGGTTCATCACCAGTCCGCCGGGCTTCAGCAGACGGAATATTTTGGCGAAGTACAGCGGCAGGTTTTTCCGGCTGACATGCTCGAACATGCCGACGCTTGCGATCTTGTCGAAGGGTTCGCCTTCCGGCACATCGCGATAATCGAGCAGACTGACCGAGCACAGGTCCCCGAGTCCCCGTTCCCGGATCTGCCGCTGGACATAATCATGCTGATTGCGGCTCAGGGTGATGCCGGTGGCGTGCACCCTGTAACGCTGCGCCGCCCACAGGATCAGCGCGCCCCAGCCGCAACCGACATCGAGCAAACGTTCTCCGCGGCTGCAACCGCAGCTTGCGGCAGATGTGATCGAGTTTCTGCTCCTGCGCGAGATCAAGCGGGTCATCCTCACGCCGGAAATAGGCGCAGGAGTAGACGCGGCGCCGGTCGAGCCACAGGCCGAAAAAATCGTCGCTGACATCGTAGTGGTGGCTGATCGCCTTGCGGTCGAACTGGCGTGAATGCGGCGTCCATTTACTCAGGCGGAAACGCCTGCCGTGCAGCGGCACCGGCACCGGGATCAGCGCTTCGCCTATGCGCAGCAGTTCGCGGGCGTCGCCTTCCAGATCAAGGTCCTGCTCGACATAGTGCCGGGCAAGTTTGCCCATGCTGGGATTGACGAGCGCAGCGAGGCCTTTCGGGGTGCGCACCGTAACATTGACGCGCGGCGCCTCCCGCGGCATCACCGACTGGCCGTTCCACAGCGTCACACCGAGCGGCAACCCGAGTTCCCGCAAGCGCTGCTCGAAGCGGTCCAATAGCCGGGTTTCCATCATGTGGCGTGCTCCTCCCAGACCCCGTGCCGACAAGCATATTTTGCCGTACCCGGCCGCCGTTTGCTTTAGATCAAGTTTTTGGCGGTTGCCGTCCTGGAAAACGGATAAAAACCAGCCTTAGCCTATACCAGGTCCCCCGCCAGCGAAACCCTCACCGCCGGATCAAGGCTATCGACCGTGACGTTGTATTGTGGATGGTCGATCCCGGCGGAAACCGGCGCGCCGCGCTTGAGCGCATCCACCATCGCGCGATCGAGCTCGAAGCGCAGGAAATGGACCGCCGAGGTCTTTTCGGCAGTTTCGCGATCCAGATCCTCATCGGCAATGGCGTAGACGCGTTGATGGCCTTCGACTTTGACCCAGACCTTGTCCTCTACACCGATCAGCTTTTCCAGCTTCTGCCGCCGCTCGTCGAGGTCGGGATATTCGATCATCATCGTTGCCTTCCAGTTGCTGCCGTCCGGCACCAGCGGATTGTAGGCGCCGAGTTCGTCCTCGATGCCCTCGGCCTCGAATATCCGTTCGGCGCGCAGCATCTCCTGGACCTGGTAGCGGATGGTCAGCTCGTCCTCGAACATCAGCGTCACGTTGCCGCCGAGGTGCAACACGCGGTTTTTCTTGTGCGCGATGACCTTGGCGCGGAATTCCGGACGCGCCTTGGCGTAGGCTTCGAGCGTCATCAGGCTGTCGCGGGTGATCTGGGGCATATCGAAATCCGTGAATCGTACGTGGTGAATGGTGAATCGAAAATTCGAGAAGGATACGATTACGACTTACGATTTACCATTCACGCTTTTCATAGTCCGTAAGCAATTCGGATCAGGGTAATCGGATGCTGCTTTCTGCGCCGTCGTCTCGCCCATCCCCTGCTGGATGTGGCGGCCGGCGATCGCGCAGTCGGAGCCGATGTAGTCGGGAGCCGCTTCTGCCATCTGCCGGAACACCGGGCGGCCGATTTTCATCGACTGTTCGAAATATTCACTTTTCACGCCCCAGGTGCCGTCGTGGCCGGCGCAGCGCTCGACGGTGGTCACCTTGGTGCCGGGTATCATTTCCAGCAACTCGCGCGTCTTCTGTCCCATGTTCTGCACGCGCAGGTGACACGGAATATGGTATGAAACCTTGCCCAGCGGTTTCCTGAAGTCGGTCTTGAGCAGCCCGTCCTTGTTGCGCAATACAAAATACTCGAACGGGTCGTACATCGCTTCCGCCACCGCCTTGACATCCGCGTCTTCCGGGAACATCAACGGCAGCTCCTGCTTGAACATCAGCGTGCAGGACGGCACCGCCGTCATGATCGCGTAGCCCTCGCGCGCCAGCCTGGCCAGCACCGGGATATTGATGTCCTTGTTGCGCGCCACGGCCTCGAGGTCGCCGAGTTCGAGCTTGGGCATGCCGCAGCAGGCCTCCTTTTCCACGAGGATGGCCGGCACTTCGTTGTGCGCGAGGATTTTCAGCAGATCGTGGCCGATGCCGGGTTCGTTGTAATTCACATAGCAGGTGGAAAAGATCGCAACTTTGCCCGGGGTTTTTGCCCCGTCCTTTGCCGGAAACGACGCGTTGGGCTGCGCGGTGCTGCGGAATTTTGCGCTGTCGTAATCCGGCAGCACGCGGTCCTTGTGCACGCCGAGCACGCTGTCCATGATGCCGCGGGCCACGCCGTTCTTGTTGACGGCGTTGACGAACTGCACCACCACCGGAATGCTCGCCAGCCTGCCCATCGCATCGGTGCTGGACAGCAGCCTGTCGCGGAAACCGGCCCCGCCCTTCTTGAACTTGACCGCCTTGGCGCGCAGCATCAGGTGCGGGAAATCGACGTTCCACTGGTGCGGCGGCACGTACGGGCACTTGGTCATGTAGCACATGTCGCACAGGTAGCACTGGTCGACCACTTTCCAGTAGTCCTGCTTCGCGACGCCGTCGACCTCCATCGTCTTGCTTTCGTCGATGAGATCGAACAACGTCGGAAACGCCGTGCACAGGTTCACGCAGCGGCGGCAACCGTGGCAGATCTCGTAGACGCGTTCCAGCTCCTTGTCGAGCCTGGCTTCGTCGTAGAAATCGGCGGATTTCCAGTCGAGCGGATGGCGGGTGGGGGCCTCGAGGCTCCCTTCGCGAATGGTCATAGGTCAGGATGAGGCATGAGGAGTGAGGGATGAGGCGATGAAGGCGATGAGGCAAAGGCCGGATCGTTCACGCCTTCCGCCCTCACCCTTCGCGCCTGGCTGCTCAGTCAGCCAGCGCGTCCAGCGCCTTCTGGAAGCGGTTGGCATGCGAGCGCTCGGCCTTGGCCAGCGTTTCGAACCAGTCGGCGATTTCGTCGAAGCCTTCGTCGCGCGCGGCTTTCGCCATGCCCGGGTACATGTCGGTGTACTCGTGCGTCTCGCCCGCGATCGCCGCTTTCAGGTTGTCGCGGGATCTGCCGATCGGCAGATCGGTCGCGGGATCGCCGACAGGCTTCCAGGTACTCGAGATGGCCATGCGCGTGCCCGGTTTCGCCTTCCGCCGTCGAGCGGAACACCGCGGCAACGTCGTTCTGGCCTTCCACGTCGGCCTTCGCTGCAAAGTAGAGATAGCGCCGGTTCGCCTGGGATTCTCCGGCAAACGCGGCCTTCAGATTGCCGTGGGTCTTGGATCCTTTGAGTTGCATGATTTTCTCCTTTTAAATCAATATATTATAAAACAACCGCGGACCGGAAAGACCTTGGGGGCTGCGCCTTTCCGGCCGAGATGCTACAGATATTAGACTAACTCTAATCTGTGAACTAAGTATAAACCTGGGCTCGAAGCACTGTCAATTTCAGTCTGGCGCACAGCGCGATGCTCAGCGCGCGAGCGTGGCCTCGATTTCGGAAAAAGTGCGCGCCACCTGGCTGGTCTGTATGGTCACGCCCAGCTGGCGCGCGATCTGGGTTGCCGAAAACATGCCGCGCACCGTCTGCTGCCCGCCGGCATCGATCTCCACCACCATTGCGTGCTGGCGGCCAGCCGCCTTGAGGGTGGCGACGATGTGGCCTACTTTGGCGGCACGCACGTCCTCGAGATTGAGCACTTGCAGCCGGTCCTGCGGCGTCATGATGTCGCGCACCAGCAGCTCTTCGCGACGGATGCCGCGCTGGGCGATGACCTGCATCGGTTTTTCGCCGAGAATGTCATTGGCCGTGATCAAGCCGATTACCTTGCGGTTCTGATCGACGACCAGCAGCAGCCTCACCCCACGCTTGATCATCCGGCTGTGCGCTTCGTCCAGCGTATCGCCCGCCAGAATGATGATCGCAGTCACGCGCTGAAAGTCGGTCAGGACCTGCAGCGCGGGGTCGTCAAGCGTGACGTTCTCCGGCAACGGATGCGTCGGCTGGGCATAGCCGACAGCCGGCTGGAGCAGGGCGGAAGTCAAGGCCGTGTAGTTTCTAAGCATGGGTTCTTCCTTCATGGTTCCTTCCCTACTTGCTGTTGCCAGCCTGATTACAACAAGTCCACCGGCAATGCAGGAAGCGGTCATCAGGCCGGAACGTCTCCGCCAGCCGCGCGGGCGAGAACGGTGAAACGGGACCGCAGCAGAGGCAGACGCTGCGCACCGGCAGGTCAGAGCGGACGAATGAATTATCCGCGATCGGCCGCGCCGAGCCGGCTCTCTGGTCGCTTCCAGGCAGCCGCTGCCCGGAGCGGCGGTGCAGATAGCGCGCGAGTTCGTTCAACGCCTTCTGATAGACCTCGCGCTTGAACTCGATCACTGACTCCAGCGGCACCCAGTAATCGTTCCAGCGCCAGGCATCAAACTCCGGTTTTTCGCTTGCGCGCAGGCAAACGTCGCAATCGCGGCCGACCAGGCGCAGCAAAAACCAGATCTGCTTCTGGCCGCGGTAGTTGCCGCGCCATTCGCGCCGGATCCAGTGGTCGGGCACGTCGTAGCGCAGCCAGTTCCGGGTGCGGCCCAGGATCTTGACATGCCTGGGATCGAGCCCCACTTCCTCCTTCAGTTCGCGGTACATCGCGAACTCCGGGGTCTCACCGGGCTTGATGCCGCCCTGCGGAAACTGCCACGAATGCTCCTTGACCCGCTTGCCCCAGAAAACCTCGTTCTTCCAGTTACAGAGAATGATGCCGACGTTGGGGCGATATCCGTCACGATCGATCATGTCGAGTCACCCTTGAGTCGGTTACTTGACCCGATTTTTTCACAATTCGGGAAGGAAGAAAAGCCGCCCGCGGCAATACGCGGCGGAGTCTAGATAAACAGCCGGTTCTCGTCGTGACGGTTCATTTTGCGCAGGGCGTCGACAAAGCGCGGAAACTCGAGGCCGATAGCGCTGCTCCAGCGACTGCGCCCGCTGCTCCAAGGCGACTCCATTCGCGGGCTGTCGGGCCGGGTCCCTGAAGGCGAACACGATGATGTTCCCGGGCTTTCCGCCGGCAGGCACAGGGTGCCGTCAGGGAAAGCGGCCTCGATGCGCTTCAGCGTGTCATCGAACTCGCGGTCGCCGCCCCACAGGTTGACGACCAGCATGCCGCGCGCGCCGAGCCGCCGCGGCAGGCGTCGTAAAACGCCTTGCTCGACAAGCGCCTCGACCTGCGATTCGGCGTCGTAGCCGTCGACCATCAGCACGTCGACGCTGTCGCCGTCGCGCGCACGTATTCGGCGCCATCGCTTACGATCACCGCAAAGCGCTCGTCGTCCGGCGGCACGTTGAAAAACTGGCGTGCAACCGCCACGACGCGCGGGTTGATCTCGACCACCTGCGTGCGCGCCCGCGGCAGGTAGTGGTAGATGAATTTCGCCAGCGAGCCGCCGCCCAGGCCGATCATCAGCACGCGCTCGGGCCGGTCGTTGAACAGCAGAAACGCCATCATGCTGCGCGTGTACGAAAGCTCCAGATCGTACGGGCTTGGCGATGCGCATCGCACTCTGGATGGTGTCGCTGCCGAGGTGCAGCGAGCGCACGCCGAACTTCTCGCTGACGTAGACCGTTTCGTCGTCGTCCGCCGGCTTGCGGATTCGCCATTTGGTCAAAGAGTTTCATATGTCAAGTTTTTGGGAGAAGTTCCAAGGTTCGGTAGAATAAGGGTTTTTACGAATCTGGAACAGTCATGCGCGTTTCGCAGTTCTTCATCTCCACCCTCAAGGAAGCCCCGGCCGAAGCCGAGCTCGTCAGCCACAAGCTGATGCTGCGCGCCGGGCTGATCAAGCGGCTCGCGCAGCGGCCTCTACACCTGGATGCCGCTGGGCCTGCGCGTGCTGCGCAAGGTCGAGACCATCGTGCGCGAGGAGATGAACCGCAGCCGGCGCGCTCGAGCTGCTGATGCCGGCGGTGCAGCCGGCCGAGCTGTGGCAGGAGTCGGGACGCTGGGAGCAGTTCGGCCCGCAGATGCTGAGGATCAAGGACCGCCACGAGCGCGATTTCTGCTTCGGCCCGACGCACGAGGAAGTGATCACCGACATCGTGCGGCGCGAGATCAAGAGCTACCGCCAGCTGCCGCTCAACTTCTACCAGATCCAGACCAAGTTCCGCGACGAGATCCGGCCGCGCTTCGGCGTGATGCGCGCGCGCGAGTTCGTGATGAAGGACGCCTACTCGTTCCACGCCGACAAGGCGAGCCTCGAACAGCACGTATCGCGAAATGTACGACGCCTACTCGCGCATCTTCACGCGCCTCGGCCTGAAGTTCCGCGCGGTGGCGGCCGACACCGGCGCGATCGGCGGCACCGGCTCGCACGAGTTCCACGTGCTCGCCGACTCGGGCGAGGACGCCATCGCGTTCTGCCCGGATTCGGATTACGCCGCCAACGTCGAGCTCGCCGAGGCAGTTGCCCCGGCGACCCCGCGCGCAGCGCCGGCTGCAGACGCTTGAGCGCGTGCACACGCCCGGCGTCAAGACCATCGACGAGCTGTGCGCGTTCCTGAAAGTTCCGGCGCAAAAGACGGTCAAGACGCTGGTGGTGGACGGCGCCGACGGCCGGCCGGTGCTGCTGCTGCTGCGCGGCGACCATGAGCTGAACGAAATCAAGGCCGGCAAAACTGGCCGAGGTCAGGACGCCGGTCGCGTTTGCGTCGGCGGAAGCGATCCGCGCGGCATTCGGCGCCGATCCGGGTTCGCTCGGGCCCGTCGGCTTCAAGCGGCATCGTCATCGCCGACCGCGCGCTCTGCGCCGATGACCGATTTCGTGTGCGGCGCGAACGAGGACGGCTCACCACTACACCGGCGTCAACTTCGGGCGCGACCTGCCGGAACCGGCGCTTGCGCCGACATCCGCAACGTCGTCGCCGGCGACCCCAGCCCCGACGGCAAGGGCACGCTCGAGATCTGCCGCGGCATCGAGGTCGGCCACATCTTCCAGCTCCGCACCAAGTATTCGAGCGCGATGAACGCCACCTTCCTCGACGAGGCCGGCAAGTCGCAGCTGATGGAGATGGGCTGTTACGGCATCGGCGTATCGCGCATCGTCGCCGCGGCGATCGAGCAGAACAACGACGAGCGCGGCATCATCTGGCCGCGAGCCATCGCGCCGTTCGAGCTCGCCATCGTGCCGATCGGCATCGGCAAGAGCGCGCAGGTGCGGGAAACCGCAGACCAGCTCTACGCCGAACTCGCCGCCGCCGGCATCGACGTGCTGCTCGACGACCGCGACGAGCGGCCGGGCGTGATGTTCGCCGACATGGAGCTGATCGGCATCCCGCACCGCATCGTCGTCGGCGAGCGCGGCTTGAAAGCAGGGCCAGGTCGAATATCAGGGCCGGCGCGACAAAACCGCACAGGCCGTCGCCCTTGCCAGACGCGGTCGAATTCGTAAAATCAAGGGTATGCGCAGACTGATCGCATCGATACTGGCACTGCCGTTGGTGGCGGCGCTGGCCTGCCGCTGCCGGCGTTGGCCGGCGCGCAGGTCTACGAGCCGCTGTCGGCCAGCGTGCAGGCCGCGCTGCATCGCGCCGTCAGCGACCAGGCGGTGCCTTTTCTCGCATTCGACACCGATGCGCGAGGCGCGGGCGTGGCTCAACGCGATGTCGAAAAAACTCGTCAAGCGCATGCCGGACCGCGCGCAGGCGCGAGGAATTCCTGGTCACGGTGCATTACGAGGCGAAGCGCGCCGGGCTCGACCCGCAACTGGTGCTCGGCCTGATCCAGGTCGAGAGCAATTTCCGCAAGTACGCGGTTTCGCGCGCCGGCGCCCGCGGCTACATGCAGGTCATGCCGTTCTGGATCAAGCTGATCGGCAGCCGCGGCCACAACCTGTTCCACCTGCGCACCAACCTGCGCTACGGCTGCGTCATCCTGCGCCACTACCTCGACATCGAAAGCGGCGACCTGTTTCGCGCGCTCGGCCGCTACAACGGCAGCCTCGGCAAGGCCGAATACCCGACCATGGTGGTCCGCGCCTGGCATAACAACTGGCAATACCCGGCGCGCGCCGTCGGCACAGCTTCGGTAACACACCCCGACAGCGCAGACGGGGCTACGGCGCGCTTCCCGCGCGGCTTCCCGTAACGGTCCGGCGTCTCGTACATTGGTAGCACCGGCAGCGCAGACGGGGCTACGGCGCGCGTCCGCGCGGCGTCGACGCAACTTCGGTAGACCCTGGCAGCGCAGACGGGGCCACGGCGCGCTTCCCGCAAACGGGCGGCTTCGCCGCTAACGTGTCCGCGCGCCCCGTCGACACAGCATCGGAAAACACCCCGGCGAACGCAGCTTGTTTCTCCGCTAGTCGTGATTTTCGTTTCGATCTTCCACGACTGGCGCTTCAGCTACCTGATTTGAAGCCACGGGTGGCACGGCCGCCGGTTGCGCTGCCGCGCGCTCAGCAGAGCGGAACAATTCTTCCACGGATATCTGCATGTTTTCCGCTGTCCGCACCGAAATGTCGTGCACCAGCGTCTCCAGTTCAGGATCCGAATCCAGCGTCGGCCTCCGCGCCTCGGCATTGAATACGAACATCCGATATATATCCCCGATCTTGATGGCTTCCGGGCTGCGATCGAGCACCCAGCCGGCGGGCCCCACGCGACTGACCCAGCCCGCGCCGATCATCCTGTCGAGGACGGCCTCGATGCGTTCGACGCGCGCCTTGACGACGCCATGCAGCTGGGACAACCCGACCACCACGCCACTGCGGTGGGCATGCCACAGTGTTTTGAGTATTTGAAGGGCATCGAAAAAGTCGCTGCCCGGCACTGGCCGCGATTGGCCGGCACGCCCGCGCCACTCCGGCAGCGCCGCCACCACCACTGCCCCGGACAGCACCACCAGCCATGACAGGTAGATCCACAGCAGGAAGATCGGCACGCTCGCGAACGCGCCGTAAACCAGCGTATACGTCGGAAATTGCGTGACATAGAACGCAAACCCGCGTTTCATCGCCTCGAAAGCCAGCCCGGCAAGCACGCCGCCCAATAACGCATCCCGCAGGGCGACACGGCGGTTCGGCATGGCAATGTAGAGCAAAGCGAGTGCCGTCGAGGTCAGGAGAACCGGCACGGTCTTGAGCAGCACCACGCCGGCGCCGGGAATATCGCTGACCAGGCCGAGCGACAGCGTCACCAGCCATGAAGTCAGCGACAGACTCGCCCCGACCAGCACCGGGCCGACGGTCAGCAGGGCCCAGTAAATCAGCAGGCGCTGAAACATCGAGCGCGGACGCGAAATGCGCCAGATCTGATTGAACGCGCGCTCTATCGTCGTCAACAGCATGATGGCGGTGACGGCGAGAAACGCGATGCCGACCGCGGTCAGTTTCGCGGCGCTGGCGGCAAACTGCGCGGCATAATTGACGATTGCGCCCGCCGATTCCGGCACCAGGCGCTCCAGCAGGAATCGCTGCAGCGCCTCGCTCATCTGCCCGAACACCGGGAAAGCGGAAATCAGCGTCAATACCACCGTGATCAGCGGCACGATCGACAGCAGCGTCGTAAAAGTGAGGCTCGCTGCAATCTGTATGCAGCGGTCTTCGTCAAACTGCCGCCCCACGATGCGCACAAACTCGGCCAGCGGTGGAAAGGGTCTCGGCACGTTTTGCCCCGGCTGCAAATTCGACGCTATATAATACCCACGAATCCCGCACAGCGCCCCACATGAGAGAAATCCTCGTCCTCTACTACAGCCATTACGGCGCCGTGAAGCAGATGGCGCAGCTCGTGGCGCGCGGCGTCGAGCAGGTGGAAGGCGTTGCAGCGCGCGTGCGCACCGTGCCCAAAGTGTCGACCGTCTGCGAGGCGGTCGAGAGTGCGCTGCCCGATGCCGGCGCGCCCTACGTCGAGCTCAAGGACCTGCAAGAGTGTATCGGTCTGGCGGTGGGTTCCCCCACGCGTTTCGGCAACATGGCGGCGCCGCTCAAGTATTTCTGGGATTCGACCGGCGAGCTGTGGCTCAAAGGCACGCTTGCCGGCAAACCTGCCGCCGTGTTCACGTCGACCGCCAGCCTGCATGGCGGGCAGGAGACGACGCTGATTTCGATGATGCTGCCGCTCATGCATCACGGCATGGTGATCGTCGGCGTGCCCTATTCCGAGCCGGAACTGCTGACTACCACGAGCGGGGGCACGCCCTACGGGCCCAGTCATCATGCCGGCGCGGCGAGCGACCGGCCGATCACCGCGGAAGAAAAAAAACTCTGCGTCGCCCTCGGGCGCCGGCTGGCCGAAATCGCGCTTCGGCTCGCGCGATGAGCCTCGGACTGGAGGCACGCCGTCACCTGCGCGCGCAGCGGCACGGCGTGCTGTCGACGATTTCGCGCGCGCTCGAAGGCTATCCTTTCGGGTCCGTCGTGCCCTACGTTCTCGATCAGCAGGCCGCCCCTGTCATCCTCGTCAGCCGGCTGGCTGAGCATACCAAGAACATCTCCGCCGATCCGCGGGTCAGCCTGCTCGTCCACGAACCGGGCGCGGACGTCCAGGCAGGCGCCCGCGTCACGCTCATGGGCCAGGCGCACCGCGTGGAAAATCCGCACGGGATCAAGGAGCGTTATGTGCGTTTTTTCCCGGCGGCCCGCGATTACCATGACAAACTCGACTTCGACTACTATCGCATCGAACCGGTCACGCTGCGCGTCGTCGCGGGCTTCGGAAAAATACACTGGATCAGCCGCGAAGCCTACGCCCCGCCCGCGAACACGCTGGCCGCACAGGAAAACGGGATCATCGCCCAGATGAATCAGGACCATGCGCGCAACCTCGACGACTGTTGCCGCCATTACCACCAGCGCAGACCGGAGAAAGCGGAAATGATCGGCATCGACTGCGACGGCTTTGACGTGCGCGCTGACAGCGAGTTGCTGCGTTTCGACTTCGACCCGCCCGTCACCGACGCCGCGCAGGCGCGCGCGGCGCTCGTTGCAATGGCGGACCAGAGCCGCGCCGCGTGATGACCGGCCGGCTTCATTACCTGAGTGCGGCGAGCCTGATCGCACTGATCCTGCTGTGCCTCGCCTGGGAGCTGTGGCTGGCGCCGCTGCGTCCCGGCGGTTCATGGCTCGCGCTCAAGGTGCTGCCGCTGCTCGCGCCGCTCATCGGCGTCCTGCGCCGCAGGCTCTATACCTATCAGTGGTCCTCGATGCTGATCCTCGCCTATTTCATCGAAGGCGTGGTGCGCGGTTACTCCGACTCCGGGCTGCCGGCGCAACTCGCGCGCATCGAGATCGCGCTGTCGCTGCTGTTTTTCTTCAGCGCCATCGCCTGCGTGCGGGCACCGCCAGGCAACGCGCCGCGGCCAACGCCGGAAAATCCACAGGATCAGCGTGATCGGCGCCAAAACGATGAGACTGGTCGTGAGCGGGAAATAGAATCTAAAGCCCTTGCGTTCGAACCGGGTCGCAGCCCGGCCCGAGCCTGGCCAGCAACGGCCGCAGCAAGCCCGTCACGATCAGAATAATCGTAATATAATCAGCCGCTTACAAATTCCATCTAGAGCTGCGGGTTGAGCCGCTCGAGCTTGGAATGCAGCTTGTTCAGCGCGTTGATATAGGCCTTGGCCGAAGCAACCACGATGTCGGTGTCCGCGCCCTGGCCGTTGACGATGCGCCCCGCCTTGGACAACCGCACCGTGACTTCGCCCTGGGAATCGGTACCGCTGGTGATGTTGTTGACCGAGTAGAGCAGCAGTTCCGCGCCGCTGTTGACGATGGTCTCGATCGCCTTGAATGCGGCATCGACCGGGCCGCTGCCCTGCGCCTGCGCGGGTTTCTCCGCGCCATCCTCGGATATCACGATCCTCGCATACGGCGACTCACCGGTTTCGGAATGCGCGGTCAACGACACCAGATTATAGAACTCGTTTTCGAGGTGTTCGATCGCCTCCTCGCTGATCAGCGCCTGCAGATCCTCGTCGAAAATCTCGTGCTTCTTGTCGGCAAGATCCTTGAAGCGCTTGAACGCGGCGTTGAGCGCCTCTTCCGACGGCAGTTCGATGCCGAGTTCGACGAGCCGCGCCTTGAACGCATTGCGGCCGCTGTGCTTGCCCAGCACCAGCTTGTTGGCGTTCCAGCCCACGTCCTGCGCGCTCATGATTTCGTAGGTATCGCGACTCTTGAGCACGCCGTCCTGGTGGATGCCGGCCTCGTGCGCAAACGCGTTGGCGCCGACGATCGCCTTGTTGGGCTGCACCGTAAAACCGGTAATGCCCGAGACCAGCCTCGAGGCCGCCACGATCTGCGTGCTGTCGATGTTGGTGTCGCACGGGAATACGTCCTGGCGCGTGCGCACCGCCATCACGATCTCTTCGAGAGCGGCATTGCCGGCGCGTTCCCCGAGCCCGTTGATGGTGCATTCAACCTGGCGCGCGCCGTTCAATACCGCGGACAGCGAATTGGCGACGGCGAGGCCGAGGTCGTTGTGGCAGTGCACCGACCACACCACCTTGTCGGAATCGGGAATGCGGTTGCGCAGGGTGCGGATCAGGCCGCCGAAGGCGTCCGGCAACGTATAGCCGACGGTGTCGGGAACGTTGATGGTGGTGGCGCCGGCCCTGATCACCTGCTCGAGAATGCGGCAGAGAAAATCGATGTCCGAACGACCGGCGTCCTCCGGCGAGAATTCGACGTTGTCGGTATACTCGCGCGCCCATTTCACCGCCTTGACCGCCTGCTCGATCACCTGCGACGGCTCCATGCGGAGCTTTTTTTCCATGTGGATCGGCGAAGTCGCGATGAAGGTGTGCACGCGGGGATTGCGGGCCGCCCGCACCGCCTCGCCGCAGCGCCGGATGTCGCGCTCGTTGGCGCGCGCCAGACCGCACACCGCGCTGTCCCTGACGATTTTCGCCACCGCCTGCACCGCCTCGAAATCGCCGTCGCTCGCGGCCGGAAAACCGGCCTCGATGACGTCGACCCGCATGCGCTCGAGCTGGTGCGCGATGCGGAGCTTTTCTTCCTTGGTCATCGACGCCCCCGGGCTCTGCTCGCCGTCGCGCATGGTGGTGTCGAATATGATCAGTTTTTCCTTGCTCATGATGGTCTCCAGTCCTGATTCTACCCGTCATGGCCGCGATAGCGGCCGCTGACGGACATACATGGGGCAACTCCCGGGGCGGTCAACTGCGCCCGGCCGAAACAACGAATTGTGGGGTAAGTTATTTGTGCGCGCGGCCGCGCAGCAGCAGGCCGGCCAGCAGGAAGCTGGCAAGGAAAAGGAAAGCGGTGGCCTGGGTCAAGAAACTCATAGATTGGAAATATAATGGCTTTTTGCATGGCGCGCAAGCGGCCGGAACAACCGGGCCGGCCTGCAGCGGGCGCGGCTCTAGTTGCCGGTTGCGGGGGGCGGCCTCTTCCCCGACCGGCGCTTCACGGCTTCCCACACCCAGATCACATAGCCGGACAGGCCGTAACCCGCAAACAGGATGAACAGCATTTCCGGCAGCGTGCTGGAAAACATGAGCAGGAACACCATGCTCATGGCGATCGCCACCACGGCCGAAAACGGCACGCTCTTGCGCAGGTTGATATCCTTGCCGCTGTAGAATTTGAAATTGCTGACCATGGAAAGCCCGGCAAATACCGTCAGACCCCAGGCGAGCCACCTCACGTCGGCGCCCTTTACCTGATACTCGTTCAGCGCCCACACCAGGCCCGTGACCAGGCATGCGGCAGCGGGGCTCGGCAGTCCCTGGAAAAAACGCTTGTCGACAACTTCGAGCATGGTGTTGAAGCGGGCGAGCCGCAGTGCCGCGCACGCGCAGTAAATGAAGGCGGCAATCCAGCCGAGCCTGGTGGAAAGCCATGGCCCCAGAATGGCGATGCTCTTCATCGCCGCGAAATCCTTGAGCGCCCACACATAAACCACCAATGCCGGCGCCACGCCGAACGACACCATGTCCGACAGGCTGTCGTATTCCACGCCGAAAGCGCTCTGCGTGTGAGTGAGCCGCGCCACGCGGCCGTCCAGTCCGTCGAACACCAAGGCGACGAAAATCGCGATCGCCGCCTGCTCGAACCGACCGCCCATGGCCTGCACGATCGCGTAGAAACCCGCAAACAGGGCCACGGTCGTGAGCATGTTGGGCAGCCAATAAATGCCGCGCCGCGCAAAACGCGACTTGATGAAGACCTTGCTTTCCCTGGGCTGGTACATGTTATTTGCCGCGAACCCTTTCGTTTGCGCCAATTCCGGATGCGTCTAGTCTAATGATAAGTCCATCTTGCGGCCAGCGGCACGTTGCGCGTCCACGCGTATCGAAACAGCGCACGGGTGCCTTTTATGGCAATACGGCGAGCACCGTCTCGGTAGCATAGACCTTGTCTCCCACGCTCGCGCGCGGCACGGCGGCAAGCGGCAGATAGACATCGACGCGCGAGCCGAAGCGGATGAAGCCGTAGCGTTGGCCGCGCGCGAGCGTCTGTCCGGTGCTGGCATAACACAGGATACGCCGCGCGATCAGCCCCGCCACCTGCACGCACGTGATGTCGCTGCCGTCCGGCGTCCTGATCCACAGCGCGCTGCGTTCGTTTTCGAGCGATGCCTTGGACAACGCGGCGTTAAAGAACTTGCCGGGATGGTACCAGGTATTGCGGACCTCACCGTCGACCGGGCTGCGGTTCGAATGCGCATTGAACACATTCATGAACACGCTCATTTTGAGCGCGTCGCGCTTGAGGTATGGATCTTCGGCGCGCTCGACGGCGACGATGCGGCCGTCCGCCGGCGACAGGACCGCTTTCGGATCCGCCGGCACTGTGCGCGGCGGATCGCGGAAAAACTGCACCATGAAGAGCGTTACGAGCCACAGCGGCGACGCCCACCAGAAACCTGCCCAGCCGTTGACCGCCAGCGCGGCGACCAGCGTGCCCGCCAGAAACGGCCAGCCTTCGCGGGCGATGATGGGATGGGGATAGTTGCTCACGCGGGGAGGCGTGAGGTGCGGGGCGAGAGGCGAGAAAGGGCGCGTGCCTGCCCCTGACTCCTCACGCCTCGCTCCTCATCAGTTTTTGGACTGGTCAACGAGGCGGTTCTTCCTGATCCACGGCATCATGTCGCGCAACTTCGCACCGATCACCTCGACCTGGTGCGCCTGCCCGATGCGGCGCATTGCCTTGAGCGTGGGCGCGCCTGCCTTGTGCTCGAGTATGAATTCCTTGGCGAACTGGCCGGTCTGGATTTCGGCCAGGATTTTCCTCATCTCGGCGCGGGTCTTCTCGTCGACGATCCGCGGGCCGCGGGTGAAATCGCCGTACTCGGCTGTGTTGGAAACGGAATAACGCATGTTGGCGATGCCGCCCTCGTAAATGAGGTCGACGATGAGCTTGACCTCGTGCACGCACTCGAAATAGGCCATCTCGGGCGCATATCCGGCATTCACCAGGGTCTCGAAACCCGCCTGCGATCAGCGCGGTGAGGCCGCCGCACAACACGACCTGCTCGCCGAACAGATCGGTTTCGCATTCTTCGCGGAAGGTGGTCTCGATCACGCCGGCACGCGCGGCGCCGATCGCCGCAGCGTAGGAGAGCGCGACGTCGCGCGCCTTCTTGCCCGGGTTCTGCGCGACCGCGATCAGGGACGGCACGCCGCCGCCCTGGGTGTAGGTCGAGCGCACCAGGTGGCCCGGACCCTTGGGCGCAATCATGATGACATCGAGGTCGGCTCGGGGCTCGATCTGCCGGAAGTGGATGTTGAAACCGTGGGCAAATGCCAGCGTTGCCCCTTTCTTGATGTTGGGCTCGATGTCGCTGCGGTAAACGTCGGCATGGTGCTCGTCCGGCAAAAGGATCATGACCAGATCGGCACCCTTGACCGCGTCGCCCACTTCTTTCACCGCGATGCCGGCTTTCTTGGCCTTGTTCCAGGAGGCCCCGCCCTTGCGCAGTCCCACGGTAACCTTCACGCCCGAATCCTTGAGATTGTTGGCATGGGCATGGCCCTGCGAGCCGTAGCCGATGATGGCCACGTGCTTGCGCTTGATCAGGGATAAGTCGGCGTCCTTGTCGTAATATATCTTCATGATTTTCCTCTGGTTTAAATGCGTGAGCGGTGAGGCGTGAGGCATGGATTGCTGCGGGTTTTTACCCCCCAATCCTCACCCTCGCCCCTCACTAGACTTTCAAAACCCGGTCGCCACGTCCGATGCCGGAGGCGCCGGTGCGCACGGTTTCCAGGATCGCGGCCCGGTCGATGGCCTTCAGGAAAGCGTCGAGCTTGGAGCCGGGCCCCGTCAGCTCGATCGTATAGTCCCTGTCGGTGACGTCGATGATGCGGCCGCGGAAAATGTCCGTCATGCGCTTCATTTCCTCGCGGTCCTTGCCGACCGCGCGCACCTTGACGAGCATCAGCTCGCGTTCGATGTGCTCGCCTTCCGACAGGTCGACCACCTTGATGACATCGATCAGCTTGTTGAGCTGCTTGGTGATCTGCTCGATCACCTCGTCGGAGCCATTGGTCACGATGGTCATGCGCGACAGGGTGGCGTCCTCGGTCGGCGCCACGGCGAGCGACTCGATATTGTAGCCGCGCGCCGAGAACAGTCCCGCCACGCGCGACAGCGCCCCGGCTTCGTTTTCCAGCAAAACGGAAATGATGTGTCTCATGCCTGTTGTCAGACGAGGATCATTTCGGACAGCCCCTTGCCGCCGGGCACCATCGGGAACACGTTCTCGGTCTGGTCGGTGACAAAATCCATGAATACCAGATCTTTCTTGCGCGCGAACGCCTCCTTCAGCGCCGGCTCGACATCCGCGGGTTTCTCGATGCGCATGCCGACGTGGCCGTAGGACTCGGCGAGCTTCACGAAATCGGGCAGCGCGTCCATGTACGATTCGGCATAGCGGTTGCCGTGGAAGAACTCCTGCCACTGCCGCACCATGCCCATGTACTTGTTGTTCAGACTCACGACCTTGATCGGCAGCCGGTACTGCTTGCAGGTCGAAAGCTCCTGGATGCACATCTGGATGCTCGCCTCACCGGTCACGCACGCCACCGCCGCCTTCGGATGCGCAAGCTGCACGCCCATGGCGTAAGGCAGACCCACCCCCATCGTGCCCAGCCCGCCCGAATTGATCCAGCGCCGCGGCTTGTCGAATTTGTAGAACTGCGCGGCCCACATCTGGTGCTGGCCGACATCCGAGGTCACGAACGCATCGCCCTTGGTGATGGCGTAGAGCTTCTCGATCACGAACTGGGGCTTGATGATCGCGCTCGAGCGGTCGTACTTGAGGCAGTCGCGGCCGCGCCACTGCTGGATCTGCGCCCACCAGTTCTTGAGCGCGGCCTGATCCGGCTTCTCCTTTCCCGCCTGCAGCTGCTTGATGAGTTCCTGCAGCACGTCGCGCACGCTGCCGACGACCGGAATGTCGACCCGCACGCGTTTCGAGATCGACGAGGGGTCGATGTCGACATGAATGATCGTGCGCTGTTCCTGGAAAAAATGCTTGGGGTTGCCGATCACGCGGTCGTCGAAACGCGCCCCGATCGCGAGCAGCACGTCGCAGTGCTGCATCGCCATGTTAGCTTCATACGTGCCGTGCATGCCGAGCATGCCGACGAATTTCGGGTCGGTCGCCGGATAGCCGCCCAGCCCCATCAGCGTGTTGGTGCACGGAAAATCCAGCATGCGCACCAGTTGAGTGAGCTGCTGCGAAGCATCGCCCAGAATCACGCCGCCACCGGTGTAGATCATCGGCCGCTTGGCCGACAGCAACACCTGGATCGCTTTCTTGATCTGCCCCGGATGGCCCTTGACGACGGGGTTGTAGGAACGCATCGGCACCTGGTCGGGGTAGCTGAATTCCGTCTTCTGAGCGGTGATGTCTTTCGGAATGTCGACCACGACCGGGCCCGGGCGGCCGGTCGCGGCAATGTAGAACGCCTTCTTGATGGTGGACGCAATGTCCTTCACGTCCTTCACCAGGAAGTTGTGCTTGACGCATGGCCGCGTAATGCCGACGGTATCGCATTCCTGGAATGCGTCCTGGCCGATGGCGTGGGTGGGCACCTGGCCGGTGATGATGACCAGCGGAATAGAGTCCATGTAGGCGGTGGCGATGCCGGTCACGGCATTGGTGACACCCGGGCCCGACGTCACCAGCGCCACGCCGACTTTGTCGGTTGAACGCGCATAGCCGTCGGCGGCATGCACCGCCCCCTGTTCATGACGAACCAGGATGTGCTTGACTTTGTTCTGCTTGAACAACTCGTCGTACAGGAACAATACAGCGCCGCCAGGGTAGCCGAACAGATACTCGACCCCCTCTTCCTGCAGGCACCGGACCACGATCTCAGCGCCGGTCAATTGCATAACCGCACTCGATATCTCGAAAGGGAAACGTGAAACATTACCGGTTGCCAGCTCTTTGGTCAAGCAAAATATCCCTGTAAACAGCATGATAGGCACACTGCCCGCCCGCTCACGCCGGGCGTTGCTTGCAGCGTGTCGACGATTTGTTAAGATGCGGTTCAATCGCACCGAAAACGCTGCTAGCGCGGAAAGACGATGCTTACCGGCGACCTGGCAGTGCGGCATGCAGACGGAAGCGTAACTGCGCGCGCTCCAAAAAACAGACAAGGCGACGCAACTGGCTACCTACAAGGAACTCTCCGATTTTCTCGCTGAAGTAGAACGCCGCGCTTACAAGCAGGCGCTGTTTGCGGTCCGCGATGATCACCTCGCGCTGGATATCGTGCAGGATGCAATGCTGAAGCTCGCCGAAAAATACTCGTCGCGGCCGCTGGCGGAGCTGCCGCTGCTGTTCCAGCGCATCCTGCAGAATACGATACGCGATTTTTACCGCCGCCAGAAAGTGCGTTCGATGTGGACGATGCCGATATCGTCGCTTTTCGGCGGTGACGGCGATGAGGATCATGATCCGCTGGAAACTCTGGAAGTCGAAAACGACTCCAATTTCGGGGAGTCTCCAGCGAAACAACTGGAGCGCTCTCAAGTCCTTGGTTATATTGAGAAAGCATTGGAAAAATTGCCGGCCCGTCAACGTCAGGCCTTCCTGCTGCGTTATTGGGAGGAAATGGACGTCGCGGAAGCGGCAAAAGTCATGGGGTGCTCAGAGGGGAGTGTGAAAACGCACTGCTCGCGGGCGACCCATGCCCTTGCTGTGATGCTGAAGAAACAGGGGATCGAACTATGAGCCAACAAGATCACGAACTGGCGGAGAAAATCGTCCAGCACCTTGATTACGGGGCCGAACAATTCGACCAGAAGACCGGCGAGCGCCTGCTCGCCGCGCGCAAGTTTGCCCTGTCGCATTACAGGGACAAACCCGAACCGGCATGGGGTTGGGCCTGGGCCGGCCACGCGGGGGTGCGTTTGGGCGGGCGTCGTATCGATGCGCGTTATCTGATTGCATTCGCCACCCTGGTCATCGGGCTGGCCGGCGCCGCCTACTGGAAAATTCAAGCGCCGACAAATGACATCGCCGAGATCGATCTTGGTCTGCTGACTGATGATCTGCCGATCAATGCCTATCTCGACAGGGGCTTCGATACATGGCTAAAACGCTCATTGCGCTGATTGCCGCGCTATGTCTGGCCTACCCTGTCGCCGCCGCGCAGAGCAAATCCGAACCCAAAAAACCCGCCAAGCCGGCCTGGACTGAGCTCACTCCAGTTCAGCAGCAGATCCTCGCTCCCCTGGCGGGGGAGTGGGACAAACTGGATACGACACGGCGCAAGAAATGGGTTGCGATCGCCAAGAAATACCCGAAAATGACGCCAAAGCAGCAGCAGCGTCTCCAAACCCGGATGAAAGAATGGGCAGCGCTTACGCCGGAGCAACGCCGCGCGGCGCGCGAAAACTACAAGTCCGTCAAGAAACTGCCGCCGGAGAAACGCAAGGCGGTCAAGCTCCAATGGCAGCAATATCAGCAATCGCTCGCGACTCAGGACGAAACGCTGGGCAAACATCTGGCTGAACCGGCGCCCGCCGCCGGGACACCCGCTGCCCCCGCCGCTGGAACGCCCGCTGCCCCCGCCGCTGGGACACCCGCCGCCCCCGCAAGCGCAAGCCAGCCGTAGCGAGTTCTCACCGGCGTGGCAACCGATAACGCGGCAGCACACCGCGCACCGGCGGCAAGCATCGCCAGGCGCCTTTTAAGTCTCGTCTACGAAACGCCGCTGCTCGTCGCCGTGCTGCTCGCCGGCGCGCTGCCGTTTCTGATTTTCACGCGACACCTCGACCCTGCGCTCGCGCGACCCCTGTTGCAGCTGTATTTGCTCGTGCTGGGCGGCGGCTATTTCGTCTGGCAGTGGCGGCACGGCGGCCAGACGCTGCCGATGAAAACCTGGCATCTCAGGCTCGTCGCGCGCGACGGCGGGCCGCCGTCTCTGCGCCACTGCATTTACCGCTACGCGCTGGCACTGCCCGGGCTGGCACTGTTCGGCATGGGATTATTCTGGGCGCTGATCGACCGCGATCGGCAGTTTCTCCATGACCGGCTGGCTGGAACGCGAATCGTGAACACCGGCGCTGAACGGCGCTAGTCTCGTCGCTCCGCGGGCGCGGCTAGCGCCGCTCCTGCCACCACAACATCCCTATCGCCAGGCTGAGAAAAATCAGAGTCGGCAAGGTCGCGCTCAACATGGGCGACCAGTCGTTGAGCAGGCCGAGATGGGCTGTCAGCTGGTTGAGGAAGTAAAACGCGAGCCCAAGCATGATGCCGGTGAAGATTTTGGCGCCGACCCCGCCCTGCCGGCCCTGGGAATAGGCGAACGGCAACGCCAGCAGCATCATCACCAGCACCGCTACCGGGTACATCAGCTTGGTCCAAAGCGCGATTTCATATTGCAGCGCTTTTTGCCGGTTCTCCCTCAGATGCTGCGCGTAGGTATACAGGCTCCACGCCGACATCTTATCCGGCTGCACGAGCAGCACATTGAGCAGCTCGGGATCGAGCGCCGACTGCCAGCGCTCCTCGGCGCTGGTGCTGATGCTCGTTTTCCTGTCCTCGAACGTCGTGCGCGTTACGTCCTTGAGCAGCCAGCGGCGCTGGCCCAGGTAATCACCGCTTTTGGCGAGGCTGATCGAGCGCAGGCGGTACTGGTCGTCGAATTCATAAACCTTGACGCCCTTCAGCCTGGAGTCCGGCGTCACCTCGGCCACGTTGACAAAGTTCCGGCCATCCTTGATCCACAGGCCCGAGCGGAATTCCTGCGCCACCAGGCCGGTGATCGCCTGCGACCGGAGCCGCTGCGCGAGTTGCTCCGCAGGCGGCGCGATGAATTCACCGAATACGAAGGTCAGCACCGCAAACAGCACGCCCGCGCCCATCAGGGCGGCGCACATGCGAAAGATCGACACGCCCGAGGTGCGCATCACCGTATATTCGGAAGTTGCGACCAATTGCGCCAGCGCGAACAGCGTCCCGATCAGCGCCGCGATCGGGAAGAGTTCGTAAATGTGATCCGGCACCGAAAGCAGCACGTGGACCATGATGTTTCGCAAGCGGTAGCCGCCGCGGCCCAGATCCCTGATCTGGTCGGCCAGGTCGAAAAACGCGAAAAGCATCAGAAGCGCCAGGAACACCAGCGCGGTCGCGCCGATGATTTCGCTCACCAGATAACGCCGCAGCGTTTTCATTTGAACAGCCGGAAAATGGAAAAAACCATCAGCCGCCGGTAAAACAGCAACAGCAGCAGCACAAACATGGAAAGATGCACGCCCCATATCCCGAGCGCGAGGCTCACCTGCGACCGCGCTATCGATGCCTGAACGACGGAAAGCAGATTGCTGTAGATCATGTACACCATCAGCGCCAGCGCCAGATTCATCGAGCGCCCGGCGCGGGGATTGACAAAGGACAGCGGGACGGCGATCAGCGACAGGATCAGCGCCGAGAGCGGCAAGCCGATGCGCCACGATAGTTCTGCCTGGTTGAGCGGCGTACGGTCGCGCACGCAGCTCGGCCGTGCTCGCGGTCTTGGTGGTGCCGGGCCGCCCGCTCGCCTCGCTGGTCTCGACCCGCATCGCATAGCGGTCGAACTCGAAAATCTTGTATTCCACCGAGCCGGGCTTGCCCTCGTAGCGCCGGCCGTTGAGCAGCACCAGAAAGCGGTCGCCGTTCGGCATCGTTTCCTGAAAACCGCGGCGCGCCACCATCACCCCCATCTTCTGGTTCTGTGTCGAACTGACAAAGACGTTGGCCACGAGGTTTTCCTTGCCCGAAACTTCCTCGACGAAGTACACGCGCTCGGCCTGGTGCGATTCGCGGAACACGCCGGGCAACACGGCCGACACGTCGTCGCGGCTTTCCATCAGGTGCCGCAATTCCTCGGCCTTGCCCACCGCCCAGGGCGTGAGCCCCAGGGAAAGCAGCGCAATGGTGAACACCAGCGGCAACGCGAAGATCAGCACCGGGCGGACCCAGCCGGTGAGGCTCATGCCGCATGAAAACCACACCACCATTTCGTTGTCGCGGTAGCTGCGCGTCAGTGTCATCAGCACCGCGATGAACAGCGTGAGCGACAGCAGCACCGGCAGATAACTCACCAGCGTGAGTCCGATCAGGGCAACCGCACCGCTGGAGGTAATGGCACCTTCCGCCGCCTCCCCCAGCACGCGCACCAGCTGCGTGGTGAGCGTGATGCCCAGCAGCACGAGGAAGGTGGCGACCGCCGCGGTCGTGAATTCGCGCAACAGGGCTTTACGAAAGATCATTCAGACGCTTTACTTTTGGCGAAGAATGCACCGATAATCAGCAAGCTAGCAAATAATTTCAGCGCGGGAGATCACAGTGGAATTTAGCATAAAAAGCGGCTTGCCGGAGAGCCGCAAAGGCGGCTGCGCGGTAGTCGGGGTTTTCGAGTCGCGCAAATTGAGTGCGGCGGCCGCGGCACTCGACCGCGCCGCGAAGGGATATCTCAGCAACATCGTTCGTGGCGGCGACATGGAAGGCAAGGCGGGCTCGACGCTCGTTTTGCACAATGTACCGCACCTTGCGTGCGAACGCGTGCTGCTGGTCGGCCTGGGGCGCGAAGCCGGGTTTCGCGACAAGCAGTATCGCGACGCCATTGCGGCCGCAGTGAAGGCCCTTGCCGCGACGGGCGCCAAAGACGCCGAGCTGCATCTCACGTCGCTCACCGTGGACAAACGCAACGTGGCGTGGCGCATCATGCACGCCGCCGCGGTGGCGCGTGAAACGGCCTATCGTTTCGACCAGATGAAGAGCAAAAGGGAGGCGCCGGAGCCGGCGCTGCGCCGGCTGGTGCTGGCCATCGGCGACAAGACCGCGCAACGGCTCGCCGAGCGCGGACTCGAGCAGGGGCTGGCGACTGCCCATGGCGTCGGGCTGGCCAAGGATCTGGGCAACCTGCCGGCCAATGTCTGCACGCCGAGTTATCTCGCCGAGCAGGCGCGCGAGCTCGCCAGGCGTTATCGCATGAAAATCCAGGTGCTCGAGCGCGAGGACATGGAAAAACTCGGCATGGGCGCTTTGCTGTCGGTCGCGCGCGGCAGCGTGCAGCCCCCGAAACTGATCACGCTCGAATATCGCGGTGCCGCGAAATCGCACCAACCCGTCGCCCTGGTCGGCAAGGGCGTCACGTTCGATACCGGCGGCATTTCGCTCAAGCCCGCCCCGGAAATGGACGAGATGAAATTCGACATGTGCGGCGCGGCGAGCGTGCTCGGCGCGCTGAAAGCGGCCGCTGAAATGAAACTGCCGCTGAACGTGGTCGGCATCATCCCGACCACGGAAAACATGCCCGGCGGCCGCGCCACCAAGCCCGGCGATATCGTCACCAGCATGTCGGGACAGACTATCGAGATTCTCAATACCGATGCCGAGGGGCGGCTCATCCTGTGCGACGCGCTGACCTATGCCGAGCGCTTCAACCCTGCAGCCGTGGTGGACATCGCGACGCTCACCGGGGCATGCGTGATTGCGCTGGGCAACGTCGCGAGCGGATTGTTCGCCAACGACGACGCGCTCGCCAGGGAACTGCTTGCCGCGGGCGATGCCGCCTGCGACCGGGCGTGGCACATGCCGTTGTGGGATGACTATCAGGAACAGCTCAAGAGCAACTTCGCGGATTTTGCCAACATCGGCGGCCGGCCGGCCGGCAGCATAACCGCAGCATGCTTCCTCGCGCGCTTTACCAAGAAATTCAAATGGGCGCACCTCGACATCGCCGGCACTGCCTGGAAATCGGGCAAGGACAAGGGCGCAACCGGGCGGCCGGTGCCGCTGCTCGCGCAGTTCCTGGTCAACCGCGCTGGACGAAAATAAACCCAATGAACCGCAGAGGCGCAAAGCGGACAAGGACACGCAAAGAAAAGCACACTTTGAAACGGAAACTCTTTGCGCAGCTTTGCGACTTGGCGTCTTTGCGGTGAAGGTGTTGAATTCAGAGCATGACACAGATCGATTTCTATACGCACGTAGACGACAAGCTCGGGACCGCGTGCCGGCTCGCGGCCAAGGCCGTCGATCACGGTCTGCGCGTGCTGGTGTTCTGTCCCGATGCGCAAAGCGCGCAGCACATCGACCGCCTGCTGTGGACCACGCCTGCGATCAGCTTCATTCCGCACTGCTTTCCCGGCGATCCGCTGGCGGCGGCAACACCGGTCATCGTCGATCATGACGGCGGCGATCCGTTGCACGATCAGTTGCTGCTCAATCTGCGCGCGGAATGGCCGCCATTTTTCAGCCGTTTCCAGCGGCTGATTGAAATCGTGAGCCGCGACGACGACGACCGCAGGGACGCGCGCGCGCGCTTCAAGTTCTACCGCGACCGCGGCTACGAAATCCGCACCCACGACCTGTCGAAAACAGGTCCCCGGGCGGGATAACGGGCTGACATGATGGCAACGGCGCCGCAACCGCCATCTCAAGGCCTTTCCGAAACCCCCGTCCGTTGAGGCTTGCCGCGCCAATGGCACAAAAACCGACCGGGGATGAGAACAGCGACGATCTGCTCAAGCGTGCAGATGCGCTGCTTGCGCGCCACCACCGCCAGGCCGCGGCGCCGCCCGCGGACGGCCCGGCGCCGGCCTCCGCTGGCGACGTGCCGCTGCTGACCGTGATCGTCGGCAACGAAGCCGGGGCGAGCGACATCCCGGTGCTGACTGAAATCGTCGTCCCCGAGTCGCAGGCCGGTCGCGCTGCGCCTGCGGCCGATGGGGAATCGGCCCCAGCGAACGCGCAGTCCGCCCCCCGTACCGAAATCGTCTCCCGCGTGCAGGCGCAGAACCTGGAACACAAGGTTTACCTCAAGCTGAGGAAAGGCCTCGACCAGCACATCGCCGGCGTGCTGCAGGAGCGTTTCATGCCGAATATCGGCGCCGCGCTCGACCAGGCGCTGCAAAAAATTACCCTCGATCTCCAGTCCAACATCAGCGACATGGTGCGGGCCTCGATCGAGGACACGCTGCAGACTCAACTCAGGAACCTGCAGATTTCGCTCCAGCCCGCAGCCGCGGCGCCGCCCGAAGCCCCTGCCGCGTCAGGTATAATGCCGCCTTCTCCCGAATCACCTTCCCCCGCGTCACACATGGAACTCGCCAAGAGTTTTGAGCCGGCCGCCATCGAGGCGCGCTGGTACCCGGCTTGGGAAAGCAGCGGCTATTTCAAAGCCGGGCTCGACCCCGCCAAAGCCGGAAGTTTCTGCATTCTGCTGCCGCCGCCCAACGTCACCGGCACGCTGCACATGGGGCATGGCTTCAACCAGACCCTCATGGATGCGCTCACCCGTTACCACCGCATGCGCGGTGACAACACGCTGTGGCAGCCCGGCACCGATCACGCCGGCATCGCCACCCAGATCGTGGTCGAGCGCCAGCTGGAAGCGCAAGGCCTTTCGCGCCACGCTCTCGGCCGCGAGAAGTTCGTCGGAAAGGTGTGGGAATGGAAGGAATACTCCGGCTCCACCATCACTCGCCAGATGCGCCGGCTCGGCACCTCCTGCGACTGGTCGCGCGAGCGCTTCACCATGGACCAGGGGCTGTCGAAGATCGTCACCGAGACGTTCGTCCGGCTCTACAACGAAGGCCTCATCTACCGCGGCAAGCGGCTGGTGAACTGGGACCCCAGGCTGCTCACCGCAGTGTCCGACCTGGAGGTGGAAAGCGAGGAGGAAGACGGCTTCCTCTGGCATATCCGCTACCCGCTCGCCGACGGCTCGGGGCACCTGACCGTGGCCACCACGCGTCCCGAGACCATGCTCGGCGACACCGCGGTCGCGGTGAACCCGGAAGACGGGCGCTATACGCACCTGATCGGCAGAAAAGTCGAATTGCCGCTCACCGGCCGCCATATCCCGATCATCGCCGACGCTTACGTCGACCGCGAGTTCGGCACCGGCTGCGTCAAAATCACGCCCGCGCATGATTTCAACGACTATGCGATAGGACGAAAACACCTGCTTGAGGCCATCATTGTTCTGGAACTTGATGGCACCATCTGCCGAGACGCCCAAGTATGGGAATCCGAAATAGTATTTGACGAGCAGCAGAAAAAGGTGATGCTGTCGCCGTCCGCGAAAGGCTACCTCGACTTTCAGGTACGTAAAGAGCATCTGGGAAAATACGGTGGCCTGGACCGTTTTGAAGCTCGCAAGCAAATCGTCGCCGATCTCGATGCGCAAGGGTTGCTGGAAAAAACCGAGAAGTACCGGCTGAAAGTGCCACGCTGCGGCCGCACCGGGGAAGTGGTCGAACCGATGCTCACCGACCAGTGGTTCGTCGCGATGAGCAAACCCGGCGCCGACGGCAAATCCATCGCGCAGAAGGGGCTGGAATGCGTGACCTCCGGCGAAATCAAGTTCGTTCCCGAGAACTGGGTCAATACCTATAACCAGTGGCTCACCAACATCCAGGACTGGTGCATCTCGCGCCAGTTGTGGTGGGGTCATCAGATTCCGGCATGGTATTCGGCTGACGGGTCATATTATGTGGCCCATGACAAAGAAGAAGCCGAGAGGCTGTTTCACAAAGACCTCGATCGGAAAATTCAGGGTTTCCAAACCCTGGAATCCAGCGTGGCGCATTCCGAGCGCACCGACGCTGCGGTCCCGCAGTCGCAGCATACGCTTGGCAGGAACACCGCAGATATTGAAGCGATCAGGCAAGCCGGGCTCACTCGCGATCCCGACGTGCTCGACACCTGGTACTCCTCGGCGCTGTGGCCGTTCTCCACGCTCGACTGGACGCCGGAATATCCGGCCAAGTCGAATCCCGCGCTCGATCTTTACCTGCCCTCGTCGGTGCTGGTCACCGGCTTTGACATCATTTTCTTCTGGGTCGCGCGCATGGTGATGATGACCAAGCACATCACCGGCAGGATCCCCTTCAGGGATGTCTATGTGCATGGCCTGATCCGCGACGCGGAAGGCCACAAGATGTCGAAGTCCAAGGGCAATGTGCTCGACCCGATCGACCTGATCGACGGCATCGACATCGAGGCGCTGGTGAAAAAGCGCACCACCGGCCTCATGGACCCGCGCCAGGCGCAGGCGATCGAGAAGCGCACGCGCAAGGAGTTCCCCGGCGGCATCCCGGCTTTCGGCACCGATGCGCTGCGCTTCACGTTCGCGAGCCTTGCCTCGCCCGGCCGCGACATCAAGTTCGATCTCGCGCGCTGCGACGGCTACCGCAACTTCTGCAACAAGCTGTGGAACGCCACGCGCTTCGTGCTGATGAACACGGCGGACAAGGACTGCGGCGCGGATGAGTCGCTGCCGGTCGAGCTCTCCACGGCCGACCGCTGGATCATCAGCACGCTGCAGCGGACCGAAGCCGAAGTGGAGAAGCACTTTGCCGACTACCGCTTCGATCTGCTCGCCCGCGCCATTTACGAATTCGTGTGGGACGAGTACTGCGACTGGTACGTGGAACTCGCGAAAGTGCAGCTCCAGCAGGGCACGGATGCCCAGCAGCGCGCCACGCGCCGCACGCTGGTGCGGGTGCTGGAAGCGACCCTGCGGCTCGCCCATCCGGTGATCCCGTTCATCACCGAAGAGCTGTGGCAGAAAGTCGCGCCGCTCGCGGGCAAACGCGGAGCCACGATCATGCTGCAGCGCTATCCCGCCGCGCAGAGCGAACGCATCGACGAAGCCGCCGAGGCCGAAATCGGGATCCTCAAGCAACTCGTCACCGCCTGCCGCACGCTGCGCAGCGAGATGAACATCGCGCCTTCGCAGAAACTGCCGTTGCTGGCGCAGGGCGATGCCGCGCGCCTTGCGGCGTTTACGCCCCATCTCACCGCGCTGGCACGGCTGTCGGGCGTGACCGTCGAGCACGAACTGCCCGCGGCGGACGCGCCGGTTTCCATCGTCGGCGAGTTCAAGCTCATGCTCAAGGTGGAAATCGACATCGCCGCCGAACGCGAGCGCCTCGGCAAGGAAATCGCGCGGCTCGAGAACGAGATCAGCAAAGCGCAAGCCCGCCTCGCCAATCCCAGCTTCGTCGAGCGCGCGCCGCCGCCGGTCGTCGACCAGGAGAAGAAGCGGCTCGCCAAGTTTTCTTCGACGCTGGAGCAGGTCCGGGATCAGCTCGCCAGGCTCGGCAGCGCGTGACCCGCAGGGGCGGGATCAACAGGATTGCCGAGGCATGAATGATAAAAAATAATAATAAAAACAACGGCATGCAAAATTATTTCCAAGCCGACCCCGCTCCCCTCTGAAAGAGTCGCGAAGCATGAAACATTCGCTGCGCGCATTCCGCCATCGCAACTACCGCCTGTTTTTCTTCGGCCAATCGCTGTCCGTAATCGGCACCTGGATCCAGCAACTGGCGATGAGCTGGCTCGTCTATCGCCTGAGCGGGTCGGCATGGCTGCTGGGCGTCACCGGTTTTGCCGGGCAGATCGCCATTGTGGTGGTCGCGCCTTTCGGCGGCATCTGGGCCGACCGCGTCGACCGCCGCAAGCTGTTGCTCATTACCCAGGGCCTGGCCATGGTCCAGGGTCTTGCGCTCGCGGCGCTGTCCTACGCCGGCCTGGTCGAAGTGTGGCATGTGGTCGTGATGGCGGCGCTGCTCGGCATCGTGATGGCATTCGACACGCCGATCCGCAGTTCCTTTACCGCGGAAATGGTGCCTTCCAAGCAGGACCTGCCGAGCGCGATCGCGTTCAATGCCGTCATGCAAAACGGCGGCCGCATGATCGGACCCACCATTGCCGGCTTGTTGCTCACCGTCTCGAGCGAGGCGTTCTGCTTCCTGGCAAACGGCATCTCCAAGCTCGCCGTCATCGCGAGCCTCATCATGATTGCGGTCGAGCACCAGGCCAGGGCGCCGGCCAAAGGCGACATCTGGGCAAGCTTCAAGGAGGGTGCGGCTTATGCCTGGGACCTGGTGCCGGCGCGGCTGCTGCTGCCCGTGGTGGCGCTCACCAGTTTCATGGTGACGCCCTACCTGACGCTGATGCCGATCTTCGCGACCGAGATCTTCACCGGCGGCGCGCACACCCTGGGTTTCCTGATCGGCGGCGCGGGCTTCGGCGGCATCGTCGGCATGGTTTACCTGGCCTCGCGGCCCGGCGTGCGGGGACTCACGCGCTGGGTGGCGATCGCCTCGGCGCTCGCCGGCGTGGCCATGATCGGGTTTGCCTATTCGCGGCTGCTGCCGCTGTCCATGCTTCTGATCACGGTGACCGGATTTGGCATCATCGTGATGGCGAACTCGACCAACCAGATCCTGCAGACCATCGTCGAGGACAACAAGCGCGGCCGGGTCATGAGCTTTTTCGTGGTGGCTTTCCTCGGCATGCAACCGCTCGGCAGCCTCGCCGCCGGCGCCCTGGCGTCCTGGATCGGCGCCACCCACACGCTCGCCATCGGCGGACTGTGCGCCGTTATCGGCGCCGGCACGCTGTGGCGCAAGCTGCCGCTGCTCAGAGAACACATGCGGCCGATCTACACGAAGCTGGGCATCGTCGAAAATTGAACAGGTAATCCGCTGACGGCGTGCAGCCCGCCTGTCATCAGCGCCAAGCCTGCGTTACTCGCCACCCCAGCCGTACTGCCCGCAAAACAGTTTCATCTTCTCGACGATCTCCGCGCGTTCGAAAAAGCGGTCGGCGCGGGCCAGTCTCGCTTCGTCGCGCACATCGGACGCGCCGCCGAAGCAGATGATCGCGATATTGAGCATCAGCTCCATCCGGACCTGGCGGATGACGTCGAGCGGATCGAAGACACCGGCCGCGTCGAGATCGAGCAGGATGAATCGATATTGCAGGATATCCTGGAAGCCGCCGAGGTCGTCGAGACTCACGGTCGCCGTCATCTCCCACCCTCCCGGCAGCTCGTCTTGCAGGTGTGCAATCAGTTTCTGATCGCCGCTCATGACGATGAAGCGGCGCTGCAGGCGCGAAGCGATGGTCGGTGTGGCCATGATACGGATAAGTCTAGTGATTGAGTGATTAAGTGATTGAGTGAATGTCACCTGATTGCTTAGTCTGCTTAATCACTTAATTACTGAATCACTCAATCACCGTTCTTCTAGTAGCGCGAAACGTCGAACGGCACCTTGCGCCCGACCAGGCTCTCGAGCAGCACCAGTTCGGCGTCGGTGTGGTTGATCACGGGTGCCGGCTCGATCATGCGCGGCATGCCCTTGGAATAAACGTAGCGCGGCTGGTCGTGATGCGTGGTGTGCACCGTCTCCGCCTCTTGCGGGTCGTCCACCGGCACCAGCTCGGCCTCGCCGTAACAGGTGCAGATGTAGGCGCGCATGGGCTCGACCGCGACGTAGATGCCGGTGCCGCGGATGCCGATGGTTGCGGTCGGCGTCTGGATCACGCGTTTCCCCTTCCCCGGTGCGAACACCGAAAGCAGCGCGCCGGTTACGACACGCAGCGTGCTCACGAGAAGCCGCGCTGCATCTCCGGCAAGCTCGATCCGCGTCGCGGCGCGCACCAGAAAGGCATCGCGGCCGACGACGACCACGAGTTCCGCGTCGCGCCCCGTGTCTATCGTGTCGCCCGGCTGCACCACCAGCCCCTGCTGCGCGGGCTTGCCGTTGATACGCACGTCGCCCCGCACCCGGTAAATGCCTTCTCGCACGACGCCCGCCGCCAGCGCATTCCGCAGGCACGCCATGCCCAGCGCAAGCGTCGTCCCGCCTGCGGCCGCGCGCGCCAGCCAGGCTCTTCGCGAAATTCTGGTCGTCACTCTTTCCTCCCGGTCATGCCGCGTGCCGGCGGCGCCTGATTACCGCGCCATCGCGCACCAGGCTCAACTCGACGCCCTGTGCCACGCGCCGCTCGTACAGAAAAGTTTCGGCATTGAGTTTCACGCCGCCGGCCACCATCCTTTTCCCGCCCGCGGCCGCCGGTTCGGCGAGTTCGGCGAGCGCCCCGGCGCGCGCCTCAAGCTCACTCGCGCTTGGCGCCGAATCGGCAAGCCGCCAACCCAGGGTCCGTTCGACCGCGCCGCGGAAAACCCGCCGCAGCTCGTCAGCAGGAGGCGGCGTCTGATGGCTCGCCCAGTCCGTCATCGCCTGCCGCAGCCCGGTGAGCAGCCAGTTGCGAAACCCGCTCGAGGCCTGCCCCGAGCCCAGCCGCAGCGGGCTCGCAATGCAGCGGGCAAAGCGTTCCACCGGAAAATGCAGCAGAAAGCTCGAAGCGAACACCGCGCAGCGACCGATGGTGGCCGCGCCGCTGCCGGCGATCTTGCGCCCGGCAAGCCACAGGTCCTGTCCGTGGCGCTCGACCGGCAACCCAAAGCGGCGGTACGTCGCAATCATGGGCTCGAGTCCCCACGCGAACCAGTCGGCGGGCCGCGGCGGGGCATGGCGCAGCGGCGCGACCAGCACGCAGCAATACTGCGACTCGTCGACCCATACCGCTCCGCCGCCGAGCGGCCGCGTGACCACCGGCACCTCGAGCTCCGCGGCAAGCTCGACGCTGCGATCCTGGCTTTGGCCCAGCGAGATATGCGGCGCGCTCGTCCCCCACATGACGACCGGCGCCTCATCCTGCTCCAGCGCCTCGGCAATGCCGGCATAGCGTCGCATGAAACTGCGCGGGCTCCTGCCGACCGACATCGATAAAGCGCGCGTCCGTGATCATGGCAAACGGGGTTATGAAAATTATATTGTAAAAACAACGCATTATGAATGCACCCCGGTGATGGCCAGGCCTTCGGTTAACTGCCGGCAACAAGACGCGCCGCGCTATGGCTTGACCAGGACGGAGGCCTCCACGACGTCCTGATTCCACCGCTCCAGCACATTGGCGGCTTTATCGATGAGCACCGAACTCGCGCTGCGGTCGATGAGCACGGCCAAACGGTTGATCACCGCCGCGGCTTCGTAGTGCAACGCGGTCATGGTCGCCATGGGATCGGGATACCTTTGTTGAGCGGTCGCGACTTTCTCGGAAAAGGTGTTGGCCGATTGGACCTGGTCAGCCAGATGTAACCATGACGCCGTTGGAATTCTGCTCATCACTTTTCTCCTCATGAAAAGTCAGTGGAACCGGCACCGCGGGTCATTATGGATCAGTTGCTCTGGTCTCGCGGAATTGAAATATTTCTCGAAATAGAAATCGCGCTTTTCGAGCGCCTGCGAGCTCCTGCGCGCGATGCGCCATGCCCTCGCGAAAAATCGCCGCGAGATGCCCGCCCTGCTCGGCGTCGAGGACATGGATCTGCGACGCGAACGGCATGCCGTTCAAGTCCTCGTCGACCCTGATGATCTCGGCGGCCAGTCCTTCCAGCGGCTGCAGATGCAGCAGCCAGGCTTTGCACTCCGGGTCTTCGGGATCGAGCGGGCACAGCACGATTTTGCCCAGCCATGCCAGCCGCGCGACCTGGTTGAACAGGCGGATATCGAGCTTCTTGCCCTTCTTGTACTTGTTGAGCTCGTTCCTGAGCTTGCCGGCATCGGTCACCGCAATGGTCTTCATCTTGCACTCCTGATGTTCGCCTAGAATATCACCGGCGCCGCGCGCGCAAAAGAAAAGGGCTGTGTCACACAGCCCTTTCCATTCCCAGCCCGGAACAATGCCAGGCTACATTTTCCAGCCGTAGGCGATGCCGAACGAGTCCTGATGCATCTTGATGGTTTCGCTGCCGGTGCCGGGCACCCAGGTATTGAACAGCGACGACCCCGTCACCGACTTCTCGAACGCGTGCATGTAGGCGAAGGTCAGCTCGCCGCCGCTCTTGGTCTTGTAGGTCAGGCCCAGCGTCAGGTGATCCTGGACCACGCCCGGGGCGATGATGTTGAAGGTCACGTCGCGCGACTGGATCGGGTTGTCGCCATGGTTAAACCCGCCACGCAGCGTCAGGTTCTGCGAATATTCGTACTCGACCCCGAGCTTGAACACGTTGACGTCCTCCCAGCCGAAGCCGCGTCCACCGGCCACGCCCAGCGTCGAGCCGATCTGCGCGCCGAAATTGGTGCTGGGATTGGCAACCGAGCTCACCCCGCTGTAATTGATGCGCTGGTAATCGAGCGCGACCGTCATCTTGGGCGTGGCCTTGAACGCAATGCCGAGGTTGTAATTCTCGGGAATGTCGAACAGGCCCTGGTCGGCGAACAATTCCTTGTACTTGTCGAAATTGCCCATTTTCATTTTGGTGGCATAGGCGGCACCCATGGTCACGCTGTCCGAAAGCTTGCCCATCCAGCCGACGCGCACGCCCCAGCCGGTCGAGCTGTCATAGCCCTGGTTGGTCAGAGCGTTGGTGGTGCCGGACGGGGTGTAGCCAACGAAACCCTGCAGGCCGTCGACCTTGAAGCGCTGGTAGGCGAACAACGGCGAAATGCCCAGTGAATGGTTGGCGCTGATTTTATAGGCCGCAGTCGGCGCAACGATCAGTTGCATCAGGTCGACGCCGAGTGTGCCGCTGCCGCACAGCAGGTTGTAGGGCGCGCCCGCAGGCCCCGCGGCATTGAACCCGGCACAGGCCGTGCCCCCCGGAATCTGCCCGCCCGGATAGTCGGTGTTCATGCCGCCGTTGCCGTAGACCGTGACGCCCAGCGACAGGTTGGGATTGATCATTTTGTTGTAGCCGAATTCCGGAATCAGGAAGTAATTGCTGTCGCTGTCCGCGGAACCGTTCATGCCGGTACCGAAGCCGCTGGTTCCGGTGCGTTCCGAACTGCGCCGCGGGCTGAACAGATCGGCGCCGAAATCGATGCGGTCGCCGACCCACACCATCTTGGCGGGATTGACCGCGCCGCCCATCGCGTCTTCCGCAGTCGCGGTGGCCGCGCCCGCCCATGCCCTTGGCTTTCATGCCGTAGCCATGCGCAAAGTAGCCGTTGGTCGCAAATGCCGAAGGTGCTGCGAACATCGCGGTCACGGCACAAACTGAAATTAATCTTGCTTTCATCTTTCCCTCTCCTATGCGTATGGAACACTGCCTTGAACTGAGCAGACTTTCTTCCTCTTTTATTTTTTAAAACCGTTTGCCGCTTTTCTAAATGAACAGGCTGACGTCGGAGTCCTTTGCCATCGGCAGGAAGGTCGCCGCGCCGCAATATTCCTTGACCTCCGGAATGAAATCGTCCTTGCTGTAGCCGAACAGATCCACCGTCATCTGGCAGGCGATCATGTTGACGCCGGCCTCGAGCGCAAGGTCGCGCAACTCCCCGATCTCGGCGACGCCGGCCTGCTTGATGGTTTGCTTCATCAGGCCGGTCGCGAGCGACTCGAATCCGGGAATGCCCGCCTGCACCAGGTTCGGAATATTCCAGGTGATGCCGCGGAACCATTTCGGGCCGAACGGCATTTTCATCGGCATCGCCGGATTGCCGAGCGGGCTGACATGCGCGTCGAGGTTTTTCTTGAGCAGGTTGAGCCCGTAGAAAGTGAAAAATATCGACACGTTCCAGCCGAGCGCAGCGGCGGTGGAAGCGAGAATGAACGGCGGATAGGCCCAGTCGAGCGTGCCCTTGGTGGCGATGATGGTCATCGACGGCGTCTTGTTGGCCGCGATTTCTTCCAGCTTTTTCGGCAGCAGCTCGTCGAGCCGCTTGTTGATGAGCTCGTCGATGCGGCTGAGCTCGAACATTTCCGACATGTACCCCTCCTGAAGATTAACTTGCGCGAAACGCCGGTGTCCTGCGCCCCGCACTTGATCACGTTGTACGCGATTCGATCTGACCGCGTTTTATTGCATTACTGCGTAATTTTTCGACAGTATAGACGCGAATTAAGCATATTGAAATATGCTTATGCTATAAAAACAACACCTTGCACGCAAACAAATAAACCGTTATAATTCAATGCACTATAGATGCTGAGCGCGCGGCGGAGCCGCCATCAAAGCCCGGCCCGGACATTTTCGCCACGCATCTGGCGCCGGATCTTCTCCACATCCCGGCGCTTGAGCGCGAACGGAAAAGACAGGATATCGGTCGGGCTGGAGTCGCCGTAGGGACGGTTGCAGGCGGAGACATCGTCGGCCTTGCCGGGACAGCCCGAAGTCTGGAATGGCGTGCCGGCAGCGATCAGGGCTTCGAGCTTATCTTCCGCGACGCCGAAATCGATCACGCGGCCCTGCTCGTCGAACAGCATGTCGCGGAAATGCCCGCCGGCATAATCGATGATGTAGCGCGCGAGCTGCACGCGGCGCCACTGGCCGCGGTCGACCGCCGGCCAGTCTTCCATCAGCGAGCCGCGCTCGGGAAAGAACGCGAACATGTGGTTGTGTCCGCCCAGGTCGCGGATTTTCTGCGCGACTTCCAGGATCTCGCGTTCGGTCTCGCCCATGCCGCCGATCAGGTGCGCGCCGAATTTCTCCGGCCCGAAGATTTCGGCCGCCCACTCGATCGCGCGCCAGTAGTGCTCGTACTTGTGCGGGCTGTCCACGCCCTTGCCGCGCGTGCGCTCGAAAATCTCCGGCGTCACCGCGTCGAGCGCGACGGTGAAGATATCGGCCCCGATGTCGCGCATGCGGATCAGGTCGTCCTTTTCCAGCGTGGTCGGGTTGGACAGGATCGATACCGGCACCTGCGGCACCGCGCGCACCCACTTCTCGAGCAGCACGAACGTGTCGGCATTCGAGTTCGGGTGCGTGATCATCGAGATGCACATGCGCTGGAACTGGCCCTTGTCGGCCCCGGCCTTGACGCGTTCGATCACCTCGTCATAGCGCGCGGTCGGCCAGTCGACGCGGATGAAGTTGCGGTCGGCGTAGTCGCGCGCCTCCTCGCGGTGGCGCGCGAGCCCGCAGTAGGCGCAGTTGGCGCGGCAGCCTTCGGGATAGGTGACGAGCAGATTCAGGCAATGCGTGCACGAGGTGCGGTGCATCTTGCCCGCCACCAGCCCCAGCGTGATCGCCGCCGCCGTGCTCATCTGCACGTATTCAGGCGAACGCATCTCCGGCGTTTTGACGTGGTAGTCGGGCCGGTAGAAGCGGATAGGCTGTATCTTGTCTGCAACGGTATCCATGAGTTTCCCTGGTCTAAAAATCGATGCTGTCCTGGATCGCGGCGATGCCGGCCTTGGCGCATACTTCGTCGCGGTCGCCGCCCGGCGCGCCGGAAACGCCGATGCCGCCCAGCAGCGAGCCGCCGCCTTCGATCATGAGGCCGCCGGCCACGGCCGCGACGCGCGGGCGCTGACGGATGGCGCTCTGCGGCATGCCGGGCCGGGTGACTTTTTCCAGCTCGTCCGTGTTCGTGCGGAACGACACCGCAGTCCACGCCTTGTCCGCCGCCATGCGCAGCGTGTGGGTGCCGGCATAGCGGTCGCGCAGCATGACCTGCACGATGCCGCTGCGGTCCACCACGGCGACCGTCACCTGGAAGCCGTCGTTGCGGCATTTCCCGAGCGCCGCCTGCGCCGCTTTCAGCGCCGTCTCCGGCGTCATCATTTTCACCGTGTACGTCGGGTCCTGCGCCTGCGCCGCGCTCATGCCCAGGCCGATGGCCAGGGCGCAGGCCAGCGCATGGCTGGCCACTTGCGAATGTCTTCGCGTCATTTCTGCTGGTCCGCCTGTTTGCGCTCCTGATCAGCCGATTGCTGCAGCACCTGCCCGACGTCCTTCGCCTTGTTCATCGTCTCGCGCTGGGTTTTCATGATGTCGGGCGGCGGATTGTTGGTTCGGCTATCGCACGCGGCGAGCAGCAGCAAAGTGAGCACGATCAGGTAACGTCGCAGCATGTGGCCTCCTCGGTAAAGTATTCAGGAAATGCGATCCAGCCCCGGCGGTGCACGGCGTCGCTGCTCGCGGCAGGGGTATGCCATGCCTGTTCGAGCTCGCGCCGCCGCTCGACCGCGCGCGCGAGCGACTCCTCGAACTGCTCGCGAAGGTCTTGCTCGTAATCCGCGAGCGCGTGCTCGTCGCCCTCGCGCAGCAGCGCCTGCGCCGCCTGTGCCGCGCGCTCGCCGGAAACCACGGCGGCGGCAATGCCGGCGCCGGTAATCGGATGCGTGAGTCCCGCCGCGTCGCCCGCGAACAGGATGTTGTCGTGAGTCAGCCGCCGGCGCAGGCCGCCGACCGGGATCGCGCCGCCGGTGCGGAACAGGATCTCGCTGCCCACCCGGTGCTCGGCGACGAGCTGCCGGTGCAGCGCATCGAGCGGCGATTTCATGTCGGATTCGAAACGCGGGTCCATGCCGAGACCGAGATTCGCGCAGCGCCCCTTCGGGAACAGCCAGGCATAGCCGCCCGGATAGTCCTGCGACAGCCAGATATCGGTTGCCGCATAGGGCGCGGTCAGCGGCACTGTGTATTGCCGCGTGTTGACCGTGGCAAGACGCGGCAGGCCGAGACGCGCGGCCACGGTCGAATGCGGACCGTCCGCGGCGACCAGCAGGCGGTAGCGGATCTGCTGCGCGCCGTGCGGAGTCCGGATCACGGCGCTTGACTGTCGCGCATCGAGTTCCGTCATGCTGCTGTCGACATGGATCGTCGCGCCCGCCAGCGCGGCGCTGTGCGCCAGCGCCTGGTCGAAAGCCGCGCGGTCCACCATCAGGCCCGCAAAAGGTGTGGCGACCGCCGCGCCCGACGGCAGCATGCTGTTCATGCCGGAAATTTTCTGCAGCAGCACGCCGGGCGGCTGGGCCTGGCGCGACAAGGGCAGCGGAATGAACTCGGCGCACTGCACCGGCACGCCGATTGTTTTCTTCTTGTCTACCGCTACGACGGCGAGGCCCAGGCGCGCCGCGGCCGCGGCAGCCGCACCGCCGGCGGGGCCCAGGCCGATCACCAGCACATCGCAGGCGACGGTGTTCATGAATTCTGCGCCAGCAGCGGCTGGCCGAGCGCGAGCCGCACCACGGTGACGAAATCGTCCGGCGTCAGCGACAGCATATCGACCTGGCGGGCAGCGAAAAAAGCGCGGATGCGCGACTCCAGCTTGTCGGCCGGGGTGTCGCGCAGCGCCGCCTCGAGATCGGCGATGCAGCGGCGCGGGCTCACGAAAATATCGCCGGTGAACCAGACCTGCCGGATGCTCCGGGTCAGCGTGTCGAAACTGACCGCGGCGCGCAGCAGCCCGCCGGGAAACTTCTGCACCGCTTCCACAATGGGCATGCCGCCCGCCGGGCGCGACACGAGACCGACCCAGTCGGCCGTGTCGATCTCGCGCAGCGCGACCTGGTAGCGCGCATGCTCGGAGAGCGTCAATTCATCCTCATGGAATTCGACGTCGAATTCGTTTTCGAACGCCTCGATGAGATTGGCCCTGATCCGGCCGACATCGGGCTGGCGGCCCAGCAATTCCGTGAGGTTGGCCACCCGCTCGCGCGCCGAGGCGATCGCCTTGTCGGAGAGTTTTTCCGCCGGGATGCGCAGCACGCGCAGCATTTTCGCGATGTCGAAATCGACCAGCAGCGTGCCCTGGAACAAGCAGCGCGTCGCCGTCGAACGCGCCGCCGGTGCCGGAAATCTTGCGGCCGTCGACTTCGATGTCGTTGCGCGGACGGTAGCGCGCATCGACGCCGAGCGCGCTGATCGCGGTGGCCGCGGCATGACAGATGCGCCGCGAGATCGCCTGCATGTCGGAGGTGCCGACATCGCGCTTGTGCAGATACAGTTCCCAGCCGATCTGGGTTTCGTCGAAATAGATCGCGCCGCCGCCGGTGATGCGGCGCTGCACCGCGATGTTGTTCGCCCTGCAGTAGTCGAGATTGAGTTCCTGTTCGGCGCTCTGGTGATAGCCGAGCAGCGCGCGAGGGCATGAAGCGCAGGAACCGGAGCGTGCTCGGCACCTCGTCGGCCTGGCGCGCTTCGAGCAGCGCGCGGTTCAGCGCGATGTTCTGCGCCGCAGGGCGCAGCCCGGTATCGATGACGCACTCTCGCCAGGATTCCATAATACAAATCAACGCACTACGATTCGGTATTCCGGACAACCCGCCGGCTGCGCCGGCGCCGGTCGCGCGCTGCGTTCGCGCGCGATGACGCGCGCCGGTCGATCGCGCAGCCCCGCGCTGCTGTCGAGCGCCAGCACCTCGTCGCCGACCGCGATCGAGCAGCACGCCGGCGTCACGCGCACTTCGCGCCCAAGCCGCGCCGCGAGTTCGACCATGCCGTCGGCCGGATGCGCGATGCCGTTCAGCCCCGCCATCACCGCGTACGCGTCGATCTGCGCCTTGGCCATGCCGGCGGGACGCGCACAGCCCAGCAGCAGCGGAATGTCGGGCAGCGCCGCGCGTGCATCGATGAAGAAACCGCCCGACCTGACGCGTATCGGGCGTCACGAACGGCCGCGCTGGCGGCGCATAGAACGGCATCACCACCACCAGCACCAGCGCTGCGGGCTGGTGGCGCGCCGACGATTTCGAGCGCGTTCCACTCGCCGAGCATGCGGCCATAGTGCAGGCCGATCACGATGTGCGGCACGACTTTCATCGAGGTCGCGGTCAGGCATTCGAGCGAGCGCTCGAAGTCGGCGACGCTGCGCTTCAGGTGATAGACCTGCGAGATGGTGTCCTGCGCGCCGATCACGTCCATCATCGCCGCGTCGATGCCGGAATCCTCCATGCGCCGCGCGATGTCCGCGTCGACCAGCGCGGTGTGCATGGCGATCTTGAACGCCGGGAATGCATCCTTGATGCGACGGATGGTCGGATAGAACGCGTCGTACTCGACCTCGTTGCGCTGATTGGAGCCGCCGGTGAGCAGCATGCCCTGCGCGCCGCTGTCGATCTGCCCGTTGACGACGCGCCACAGCTCGTCCGGCGTGCGCGCCGGGATCATCGGCTCGAGGATCTTCGCCTTGCAGTGGTCGCACGCGAGCTTGCAGTCGCCGCCGGTGATCGAAACGGCCGGCCACGCGCTCTTGCCGCAGCCCGCCAGTTCGGAGGTCGCGTAGGCCTTGAAAGTCGGCGTATAGAAATTGATGCGGCCGGCGTGCCCGCCCTCCGCGCGCGCGTGACGGCGCGCGCAGCGACGCGACCAGCGGCGCATCGAGTTCAACGCCGTCCAGCGGCTCGATCTGCCCGGCAATGTCCAGCCAGTCGCTCATGCCCGGTTTCGCCCTGTCAGCGGCAGGAAGCAGAACAGCCGGCGCGTCCATGCCGTTTCGTTCACGCTCAGCCGCCGCAACCCGCGAACCCGTCGGCATTCATTTTCGCTTCGAATGCCGCGGCCACCGCGCCGCCCGTGACCAGTCGCTGCCGAGTCCGCGTCCCAGTTCGAGGGCTTCAGTTTCACCATCCAGCCGGAGCCATAGGGATCGGAATTGATGGTGCCGGGGCTGGACGTCACCGCGTCGTTGATCGCGACCACCTCGCCCGATACCGGCGACTTTCACCGGGCCCACCCATTTGCCGGATTCGACGGTCACCGCCGACTTGTTCTGCTCGACGCTGCGGCCGACCTTCTTCGGCGTGCACGACACGATCTGCCCGGCGAGCGCGGCGGCATAGGTGGTCATGCCGATGGTCACGGTGCCGTCGCCTTCGCGCCGCGCCCACACGTTGTTTTCGACGTTGTAGTAGAGATCGTCCGGAATGTTGCAGCCTTTGACTGATGCCATGATGCCCCCGTTTAAATGGACAGGATTGACAGGATTCCGGATCACAGATACTTGAAGCGTCTTGTTACCGAGATCGTCATTCTAATCCTGCTCGTCCTGTTGAACCCTGTAAATCCCGTCTATTGATGTTCAAAAAAACAGAGCCTTGTCGCAGCTCAGAATCAGGTCCGCCAGCACGCCGCCGCTCGAAATCTCGTCGACTTCGTCGATCACGCTCGTGACCTCCATCTCGTAGCCGGGCAGCGCCGGCCGGCACAGATACAGTTTGGCGCCGGCGGCCTTGGCGTCACGCATGAACTCGATTATTTTCTTGCCGCCGTCCATCGCCGTCAAATTCTCCGGCACGCCCTTCTGGCACAGCTTGACGCCTTCCATGGTGAAAAAGATTTTGACCTCGGCATCCATCGAGGCCAGGATCGCCGCCATGAAAAACGGGGTGGCGCAGCGCTGCGGCGTCGACGGCCCGCTGGTCATCACGATGACCACCGATTTCGCTTCGTTGTCGAGATAATGCTGTTCGGCCATTTCAGTATAAATGCGTGATTAAGTGATTGAGTAATTCAGTAATTACATCTAGAGGCGTCGAAATCACTTAATCACTCAATAACTCAATCACGGATTCTTCCACATACTTGCCCGCAACCCTCTGCTACAGCCGCTTGCACTCGATGCCGTCGCGCCGGCAGCGCTCGCTGTAGCCGGCATAGGCCGCGTCGCCGGTGACGAGCACGGCCAGCGCCTCCGGCACCGTTTTCGCCGGGCGCACGCACGCGATCCACGCATCGTACGGCTGGATATTGAGCAGCGCCGGGTTGTCCAGCACCTCGTGATTGGCGCTGTCGATGATGCAGTCGAACAGGTTGGGCACCGGCCCCGCCCATTTGCCGCTCTCGATGGTGGCGACCGGCTTGCCCGCCGGGCGCAGCGTGCCCGGCCTTCTGACCCGCACGTGCAGGATTTTCCCGGCGATGGTCTGCGAAATATCGGTCATGCCCACGGCGAGCGTGCCGTCGTCCTCGACGCGCACCCAGATCTGGTATTGATCGTCATAGTAGAGCTCGGGGCGGAACTCGCAGCCGTTGCATTCCATTGTCGGGATGGGTCAGGGAATCGGGATTCGGGATGCGCAGTATAGCCGACGATCCGTTGCCCGCCGAACCCTGAATCCCGGATCCTCGCTTTCAAATCACGCCCTTCTCGTGCAGAAAGTCCAGCGAATCCGAAATGTTCTCGTGTATCGCCAGCTTCCTCGCCGACAACCCCAGCGCCAAACCCAGCAGTTGCGTGAAGTAGAGAATCTTGACGCCGGTCTTGATGCCGAACTGGGTTTCGGCGCGGATCTGGTGCATTTCGAGGCCGGAATGGCAGGTCGGGCATTCGGTGGCGATCACCTCGGCGCCGGCCTCTTCCGCGGCCTGCAGGATATTGAGCACGAGCTGGGTCGAAGTGTCGGAATCGGAAAGCGTGTGCGCGCCGCCGCAGCACGCGGTCTTGAGCGGGAAATCGACATTGACCGCGCCCGCCGCCGCGAGCAGGTCGTCCATGAAATGCGGCTTGTACGTCGATTCCGAGCCCGGCCCCTGGTCTTTCTCGGGGAAAATCTGGCGCGGCCGCGTGTACATGCAGCCGTAGTAGTTGGCGATCTTGATGCCATTGAGGCTCTTGCCGATGCGCTGCTTGACGCCTTCGGGCCCGAGTTCCTCCATCAGCCATTCGAGCAGATGGACGGTGCGCACATCGCCCTTGTAGACCGGGTCGCCGGATTTGGCGGCGAGGTCCTGCACCGTCTGCATCGCCGCGGGCGAGGTCGCGCATTCGTATTCGGCTTTCTTGAGATTGTGATAGCAGCCGTTGCACGGCGCCATCACCGTGTCGATGCCCATTTGCTGCGAGGCGATCGCCATGTTGCGCGCCGACATGTAGGTCTGCAGCATCGGATGGATGTTCTTCACCTCCATCGCGCCGCAGCAGTTCCAGTCGGCGAGGTTCTCCATCTCGAGGTCGAGCGCCTTGACCAGCGCGCGCGTCGAGCGGTCGTACGGCCCGCCCGAACCTTCGAGCGCGCAACCGGGGTAATAAGCTACTTTAGCCATGTTTTAATCCAAAAAATCTAAAAGCCTGAACGCAAAGGACGCGAAGGACACAAAGGAAAACCGACATCCTTACGGCAGGAATACTCAATATTTACTTTGGTCCTTTGCGTACCTTTGCGAACCTTTGCGCCCATTGCGTTCATGCCGTTAACGGCGCGCCAGCGCCTTCTGCTCTTCCACGTACTGCCGCAGCACTTCGCCGGTCCTGCCCCACGACTTGGTGCGCGGCTTGAACACCATCATGAGCCCCATCTTCATGGGCCCGGTTATCGGCATGCGCGCAAGGAATTTTCCTATTTTGCCCTGCCTGAGCAGCGGCCACTTGTTCATGCGCGCCACCATGATGCCGAGCCAGCCGTTCTTCACCAGCTCGACGATGTCCTGTCCGGTCTTCTTGAAAAAATTGCCGATGACCTCGGTATCCTCGATGCGGCCGCGCGCGAGGCACTGGCGCGCGAATTCCTCGTCGAACAGCGTCGAGCTCGATTTCGGCGCATGCCCCTCGTCTTCCATCCAGTGCTGCAGCGCCTTCATCACCCCCTCCGGCCGCACGTCCTTGGGGCAGATGTTGGTGCACTTGTTGCATGACACGCACTGCCAGATGATGTCCTTGTCCTTGAGCAGCTCGTCCTTCATGCCGAGGTTGACGAGATAAATCCAGTAGCGCGGGTTGAAATCGGTGTTGATCGCGTACATGGTGCAGGAGTTGGTGCACGAACCGCACTGCCAGCAGCGGTGCACGTTTTCGCCGCCGCCGTAGCCCTGGATGGTCTTGTAGAAATCCGGATCGTAGTCGCTGATGTAGCGCGGCTTGATCATCGTGTTCCAGTGACCCGACACGTCGACGCCGTCCACCACCAGCTTGTCGCTGGTGATCAGTTGGTCGGGCGCGATCAGCGATTTTTCATGTATAGGCATAACAAAATTCCGATAATCCTGTCTATCAAGCCGTCTTCTTCACGCGGCGGCGGCCATCCGCGCGCGGCGGGTCGATGCCGAGCAGTTTTTTCACCTGCTCGTGCGCCGGCGTGCCGCGGCCGAAATCTGCGCCCAGGCCGCCTTCGGTGACCGAGCGGAAATAAGTGGTGTAGGCCTGGGCCTGCACCAGATCGATCCAGAAATGCACGTCGCGGTAAATGCCCTCTTCGCGCGATCCGCTCCGCCAGCCACTTGCGCGCGCCCTCGAACGATTCGGGGCTGTTGGCAACCGGTATTTCCATCGCGCCATCGCTGCCGCGGATGAATTCGCGCAACGCGCCGCTTTGCGTTCCCTGGTCCCATACCCAGCGCGACATCAGCGGATATTTCTCCGGGTCGCCGAAATGCACGAGCTCTGCGGCAAAATCCCAGGCCGCGCGCCGCACTTTCGCCGCCGCCCTGATGCTGTCGCGGTCCATGCCCGCCGCACCCGGCATCGCATCGACGAAACCCTGCATGCGCTGCGCCAGCGGCGCATTGCCCCACAGCAATTCGCTGACCCGGGCCGTCACCTGCGCGGCACCCAGCGCCCCCAGCGCCGGAAAAACACGGCGCCGCGCCGTAAACACCAGATCGAGCAGGGACTCGAAATCGTCCAGCGTCAGTCCGCCGCCTGAACGCTCGATCAGCGCGGCATACGCGTGCTGCTTGGCGCCGAGAGCCGCGAGATAACCCTCGATGCCGCCGTCCTGCGCGGCATTTTCAAGCAGCTTCGCGAAATGCTGCTTGAACAGGCCGCGGTCGAGCGCGACCGGCAGCTCCGCCGGCGCGATCTGATCGGTGACAGCGGGCAATGCCGCCTCCGGCCGTTTCCTGAACCAGAGCATCACGCCGCTTTTTGCGTTACCGCGCTCAAATCACCGACCGCGCGCATCGCCATCGCCAGGCCGTGCGAAATACTGGTGTCGATGTCTTCCGGGGCCAGCGCGGCGCCGCCGACGTAAATGCCCTGCCGCGTGCTGGAAAAGCTGCTGGTGTACTGCTCGCCGCGGTCGAGGAAACCGTGTTTCTCGAGGCCGACGCCGAACACTTTCGCGATCTCCGGATTGTCGAGATTGGGGTCCATGCCGATCGCGTGCACCACCAGGTCCATCGGGATCACGATCGGGCGCTTGACCAGGGTGTCCTCGCCTTTGACCAGCAGCCGCTTGTCCGGACCCTGCGTCACTTCGGCGATGCGCGCCTTCACGAACTTGGTGCGGAATTCCTCCTGCGCCCGCCAGTAGAACTTGTCCTCGTACAGCCCGAACGTGCGGATGTCCATGTAATAAATGAACACGTCGGTCGAGGGCGAGAGTTCCTTGATCTCCATCGCGAGATTGGTCGACACGGTGCAGCAGATCTTCGAGCACCACTCGCGCCCGATCTGGCGGTCGCGCGAGCCGACGCACAGCAGGATGCACACGCGCTCCGGCGTGCGGCCGTCCGAGGGGCAGGCGATCTTGCCCGCGCTCACCATCTGCTCGACCTGGGTGGTGGTCACGACATCCTCGTAGGTGCCGAAGCCCCACTCGGGTTTGTTGATCGAATCGAAATGCGTGAAGCCGGTACCGAGGATGATCGCGCCGGCATTCACGGTCTGGCCGTTGGACAGCGTCGCGGTGAAATTGCCGAAGCCGCCGTCGACCCTGGCGACCTTCGTGGCTTTGTGTATCGTCACCCGCGCGTCGTCCTCGACGCGCTTGACCATGCGGCCGATCGCGTCTTTCGCCCACTCGCCCGAGGGCACGAGCTTCGCGTAACCCGAGAGGATCGGCGCGCCGCCGAGCCTGGTCTCCTTCTCGACCAGCACCACCTTCCTGCCGAGTCGAGGCCACGCCCGCCGCAGCCGACAGGCCGGTCGGCCCTGCGCCGACCACCAATACCGTATCGTTCATCTAAAAATCCTTTCAAAAACAACGCACTATATCTATTCCGCGCCTGAGCACGCCGCGCCGGCCGGCGCTTCTGCGGTCCAGGCTAGGCGCTGATGGCGAGCGCCGGATCGTACAGATACTCGATCCTGCCGGCCTCGACTTCCTTCAGATAGGCCTCGAAATTCTTCTTCGCCGCGGTCCAGGAAATGCCCATTTTCTCGACCACTTCCTCGCACGGGCTCGCGTGCCACTGCAGTTGCACGATCTTCAGCGGGTCCGCGCCGCAGGCGAGCGCGGCGAACTGGATATCGGCCATGATCGGCACCGAGTAGTTCTGCTCGTGCGCCTTGCCGATCCACTGGTTCTTGTCCATGGTGGTGATGCAGCCGGTGTCGATGCCGAGCATCACGTCGGCGTTGGCCTCCTCGCGCGCGACCTTGATCTTGCGGTCCATGGTGAAGGAACGCGTGAACTCGCGCTCGGAAATGATGTGGCGGAAGCCGAAACCGCAGCAGTCATACCACGTCGAGTAGTCGATGACCTGCGCGCCCAGCGCCTGCGCCACCGAAGTGCCGACCGCGGTGCGGTTGCCGCCGAGCACGGTCGGATCGTAGATCGCATCCTCGTGCACCATCTTGTAGTAATGGCACGCGGTGTGCACCGTGGCGCGGATCTTGGAGACGTCGATGGTCTGCAGCTCGGAAGCGATGCGGTTGCGCATCACGTGCACCCATTCCGAGTAATGCACGATCTCCTCCGGGATCACCAGCTTGCCGTCGACCAGCCGGCCGAGCTTGCCGAGGATTTTTCTGACCTTGTCGCGCAGCTTCGGCCGACTCGATCAGGTATTTGCGCACTTCCTTGTAGTTGCCGTAGGACGTGCCGCAATGGACCAGCGGAAAGAAGTGCCCGGTCTCATGCCCGTGCTGCTTGCCCGAGACATACGCCTGGTGAAAATTGCGCAGGAACACCGCGGCGAGCGACTCGAGATTGCCGATGCCCGAGCCGTGGTAATTCCACGCGGTGCACGAGGTCTGGTCGGTCTCGTCCAGATAGTCCCGGCCCGGAACCATGCCGAGCTTGTTCATGGTCCACAAGAGCGCGGTCGGATAGCCGGGGATGTTGCCGCACTGGCCGCACGACTTGTGGTGCCAGAGCTGCATGGTGGGAATTTTCTTGTTCCAGCCGAACAGCGTCTGCACGTTGACCGGCTGGTGCGCGTCGGTAATGCGGTGGACGACGATCTCGCCCTCCTTCTCGAGCTGCCACATGTGGTCGCGCACGTCGTCCATGCGCTCGCTGAGATCGATGGTGCGGCGGTCGACATGCTTGCGCACCCATTCCGTCGCCTTTGCCGCGTCTTCCGGCGCCAGGTTGGTGGGTTGAAAAAAAGTGCCGTGCCCGGCGATGCCGGTGCCGTCGCTGGGATACTGTTGTGTCATGGTCAACTCCTCCGGACGAGACTGGTCGTCCTGTTCGCCTGTCTTGCGCAGCTTGCCTGCGCTTCCTGTCCGGCTAATCCTTCTCCGCCCGCGCCTCCAGCAGTCTCCTCATACTCTCTCCGCTTTTCCTCGATGAAGTCTTCGATGACGTCGAACAGGTTTTCATCCATCGTTTCGAGCGATTTGAGCACGCCGGTCATCTCCCAGATCGTGTACATCTCGACCGAGGTCTTGAGCGAGACTTCCCACGCGGTGTCGGTGGTCTGCAGCGTGCGTATCGGGATCGCCTTGCGCAGCGTCTTGAGGTTGCCCTCGACCTTCTGGATATTGGGGCCCCAGTCGGGAAAATGATCGGGCTGGATCATGTCGGGCGAAAGCTGGTTGCCGGTCGTGATGAGCTTCAGCATCACGCGCCCGAACGGCCGCAGCACGTCTTTCGCCGACTGCATGCCGTGCTTGATCGCGACTTCGCGCATGATCGCCACCAGGCCGCCGGGCGAATTCTTGAACGGGCAGCGCGCGGCGCAGGTCATGCACTGCGCGCACGCCCAGATCTTCTCCTGCATCGCATCGTAGATCTGCTCGACGTTTTCGGTCCACAGCAACTGCACGATTTCGCGCGGGCTGTAGTCGTAGAAATGCGCGGAGGGACAGGTCGCCGTGCAGATGCCGCAGTTGAGGCACCCGTTCAGCTCATGGTCGTAGCGCAGGTCGCTCTTGATGTCCTCGAATGACTTCCTGCATTTCCGCGTAAGTGGCCATGCGTCAACCCCGGCGTCGCCGCGGTTACTTTCGCTTCATGAAAAAAATGAACTCCTTGTCGGCCGTATCGGACGACAGCAGTTCGTTGCCGGTCTGTTTCGAAAACGCCTGAAAATCCTTCACCGAACCGGGATCGGTGGCAACGATTTTGAGCACCTGGCCGCTCGTCATGTCGGTCAGCGCTTTCTTGGTCCTGAGAATGGGCAGCGGGCAATTCAGGCCCCGCGCGTCGAGTTCCTTGTCAAATTGCATGAGAGATCCTCACTATATGAATTAGTTTTCCATTAAACTCTAATATACGGTGAATCAATTTAAGCCGCAAGGCGTTAGCCTATTCCCCCCGAGCCCGCTGCCTGACGCGGCATACGAAATTCATGCGATGGCCATTTTCCTGCGACTCAATTCGATTATAAACGCATGGCAAAGCACTGCGCTGCCCGGTAACGAATATGATAGCCCTATGATTATCATGGTTATGAGCCGCTTTAAGTTACTTGATTGGACTTGGAAATCGGCATGCCGGTTTCTGCTTGATGGCGGCCCGCAGGCGCCTGATGGATGACGCGCAGGTTATTCTGTTGGCCAGCTTCTGCCCGACCGTCGTGGCGAGATGGACCAGCATAAAGAATAATGACAATGCCGGCTCAGCGTCGCGCCGGCAACGTAGGCCACAAGTAAACCCTTGTACTGGAAAGCAATGGACAAGACCGACTTCAAACCCGACACCCGCTGCACCATCACCTGGCAACCGCCCGATGGCAGGGCACAGCCGGCGAACATTTACGTCTACCGGGTCTACGACAACTTCCTGGTGGCGCGCCTCACCGGCGCCGACGGACTGCTGCGGAAAATCACGTATCCCGAAATTCTGAAAATCGTTGCGGCCAAAGAAGTGGGCGCCGACCGGCGTTACTGCGTGCCCTCCCAGTTGCTGGACGAGCAGACGTGGCGCGACCGCGTGGTCATGGCCCACTACTCGAGTTCACCACAGCTCGGCAAGTAGCGGGCCAACGCGCAGACGCGCGCGTCAAAAGACGCTGATATTGCGGTCCGCCAGCAGTTGCGACAATCGCAGTGTTGGCCATGGTCAGACGGTCGACCAGCAGTTCGAGAAACGCGCCATGGAAATGGTGCCGGCACAGCTCCGAGGCCTGCGCCAGCGTCTCGGCCCGGATTTCGATCACCGTGACGTCGGAAATCGAAACGACGCTCGCCGAGCGCTGAAATTTCTGTTTGCCGAGATACGCCATTTCGCCGAAGCACTCGCCGGCTTTCAGCACGTTGAGCAGACGCTCCTGCTTGACCACCTTGACCTCGCCTGTGGACAGGATAAAAAACGACGAGCCGACATCGCCTTCCTGGATCAGCACCGTGTCCCGCGGGTGCTGGCGCCAGGTTGCGAGCCGCAGCACTTCCCACAGCTCGACATCGCTGAAATAGCGGAAAAACTCGAGCTTGCGCAAGGCGTCGAACTTCTCGCTCTCCAGCAGCCCCTCCCGCGGCGTGTGCTGCGCGCCGAGCGCCGACACCAGATCATGGGTCAGCTCCTCCCAGGTCTGGTAGCGGCTGGCCGTATTTTTCTCCAGCGCGCGTTTCACGATCACGTCGATCTGCGGCGGCACTTCGGGGCGGAACTCGCTCGGCGGCGGCGGATCGACGTTGATGATCTGGTAGATCATGCTGTAATTGTTGGTGCCGTGAAACGGCAGCCTGCCGGTGAGCAGCTGGTACATCACCACGCCCAGCGAAAAAATATCCGTCTGATGGGTAAGCGGCTGCTCCTTGACCTGTTCGGGCGACATATACGCCGGCGATCCGACGCCCGTCACCTGGGTGGTTTCGACGGTGGAAGTCAGGGCGGCACCAAAATCCGAGATCTTGATGTCGGCCTCGCCCGCCAGCAGGATGTTGGCGGGCTTGATGTCGCGGTGTATCACGCCCTGGCGCGCGGCATAATCCAGCGCGCGGGCGCATTTGAATATGATTTCGACGATCAGCTGAATCGGCAGCAGGTTTTCGACGCGCGTAAATTTCTCGAGCGTGGTGCCGTCGACATACTCCATCACGATGTAGCTCGCCTCGTCATCGGCCACCGCGTCGTAGATGGCGACGATGTGCGGATGCGACAGCTTGCCGGCAAGCGACGCCTCGGTCACGAACAGCTTGCGGTAGCGCCGGCCGAGGTCCTTGTCGCCGAGCGCTTCGGGAAACACCATCTTGATCGCAACCCGGCGCTGCTGGAACGGGTCGACCGCCTCGTAGACCACGCTGGTCGCGCCCTTGCCGAGTTCCCTGACGATTTCGTATTTGCCGATTTTTTTCATATTCCCGGACGCCGCCGAATGCCTGAATTACCAGGCAAACATCAATAGTATAAAGCCGATCCCGCCAAGGTATCTAAAACCCGGTCGCCGTGATAAGTTTAACGATCGCCCGATCGAAACACTTATCCCCCGATAGAGAAAAGCCTGCTGGCCCATGAAAACCGACGACGACCTTCCACCCCCGGCGGTATCGCTCGGCGAGGCTTTCCGCTACTGGCTCAAGCTCGGGTTCATCAGCTTCGGCGGGCCCGCCGGGCAGATCGCGATCATGCACCAGGACCTGGTCGAGCGTAAGCGCTGGATATCCGAGCGCCGCTTCCTGCATGCGCTCAATTACTGCATGGTGCTGCCGGGCCCCGAGGCCACCCAGCTCGCGATCTACATCGGCTGGATGATGCATAAGACCCGGGGCGGCATCATCGCCGGCGCTTTGTTCGTGCTGCCCTCCCTGGTGATCCTGATCCTGCTGTCGTGGATTTACGCCGCGTTCGGCAGCGTGCCGGCGGTCGCCGGCATTCTCTACGGCATCAAGCCGGCGGTCACCGCCATCGTGATATTCGCCGCCTATCGCATCGGCTCGCGGGCACTGCAAAACGGCGTGCTGTGGGCGATCGCCGCGGCGGCATTCTTCGCCATTTTCGCGCTCAGGATCCCGTTCCCCCTGATCGTGATCGGCGCCGGCGTAATCGGTTATATCGGCGGCCGCGTCGCGCCAGACAAGTTCGCCACCGGCGGCGGCCACGGCGCAGCCGGCAAGCGCTATGGCGCGGCGCTGATCGACGACCATACGCCCACCCCGGAACACGCATTGTTCACGTGGCCGCGCCTCATCCGGGTGTGCGCGGCCGGCCTGCTGCTATGGGCCGCAGTCGATGGGAACGCTGATTGCGCTCACCGGCTGGCAAGGCACGCTCACCCAGATGAGCTGGTTCTTTACCAAGGCGGCGCTGGTGACTTTCGGCGGCGCCTATGCGGTGCTGCCCTACGTCTACCAGAACGCGGTCGAGCATTTCCAGTGGATCACCGGGCTGCAGATGATCGACGGGCTCGCGCTGGGCGAGACCACGCCGGGACCGCTGATCATGGTGGTCACGTTCGTCGGCTTCGTCGGCGGCTGGGCGAAGCAGGTGTTCGGCCCGGACATGCTGTTCCTGGGCGGCGCGGCTGCCGCGATACTCGTCACCTACTTTACATTCCTGCCAAGCTTCATTTTCATCCTGCTCGGCGGACCGCTGGTCGAAACCACCCACGGCGATCTCAAGTTCACCGCGCCGCTGACCGGCATCACCGCGGCGGTGGTGGGCGTGATCCTCAACCTCGCGGTGTTTTTTGCGTGGCACGTGCTGTGGCCGGGCGCGACGGAAACCGCACCGTTTTCCGGGCCGTTCGAATGGGCGACGCTCGCCATCGGCGCCGCCGCTTTCATCGCGCTGTTCCGCTTCAAGGCCGGCATCATTCCGCTGATCGGCGCGTGCGGCGCCGCCGGGCTGGTCCTCACGTTGATTTGATCGCAGGCGGATTCGCGAAGGAATCCGCAGTACAGGCTGCGCGCTAGCGCTTGCCCGCTTCCTTGCGCAACTCCTCGTTTTGCCGGCGCAGTTCCTTCAGCCGCGCCTCCGTGGCCGAGAGCTGATAGAAATCGCCATCGCCGCTCTTCACCGCAATCTGCAACTGCTCCACCGCTTCGGGGATGTTACCCATCCTGGCGTAGGCCTCGGCCTGGGCACGGTGCTGCGCGAGCGACTTGCCGAGCATGGCGTAGCTGCGCGCCTGCAGCAAATAGAGGCGGTAATCCTCGGTGACATATTGCAGCCGGTCTTCGACCAGCTTCAGCGCCACCTGGGGCTGGCGGTGCTGCAACAATGCATCCGCGTAATCATAAATGAGCGCGCGATAATTGGGATAAGTCTTGAGCGCCTCGCGGTAGCAGGCGAGGGCCGCGTCGGCTTCCCCTGACTCCAACTTCACCCGGCAGGCGAGGGTCTCGATGATGGGGTTGGCGTGGCTGAGCTGGCGCAGCGTTTCAAGTTCTTTTTTTGCGCGCGCGTAGTCCTTGGTTCGCAGCAGGCTCACAACCAGGCCGTAGCGGCTCGCCGCCTCGCTCAGGAACTTGCGCTCGCCGAGGCTATCCTGAAAAAAAGCGAGGGCTTCGCGCGCCGGACCGAAACTGGCCTTGAGCTTGGCGCGGATCAATTGGAAATCCAGGCTGTCGGGAACCTGGCGATAGGGCAGATTCTGGACGCGGTTCTGGATATCGGCGATACGCTCGTACGTGAGCGGGTGGGTGCGCAGATAGGAAGGCGCCCCGCTTTCGTAAAGCCGCGTCGCGCGCTGCAGGCGTTCGAAAAATACCGGCATCGCGTGCGGATCGTAGCCTGATCGCTCCAGTATCTGCAATCCGATACGGTCGGCTTCCTGCTCGTTGCCGCGCGTAAAATTGAGCCCGCTCTGGACCGCGCCCGCCTGCCCCCCGATCATCGCCGCCTCCGCCATCTGGGAATTGGAGCGCGCGGCGAGGATCGCGATCGCCAATGTCGCAAGCGAGATGACCTGGTTTTGCTTCTCGTTGGCGATCATGCGCGCGATGTGGTGCTGGGTCACGTGCGCGATCTCGTGCGCCAGCACGCTTGCCGCCTCGGACTCGCTCTGCGCCGCGAGCAGCAGGCCGGTATTGACGCCGACGAACCCCCCGGGCAGCGCAAACGCGTTGATCTGGTCGTCTTTGATCAGGAAGAACTCGAAGTCCTGGCGCATGTCGGTGCCGCGCGAGACCAGGCGGTTGCCGAGACTGTTGAGGTAATCGGTCGCTTCCGCGTCATCGTAATAGGTGGGGTCGGCGCGGATTTCGCGCATGATGCTCTCGCCGAGCCGGCGCTCCTGCACCGGCGAAAATCCGGCCTGGGCCACCTCGCCGAGATCGGGCAGGCCCTCCGCCAGCGCGGCGGGAACGACCAGCAATATCAATGCCAACAGATAGCGAAAACGCATGATGCTATGATAAGTCGTGTGTCCGGGAGTTCCTAATGAAGAAAAAACTCACCCATTTCGATGCGCGCGGACAGGCGCGCATGGTCGATGTTGCGGAAAAGAAGGAAACGCATCGCATCGCCCGTGCCGGCGGACGCATCCGCATGCGCCCGGCAACCCTCAGGCAGATTCTTGCCGGGTCCGCCAAGAAAGGGGATGTGCTGGGCGTGGCGCGCCTCGCCGCCATCCAGGCGGCCAAGCGCACCTCGGACCTGATCCCGCTCTGCCATCCGCTGGCATTGACCAGGATCGACATCGAGTTCACGACTGAACGCAAGGCTTCCGCGGTCGAGTGCATCGCCACGGTCGAAACCGTGGGACGCACCGGCGTCGAAATGGAAGCGCTTACCGCGGTCGCGGCAGCCTTGCTCACCATTTACGACATGTGCAAGGCGGTCGATCGCGGCATGTGTCTGGAGCATGTCCGGTTGCTCGAAAAACAGGGGGGGAAATCGGGGCATTGGATCGCCGGGCCCGCGAGGACGGCTAAACAGCGATTGATGCTCCGCACCCGCAGCGAAAATCCGGAGCCGCGCGGAGGCGAATTAAAATTCTCTATAGGCTCATAAACGCGCCGCTCCTTGGCGTAGACAGGGTTTCCGATCTCGTTTAGGATTCAAGAAAAAATTCAACCTATAGTTGAATAGATCTAAGCCAAGCACGGGGAGTGGCGGCAACACAGCCGTCAGGTATTCAATCGCAAATTCAAGGAGCATCCATGAACGTGTTACGCAGAAGCTTTCTCAAGCTGACCGCGGGGGCGGGCGCGCTGACTGCCGCCGCTGCCGCCGGCCTCGTCGCCAGCGGCCAGGCCTGGGCCGCGGCCTGGAACAAGACCGGCTTCGAGTCCAAGGCCTACGCCGACGCGCTGAAGAGCTTGGGCGCAACCAATCTCATCCAGAGCAAGGACATCGTGATCACCGCGCCGGACATCGCCGAGAACGGCGCCGTGGTGCCGGTTGCGGTGACCAGCAAGATTCCCAACACCCAGAGCATCTCGATTCTGGCCGAGAACAATCCTTTCCCGCTGGCCGCGACTTTCGACCTGTCCGGCGGCAGCGAAGGCTATGTTTCGACCCGGATCAAGATGGGCAAGACCTCCAACGTGCATGTCGTGGTCAAGGCTGACGGCAAGCTCTATACCGCGGCCAAGGAAATCAAAGTGACGATCGGCGGTTGCGGCTGATGCCGCGTCAGACAGCACCCGCAACCCGAAGATAACGAGGAAAGGAACACGCAAAATGGCTGAACCGATGAAGATCCGCGCGACGCTCCAGGGCGACGTCGCCGATGTCCGGATCCTGATGCTGCACCCGATGGAAACCGGCCAACGCAAGGATGCCAAGGGCCAGATCGTCCCGCTGCATTTCATCCAGAGCGTCATCGTCACCCACAACGGCAAGACGGTGGTCGACGCGCAATGGAGCCAGGCGATTTCACGCAATCCGTTTCTGGGCGTGCACGTCAAGGGCGCCAAGGCGGGCGACAAGATTGCCGTAACCTGGACCGACAACAAGAACGAAAAACGAACCGACGAAGTCGCGGTGGCCGCAGCCTCTTAGCGGCTGCAGGCTACCGTTTCATTTCAGCAATAAAAACCAGGAGGAGGTCATCATGCTGAAGCTGCGGGGCGGGATCGCCGCAATCGCTTTTATTTGCCTGAGCAGCAGTGCCCATGCTGCCGATCCGCTGGCGGCGGGGCGCGAGGCACTTGCCGAAGACAACCCGGGGGACCTGTGGGTGCAGGTCGGCGAGCGCTTGTTCCACGAGAAGCGCGGCCCGAAAAAGGCGTCGCTCGAACAGTGCGATTTCGGGCTCGGCCCGGGCAAGCTCGAGGGCGCGTACGCGCACCTGCCGCGCTACTTCCCCGACACCGACAAGGTGCAGGACCTGGAGTCGCGCCTGCTCACGTGCATGATGACGCTGCAGGGATTCAGCCGTGAGGAAGCGATCAAATATCATTTCGGCGATGACGACCACATGTCCAACATGGAATCGCTCGCCGCGTTCGTGGCATCGAAATCGAACGGCAAAAAGATGGACGTTGCAGCTCTCGAACCAGAAAGAGTACGACATGTTCAAGGCCGGGGAGTACATCTTCTACCGCCGCAGCGGCCCGCTCGACTTCGCATGTTCCACCTGTCATACGGAAAAGGGAAAGCGCGTCCGGCTGCAGGATTTGCCCGACATGAACGATCCCCAGGAGATTCGTGCCGTCGTCGCCGGCTGGCCCGCCTACCTCGGCACGAAGAGCAGGGTGCTCACGATGCAGGCGCGTCTCTATGAATGCGTCTGGCAAATGCGCATGCCTGATCTCGGTTACCTTTCGGACATGAGCATCGCGCTCACGACCTATCTCAACCATAAGGGCAACGGGGCGGTCATCAAGGCTCCGGGCGTGCGGCGATAAGAGGAGACAAGAACATGAACAGATTAGCAATTGCTGTGCTGTGCGTGCCGGCCGCCGTAGTGATGGGCTGCGCGACCTTTCCCGACGAACCGACGACCCGCGGGATTGCGGAGCACATGGTGAGCGAAGCGTATCCTGGCATGCCCGCAAGTTTCACCCAGCGTTCGGTGCAGGACCCGTCGCAGAAAATATGCAGCAAGGTCGGGGAGGCCGCGCTTCCGGAGGGCGACGCGGCGGAGGTCGTAAGGCTCGCGCGGGCCTCCATCAAGTATCCGGCGTCGGGAAAGCTCGCCGGCAACTGGAAGGTCGGGCAGAAGCTCGTCGCGGACGGCGGCGGGGAGCGCATCCGGGGCGGGAAGCTCGAAAAACGGAAACTGAATGGCGCGCTGTGCATGAATTGCCATATGATGGATTCGAAGGAAGTCAACTCGGGAACGCTCGGCCCCGCCCTGGTCGGGTACGGAGCGCAGCGGGGCCACACCGACGCGATCGCCCGGTACACCTATGAAAAAATCTACAACGCCTGGGCGTTTTCGCCCTGCTCGAAGATGCCGCGGCTGGGCGCCAACGGTTTCCTCACGCCGGAGCAGATCACGCGACGTCGTCGCATACCTGATCGATCCGCAGTCGCCCGTCAACAAAAAGTAGCGGGCTGTCCGCCAGGCGCGGGCCTTATCCCACGGGGCCTGGTTGATCCAGGCCCCTTTTTTTCAGGGTTAGTCGTTTATGAGCATGTCACGGCGCGAATTTTTGCAGGTGCTCGCGGTAGCGGCAGCCGCCGGCTTGACCCTGGACGGCGACAAGGCCTGGTCGGCAGACCAGATCAACGGTTTATATGACCTGCACAAGTTCGGCAACAACGTGACGCTGATGCATTTCACCGACTGTCACGCGCAACTGCTGCCGACTTATTTCCGCGAGCCCGATGTCAATCTCGGCATGAACGACAGCCTGGGCAAGCCGCCGCACCTGGTCGGCAAGGCGATGCTCGAGTACTTCAGGATCAGCCCCAACTCGCGCCTTGCATATGCCCTCACCTATCTCGACTTCGAAAAAGCCGCACTCACCTACGGCAAGATCGGCGGTTTCGCGCACCTGGCAACGCTGGTAAAGCGCGTGCGCGCGCAGCGTCCCGGCGCGCTGTTGCTCGACGGCGGCGACAGTTGGCAGGGATCGGCGACGGCGCTGTGGACCAAAGGCCAGGACATGATCGACGCCTCCAAGCTGCTGGGGGTGGATATCATGACCGGGCACTGGGAGTTCACCTATGGCGCGGAGCGCGTCAAGCAGGTCGTGGCCAGGGATTTCGCAGGCAAAATCGAGTTCCTGGCGCAGAACATCAGCACCGCGGACTTCGGAGATCCCGTGTTCAAGTCCTACGTCATCCGCGAAATCAACGGCGTGCCGGTCGCCATCATCGGCCAGGCTTTCCCCTATACGCCGATCGCCAATCCGCGCTATATGGTGGCCGACTGGACTTTCGGCATACAGGAAGAAAACCTCCAGAAGACGGTCGGCGCGGCCAGAAGCAAAGGTGCGCAGGCCGTGGTTTTGCTGTCGCACAACGGCATGGATGTCGATCTCAAGCTGGCTTCGCGCGTCACCGGCATCGACGCGATTCTCGGCGGCCACACCCATGACGCGGTGCCCGAACCGGTAGTGGTGAAAAATTCCGGCGGCGCGACACTCGTGACCAATGCCGGCTGCAACGGCAAATTTCTCGCGGTGCTTGACCTCGACGTGCGGGGCGGCGCGGTCAGGGGCTTCCAGTACCGCCTGCTGCCGGTTTTTGCCAATCTGCTCGAAGCCGATAAGGAAATGTCGGCTCTGATCCGCGAGGTCCGCGCGCCGCACGAGAAAAAACTTGCGGAGAAGCTCGCGGTGAGCGAAGGGTTGCTCTACCGCCGCGGCAATTTCAACGGCACTTTCGATCAGATGATTCTGGATGCGCTGATGGAGGTCAAGGGTGCCGAGATTGCCTTCAGTCCGGGTTTCCGCTGGGGCACGACCATCCTGCCCAACCAGCCCATCACGCTGGAACACGTGATGGACCAGACGGCGATCACCTACCCTTACACCGCCGTGAACGAGCTGACCGGAGAAACCATCAAAGATATTCTGGAAGATATCTGCGACAACCTGTTCAATCCCGATCCTTACTACCAGCAGGGCGGCGACATGGTGCGTGTCGGCGGCATGCAATTTACCTGCGACCCGCGCCAGAAAATCGGCAACCGCATCAGCCACATGACGCTCAAGGGCCGGGCCATCGAAGCCGGCAGGAAATACAAGGTGGCGAGCTGGGCACCGGTTGCCGAAGGCGCCGCCGGTGAGCCGGTCTGGGACATCGTGGTCAAGTATCTGCGGGACAAGAAGGTGATCCGCCCGCCCAAACTCAACCGGCCGACGCTGGTGGGGGTCGAAGGCAACCCCGGTATAGCCTGATGCGGGTGGACCCAGGCACAAGCCCGGGCTGGCTAGCGTGCGGCAGGAACGGTCTTCTGCAGCGGTAACAACGCGTCGCCGGACTTGTCCTGCGGTTTATTCCTGAAGTTGGTCCCCATGAACCCGAGTTCTGCCGCACTACGGAGATATGCCTTTGCTTCCTGGTCTCGACCGAGTTTCTCCAGGAGCATTCCGAGACGGTAATGGGCAACTCCGCTGCGCGGCTTCAGTGTGATCGCGCGGGTGAAATACGGCAGCGCCTGTTTGAACTTTCCCAGCTCGTAATAAATCGCGCCGCGGGCAAAATAGCAGTGGTACGTGTCCGGATACTGGGTCATACACCGTTCGACGACCGAAACCGCTTTCTCCGGGCGTTTGGCATACATGTATTCACGCCCGAGGTTATAAAGCGTGCGTGAACCCCATGGAACGGGCCTGTCGGGAAGCTTCGCAACCGCGTCTTCCCACAGAAGGAGCGGGCTGGAGAATGTGACCAGGCGATTGTGCGCCTGGTAAAGCAAGACCGGGCATGCGATGGCGAACACCAACAGCGCCGCCCGGCGCGGAACATAGCTCAATGCGCCGACGAACGCGATCGCAATGCCGGGTCCCCACAAGTAACTGCGGTAAAGGACGAAGGGCTCCTGAAACCGGGCGGTGCTGAATTCGACCAGAAAAAGAATCCAGGTATAAAGCAAACCGAACCCGATCAGACCTGCCCTGCCGCGGCGCCGCAACAGCATGGCGCCGAGCGCACCGTAAATGGCAAATGCCGACACCTTGAGAAAAATCCAGGCCGGCGTCCAGTCCTTAATAAAATCGATACGAAGATCGATCGACATGCCGCGCGCATCGGGCCACAGCCACAAGAAGATGTATTTGAAAAACAGGCCTGCCTGGGTGACGGCGCTCAGCGACCAGGGGATATGTGCGATGTCGAGTCCAAAGACGCCCTCGAGTTGAGCGGCAACCAATCCAAAATCCGGTTCATACGCATCGCCGATTATCCGTTTGCTGAGCAGCGCGACGAAAATTGCAGCGGGCGCGCAAGCGGACAGATAAATTGCGGAATAACGGTAGGCAAAGCGCCTATCCGCGGCCACCAGCAGCCCGGCCAAAACAGCCGCCGCGGGTACCAGAACGCTGTGCTCCTTGCTGTATACCGCTAACGTGTACATGAGCGCGGCCGATATCGCATCCGCGTGACTCCCGCGCTCGAGCCCCCGCACGAACAATACAATCGACAGCAGGGAAAACAGCGTGGCAACCACGATGGTTCTCTCCACCAGGTAACCCGCCCCGTACACCGCCACCGGATGAATCGCAAACACGGCCGCGCCGATCCATGCCCACGTTGCGGCATCCAGTTGGGCCTCTGGCACCGAACCGGGACGGTTCGATTGCAGCGTCAGCCGCAGCAAATCGTATAGCAGCTTGTACAGCGCCAGCGCACAGGCGAGATGCAGCACAAGGCTCACGATGCGATGCGCCTGAATCTCTCCCCAGACAATGAACGTGATCGCCAGAGAAAAGTACGGCAGGCTGCGTAGACTAAAAATGTCGAAAGGATGCGTAGCGTAATACGAGAATCGCGATCCGCCGAAAAAGACCCAGTCGTCGAAGACCAACGGGTTGCCGAGAAACGGCAGGTACAGGCCGCAGGCAAGCGCGACGATCACGCCTGTTGCGGCAATGTGAGGATAACGCTTGGCGACGTTGGCGATCATGGACAAAAAAGTACCCCGAAGGGTACCTTATTTCCGAAACTTGGGGTTACGGTTAATTACCGCGGCACGAACCGGGAAGGTACTTGGGTAGCGTTGTGGTGCCGTCAGCGGAAGAGCCGCAACGCCAGCGGTTAGGCGATGAACCCGCAGTAGTTGTCCAGGTTGCTACGACATTGCCTAGCATCGGCGTCAGCGTCACTACACTACCGTCAACCACGGGGCCGATGTTTTGAACCTGGACCGTAACGTTGCCATCAGCATTCGTCTGCGTTCCAGCCACATACTTCGAAGTCGTGGCCTCGCAGCCCCAGTTGTTTGCTAAAGGCTGTGTACCCCCGGACAAATATACTTCGGTAACCGGGGTGCGGCAGGCACTGGCAGCCAGAATGACTTCCGACATCTTGGCGCGAATGGTGTAGTCCTGGTACGCGGGCAGCGCCACTGCCGCCAGAATCCCGATGATCGCAACCACGATCATCAGTTCGATGAGGGTAAAACCCTGATGCAGTCGTCTCATAACAATCTCCCCGCCGAAAAAAAAGGTACCCCGGGGGGTACCTTTTTTACGCAACCAGGTTGCGATCAGCCGCGGCAGGAGCCGGGCAGATACTTCGCAGGAACGGTGGTGCCGTCCGCTTGCGAGCCGCAACGCCAGCCGAAGAGCGTCGTTCCCGGGGCCGTCGCAGCAGTTGTCGCATCTGACAGCGGGGTCAGCGTGACTACGCCTGCGGCTTGGGGAATACCCTGCGTCGTTACCGTTACCTTGCCGGTATCATCGGTAGTAATAGTTGCCACATACTTCGTAGCACCCGTTGCACCGGTCGTGACTTCGCAGCCCCAGTTATTGGCGCCGGGGGTGCTGGACGTCGACTGGTAGACCTCGGTGATCGACGTGCGGCAAGCGCTCGCCGCCAGAATCACCTCGGACATTTTCGCCCGAACGGTATAGTCCTGGTACGCGGGCAGTGCGACCGCGGCCAGAATACCGATGATCGCGACCACGATCATCAATTCGATCAGGGTGAAGCCCTGTTGGATCTTTTTCATGAAAATATCTCCTGTAAGTTGAACTGGAACACAAACTTTCGTTTGCGCTCCCGAGCCTAAAGCAAGTTCGATGCCAATATCATGGAAAGCAAATTTTATCGTTATTTATCAATAAGTTATTAGATATTTTCCAGTTCGATTAGTAAATCTGTTTAGTTTCAGCGTGTTGAGCAAATCGCACGGATTTCCGGTTAATTCCTGCCGCTTAATGCCGGTACGCTGCCCGATCCGGTGCGGCAACCGGGCATTTTGTCACACAGCAGACATTATCTTCGATCCCAAGCAAACGACCTCAGGAGTCATGATGTGACGAATTTTTGTCACTCAGGAAATCGAGGGCGACACGTCTGCCGCTCTCCGCAAGCTACAATCGCGCATTCAGGAATTTGACGTTTGCCCGGCTTGGGTGAGGCCACCGGCCGCATTCAGTGCGCCGGCGGCGGCACATAGCCGGGGATGGTTGCAAGGTCGACGTTATCGACTTGGTGGGGATCGAGAAATTGTCCGGCATATTTCTCGTAGACTTTTTCCCACATGAATACGTCGAAGAGATCCGGGTCAACATGGCCATTCAGCTTCAATTTCCCGAGTATCGTCAGCGACTCGGTCAGCGTTTTTCCCTTCTTGTAGGGGCGGTCTTTCGCTGTGAGTGCCTCGAAAATATCGGCGATGCCCATGCAGCGCGCCTGAATCGACATCTGTTCCCGCGTGAGCCCCCGCGGGTAGCCCTTGCCATCCATGCGCTCGTGATGGCCGCCCGCGTATTCGGGCACATGCGTCAGGTGCTTGGGCCACGGCAGCGCTTCCAGCATCTGGATCGTCACGTCGATATGGTGGTTGATGATCTCGCGTTCCTGCGGCGTCAGCGTGCCGGCGCGTATCGTCAGGTTGTCGACTTCGTCCTCTGACAGGAAATCGACCGTTTTCCCGGCGGGATCCTGCCACGGATATTTTTTTGCGATCAGGCGCACGCGCTCCTGCTCCGATGCGCTCATCGCCTCGCTGCCGATATTGGCGTGGCGCAGGAACTCACGGTCATCGTTGATTTCCTTCAACCGCGCCGCCAGATCACCGCCATTTTTCAGTACCGCGAGTTCAGCGTCGCGCTTAACCACCTCGAAGCGCGTATCGAGGAGCCCGATGCGGTCGAAAAGAGTCTGCAGCTTGGTGGCCTTGTCGACGACATGCACCGGCGTCGTCACCTTGCCGCAATCATGCAGCAAGCCGGCGATCTTGAGTTCATAGCGGTCACGATCGTTCATCGTGAAATCCTTGAGCGGACCGACCCGGCAATTGTTGACCGCCTCCGCAAGCATCATGGTCAGCATCGGCACCCGCTCGCAATGGCCGCCGGTATAGGGCGACTTGTCGTCGATCGCGGCGTTGATCAGGCTGACGAATGATTCGAACAGCGTTTCGAGATGGTTGATCAGCAGGCGGTTGGTGAGCGCAATCGCCGCCTGCGAGGAAAGCGATTCGGCCAGCTGCTGGTCGGCTTCCGAGAAGGGCACGACCTCTCCGGTCGAAGGATCCTTGGCATTGATCAACTGCAGCACGCCGATGATCTCGTCCTCGTGGTTCTTCATCGGCACCGTCAGAAAGGATTTCGAGCGGTACCCCGTCTTCTTGTCGAAATTCTTGGTGCCGGTGAAATCGAACCCCTTCTCGATATAGGCATCGGCAATATTGACCGACTGGTCATGGTGCACGGCATAGGCCGCTATCATCGAATTGATCGGCTTGCCTTCCTTGTCGTAAAGATGGATCGGATAAAACGGGACCTCGACGCCGCTGGTGCCGCCCATGGCAATGCCCAGCGTGTCGTTATGCATGATCTCGAATTTGAGCGTCCGCTCCTCGGTCATGCGGTAAAGCGTGCCGCCGTCGGCATGGGTGATGCTCTGGGCCGCGACCAGAATGGCTTCGAGAAGCTTGTTGATGTTGCGCTCCTTGGAGAGCGCAACGCCGATACCGAGCAGTTGCTCGAGACGGCGCAACAGATCGCCGGAGTCCGGCGGCAGCATCTGGTTCATGGCGATCGGCGGGTTACTTGATACAGACCGCGCGTACCTGCTGGATGTCGGTGATCCCCATCAGGACCTTTTCGATGCCATCCTGCTTCAACGTGCGCATGCCGGTCTCGAGCGCGGTCGCCAGCATCTGCGCAACCCGGGCGTGCTCCTGGATGTTCTTTTTGATGATGTCCGTACCCATCAGCAGCTCATGCAGGCCGACGCGCCCCTTGTAGCCGGTGTTGCCGCAGACTTCGCAGCCTTTGGCCTGGTAAATCACGATCTCGCCCTTGTCATTGGCGAAGCTCTCTTTCCATTCCTGCACTATCTTCTCGCGCCCGTCCTGCGGATTCTTTTTCCAGGCCTCGGTGTTTTCCAGCTCGATCACGTACTCGTCCATCAGCAGCCGCAGGTCCTCTTCGGTGGCAACGTGCCCCACTTTGCACTTGCCGCAGAGCCGCTTGGCAAGACGCTGCGCGCAGGATGCCGAGCAGGGCGTCGGCAAAATTGAACGGGTCCATGCCCATGTCGAGCAGGCGGATGATCGATTCAGGCGCGCTGTTGGTGTGCAGGGTGGCGAACACCAGGTGGCCGGTAAGGGAGGCTTCGATGCCGGTCGAGACCGTTTCCTTATCCCGCATCTCGCCAACCATGATGATGTCCGGGTCGGCGCGCAGGAAGGCCTTCATCGCCACGGCGAACGTCAGCCCGGCCTTGGGATTCATCTGCACCTGGCGCAAACCCCGCTGCGTGATCTCGACCGGATCTTCCGCGGTCCAGATTTTGGTATCCGGCTTGTTAAGGTAGCCCAGCACCGAATGCAGCGTCGTCGTCTTGCCGGAGCCGGTGGGGCCGCACACGAAGAACAGACCGTACGGTTTCTCAATGGCCTCCTTGCACATCCTGAGATTGCGCGGGGAAAGACCCAGCTTGTCGAGCGGGATGGGCTCGCCGGCGGCAAGAACGCGCATCACGATGTCCTCGACACCGCCCTGCGACGGGATCGTCGCCACCCGCAACTCGATGTCGAGCGGGCCGAACTTCTTGAACTTGATCTTGCCGTCCTGCGGCTTGCGGCGCTCGGAAATATCGAGGTCGCACATGATCTTGATGCGCGCCGCCAGCGCATTACGGTAGCTTGCCGGCACCGAGATGTAGGGTTGCAACGCGCCGTCCCTGCGGAAGCGGATCTCGGTCTTGGCCTTGCCCGGGTACGGCTCGATATGAATGTCCGATGCCCCCTGCTGGTAGGCATCGATGATGACCTTGTTGACCAGCTTCACGAGCTCGTTGTCGCTCGCCGCAGAGGCGATGTCATCGCCCCCCACGCCCTCTTCCGACTCGTCGTCCAGCGTGCCCAGCAGGTCGTCAATATTGCCGGAGTCTTCGAGCATACTGCTGCCGCCGAACATCTGATCCAGCGTCAACGTGAACTCGCGGTTGGTGCAGACCCGGTAGACCACCTTGCTCTTGGGATAGACGTTGTTGACCATTTTCGAGGCATTGGTCTTTTCCGGGTCGACGGTCAGCACGATGATGCCTTCCTTCGAATCCTCGATCGGTATCCACATGTTGGTCTGGCAGAACTCCCGGCTCATGTTCCTCATGAGATCCGGCGGCTTGATGCGATCCTGCTTGAACGGCTCGTAGGGCACGCCAAAATAGGATGACAGGGCGTCGCCGAGCACCGGCAATTTGACCTGAAACTCGTCGGTCAGCACCGTTTCGATATCGAGGTTCTTGCGGCGCGCCGAGCGCTGCGCCAACTCCAGCTCTTCGGCCGAAATCACCGCATTGGTCACCAGCGCGTCGTACTTGCTGCGCACCTGCAGCGCCGGTTTTTGCCGCTGGCGGAACGCAATGGCCAGCGTCTCGGCAAGCTGGGTGACGCCCTCTTCCATGACCGGCAGGAACGGCTGCCCGGTCTTGGAATTGATGATCTGCACCACGCCGATCAGCTCTTTGAGTCTTGCCCTCGACCACCGGCGCCACCAGCATCTGCTTGGTGCGGTAGCCGGTCTTGCTGTCGACTGCCTTCAGGAAATGAAGCTGGGGACTGTAGGCCTTGATTTCCGCGTCGTCGTAGACGTCGCGGATGTTGATAACCCGCTTATGCACCGCGGCAAAACCGGCGATCGACTGCTCGTTGATCGGCAGTTTGATGTCCTTGAACGAGTTCAGGCCCGTCTTGACCTTGGATATGATGGAGCCCTTGTCCTCGCTCACCATATAGATGGTCAGCCGGTCGGCGTTGAACAGGCTGCACAGGTCCTGCGACAGCTCGAGAATGATCTCGTCGATGTTGGCAGTGGCGTGAATCTTGTTGGTGACTGTCTGCAGTTTCTGCTGGAAATTCAGCTTCTCGGCCAAATTTTCCTGCGCCACCGGCTTGCTCTGGAGTACGGTACTCATAGCGCCCTCATTTCAGATCAGCATGGCCCACCGGACAATATGGATTACGGCAATAAATTCCTGCCATTGGTTCTCAAAACTCGAAAATCTGGTTATTCTGCAGCATGCGCGGCTTCCATTGGGCCGCGCATTCCTCGATCTCCCGCATCGTCAGCTCGATTTCGCCCGGTTTCAGGTGCGTAATGTAAACCTCGGCGGGCAATTTGAACTTGCACAACTCCTCAGCCAGCATCGTCGGACACAGATGCTTGGACGCAACCGCCAGATCTTTTTCGTCGTTGCAAAACGCCGTTTCGATTATCAAATAACGCAGGTTGGCAATGCGGTTCACCTCGTGCCACAGCGCATCGTTGGTGGTGGTGTCGCCCGTGAAAACCAGGCTGGCGCGGCCGGAATCAAGTTGGAAGCCCACCGCCGGCACCACGTGGTTTGCCGGCAGCGGCGTGATCCTGCGGCCGTTAAGCTCCACGGTTTTGCCAAGCGTTATGGTTTCGTAACGCAGCACGGGATTCTCGGCATCCGGAATTTTGGTAAAGTCCGGCCATAGTTTCCAATTGAACAGGTGCTGTTGCAGAATGTCGACCGTCTCGGCAGTCGCATGTATGGTAATGGGCTTCTTGCGCATCCAGCCCACGGTGTCGGCAAGAAAGGGGATCGAGGTGACGTGATCCATGTGCGAATGCGTAACGAACACGTGATCGATCAGCGACAGTTCATTGATGAGCAGATCGCCAACGCCGGTGCCCGCATCGATCAATATGTCATGGTCGAGCAACATCGATGTGGTGCGCAGCGCGCCGCCGATTCCCCCGCTGCAGCCGAGTATTTTCAGTCTCATTGTCATTTCGTTTCGAAGGTAAATGCGCCGTCCCAGTCCGCTGCGGGCGGATTGGCGCGCAAAAACGCGATGCGCCCGATAAATGTGCTGTAGAGTTTGCTGTCCGGCGACACATTCTTCAAGTTGAGCAGTTGCAGTTCGGCCATATCCCAGTTCTGGCTGCGATAGAACTTCAACGCCTGATGGAACAGTTCCATTTCGTCGAGTCTGGCCTTGTCGACCTGCCCTTGAAGCCCCAGCGGCTCAAAAATCGTCACCGCCACGTCCTTGCCCTTGACCCGCACCCGGTCGATCTCCCGGAATACCACGTCGGATACCGCATTCCTGGTGTCCTCGCCCACTATGATATCAGCCCCGTATTCCTTTGTGATGCCCTCCAGCCGCGACGCCAGATTCACGGCGTCCCCCATCACGGTGTAGGCCAGGCGGATTTTTGAGCCCATATTGCCCACGCTCATGCGGCCGGTGTTCAAACCCACCCCGATCCTGATTGGAGGCCAGTTCTGGGATTTGAAGTACGGCTGCAGTTCCCTGAGCCGCTGCTGCATCTCGAGCCCGGCAAGGATGCCGTTGCGGGCGTGCTCGGGATCCGGCAGCGGCGCGCCCCAGAACGCCATGATGCAGTCGCCCATGTATTTGTCGATGGTGCCGCGGTGCTTGTAGATGATTTCGGTCAGCGGCGTCAGGAACTCGTTCATGAGCCGGGACAGGGCCTTCGGGTCAAGCCCTTCGGAAATGGTGGTAAAACCCCGCACATCGGTGAACAGCACCGTCATCTCGCGGCTCTCGCCCTCCATCGAGAATTTCTCTGGATTCTTGGCCATCTCGTCGACCAGTTCCGGCGGCACATACTGGCCGAACAGGCCCGTGATCTGGCGCTTGCCCCTCGCCTCGACAAAGAAGCCGTAGGCCATGTTGAGCGTGAACAGCAGCAAAATCAACACCAGGGCCGAAGCGAGCGGCAGCACCACGTTGCCGCTGTGGAACACAACGACGTTGGTGACGAGCATCAGAAACAAGATCAACGCCGTGACCAGCGTTGATTTGAGCGGGCTCAGCAGCGGCAGCAGGAAGGCCATCGCCAGGCCCGCAACCAGCAGCAGGGTGAATTCCGCCCCTACGACGTAGGGCGGATTCTGCTTGATATTGCCGTCGAGCATGCCGGCGATCAGGTTGGCGTGAACCTCGACCCCGGGATAGACCGGGCCGACGGGCGTGGCGCGCAGATCCAGAAGGCCCGGCGCAGTGGTGCCGACCAGCACGATCTTGCCTTTCAGGTCGGAAACGGAGACACGGTCGTGCAATACATCGGAAACCGAAAAATATCTGAAGCTGCCTTGGCGACCGCGATAGGGCACCAGTGCACTCAAGGTATCGTCAACCGGGATTTTAAGCGGGCCGACCTTCAACCACTCGACGCCCATATAATCGTCCGATGCTCCTTCCGCGAATAACGGCTCGACGGGCGGAGAACCCAGCAGCACGCGCACCATCGCCAACGACAGCGGCTCGTAATAGGCGCCGTGATATTCGGCGAGCATCGGCACGCGCCGCGTGATGCCGTCGTCGTCCGTCCACGGATTGAAATGCCCTGCGCTCGCGGCATGCTTTTGCAGCACGGCCAGGTTGGCGGTGTAGCCATTCCACGAGGTGCCGACAATCCGGCCGCCGAAGGCCTTCGCGCTGAGCACCGGCGGCGGCAGCGCGCCCTTTCTGGGCGCCTGCTTTGAATCATCGCTGGAAAAGGTGTAGCCGAGCACGACCGGACGCCCCTGCATCTTGCGCGCAAAAATATCGTCGTATTCAAGCCGGGGTTTGATCTGTTTGAGCGCCGACTGGAATTGCGGTACGGTCTTCAGCTCTTTTTCGCCGAGCTGCTCGAGCACGCGTATGCCGGAAGATTCGTCGCGCTCGGCAAATACCACGTCGAAACCGACGATCGCGATCTGGTATTTGTCGAACAGTTTGTCGAGCAGCAGGGCCAGCCTGTCGCGCGGCCACGGCCAGTGGCCTTCGCCGCCCTTTTCTTTCTCGAGCAGGCTCTTCTCGTCGATATCGAGTATGACGACGCGGTCATCGACGGTACGCGGCATGGTCAATCTCAGCCGCGTATCGTAAACAATGGCCTCGAGACTGCCGAGCAGCGGTAGCCGGTAGATCTGAAGGGTGTGGCCGAGAAACAGCGCCACCACCGCCAGACCGAGGGCAATGCGCACGATATGTTTTTTCAAACGTGTTCCTCCGCCTCGGGTGAGAAACTCCCGCTGGTTCCCGCACTTCTGCTGCCCTGCTGAATTATTGCGCCTATCCGGCGCCAATCAAAAAGCCGGGCACCGGCGGGTGACGCCAAATGCCCGGCTCGGGTAGTTCCCGGTCGCCTCGGCGCGCCCGCCGCTATTGCCGCATTACAGACAAAATATCATTAAAAACAACGGGTTACTTATTAACGCCGGGACGCAAAATCAGCTACTTCGACTTGATGAAAAACTCCATTTTTACGCCGGTCAGCTCGATGACATCGTGATCCTTCAGCGGATGCGCCTGAGCATCAAGCGCCTTGCCATTGACTACCGGGAAGGTCGCACCTTCAACGTGGGTGATGAAATAGCCTTGCGGGCGCCGGGTGATCACCGCGACCTGCACCCCGGGTTTGCCCAGCGTGGTCAGGTTCTTGGTGAGTTCGAGTTCCTTGCCGGCGCTCGGACCGTTCAGGATCTGAACTGCGGCCAGGAGCGGGGCTTCCGTGGGCTTCGCCGCTGCGGCAGCGGCAGCGGCCGTGGCGGCAGCGACCTGCAACGCCTGCGTATCGCCAAAGGCCCGCTCGCCCGCAGGTCTCGCGGCCGGGGCGCGCAAAACCATGGTCTTCTCAAACTCGTCGGCCGAGGTCTGGCCTGCCGCCGGTGTATCGGCGATGTACTTGAGTTTGTATTTTCCGATCTCCACCACATCGTTGTTCTGCAGGATGTGTTTCTTGATCGGATTGCCATTGACCAGCGTGCCGTTGGTGCTGCCGAGATCCTCGAGGAAGGAGTCGTTCAGTATCGTCACAATGCACGCGTGTTCGCTGCTCACCGCCAGGTTTTCAATCTGGATGTCATTCTGCGGTTTGCGTCCGATCGTTACCCGTTCCTTGTCGAGAGGAACTTCCCTGATCACTGACCCATCCAGACTGAGAATCAACTTCGCCATGGTAATGTCCCTTAGCTTATCTGAACCAAGCCTTCAATTTGTTCAACCACCCGGCGTGCCGTGCCGGGAACTCCTTCAATACCCGTACCAGAATAACCGAAATATTGTCGCGGCCGCCGTTGTCGTTCGCCTGCTGCACCAGTTGCTCCGCCGCCAGCGGCAAGTTGGCCTGCAGCGACGACAGCGTCAGCTGAAGGTCTTCGTCGGTCACCATGTCACTCAAGCCGTCCGAGCACAGCAGATAAATGTCTCCCGGCTCTACCGCATAGGTGTGCAGTTCCGTTTCCACCTCCGCATCGATGCCGACCGCGCGCGTCACCAGGTTCTTGTTCTGGGAGAATCTGGCCTGCTCCCTGGTTATCATGCCGCTATCTATCTGTTCCTGCAACAAAGAATGGTCGCGCGTGACCTGCTCGAAGGTCTCGCTGCGCAGGCGGTAAAGCCTGGAGTCTCCGACGTGGCCGACGGACATCTTGTTGTCGTGCCAGAGCGCAACCACCAGGGTGGTGCCCATTCCCGAATATTGCGGCTGACTTTGCGCGGCCTGGTAAATCGCGGCATTCGCCCGTGCCACCTGCTCGCCGAGCAGTTTCTCGGCACCGTCGGGTTCGGCATCGGCCAGCAGCTTCTTCATTTCTTCCGAAATCATCGCTACCGCAATGCCGCTTGCCACCTCGCCGGCGTTATAACCGCCCATGCCGTCGGCCAGCACCGCCAGCCCGATCTCGGCATCGGCAGCAATGCTGTCCTCGTTATGCGAGCGCACCATTCCCGAATGGGTGGCGGTCGCGACTTCAAGCACCTGGCTCAGATTGGTCATCGCGCAGTCCTAGTTGGCGACCGCTGCTGTTGCCGGCCGCGCCGCATGAGGGGTCAGACTGGCGAGGCACAGCTTAATGGCTTTGGCCATCTGTTCTCCGTTCTGGTAACGCTGCCCGGGATCCTTGGCAAGCGCCTTGTTGGTAATAGCGACGACGCAAGCGGGCAAATTGGGATTATAAATACGGATATCGGGATGTGCTTCGTTCGCGATCTTGAACATGAGCTGCGCCATCGAGTCTCCCTCGAAGGGAAGACGCCCGCACGCGAGCTGGTAGAGCGTCACTCCAAGCGAGAACAGATCGGAGCAACCCTCGACTTTCTTTCCCGAAAGCTGCTCCGGCGACATGTAGGATGGCGTGCCCAGCACGATGCCGGTCTTGGTCTTGGAAGAATCGGTGATGCGCGCGATGCCGAAATCGGTCACCTTCACGGTATCGCTGTCCTGCTCGTACATGATGTTGGCTGGCTTGATGTCGCGATGCACGATGTTGTTGTTGTGGGCGTAGCCGAGCGCTTCCGCCACACGCGAAACGATCGACAGCACCCTCGGCAGCGGCAGCAAATTGTCGGGCTTGATGTAAGGCGTAAGGTCCCTGCCCTTCAGGAACTCCATCGCGATGTAGGCGAGGTCATGCTCTTCGCCGGCATCGAATATGGTGACGATATGAGGATGGTTGAGCCGGCCTGCCGTCTCCGCTTCGCGAAAAAAGCGCTCCTTGGCTTCCTGCAGCTCGTCGGGCTCGAATTCCTGCGACAGCGCGATGGTCTTGATCGCCACCACGCGTCCGATCTTGGGATCCTTGCCGAGATAAACGACACCCATTGCGCCCTTGCCGAGTTCTTTCTCGACCTGATAGCGGCCGAGCATCGGCTTTTCGACACCAGTACCGCTCAGGATTACCGTGCCACCGGGGTGATTCTGCGCCCCGCCAAGAATCAGCGTCTCCGACATGGCCTTGGCGCGATTCAGGCGGCTCTCCAGATCCCGGAACCGGGGATTGTATTCGGCCATATAGCGCAGCACCGATTCGGCTTTGTTGAACTGGCGCTTGCGCTCGAAGTCGAGCGCAAGCGTATAGAGGTTTTCCATCACCGCGTCATTGAGCGGGCACTGGCGGAACTTGTCCCAGGCCATGTCGAGCTGCCCTTGGGCCTGGTACGCGATGCCCAGCATGCGGCTGCTTTCCGCCGAGTCCGCATCGGATTTTTCCTTGCCGCGTTCGGTGACAATGAAGCGTTTGGTGACGAGGGCCGCATGTCCCACCAGCAGCAGCGTTGCTGCCGCCATGAGTTGCAGCCACATGAGCTGCGTCGCCATCAGCGTGAAATGTGCAGCAATCAGCGCCACGAAAATCACCGCCGAGATCGCGGCCGCCATTCCCGCGCTGAGCCGCGGCAACAGCACGACCAGATAAACCGCAACCAGCAGGAACACCAGTTTCTCGACCCATGGCCCCCACGCCGGGACCACGAAAAAATCCCCCCCCAAAATGCTCGATACCGTGTGTGCCATGGTCAGCACCGGCGCGACCGCCGGTGAAATCGGCGTGACTTGGACCATGCCAAGGCCGGCGGCGGTGGCCCCGATCAACACGATCTTGTCGCGGTATTTCGCCGCCGGAATCTTGCCGCTGTAGACATCGTAAAAAGAATCGACAGGAAATGCCGGCCTGCCGTCACGGTCCCCGTAGAAGAACGTCTGCATCCGCAGTTCCGGATCGGTCTTGATCCTGAGCTTGCCAACCTGTAATTCCTGGCCCAGTGGCTTGATATCGCCTATTTTGAGGTTGAGGCTTTTCGCCGCAGCCATCACCGCAAGCGATGGGAACAGTTTGTCATAGTAGCGCACCATCAGGGGCTCGGCGCGCACCGCACCATCGACATCGGTGAGCGCATTAAGATGGCCAATGCCGGCCGCTTTGCTTCCCAGTTCGGCGATGGGGTATAGCGGATCGGAAACCGGCTGGGGCAGAAAATCGGCGCCGCGCGGGCTAAACGTCAGGCCATTGGCCGCAACATAAGCTGGCAAGGGCTTATCTGGATTGCCCTGCGGCTCGGCGAGCGTCCGAAATACCATCGGCAGCAGAACGTTTCCCGCGCGTTCGACGCTGGCCGCAAGCCGGCGGTCGGTGTTGAGCGCCTGCTCAGCGTCCCGCAGCAGCACGCCAAACTGCGCCAGTCCGGGAACCGGCGCAGCGGCGACCGATGCCGGGGTGGCCGCATCCGCCGGCGATTGCCCCATGCTTTTCTCGTAGAGTTCCAGAAGTTTGTTGATGTGCACCAATCCCGGGTCGACCTGATGCTCGAAAAAGAAAGTGGTATTGACGATAACCTTGGCATGAGCGGCAGCGAGAATATCAATCATTCTGGCCTGGATATCGCGCGGCCACGGCCACCGTCCCATGTTGGCGATACTCTGATCGTCAATGGCGATGACCGCAATCTTGTCGGACGGCGTACGCGACGCAGCTCTGACGCCAAGGTCGTACGCCTTGCGCTCCAGGCTCTGGATCAGATCGCCGTTTGCCGCAACAAACAAAATGAGCGCGATAACGATGCCAAGAAACCAGTCGGATTTCCAGAAATCCAGTTTCTTCATTCCCGTCCCATGGTTTTTTGTTTTTATTGTAATAGGTTAACGCAATTCACTCATTCATTTTACGATATTTGCCGGAAAAGTATATGTTTTTTTTGATAAGTATGCCAATAATTTCACGTAAATACAGCTAATTACAGCACACGGCCATGGGCAGAAAGCGCCAGGCGCGAAGCCGGTTCGGGGGAACCGGAGCAGCCCCCAAACGGCTCCATTTGCACAAAAATGATTTACCGGATCGGATAGATCAGGCAGCGGTGACGTATAAAACAAAACAGGGCCACAGATCACTGTGGCCCTGCACGGACAGCGGGCGGGAAACGGGGTTAGAAACTCAACTGCCGAGAATAACCCCGCCGGACAAGCCGTGGTTACGCGCAAACTCGCCGCCGGAAACCTTCTTGCCGTCCTCGCCACGGGCGCGCAGCACCTCGATCAATCCGCCTTGGGCAGTGACCTTGAAACTGTCTGCGGTGATATCGGACACCTCGCCCAGTTTGCCGACCACATCGGCAAAACGCCGGAATACGGTCTTGCGCGCATCGAAAATCTGGATTTTCTTGCCGCCCAGAGTCGTCCATGCAGCGGGCGCAGGATTGCAGCCGCGGATCAGGTTGTAAACCTGGTCGACCGGCTTTGTCCAATCGATTCTGGCTTCCGCCGACCGGCACCAGCCCTCATAGGTCGCCTGTGACTCGTCCTGCACCACTTCCCGGTGCTTGCCGGCCATCACCAGATCGGCGGCCTCCAGCATCGCTTTGATACCCATCGGGAACAGCTTGTTGAAATAAACATCGCCGATCGTTTCGTCGGGGCCGATCTCGCATTCCTTCTGCAAAATCACCGGGCCCTCATCGAGCCCGTCGGTCGGGCGGAAAATCGTCAGGCCGGTCTTGGTCGAACCCCAGATAATCGGCCAGTTGATCGAGCTCGGACCACGATGTTTCGGAAGCAACGACGGGTGATATTGAATCGTGCCATGTTTCGGGATATTGACGAACTCCTGCGGCGCAAACAGCAGCACATAAGCCATGATGCCGATGTCGACATTGAGCGCCTTCAACGCATCATGCGCTTCCGTTTTGCGGTACGACGGAAACTGGAACAGCTTGAGGCCCTTCTCCTGGGCCGCGACTTTCAGCGGATCGGGCTTTGCCCCCTCCTTGTCCGGCGCCACGAATACGCCCGCGACTTCGTCGCCGCGCGCGAGAAAAGCTTCCAATACCGCCTTGCCAAAATCTTGCTGCCCAATAATGGCTATTTTCATGATTGTGCCCTCTGCAGCAGGAGTTCAGTGGAGACTAATTTTTGTGAAGCAAAAGTTATGTCGGAACTAAAATCTTGCTGCCCGATGATTGCGATTTTCATTTCGACCTCGTTTTCAAAAACGGCGCGTTAAATGCCAAGCCTCCCGATAGCATGAACTCACCGGGCCAAAGCAGCGTCCGCACAGACTTCAAGCGGCTTTCTTGGGCGGGGCCGAGAACGCGCCGGCGCTTTTCAGCTTGCCGACCTGTTCGTCGCTGTAGCCGAGCACTTGCTTGAGAATTTCCTCGGTGTGCTCGCCCAGCGTCGGCGAGCGTTCGATTTTGGCCGGCGAGTCCGAAAGTTTGATCGGCATGCCGACGTTGAACCATTTGCCACGCTGGGGATGGTCGAGTTCAACCCACATGTCGCGACCGCGAACATGCTCGTCGTTGGCGAGATCCTGGGTCGACATGATCGGACCGCAGGGCACATCGAGCGGATTCAGAATCGCCATGAATTCGCGCTTGGTGTACTTCTCGGCGAACTTGTTGATAAACGTCCACATAAGCTGCTGGTTCTTGCGCCGCTCGCCGATGGTGGCGAAATGCGGGTCGGTCGCCAGATCGGGCATGCCGATGTCCGGTCCGATGCGCTTCGCGAGCGCGCCCCAGACCGCTTCCTGGACAACCACGTAGAGCCAGTCGTTCGCGCCGTGCGGCTTGCAGTGGATCGCGTTGCCGAGCTGGCCGCCACCGGAGTCATTGCCAGCGCGCGGCACGTCTTCCATGCCCTTGTAGGTCGGCACGGAATATTCCGGAAGGTCGCCGCGGGTCAGGCGCTGGTGGTCGCGGAACTTGACACGGCACAGGTTCATCACGCCGTCCATCATCGCCACCTCGACATACTGACCCTTGCCGGTGCGCTTAGCCTGATGTAGCGCCGCGAGCAGGCCGATCGCGAGGTGCAGCCCGGTTCCGGAGTCGCCGATCTGCGCGCCGGTGACGAACGGCGGGCCGTCGGGAACACCGGTGGTGCTCATCGCACCGCCCATCGCCTGCGCCACGTTCTCGTAGGCCTTGAAATCAGAGTAGGGTCCCGAAGAGCCGAAGCCCTTGATCGAGCCCATGACGATGCGCGGGTTGATTTCGTGGATTTTCTCCCACGTAAAACCGAAGCGGTCGAGCACGCCCGGGCCGAAGTTCTCCATGATGATGTCGCATTTCTTCAGCAGGTCGACGAATACCGCCTTGCCTTCGGCCGTTTTCATATTCACGGTTATCGACCGCTTGTTGCAGTTGAGCATGGTGAAATACAGGCTGTCGGCATTGGGCACGTCGCGCAACTGGCCGCGCGTGGCATCGCCCTGCGGATTTTCGAATTTGATCACGTCCGCGCCCATCCACGCGAGCAGCTGCGAGCAGGTGGGCCCCGCCTGCACGTGGGTCATGTCGAGAATGCGCACGTCTTTTAAAGCTTCCATTCTGATCTCCAAAAATTCTGCGGCAGACGGCTTAACTTATTTCTTCTTTGCGGCTCGGATTCAGGGCCGTGATGCGGCCACTTTCGGTGCCGGCGCCTTCATCGATGGCGGCATTGATGAGCGTGGGCTTGCGCGAGCGGATGGCCTCTTCCATTGCCTTGCGCAACTCGGCCGGGGTCGTGGCCTGCACGCCCACGCCACCGAAGGCCTCCATCAGCTTCTCATAGCGCGCACCCTTGACGAACACCAAAGGGGCCGGATCGCGGCCGCCGGTCGGATTGACCTCGTCGCCGCGGTAGACACCGTTGTTGTTCAAGATCACCACGCAGACCGGCAGGTTGTAGCGGCAGATGGTCTCGACTTCCATGCCGGAGAAGCCGAAGGCGCTGTCGCCCTCGATCGCGATCACCGGCTGGCCGCTGACCACGGCGGCCGCGACGGCAAAGCCCATGCCGATGCCCATCACGCCCCAGGTGCCGACGTCCAGGCGCTTGCGCGGCTTGTACATGTCGACGATGCTGCGGGTGAAGTCCAGCGCGTTGGCGCCTTCGTTGACCAGGATGGCGTCCGGGTTGGCCTTGACGATGTCGCGCACCACGTTCAGCGCGCTGTGGAAATTCATCGGCATCGGATTCTTGGCCAGGGTCTCGGCCATCTTGGCGATGTTCTTGTTCTTGCGCTCGGCGACGGCGTTCAGCCAGTCCGCCGGCGGCTTGGCCCAGTTGGAGCCGATGCCGGCGAGCAGCGCCGACACGCAGGAACCGATGTCGCCGACCACCGGGGCATCGATACGGACGTTGCTGTCCGCCTCCTGCGGCGAGATGTCGATCTGGATGAACTTCTGGCCGCCCCAGTCCTTGGAGCTCTTGCCGCCCCAGGTCTTGCCCTTGCCGTGCGAGAGCAGCCAGTTCAGGCGGGCGCCGATCAGCATCACCACGTCCGCCTCGGGCAGCACGAAGGAGCGGGCGGCCGAAGCGCACTGCGGGTGCGTGTCGGGCAGCAGGCCCTTGGCCATGGACATCGGCAGGTAGGGAATGCCGGTCTTCTCGACCAGGGCGCGGATGTCCGCGTCGGCCTGTGCGTAGGCGGCACCCTTGCCCAGCAGGATCAGCGGACGCTTGGCGCTCTTCAGCAGCTCGAGTGCGCGCTGCACGGCGTCCTGGGCCGGGATCTGGCGCGGCGCCGGATCGACCACCTTGATCAGCGACTTCTTGCCGGCTTGTGCATCCACGGTCTGCGGGAACAGCTTGGCCGGCAGGTCGAGGTAGACGCCGCCCGGGCGGCCGGAGACGGCGGCGCGGATGGCGCGCGCGATGCCCACACCGATGTCCTCGGCATGCAGCACGCGGAAGGCGGCCTTGCACAGCGGCTTGGCGATGGCCAGCTGGTCCATCTCCTCGTAGTCACCCTGCTGCAGGTCGACGACCTCGCGCTCGCTCGAGCCGCTGATGAGGATCATCGGGAAGCAATTGGTGGTGGCGTTCGCCAGTGCGGTCAGGCCATTGAGGAAGCCTGGCGCGGACACCGTCAGGCAGATGCCGGGCTTTTGCGTCATGAAGCCGGCGATGGCGGCGGCGTTGCCGGCGTTCTGCTCGTGGCGGAACGAAATCACGCGCATGCCTGCCGCCTGGGCCTTGCGGGTGAGGTCGGTGATCGGGATACCGGGCAGACCGAAGATCGTGTCGATGCCGTTGAGTTTGAGGGCATCGATGACCAGGTGAAAGCCGTCGGTCACTTCTAATTGCGTATCAGTTGTCATGTCCATGTTGAGTTGCCTCACGTTCTCGCCGTCAATTGAACAAGTGTTTTTCCAACGTTAATTTGGACCGTGGAAGGTAAACAGGGCCGAATTTCCTCGATTTGGGGCAGGTTCGGGCCACCTAAATGTGGCCGTGATTTACTCGCACGTATCATAGGGGACAGCATGCATGTGCACCCTTGACCGCGGTCAATTTTCCCGGTTTTTGGTATACTGTTCGACCGCGGCAATTCTCGCCGCCATGCAGCACATTTTATGCCCCTGTTGGCCCAACATCCCGAAGCCAAAATCATCTGCCTTCAACTCCGGCAGAACGTGATTCTGAAGCACCTGAGTGCGGCACAGTGGCACGAGCTTGAGCCGCAGCTTGAAATCATCGACTACCCCAAGGGCGAGGCGCTGGAGCATCAGGGCGATCACTCGATGGAGCAGTATTTCATCATCGAGTGGCATTCTCAAACGCGTGGTCTCGAACGCCCAGGGCAAGGAAATGATCCTGCGCTTCGCCGCCGAGAGCGAGATCGACACCAGCTACGCCGCGTGGCGACTCAAAACCCCGATCCCCTATTCGATCCGCGCCGTCACCAAGGTGCGCGCCGCGAAACTGTCGATGCAGCAATGGGTCGATTTCATGGAACGCCATGCATCGATCAAGAACCAGTTCGAATTCGAAGTCATGAGGCTGATGAGCGAAGTCATGGCTCACACCATCACGCTGCATCTGCTTGACGCGCCGGGCCGGGTACGGCGCTTCACACGCAAGAATTCAGAGCTTTCCGAGCGCCTGCCGAAAAAGGAACTCGCCTCTTACCTCAATCTTTCCCCCGAAACGCTAAGCCGCCTGAAGCGCAGCGGCAAAATCTGATTTCAGTTCCGCTGCCGTCCTGCGCGAACGGCAATATCCCGATGCCGCCCGGCGTCTCCGCGATCAACTCCGCAGCCGGCCTACCAGTCTCGACACCAGCGGCCAGAACAGCAGCACCAGCCCCAGCCCCATGACGCTGCCGACCAGGCCGTTGGAGAAGAATATCCGCATATCGCCCTGGGAAATCAGCATCGCCTGCCGGAACGAGTCCTCGGCGTGATCACCCAGCACCAGCGCCAGCACCATTGGCGCCAGCGGGTAAGCGAGCTTCTTGAACACGTAACCCACGACACCAAACAGCAGCATGAACCAGATATCGAGCATGGCATTGTGCACGGTATAGGCGCCGATTGCGCAGATCACGACAATGACCGGAGCGATAATGGAAAATGGCACCCGCAGGATCGCGGCAAACAGCGGCACGCAGGTCAGCACGATGATGAGTCCCGAGATATTGCCGAGATACATGCTGGCGATCAGGCCCCACACAAAATCCTTCTGCTCGATGAACAGCAGCGGCCCCGGCTGCAGCCCCCAGATCAGCAGGCCGCCCAGCAGCACCGCCGCAGTGGGCGAGCCGGGAATGCCCAGCGCCAACATCGGCAGCAGCGCACTGGTCCCGGCGGCATGGGCGGCGGTTTCCGGCGCCACCACACCTTCGAGCACACCGCTGCCGAACTTGGCGCCGTCTTTCGACATGCGTTTCGCCACGCCGTAGCTCATGAACGATGCCGGCGTGGCCCCGCCCGGAGTGATGCCCAACCAGCACCCGATCAGACAGCTTCTGAGGGAGGTGGCCCAGTATTTCGGCAGCTTTTTCCAGGTTTCGATCACGATTCTGGGATCGATCTTGGCGCTCTTGCCCGAAAACGACAGGCCTTCCTCCATCGACAGCAGAATTTCGCCGATGCCGAACAGGCCGATCACCGCGATCAGGAAATCAAAGCCGCGCAGCAGTTCATACCAGCCGAAAATCAGGCGTGGCTGCCCGGTCACGGTATCAAGACCCACCGCCGCCAACGCGAATCCCAGCATCATGGATGCCAGGATCTTGAACGGCGGCTCCTTGCCCATGCCGATGAAGCTGCAGAACGTCAGGAAATAGACCGAGAAGAACTCCGGCGGGCCGAACTTCAGCGCGAAACGCGCGACCATCGGCGCAAGGAATGTAATGAGCAGCACCGCAAATAGCGCGCCGACAAACGAGGAGGTGAACGCACCCGTCAGCGCTTCTCCCGCCCGGCCCTGCTGCGCCATCGGATAGCCGTCGAAGGTGGTGGCGACCGACCACGGCTCGCCCGGGATATTGAACAAGATCGAGGTAATCGCCCCCCCGAACAGCGCGCCCCAGTAAATGCACGACAACATGATGATGGCCGAAGTCGGCGACATCGAGAACGTGAGCGGCAGCAGAATCGCGATGCCGTTGGCGCCGCCAAGGCCCGGCAGCACGCCGATGATCACGCCGAGGGTAACGCCGATGAACATCAGCAGCAGGTTGAACGGCGTCAACGCCACTGCAAAGCCATGGAACAGGGCGCCGAGATCTTCAATCACTTGGAAACTCCTCCTTACGGGACAACCCGCAGGTGCCTGATTTTTCTAGTCAATAACCGAGGAAGCCGAGCAGATCAAATACGCCCTTGTAGAGCGGGACCTGAAACCAGACCTCGAACATCATGAAAGAGACGGCGCTGACTATCACTCCCAGCGCGATACTCTTGCCCCAGCTGTAGTGGCCGAGCCAGCGCATGAATCCCGCGATATAGAGCGCGGAGGCCACGTATATTCCGACCAGCTGGATGCCAAGCACGTACACGGTCGCCGGAAGCAATACCGATAACACCTGCCTGAGCGCAGCCCATTCCACAAAGATCTTGTCGCGCGGGCATCTTGCTGAACAGCGTCTGGCCGAGCGTGACCAGTCCTGATATGCAGATCAGGACGCCGGTATAGAAGGGGAAATAACCCGCCTGCGGGCCATCCGGACTCCAGCCCGCGCCGAGCCGGAAGCTGTCGAAGGCGACCACGCAGCCAATGAACAGGATAACCAGCGCGACCGTAATTTCGGCACCGCGGCTCGAAATGCCGCCGCTGCCTGCGCCATCCGGGGTTTCGTTTTGCTGTTCCATCTAACGGCAGTATCTATGAGATTGCTGGAGGTTAGCTCCGTCGCGGAGCCTTGAAATGCGGCAGGGGTGCGCAACGCACCCCTGCCGCGATGGATCACGGCTTGGCGAGGAAGCCGGCCGCTTTCATCAATTCATGGTGCAGGGCCTCGTTCTTCGCGACCCAGTCCACGTATTCTTTGCCGGTCATGAATGACTGGTTGAACGCGCCTTTCTCCATGAAATCCTTCCATTCCGGCGTTTCGCGCACCTTCTTGAACAGGTCCACGTAGAACTCCACCTGCTCCTTGGTTATCCCCGGAGCAGCGAAAATGCCGCGCAGCATCACGTAGTCAGTGGGCACGCCCGCCTCCTTGCAGGTCGGAATATCGTTCCACGACATGGTGTCCGTGATCTTGGCTTTATACGGCATGCGCTGGGTGTCGAACACGCATAACGCCCGCAGCTTGCCGGCGCGCCACTGGGCCACTGCCTCGATCGGATTGTTGACGCTGGAATCGATGTGTTTGCCCACCAGCTGGGTCGCCACCGCCCCGCCGCCCTTGAACGGCACATAGGTAAATTTGACGCCCGCCGCTTTCTCGATCGCCACCGTAATGATCTGGTCTTCCTGCTTCGCCCCCGTGCCGCCCATCTTGAACTTGTTGGGGCCGGCCTTCTTGACCGCGTCGAGATACTCCTTGGCGGTCTTGTACGGCGTATCGGCATTGACCCACAGCACGAACTGGTCGAGCGCAAGCATCGCGACCGGCGTCAGGTCTTTCCAATTGAACGGCACGCCGGTTGCCATCGGCGTGGTGAACAAGTTGGACAGCGTGATGACGATCTTTTCGGGATCGCCTTTGGCGCCCTTGACGTCGAGAAAACCTTCGGCGCCCGCGCCACCCGACTTGTTGATCGGGATCAGCGACTGTTTCATCAGGTTGTGCTTGACCACGATGCCCTGGATCAGCCGCGCCATCTGGTCGGCGCCGCCGCCGGTGCCGGCGGGGATCACGAACTCGACGGGTTTGGTGGGTTCCCACGCCGCTGCCGGCGCCGTCGCTGCGAGGCCGAATACGGCCAGAAGCGGCAAAACGCCGCGGGATAATACGTGCTGAGTACGCATTTCACTCCTCCTAATCATGGTTATAAAACACTTCCCCTTACAACCCCGGGAGCCTGACATCAAGCATTATTGTTATTGGTCGTCGCAGTATAACTAACGACCTAATCATCCGCAGGTCGGGCGCGAAAAGAATTGACCGGCATCAATTTTCTGAAAATTTCTCGCCAACCCATCGTGACATTATGCGCGCCCAAAAGCCACGGCGGAAACGCATATAAAAATTATTTCACCAGCACAACAGGCACTTCCGCAAGATGAATCACCTTGGTCGCGACCGAGCCCAGCATCAAATTGGAGACCGAACCCATGCCGCGGGTGCCCATGAAAATCTGGTCGCAGCCTTTCTCCTTGGCGTACTTGACGATCGTTTCCGCCTCGTCGCCGACGCCGATATGGTATTGATACTTGACCTTGGCGGCATCCAGCTTCTGCATCGCGGTCTTCAGCGCCGCCATGCCCTCGTCGTGGTGATACTGGTTGATCTTGTCGTGGCCGATCACCGAGGATACCCGGCTGCCATAAGGCATCGGACGCTGAACGTTGAGCAGGTGTATTTCCGCACCGTCCTTGTACCAGGTCATGTCCTTCAGCAAACGGTCGATCGTGCGGCTCGAGTGGTCCGAGCCGTCCACCGGCACTAACAGTTTCAGCATCTGGTCACTCCGTTTTCAATAACCGCATTCAATTGCGACACGCTTCACGGCTTGGGCTCCTCGCCGGCAAGGTCCACCACGCCTTTTGCCGCTTTCTCCACGCGCGCCGCCAGCCATTTGCCGAGGACGAACGACGAACACCACGCCGGCAGCGGGCGCCGCCCAGTGCAGCCATGCGGCATTCGCATTCACCCAGTCTTTGAGGACCGGATCGGTGACCGCCATCTCGCCGGCGACCCAGCCCAGGATGCCGGCGCCGATGGTGATGATGACCGGAAAACGCTCCATCAGCTTCATCAGCATGGTGGCGCCGAAGATCACCAGCGGAATGCTGATCAGCGAGCCCGAGGACCAGCAGCACGATACTGCCCTTCGCTGCCGCCGCCACGCCGATCACGTTGTCGAGGCTCATCACCAGATCGGCGATCAGGATCGTCTTGATCGCGCCCCACAGGTTCGAGCTCGACTCGATGCCATCGTCCCCGTCATCCTCGGGCATCAGCAGCTTTACCGCGATCCACAGCAGCAGCACCCCGCCGATCAGCTTGAGGTAAGGCAGTTTGAGCAGTTCGACCGCGACGATGGTCAGGATAATCCGCATGATCACCGCGGCACCGGCGCCCCAGAACACCGCTTTTTTCTGCTGGTGCTCCGGCAGCGAACGGGCGGCGAGCGCGATGACCACGGCGTTGTCGCCGGACAGGATGATATTGATCCAGATGATGGTCAGCAGCCCGGTCCAGAACTGGGGCGTCATTACTTCAGCCATTGCATCGTTTCCTCTTCAGGAGTTGCTCTATCTTCACCGCGCCATGATACCGGAGCACGCTGCGTTCCGGCCATGTTGAACAGAATCACGAGCCGGCGCTGCGTCGATCTCGCCGGTCAGAACAGGCCGACGACCTTGCCGTCATCGGTCAGATCGATCTTCTCGGCCGACGGCACCTTGGGCAGCCCCGGCATGGTCATGATGTCGCCGCAGACCATGACGACGAATTCGGCGCCCGCGGCAAGCCGCACTTCGCGGATATTGATCACGTGGCCGGACGGCGCGCCGCGCAGCTGCGGATCGGTGGAAAACGAATACTGCGTCTTGGCCACGCACACCGGGTAGTGGCCGTAGCCGTCCTCCTGCAGTTTCTTGATCTGGGCGCGCACCTTGGCGTCGGCGGTGACATCGGCCGCGCCGTAGATCTTGGTGGCGATCGTCTTGATCTTGTCCCACAGCGGCAGCGCGTCTTCGTAGACGAACTTGAAGTTGGACGGCACCTTGTCGATCAGATCGACGACCGCGCGCGCGACTTCGGCCGCGCCCGCGCCGCCGTCGGCCCAGTGCGTCGCGAGGATCACCGGGGCTTCGTGGTGCGCCATTTTCTTCTTGAGCAGCTCGATCTCCGCGTCGGTGTCGAAGGTGAAGTGGTTGATCGACACCACGCACGGCAGGCCGTAGTGGTTGCGCACGTTGTTGACATGACGCTCGAGATTGGCGATGCCCTTCTCCAGCGCCGCGAGGTTTTCCTTGTTGAGCTCCTTGAGATCGACGCCGCCGTGGTACTTGAGCGCGCGGATCGTGGCCACGATCACCACCGCGTCGGGCCGCAGCCCCGCCTTGCGGCACTTGATGTCGATGAATTTCTCCGCGCCCAGGTCGGCGCCGAAGCCGGCCTCGGTCACGACGTAGTCGGCGAGCTTCAGCGCGGTCTTGGTGGCGATCACCGAGTTGCAGCCGTGCGCGATGTTGGCGAACGGCCCGCCGTGGATGAACGCCGGGTTGTTCTCCAGCGTCTGCACCAGATTGGGCGCGAGCGCGTCCTTGCAGCAGCACCGTCATCGCGCCGTGCGCCTTCAGGTCGCGCGCGCAGCACCGGCTTCTGGTCGCGGGTGTAGGCGACGACGATGTTGCCGAGGCGCTTCTTCAGGTCCTTCGAGCGATGTCGCCAGGCAGAAGATCGCCATCACTTCCGAGGCGACCACGATGTCGAAGCCGTCCTGGCGCGGATAGCCGTTGCCCGGGCCGCCGAGCGACACCGACGATGTCGCGCAGCGCGCGGTCGTTCATGTCGACCACGCGCTTCCAGGCGATGCGGCGCACGTCGATGCCGAGCTCGTTGCCGTGGTGGATGTGGTTGTCGAGCAGCGCCGCCAGCAGGTTGTTGGCGAGCGCGATGGCGTTGAAGTCGCCGGTGAAGTGCAGGTTGATGTCCTCCATCGGCACCACCTGGGCATAGCCGCCGCCGGCGGCGCCGCCCTTCATGCCGAACACCGGGCCGAGCGAGGGCTCGCGCAGGCAGATCATCGCCTTCTTGCCGATGTGGTTGAGCGCGTCGCCCAGGCCGACGGTGGTGGTGGTCTTGCCTTCGCCGGCGGGCGTCGGGCTGATCGCGGTCACCAGGATCAGCTTGCCGTCGGGCCTGTCTTGGCCAGGCTGTCGACATAATCGAGCGACACCTTGGCCTTGTAATGGCCGTAGGGCTCGAGATGCTCTTCCGGAATGCCGAGCTTTTCGGCAACCTTGGTGATGCGCTGCATCTTCGCCTTCTGGGCGATTTCGATATCGGACAATGCCATTTTTTATTTCCTCTCTTGGGGTCGATAACAGGGCCGCGCTGCGCGCGGCAAGCTTTAAATTTTTAGGCCACGGAGAACGCAGCATTCACGGCAGTCGAGCTTCTCTTCAGGGCCTGTTCGTGTGTTCTCTGCGTTCTCTGTGGCCGATGGTTTTCTATGCTTTTCCGAGTGCGGCGAGCGCCTGGCCGCCGCCGTAGCTCGAGCGCGGCGTGAGTTCCCCGCCCTTCATCACTTTCACCGCGCAGTACTTGAACTCCGGAATCTTGCCGAACGGATCGAGCACCGGGTTGGTGAGCAGGTTGGCCGCCGCTTCGTAGTAGCAGAACGGGATGAACACCGCGCCGCGCGGCGTGCCGTCGTCGGCGCGCGCGTAGAGCGAAATGATGCCGCGCCGCGATTCGACCGTGATCACGTCGCCCGGCTTCGCGCCGATCGCGTCCAGATCGAGCGGGTGCACCGACGCGATCGGTTCGGGCTCGATCGCATCGAGCACCGACGCGCGGCGCGTCATGGCGCCGGTGTGCCAGTGCTCGAGCTGGCGGCCGGTGATCAGCACGAACGGAAACTCTTTGTCCGGGCTGCTCGGCGGCGGGAATGATGTCCGCCGGCACGAGCTGGGCGCGCCCGGTGGCCGTCGGAAATTTCTCGATGAAAACAACCGGCTTGCCCGGGATCGCCCTCCTTCTCGCACGGATAGGTCACGCAGCTTTCCCGCTCCAGCCGCTCCCAGGTGATGCCGGCGATGGAATCCATGCCGCGGCGCATTTCGTTGAACACGTCGCGCGGTGCCCTGGTAGTTCCAGTCGAGCCCCATGCGGCGCGCGATTTCCTGGATGATCCACAGATCGGGCTTCGCCTCGCCCGGCGCATCGAGCGCCTGGCGGCCGAGCTGCACCATGCGGTCGGTGTTGGTGACGGTGCCGCTCTTCTCCGGCCATGCGGTCGCCGGCAGGATCACGTCGGCGTGATAGCAGGTTTCGGTCAGGAAGATTTCCTGCACCACCAGGCAGTCGAGCTTGGCCAGCGCCTCGCGCGCGTGATGCGCGTCGGGATCCGACATCGCCGGGTTCTCGCCCATGATGTACATGCCGCGGATTTTGCCTTCATGCACCGCATCCATGATTTCGACCACGGTGAGCCCCGGCTTGGGATCGAGCGTCGGCGCCCCACAGTTTTTCGAAGCGCGCGTGCGCGTCCGCATTGTCGACGCGCTGGTAGTCCGGGATACACCATCGGGATCAGCCCCGAGTCGGACGCGCCCTGCACGTTGTTCTGCCCGCGCAGCGGATGCAGGCCCAGTGCCGGGACGGCCGATCTGGCCGGTCATCATGCACAGCGCGATCAGGCAGCGCGCATTGTCGGTGCCGTGGACGTGCTGCGAAATGCCCATGCCCCACAGGATCATCGAGCCCTTCGACTTCGCGTAGAGCCGCGCCACTTCCCTGATGGTTTCGGCCGGAATGCCGCAGACCGGCGCCATCGCCTCGGGGCTGTAGCCCTCGACGTTTTCGCCGGAGCTCGTCGTAGCCCAGGGTGCGGCTCTTGATGAAGTCCTCGTTCACCAGACCCTCATGCACGATGGTGTGCATCATGGCGTTCAGCAGCGCCACGTCGGTGTCGGGCTTGAACTGCAGGTAATGGGCGGCGTGGCGCGCGAGGTCGGCGCGGCGCGGATCGGCGAGATCAGCTTGGTGCCGTTTTTCACCGCATTCTTGATCCAGGTCGCCGCCACCGGGTGGTTCGAAGTCGGATTGGCGCCGATCAGGAATACCACCTCGGCGTGCATCACGTCGCTGACCTGGTTCGACACCGCGCCCGAGCTGACGCCTTCCATCAGCGCCGCGACGCTCGAGGCATGGCACAGGCGCGTGCAGTGATCGACGTTGTTGGTGCCGAAGCCGGTGCGCACCAGCTTCTGGAACAGATAGGCCTCTTCGTTGGTGCCCTTGGCCGAGCCGAAGCCGCACAGCGCCTGCCTGCCCTGCGTATCGCGGATTGCCTGCAGCCGGCCCGCCGCGAGATCGAGCGCTTCTTCCCAGCTCGCCTCGCGGAAATGCTCGAGCGGATTGGCCGGGTCCATCGAGAAATCGGCGCGCTTGGGCACGCCCGGTTTGCGGATGAGCGGCTTGGTCAGGCGCTGCTTGTGATGCACGTAGTCGAAACCGTAGCGGCCCTTCACGCACAGCCGGCCGTGGTTCGACGGCCCGTCGCGGCCGTCGACATAAAGGATCTTGTTGTCCTTGATGTTGTAGGTGAGCTGGCAGCCGACGCCGCAATACGGGCATACCGAGTGCACCTGCTTGTCGGGTTTCGTGAGGCCGGCGTCGCGCGCCGGCATCAGCGCCCCGGTCGGGCACGCCTGCACGCACTCGCCGCAGGCGACACAGGTCGACTCGCCCATCGGATCGTCGAGGTCGAACACGATCTTCGAATGCTCGCCGCGGAACGCGTAACCGATCACGTCGTTGACCTGTTCCTCGCGGCAGGCGCGCAGGCAGCGCGTGCACTGGATGCAGGAATCGAGATTGACCGCCATGCCGTAATGCGAAAGATCGGCATGGGGCTGGTGGCGTGCTTCAAAACGCGGCTTGCCGACCTTGAGCCGGCCCGCCCACTCATCGAGCTCCGAATCGAGCGTGTGGCGCTTCTCCGGCATGTCGGAGAGCAGCAGCTCGAGCACCATTTTCTGCGAGGCGACGGCGCGCGCGTTGTCGGTCGTCACTTCCATGCCGGGCGCGGGCTTGCGGCAGCACGAAGCGGCAAGCACGCGCTCGCCCTTGATTTCCACCATGCAGGCGCGGCAATTGCCGTCCGGCCGCAGGCCTTCCTTGTAGCACAGGTGCGGAATCTCGATGCCGTGGCGCTTGGCGGTCTGGATGATGGTCTCGTCGCCGTAGCCGACCACCGTCCTTGCCGTTCAGCTTGAATTCCACCGGCATTGCGGCCATTTCCTGTTTGCTCATCGCAGTCATCGCTCACCCCTTGGGCGCTAGGGACCAGGGGCTAGGGGCTGGTATGAACTCACACGCTTACCAGTCCCTAACCCCTAGCCTCTAGTCCCTCATTCGATTTCCTTCGGAAAATACTTGATCACGCATCTGCATCGGATTCGGCGCCGCCTGGCCCAGTCCGCATATCGATGCGTCCGCCATCGCGCCCGAAAGTTCCTCGAGCAGCCCCTGGTCCCAGCGCGGCTTTTCCATCAGTTGCAGCGCCTTGGCGGTGCCGACGCGGCAAGGCGTGCATTGGCCGCACGACTCGTCGGCGAAGAATTTCATGAGATTGCGGGCCGCCGCCGCCGCCTTGTCCCGGTCGGACAGAACGATGATCGCCGCCGAGCCGATGAAACAGCCGTACTGGTTGCAGCGTGTCGAAATCGAGCGGGATGTCGCCCATCGTGGCCGGCAGGATGCCGCCCGAGGCCCCGCCGGGCAGATAAGCGTAAAACTCGTGCCCTGGCAGCATGCCGCCGCAGTATTCGGCGATCAGCTCTTTCACCGTGATTCCGGCAGGCGCGAGATGCACGCCCGGCTTCCTGACGCGTCCCGACACCGAGAACGAACGCAGACCCTTGCGGCCATGACGGCCGTGGGACGCAAACCATTCGCCGCCTTTTTCCAGGATCCCGCGCACCCAGTAGAGCGTTTCCATGTTGTGCTCGAGCGTGGGATAGCCGAACAGGCCGACCTGCGCCACGTACGGCGGACGCAGCCGCGGCATGCCGCGGTTGCCTTCGATCGATTCGATCATCGCCGACTCTTCGCCGCAGATGTAGGCGCCGGCGCCGCGCCGCAAATAGATCGGCGGCAGCGCACACGGCGGATCGGCCTGCAGCGCCTCGATTTCGCGCTCGAGGATTTCGCGGCAGCCGGCATATTCGTCGCGCAGGTAGATGTAGACCCCGGCAATCTGCGCGGTCCATGCCGCGATGATCATGCCTTCGAGAAAGCGGTGCGGATCGCGCTCGAGATAATAGCGGTCCTTGAACGTGCCGGGCTCGCCTTCGTCGATATTGACCGCCATCAGGCGCGGCGCCTGTTCGGCGCGCACGATGCGCCACTTGCGCCCGGCGGGAAAGCCCGCGCCGCCGAGGCCGCGCAGTCCCGAGTTCTCCATGGTCTTGATGATGGCCTCGGCATCGCGCGCGCCGGCCAGGCATTCGGCGGCGATCTTGTAGCCGCCATTTTTGCGATATTCGGCATAGGTCACGTACTTGCCGACCGCGCACTTCGTTTTCTTCGCCGCGACCAGCGGCTTCACTTTGTCCACCGTGGCCTGCGCCACCGGATTCTGGCCGACCACCGCGACCGGCGCCTGTTCGCAGCGGCCGACACAAGGCGCCGCAAGCACGCGCACCCCTTCGCCCAGCGCGCGCTTGAGCCCTGCAATCAGGTCATTGGCGCCGGACAACTCGCAGGACAACGAATCGCATACGCGCACCGTCAGCGCCGGCGGCGCCTTCTCACCCTCCTTGACCACGTCGAAATGGTGATAGAAGGTCGCGACCTCATAGACCTCGACGGCGGCGAGCTTCATCTCGCGCGCGAGCGCCACCACGTGCGCCGCCGAAATGCACCCGTAGCGATCCTGGATCTTGTGCAGGTGCTCGATCAGCAGATCGCGGCGGCGCGGCTCGTTGCCGAGCAGCGCCTGCACCTCCGCCAGCGCGCGGGGGTCAACCGCGCGCCCTTTGGGCTTGCCGCGCATGCCCTTGTTGCGCTTGAGTGAGCCGCCTTCCAATTGTCGTTCCTCCAAATCGCGGACCCTTGGGTCCGTCACGCACCGGGTCGAAACAGGCTGACGCTGCGAGTGTGAAAAGTTACCGGCTCCGATTGCCCGGCCGGTTCGATGCCAGCGCCAGAACCTACTTGAGTATTGATTTGAGCAGCTTGCCCATTTCCGCCGGATTTCTGGTGACCTTGATTCCGCACTCTTCCATGACGGCAAGCTTCTCGGCCGCAGTTCCCTTGCCGCCGGAGATGATCGCGCCGGCATGCCCCATGCGCTTGCCGGGCGGCGCGGTGACGCCGGCGATGAAGCCGACCACCGGCTTTTTCATGTGGTCCTTGATCCAGCGCGCGCATTCTTCCTCGTTCGAGCCGCCGATCTCGCCGACCATGATCACCGCCTCGGTCTGCGGATCGTCGTTGAACATCTTCATCACGTCGATGTGCTTCAGGCCGTTCACAGGATCGCCGCCGATGCCGACGCAGGTCGACTGGCCAAGGCCGACTTCCATCAACTGCCCGACCGCTTCGTAGGTCAGCGTGCCGGAGCGCGACACCACGCCGATGGGTCCCTTCTTGTGGATGTGGCCGGGCATGATGCCGATCTTGAGTTCATCGGGCGTGATCACGCCGGGGCAATTGGGACCGACCAGCAGGGTCTTGCTGCCCCGCATCTTGTACGAAGTGCGGATCATGTCGCGCACCGGAATGCCCTCGGTGATGCAGATCACGAGATCGAGTTCGGCCTCCACCGCCTCATCGATCGCGGCGGCGGCGAAAGGCGGCGGCACATAGATCACCGACACCGTGGCGCCGGTCGCGGCCTTGGCATCCTTCACGGATTCGAATATCGGGATGCCTTCGTAGCTCTGCCCGCCTTTCTTGGGCGTCACGCCCGCAACATAGCAGTTCTTGCCATTTGCGTATTCCTTGCCCATCTTGGTATGGAACTGCCCGGTCTTGCCGGTAATTCCCTGCGTAATGACTTTCGTATTCTTGTTGATCAGTATCGACACGGTTACGCCCCCTTTGCTGCTTTTACGACCTTTTCGGCCGCATCCGCCATGTTGCTGGCGGAAATGATGGGCAAGCCGGATTCCGCAAGAATTTTCTTGCCGATATCGACATTGGTGCCCTCGAGCCGCACCACCAGCGGCACCTTGAGATGTACCTGGCGCGCGGCAGTCACCACGCCCTGCGCGATGACATCGCACTTCATGATGCCGCCGAAGATGTTGACCAGGATCGCCTTGAGATTGACGTTCTTCAACATGATCTTGAAGGCTTCGGTCACTTTCTCGGCCGAAGCGCCGCCGCCGACGTCGAGAAAGTTGGCCGGGCTGCCACCGTAGAGTTTGATGATGTCCATGGTCGCCATCGCCAGGCCCGCGCCATTGACCAGGCAGCCGATGTTGCCGTCGAGCTGAATGTAATTCAGGTCGAATTTGGAGGCCTCGATTTCCGCCGGGTCCTCTTCGTCGAGATCGCGCATCGCCACGATATCGGCGTGACGGAACAGCGCGTTGTCGTCGAAATTCATTTTGGCATCGAGCGCCAGCACACTTTCGTCCCCGGTCACGATCAACGGGTTGATTTCGGCCAGCGAACAGTCGGTTTCGTCGAAAGCCTTGTACAGGCCCTTCAGAATACCGCGGGCCTGCGGCACCGCCTTCTCGGGAATACCGATCTTGCGCGCGATATCTTCGGCATCCCTGTCCGCCAGTCCGGACATCGGATCAACCACGACTTTGTGAATTTTTTCCGGGGTCTTGGCCGCGACTTCCTCGATGTCCATGCCGCCCTCGCTGGACGCCATCAGCACCACGCGCTGCGTGCCGCGGTCGACGACCATGCCGACATACAGTTCTTTCTTGATGTCGGCCCCCTCCTCGATCAGCAGCCGGCGCACTTTCTGCCCTTCGGCGCCGGTCTGGTGGGTCTTTAGTTGCATGCCGAGGATCTGGCCGGCAAATTGCTTTACTTCGTCCGGGGATTTTGCGACCTTGACCCCGCCGCCCTTGCCGCGGCCGCCGGCGTGAATTTGCGCTTTGACCACCCACACCTTGCCGCCAAGTTTTTTTGCGGCTTCGACGGCCTCATCGACGGTAAAGCACGGGACGCCACGCGGCGTCGCGACCCCATACTTCCGTAATATTTCTTTAGCTTGATATTCGTGGATTTTCATTTTCGACCTGTCTTGAAAAGCATGGGCATGTGTCGCGCCGCCTACACGGATCGCGCTTAATCTATTACAGCGAGTCGCAATCGAGCCTTGACCGGAGTCAATATTCCGGAATCAAGCGATAGAGAACTGAAAATAAAGTTTTCACGCCGAACGCAGCTTCGCAAAGCGATTTGATCGATCCGGGATGATTTGCTCTGGCATGATGCGCGCCGCGATCAACTCGCTGCGCTGGCTGCCGCAACTCGCGATCGGGTCATACAGTATAACAAATAGTGAGTACATTCCCGCCAGCCGATGCCGGCGCGGACGACATTGACGTCCCACGCGGGCGCTTCGGGCCAAACCGCCTTGCCTGCCATGTCCGCGGTTTTTCGTTATTCAACAGTGGTGCGACTGCACCCAGCGGTGGAATGGCTATAAGGTCCTCATACCGAGCGCGTTCCGGCGCCGCAGATCGGGTTTTTTCAGCGTAGCCGTGGCATTTGCTAAACCATTTATTGCCGCCAAGCCGGTCTTGTTGCTTTGCAGCATATGCGAGATTGCGCTGCCCATGACCTGGGGTATCGAGGTCAGCAAGTCGAAAATAACCTGGGGGAAACGGACAAAAAAAAGCGCAACCCCTGGGGGTTGCGCTAAAGTTCCACCAAAGGAGGAGGTTTTGGAGGATATGCCGATACTCGTAAGAGCACCCAGCACAGTTCGAATTATGCCTATCAGAAAAACCTTATGCAAGCGTTTTCTGCTGCTCTGCAATATATATTTCATCAGCTGTCGATTAAGAAAAACTAATCCTTTACTGCTTCGACAGGCCGGTCAGAAGCGCTCCCAGGCTAGCCGTGACATGGGCTCCAATAATTTTGGAGCATCCTGTCATCAGCGCACGACCAACACCGCAACCTTGGCATGCGTCAGAACTTTACGCGTCTCGCTGCCGAGCAAAACCGCGGCGAGGCCCTTGCGACCATGAGACGTCATCAAAATCAGATCGCAGCCTCTTGCATCGGCCGTCTTGAGAATCGCATCGTAGGGATGGTCACTGGTTTCGCAGATCGTATCGCACGGGATGCCGGCTTCATCCGCGGTTTTCCTGATGAACGCGAGATAACTTTCGGCGCGGGCCTTGGCTTCTTCCTCGATGCGCTCCTCCGTCACCGGATCGAAAGCGCCTTCATAAGCGATCAACAGATGATAGTCGGGAATGACGTGAATGCCGGTAATTCTGGCCTGGTGCAGCTTGGCCAGTTCGACTCCGGTGCGCACCGCACGCTGAGACTGCTCGGAACCGTCGGTCGGTATTAGAATATTCTTGAACATCGGTCCTCCTCTCCGAATCGGGGCTGATGCAACGGGTCCATAAACTGGACCTAGCGCAAAGCTAGTCGCTCCCGCGCCGCACTGTCAAGATTTTTTTCTCTGTGCGCCGCGGGCGTTTCCATTTCCAGGCACTTCGCGCAATCACGGCCTGCGTCCGGCGCCGCCGCGCTTGGCATGAAACGGGACTATCCTGTCGATCAGCGCCGCGCCTTCAGCCAGCAGGAACATCTTGAATGCAGCCGCCACCGGCGGCAATCGTTTGTTCCTCCGATGGACGACATGCCAGTTGTGCATCACCGGGAAACCCTCCACATCGAGTACCGCAAGCCGGCCAACCTGCAATTCGAGACTGATGGTGTGGGTCGATAAGAAGCTCACTCCCATGCCCGCCATGATCGCCTGTTTGATCGTTTCGAAGCTCTTGATCTCCATCTTGATATCCGGCCTGAAATGACGTTCGGCAAACGCCTCGTCCATCGAAATCCGGGTATCCGATCCGCGCTCGCGCACGATGAATTTCTCCTGTGCCAGAACCCGCAGCGGTATGCGTCGTTTGCGAACGAGCGGGTGGTCGGGCGCGGCGACGATCACTTGCGGCTGGGGCGCAAACGGTTCCGCGACGGCATCCGGGGTCCCGGGAGGACGCAGCAAGATCGCAAGATCGGTCGTATTCTCGGCAAGCTGGTGCAGCACCTCTTCACGATTGTGTGCAGCCAACCGCACCGACACGTCGTCATGCCGGCGGCAGAACTCCGCGAGCAGCCGCGGGAAAAAATAATCGCCGGCGCTGATCACCGCAATATTGAGCTGTCCGCCGCGGATGCCTTTCAGGGCGGACAGCGCCTCATCCGCTTCCCGGAACTGCTGAATGATGCTGCGGCTGTAATGCAGCATCTCGTCGCCGGCCGGCGTGAGGTAGATCTTTTTGCCGAGTTGCTCGAACAACGGCAGACCGGCGTGCTGTTCGAGCTGTTTGACCTGGATCGAAACCGCGGGCTGCGTCAGGTGCAACTCTTCGGCGGCGCGCGAGTAGCTCAGATGGCGCGCCACCGCCTCGAATACCTTGAGCTGGCGCAGCGTGGCATTTTTCATCGCGTCCCCCGGTCAAACCATAAGTCATTATATATCGTGATAATAAATTTGTTTAACTGTCTATTATGGATTGCCGGGCCTAGTATTTGGAACATCAAATTTCCAAAGGAGCGGCTCGATGAAAACAGAACCAGTCGAACGGGACAACGCCGAAGACTTTCACCTTCGCGCCTACAACGGCGCGTTCTGGGATCTGGGCTTCAAATGGCAGTGGGACGCCGGAACTTACCGCGAGTTATGCCGCTTCGGGGACGAGAAAGAGCGCATCCGCGTCTATGTCGAGCGCCATCACCCCCACCTGCTGAAAGCCTACGATGCAGACTTCCTGGTCGGCCTGATCCACTCCAACAAGATACAACGCCACGCGGCGATCGCCGCGGCAGCGGTCAGCGGCCAGCCGCCCAATCTGAGCTGTAACGGCGTTGGCAGATAACTGACGGTTGGCCCGGCAAGCCGGGCCGCCGCCGTTATCCTCTCACGGCCCCTCGTCCGCCGGGCTGCGCAGCTTGCGCAGCGCATAAGGCTTGCCGGGAAATTTCCTGAGCGCGTCCTCGTCCACGTCGATGCCCAACCCCGGAGCGGTCGGCAGCTCGATATAGCCGTTTTTCGGTTTCAACTGATTGGGCGAAATCCCGTCGCAAAACTCCACGAACGGGAGAAAATACTCGGTGATGATGAAGTTGGGCATCACCGCCGAGACATGCACGGTGGAGGCGAGCGCCACCAGCGTCGAGTTGTAGTTGTGCGGCGACACGGCCACGAGAAAAGACTCGGCCATCGCGGCGATTTCCTTCAGTTCCAGTATGCCGCCGACACACGCGACATCGGGATTGAGAATGTCAGCGGCGCGCTTTTCGAGCAGCGGCCGGAAACCCGCCTTGGTGTAAGTCGCCTCGCCGATCACGATCGGCAGCCCCGTTTCGCGCCGTATCTGCGCCAGCTCGTCCGGATATTCCGCCTGGCACGATTCCTCCATCCAATACAATCCGAGCTCGGCGAGCCGCTTGTCGAGCCGGATCGCGTGCATGGGCGCAAGCCGGCGGTGCTGATCGATGAGGATATCGACGTCGGGGCCCACCGCATCGCGCACCGCCTTGACCACGCGCACCGCGCGCTCTTCGTGCTCCTTGGGGATCCAGGTGCGCCACGGCGCAGGAAGCGGATCGAACTTGAGCGCGGTCCAGCCCTGCGCCACCACTTTCTCGGCCGCGCGCGCGTAGTCGGCCGGCTCTTTCAAACCGTAACTCCAGCCGTTGGCGTAGACGCGGATCCGGTCCCGGCAGCGCCCGCCCAGCAGGTTGTAGACCGGCTGCTTGCATGCTTTGCCCACGATGTCCCACAGCGCCTGCTCGATGCCGCTGATCGCGCAAAAGAGCTCGACCGAACCGCGCCGCGCGGCGTAGTCATCGAACGCAAACTGCGTGAAATGCTTGATGTCGAACGGGCTGCGGCCGACGACGTAGGGGCCGAGCGCATCGAGCTGCGCCACCACGGCTCGATCGCGGTCGTACTGCGAGTACGCTTCGCCCCAGCCGGTGATGCCCTCGTCGGTTTCGACCTTGACGAAAATCAGATTCTTGCGCCAGCCGGGATGCACAACGTAATTCGTTATTTTCGTAATTTTCACTTTGGGATGCTCCTGGAACCGTAAATTGCGGTGAACTCGGGAATCTATGCCCGCGCGCTTTTGAGTGTCAAGCGATGATAGTGGCAATGCTATAATTTTCCTCCGGAATTCCAATATCCGAACTCACAAGGAGGAGCCCGTCATGACCGATTCCGTGCTGCGCGGTGTACTGCCGCAATCCGACGTTACCCTGCGCGACCTCGTCACCTCGCTCTTGCCGCAAGGCTTCGCCAAAATCGTGCAACCGATCGCGTCGACGGTGATCCATACCGACGACAAGGGGCTGGTCGCGGGGGAGGTGAAAATCCAGACCATGACCGGCGCAGTGCCTGCCTACCGCGCCATGCCCGACAAGAACGGCAAATATCCGCTCGTGCTGGTCGTGCAGGAAATTTTCGGCGTGCATGAACACATCAGGGACGTCTGCCGCCGGCTTGCGAAACTCGGCTACTTCGCCATCGCGCCGGAACTCTATTACCGCCAGGGCGACGTATCGAAGCTGACCGACAACCAGGAGATCTTCGCCAAGGTCGTCAATCACGTTCCCGACAGCCAGGTCATGTCCGATCTCGACGCCGCGGTGGTCTATGCCGAATCGACCGGCAAAGCCGACACCTCGAGACTCGGCATCACCGGTTTCTGCTGGGGCGGGCGCATCACCTGGACCTATTGCGTGCACAACCCGAAGGTCAAGGCAGGGGTCGCCTGGTACGGCAGACTGGTCGCGCCGCAAAAAGCCCCGCTGCAGCCCGCCTATCCGGTCGAGCTTGCGCCCTGCCTCAAAGTTCCGGTGCGCGGTCTATACGGCGGGCAGGATGCAAGCATTCCGCTCGGAGCATGTCGAGCAGATGCGCGCCGCGCTGAAAGCCGCCGGCAACGCGACGGCGGAAATCATCGTCTATCCCGACGCGCCGCATGCGTTCTATGCGGACTACCGGCCGAACTACAGAAAAGAGGCGGCCGAAGACGGCTGGAAAAAAATGCAGGAGTGGTTCCGGCAACACGGCGTTGCGTAACCGCCGTTACTCGGAGCGGGCGCCCAGTCCGAGCAGCTGGCCGATGCGTTCGGAAGCCTTCAGTCCGGAGCCGGTCAGCACCAGCACCGTCGTCTGCTCTTTGCCGATCGCGCCGCTTGCCAGCAACTGCGATAGCCCCGCCGCTGCCGCGGCCGAGGTAGGCTCGACATAAAATCCCCGGCGCGCAATACTTCCGAGTGCAGCGACGATCTCGTCTTCGCTGACGGCAACGACGGCACCACCCGAGCCGCGCACCGCGGCAAGCACTTCCGCAACGCGCGTCGGTTTTGAAGAGGCGATACCTTCCGCTACGGTCGGCGTCACGGCCGTCGGCACCAGATGCGCCGCCCTTTTCTGCCAGGCTGCGTAAAAAGGCGCGCAGTTGGCCGCCTGCACGCCGAACAGGCGCGGCACGCGGTCGATCTCGCCATTGCGCCTGAGTTCCGCGAAGCCGCGCTCGCATCCCAGGACATTGCTGCCGTAGCCGAGCGGCACCACGATGTTGTCCGGCGCCCGGAACCCGAGTTGCTCCCACAGTTCGTAGGCGAGCGTCTTGGTGCCCTCGACAAAAAACGGCTGCCAGTTGTGGCTGGCATAGAAAATCTGTTTCGCGAGACGCAGCGCGGCATCCGCCACATCCTGGCGCGATCCCCTGACCGTCACAACGTCCGCGCCGCATGCCGCAATCTGCGCGATTTTCGGGTAGGAAGCCGTCTCCGGCACAAGGATGCGACAGCGCATTCCAGCAGCGGCGGCATATGCAGAAAGCGACGCGCCGGCATTCCCCGACGAATCCTCGAGCACATGATCGATGCCGCGGCTTCTGAGATAGCTCACCATCACCGTCATGCCGCGGTCCTTGAACGAGCCGGTGGGCATCATGAATTCGAGCTTGTAGTGCACCGGCGCACCGTCCCACTCGCCGCATAGCAGCGGCGTCCAGCCCTCGCCCATCGTCACCGCGTCAGCCGCATCCACGAGCAGTGCCCTGGCATAACGCCACACCGAGTAACGAGAAGTGTCGATTTCGCCGCGGCGCAGGCCGGGCGCGGGCCCGAGGTTCAGGTAATTGCCGTTATCGGCGCACCAGCGCGCGGTATCGAGCGCATAAGTCGCGCCCGTTGCGTGATCAACGTAATTCATTTCCCGGGATACCGCTTCGTAAAGCAGGGGCTCTTGACCGTTGTTTCGCGAGTTTACATCAATGCTCTCGCCGGGTTATCCGATCCGCGCCTTGCCTCGGTCTCTGCAAATCCTGCAGGCAAACAAAAAGGCGGGGCATACCCCGCCTTTTCGTAGCGCTGAATGACGCTTACTTCACGTCTTTTTTCGAGCCTTCTTCTTGCCTTTGCTTTCGCCCTTGGCTTTGGCTTTGCCCTTGGCTTCACCCTTGGCTTTACCGGCACCGGCTTTCGCCGGAGCAGCCGGCGTCGCGGCCTTGGCCGGGGTCGCCGGAGTCGCTTTCGCCGCATCGCCTTTCGCCGGGGCAGCAGGTTGGGCCGGGGTCGCCGGGGTGGCAGGCGCCGGGGCTTGTGCAGCGGCAGTCATCGTGGTCGCCGCAAAAGCCACGGCCATCATGGTGGATAATAGTTTGCTCATGTCTTTTCTCCTTGGTTCGAACTCTGTTGTTGTGCCGAAAAATATTTTCCGGACGCTTAATTAACGCGTGATCCCCGCACCGGTTGACCGCTTTCCTGAAAGACTGCAGTAGAATGACGTTCTCATAAACACGCTTGTCGCCAAACAACGACACTCAGGGAAAAACATAATGGAGCTTGGTCTCAGGAATCGCACTGCACTCATCACCGGCGGCTCGCGCGGTATCGGCTACGGTGTCGCCCGCATGCTTGCAGCGGAAGGCTGCCACCTGCACCTTGCCTCGCGCAATGCTGCCGATCTCGAAACGTCGCGCAAGAAAATCACCGATGACTATCCGGTGAAAGTCGCGTGCCATGCGATCGACCTGTCGATTGCCGCCAACACCGTCACGCTCGCCCGCGATTGCGGTGATGTCGACATTCTGGTCAACAATGCCGGGGCGATACCGCAAGGCGCGATCACCGCGCTTGACGACCCGACCTGGCGCGCGGCGTGGGATCTGAAAGTTTTCGGCTTCATCAACATGACGCGCGAAATCTATCGCGCGATGTGCGCACGGCGGCACGGGGTGATTATCAACGTGATCGGGACCGCGGGTGAGCGGCCCAGCGCAGGTTATATCGCAGGAAGCATGGCCAATGCGGGTCTGATGACCATGTCGCGCGCGCTCGGCGCCGAAAGCCCCCAATATGGCGTACGCGTAGTCGGCCTCAACCCCAGCGCGACCGCAACCGACCGCGGAGTCATGCTTTGGCGCAAGCGGGCGGAACAGGAACTGGGCGATGCGGAGCGCTGGCGCGAACTGACCAAGGGTTTCCCGTTCGGACGGCCCGCCACGGTCGAAGAGGTCGCGGGCGTCATCGTCTTTCTGGCTTCGGATTGCGCTTCTTATGTCAGCGGGACCGTGCTGACCGTCGACGGCGGCGCAAGCTGGCGAAAGTAAGGACGCATTCAGCTGCAAAATGCAGAATCCCGGCCAGCGGCGCCGGCATTCCCTGCATGATCACTTCTGCGGCTTGCGCTGCAGCCGGTCAACCGCGTTGACTTCCTTTTCGTAAGCAACGCGCGCCGCGGCTTCTTTCGCTTTGGCGGCATCGAACGCCTTCTTTGCCGTTTCGGCCTCGCGCCTTAACTCGTCGGCGCGTTTCTGCGCGGCGCGGCGCGCATCCTCGGCGTTGAGATAATCCTGCTCGGCGAGTTTGGTCTCGTACTGCGCCTGCTGCAATTGCCGGTATGCGATTCCGGCACGCTGCTGGTTTTGCAATACCGCGCCTTCGCGTCCGGACACATCCTCGACCGGCGCGGGCTTCTGTGCCTGCGCCATGGCACCGGATGCTACGCACACCAGCAGAATGGCCAGCCCATATTTCTTCATCGCCGCAGCTCGCCGAAAAAAGTTGTAGTCGAACTATCGTACTACTTTACTACTGCATCCGGGAAACCGCCTTTTCAAATGGGCGATATCACCCGGAGGCACTTTTCGCCTTGCGCAGTCCGAATGAAGGCTTGTCAGAAATCGGGACATTATCAAGAACACAAACGGCGCGCACTCTCCGAGCCGACAGGTTCGCTGTCGAAAACACGTATTCAACCTACAGGAGGCTCAATGGAAAAGCTGGCGCAGTTACTCTTTGTTTTGGGACTGGTGGTATGGATCGGATGGGTGCTCACCCGGCGCTTTCTCAAGCCCGAGTTCAAGACCAACGAGCAGGGAGAGCCGCCTTCCGAGGCGGAACTTAAATGGCATATCCGGAGCATGCGGCAGGACCTGTCGATGCTTGCCGTCACCAATTTCGCGGTCCTGCTGGTGCTGGTTTTCGCGCTGGTGCTCAAGCTGTAATGCCTGACGTTGCAAGCATCCCGCTCCGGATGCCGCGGCCCGGACACGCACGGCGTTGGTTCTGGAGTGGGTCGTGCTGGACTCGAACCAGCGACCAAGGGATTATGAGTCCCCTGCTCTAACCAACTGAGCTAACGACCCGCCGGAAGGGATTATAACGGAGGCACTGGGCCCGCTCCCGGGGGAGCCGGGCCCTTTTTCCATCGTGACCTCCCCCGTCAGGGGGAGGATGGCGTGTTTCTTTAGCTCTCCGTATCGAGAAAGCTGCGCAGCCGTTCGGAACGCGAAGGATGGCGCAGTTTCCGCAGCGCTTTCGCTTCGATCTGGCGGATACGCTCGCGCGTGACGTCGAACTGCTTGCCGACTTCTTCGAGCGTGTGGTCGGTGTTCATCTCGATGCCGAAGCGCATGCGCAGCACCTTCGCTTCGCGCGGGGTCAGGGTGTCGAGTATGTCCTTGGTCACACCGCGCAGGCTCGCATAGACGGCCGAGTCCGAGGGCGCCATCGTCGACTGATCCTCGATGAAATCGCCGAGATGCGAATCGTCGTCGTCGCCGATCGGCGTCTCCATCGAAATCGGCTCCTTCGAAATCTTGAGGATCTTGCGGATCTTCTCTTCGGGCATCTCCATCTTCTCGGCCAGCAGCGCCGGATCGGGTTCCTGCCCGGTTTCCTGCAGAATCTGGCGTGAGATACGGTTCATCTTGTTGATGGTCTCGATCATGTGCACCGGGATGCGGATGGTGCGCGCCTGGTCGGCGATCGAGCGGGTGATCGCCTGGCGGATCCACCACGTGGCATAAGTCGAAAACTTGTAGCCGCGGCGGTATTCGAACTTGTCGACCGCCTTCATCAAACCGATGTTGCCTTCCTGGATCAGGTCGAGGAACTGCAGTCCGCGGTTCGGTGTACTTCTTGGCGATCGAGATCACCAGCCGCAGGTTGGCTTCGGTCATTTCGCGCTTGGCGCGCCGCGCCCGCGCCTCGCCGGTCGACATCTGGCGGTTGATTTCCTTCAGTTCCTTGATGGGAATGCCGACGCGCGTCTGCAGGTCGATCAGCTTCTGCTGCTGTTCGACAACCGCCGGCTCGAAGCGCGCGAGCGTATCGCTCCACGGGCGGCGGGCGGCAACTTCGCTCGACACCCAGCGCAGATTGCTTTCCTTGCCCGGAAATTCCTTGATGAAATGCGGCCGCGCCATGCGCGCCTTGTTGACGCACAGCTCCATGATCTCGCGCTCGTGGCCGCGCACTTCATCGACGAGCCTGCGCAGGCCGTCGCACAGCGCCTCGACCTGTTTTGCCGAGAAGCGGATGTTCATCAGTTCGTTGGAAATCGCATCGCGCGCCTGCAGATAGGCGCGGCTGCGCGAACCGTTCTTGGCGAGCGCGCGCGTCATTTTGTTGTAGAGCGTGCGAATGACAGCGAAACGCTTGAGCGACTCTTCCTTGAGCCGCAGCAGATCGGCGGTCTGCGCCGCTGCAGCGCGCTCCTCGTCCTCGCCGTCGTCTTCGTCGGACGCTTCCTCGACGATTTCCTCTTCTTCCTCGGCCGCCTCCTCGACGATTTCCTCTTCGGAATTCGGATCGATCAGGCCGTCCACGACCTCATCGGCGCGGATCTCGTCTTTCTCGATCCGGTCGGCAAGCGCGAGGATTTCGGCGATCGTGGTCGGGCACGCCGAGATCGCCTGGATCATGTGCTTGAGGCCGCCCTCGATGCGCTTCGCGATCTCGATCTCGCCTTCGCGCGTCAGCAGCTCGACCGAGCCCATCTCGCGCATGTACATGCGCACCGGGTCGGTGGTACGGCCAAACTCGGAATCGACGGTGGAAAGCGCGGCTTCCGCCTCCTCTACCGCATCCTCGTCGGCGACGGCCGGCGCGGCATCCGACATCAGCAGGGTTTCGGCATCGGGCGCCTCATCGTAAACCTGGATGCCCATGTCGTTGATCATGCTGATGATGTTCTCGATCTGCTCGGCATCCAGCATGTCGTCCGGCAGATGATCGTTGATCTCGGCGTAGGTGAGGTAGCCGCGTTCCTTGCCGAGCACGACCAGGTTCTTCAGGCGCGTGCGGCGCGCTTCCGCGTCAGCCGGGGAGAGTTCCTTGCGCTCGAATTCCTTGACCAGCGCCTTTTCCTTGGCGGTCAGCTTGTCGCGCCGGCCCGCTTTGACTTTGACCTCGGGCTTGGTCTTGTCGATCTGTTGCTGTTTGAGCAGGACCTTCTTGGCGGCAGCTTTGACTTTCGCCAGTCGTTTGTCTTTTTGCGAGATTTTCTGCTTCGGCGCCGCGGTGGTTTTAACCTTGGCACGGGCCGGAGATTTCGCCGGTTTCTTGAGGGTTGTCCTGGACTTCAATTTTGCCTTCATTGGAGGCCGTGCTTTTACGGCCGTTTTCTTCCTGGAGACGGGTCGGTTTTTAGCCTTGGCCCTGGATTTGGCCGCAACTTTTGTCTTTGAAGCCGAATGCTTCCGTGCCGCGACCTTTTTCGCCTTAGCCAATTTCCTGAGCTTTGCCATATCCGAATCCCCGTAGAGAGATTTTGCCGAAAAACCAGAAATTATACTCTAATTCCGCACCGACTTCACCCCCAGATCGCCGGCATAACCTATTGTTCTCAAACAGAAAGCCTTGAAACGCCTGGCGCTCGAAGGAGGATCACATACCTGGGGACGGAGGGACAGCCGCACCCCCCTTTAGTTCAGCCAGGCGGCGCGACACCTGCTGAAACCGTTGGCGTTCCGTTTCATCGCAAACGCCTTTTGCCGAAAGCCGCTCATATTCGCTTAGCACCTGGCGCAGTTCCAGCTGCGCAAAAATGCCGCTAACGACGGCGTCTGCCGTCTGCTCGTCGTCCATCCCCATCAGGGTGTCGGCCACGGCTTCCTCGTAAAGCTGATAATACTTCGACTGCCGGGCCGACTCGAGAATTGCGGCCACCGAGGCAAGCTCGCCGGTTTTCAAGATGCGGACCAGTTCAGCAGCAGGCTGATATTCGGAGTTTGAATCCAGCAACAACCGCTGCTCGTCGGAAATTTTTTCAGCGAGCTTGGGCTGGTCCAGCAATAAGCGCAGCAACCTCTTTTCCGGAGACAGCATCGGGGCACGGTCGTGGCGTGCGGGAACGGACGACGAGCGTTTCGCGAGCGCCCTCAGTTCGCACAATCTTTCCACTTCATCCGGCGCAAACCCGGAAACTTCAGCCAGCGCCTTGACGATCTGCAGACGCAAGCCTGCCGCCTGGATCTGCTTGAGCAGGGGCTTTGCGAGATGAATCAGGTTGGCCCTGCCCTCCGCCGTGGACAGGTCGCTCTGTTTTTCCAATTCCTGACGCAGAAACTGCGACAGCGGCACCGCTTTGTCGAACAGCGCCTCGAACGCGGCCTTGCCCTCCTTGCGCACATAAGTATCGGGATCTTCGCCTTGCGGCAAAAACAGAAACCGCACCTGTTTGCCATCGACGAGGTGGCCCAGGCTGTTTTCCAGTGCGCGCCACGCCGCCCGGCGGCCGGCCGCGTCGCCGTCGAAACAAAACACGATTTCGTCGGTCTGGCGCAGCAGTTTCTGCACGTGCGTCGGGGTGGTCGCGGTACCGAGTGTGGCCACCGCATACTCGACACCCGACTGCGCCAGCGCGACCACGTCCATGTAGCCCTCGACGACGATGATGCGGCCGGCATCGCGGATCGCGCGCCGCGCCTGGTACAGGCCATAGAGTTCGCGGCCCTTCTCGAACACCGGCGTCTCCGGCGAGTTGAGGTATTTGGGTTCGCCGTCACCCAGCACCCGCCCGCCGAAACCGATCACGTTGCCGCGCACGTCGACGATGGGAAACATGATGCGGTCGCGGAACACGTCGTAGCGCTTGCCCTCCTCGCTGCTCTTGACCAGCCCTGCCGTAACCAGCGCCTTGGCGTTGTAATCAGGAAATGCGGCGGCGAGGCCCTGCCAGCCGTCGGGCGCGTAACCGATGCCGAAGCGTTTCGCGATCTCTCCCGAAAGCCCGCGGCCCTTGAGGTAAGCGACGGCATGCGGGGCCTCCTTGAGCTGCGCACGGTAGAACTGCGCCGCCTGGAGCAGCACGCCGTGCAGGTCGTCGCCTTCCTCGGCCCTGCGCTGGGTCCGCTCGGAGCGCACTTCTTCCGGCACTTTCATGCCGACGCTTTGCGCGAGCTCCTTCACCGCGTCGACGAAACCGCTGCCGTTGTATTCCATGATGAAGCCGATCGCGGTGCCGTGCGCGCTGCAGCCGAAGCAATGATAGAACTGCTTGCTCTGGCTCACCGTGAAGGAAGGTGTTTTCTCGCCGTGAAACGGGCAACAGGCGACGTAATTGGCGCCGGCCCGCTTCAGTTTTACGTAGCGCTCGACCACGTCGACGATATCGACGCGGTTGAGCAGGTCCTGGATGAACGATTGTGGAATCATGTCCGTGAACAAAGCCGTTTCAAGGCGAGTGCGGCTGGCACGAAAACAGCTAACGGATGGCGAATGATTCCGATCATCGAATCATTATAGGACACTTCCCGCGACTTAATGAAATCGTTTTAAATCAACGGGATACAATTAAAACTCAGGCCGGGGAAACAGCCGGCCTGTGAGGCCGGCTTTGAACGTCGGAACGGTGGTGCGGAGCGGGGGGACGCCCCGGGCGTTGCTATCCCGTCAGCCTGGATTTCACCAACGACGAGACCTTGCCCATATCGGCGCGTCCGGCCAGCTGGGGTTTGAGCACCGCCATCACCTTGCCCATGTCGGACGGGCCCTTGGCGCCGGTTTCCTGGACCGCGGCGGCGATTGCGCGCTCGACTTCTGCGTCGGACAAAGCCTGCGGCATGTACGCCTGCAGCACGCCGAGTTCGAATTTTTCCTGGTCGGCGAGATCCTGACGCCCGCCCTTTTCAAACTGCGCGATCGATTCGCGGCGCTGCTTGATCATCTTGTCGATGATGGCGACGATGTCGGCATCGGAGAGCTCTTTGCGCTCGTCGACCTCGCGCTGCTTCGTCGCCGCGAGCACCAGACGGATCGCATCGCGGCGACGGCGCGTCGCCGCCGCGCATCGCGGTCTTGAGATCGTCGCCGATCCGGGCTTTTAATGACACTGCGTGAGGGGTGAAGCGTGAAAAGTGAGGCGTTAAGCGATCATCAACGCGAAGGGTTGCGTTTCACCCTTCACGTTCTTACGCTGTTAATACAGCTTCGGCGGGAGCAGTTGCGAGCGCAGGCGCTTGTGCGTGCGCTTCACCGCGGCGGCGAGCTTGCGCTTGCGCTCCGAGGTCGGCTTCTCGTAAAACTCGCGGGCGCGCAGCTCGGTTAAGAGGCCCGTCTTTTCAATACTGCGCTTGAAACGGCGCAACGCCACTTCAAACGGCTCGTTTTCCTTGACGCGAACGGTCGGCATGTAAATCCCTTAGTCGGGTGAAAAAACCTATATTATATCAACCTATAAGCCTTTGTTGAAGCCCGATTTTGCCTACCCGAGACTGCCCCCTATGCTGGTTCTAGGCCTGGAAACCTCCTGCGACGAGACGGGGGTGGCGCTTTACGACACCGGGCGCGGCCTGCTGGCCCATGCGCTGCACTCCCAGGTCGCCATGCACGCCGCATACGGCGGCGTCGTGCCCGAACTCGCCTCGCGCGACCATATCCGGCGCGTGCTGCCGCTCACCCGGGACGTCCTCGCCAAGGCGGGCCGCACGCTCGACGACCTCGACGCCATCGCCTATACCGAAGGCCCGGGGCTGGCCGGGGCGCTGCTGGTCGGTGCCGGCATCGCACATGGCCTGGGTTATGCGCTCGGCAAGCCCGTGCTGGGACTGCACCACCTCGAAGGCCATCTGCTCTCGCCGCTCCTGTCGACACCCGCGCCCACTTTCCCCTTTATAGCGCTGCTGGTTTCGGGCGGCCACACCCAGTTGATGCGGGTCGCCGGCGTCGGCGACTACGAATTGCTGGGAGAGACGCTCGACGATGCGGCGGGGGAAGCCTTCGACAAAACCGCCAAACTGCTGGACTTGGGCTATCCCGGCGGGCCGGCGCTGGCCAAGCTCGCCGAAACCGGCAAACCCGGCCGTTTCAAGCTGCCGCGGCCGATGCTGGCGAGCGGTGATCTCAATTTCAGCTTCAGCGGACTGAAAACCGCGGTGCTGACGGTCGCGAGGCAGCAACCGCTCGACACGCAGACGCGCGCCGATATCGCAGCCGAGTTCCAGGCGGCGATCGTCGAGGTCCTGATCGCCAAATCGCTCGCGGCGCTGAAAGAAACGATGCTCCGGCAACTGGTGGTTGCCGGCGGCGTCGGCGCCAATCGTCAGCTGCGCGAGCGCCTGTCTTTAAGCGCGCGGCGCAAGGGTTGCAGCGTGTTCTATCCCGAACTCGAATTCTGCACCGACAACGGCGCGATGATTGCCTTTGCCGGCGCCTTGCGGCTTAAGCAGGATCCGGGATTCGGGAGCCGGGATTCAGTGAAAACCGGGTTTACCGTGCGGCCGCGCTGGGAATTGGCGAGTCTCGAAACTCCCGCGGCTGCCTAGTTCTGCGACGAACTGCTGTCGCGGCTGCCGAGGCGGCCTTCCTTGCCCGCAAGCAGATTCTTGATATTGGTCTTGTGCCGCCAAATCAGTAACAGCGAGATGGCCGCCACCGCCGCCGTGACCGGATGCATCCCGAACAGCAAAAAGCAGAAAAACGGCGCGAACAGCGCGGAAATCAACGCCGCGAGCGAAGAAATGCGGAAGAAGAAGGCGATGATGATCCAGGTCGCGGCCGCGCCGGCGGCCAGATAATAACTGAGCGCGGCCAACACGCCGAGTGCGGTCGACACGCCCTTGCCGCCCTGAAAGCGGAAAAACACCGGATACATATGGCCGATCACGACGGCCACCGCCGCTGCCGCCATCGTCATGTCGAGCATGTCCTGCGCTGCGAAGCGCTGCGCGACATACACCGCGAGCCAGCCTTTGATGCTGTCGCCGAGCAGCGTCAGCGCGGCCGCGGGTTTCCTGCCGGTGCGCAACACGTTAGTTGCGCCTGGATTGCCGGAACCATAGCTGCGCGGATCGGGCAGGCTGAACACGCGGCTGACGATCACCGCGAAGGAAACCGACCCGATCAGATACGCCAGCAGTGCAAAAGCTATGGTGCTCATGGGATTTCACTTAAAATGGGGTCAATTCTATCCGAAACGGGGAGTCGCGGTCCCGGGGTTTTCCCCTTCGCCTCTCACTCTTCTGGCAACGCATGGACATCATTTTCATCAGCGACTTCCGGCTCGATATCCTGGTCGGCATCTACGCGTGGGAGCGCAAGGTCCCGCAGACCGTGCAGTTCGATCTCGAGATCGGCATTCCCGGCCACCGCGCGGCGGAAACCGATGCCATCGACGACACCATCGATTACGCCAAAGTCGTCGCGCGCATCAGGCAAAGCCTGGACGAGAACCATTTTTCGCTGCTGGAGAAACTGGCCGAGCACATCGCGCAGCTGATCCTGGGCGAATTCAGATCGCCGTGGGTCAAGGTCAGCATCACCAAGCTCGCGCCGCTGAAGAACGTCAAGCGGCTCGGCGTCACCATCGAACGAGGCAGCAAGGAAGGATAAAGCGTCGAATCACGCCGCGATCTTTTTCATCCCTCATCCCTCCGCCCTCATCCTTCAGAATCACCCCCTGGGATGATGCTTCGCGTGCAGCTGCTTCATCCGCTCGCGCGCGACGTGGGTGTAAATCTGCGTCGTTGAAATGTCGGAATGTCCGAGCAGCAGCTGCACCACGCGCAGATCGGCGCCGTGGTTCAGCAGATGCGTTGCAAACGCGTGGCGCAGCGTGTGCGGCGAGATCGGCTTGCCGAGCCCGGCCTGCGCGGCATAGCGCTTGAGCAGATACCAGAACGCCTGCCGCGTCATCGCCGCGCCGCGCGTGGTCACGAACAAATCGTCGCTGGTCCGGCCGCCGAGCAAGGCCGGCCGCGCCTCCCTCAAATAGCGCCTGATCCACGAAAGCGCCTCCTCGCCCAGCGGCACCAGCCGCTCTTTCGAGCCTTTGCCCATCACCCGCACCACGCCCATGTCCTCGCTCACCTGCGGCACTTTCAGCGTGACCAGCTCGGACACGCGCAGCCCGCTCGCATACAGCGTTTCGAGCATGGTCTTGTCGCGCAGGCCGAGCGCCTCTTCGGCGGGCGGCGCGGCGAGCAGCTTCTCGACGTCTTCTTCGGTGAGACTCTTCGGCAGCGAGCGCGGCAGTTTCGGCGCGTCGATCTTGAGAGTCGGGTCGTCCGCGATTTTGCCCTGCCTCAGCGCAAAGCGGTAAAAGCGCTTGAGCGTGGACAGTTCGCGGCTGGTGGTGCTTGCCTTGGCGCGCCGCTTGACCTTGTGGGCTAGAAAACCGAGCAGATCGGCATGGCCTGCCGCAAGCAGCGTTTTGCCCTGCCTGTCGCTCAGCCAGTCGCGGAACTGCACGAGATCACGGCGATAGCTGTCGAGCGTGTTGCGCGCGAGGCCGTCTTCGAGCCACAGCGCGTCGCAGAATTCGTCGATGAGGTCTGATGATTTCATCTTGATGAGTTATGGGTGATGAGTAATGAGTGATGGGCAAAAATCCCAAACCCCTCGATCGCATTACGCATTACCCATTACGCATTACCGGTTTTACCCCTTCATGTTTCAACAACCAGCGCTTGATGTCGAGCGGAAAGCCGCCGCGGGACTTCATGAAGCCGCCGATACCGTTGCTGCCGACCACGCGGTGGCACGGAATCACGATCGGAATGCGATTGGCGCCGCAGGCGCCGCCGACCGGCCGCGGCGCGGTCGCGAGTTTTCTGGCGATATCGAGATAGGTGAGCGTTCTGCCGCTCGGGATTGTGCAGATCGCCTGCCACACCCTGCGCTGGAATGCGGTGCCGTCGAACTCGAACGGCAGGTCGAAGCGGAATCCGGGGTCGTCGAGATAGCGTTCGATCTGGCGGCAGACTTTCTCCGCCAGCGGGTTGAGCGGAGCGAGCACCGCCACACCCGGCGGCAGATAATCGATAGCGGTCAGCAGGCTGCCGGCGGTGCGGATGCCGAGCACCGCGAACGGGGTGGGATATTTCGCCTGATAGTGTTCCAGCATCCCCGTGTTTCAGTCAGTACCGCTAACCCGCCGCGGGCTGTCCGCGCGGTCCGCTCAGCTTCTGCATCACGACCACCGCCACTGCCAGCGCCAGCCCGATGACATCGAACAGGGCGCGCGGATAGACCAGACACAGGCCGGAGATGATCAGCATCCAGCGCTCGAGCCCGGTGGTCTTGCGGAACAGCCAGCCCTGCAGCCCCCCGGCCAGCGCCGCGATGCCGATGGCCGCGGTCAACGTCACTTCCGCAATCGACAGCCAGTTGGCCTGGGCCAGATTCTTGAACGAGCCGGTGAGCAGCAATCCGGTGCCGGAGGGATCCAGCACGAACATGAACGGCACCAGGAATGCCGGTGCGGTGTACTTCCAGCACTGCAGCGTGGTGCGGTACGGCCCGCCGCCGGTAATCGCGGCCGCCGCAAACGGCGACAGCGCGGTGGGCGGCGAGACTTCCGAGAGCACGGCGTAATAGAAGATGAACATGTGGGCGGCAAAATCCGGCACGCCGAGCTTGATCAGGGCCGGCGCCGCGATCACCGCGCAGATGATGTACGAGGCCGTGACCGGCACCGCGAGCCCGACGATCCACACGATCAGCGAAGTGAAGAATGCCGTGAGCAGCAGGCGCATCTCGTGCAGCAGCGCGGGGGTGTTCGTCCGCGCCGAACATCGTCCACAGGCTGACCAGCGCATGGGCGCCGGATTCGGCGTAGTCGAGCACGATGGAGCTGAACTTGAGCCCGAGCCCGGTCAGCGTCACCACGCCGACGATGATGCCCGCCGAGGCGCAGGTCATGGCGACCGTGAGCACGCCCATCGATCCGCCCTCCAGCGACTTGACGAACCCGGACCTCCAGAAACCTTTTATCCACGGCATGCGCCCGCGAAACCAGTCATACGAAACGAGCGCCGTATCTCTCTGGAAAAATGACAGCACGAACGTCACGACCGTCGCCCAGAACACCGACAGCACCGGCGAGTAGCCGAGCAGCATGAACGCGACGATCGCCACCAGCGACACGAAGTGAAACCAGTAGCGCTTGGCCAGCGCGCCGGCGCGATGATGCTTCTCGAGCACCACCGTCTTCATGCCGAACTTGAGCGCGTCGATCTCGACCATGACGAAAATCGCGAGATAAAACAGGATCGTCGGGATGGTCGCCATCAGGATCACGTCGAGATACGAGATCTTGAGGAACTCCGCGATCAGGAACGCGGCGGCGCCGAGCACCGGCGGTGAAATGATGGCGCCCAGCCCGCCTGCCGCCAGCAATCCGCCGGCGGCCTCTTTGCCGTATCCCGACTTGGCGAGCAGCGGATAAGCGACCGAGCCGATCGTCACCGTGGTGGCGACCCCGGAACCCGATGGCCCGCCCAGCAGGAACGAGGCCATGACCACCGCCCGTCCCGCGCTGGAAGGCTTGCCGCCCATCGCCGCGAAGGAAAAGTCGATGAAGAATTTGCCCGCGCCCGAGTACCTGGAGAAACGCGCCGAAAATGGTGAACAGGATGATCAGCGTCGACGACACGTCCACGGCCACGCCGAAGATGCCTTCGAGCGTCATATAGAGCGAGCCGGTCAGCCGCGAGATCTCATAGCCCTTGTGTGTCCACGGCGCCGGCAGGTAGGGCCCGAACAGTGCATAGGCCAGGAACAGGCAGACGACAAACGGCAGTATCCACGTCGAGCTTCTGCGATTTCCCTCCAGGATCAACAGAATAAGTGACACGCCGAACACCTGGTCGAGCAGGGTCGGCAGCGTCGCGCGGTCGCCGAGTTCGTCGCCCCAGTAGAGGATGTAGACCACGATGGCGATCGAGGCGATCGCAAAAATCACGTCCCACCACATCAGCCGGTGGCGGAAACGCGGCGCGGCGGGAAACAGCAGGAACACCAGGGTCAGCGCAAATGCGACGTGGACCGGGCGCAGGATGTAGGCCGGCACGATCTCGATTGCGGCGTAGAGATGGAACAGCGACATCACCACCGCGCACGCCGTCATCAACGTCGCCAGCGGGCCGCGATAGCGATTGATCGCGCCTTCTTCTTCCTCGATGTATTCCTCGGCTTTTTTCAGCGCCTCGTTGCTGATGACGTAATCGTCCTGCGCCGGTTTCTGCTTTTCGCTCATTGTGCGGGCTCCCCCATCCTTCGTGCTTTTGCGGGCATCTTAGCATAGCCGCCCGCGGCCTTTTTCCCGTGCCGGCAGCGCATAAAACAAAAAACCCCGTCCGGGCAGCGACGGGGTTTTGGAAACTTGCAGCCGTTCAGAACTTGAGGCCCTTTTCCTTGAAGTACTTGATCGCGCCCGGATGGAACGGGATCGGCGATGCCGCGGCCTTCTGGTTCTCGAGCTTGATGTTGGCGGCCTCCTTGTGCACCGTGATCAGATCGTCACGCTTTTCGAAAATGGCCTTGACGATGTTGTACGCCTCCTGATCGCTCATCTTCTCGTGCGCGACCAGGATGTTCCACACCGTCGCCTGGTGATTGTCGGCGGTCATGCCCGAATACGTGGATTTCGGAATCACGTCCTCGACATACAGGTTGCCGTATTTCTTGTTCATCGCCGGCACCACATCCGCGTGGTCGATCATCTGGATCTTGATGCCGGGGGTGGCGGCGAGGTCGGTGACCGCCGCCGTCGGCAGTCCGCCGACCCAGAAGAACGCATCGATTTTCCGGTCCTTGATCGCATTGACCGATTCGGCGACGCCCAGGCGCTCGCGTTTCATGTCCTTGTCCTTGTCGAGCCCTGCCGCCTCGATGATCCGGAACGCCATCACTTCGGTGGCGCTGCCCGGCGAACCGGTCGACACGCGCTTGCCCTTGAGGTCCTTCATGGTGTGAATGCCGGTGCCCTCGATGGTGACCACGTGCATGCGGTTCGGGTAGAGCACCATCAGCGTGCGCATCGGGACCTTGTTGCCCTTGAACTTGTCCACGCCGCGATAGGCGTCCTGGCTGGCATCCGCCATTGCGAACGCGATATACGGTTTGCCGGTGCCGATGAGCTTCAGGTTGTCGACCGAGCCGCCGGTGACTTCGGCGGTCGCCTGCATGCCCGGCACGTACTTGGACAGCACGTTGGCCATGCCGCCGCCCATCGGATAGTAGACGCCGCCGGTGCCGCCGGTGGCGATCGAGATATTGATCTTTTCCTGCGCGAAGCCGCTGAACGCAAGCAGCGCGCCCGCGGCGAGCACCAGGCTCTTCATCAGTTTATTCATATTTCCTCCTTGGACCGGGTGATTGGCTTGTTGTAGGAACGGGCAGTGTAGTGACAATCCCAAGCCGAGGTCAACCCGGCGCGCGGCCCACAATAACAGGCACAAAAATTACCTGGCAAACACCTGCGACAAGTCGTTGAAAGCCTTGAATTCGAGCGCGTTGCCGCAGGGATCGAGGAAGAACATCGTCGCCTGCTCGCCGACCTGCCCCTTGAAGCGCACGTGCGGCTCGATTACGAACTTCGTCCCGGCCTTGACGAGCCTGTCGGCAAGCGCCTGCCATTCCGGCATCGACAGGATCGCGCCGAAGTGGCGCACCGGCACGTTGTCGCCGTCGACCGCGCTGGTGTTGCGGTGGCCCGCCTCGCCCGGCGCGAGATGCGCGACGATCTGATGGCCGTAGAAATTGAAATCCACCCAGTCTGCCGACGAGCGGCCCTCCGGGCAGCCGAGCAGCCCGCCGTAAAAGGCGCGCGCCTTGGCGAGATCGTCGACGGGAAATGCGAGATGGAACAGCGGCTGCGCCATGAGGTCCTCTAGCGGTTGGATATCGGTGCGGAAAGAGTGGTATTTTACGTATTTTCCCGCCGCAGGGAGCGCAACCATGCCGAAAATCCAGTCCGTGTCCGTGTGCGTCGCGCGCGTGCCGCTCGACACCGTCACCTCGTTTGCCACCCGCACCGTCTCCGCCCGCGACTACTGCCTGGTCAAGGTGCGCTCGGCCGACGGCATCGAAGGCATCGGCTTCTGCTACGTCGGCAGCGCCGGCGGCCGCATCGCGCAAGTCGCGGTCGAGGAGTTGCTCGCGCCGCGCCTGATCGGCCAGGATTCCCTGCGCGTCGAAGGCCTGTGGCAGGACATGTATTCGGAGTCGCTGCTGCAGGGCCGCGCCGGCAGCGTGATGCGCGGCCTTTCCATCCTCGACACCGCGCTGTGGGACCTGAACGCGCGCACCGCCGGCCTGCCGCTTTACCAATATCTCGGCGCCTTCGTCGCCGACAGCGTGCCGGCCTACGCGAGCGGCGGCTATTACCTCGCCGGCAAAACACCGAAAAAACTGGGCGACGAAATGGCGTCTTACGTGAAGGCCGGCTTCAAGGCCGTGAAAATGAAGGTGGGCCGGCTCTCGCCCGCGGAAGAGGAGGCCCGCGTGCGCGCCGCGCGCGAAGCGGTCGGCCCCGACGTGCACCTGATGCTCGACGCCAACAACGCGTGGAGCGACGTCCCCACTGCGCTGCTTTATTGCAAACGCTTCGAGCCGTACGACCCGTACTGGATCGAGGAACCGTTCGGCCCCGACGACATCGACGGCCATGCCAAGCTCGCCGAGCTCACGCCCATCGTGGTGGCCACCGGCGAGATCGCGTACGGCCGCTGGTATCACAAGGAACTGCTCGACAAGCGCGGCGCGGAAATCCTGCAGACCGACGCCTGCGTGTGCGGCGGCGTCACCGAGTGGAAGCGCATCGCCGCGACCGCGGCAAGCTACGGCGTCACCCTGTGCCCGCACTGGTTCCACGACCTGCACGCGCATCTGGTCGCCGCGACGCCCAACGCGCGCTACGTCGAGTTTTTCCCCGACGACCAGGTGCTCAATTTCCGGCGCCTGATCGACAAACAGCTCAAACACAAGGACGGCAACCTGATCCTGCACAAGACGCCGGGCCTGGGTTTCGACTTCGACGAGAAGGCGGTGAAGAAATATGCGCTGACGCCGGCGGTGCCGTGGACGGCGATCAAGTAAGTTTGGAAGGCAGAACGCGGGCCGCGATTTTCCGCGCTTTGTAGGAAATACCATAATTCGTTGTTTTATATGATATTTTAATATGGATCTCTCATGCCTATGACACCACCCGTCGTTCCTGAATTGACCGCACATGGTTGCCGCATGCCGGCGATCGGCTATGGCACCGCGCAACTCGGCGATTGCAGCGAGGTCGTCGCCACCGCACTCAAGCTCGGCTACCGCCACATCGACACCGCCGGCAAGTACGGCTCGGAAAAAGGCGTCGGCGAAGGCATCCGCGCGTCCGGCGTGCCGCGCCGGGAAATTTTCCTGTGCACCAAGGTCTCGCACGAATTCCTGCGCGCGGACGACTTCGCGCGCAAGGTCGACGAGAGCCTGAAGACGCTGCAGGTCGATTACGTCGACATGCTGCACGTGCACTGGCCGAGCGTGGACAAGGTGCCGCTCGCGGAAACCATGGGCGCGCTGGCGAAAGCGAAGCGCGAGGGCAAGACGCGCCACATCGGCGTCGCCAACTTCAACATCGCGCTGCTCGAGGAAGCGATACGCACCTGCCCGGAGCAGCTCGCGACGCTGCAGGCCGAGTATCACCCTTATCTCGACCAGTCCAAGGTGCTCGCCTACTGCCGCAAGCAGGGGCTGATCTTCACCGCCTACTGCCCGCTCGCCCGCGCGCGCATGTTCCAGGATCCGGTGCTCGGCGAAATCGCGCGCAACAAAGGCAAGACCATCGCCCAGGTCGCGCTGCGCTGGCTGATGCAGCAGAATGTCGCCGCCATCCCGCGCTCCTCCAATCCCGAGCGCATTGCGCAGAACCTGGACGTGTTCAACTTCGAGCTGACCGACGACGAGATGAAAAAAATCTCCGCGCTCAAGCGGCCCGACGGCAGGATCGCGAACCCGGCGGGGCGGGCGCCGGCGTGGGACTGAAATAGAAAAACCAGAACCGTTCAGCCGCGCTTGACGGCGACCGTCAACGCCGCGGTGTGCTCGAACAGGATTTTTCCGCCGTCGAGGCGCAGGCCGATCCCCGCCGTCGCGCCTTTGGCGGCGAGTTCCGTCATCACGATTTTCAAGGGGCCCACCCGTTCCGGCGCATTCGTGATCTTGAGCCATTCCTCGAATTGCCGGTGATTCGTCCATGCCGTACAGGTTTCCACCGTCAAGCCCGCGTGCTCCAATGCGCCGTGCAGTTCGCTCCTGGGCAGCATGCGCACGTGGGAAGGATCGCGCAACGTCTCCAGCGCATTGTGCAGCGCGGCTTCCGCGGGATTTTCCGAGGCCAATCACATCGACGGTCACGACGCGCCCGCCGGCGCGGACGACGCGGGCCATTTCGCGCAGGGCCGCCGGCGGATCGGGAAAATGATGCAATGCCGAGCGCGACACCACGACATCGAACGCCGCATCCTCGAAAGGCAGGGCCTCGGCGCGCCCGGGCGCGAAGCGCACGTTGGTCAGCCCGGCCGCGGCACAACGTTGCGCGGCCTTGGCCAGCATCTCCGGCGTGATATCGCAGCCGGTGACCTCACCCGCGGCCCGGGCGAGCGCTTCCACCACGATGCCCGGTCCGCACGCCACATCGAGCACGCGGGATTGCCTGGTCAGTTGCGCCGCCTCCCGTATGCGGTCGAGGACGCCCGCGTCGTTGAACAGCGCCGCGTTGGCCATCGTATCCGCCTGCCGCGAAAATTCCCTGCGTATCAGATCCTGATGATCCTGCATCGCTGATTCTCCTGACGTTAATAACCAATGGCCAGGCAAGCCGGCCTTCCTTCACTCCTTCATCCCTCATCCCTCATTAAATGAAATGTATCCTTTAGGGCCTTCATCCCTCATCCCTGGCCCTAGTCCCATCCCTGCTCTCTCACACCGTCGCCACCGGCGTCACCGGCGAGCCTGCCGCACCGGGCATTCTGAGCGGCGGCGCGGTCAGCAGGAAACGGCTGCGGCGGTTTTGGCGCAGCCAGGCCGCGAGTTCCGTCAGGTACCACAGCTCGCCCAGGTGGATGCCCAGCTTGACCAGGCAGTGCTCATGCAGCGGCAGCTGCGGCCCGTGATGGCCGAGGCGCGGATCGGCACCCAGCGTGGATGATCTTTCCACCGCGAGGTTGTCGGCGGCGATCGCCGCGACGCCGGTGTCGGCGATCCATTCGTGCAACCGCTTGTCGTAGCCGTCGAGCACGCTGCACTTCGTCTTGATCGAGTTGTCGAGCCTGCCGTTCGCGTCGCGGATCAATTGCCCGAGGCCGGTGTGGAGGCACAGGATGTCGCCCTTCTCCACCGTCACCGCGTCGTCTTTCATCACGCGCTCGAGCATGTCCCAGGTCACGTCGATGCGCTCGTCGCCGAAATGGTGGCGCAGGTCGATCATCACCGCGCGGCCCTGCACCCCGGTCGCCGCCATTTCCGCGACGGAGAGCGCGACCGCGCCGAGTTCGCCGTAGAGGCCGCGGCCGGCGCCGTCGACAAGCCGGAAGCCGTTGTAGGACACCTTCTCGGCGACGCCGTCGCCGTCGGCATCGAACAGCGTGCCCTTGTGGGCGAAGCCGTCCCAGTGCGTCGAATATTGGGAGTAGAGCATGATCGCCTCGTCGGAACCGACGTCGGTGTAGCGCGGGTCGCTCTCCGCCATGGCAAGGTTGAAATAAACGCGGCCTTCGCGCATCACTGCATGAAATTCCGGCGGCTTGCGGAACGCATTGAGGATGCTGCCGCCTGGCTTATCTAACGGATGCGAGAGGCAGAACACCTCGCCTGTCTTCACTTCCTTGAGCGCGGCAAGCCGCCGCCCGGCGGTCAGCAGGTTCAGCCGACCGCGTTGGTCGTCTTCGCCGAACTCGCCCCAGTTCGAGCCTGCGGGGCGGTTTTGCCAGCGCTTGGTCATGAGAGGCGCCCTCCTGAAAAATCGCGAGATGCAGAATTATCTCACTCCCTGCCAGCAGTGGATTGAAACATGAAGCGCCTCACTCAATCATGTAAGACATCAAGCGTTACAATGGCCCGCTTCATCATCCAGCGGGGAGCCATTCGCATGCTGACACTCTATTTCAGTCCCGGCGCCTGTTCCATGGCCTCGCATATCGGCCTCGAAGAAAGCGGCGCGCCGTACGAGGAAAAACCGACCCTGCTCGCCAAGGGAGAGCAGAAGACCGACGCGTATCGCAGGATCAACCCGCGCGGCAAAGTGCCGGCGCTGAGCGTCGACGGCCGGATCATCACCGAGAACACGGCGATCCTCACTTACCTTGCGCGGCGGTTTCCGGAAAAGAAACTGCTGCCGGCCGATCCGGTCGACGAGGCGCGCTGCATCGAGACCATGGCCTGGTTTTCCAACATCGTGCATCCGTCGTACCAGCGCTACATGCGGCCCGAACGTTTTGCGGAAGGCGAAGCGGCGCAGGCGACGGTCAGGGATCTGGGACGAAAGTCGTTCTGGACCAATTGCCAGGAAATCGACACCATGCTCCAGGGAAAAGACTGGATCATGGGCAGCCAGTTCACCGTCGCCGACGGCTACGCGCTGGTGTTTTACGGCTGGGGCGTGCGCGGCGGATTTCCGATGAACGAGCTCGGCGCTTACACGGCGTGGAAGGACCGCATGCTGCAGCGCCCGGCGGTGCGGAAAATTCTCGACAGCGAGCAGAACGTTCTGGTCAAACCGGCCTGAGTGCAGTAAACGGCGGCTTGGAACGGCAGAAGAAAAATAACAATAAAAACAACGGCTTGTTGTTATTTTCTGCGTGCATCTTATGTTGCCTGCCGCACATAATCGCCCGGGGATAGCGGATACACTGCAATGGCGTGGGTGGTGACGGACCATTCACTCCCGCGCAGAAACGTCCTGCGGCAGTAGCCACCAAACGTTGATACCCCACAGGCGTTTCGATGCCGGCAATGGTCCGCCGCACACGCCGTCCTGAAAGGGGCCGTCATGAAACGCACCGCACTTCGCGCCCAACAACGCCCGATAGCCTGGGGAGGTTTTGATTATGCCGTGCTGCACCGCGATGCCGCAGACCCGTTTGCGGATCGTGTCAGCGAAGAACCGCCCGATGCCGAGGATGAGCGCATCGAAGTGGAAGTCATCCTTCGCGGAATGAATCGCGACTCGAACTGAGGAAGGCGGCGTTGTATAGAGCCCATAACATGATGGCGCGGATGGCTGGCGGCGGTGTCTCTTGCCGCTCTTGCCGGATGCGGTTCGCTGCCGACCATCGTCCCCGACATGGAAACGCGCCCGGCCCAGCCCGTTCAACTCGAGGGCGCGCACGGCCCGCTTTCTGCCCGGCAAAGCAAGGCGATTCTCGACCGGCTCAAGAGCCGCGGCGACGAGACCAACATCTTCGACCGGCATCTGGCGCTGGAAGAGGCCATCGTCGGGAGCCCGCTGGTGGTGGGCAACAAGGTGGTCCTGCTGCAGGACGGGCCCGCGACCTTTCAGGCCATGTTCACCGCCATCCTCGATGCAAAAGACCATATCAACATGGAAAGCTACATCATCGAAGACGATGAGGTGGGCAATCGCTTTGCGGACGCGCTGATCGAAAAGCAGGCCCAGGGCGTGCAGGTCAATCTGATCTACGACAGCGTGGGGTCGATCGGCACGCCCAGGGAATTCTTCAAGCGTCTCACCGACAGCGGCATCCGGGTCCTGGAGTACAACCCCATCAACCCGCTGACCGCAAAAAAGGGCTGGGACGTCAATCAGCGCGATCACCGCAAGCTGTTGATCGTCGATGGCCGGACCGCGTTCCTCGGCGGGATCAACATCAGCAGCGTTTATTCCGGCGGATCGTTCAGTCCGCGATCCAGGCAGCGGGCCGATGGCACCCCGCCCTGGCGCGATACCCAGATGCAGGTGGACGGGCCGGTCGTCGGCGAGTTCCAGAAACTGTTTCTCGCGACCTGGGAGAAGCAAAAGGGCGAACCGCTCGCGCCGCGGGACTATTTCCCGCAGCTCAGCAACAAGGGCATGGAGGTCGTGCGCGCCATCGGCAGTTCGCCCGATGAACCCTACAGCCTGATTTACGCGACGCTGCTTTCAGCCATCGGCAGCGCCGAAACCGGCGTGTATCTGACGAACGCCTATTTCGTCCCCGATCCGCAGTTGCTCGCCGCGCTCAAGGACGCCGCACAGCGCGGCGTGGACGTGAAAATCATCCTGCCGAGCTACTCCGATTCCTGGCTGGTGTTGGCGGCGGGACGTTCTTTCTATACCGAGCTGCTGGACGCAGGAGTAAAAATCTACGAGCGGCGCGATGCGCTGCTGCACTCCAAGACCGCGCTCGTCGACGGCGTGTGGTCGACCATCGGATCGACCAACCTCGACTGGCGCAGCTTCCTCTACAACGACGAGGTCAACGCCACCATCCTGGGGCAGGAATTCGGCGCGCAGATGCAGGCCATGTTCGACAGGGACCTCGCCTCTTCCAATCCCATCACGCTCGAACAATGGAATCAGCGTTCGATCGGCATGCGCCTGAAAGAAATGACCGCGCGGCTATGGCAATACGGGCTTTAGGCCCCATATGTTTGCTTTCCGCTCCGACACAGCGACTGTCCAGTTAATTGACCGACGGCGGCATGGTTATAAATAAATCATCGGGAATCAAAGCACTGCGGGTACCGGCGCGGCTTTTTGCGGTCGCGCTGGTGTGCCTGGGCGCGGGCATTGCCCATGCCGGCGAGGCAGACGCCGATTCGGCCGCATCGCTGCGCGCCAGGTACGGCGCATTGCGGGATCAACTCAGCCACAACCAGTTCCAGCGGCCGCTTTACATGGACTCCAGCGAGACCCAGGGGAGCGTGACGGGCGACATTTATGCGGTCGTCGATTACCCGTTTGCGACCGCCGGCGCGGCGCTCGACGGGCCGGCCCGCTGGTGCGACATTCTGAGCTTGCATCTCAATATCAAATACTGCCGCGCTTCAGCTTCCAGCCAGGGAAGCATCCTCAACGTCAATATCGGCAGGAAACACGACCAGCCGCTGGCCGACGCTTACCGGGTGGACTTTGCATATCGTGTCGCTGCCGAAACTCCGGACTACCTGAAGGTGCGGCTGAACGCAGACGCGGGGCCGCTCAACACGCACGACTACCGGATCATGCTCGAGGCGGCCCCTTTGGAAAGCGGAGCGACGTTCATCCACCTCAGGTATTCGTATGCCTATGGCCTTGCCGGGCGGCTTGCGATGCAGGCCTACCTCGGCACGATCGGGAGCGACAAGGTGGGGTTCACCGTCGTCGGCAGACAATCCGACGGCCGGCCTCTTCATGTCGGCGGAATGCGCGGCGTGGTGGAACGCAACACCATGCGCTATTACCTCGCAATCGAAGCCTTTCTCGGCGCGTTGTCCGCACCGCCGCAGGCGCGGCTCGAAAAACGCCTTCATGACTGGTTTGCGGCCGTCGAGCGTTATCCGCTCCAACTGCATGAAATGGAACAGGCCGAGTACCTCGACATGAAACGCCGGGAATATTCGCGGCAGCAGACCAAGACCCTGGCGACCACGGGGCTGGCGCCGGTCCACTGACGATCGGTCATTCCTTCGGCTTTCACCCCCGGTCACTGATCACCGGTCGCTTCTCACCGGTCACCGTTCACCGTTTACAACGGCTTGATCCCCAGCAGCTTCGCCGCGGTCTCGCCCAGCATCGCCCTGCGCTCGTCGTCGCTGAAGCCCGGCGCGTTGAGGATGTGGTCCACCGATCCGCTCTGCCACGGAATCGGATGGTCGGTGCCGATGACGAGCTGGCTCGCGCCGACTTCCGCGGCCAGGTGCCGCAGCGCCTCGGAGGTGAAGACGAGCGTGTCGAAATACATCTGCCGCAGGTATTCGGTCGGCTTTTTCTTCAGCTTGACGCCCGTGTCCATTTCCGGCGCGACGCGCAGACAGTTGTCCGACCGCGGCGCGTAGGACGGCAGGAAGCCGCCGCCGTGGGCCGAGCAGATCTTGAGCCCGGGAAAGCGGTCGAGCGTGCCCTCGAAGATCAGGTGCGAGAGCGCGATCGTGGTGTCGAGCGGGTTGCCGATGGTGTTGGCGAGCCAGCCGTTGCCCTTGAATCGCTTCGCGAGTTCCGGCGTGCTCTGCGGATGGATGAAGATCAGCACGCCGAGCTCCTCCGCCTTCGCCCAGAACGGGTGGAACTTCGGATCGGAAAACTCCGCGCCGGCGACGCTCGCGCCGACCGCCGCGCCGCGCAACCCGAGCTTCTTGACGCCATGCTCGAGCTGCTGGACCGCGAGGTCCGGGTACTGCAGCGCCACCGACGCAAAGGCGACGAAGCGGTCGGGGTACGTCGCGCAGAATCTCGGCGAGCTTCTCGTTCTGGATCCTGATGACCTCGGCTCGCGACGTCGCGCTCCGCCTTGTACCAGAACGGATTGATGCTGAGCGCCTCGACGTCGATGCCCTGCTCGTCCATCTCGCGCGATGCGCCGCGCGCCGACTTCGCCGATCCCCGGCCCGCGCTGGTCTTCAAGCTTGAGGCCCATCAGCGCCAGCGCCTCCGGTATCACGCAGTGCGCGTGCACGTCGATGGTCTTCACGCGGCGGCCGTTCACCACCACCTGGCGGCGCCGGCCGCCGCCCGGCTGCGCCTGCGCGGCATTGGTTACGCTGCAACCGGTAAACGCTATGCCGTCGGTTGCGCCGGCGACATTCTGGATCGACTCGTTTCGGGTGGACATCTTCTCTTCCTTGGATTGGGTGGACGTGATGGCTTTATTCCGCCATGTTTTTTGATGCGATCGTAGCGTGCAGGATTATGGCACAGCACCGGCACGCCAAGAAAGCCGCAACCCGCGCTTTTCAATCACTGAATTACTCAATCACTCAATCACTGATTCATTAACGGCCTGAACACTTCCGGATTCAGGAAGTTTTGCGCATCGTAAATCTCGCCGCGCAGATAACTGACGATGTTATTCGCCGCGATGGTGCCCATCTGGGCCGCGGCGCCCGTCGTGGACGGGGCGATGTGCGGCGTGCAGATCACATTGGGCATGGAAAACAACGGGTTCGCGGGATCGGGGGGCTCCACGGCGAAGGTGTCGAGGCCGGCGCCGGCCAGCCGCCCGCTTTTCAGCGCGGCAATAAGCGCGGCCTCGTCGATCAGCCTGCCGCGCGCGGTATTGATGAGCAGCGCGCCGGGCTTCATCATCTGTAATTGCTTTTCTCCGATCATGCCTCTGGTCTGGTCGGTCAGCGGGCAGTGCAGGCTCAGGATGTCGACGCGGCCGAGCAGCCGCTCCAGGTTTTCTTCGCGTTCCATGCCCTGCGGCGGCTCGAAGCGGGAACGCGAGTAAATCACGACGCGCGCGCCGCAGGCGCCCGCCAGCCGCGCCGTCCTCTGGCCGATGTGTCCGTAGCCGACGATGCCGACGGTGCGGTCGCGGAAATCGCGCACCAGGTACGCCGGGTCTTTCCAGACGCCCTTGCGCAATTCGCGGTCGAACCGCGGCAACTCCCGCGCGAGGCTCAACATGAGCGCAAGCGCGTGCTCGGCAACTGCGTCGGCATTGGCGCCGCTGGTTATCATCAGCGCGATGCCGCGTGCCGTTGCGGCTTCGATGTCGACGGAATCGACGCCCGCGCCATACTTGGAGATGATTTTCAGGTCGCCGGCGGCGGCGAGCACGGCCGCCGTAAAGGGCGCCGGCCCGCGCAGAATGGCGGCGGTGATCCTGTGGCGCGCAAACTGCGCCAGCATCGCCGCCTCGGTGACCGGGCCCTCCATGAATACGAGTTCGGCACCGGCATCGCGCAGAATTTTCTGGCCCAGTTCCGACATCGCCGATGAAGTGATCAGGACGACGGGTTTGCTCATGACTGCATTGACCTATGCGCGGGATTTTTTCAGAAGCGGCGATGATGATATGCTCGCGGCTGCATGTCAAAGGGAGGATCAGGATGACGCTCGCTTACAACCCCGCCAATAAATTCGAGATCAAGGTTTGGGACATCGAGTTCCGCCGCACGCCGAAACGCACGCTGATGGCCCGCATCTATCAACCGCAGGGCGCGGGGCCGTTCCCGGTGCTCCTGGATTTGCACGGCGGCGCCTGGAACAACAAGGACCGCCTGGCCAATGTGCCGATGGATGAAGCCGTTGCGAAAAGCGGCATGCTCGTGGTCGCCGTCGACCTGACGCTGGCGCCCGAGGCGCCGTACCCGGCTTCGGTGCAGGACGCGAACTATGCCGTGCGCTGGCTCAAGCACCGGGCGCAAGAATGGAACGGCGATCCTGCCAACCTCGGCGTGCTCGGCAGCTCCAGCGGCGGCCATATCGCCCAGCTGCTCGGCATGCGCCCGCGCGATGCGCGCTACAACGCGATCCCCCTGCCCGAAGCGCCGAAGCTCGACGCAACGCTGGCCTATGTCGCAACGCGCTCGCCGATCAGCGATCCGTACGCGCGCTACCTGCAGGCGGAGAAAATGAAGCGCGCGGACATGATGAACAAATCGAAGACCTACTTCAATCCGGAGGAGCTGGTCCACGAAGGCAATCCGCAGGAGATGCTCGACCGCCGCGAAGCGGTCACGCTGCTGCCGATGCTGATCATGCAGGGCGGGGCCGACGACAACGTGATTGCGCCGATCCAGGAAAAATTCGCCGCGAGCTACCGGGCGGCCGGCGGCGAATGCCGGCTGGAAGTCTTCGCCGGCTGCGAACACGAGTGGGTCAAGGATCCGGGCCCGGACACCGACCGTGCCCACGAAATGGTCAAGGCCTTCATCGCGCACCAGTTGCAGGCGCTACGCCGCGCGGCGTGACGGGTGAGCGGAAGAGAAAACGGTTTTTATCCTCCCCCGCTCACTGGTCACTGGTCACTGGTCACTGAATCAGGCGCCTTCCGCCGCGCCGGGATTCCACTGCCCCTTGCGCATGCGCGTGATCGTGATGCTCTTGAACACGCCGTTCTGCGTGAACGGGTCACCGTCGGAAAAAGCCTTGGCTTCGGCGCGGCTGTTCACGTTGATGAGGAACAGGCTGCCGATGGCCTCGGTGCCGTCATCGTTTTGCGTCGGACCGGAGAGCACCAGGATGTCTTTCCGGCTTTGCAGGTAATCGCGGTGCGGTTGCAGCACCGAAGCGCGGATCGCGGCGGTGTCCGGCTTGTCAACGCAAAGAATGGTCCAGAGCATGGGGCAAGTCTCCCTTTGATTTAGATTGTCGCGCGTGGCGCCGCCTGTGCAGCGGAGGACTTATGATATTGCATTTCGCCGCATCAACGACAACATCAAAAATTGAACCAATTCGCTGTTTGTGATCGAAGTGTTACCCTGCCCGGTTTTCCGCACCCTCCGACCATGGTCCACTTCGAGTAACCGATGAACGGCTGGCCCGACGCATCCCGCAACAGGCGCGACGGCGTGACGATACCCACCATCTGGGTGGCGGTCGCGCTGTCGGTGCTCGTGCACATTGCGGCGCTGTGGGAGTTGTGGCCGCACCTGAACCTGCTGCCGCTCACAAAATCCGAGGTCGGCGACGCCAGCAGCCCGTTGACCGTGCGTCTCACGCCCCTGCCCGGGCCTGCGCCAGTGCCGGAAGCCTTGCTGGCGCCACAGTCACGGCCGTCGCCCGATTCCGAGGCGCGGCGCCGCCGTCCGCCGAAGACACCGCGGCGGCCCCCGCCGCCGGTCATGGCGCTCAACCGGCCTGCACCCGAAGTCCCCGCGCCGCCGCCTGTCGCCACGCCGGCCGTCCCGCCCGCTCCTGTTGCCGACGATATGGCGTCGTTCATCGCGGCGAGACGGCGCGCCCGCGGCGAACCGGCTCTTCGACAGCGCACCGAGTGCGCCGCCGGCCGACGACGATGCGCGCAGCAAACGCATCGTCGCCGCCAACCTTGCCTCGCAGAGCCCGACGACGTTTGGCTACGATCCGGCCCAGGGCGGCGGCATGTTCCAGATCGAGCGCATGGGCTATGACGATGCCGAGTTCCTGTTCTTCGGCTGGAACAAGGAGATCCGCCGCAAAACGAAACAACTGATCACGGTGCGCAAAGGCGACAACAGCGACATGCGCATCGCGGTGGTCCGCAAAATGATCGCCATCATCCGCGAGCACGAGCAGGGGGATTTTCTCTGGGAGTCGCAGCGCCTGGGCCGCGACGTGACGCTGTCCGCCCGCGCGAGGGACAACGCGGGACTCGAGGAATTCCTGATGCGCGAATTTTTCCCCGACACGCGGCCCTCGAGGTGACGCGAGCCAAAAAAGGCGGAGCACCCGTGGAACTGTGAACGCGGCTCCGGTTATTTTTCCGGAAACTTGTAGTAGGTCGCGTTCAGATACGCAATGACGTCCTCGAATTCCTGCGGCGTCATCTTCGGGTTGAGATAGTCGTTGCGCCGGCCCACTGCATTCCGGAGTTCCGCCAGCGACTTGATCCTGCCCTTGAAGCGGGTGGGTTCGGCAGGAGGCAGATCGGAAAGCCCGCTGGCCCTCAACACCGAATCGATAAAGCTCGCCGCCGCATAGGTCACCGGCGCGACATACCGCTCGACGCCGTGACAGGAAAAGCATGCGCTGTGCACCTTGGCGCCCCGCACCGGGTCTCCGACCAACACCGGCGTGGCCGCACTTTTTTCCGCTGCCTTGGCATACTCTGCGCGGATTCGGGCTTTCTCTTCCGGTGTGGCGGCGGCCTCCATGCGGCGCCGATAGGCGTCGCGCTCGGCGCTGGTCATCCGGTCCGCGCCCGGGATCACTTCCCGCTCGGTTGGCTGCGCCGTCGGAAGCGCGGCGCTATGGGCCACGTCGGACGCGGCCGCGATCATCACCGCCGCCCCCGCCAGCAATATCGAAACCCTGATTGCCATTTTGATGTTCCGCACCAATGCAGTCTCCGGAATCATCGGTCACCTCGCTCTCTGGACAGGCCCGAAACAGGCCATCAAATCCTATGGCTATAAGCCTAAGACGAATGCGGCGGGAGGAATTTGACCTGGATCAAAAAGGCGGTGGACAACGGCAACCGGACGGCCCTCTGGCGCGGACCGAAAATCCGGAAAACGGGATCGCAACAAATTTCGGTATTTATTCCGATCCCTGGCTTGATCCGGCGTCAGTCGGAACGGTTTCCGCTCCGCAGCCACAGCATCAGGCCGCCCAGCATGAGGACGATGGTCAACGCGAAGTACGCGCGCAGCCCCAACGCGGGACCGATCAGGCCCGCGCAAAACGGCGCGAGGCCCATCGCAAAAAACTGGAACGACGAGGCGTAGGAAATGGCCCGCGCGTCCATTCCGGGCGGGGCGTGAATCCTGAGCAGCTGGAAAATGGCCGGCTGCATCGCCGCCGCGCTCAGGCCGAACGCCACGCGCGCGAGCACCAGTTGCAGCGGCGTCTGCAACACCAGCAGCGGCAGGTGGGTCACTGCGGCGGCAGCAGCGGCAAACGCCAACACGCGGCCGGGCCCGACGCGGTCGAGCACCCGCCCCCACAGCGGCAGCGCGACGAGACCGGAGACCGCGAGCGCCATGGCCGCCGCGCCGACCCAGTACGCCTCCGCGCCTGCGCCCGCGGGCTGCTTCGCCAGCAGTTGCAGCACGTAGATGCTGATGATCGCCACGTTGCCGTTCCACAGTACCGAGAACAGGAAGGCCAGCAGATACAACGGGCCCAGACGCGGTACTGCCAGCAACTCGCGCAAACTGCCCACCCACTGCGGGCGCCACGGACCGGGCGCAAGCTGCTTCACTTCGCGCACGAACAGCGCGACCAGCGTGCCGCCGGCGAGCATCAGGCCGGCGCTGATCCAGAACAACCAGTGCTGCCGGTCGATCACCGCAGCCAGCATCGCGCCGACCGCGGGCCCCATGGTCTGCCCCACCATGCCGCCGGTCTGCGCCAGCGACATCACGCTGCCGATGCGCGTGGGCGGCGTGTTGGCCACCAGCAGCGCCATGCCCGCCGGCGTGTAGCCATTGAACAGGCCGATCAGCATGAACAGGCAGGCGAACCACATCGGCGTCGATGCGAACGGCACCACGATCATCGCGCAGCCCATGCCCACCATCGCGCGCAGCACCATGATCTTGCGGCCGTAGTGATCGGCGATGCCGCCCCAGATCGGATTGACGGCGAAGCTGATCAGATAGAACACCAGCAGCATGTTGCCGACCCACGTCTCGAGGTGCTCGTGCACGCCCAGGCCGCGCACCATCAGCGGCACGAACGGCCACGACATGAAGAAGCCGAGACTGCACAGCAGGTTCGCTGCGGGCAGCACCCGCAGGTTGCGGCGCCAGTACGGGAACCGCCGCGACTCCTCGTCCGCAGCAGCGGTAACGGTCATCCCAGCAGCAGGTTCGGCACGCCGAGCTGCAACAGCAGCCCGAACTCGTCGGCGAAGGTCCAGCTTTCCGTCACCTTGCCGTCGGCAAAGCGCATGATCGCGGCGACGTGCACGCCCACGCGCTTGCCGGTCGGCGGGATGCCGCAGAGACTGCCGGTGTGCGTGCCGCTGGTGCTGAACCGCATCCACACCTCGTCGCCTTCGGCCATCAGCACTTCTATCCTGTCGTGCCGGTCCGGAATCGCGGCGTCGAGATCGAACGCGCCGCCTTTCGCCTTGCAGTAGTCGCGCAGGTGCTGGAATCCGCGAACGCAGCTGACGGTGACCGGCGGCACGGTCTTCCTTGGCACGCGTGGAGCGCGAAGCGGCCGCGAGGATTTTGTTGCGGTCCTGCGGCGTGAGCGTCGCCCGCGCCTCGAGCCGCCTGATCACGGCATCGACCTCTTCGCCCTTGTCCGGCACCGGCGGCGCGATGATGCGCCCGTCCTTGCGCGCGGGCAGTTTCGCGCCCATCTGCCGCAGCAGTTCCGCTTCATCCATCATGAACCAGCCTTCGACGAGCTGGCCGTCGACGATGCGCAGAAACGCGACTTCGTAGACGTCGATCCGTTTGCCCGATGGCGGCACGCCGAAGAAACCGCCGGTGTGCGTGGCGGTGACGCGAAACAGCAGGCCGACCCGGTCGCCGTCGGCGATCACGCGTTCGATGACGTCCACGCGGTCGGGCAGCGCCTTGCGCAGGTACAGGCCGGGATGCGTCATGTCCGTGTCGCGCGCATTGCTCGCAAGATGCAGATTGCCGCCGCGCGCGCGATCGTAGCCGGGGGCCATCACCTCCTTCTCGACCTGCGGCATCTCCGGCGTGCCCTGCGATTTCTTGAAGCGCAGCGCCACCGCGACGTTGCGCGCGAGTTCGCCGGTCCGGTTCTTGTCAGCGTGATTCATGTTGCGTGCTCTCTCCTGTCGGGTGTTGGCGGCTGGTCTCGAGACGTCACGGCATCGGAACAAACCGGGGCCGGAGCCAACTGCGGCACATCACAAATATATCAATAAAAACAACGGATTACATTAACTCTGCCGCCGGCGGTCACGCCGTGCCGATTACGGCTTGATCCCTTTCATCTGCATCAACTCGCGCGCGAGATCGGCGCCGCCGCTATCGAGGGTTTTACCCGGGTTGGCGCGGCAATAATTGTCGAGCCACAAAAAAATGGACTCGTTGTCGGTCCCCTTGAGGAAGTTTTTGCCTGACTGGTCGGCGCGGCCCGAAAGATAACCCAGGAACCAGCTCTTGGTGATCAGGATCGGAATTCTGTTCATTTCATGCGTGCTGTTCGCCGCGCTCTTTTCGTCCATCCATTTGCCGCAGGTGCGCGCCCCCCTGATTTCGACCGCGGATGCAAATAAGTTAAACGACAGCAGGCAGCCCGCCAGCAATGCCATCGCCCGGATCATCTTGGCGCCCCCTTCTTCTCCAGTTCGGCCGCCAGCGCATCGCCGCCGCCGCTCACGTCGCGCAGCGGATTGGTCCGGCAGTACTGATCCATCCATTTGTAGACCGACGCATTGTCGGTTCCGGAGAGAAAATCCTTGCCCGCGCTGGTCGACAGGCCCGAAAGATAGCCGAGCAGCCAGGATGCGTTGCTTAACGCAAGCGTGTCCGATTTTTCGCGATGCGCGATCCATTCGCCGCATGAGGGCGCCTGTCTTGGCTCTACCCGTCCCGCCGGGGACGCTGCGGCCGCGATCGAACCCGATGTCAGCAGCAGGCATCCAACAAAAAACAGAAGCGCCTTCATCCCGATGTTTCCTTGAACGAAATATTCATTTTACTCCCAAGAAAACACACGGCAGGGATGAGGCCGGGAAATCCGATCGGCCTTCCCGGTTTCACAGGATACTTGTGGCAAAATGGCGATTCCGAAACCAACGCTCACGCACATGAACAATCGATTCGTCCGCCCGGCATGGCCGGCGCTTGTCTGTATTTTTCTGCTGTTGGCCGGGTGCAGCAGCGTCAGTGTCTGGCCGTTCGGCGAGGCAAAAGAGCGTGATCCGAACCAGGCCCCACCCGATGCGACGGAATACCGTTGTACCGGCGGCAAAGTTTTTTATGTGCGTTACCTCGACAATGGCGGCGCAGCCTGGATCATTTTCCCGGATCGCGAGTTCCGTCTCGACAAGGCCGGTTCCTCCGGCACGCGTTACAGCAACGGCGTCGCCTCGCTCGATGTCAGAGGCGACGAGGCAACGCTGACGGACGGCAGCACGATCTCTCTCACTGGGTGCAAGACCCCGGTAGCAAAATAGCGGCGAAAGCCGCGAGGGATGGGGGCGGAAGGACGACCGCGACGAGCGCGTTCAGGAGTCAACACCTGGCCTCGCCTTTTCGGGCGATTCACGCGCGGTAAGCAACGGGACGATCCGCTCCACCGCTTGTTCGGCCTTTGCGCGCAGCGCATCATCACTATCGTTGGCAACCGGATGCCCAATGACCACAAACGGGTAGTCAGGGAAACCGTTCAGTTCAGCAACCACGCGCGCACTGCGCTCGAAGCGGTCGGTCATAACGGCGACAGCGGGTATGCCCTGGCGCTCGGCTGCGATGGCGTCGTGCAGACTGCACGACGAGCAGCTCCCTCAATCGCCGATGCCCGAGATAATCGCGTCGGCGCCCAGCAGTTCACCCAGCACGGCGGGCGGAACCGGGCGGGTCGCATCCGGCTTGCGCCGGCGGATGAACTCGCGAACGCCAAAACGCGATCGGAGTATTTCCTCGACGTAGTCGTAGAACCGCTGCGTGCCGATCTTGGCATTGTCGAGCAGACCGATTACCGCACCGTCGAGCGAGGACAATGACGGCGCCAGGCGCAGGGCTTCCCCTTCTGCGGTCTGCCGCGGGTCGAGAACTCTGAGTGTCATGGTGTTTTCTCCTTTGGGCGCGGTTCACGCACCGATCTGGGTTGTCACGGCGAGGGATTTCTTGCCATACCACGGCGGAACGACGGCACCGAACCCGCCCGCCGGTCCGCCCGCGGCGACCACCAACAGGTCATCCGGCGAACGCAACGCGAAGTAGGCGCGATCCTCGTCCTTGCGTCCGGCGACCGCCGCCTTGCCGACTGAGCGCCACTCGCGGCGCGTCACCCGCGCGGTCTCGTGAACGTACTGGCGGATATCGCGTTTGGTCCACCCGGCGGCGGCGAAAATCTGGCGGTGTTGCATGGGGACAACCATCGCGTAGTTCCCCTCCCAGATCGAATAGGTAAGCATATTCGACCGGATGGCGGCCACGTAGGTATCGAGGATTTCCTTCGGATCCTGCGTCCATTCGTTCATGATCTGGTGCGGGGACTCCGCCGCCATCACGGTGATCGCGGATGATCCTGCGGGCACGCCGCGCTCTACGGACAACGGCGTCCACGGGCTGCCCTCCTCGTCCTCGGCGATGCAGAACGTGAATTTGCCGGGATGGCCGAGCGTCGAGCGATCGAGTTGTCCGGGAATCCCGCCAAGCACGTTGATGATGAACAGTCGCACGCTGCGGCCGATGGTCGCATTGGCACGGCTGGCGTTGGCAAAAGCATTGTGCGTCGCGTTCATCGCAAGGCTCGTCCGGATCGGGCCGTTCACGACGATGAAGGGCGCGCTGCCGCCGGTGCTGGCCGTGCTGCCATGCAGACCGAATTCTGGTTCGCACATCGCTTTGATGATGGCGACCACGACCGGCATGTACTCCGGGAGGCAGCCCGCCATCACGGCGGCAATGGCCACCTTCTCCGCGGTGATGCGCCGCCGCCGCACGGGCTCGATGCCGACCACGTCATTGGCAGCAAGGTGAACCGCTTCGAGAAAGCGCAGCACACCCGCCTCCGTCGGCGGCACGATGGGCAGCCCATCGGTCCAGCCGTTGCGCTGAAACAATTCGTTGGCTTCGAAGGCATCAGCGACGTCGTAGCCGGCGCTCGCGAGGGTCGATTTGCTGGCCATATGTTCCTTCATCGATATGCTAGCCGAACTCTCCGTGCCAAAGCAAATTGACACCTTAGTAAAGCGCCCCTTTCAGCCGCTCATAGAGGCCGCGGTCATATTCTTTCCCGTCGATCCGCGACTGGCTGATGTCCCCGACGATCGTGCCGAGGCTGGGCAGGCTGCCGCGCTCGACGTGTTGCGCCGGGTCCCACAGCCGGGACCGGAAGATGGCGCGCGCGCACTGGAAGAAAACAGTATCGACGCGGACCACGATCACCGAACGCGGGAGCTTCCCGCCGACGCTGAACCGCTCGAGCAATGCCGGCGCCGTGGAAATGATCGCCCGCCCGTTGACCCGCAGCGTTTCGCCCACGCCCGGAATCAGGAACAGCAGCGCCACATGCGGGTTGCTGACGATGTTGCGCAGGCTGTCGATGCGATTGTTCCCGCGCCGGTCGGGAATCAGCAATGTTTTCTCGTCTTCGACGATGACGAACCCCGCCGCATCGCCGCGCGGGGAAGTATCGAGCCCGTCCGGGCCGCCCGTCGCGAGGACCACGAAGGGTGAAGCGGCAATCAGCGCCCGGTAATGCGGATGAAGATAGTTGATCTCCTTCTCCACCGCGGCTCCCGTGGGCGCGCCGTAGAGGCGTTCCAGCGTGGCGACGTCCGCAATCCGGTGTGCTTCGCTCAGGTTGTCCATGACTCTCCCTCCCAAAATCGACAGGCGCCTAGGGCACCGTCTTGACGCCGCGCGCTGCCAGCAGCGCCTTGATCTTCGGTTCCGGCTTCCAGTAGTTCGGCCCCTTGAGGAATTTGCCGTTCGCGTCGTAAATCGGCGCGCCGTTCGCGTCGAGCTTGCTTTCGTTGCTGTCCATGATGATGTCCAGCACCTCCTCCAGCGGCAGGCCGTACTTCAGGGCCTCGGAGCGGCAGTAGACCATGATGTCGCCCAGAACGTCCGCGATGGCGACGGCAATATCGGTCGCGCCGCCGCCGTTTTTTGCGAGAGCGACGATTTCGTCGATTTCATGCACTTCGTCGAGCAGGGTCGCCTTGAACTTGGTCAACCGGTCCACCACGTCTGCAGGCAGCGTCGGGCGCTCGTTGGCGGGAAGCTTGTACATCGCATTCATCGCGGCGATGCGTTGTTCGAATGATTTTTTCATTGACGATATCTGTTTGGTTTTGAAATTCAACGCGTGTTACATGGTTACCGGGATCAGGCCCATACGCTATAAACGAAATCTTTTCGTTTTGTTCGTTTTTCCTTCGTGTCCTTCGTGTCCGTGCTTTTTCGTCCGCTTTTAGCCTTGGTCCATCTCTAATAGTGCGGAGGCGTCTCGTCGTGCGGACCATAGGACTCCGCCGCGTGGCCGCTCTGCACCTGCTGGCGCAGCACGCGCACCTCCTGCTGCAGTTGATCGATCTGCTGCTGCTGGCGGACGACGGTGCGGTTCAACTCTTCCAGCAGGTCTTCGGAAAAGCTGAGTTTGGCTTCAATCTCTGCGAGTCGGGATTCCATATCATTTGCCCATCACGAGCGATCTCTGGCGCCGCGGCATTCCACCGTCTGCCCGGCGCGTATCTTCGCGGTCTTGCGGCTTTCCGGCCGGCCGTCGACGGTCACTTCGCCTTCGGCGACCATGTGCTTGCCCTGCCCGCCGCTGTCGGCAATGCCCGCCAGCTTGAGCAGGTCGCAAAGCCTGATGTGCTCGTTGTTCAACTGAAATTCGATGGTTTTCACAAAGATCCAGGAAATAAACTGCGGCAGACAAGAAGGATTATCCAATAAAAACAACGAATCTTACATTGCCGTCGGTGACGGCAGCCGCTGCCGCTCAAGAATACCCGCGCGCGCCCCGGCCCGCAATCGCATCGCGACAACACGAAATAAATCACGATTATTCCGCAACCATTCAGATCGCGGGGCCGAAAAAATATTAGCCGCTTACAAGGCGGCGACAAAGGATATTTTCGGGATTAGAATTTACGCGAACAGCGCCCTTGCGTGGCCGGCGCTGATCGAGTGTCCCCAAGCCCCTCGGCCACCAGCCTTCACCGGGAGAACATCGAATGGCACGCCTGACGATCAACGGTAAATCCCATGTGTTCGACATCGATCCCGCCACGCCGCTGTTGTGGGCGATCCGCGAACAGGTCGGCCTCACCGGCACCAAGTACGGCTGCGGCATCGCGCAGTGCGGCGCCTGCACCGTGCACATCGACGGCGAGGCGGTCCGCTCCTGCGTGGTGCCCGTCAGCGCGGCGGAAGGCAAGCAGATCACGACGATCGAAGGCCTCGCCGTCAACGGCGTGCTGACCAAAGTGCAGAAGGCCTGGCTCGAGCACGACGTGCCGCAGTGCGGCTACTGCCAGTCGGGCATGATCATGGCGGTCGCGGCGCTGCTGAAGGACAAGCCGCAAGCCGACCGACGCCGACATCGACGCCGCGATCACGAACATCTGCCGCTGCGGCACCTTCCAGCAGGTGCGCGCCGCAATTCACACCGCAGCCAAGGCGTAAGGAGAGAAACCATGATCAACGCTCCGAAAATTACCCGCCGCACGTTCATCGTCGCCACTGCCGCGGTTGGCGGCGGTCTCGCGCTCGGTCTCCGCCTTCCGTTCGGGGGGCCGGCCGCCGCTCTCGCCGCCGATGGCTTGCCCGAGGTCAACGCCTGGGTGGTCGTGCGCCCGGACGACACCGTCGTCGTCCGCATCGCGCGCTCCGAGATGGGGCAAGGCACGCTCACCGGCCTCGCGCAGATGGTGGCCGAGGAACTCGAGTGCGACTGGTCGAAGGTGACGACCGAATATCCGACGCCCGGCCAGAACGTCGCGCGCAAGCGCGTCTGGGGCGACTTCTCGACCGGCGGCAGTCGCGGCATCCGCATGTCGCATGATTACGTGCGCAAGGGCGGGGCCGCGGCGCGCATGATGCTGGTCCAGGCGGCGGCCAATGCATGGAAGGTTCCGGCCTCGGAGTGCAGCGCGGCCAACAGCGTCATCACGCACAAGCCCTCGGGCCGCACGACGACCTACGGCAAGGTGGCGGACGCCGCGGGAAAACTTGAAGCGCCGAAGGACGTGGCGCTCAAGGATCCGAAAGACTGGAAGATCATCGGCAAGCCGCTGAAGCGGCTGGACACGATCGACAAGCTCACCGGCAAGCAGATCTACGGCGCCGACCTGAAGCTGCCCGGGATGCTCAATGCGACGATCAGGGACTGCCCGGTTTTCGGCGGCAAGGTGAAGAGCTTCGATGCGGCCAAGGCCGAGCGCATGCCGGGCGTGAAGAAGGTCGTGCGCGTCGGCGACTCCGCGATCGCGGTCGTCGCCGACACCTGGTGGCAGGCCAAGACCGCGCTCGATGCGATCGCCGATCGAGTGGGACGGCGGCGCGAATACCAAGGTCTCGAGCGCGTCGATCGCCGAGATGCTGAAGGAAGGTCTCGACGCGAAGCAGGCATTCGTCCACAACCAGAACGGCGACGCGAAGACCGCCATTGCCGGCGCGGCGAAAAAAATCGAGGCGGTCTACGCCTATCCGTTCCTGAATCACGCGACGATGGAGCCGATGAACGCCACCGCGCTCTACACGGCCGATCGCTGCGAGGTCTGGTGTCCGACGCAGAACGGCGAGGCGGCGTTCGCCGCCACGGTCGCGGCCTCCGGACTGCCGGTGGCCCAATGCGACGTCCACAAGCTGCTGCTCGGCGGCGGCTTCGGCCGGCGCGGCTTCACCGACTCCGTGCGCCAGGCCGTCCTGATCGCCAAGCAGATGCCGGGCACGCCGGTGAAGCTGCTCTGGTCGCGCGAAGAAGACATGCTGCACGGCATGTACCACCCGGTGATGCAGGCGAAGCTGACCGGCGCGCTGGATAAAAGCGGAAACCTGGCCGGCCTGCACATCCGCCTGTCGGGACAGTCGATCCTCGCGGCGGTGCGGCCGGACGCCCTGGACAACGGGAAAGATCCGTTCGCGTTCCAGGGCTACTGGCCGTCCGGGGAACACTCGCTCGAATACACGATCCCGAATCTGCTGATCGACCATGCGATGCGCAACACGCACGTGCCGCCGGGGTTCTGGCGCGGCGTGAACATCAACCAGAACGCGATCTTCCTCGAGTGCTTCATGGACGAGCTCGCCCATGCGGCCGGCCAGGACGCGCTCGAGTTCCGCCGCAAGCTGATGGCCAAGCATCCGAAGTCGCTCGCGGTGCTGAACGCGGTGGCCGAAAAGGGCGGGTGGGGCAAACCGGCCGCGCCGGGCGTGCACCGCGGGCTCGCCCACTTCAGGGCCTTCGGCAGCTACGTGGCGGCCTGCGCCGAAATCTCGGTCAGCGGCGGCAACAAGGTGAAGATCCACCGCATCGTCGGCGCCACCGACTCGGGCTACGCGGTGAACCCGGCCCAGATCGAACGGCAGGTCGCCGGATCGTTCGTCTACGGGCTGTCCGCGCTGTTCGACGAGGAGTGCACGGTGAAAGACGGCCGCATGGAGCAGGAGAACTTCGACAGCTACAACTCGATGCGCATCGCGCAGATGCCGAAGGTCGAAGCCCTCATCATGCCCTCCGGCGGCTTCTGGGGCGGGGTCGGCGAGCCGACGATCTGCGTCGCCGCGCCCGCGGTGCTCAATGCGTTCTTCGCGGCAACCGGCAAGCGCATCCGCACGTTCCCGCTGAAGAACCACGGCATCCAGCTGGTCTAGGCAGGCACGCAGTGGTCGCGGCCTCGCGGCGCCCGGGCGGTCGGCGGTCGAGAGTGCTGGCCGCCGTGCTGGGTCTTGCCCTTGCGGGCGCCGCTCTCGCGCACGCGCAGGACGCGCCGGACACGGTCTCCGTAGTCGGGCGATGCGGTTCCTGCTTCGCTCACCGGCGCTTCCGGCGATCCCGCACGCGGGCGTGCAATCGTCACCAACCGGCAGGTCGGCCTGTGTTTGCTCTGCCACAGCGGACCGTTCCCGGAGGAACGCTTTCAGGGCGATCTCGCGCCGGATCTGACGGGGGTCGGAAGCAGACTGTCCGCGGGCCAGTTGCGCCTCCGGATCGTCGATTCCGGCCGCGTCAATGCGGCGACGATCATGCCGGCCTATTACAAGGTCGAGGGCTGACGCGGGTCGCGCCCGCGTTTCGAGGCAAACCCGTGCTGAGCGCGCAGCAGATCGAGGACGTGGTGGCATTTCTGACGACATTGCGCGAATAGATGAAACGTGACGACACAAAAACTTCGCGCCGCGAATTTCTGCTTGCGGCCGGCGGTATCATCGGCGGAATCGCGCTGAAACCGGCGACTGCAGCGGCTGCCGAATCCACCGCCGCGATAAGCGTAGCGCCGGCGGCGACGCGCGAAGCCATCGCCAAGGTCGTCGGCTCAGCACGCGTCAACCCGGGCAAGGTGACGCTCGATTTGCCGGCGCTCGTCGAAAACGGCAACGCCGTGCCGCTCTCGGTAAAAGTCGACAGCCCGATGACGCAGGCCGATCACGTGAAAGCGATCCATGTGTTCACTGAAAAGAACCCGCTGCCAAACGTCGTGAGCTTTTTCCTCGGTCCGCGCGCCGGGCGGGCCAGCGTCGCCACGCGGATACGGCTCGCCGATACGCAAACCGTCCTCGCAATCTGCGAGCTCTCCGACGGCTCGTTCTGGTCGGGCAGCGTGGACGTTGTCGTCACCCTCGCCGCCTGCACCGAGGTGCTGTGACCATGACGCGCGCAATCGTCAGTCTGCCTGCAACCGCCCGCCGCGGCGAAATCATCGAGATCAAGGCCATCGCTGCCCACGCGATGGAAACCGGATTCCGCCACACCCAGCTCGGCGTGCCGATCCCGCGCGACATCATCACCGGGTTCGTCTGCACCTATAACGGCGAGGAGATTTTTCGCGCCGTGTTTTATCCCGCGATCGCCGCGAATCCCTATCTGACGTTTTCAACGGTCGCCACCGAAAGCGGCACCATCGCCTGCAGCTGGAGCGGCGACAACGGCTACTCGGTCACCGAGTCGGCCGCCATCACCGTCGCGTGAGCGCGCACGCCATGCAACGCGGCTTCCATGCTGCGGCGGGTTCACGTCGCGCTGTTGCTGGCCGCGTCTGCGATGCCGGTTCACTCTGCAGAGATCGCGCCGGCCGAGCGCCGCTCAGGCTACGAGATGATGAGCCGCGAGACGCGCGCGATGCAGGACGACGACGCGGCCAATCCCGGCATGCTCTGGGTGCTCGATGGCGAAGCGCTGTGGAACCAGAAAACGGGCGCCGCCGGCCTCGCCTGCGCCGACTGCCATGGCGATGCCCGCGCGAGCATGAAGGGCGTTGCGGCGCGCTATCCGGCCTTCGACGCCGCGCGCGCGCGGCCGGTGGACCTGGAGCAGCGCATCAACACCTGCCGCACCGCGCAGCAGAAAGCGCCGCCGCTCGCCTTCGAGAGCAGGGATTTGCTCGCGCTCACTGCGTATATCGGGCGGCAGTCGCGCGGCATGCCGATCCGCATCGAAGCCGACGCGCGCATGAGACCGTTCATCGAAGCCGGCCGCGAAATGTACTATCGCCGCCAGGGCCAGCTCAACCTGGCGTGCGCCCAGTGTCACGATGACAACTGGGGAAAGCGCCTCGCCGGGAACGTGATTCCGCAGGCGCACCCTACCGGATATCCGCTCTACCGCCTCGAGTGGCAGAACCTGGGCTCGCTTCAGCGCCGGCTGCGCAACTGTTTCGTCGGAATACGCGCCGAACCGTACGACTTCGGTGCTGACGAATTCGTCGACCTCGAACTTTTCCTGATGTGGCGGGCGCGCGGGATGAGGATCGAAACGCCCGCTGTCCGACCGTGACGGGAACAGCCCACCGCGTTCTGCGTTAGCGTACCGGCCAAGCGTCGTTGCGCATGCTCCTGTTGCCCACGATCAGCATCGAACGGGCGTTCGCTTAACCGCCGCGCACGTGCTTGTTGAAGAAATCGACGGTCCGTTGCCACGCCAGTTTGGCTGCGGCTTCGTCGTACCGCGGCGTCGTGTCGTTGTGGAAACCGTGATTGGTGTTCGGGTACATATGCATCTCGTACCTGACGCCGTTCGCCTTGAGCGCGGCCTCATAGGCCGGCCACCCGGCGTTGACGCGCTCGTCGAGTGCCGCGTAGTGGATCAGCAGCGGCGCTTTGATTTTGGCGACATCCGCTGCAGCGGGCTGGTTGCCGTAGAACGGCACCGCGGCTGCGAGATCGGGAAGCCGCACCGCCAGCAGGTTGGCGATGCCGCCACCGAAGCAGAAGCCCACCACGCCGATTTTGCCGGTGCACTCGGGACGCGACTTGAGATAACCGGCTGCGGCGACCAGGTCTTCGGTGCGCTTTTTGGGATCGAGCTTGGCAAACAGCTCCCGCGCCTTGTCCTCGTCGCCCGGATAGCCGCCGAGCGGGCGTGAGCGCATCCGGCGCGAAGGCCACGAAATTCGCCACCGCCAGGCGGCGCGCGACGTCCTCGATATACGGATTGAGACCGCGGTTCTCGTGGATGACCAGGATGCCGGGCAACTTCCCGCCGGCGTTCGCCGGCCGCGCGAAGTAGCCGCGCATGGTGCCCGAGCCCTGCGGCGACGGGTAAGTCAGGTATTCGGTCTTGATGCGCGCGTCGTCTTTGGCGACCTGCTGCGCCCACGCATAGTTGGGCTTCAGGCTCTCCAGCATGGCCGCGGCGGTAAAGCCGCCGATCGCGAACCTGGCGGCGCGATCCAGAAACTCGCGGCGGCCGATCATGCCGTGAACGTAACCGTCGAACAGCTTCAGAACTTCCGGAGGAAAATCGCTTGCCTTTTTGCGTTCCATCGAATCGACTCCTTCAGTCGGGAAAGTTGCTTTCCAGCGAATGAGTAAAGGGCGCAAGCCCATGCTATTTATCGCAATAAAAACAACGAATTACAGACTTACAAACGAAAACGGCAGCCGCCTCCCGGAGGAACGCGGCTGCCGGCCTTCGCGAGTGCTGCACGCCGTTCAGAGTTTCCGCAACTGTTCCAGCAGCTCGTTGCTTTCAGGGATCGTACCCTGCGGATACACTTTCGCGTAACGGATTATTCCCTTGGCGTCGAGCACGTAGGCGGCGCGCTTGTCCATGCCGCGCTCGTCGTTGAAAATGCCGTAAGCCTTGCCGACCGCGCCATGCGGCCAGAAATCCGACAGCAGGGGAAAGGGAACGCCGCCCAGTTTTTCGGCCCACCCCTTGAGGCTGGGCGCGGGGTCGGCACTGAGTTGCAGAATTTCGCAGTTCAGCTTCTTGAATTCTTCGTAGTTCGCACGGAACCCGTTGACCTGGTTCGTTCAGCCGCCGGTAAACGCGAACGGCATGAACGCGACCACGACCGGACGGCCGCGGAAGCTCGCGAGCGAGACTTTCTGGTCGGTGTGCGAGGGCAGCGTGAAATCGGGGGCTGCGGTTCCAACTTGAATTTCCATGCGAGATCTCCCTGTTGAGTGAGACGGCAAAGCCGCCATATAAGAATACCAGACTGCGGGACTTGCGGTTCCGATGTCTCTTCACCGGGTTACCCGCGCCGACAGTGCATTGCCGGAGGCGGCAGGGGGCCCTGCGGGTGGTGCTCCGCAGCAATCGGGTCGGGCAAACACGGCGGCTCCGAAAGCAGGTCCAGCCCCTTTGTGAATTCGTTAACGGATGCTTCGGGACGCAAGCCCAAAAGCCGGAAAAAGAATTTTTTAGTGGCATATGCAGCAGATTTTTGGAAACCGCCAGAGTATTTTATTTCAAGGTTTGTCACCGCCCTTTCAGGAGGTTCATGTCAGGGCTTTACACGGGAACTGGAGTTCAAGGAGAAATCAACAAAATCAATCGTTATGCAAGAACCACCCGAAGGAGAAGGCAAATGAATGACTTCTGGAAACTCGAAGACTTAGGTATTCCTTCTGACGCCGCCAGGCAGATTCGCGAGCAGCATGAAAAAGAACTCGCCGCTGAGCGGGATGCAAGAAGGCAGACTCCCGCGCGAGGCGTAAGAGGTCAGGCTCCCAAGAGCACTGACTGCTTGCGCGGCTTAAGCAGCTTACGCGCCTGATCCCGCGCCAGTCCTGCGGCGACCGCAGCGTGTGCGGTTATCCCCGGGCCGCACAGGCGCATAGCATCGCCCGCCCTGCAAATTAAACAGGGGCGGTATCAATTTACGCGACAGTTTCTGTCTCCAATACCCCGCCTTACCTCAGAATTGCGGTTCCCCCAGCGCACAGGGAAGCGCACCGCTTCATTTTTATCGGCATTTCCCGGATATGCCTTATGCTTCGGCATCTGGATTCGACCCCATCAATCCCCTACAATTCAGCTCGCCCCATTCGCGAGGAAATCGAGAGATGAAGCTGACGCTGTACTACGCCCCCAAGACCTGCGCGCTCGTGCCCTACGTCACGCTCACCGAAGCCGGCGCCGATTTCGACGTCGTGAACGTGAACTCGCGCACGGGCCAGCTGAAGACGCCCGAGTTCCTGGCGGTCAATCCCAAGCACAAGGTGCCCGTGCTCGTGATCGATGGCGAGCCGCTGACCGAGAACGTCGCGATCCAGATCTGGATCGCGCGCCAGTTCCCCCACGCGAACCTGCTGCCCGGGGACCCGAAGAAGGAGATCAAGGCCATCTCGCTGATGGCGTGGTTCGCCTCGACGATCCACCCGCACATGACCCCCAACGCCAGGCCGGAGAATTACTGCGATCTTCCCGGCTCCGAGGAAAGCGTGAAGCGGGTCGGCAACAGGATGCTGTTCGAGGATTTCGCGATCGCTGACGGCTTGCTCGCTGGACGCGAGTTTTTCTTCGACCACTTCACCGCCCCTGACGCGTACTTCTTCTGGTGTTTCCGGCGCGCGCTGTCGTTCAATCTCGACCTCTCGAAGTTCACGCACTGCGCGGCCCATTTCGAGCACATCAAGCAGCGCGCCAGCGTGCAGAAGGTTCTCGCCCACGAAAAACAGGTGCAGGACGCGTTCGCAAAGGCGGCGTGAGATGAGCGTCATCAGCCCCTGGTACCAGCTCGGCTACGTCATCCCCCACCTCTATACCGACCTCGACGCCTACCAGTTCTACCGCGTCGCGCCCGAGGGCATGATGCTGGTGACCACCGGCCTCAACCTGAAGGAGTACAGCCTCGCGGCCGTCGAGCAGGAGCTGCCCGTGCTCCGGGAGCGCTTCGACCTGCTCGCCAAAAAAAAGGTCGACCGGATCTCGCTCTCCGGCGTTCCGGTCGCCTCGGCCCTCGGGCGCACGAAGATGCTGGAAATCCTCGCTGAAGGGCGCGACCGCACCGGGCTGCCGTGCGACACGGACCTCGAAGCGCATATCGCGACGCTGCAGCATTTTGGCGCAACCCGGATTGCGCTGGCGACCCGCTGGCCCGAGGCCGTGAACGCCGCGCTCACGCGTTACCTCGCCGAGGCCGGCATCGAAGTCATCGCCTGCCGCTCGCGCGCGCGGTCGCTCGCGGAGAACAAGGAGGCCAGCGCGGCAGCCGACCATCTGCTCGCGCTCGAACTGGGCGGACAGGTGCTGCGCGAGGCGCCGGATGCGCAGGCGCTGCTGATGCCGGGCGGCCTGTGGTACGCGATCCACGCCGTGCCCCTGCTCGAGGCCGAATACGGCCGGCCGGTGCTGCTCAACATTCTCTCGACGACCTGGGCGGCGCTCCATGCGGCGGGAAAGCGCATGCTGCACCGTCCCGATCCGCGCTGGGGCAAGGTGCTGGCGAGCCTCTCGTAAACTTTCATCCTTTTTTATATTCACAGGTGACAACCATGACCGAGTGTCCTCCCGCCGCGCGTTCCGAACTCGCGCCGACCGGCAAGCTGCGCGTCGGCATCAACCTGGGTAACTTCCTGCTCACGGCGACGGACCCTGCGACGGGCGAATACCGCGGGGTAGCGGTGGATCTCGGGCGGGAGCTGGGCCGGCGGCTCGGCGTGCCCGTCGAGATCATCGGCTACCCTTCCCCGGGCGCTCTCGCCGACGCGGCGAAGACGGGCGCGTGGGACGTGGGCTTCCTCGGCGCCGAACCGCAGCGCGCGAACGAGATCGACTTCACCGCCGCCTACGTGGAAATCGAAGCCACCTATCTCGTGCCGCCGGGTTCGCCGCTCAAGACCATCGCCGACGTCGACCGCGAGGGCGTGCGCATCGCCATATCCGGGAAAAGCGCCTACGACCTGTACCTGACCCGCAACCTGAAGCACGCGCAGCTCGTACGCGAGGTGGGCGCCGACAATGTGTTCAAGCGCTTCGTCGCGGACAAGCTCGACGCCATCGCCGGACTCAAGCCGCGCCTCGTGACCGACGCCGAACAATCTTCCCGGATCGCGCATCCTCGACGGGCGGTTCACCGCGGTGCAGCAGGCGGCCGGCACGCCGAAAGGCCGCAGCACCGGCGCCCAGTACCTGCGCGAATTCATCGAGGACGTCAAAGCCACGGGGCTGGTCGCGCGAACCATCGAGAAAAATAACGTCCGTGGCCTGACGGTGGCGGCCAAGGCATAATGCTGCCAGCAGTCCCGAAATCACTCGGCAACGCGGCGCAGGTTTTGTCCCCGTTTTTTTAATTTCAACACTGACTGGAGGCGACGATCATGAGAGCATTGCGCAGCATCCTTGCGGCATCACTCGTTCTGGTAGTGGGCAGCGCGGCAGGCGCCGCGCCGGCGCCGGACAAATGGCCGACGAAACCCATCCGCATGATCGTGCCTTTCACGCCGGGCGCGGCGAGCGACGTCATGGGGCGCATCGTCGCCACGCGGCTCGGCGAGATCCTCGGACAGCAGATCGTCATCGACAACCGGCCCGGTGCCGGCGGGCTGATCGGCAGCCAGTTGACGCGCGACGCCGCGCCCGACGGCTACACCATCACCATCGTCGGACAACCGCACCTGTCGAACGTGTTGATGCGCGAGAAAAAGCCGTACGACCCGCTGAAAGACTTCACAGCCATCGGGGAAGTCGGCACGACGCCCAACATCATCGTGCTCGGAAAAGGCGTCGAGGCGAAGACGATCCAGGAACTGATCGCGCTCGCCAAGGCCAAGCCCGGCGCGCTCAATTACGGCTCGGCGGGAGTGGGCAGTTCCTCGCATCTTGCCGGCGCGATGTTCGCATCGAAGGCAAAGATCAACGTCACGCACGTGCCGTTCGGCCGGGGCGGAGACAGCCGCACCGCATTGATCTCCGGACAGATCCAGTACTACATCTATCCGCTGTCCGCGATCGTGACGATGGTCAAGGCGGGCACGCTGAGAGCGCTGGCGGTCGGATCGGATAAACGGGCCGAATCCCTGCCCAACGTGCCGACGACCGCCGAAGCGGGTTTCCCGCAATTCAAGTCGGAATCGTGGTTCGGCCTCATCGCGCCGCGGGGACTGCCCAAACGGCTCGTCGACAAGATCAATGCCGAGACGGTGCGCGTGCTGAACGAACCGGCCACGCGCCAGAAGTTCTCGTCCCAGGGTGCGGTGCCCAAACCCGGCACGCCCGAGGAGTTCGAAAAGATGCAGCGTGAAGAGTACGCCGAGCTTGGCGCTCTGATCAAGGAAAGCGGCATGAAGGTGGAATAGCAGATGGCGATGGGCGGGCGGCGAGCGGTGTTCCTTCTGTTTTCTGCCATCAAACCGCCCGCTGCTCACCCTGCACTATTTGCGACCAATGGATTGAATCTACATGTCTGAAATCAAAGTGATGGCGTCGGCGGCCTTCAAGGAGGCCTACCTGGAACTCGTGCCGGAATTCGAGCGCGCCACCGGCCACAAGGTGGTGACGCTCTGGGTGCCGAGCGTCCAGATGATGAGCCGGCTCAAAGGCGGTGAGACGGTCGACCTCGTGATCATGTCGGCCGCCTCGCTCGACGAGCTGATCGGGGCCGGGATCGTCGCTGCGGGCGACCGCTACGATATCGCGAGATCGGGCATCGGCATCGCCGTTCGCGCCGGCGCGCCGAAGCCCGACATCAGCTCGGGTGAGGCCGTCAAGCGCGCCGTGCTTGCGGCAAAGGCGATCGCGTATTCGACCGGGCCCAGCGGTGTCTATCTCGCCGGCCTGTTCCAGCGCATGGGCATTGCCGACACCATCAAGGACAAGGTGAAAATTTCACAGGGCTTCCCCGCAGGCAGCTTCGTCGCCAGCGGGGAAGCGGAACTCGCGTTCCAGCAGATCAGCGAACTGCTCCCCGTCCCCGGCATCGAGCTTGTCGGCCCGCTGCCGGCGGACGTCCAGCAGATCACCGTTTTCTCGGCCGGTCTCCATGTCGGCGCCAAGGCGCCGGATGCGGCGAGGGCGCTGGTCAAGTTCCTCACCGCGCCAGCCGCGGCTCCGGTCACCCGCAAAAAAGGCATGGAGCCGGCGTAGACGGGGCAACGCGGACCGGAAATTTGCGCCCGGCCCTGACGGCTGTGCGAATCAGTATCGTCAGCCGATCCGCACCGGGGCGCCACTCGCCGCGGAAGCGACGATCGCCTCGAGCGTCGCGATGCCGTTGATGGCATGCTCGGCCGGCACCATGAACGGTTGTTTCGCGGCCACGGCATCGGCAAACGCTTCGAGCGTCGCCTTCTCCCGGTCCGTCGCCTGCAGAGGCACGCGCTCGGGTTTGCCCTCGAGGCTGCAGGCCACGAGGTCCGCGTCGCCCCGCATCTCCAGCCAGCCTTTGGTGCCGAACACGTGCACGCGCCACAGCTCGGCCGTCAAGAACACCGTGGCCAAATAACCGGTGACGCCGCCCGCAAACTTCAGCAGCATCGAAGTGGTGTCATCCATGTCGATATCCGCGGGCAACTTGCGCTTGTCGCTGAACGCATAGACCGAAGTCACGGGGCCGGCGATGTTGATCATGGAATCGAGGGTGTGAATGCCGCGCGCGGTCATGCCGCCAGCGGGAGCCTCGGCCCGGGTTGACCGCCAGTTGCCGGCCTGGAGCCGGTAGCCGGTGGGGCCTGAATGCTGGCCCTCGATATGCAGCACGTCGCCAATCTCGCCGGCCCGTATCCGGCGCATCATCTCGACATAAGCCGGGACATACCGGCGGTTGAATCCAAGACCCAGCGTCACGCCGGCCGCGCGGCAGGCCGCCACCGCTGACTCGGCCGTGGCGCGCGTCAATGTCATCGGTTTCTCGGTGAACACATGCTTGCCGGCTTTGGCTGCGGCCACGATTTGCTCGTGATGCAGCGAGTGCGGCGTGGCGAGCACGACGGCGTCGATTTGCGGGTCTTTGAGGGCATCGGCATAGGAGACGACCGCAGCGATCCCGGCTTTTTTGGCAAGCTCGCCGTGCTTTTCGGGGTTGCGGGAAATCCCCTTCACAAAACGGATCTTGTCGCTCGCCTGCACCGACTCGATCAGGCGGTTCCCCCAGCGCCCCATTCCGTAAATTGCTGCTCTCAGCATACTGAATTCCTCCTCAAGTGTTTCCAATGAATTGCGATCTTATTCTGACCACGGCGCCGTCTGTGGCATACGAAAATCAGCGCGGCAAACGGGTTTCGATTTTGCGCCGCCCCAATCCATTTCGCAACCTGGATGAACCGCTGCGTGACCACCGACGTTGGCGTTTCACCTAGTGGACTTCCATTCCGCAGCGCGTGCACGATGTCATCGGCGCCCCGGCGCCGGGACCGGCCGCGAAAATTGACTTCCCTATGGCCACGGTGCATGCTCTTGCCTGACCCGGTCATCAAAAACCAGCGCGCTTTCTACCGGCGCTGAAAAAACAGATCCGGGCAAAAAAACCATTAAGTATAGGAGGAGTTCGATGAAAAAACATAGCCTGCGAGTGATCGCATTGCTGGCGGGGGCGATGCTCTGCGTATCGACAGCGGTTCTGGCAGCGGACCAGGCCTGGCCCAACAAACCGATCCGCCTGATCGCGCCGTTCCCGCCCGGCGGCTCTTCCGATATCCTGGCGCGCATCCTCGGCCAGAAGCTGACTGAGGCGTGGGGACAGCGCATCGTGGTGGACAATCGTCCGGGCGCCAGCGGCAGCATAGGCACGGGTATCGCAGCCGCTGCTTCGGCGGACGGCTATACCTGGGTGGTCGGCAGCGTCGCCCCGGTCGTGCTCAATCCGCTCTTCTACAAGACCCCCTATCAGTCTCTGCGCGACTTTGTGCCGGTATCGGTCATCGCCTCCGCGCCGCAATTGATCGTGGTCAAAACATCGTTTCCCGTCAAGTCGATGAAGGATCTGATCGCACTTGCAAAATCGAAACCCGGTGCGCTCAACTTCGGCAGCAGCGGCTCCGGCACGCTCCCCCAGCTTGGCGGCTTGATGTTCAACACCGTAACCGGGGCAAAGATTACGGAGATTCCCTACAAGGGTCAGGCCCCCGCATTGCTGGATCTCCTGGCCGGGCAGGTGCAGGTGGTCTTCGCCGACATGCCGGTTGCCCTTCCCTACGTCAAATCAGGCGCGTTTCGCGCGATCGCGGTGGCAGGCTCGAAGCCGTTCCCGCTCACGCCGGGCATACCGACCGCGATCGAAGCCGGCCTGCCGGGTTTTGTACTGGATAACTGGTGGGGACTTTTGATCCCGAAGCGGGTGCCGCAGAAAATCGTCGACAAGCTCAACGCCGGAATCGTCAAGTCCCTGAAGCAGCCGGATGTGATCGAACGCTACACCGCGCTTGGGCATCGAGTCGGTGACGAGCACGCCGCAGGAATTCACCAACGTCATCAAGTCCGATCAGGCGAAGTATGTGAAGGTCATCAAGGACGCCGGAATCAAAATGGAGCCCTGAACCGGCGGTTTGGGGAATGTGAAACAGCGCTATCAGGAGATTTGTGGAAATGGCGGCAAGGAAGAAGGCGGCAAAGAAGGGTTTCGACCACACGTTCAAGGCGATCTACGATCATGAGGTCGAGTGGGAAAGCGACGATGTCCGCGGGCTGCTCAAGCTGCCGCCCGGGGTCAAGGTCAAGGTTCTGAACTACGACCCGGTGATGAAACGCATCGACATGAAGCAAAGGTTCCCGGCGGGATACGTCGAGCCCAAACATACGCACAAGAGCTGGCATTCGATCCTCGTGACCAAGGGCCGCATGTGCGTGGCCGGCAAGGACCTGCGCCCCGGCGACTACGTGTTCGGCTGGGACATTCCCCACGGCCCCTACGAGTATCCGGACGGCTGCGAGGTGTTCATCGTCTACATGGGCGATGCGACCCATGTCTGGGAGGAAAAGAATCTTCTCCAGCACAAAAACATCTGGAAGCCGAAGACCAAGGTCGGCAAGAAGGGCGTCGTCAAGCACATCCAGAAGCGCAAGGCGGGGAAAATCTAGAAGGGCACGGATACCGGCCTGATGCTTCGCGCTGCAATCGTCGGGCTGGGTTCCTGGGGCAGGACCCTGGTCAGCTCCGTGCAAGGCAAGAGCGCGGATATCCGGTTCACCCGTGGTTGCAGCCGCACACTCGCAACAGCCGAAGCGTTTTGCCGCGAGCAGGGGATCCTCCTCTCCGGCAGTTATGAAGAGCTGCTTGCCGACCCTGCCATCGATGCGGTCGTGCTGGCAACGCCGAACAGCCTGCACGAAGCGCAGGTGAAGCAGGCCGCCGCGGCCGGCAAACACGTTTTTGTCGAAAAGCCATTCACGCTGACCAGCGCGGGCGCCCGCTCCGCCGTCGACGCGGTCAGCCGCGCGCGCGTCACGCTCGCGGTGGGACTCAACCGGCGGTTTCATCCTTCGATGCAGGAATTGCAGCGCCGCGTGAAGTCCGGAAAACTCGGCGTGATCGGCTCGGTGCTTGCCGAACTCACCGCGACCACCGGGTTTTACCGCCCGGACCACTCGTGGCGCGTGCGTCCGGAGGAGGAACCCGCGGGCGCCATGGCGTCGATCGGCGTCCATCTCATCGACGCCATGATCTGGATGATCGGCCGCGTGCAACAAGTGCATTGCATCGCCGAACACCGCGCCGGGCCGCACGGCAACGACACCACGAGCCTGCTGCTCAGGTTCGAATCCGGAGCAACGGGGCTCGCTTTCTGTTCAGTGGTCGCCGCGCGCAACTCCCGTGTGGCGGTGTACGGATCGGAGGGCTTTGCCGAAGTGTTGCAACCGACGATGGACACGTTCCGGTTCGTTCCCGTGGTCGCGGGACGGGCGGGCCACCTTGCCCGCATACCCGAACCCGAAGTGATCGAAACGCCGGATTTCAATTCCGTGGCCGAAGAGTTGACGCAGTTCGCGCGCTGCATACGCGACGGCCAGCCCTATCCGGTCCCTGTCGCAGATGTGCTGCATGGGATCGACGTGCTGGAAGCCGCCGTACGCTCCGCCGAAACCCGGCAGCCAGTTACTGTAGCGCCTTGAATAATTAATATATAAGAGCGCGTTTCAAAAAGACCAGGACAGACGAAGCCACAGAGAGCACAGAGCTCACGGAGAGTATCAAAAAACTTATTTAAAACAACCGGATACGAAACATGTCTCGTTATCGGTTTGTCCTCTGCGTTCTCTGTGATCTCTGTGGCTAATTCATTTTGTTACGGACTTTAAATAAAAACCCGTCAACCACGTTCATGCGCCGCAATCACCCGGAGGAGAACCCATGAGAACCGCAAGAAGATCGCTTTGCCTCGCCCTGCTCGCTTTGCTCGCGTGCCCGCTGCCGGCCTCGGCTCAGAAGTATCCCGAGAAGACCATCAGACTGGTCGTGGCGTTTCCCACCGGCGCCCCGTACATCCTGGCGCTGCTCATTTCGGAGAAGCTGCGCGAGTCGCTTGGACAGTCGGTCGTGCCCGATTTCAGGGCGGGGGCCGGCGGCAACATCGCGTCCGAGATTGTCGCCAAAGCGCCCGCCGACGGCTATACGCTGTTGCTGACGAGTCCGACGGTCGCCATCAGTCCCAGCCTCTTCAAGAACCTGGGCTATGACACGTTCCGGGATTTCGCGCCGATCACGCGGCTCGCGACGGTGCCCAACGTGATCGTCGTTCATCCCTCGGTGCCGGCGAAGAGTCTCGCCGAACTGGTGAAGCTGGCGAAAGCGCACCCCGGCAAGCTGAACTTCGGCTCCGGCGGCCTCGGTTCGGGCAGCCAGCTGGGGAGCGAACTGTTCAAGGCGCTGAACAAGATCAATATGGTGCACGTGCCCTACAAGGGCGCGTCGCTGGCATTGACGGCCATGTTGAGCGGTGAAGTGGACATGGTGACGTCGACCCTTCCCGCAACCATTCCTCACGTCAAATCCGGCAGGATTCGAGCCCTGGCCGTGCTGGCGCCGGAGCGCGCAGCGGCACTGCCGCAGGTGCCGACGTCCGCCGAAGCCGGCATGCCGAAGCTGGTCGTCATCACCTGGTATGGCCTGTTCGCGCCGGCGGGCGTGAAGCCGGAGATCATCGCGCGCCTCAATACCGAAGTCGGCAAGCTCATGAACGCGCCCGAAGCGAAGAACAAGCTTGCCCAGGTGGGGCTCGACGCAGCCACCGGCACGCCGGCCGAGTTCGCGACTTTCGTGCGGGAGGAAACGGACAAGTGGGCAGGCGTCATCAAAGACGCCGGCATTCGCGTCCAGCAAAGGTGAACCTGAACCAGGAATTGAACATGGATTTTTCGCTGAGCAAAGAACAACAAGAATGGCAGATGAAGGCGCGCGAGTTTGCGCGGGAAGAGATACGCCCCATCTCGCTGAAGCGCGATCAGATCGAAGGCGGGTTCGCGCCATGGGATTGGGACATCATCAAGAAGGGCTCCAAGCTCGGATTCCGCACGCTGGCCGTGCCCAGGGAATGGGGCGGTCCCGGCACGGATTTTGTCACGCAGGGCCTGGTGATGACGGAACTCGCGAAAGGCGACAGCGCGATATCGAAGGCATTCAGCCAGAACTGGAAGTGGAGCCACCAGATCGCCGAGAACTGCACGGTCGACCAGAAAGAGCGCTTCCTCAAGCCGTTCCTCGCCGACGACACCTATGTGATGGGATCGGCGAGCACCGAGCCCAACGCCGGCTCCGACAACCGCTACCCGCCTGCGGACGATCCCAAGTCGGGCTGGAGGCTGCGGGCGGAACGCCGGGGGGATGAATGGATACTCAACGGCGAAAAGACCTTCATCGCCAACGGCAGCGTCGGCAAGCTGTTTTTCGTGAGCACGCGGACCGATCCCAACGTGCCGATCCGCGAGGGCACCACGCTGTTTCTGGTGCCGATCGACACGCCGGGATTTCGCATCGGCAAGATCTTCAACAAAAGCGGCTGGCGCTTCTACCAGAATGCGGAGCTCATTTTCGAGAATGCGCGCGTGCCGCACGCCAATGTCGTGGGTGAAATCAACGGCGGCGTAAAAGTCCGCAGCGGCGCTGCCGCGGAGTTCGGCGACTTCGAGCTCGCGGCCAATGCGCTCGGCATCTGCGATGCGGCGTGCGAATACGCGATGCAATTCTCCAAATCGAACCGGCGCGGCGGCAAGCCGCTCAATGATCATCAGCTCGTCCGCCTGAAGCTGCATGAAATGCTCATGCTCACCGAGGCGCTGCGCTCGTACGTGATGCGCACCGCGTGGGAGATGGACAACAAGACGCAAGGCGCAAACGCCGTGCTGGTGATGGCCTACTCGAGCGATGTGCTGCTGCGCGTCACGCGGCTGAACCTCGACATACACGGCGCAGCGGGCGGCGTCATGGATGCCACTGCGGACAAACTCGGCCGCGACGCCTTCATCTGGACGCATCTCGCCGGCGACATCACGCAACGGCTGAAAGCGGTCCGGCGTCTTTCGAAGTAACGGCCGATCTTGAAAAACAACATCCCCATGAAACCAGGCTCGGGCACATGACCATGGCCGCCGACGGCGAACTCAGGGTGCTTGCCACCAATGCACTCCGGACCGTCATCCTCGAGCGCGTCCCGCAGTTTGATCTTGCGCGCGGGCATCCGTACTCGGTCGACTTCGACTCTACCAACCGTATCCTCGAGCCGCCTTCTCGACGGCGAAGCGGCGGACCTCGTGATTGCGACCGGCGCCGCAATCGACGAGCTCGTCACGCGGGGCACGGTCATTGCCGGCACCCGCGTCGATCTCGCCAGCGCCGGCATCGGCGTTTGCGTGCGCGCGGGTGCGCGCCGGCCCGACGTGGGCTCGGTAGCGGCCTTCAGGCTTGCACTGCTCGATGCAAAGTCGGTTGCTTATACTCTGACCGGCCAAAGCGGCGTGTATTTCGCAAGCGTGATCGAACGGCTGGGCATCGCCGCGGAAATCAAGGCCAAGGCGGCGGTGAGCGCCGGGGGCCTGATCGGCGAAGTCGTCGCGCGCGGGGACGCCGAGCTCGGCGTGCAGCAGATCAGCGAAATTCTCGCCGTTCCCGGTGTCGAGCTTGTCGGGCCGCTGCCGCCGGAATTGCAGCTGATGACGCTGTTTTCCGCCGGCGTATGCACCGGCACCCGCCAGGCGGAAACGGCACGGGCATTGATCCGGTTTCTCGCCACGCCGGACACCGCGCGGCTGATGCGTACCAAAGGGTTGGAACCGGTAACGCGAGAATAATGCATTTCAGAAATTGATCCGGCTCTCTTCATTCATCCAGGCTCTCCGGACCGCGACCACCATTCGAGATTACACATGACCACCACCAAAACAGAACCGGCTGAATCCCGCTCCGCCAACGCCCCGATAGCGACGCAACAGGCGGATCCGGCACCGCCGCGCATTCTGCGCAAGATGCTGGCGCTCGATGATTTCGAAGACGCGGCGCGCCGCCATATTCCGCGTCCGATCTTCGGCTATGCGTCGGGCGGGGCCGAAACCAATGCTTCGATGCGCGCGAACCGCGCCGTGTGGGACGAGCTCGCTTTCGTGCCCAAGGCGCTGGTGGACACTTCCGGGCGGGCACAGAAGACGACACTCTTCGGCCACATCTACGATGCGCCCTTCGGCATCGCGCCGATGGGCGGAACCGCGATGGCCGCCTATCAGGGCGACCTCGTGCTGGCCCGCGCCGCCGCTGCCGCCAACATTCCGATGGTCCTCAGCGGCGCGTCGCTGACCCCGCTCGAGCAGGTCAGGCAGGAAGGACCCACCGCGTGGTTCCAGGCCTATCTGCCGGGCGAAAACGACACCATCACGCGAGCTCGTCGAGCGCGTGGCGCGCGCCGGCTACGACACGCTGGTTCTCACCGTCGACGTGCAGGTGGGGGCCAACCGCGAGAACAACGTGCGCAGCGGTTTCCATACGCCGCTGCGGCCGTCGCTGCGCCTGGCGTGGGACGGCCTCATCCGTCCGCGCTGGCTGTTCGGCATGTTTTTCCGCACGCTGCTGCTGCATGGCATGCCGCACTTCGAGAACATGGGCCCGCGGGTCCCGCTCCTTTCCCGCACCGGCGAGCGCGACAGAGGACGGCGCGATCAGCTTGCGTGGCCCCACGTCGAACTGATGCGGCGGCTGTGGAAGGGACGCCTGATCCTGAAAGGGAATACTCGACAAGGAAGACGCGCGCATCGCCCGCGACAGCGGCGTCGACGGCATCATCGTGTCGAATCACGGCGGGCGCCAGCTCGACGGCGCGGTCGCGCCGCTGCGCGTGCTGCCCGGGATCGTGGCCGAGGCCGGCGGAATGACCGTGATGATGGACAGCGGCATCCGCCGCGGCACCGATGTGTTGAAGGCGCTGGCGCTCGGCGCGCATTTCGTATTTGTCGGCCGCCCTTTCCTCTACGCGGCCGCCGTCGCCGGCGAGGCCGGCGTGCGCCACGCCGTCAAGCTGCTCCGCGATGAAATCGACCGCGACATGGCGCTGCTCGGCATCGCCACGCTCGCCGACATGAAACGGGAGCGCCTTGTAAACGCACGCAGCTTTGATGGTCTGGAAAACCGGGAGATCGAAAGGCCGTAAGCGCGCAGATTGGCCGTCGCGTTCTCCGCTGACGAATTCCGCGCCTACCGTTTTCCCGCGCGCGTGCGCGAAAGCAGTCCGCCCGAAGCCAGGATCGCGGCGACGATCCAGAACACCGCCGGCAGCCCGAACGCGGACCCGACGGCGCCGAACACGATCGGGCCGGTCACGCGCACAAAATTGTTGGCGGTAAGCCGCAACCCCAGCGTCTGTCCGGAGCGGCCCTCCGCCGAGTGGCTGAACATCAGGATCACGGTGAGCGGGATGCCGATGCCCATGCCCAGCCCGAAAATGAAGGCGATCAGTCCGAGCATGACGGCATTGCCGGACAGCGGCACCAGCGCAAAGCCGATTGCACCCATGCCGAATACCCAGACCAGCAGCGCTTCTCCCGGCATGCGCTTTAGCAGGCGGGCGAGGAACAGGCGCACGATGAACGCCGCCGCGGCCAGCGTCGCGAGGACAGCGCCGATGGCCGATGCGGAAAGCCCGATCGAGTGCCCGTAGATCGGCAGGTAGAACTGGAACAGATCGTAGCCGAGCTGCACCATGCCGCTGGTGACGAGCATGCGCCATATTTCGCGGTTTCCAAGCGCGCGCGGAGCACCCGCGTCGCGCGGGGTCTGCGGCTTGCCGGGCGGCAGGAGGCGGCCCCATACCATCAGCAGCACGATGACGATCACCGACTGCGACGCGATGACCAGGCACGCCGGCGCATGGCCCAGGTTGTCGATCGAGAACCCCGCGAGCAGGGGACCGGTAAAACTGGTCATCGCCCCGGCCAGGCTGAAGTTGCTGAAGTTGCGCGCGCGTTCCTCCGGTTGGCTCAGGATCCCGATGAGGTTCTGGAGCGTGACGTGGAAGAATGAAAGCGCGAGGCCGTTCAGCGCCGCCGCGACATATAACACCGGCAGGACGCGAAAAAAATAGGGCAGCGTAAGCGATGTCACCGCACACACCGCGGCGAACAGCAACAGGCGGCGCGCGCCCGTACGGTCGACGAGCACCCCGATCGGCCACGACAGCAGCAGCGGGAACAGGTAGAGCAGGCCGCCCAGCACGCCGACTGACGAGGCCGGCGCATCGAGCTCGAGCGCGTACAGCGTCAACACGACACGCGCCGCGTTGGCGCCGACGAAGTTGAAAAAGGTCAGGGCAAGGGTCAGGTTAATCGGCACTTGCCATCGATCCCGGGAAAAAGCGCGACACGCGGTTTATTGGTGTTTTTCGGCCGTCCATTATAAACAGTCGCGCGGGCAGCGGCGGCGGGGACCGCAGTGTGGACGCGGCGCGGCGGGACCTCGAAAGTGACGGGCGGCTCTGGCACAATCGCAATTTGATTTGTCGCCGTTTCCGCGGCGGCTGACCGGCAACCGACCACAGGGGTGCAAGGCATGGGCAAGACGATCGCGGTACTGGGCGCGGGCGCCATCGGCAGCAGCATCGGCGCCGATCTGACGAAAGCGGGGCATGGACGTCACGATCATCGATCAGTGGCCCGCGCACGTCGAGGCGATGAAGTCGGCCGGGCTGCATGTCCGGATGAAGGACGAGGATCTGCAGATCCCGGTCCGCGCCCTCCATCTGTGCGACCTCGCTTCGGCCAACCTCGAATTCGATATCGTGTTTCTCGCGGTCAAGTCGAACGACCACCGCTGGATGGCGGAATTCATCCGGCCGTATCTGCGGAAGCGACGGCGTGCTGGTCCCCACCCAGAACGGCATGAACGACGATTCGATCGCCTCCATCGTCGGCCGCAACCGCACGGTCGGCTGCGTCGTCGAGCTGCAGGCGGAACTGTTCACGCCGGGGCAGATCCAGCGCAACACGACGCGCACAAGGCACGTGGTTCTCGGTGGGCGAGCTCGACGGGTCCTATACCCCGCGCGTGCGCGAGATCGAGTCGCTCATGCGCGACGTGGGCAGGTGCGATGTGACCAACAACATCTACGGCGCGAAGTGGACGAAGCTCGTCGCCAATACGATGACGATGGGGCCGTTCGGGCTGCTGGGCCTCAGGAATTTCGAGGCGTGCGCCCTGCCCGGCATGTTCGACATCTCGGTGCAGCTCGGGCGGGAATCGCTCGCCGTGGGCACGGCGCTCGGCTACCGCATGGAGCCGCTTTTCGGGCTGCGCGCCGACGAGTTCGCGGGCTCAAGCGACGAAAATCTGGTGACGACCATGAAAACACTGATGAGCCACGTCGGCGGGGGCCGCACCGCGCCCATCCACGATCACATCAAGGGCCGCAGGAGCGAAATCGAGTTCATCAGCGGCCTGGTGGCGCGCAAGGGCAAGGAACTCGGCATTGCGACACCGTGCAACGAAGCCGTGACCGAGATCGACCGGCAGATCAACCAGGGCGCGCTCAAGATGGACCCTTCCAACTTCGAACTGCTCAAGGGAAAAATAGGGTAACCCGCAAGCGGGAAAACGCGGCAAAAAATGCGCCGCGCAGTTCGTGCGGCACACCCACCTTCGTCTATCGCAGGTCAAATTTAATTCACCGCATTCCAGTGTGAAATAACTTGATTTAACGCAATTTCCGGCGCACCGGCGGATGTTAATGTTGCGCCGTGTTTCCCCCAGTTCCCCTCCGCATGACCCCGCACCGGCAGGATTGCTGACGGTCAGCCATGAGCACAAACCCGAATATCACGGCGGCCGCGAGCACCCTGAACCGCGACAGGGTCAACACCGTTGCGCTCGTCGTGTTCTGCCAGGTCGTGCACGGTCTCACTTTCAGCGCGATTCCGCTGCTGCTGCCGCTGATCCGCGAGGATCTGCAGATCAGCTTCACGCAGGCAGGCATGCTCTCGGCCGCGGCGACGCTGAGCTACGCGTTCGGGCAGATCCCGGCGGGCTTTCTCTCCGACCGCTTCGGACCCAAGCGGCTGTTCTTCATCGGGCTGCTCGGCTGGTCGGCGCTGTCGCTGTGCTTCGGACTGATCCACGTGTTCTGGCTCGCGCTGGTCACGCAGCTCATCGCCGGCGCCTTCCGCGCGCTGCTGTTCGCGCCGGGTCTCGCGCTGCTGGCCTCATGGTTTCCGCCGGAGCGCCGCGCCACCGCCATGAGCTTCTACATGCTCGGCGGTTTCGCCGGCACCATCGTGCTGTCGCTCGGAGGCCCGCTGCTCACAGCCCACTACGGCTGGCGCGCCGCATTCGTCTCTTTTGCCGCGCTGGGCATAGCCACGGCATTCGTCTACAAGGCGCTCGCGAAGGAAAAGCCGCGCAAGCAGCCGCTGCAGATCCTCGCGCTGACCGACGTGTTCCAGCTCTTCCGCTATCCGATCATGTGGGTCTGCAGCGGGCTGCAGTTCGTGCGCTTCTCGGTGGTCACGGCATTCAATTTCTGGCTGCCGTCGCTGCTGGTGGCCGATCGCGGGCTCTCGGTGCAGACCGCCGGCCTGGTGGTGGCGATGAGCGCGGCATTCACGGCACCGTCGAACACGGTCGGCGGCTACGTGTCCGACCGCCTGCAGGAACCCGCCGCTCGTGATCGGCGGCGCGCTCACCATTCTCGCCTGCACCTCCACGCTGCTCGTCGTGGTCGAATCGATTCCGCTGCTGCTGCTCGTCATCGCGGTCAATTCGATTTTCCTGCAGTTCTATTTCGGGCCGCTGTTTTTCGTGCCGATGGAAGTGCTGGGACAGCGCATCGCGGGCACGACGACCGGATTCAGCAACCTGTTCGCGAATCTTGGCGGCTTCTTCACCGCCTACGCGCTGGGCGTAGTCAAAGACCGTGCCGGAACCTTCACCTGGGGTTTCGTCGGCATCAGCGCCTTGTGCCTGATCGGCGTCGCGTTGAGCGTGGTTCTCGCGCGCATGCGAAAGCGCGCGCTGACGGCGCACATCAATAAAACATAATAAAAACAACGGGCTGCAATATTTCCTGCCTCGCTACGCGATCGCCCGCGCACTGCGCGCGAAACGCGTCATTTTTCCGCGATCGCGAGTACCGGCGTGAGCACCGGCTTGCCGGAAAAATGCGCGCGCAGGTTCGCCAGCAGCTTTGCCTGGCGCTCTTCGCGAATCTCGCGGGTGGTCGAGCCGATGTGCGGAACGATCACGACGTTATCCATCCCGATCAGCTCCGCGGGCACCCGCGGCTCGTCCCAGAAAACGTCCGTTCCCATGCCCGCGATCCGTCCGTGCTTCAGCGCAGCAATCAGCGCCTGCTCGTCGACTATCGAGCCGCGCGCGACATTGACGAGAAATCCTTCGGGACCCAGCGCATCGAGGATGCGCGCGTCGATCAGGTTGCGCGTCGCCGGCGTCGCCGGGCAGGCCACGACCAGGCAATCCGATAACCGCGCCATGCTTTCAAGATCGGCATAATAAGGATAGGCGACATCCCGCTTCTGTCGCGGCCCGTGGTAGCACACGGACATGCCAAACACTTCCGCCCGTTTCGCAATTGCATTGCCGATTTTCCCCATGCCGATAATGCCGCAGGTCTTGCCGCCCAGCTCGCGGCCCGTGCCGAACGGACCTTGCGGCCACTTTGCCGGCCCGGACATAGCGGTCGCTCTCGCAAATCCGGCGCATGACGGCGATGATGAGCCCCAGCGCAAGATCCGCCACGGACTGCGCGATGGGGATTGGCGTGTTGGTCACGACGACGCCGCGCGCCCGTGCCGCCGCCAGGTCCATCCCTTCGTGGCCGATGCCGAAGCAGGCGATGATCTCCAGCTTCGGCAGCGCGTCAAGGTGACGGCGGCCGAATCCCACGAGTCCCGTCGTCACCATGCCCGCGCACGCGTCCGGACACCTCTTTCATGTACGCGTCGGGATTTGCGGCCGTCCACAGCTTGTGCACGGTGAATTCGCGCTCGAGTTCGGCAAGCGCCGGCGCGTAGATCGGCGTGAGAACAAGGATTTCCGGTTTCATCGGTTTGAAAATAAAAACCGCGAGGGGATGAGGGACCGAGAGAGATCGAGATGGATGAGCAGATTCGATGTTTTATACTCGAGTCACTGTGCTCCGTGACCAAGCTTCGGGGTTCATCGGCGGTGCAACAGATGTTCATTCGCCGAGCAACTCGAGCGCATTCAAACCCAGGATCCGCTCGCGCTGCTGGTCGGTAAGCCCGGGCAGCGCATTGATCATCGCCACCGGGTCGTCCTCGGCCATGTCGAATGGCGCGTCGGTGCCTATCGTCACGCGGTCGGCGCCCGCTTTTCCCACCAGGAAACGCAGCGCATCGGCGTCGTGGGTGAGCGCGTCGAAATAGAACCGCCGCAGCAGTGCGAGCGGGGAACTGGCCGAGTTCGCTTTCGGCTCCTTGCGCACCTTGTAGCCGTGTTCGAGACGCCCGATCTGGTACGGCAGGTAACCGCCGCCATGCGCAAGAATGATCTTCAGATCAGGCAGCTCGTCCATGGCGCCGCTGAACATGAGGTGCGCGGCCATCAGCGCGGTGTCGAGAGGAATGCCGGCGAGGTTGCCGAGGTAATAGCAGGCCAGATCAGGAGGCAGGGCGCCGGCGACGTAGGGATGCGTGAAAATGAACACGCCCAGCTCCTGCGCGCGCTTCAGCACCGGGCGGAACCGCGGCTCCGCGAGCAGTTGTCCCCGCACCCTGCAGCCGAGTTCGACCGAGCGGAAACCGTGCTCCTTCACCACGCGCTCGAGCTCGGTGACGGCGGCATCGGGGTCCTGCATGGGCAGCGTCGCCATGCCGCGCAGCCGGTCGGGCCGTGCCGCCACCATGCGCGCAATCCCGTCGTTCATCAGGCGGGCCGCGGCCAAGCCCCGCATCGGCATCCAGCCAGTAGAAGAACACCACCGGCGTCACCGAGATCACCGAGATGTCGATGCCTTTGCGATCCATGCCCTCGACCTTCGCGTCGGCATCGTGGAACTCGGCGTAGACCGGCGTCGAGTGCTTGTCGTCGCGGATGAAGGTCTCTTTCTCCCCCGCTCCTTCGACGCGCATCTGGTAGTCGCGCGGGTGCTTGCGGATCGCCTCCATGATTTCTTTCGGCAGGACGTGGCTGTGCACGTCCACGCGTTTTACCTTGCTTGTCATCGTCTTTGCGTTCGTCTCTCGTGGTCCGTGGCTGGTTGAAATCGTGCGTGAGCGGTAAGCCGTGACAGGCGCCGTTGAACCCGACCCGCTGTTTCCGCTAACCGCTTACTGCTTACCGCTTACCGCTTACCGCGCTGACCTAGTAATGCGACTTGAAGCTGATCGCTTCGCGATAAGCGAGATCTTCCAGATCGATGTAGGACCGCTTGGTTTTCTTGTCCACCGTAAACTGGATTTTCCGGTTGGTTTCATTGGTGGCGCGGATGTCGAGCAGCTCGAGCGACTCCTTGACTTCCCATTCGTGGGCGCCCGCGATTCCGGCCGGCGCGTAGATGACCGAACCGGGGCCGACTTCGAATTCCTTGCCCTCGAAGTTCCGCACCGTGGCATGCCCCGAAACCACGTAATAACATGCTTCGATCGGGTGCCAGTGGAGCTGCTCGTAGGTGCCGGGCTTGTAAGTCGCGCGGCCGATGCGGACGCGGTCGGTCTCCGTCGCTTCCGGCCATCCGATCAGCCGCTGGTAGGTCTGGCCGTCGGTCACGCCGCGCCGCCCCGGAATATCCGCCTGATTGATGACCGTCAGCGTCGATTTCACGTCCATGGTCTGCTCTCCTCCTGCCTAAGGGTCCCTGCAAAACGAAACGCGTGATGCGCCGGCACGATTCTGGCGCAGGGAGGCCCCCCGACACCAGTCCGCGGCTTATTTGATCCGCTTGAGCACCTTGACCCGCTGCACGGTGTCGCCGGCAAGGTGCGTCCAGACCATCGCGTCGCGCACCAGCTTGTCGACGCGCGCATTCATCATGCAACCCTCGGCGCCGTGAATTTCCATGTTGAGTCGCGTCACGCGCAGGATGATGTCGGTCGAGTAATTCATCACGAGGCCGGCGTTGCCGGAATGCGTGCCCTGGTCATGCATCCAGGCAACCCGCATCACGAACGAGCGCAGCGCCTCGGTGAGCATGTGCATTTCGTGGATCTTGAGCTGAATCAGCTGATGGTCTTTCAGGTACTTGCCGCCCTTCTTGTGCGTCTTCGCGAAATTCATCGACATCTCGATCGCATCGTCGCACACGCCGATCGCGTTCGCCGCGAGCTCGAGGTCGCCGAAGAGATCGCCGCCGGTGGTGTCGCCCTTGCCCGCCTTGACCGACCCGGTGCCCACGTCGCCCACGATGTTGGCATGCGGCACGCGCGCGTTCTCGAATATCAGCTCGGCGTTCTGGTAGAAGCGCCAGCCGCGCTTGTTGAACACCTTGCCGATGCGGAAGCCGGGCGTGCCTTTCGGCACCATGAACAGCGTGCCGCCCTGCTTGATGTTGACGTCCGGATTGGTGCGCGCATCCACGAAAAAGAGCGAGCCCACGCTGCCGTTCGCGATGAAGCACTTCTCGCCGTTGAGCACCCACTCGTCGCCGTCGCGCACCGCCCGCAGCCGGTAGCCGGCTTTGGGGTCGTTCTCGGGCGGCATGCGGTTGTCCGACCCGGCATTGGGCTCGGTGATGCCCCGGCCCATCACATAACGGTGGTCCGCAAGAAACGGTTTCAGGAAGCGCTCCTTCTGGTCCTGGCTGCACGCGTTCGCGATGAGATGGCTCCACTTCCAGTTCTGGCTGAACGCCTTGGAAATGGCACTGTCGGCTTTGGCGAGTTCCGCCATCACCACCGCTTGCGTCACGAAGTCCGCGCCGGGCCCGCCCCATTCCTTGGGCACCGCCAGCGTGCGGAAGCCGAGTTTCGAGCCCTTCTCCATGATGTCCCAGTCCCAGGGCTCGAACCCGCCTTCGATCTGGTCGCGCTTGAGCGAGATCGGGCGGATCTCGTCCTCCGCGAATTTGCGCGCCTCCATCTGCCAGCCGCGCTGTTCCTCATTCAGTGAAAAATCCATTTCAACTCCCAAAAAATCCGTGAATGGTAAAAGGTGAATGGCAAATCGAATAAAGGCTGTTGCTTCTACGATGCGCGATTTGCAACTTTTCCCCCTTCATCCTCATTCCTCTGCGCTCATCCCTATCTATGCCGCCAGCGGCCGCTGATAGCCGGCCACCGCCTCGGTGATGCCGAGTTTCGTCGCTTCGTCGCTGTCTGCGGAGTGCAGGAAGACTTTCGCGTCGTGCACGTATTTCTGCAGCGGCATATCGCGCATCACGGCCATGGCGCCGAAGCACTCGGCAGACTGCAGCGCAACTTCCTGGACCGCTTCCGCCGTATAGACCCGCGCAATAATGTGGAACGGCAGATCGGACACGCTGCGATCGGCGACGGCCTCCGGATGGTCGGCGGCCCAGGCGGCCTTCCAGATCATGTTGCGCGCCAATTCCAGCCTGATCGTGCAGTCGGCCAGCTTCAGGCCGATGGCATGGTGCTCGATGATGTTCCGGCCGCCCTGGCGCCGCAATTTTGCGTAATCCACCGCGGCCTCGTACGCGGCCCTGCCGACGCCGAGGTTGACCGCAGCCATCAGCGGCACGCTGCGCGCCGCTTCCGCGCCTCCGGCGAACGGACTTTGCCCTTCCTTGCCGAGCAGGTGATCCGCCGGGACCTTGCAGTCCTTGAACACCACGCCGGCGCCCGTCCCGTGGTGCCAGCGGATGCTTTCTCCGACAGCCTTCGCGGGTTCGCGCACCGTCAGGCCCGGCGTATCCCGCGGCACGAGCAACGTGCTGAGACCGTTCATGCCGGTTTTTTTCGGGTCGGTGCGCGCCTGGACCGCGAACAGCTTCGCAACCGGCGCATTCGCGACGAAGGCGACCGTGCCGTTGATGATCCATTCGTTGCCCTGCTTCACCGCGACCAGTCCGGGCCCGTCCTCGTCCGCCAGCGGCTGGTGATAGCACCAGCCGACCCCGGTGCCCGGATCGCGGCCCGCGAACGCGAGATGATACTTGTCGTCCTCGGCGAACTTCTCGAGAAAACGGGTGCGTTGCGCGGGCGTCATCAGCCTGCCAAGAACCTGGGCCAGCCCCGCGGTATGCGCAAGCACGGCCGCAATGTCCACGTCGCCGGCGGCAAGTTCTTCCAGCACGATGCACGCGGTCAGGGTATCGGCGCCCGCGCCGCCGGCTTCCTCGGAGAGCGCAAGCGTGCGCAAACCCATCTGCGAGGCCTGGTCGAGCAGGTCCGTCAGCAGCGGCTTCTCGAACGGCTCCAGACGGGCGGATTGCAGCGCAACGGGTTTGACTTCCCTTTCGACAAAGTCGCGCAGCGTTTCGCGAAACTCCAGTTGCTCCGCGGTAAGGTGAAGGTTGTACATATCTGTCAGCGTCCTCGGGTGATGGTCAGCGGATGAATGCGGAATGCGGGGTCAAATCCAACTCGGACAATATAGCGAGATCAACGCCGCATGGGAAGAACACGGTCTCAGCATATGAAACCGGCGCGCGTTATTCGACGCTGGCCCGGCATGGAATTCCGTCATGCGGACTTTTCCAGACCGCCGGGAAAAATTCGCGCCGCGCCGAAGCTTCCGTTATGCGGCCAGTGTCCGGAGTTCCTCGTGCAGCGTTTCGGAAATTTCCAGGCCTTCCGCCCGCGCCCTGGCGACGGACTGATGACGGCGCGCGCCGGGCAGGCGCACGCCGGCATCGGCGAGCATCGCCGAGATCATGGTTTCGAGGCGCGAGAAATACGAATCCGTGCCCGCCAGCGCTCCCGGATCGATGGCAAGGAGGGCATGACCGATGCGCGGCGCGCGACCGGGCTCGAAGTAGGAATCGTTCTCGAAGCTGAACGCGGCACCGGTCAGCGCCACGCACAGCACTTCCACCATCAGCGCGAGCGCAGTGCCTTTGACGCCGCCGATCGCGGTGAGGCTGCCGGTGAGCGCCGCCTTGGCGTCGGTGGTCGGATTGCCGTCGCGATCCACCGCCCAACCCAGCGGTATGGGTTTGCCCTCCTTCGCCGCGAGCATGATCTTGCCGCGCGTGACTTCGGTGAGCGAGAGATCGACCACGATGGGCGCGGCGTCCCTTCTCGGAAAAATCGCGGCGATGGGATTGGTGCCGAAGAACGGCTTCCTGCCGCCCCAGGCGTTGATCGCCGACGGCGAATTGGTGAACGCCAGTCCCACCAGACCCGCTTCCGCGACCGGCGCAAGGTGATAGGCCGCGGCGCCAAGGTGATGACTGTTGGTGACGCCGCTGAATGCGACGCCATAACGCCTGGCACGCTTGATCGCTTCTTTTGCCGCCATCGCGACAGCTTCATACGCAAGGCCGCCACGGGCGTCGACAAGGCAGGCGCCGCCCTTTCTCCTGATGATCTTCGCCTTCGCCTTGCCGTCGGCGCGGCCTTCGCGCAGATGCTGCGCGTAGAGCGCAACGCGCGACACGCCGTGCGTCGCGAGCCCCTCCATCTCGGCGGCGACCAGCGCCTGCGCGGTCGCCCTTGCCATGGACCTGGACGCGCCGGCTTTTTTGAGCCCGCGGGCGGCAAGATCGGTCAGCGCATCCAGTGATAACTTCGGCATGGCGGCAACGATTCCGGTGGTTAATCGACTTTTGTGCCCGAACGCTTCGCGACATCCGCCCACTTCGCCGCTTCAGCCTTGTAGAACGCCGAAAATTCCGCCGGCGTGTTGCCGCCGGGTTCGGCACCCTGGTCGCGGATGCGCTTCGAGACCTCGGGTGATTTCACGGCGATCACCCATTCGCGATACAGCTTGTCCTGCGCGGCCTGCGGGGTCTTGACCGGCACGAACAGGCCGTTCCATTGCAGCGCGAGTATGCCCGGCACGCCGGCCTCTTCTATCGTCGGCACATTCGGCACCACCGCCGAGCGGGTTTTCGCGGCAACACCGAGCCCGCGCAGCCTGCCGGCATTGATGTGCGGCGCCGCGACCGGCATCACGATGAATGCCACCTGCGATTCGCCGGTCAGCAGCGCCACCGTCGCCGGCGCGGCGCCCTTGTACGGCAGATGCGTGATGCGCGTGCCGGTTTTCACGCGCAGCATTTCCATGGCCATGTGCGACATCGTGCCGGTGCCGGCCGACGAATAATCGAGCGCGTTCGGTTTGGACTTGGCGAGCGCGATCAGCTCCTTGACGTTCTTCACCGGCAGCGCCGGATGCGCGACCAGCGTGAATGGATACGAGGAGGCCATCGAAATCGCCGTCAGGTCGCGCACCGGGTCGTAACTGAGCTTTTTGTAGATCGCTGGGCTGATCGACAGCGACGAGTTGGCAAACAGCACCGTGTAGCCGTCGCCGGGCGCCTTGGCGACGATGTCGGCCGCGATGTTGCCGCTGGCGCCGGCGCGGTTGTCGACGACGACCTGCTGGCCGAGCAGCGCGGAGAATTTCTGGGCAATGATGCGCGCGACGAGGTCGCTGCCGCCGCCGGCCGGAAATGGCAGCACCATGCGAATCGACCGCGTGGGATATTGCTGGGCCAGCGCAGGAGCGGCTGACGCCAGCACGCCGCCCAGGGTTACGACGAGCACCGAAGGTGCAACGAACCGCACGTGCGAACAGAACTGGCCATGATTCCCCTCCCCTTTGTTCAAAACAAGACTTGCATCGGACAGCGAGTCTCCGCCACCGTCCCGGAAAAATCAATCATCAACTGCTGATACAGCTGCCGCGCCGGGTTCAGGTCGCGTTGAGCAGCGATTCGCCGGGCTTGACGCGGGTGAATTTTACCGGGCGCGTGGTGCTGTCGAAGCGCCCGTCTTTCCAGGTCACGCAGGTGTAGCGGGAGTTTTCGAGATCGCGCACCTCCGGAAAGTCGGAGCGGTAATGCGCGCCGCGCGAATCCTCGCGCGCCATCGCCGCGAAACGGATCGACTTGGAAACGAGGATGAGGTTTTTCAGGTTCATCCAGTCGTGCCAGGTCAGGTTGAAGGCGAGGTTGGCTTCCGTCGACGCCGGTTGCATCGAGCTGCGCCTCGAGTTCGTCGAGCGCGCCTTCCGCGCGCTTCAGTCCCGCCGCGTCGCGCACGATGCCGACGTCGTCCCACATCAGGTCATAGAGTTTCTCGCGGATCGCGTTGAGATCGCCCGCGGGTTTGCCGAGCGGCGCGCGCCAGCGCGCCAGCGCCTCGTCGACGGCGGCCGCATCCGGCTCGCTGAAGCCGCCGTTGCCCGCGATCCAGCGCGGCATCGAATCGCCGGCGATGCCGCCGAACACCGTCGAATTCGCGACGCCGTTGCCGCCGAGGCGGTTGGCGCCATGCACGCCGCCCGAATCCTCGCCCGCCGCGAACAGGCCGCGCAGATCGGTGGTGCAATCGGTTCGGAACACGACACCGCCCATCATGTAGTGCGCGGTCGGCACGACGTCGACCAGCCCCGACACCAGATCGAAGCCGCAGTCGGCGCAGCGTTCGACCATGCCCTTGAACATCTTGCGCACCATCACCGGATCGAGGTGGCGCATGGTGATATACAGCCCGCCGCGCGGGCCGACCTTGCCCTGGCGCATTTGGTCGTACATGCCGCGGCTGACGATGTCGCGCGTGGCGCGCTCGCCGCGCTCGTCGTAGAGGTGCATGAAGCGCTCGCCGTCGCCGTTGAGCAGCTGGCCGCCGGCGCCGCGCAGGCCCTCTTCGATGATGGTTCCGGTGATGCGGGTATGCGGCCCGGCGATCAGGCCGGTCGGATGGAACTGCACCATTTCCATGTCGCGCAGCGTGAGCCCGGCGCGCAGCGCCATCGCCATGCCGTCGCAGGTCTTGTCGCCGGACGGCGTGTGATACTTGTACATGGTCGGACCGCCGCCGGTGGCGAGCAGCACCGCCTGCGCCTGCACCAGCACGAACTCGCCGCTGCGCATGTCGATCATCAGCACGCCGGCGAGCGCATCGCCGTTTTTGTTCTTGATGAATTCGACCGCCCGGTGCTCTTCGAGGCGGCCGATGCCGCGCGACCACACCTGCTCGGCGAGGCGGTTGATGATCTCGATGCCGGTCAGGTCGCCTTTGTGCACGGTGCGGTCGAAGGTCTGGCCCGCGAACGCTTTCTGGTGGACGGTGCCGTCGGGATTGCGGTCGAAGAAACAGCCCAGCTCGTTCTCCAGTTCGTGGATGCGCTCGACGGCGGTCTCGACCAGCGTCCACGCCAGGTCCTGGTCGGGCAGCCACTTGCCGCCCTCGATGGTGTCCATGAAATGGCGCTCGACGGAGTCCCCCGCGGCCAGCGCGACGTTGTAGCCGCCCTGCACCATGCGCGTGCAGCCGCATTTGCCGAGCAGGCCCTTCACCGCGACCGTGATCGAGAGCTTGGGGTTGGCCTGATGCGCATGCAGCGCGGCGAACAGCCCGGCGCCGCCGGAGCCGAGGATCAGAATGTCAGTTTTGAGTTTTTTCATAAGATCTTTATAGCCGCCAAGGCCGCCAAGAACGCCAAGGAAAATCAAGATAATGATTTATCAGGGCGCTATTCACAAGGCGAGCCGGAATCCGATGATTGCCAATCTACCTTTGGACTTGCCGCTCATTGTTAGAAGGTCGCGGTGATCAGTTTGATTTCCTTGGCGTTCTTGGCGGCCTTGGCGGCTAATTGCTCTTGACTCCAAGCGAAGCGAGCGCAGCAGCACGCTTGCCGCGTGCCGCCGTGTTCACCTGGGTGTAAAGGTTGCCGCCCTGGCTGTCCATCGCCACCAGCAGCGGCCCGAAGCCCTTCACGCGGAATTTCCACAGCGACTCGGGGTTAAGATCGTCGAGATCGACATCCTCGATCTGCTCGATCCACGTGGTTTCCAGCGCGGCCGCCCCGCCGATGATCGCAAGATAGACGCCGCCCAGCTCCTTGAACGCCGCGGCCGACGCGGCGAACAGCCCGCCCTTGCCGATGACGATGCGCACGCCGTATTCCTTCATCAGCGGCTGCGTGAAGCGCTCCATGCGCGCGCTGGTGGTGGTGCCGATGCACACCGGCGCATAGCCCGACGGATGCGCCTTGGTCTCGCCGACCCACTTCACGTTGGGCGCGGTATGAATGACGGCGTGGCCGCGCATGTCGAAGCGCGTCTTGCGGCCACGGTCGAACATGTGAATCTGCGTTGCATCGCGGATGCCGAACAGCGTGCCGTTCAGCGTGACGGTGTCGTTTACCCTGAGTTGCCGGATCTGCGCTTCCGTCACCGGCATGGTGAAGTCGTAATGAGCCATATTCAAAACCCTATTAACCGCCAAGGCCGCCAAGAGCGCCAAGGAGAAAATTCAAAATCAAACATCGATCAGAAAATATAAAAGCCCTGCGAATTCTTGCCTGCCGTTCTTTTTATTGATGCTCTTGATCTTCTTGGCGTTCTTGGCGGCCTTGGCGGCTCAATTAAAAACCGTAAGTCGAGCCCTTGCGGCGTGAACGTCGCGCGCGCGCGGCGCGCCGAGTGGCACTGCATGTTGACCGCCACCGGATTCATCGTGATGTGCGTCGCCGCGGTTTCGATATGCACCGCGAACGCAGTGGAATCACCGCCCAGGCCCTGCGGACCGACGCCGAGCTGGTTCACCGCCTTGCTGAGTTCGACCTCGAGCTTCGCGCCTTCCGGATCCTCGCATTTCGAGCCGAGCGGGCGCGTCGCCGCGACCTTCGACAAATGCACGCACAGGTCGGCCGTGCCGCCGACGCCGACGCCGACGATGGTCGGCGGGCAGGTCTTGCCGCCGGCATCGAGCACGCAGTCGACGACGAAAGTCTTGATGGCATCGATGCCCTCGGCGGGAATGGCCATCCTGAGGAACGAATTGTTTTCCGAGCCGCTGCCCTTGGGAATCATCTCGATCGCGAGCGTCTCGGCATCGGGCACGAAGTCGATGTTGATCACCGGCACCACCGCGGCCGCACGAGGTCTGCTGGTTGACGCGGGTTACCGGGATGCACCACGGACGAGCGGAATGGATATTCGCGGGTCGCGCGCTCGCAGCCTTTGACGATCGCCTGTTTGAGCTGGTAGCCGTCGAACTCGACGTTGGCGCCGATGGTCACGTTGTAGATCGGGATGCCGGTATCCTGGCACAGGAGGTTGTCGGTAGCCTCGGCGACCTTGATGTTCTTGATCATGGTGCCGAGGATACGCCTTGCCGGTGGCGTCGGTTTCGGTTTGGTCGAGCCGCGCGAAACCCTGCTTGATGTCAGGCGGCAACATTTTCAGCGCGCGGATATAAAGCTCCTTGCACGCTTCCTCAACCTGCTTCAGATCGACTTTCACTTGCTGATCCCCATACTGTTGATGCACCGTCGCCCGCTGCATGACCGAAAGGACTGCCGCGGGCGGCGGGGGTTCACTCCACTTGCAGCTTGCGCTCGCGGATGATCTTGGCCCAGCGGGCGGATTCTTCCTTGATCGCTTTTGCAAATTCCGCCGGAGTGTTGGCAGCAGGCGCCATGCCCAGATCGTCGAGGCGCTTGCGCACATCCGCCGACTGCAGCACCTTGGCGGTGTCCTTATGAATTTTTTCGATGATGGCCTTGGGCGTTCCGGCCGGCGCCATGAAACCAAACCAGCCGAGATTCTCGAAGCCCGGCAGCGTTTCCGCTATCGCTGGCACGTCGGGCAACTGGCTTGCGCGCTGCTTGCTGGTGACGCCGAGCGCGCGCAGTTTGCCCTGCTTCACGAATGCGATCGCCGCCGCAAGATTGGGCGTCACGAACTGGATCTGGCCGCCGAGCAGATCGCTGAGCGCCGGCGCCTCGCCCTTGTAGGGAACATGCACGACATCGATGCCGGCGGTATAAATGAAATTCTCCGCCGCGAGATGAGTCTGCGTGCCGAAGCCGGCGGAGCCGTAGGTCAGGGATTTCGGCTTGGCTTTCGCCATGGCGATCAGCTCCTTGACGTTCTTCGCCGGGAAACTCGGATTGACCACCAGCGCCTGCGGTCCGCTTGCGACATTGGTCACCGCGATCAGGTCTTTCTCGGGATTGAACGGCATTTTCTTGAACAGATACGGATTGGCGGTCACGATCGAACCCGAGGTCATGAACAGCGTATAGCCGTCGGGCGGAGCCTTGGCCGCCAGATCACCGCCGATGTTGCCGCTGGCGCCGGCGCGATCGTCCACCACGATGGTCTGGCCCCACAAGTCGGTAAGTTTCTGCCCGACGATGCGCGCCACGATATCGGTCGCGCCGCCCGCCGGAAACGGCACGATGACCCGCACCGGCTTGGTCGGATAGCTCTGCGCCCAGCCCGCCCCCGCGGCGAGCAGCGCCGCCAGCACGGCAATCCACTTGATCGTCCTCATGATTCCCCCTCCTGTTAAATATTTAAGTTTGAACTGCGTGGCAAATTCAGTTGCTAGTGTAAGGCAATCACCGCGTACCTGGGAACCGTGCGCCCGCCAAAATAAACCGAATCCGCACTGCCCTCCTCCGCCCAGCCGCATGCAATGGCAGATTCGCGCTAAAACTGCAGGGCCACGCCCGAAGCGAGGATGAGCCACGACAGCAGCCGGCGGAAAAGGTCTTCGCTCATCCGGTCGAAAACCCTGAGCCCCACCCACAATCCCGCCGCCAGCGCCGGCAGGCTCACCAGCAGGTACAGCCCGACGCGCGACAATTCGGTGTTGACGTTGATTCCGGCGAGCAACATGACCAGCATGCCGGTGAACAGGATATAGGGCTGGTAGACATAGCGCGCGCGCCGCTTGTCCCAGCCGCGCAGCGTGCACCATATCGTCGGCAACACGCCGTTCAGCATGGCGAGCCCGCCCAGCACACCGCCTATCAACCCGACCGTCGCATCGAGCGAGCGCGCTGCCGACGGCGGAAAACGCAGCGTCGGCAGTCGCGGGCGCAGCAGCGTATAGGAGCTGTAGGCGATCATCAGCGCGCCGATCAGATGACGGAACACCGCCAGGTTGATGTGGTGCAGCGCCAGCACGCCGACGGGAACGCCCAGTACCCCGCCCGCCACAAACGGCCACAGCAGCCGGTATTCGATGTCACGCCGGTAACGCCAGACGCTGATCCCGTGCAGCAGCGTGCCGCAGGTCGCGGCCATCAGCACGATGGTCGCCGGCGGCAGCACATAGATCCAGATGCCGGTCGCGACCATGGCAAACGCGAAGCCCGCGCTGCCGATCGCCAGCGCCGCCAGAAAGGCGCCCGTGGCGATCACCGCAAGGTCGGCCGTGACAGACACAGCCGCTCAGACCAGGTTGAGCAGGAACGCGAGCCCGGCAGCCAGGCTCACGCCGGTAGCCGCCGCAAGCAGGCCCTTCTGCCAGTTGCGCCAGGCCAGAAACTCCAGCATCAGCAGGCGCACGCCGCCGGCCATGTGCGCCGCGAGCAGCAGCACCAGCCCCGTTTCGGCGAATTTCACCAGCGGCTGGTCGGTCCAGCGCAGAAAGCGGTCGAGCCCGGCCTCGCCGCCGAGCGCCTGGCCCAGCGCCCAGAAGTGCAGCGGCAGAAACAGCGACAGCAACAGCCCCGAGACGCGATGCACGATGAAGGCCCAGTAGGCCGGATGGTTGCGTGCCCGGAAATCGTTTTTCATGGCCTAGCCCCCGAACACCGCGTAGACCGCGCGCCAGCCCCACAGCGCAAGCAGCACGCCAAAAACCAGGATTGCGGCATCGAGCGCGCGCCCGCGCCACTCGAATGTTTCGGAGAGGAAGGTGCGCAAACCGATCGGCGCATGCACCGCCACCGCGGCGACGAACAGCGCGTAAAAACCAGCCAGGGCGGCGTTGCCTCGCGTGCGCCCCAGAATCTCGGCTCCCGAAAGGCCATTGCGCACCGCGTAAATCATGGTGACGAGATGGGCGATCACGCACAGCGCGAGCACCATGGCGCTGATCCGCTGGGCACCCCACAGCAGCACTTGCGTGCGGGTCTTCATGCAACACGCTCCGCAAGCGAGGATGAGGAATGACTCAGCGAATGTTTTGAACGCTCATTATCCCTCCGCACTCCGCCCTCATCCCTCATCCCTGCAGTCATAGCTCGCCTTTCAGCGCCGCCGCCAGCACCGCGCGTTTAAGGCCAGAGATTCCCGCCGTCGGCGATAGTTGCTTGGGGCAGCGTTCGGTGCAGTTCATATGAGTGTGACAGGCATGGCAGCCGGCATCTCCCGCGATCGCCGCAAGCCGTGCTTTCTGGTCGATATCGCGCACGTCGTTATACAGCGTCCATGCGCGGTTGAGCGCGGCCGGGCCGAGATAATCCGGGGTCCACGAAACCACGTCGCATGAGCTGTAGCACACCCCGCAGCCTATGCATTCGATCGCCTCGTCGACCAGCTTGCGCTGCCGGGATTCGGGGGACACGCGCGCAAAATCATCCTTGCGTGTCTGTGTTCCCTGGAACCGGCCTTTTGCCGCCGCCCATTTATCGAAGAACACGCTCATGTCGGTGACCAGATCCTTGACCACCGGCAGGTTATTGAGCGGCGCGATTTCGAGGCGGTCGCCGTCCGTGACCTTTTCGATATGGGTGCGGCAGGTCCAGCGCGCTTTGCCGTTGACGGTCATCGCGCACGATCCGCACATGCCGACGCGGCAGGCAAAGCGGTAGGAAAGCGTCGGATCGAGGCTGCGCTGGATGTAGGTGACGACGTCGAGCACGGTCTGGCTCTCGAGCCGCGGCACCTCGAATTCCTGGTAGTGGCCCGACTCGCCGCCGCGCCAAACCCTGACCTGTAGCATGCTCATGCCACCCCCGAAAACCAATCAGCCAGGACAGAGTTCACAGAGAAAGCAGGCAAGACCATGCCGGACAGAGTGTGCCAGACCTCTGTGCTCTCTGTGGCTATTCCTGCTGTTATGCCGACTCGTAGAGACGGGTCAGCACGAACTCGCGATGGCCGAGCGCCTCGGCGGCGGTGAGCCGGCCGTTGCAGGTGCGCAGCATGACTTCGATCAGCTCGTCTCCGGTCTGGTCGAGGTTTTTCTGACGCTGCAGCAGGCCCGTGCAATCGTAGTCGACGTGCTCGCTCATGGTACGCACCGTGCGCGGATTGGCGCTGAGTTTGATCACCGGCACGATCGGATTGCCGATCACGTTGCCCTGGCCGGTCGGGAAAAGATGCACCACGTAGCCTGCCGCGGCCAACAGGGTCACCATCTCGGCAGCGGCTGAAGAGGAATCCATGAACCATAGTCCCGGCTTGGTCGGCGTTTCGGCCTTGTCGAGGACCCCGATCACCTTGCACTTCTTGCCGATTTTCTGGATGTTACCGAGCGCTTTTTCCTCGATCGTGGTGAGGCCACCCTCGATATTGCCCTTGGTCGGCTGCGAATCGGAAAGGTCGCTGGTCTTGTGGCGCTCGATGATTTCCTGGTAGCGGTCGAACATCTTCATGAACTGCGCGCGCACTTCCGGCGTGGCACAGCGGTCGGCGACGATGTTCTCGCCGCCGGTGATCTCGGTGGTTTCGCCGAAGCACATGGTCACGCCCAGCGGTTCCAGCTTGTCGAAAGCGCTGCCGACCGTGGGGTTGGAACCGCAGCCGGAAGTCGTGTCCGACTCGCCGCATTTGGTCGATACCCACAGGTCGCTGATCGGGCATTCCACACGCTGTAACTCAGACGCCCATTGCACGTACTCCTTGGCTACCTTGGAGGCACGCATGATGGTGTCGTGGTCGCCGTGCTGTTCGATGCCGAAGCCGGTGACCGGCTTGCCGGTCTTGGCGATGCCGTCGACGACGAGCTTGGCCCATCCCTGTTCGATGCAGATCACCACGACGGCGGCGACGTTGGGGTTCGATCCCGCGCCGATCAGGGTGCGGAAATGCAGATCGAGATCGGCGCCGAACTGCAGCCGGCCGTAGGGATGCGGGATCGCGATCGCGCCCTTGATGTTGTTGGCCACGGCTTCAGCAGCGGCGTTGGACAGGTCGTCGACGGGCAGGATGAGGACGTGGTTGCGGACGCCGACGCGGCCATTCTCGCGGCGGTAGCCCAGGAAAGTGGTTTTGCTGGAAATCATGTTAAAGCCTCGTGTAGGGTGAAGGGTAAAGAGTGACGGGCAAAAGCGCCATCTGCGCGCCTGTCGTGCCTCACTTACCAGCGTTTCGTTTTGATGTTATGCACGTGCGCATGCTCGCCGACCTTGATCTCGGCGACCGCGCGTCCGATGTCAAAACCGTACTTGATCATCGTGTCGTCCTTCTTGATCGGCTTGGTCGCCACCTTGTGGCCGATCGGAATGTCGTTGAGCGCCTTGACCTTGATGGTCGAGTCGTCTTCCATCACCCAGCCGATCAGTTCCTGACCGGCTTTGATGCCTTCGATCACGGCAACGCCTACCGAGTCTTTCTTGTCGTGCACCAGAATGTGAATCATGTCGTCTCCTTGCTGCGGTTCGTGCGAAATGAGAGGGGGATATTGCCGACTGCCTGCTATTTATTTTATGGCTGCCATCCTACCCATACCACCGCGCAAAGTCAACTATATGACCTATATGAATTTGGCGGGGGCTGATGTTAAAATGACCGCACCGGATGGAGCCCACACCACCAATGGCCAACACGCTTGCCGCGGGCAATCTCACTTTCAACCCGCTCTACAAGGAAGTCAAGATCCGCATCACCCGCAGCCTCGCCGCCGGCGAATGGAAGCCGGGGGAGGCGATCCCGAGCGAATCGCGCCTGGCCGAGCAGTTCAACGTGTCGATCGGCACCATCCGCAAGGCGATCGACGAGCTGGTGGCGGAGAATATCCTGCTGAGGCAGCAGGGGCGGGGGACGTTTGTTGCGACCCACACCGAAGACCGGACGTTATTCTATTTTTTCCATATCGTCGGCAAAGACGGCAGCCGGGAGCGGCCAACCACCGAGATGCTGTCGTTCCGCAAAGGCAAGGCTGGCGCCGAAGATGCAGCGTCGCTCAAGCTCGCGCACGGCGCAAAAATATTCCATATTCAGAACCTGCTGAAACTCACCGGCAAGCCGGTGGTTTTCGACGAAATCTCGGTGCCCGCCGCCTTGTTTCCCGATCTCGACGAGGATATTTTCCGCAAGCGCGACGGCACCATCTACGGACTCTATCAGGGACGTTACGGCATCAATGTCATCCGCATCAGCGAGCGGCTGTCCGCCGCCAACCCGCCGGCGCCGGTTGCCGCGGTGCTGGGCATGCGCGTGACGGCACCGGCGCTCGCGATCCGGCGCGTCGCCTATACCTACAACGACACGCCGGTCGAATACCGGGTGAGCTGGGTCAATACCGGCAACCACGAATACCTGAGCGATCTCTGGAAGAACGAAGTGCGGTAGCGCGCGCTGACCGCCCTCAATTTCGCGTCTCCGATGTCCATCGTCGCCATACTTCTGCCCGATTTCATGCTGGTCGTCCTGGGCTGGCTGCTTTTTCGTATCGGCAGGTTCGGCAAGGAGTTCTGGCCGGGGCTGGAGAAGCTCGTCTATTTCGTGCTTTTCCCGACGCTGCTGTTCAAGGTCACGGCACAGGCAAAGATCGATCTGGCGGCTGCCCCCGGTTTTATCGCCACCGCAGTCGCGGCCGCGCTTGCCGCCATCGCGCTCGGCATGGCGGCGCGCCCGCTGTTGCGGCTTCCCGCGCCGGCGTTCGCTTCGGCGTTCCAGTGCGCATTCCGCTTCAACTCCTACATCGGTATCGCCATTGCCGACCGCGTTTACGGCGAATCCGGCATCGCCGCCTTCGCCCTGATGCAGGCCGTGATGGCCCCGCTGGTCAATGCCGTCGCCGTCTGGGCGCTGGCGCGGCACGGCAACTTCGGCCTGGTTCGCGAACTGACGCGCAATCCGCTGATCGTTGCCACCGTCGCCGGCCTCATCTGGAACGCGGCCGGCATTCCGCTGCCAAGTGTCGCCGGGCACACGCTGGGACTGATCGCCCAATCGGCACTGCCTCTCGGGCTGATTGCCGTCGGCGCCGGCCTGCGCCTCTCCGGGGTTTCAAGCGCGGGCCGCACCATCGCCTTTTTCAGCACCGTAAAACTCGCGCTGCAGCCGGCGGCCGCGCTGCTGCTCGCGCACTTGTTCGGATTGAGCGGGGTGTTCTTCGGTGTGGCGGTCACGTTCGCCGCGCTGCCCGCCTCGCCCTCGTCTTACATCCTTGCAACGCGCATGGGGGGCGACGGGGAACTCGTCGCGAGGATTCTCGCCGTGCAGATCATCGCCGCGGCCGTTACGCTGCCATTCTGGCTCTACGTGATCGGGTTATAGCTTTTTCAGCTCGCGGCGCGCGATGTCTAGCTGCGCCGCATCCTTCGAATTTTTTTCCAGCCATTCGAACTGCGCGCGCGCATCGTCCTTGTAGCCGGCACGCGCCAGATTGAGCGCGGCGAGCAGCCGCGCCTGCAACGCCAGGGCATCGGGCGCGCGTCCGCCGGCAAGCAACGCCGACCTCAGGTAATAATCCGCCGCGGCCGGCGGCTGGCCAGCGTTGTCGCGGATGCGGCCAAGCCCAAACAGCACGGTACGCTGTTGCGCCGCCCCGACCAGTGGCAGCAATGCCTGGAACAAACCATCGGCAAGATCGGGCTTTCCGGCATCGAGCATCTCCTGCACCAGCGCCACGCTGCGCTGCGCCGGCCCGGCAGCCAGCGGCTTACCGGCGTCGACGACGCTTTTAAGCGCTGCGGCGGCACGATCCATCATGCCGGCACGCAGCGCCGCCGTCGCGATGCGTAGCTGCCATTCTTCGGCACCGACGTCAGCCGGCGCCGTCAATCCCTGCCACAACCCTAGCGCGACGGCCGGCTGATTCTGGTTCTCGGCGATCGTTCCAAGCAGATAGCGCGCCCGGTCGTCGATCGCGCCAGCCTCGAGGGTGGTGTTCTGGAACAAACGCAGCGCCGCCAGATCGCGCTTGGCGGTTTGCAGCGAAAACACGATCTGCAATTGTGCGTAGTGGCGCGTTTCCCCAGCCTGCCCATTCTGCGCAAGATAGGCAAAAATTGCCCGCGCCACAAACGGGCTGGCGCCAAGACGGCGCGCGGCGAAATCCGACCAGCCGGCGTCGTTTCCCGTCAACAGCTGATTCTGGTTGCCGATTTCCCGCGCCGCGTCGAGATAAACCCGCCATAGCGCCTGCGCAATCCGCTGCTGTGGATGTTTCGCATCGGCAAGTTGCAGCATGTTTTCCAGGGATTCAATCTGCAGCGCGCGATTTTTCTGCTGTGTTGCCGCCTGCGCGAGCACCAGCCAATAACCGATATCGTTGGTCTTGGCGAGCCGCGCGCGGGCCTGGACAATCGCCGCATCCGCCGTAATCAAGCCGGCATTGAGCCGCAGCAGCAGCTTCAGCGGGCTGGCATCGTCCAGGCTGCCAAGCCAGTTGACCGCCTCTTTCGCCATGCCGAGGTCGAGCAGTGCTTCGACAAAACGTGTCGCAGTGCTGCGCTCGAGCGGCCGGTAGTCCTGCTGAAATCGGAGCATGCTGCGGAACGCGTCATCGCGCTTGTTCTCGGCAATGAGGCTTTCGATGACCAGCAAACGCACTTCCTTCACCTCGGCGGCCGCCGGGTTGAGCTGCCACAGCACCCGCGCGGCATACTGCCGTGCCAGCGCGTCCTGAGTGCTCGCGACGGCGGCACGGGTGGCCAGCACCAGGGATTCGCGCAGCGGTGTGATGGCCATGTTGGCGGGCAATGCGCTGGCGCGCTTCAGCAGGTCGGTGTTGCGGTTAAGACGGAAAAGCAGGTCCAGGCGCAGCGTTTCCCACTCCGTCCAGCGTGCGGCGGCGGCATCCCGCGGCTGCGATTGCTCGACGCGGTTAAGTGCCAGCTGTGGCGCGCCGGCGCCGACTAGCTGCCGCGCGGATTCAAGCGCATCGGTCCCGTCCGCAGCAAGAGCCCCGGATATCCAAAGCAACAGAAACAGCGGCAGTTTTCGCATCAGCGTATTTTATCCCCCGATCCCTGCGTGGAAAGCTGCAGACATAAAAAAAGGCGGCCAACGCCGCCTTTTCCCGCAACCGGAGCGCGCTTACTCCTGCGCTTGATCTTCGGCCGTAACGGCCTCAGGGCTGCCCGCCATTTCCTCGGTGCGGCCTACAAGTTTCTCCTTGATGCGCGCGGCCTTGCCGGAGCGCTGGCGCAGATAGTAGAGCTTGGAGCGGCTGACGTCGCCGCGGCGCTTGACTTCGATGCTCGCGATCAGCGGTGAATAGGTCTGGAAAGTCCGTTCGACGCCCTCGCCCGAGGAAATCTTGCGCACGATGAACGCGGAATTGAGGCCGCGGTTGCGCTTGCCGATGACCACGCCCTCGTAGGCCTGGACGCGCTTGCGCTCGCCTTCCACTACGTTGACGTTGACGATAACGGTGTCGCCCGCGGCGAAGTCCGGAATGGTTTTTCCGAGCCGCTTGATCTCTTCCTGTTCGAGCTCTTTGATGATGTCCATGTTCATGCTCCTTGCATTTGGTTCCGGCGTGACCTAAAGGTCAGCCTTCGCTGAAACTTCACTTCGTCCGTTTTCCTTCTTGAAATCTTCAAGCAGCCGCCGCTCTTCATCGGTCAGTGCGCGCTGCTCCAGCAAATCCGGCCGCCGCAGCCATGTCCGGCCCAGCGCCTGCTTCAGGCGCCAGCGGTTGATCTCGGCATGGTTGCCCGAGAGCAGCACCGGCGGCACCGCTTCACCTTCATATACTTCCGGCCGCGTGTAGTGCGGATAATCGAGCAAACCGCTGACAAATGAATCCTGGTTCGCCGACTCGGCATCGCCGAGCACGCCCGGCATCTGCCGCACCACGCAATCCATCACCACCATCGCGGCGAGCTCTCCGCCCGAGAGCACGTAATCGCCGATCGAAATCTCGTCGTCGACGCTGCGCCGGATCAGGCGCTCATCCACGCCCTCGTAGCGTCCGGCCAGCATCACCAGGCCCGGCGCCTGCGAAAGCTCCATCGCCACCCGGTGATTGAGCTGCCGGCCCTGAGGCGACAGGTAGATCACCCGCGGTGCTTTCACGCCCGAACTTCTCTGCCGCTGGCGCGCCGCCGAAATCGCTTTTTCCAGCGGCTCCACCATCATCACCATCCCGGGGCCGCCGCCATACGGCCGGTCGTCCACGGTGCGGTAGCTGTTGGCCGCGAAATCTCGTGGATTCCACAGCACCAGCTGATACAGCCCCTTGTCGCGCGCCCGGCCCGTCACGCCGTATTCGGTGACCGCGTCGAACATCCCCGGGAACAGCGTGACAACGTCAAATTGAAGCATCAGTAATCCACGCCCCAATCGACCCTGACCACGCCGGCGGCAAGATCGACTTCCCTGATCACATCCGCGATGAACGGGATCAGCCGTTCGCGCTCGCCCTGCACCACCAGCACTTCATTCGCGCCGGTTTCCAGGATCTGGATCACTTCGCCAAAATCCTGCGCGGCATCGTTTACCACTCTGAGTCCGATCAGATCGGCCCAGTAAAATTCGCTTGCTTCCGTCTGCGGAAACGCTTCCCGCGGTATCGCCACCTGCCTGCCCCGCAACAACATGGCGGTCTCGGGGTCTTCGCAATCCTTCAGCTTGGCTACAACCACGCGTCCCTGCGCCTTCGCCTGCTCGATCTGATGCTCCTGCCAGCCGCCGTCACGGCCCAGCCACCACGTGGCATACGCAGTCAGGCTTTTCGTCGCTGCGGTGAACGGCTGGACCTTGACCCAGCCTTTGACTCCAAACGGGCCCGCAATCCGACCCATCACCACCAGTTTCTCAGGCGGTTTTTTGCTCACCAAACTGTTTGACGAGACGCGTTACGGTGTGGGACAGGAGCGCGCCCTTCGACTGCCAGTGCGCAAGACGTTCTTTGTTGATGCGCAGCATCTCCTGCCCTTCCGGCGCTTTGGGGTTATAAAACCCGACGCGCTCGATGAAGCGGCCGTCACGGGCGCGGCGCGAATCGGCCACGACCAGATTGAAAAACGGACGCTTTTTGGCGCCGCCACGTGCTAAACGAATCACAACCATGGGGTTACCTGCCGGCTGAATGCGGAAAGGGCGTGATTTTACGCTAGTTTTTGCCTTCAGCGCAAGAAAAAACCGGGGTGGCGGGCGGCGGTCCCGTTTTGACAGCCGTCGCGGCCGGGGATCGCGGCGGGGGCCGGCCGTATTACATAAGACGTTGATTTTTCCGTTAATATCCACGATCCGATACATAATTTATGGCAACAGGCAATGGGGGCAGGCATGAATCAGCAGGGAATGTCCGTGAGACAACGTATCGAAAACGCGACCAGTGAACGTTTCGGCGAGAAAATCGCAGCCGCCGGGACCGTGGCAGGCGGCGAGGAGCTGGCGCACATGGTTGAGCACCGCTCGCACCGAAAATACACCCAGCAGCCGGTCGACGCCGGGTTGTTGCGCCTGCTGTTTGCTTGCGCGCTGTCAGCGCCGTCCAAGAGCGATCTGCAGCAGGCCGACATCGTGCAGGTCGCCGACCGCGGCAAGCTGAAAGCCATCGTCGATCTGATCCCCAGCATGCCGTGGATCAATGACGCTCCGGTATTTCTCGTTTTCTGCGGCAACAACCGCCGCATCCGCCAGATCGGCCTGATGCGCGGCAAGCCTTTTGCCAACGATCATCTCGATCACTTCATGAATGCCGCAGTCGATGCCGGGCTGGTCATGATGAATTTCATCCGCGCCGCTGAAGCGGCGGGGCTGGGCTGCTGCCCGATCAGCGCCGTGCGCAATCATCCCGGCCGGGTGAGCGAGTTGCTGATGCTGCCCGACCACGTGTTCCCGGTAGCGGGGCTCACCGTCGGTTATCCGGCGCAAAGCGGCCAGATCACCCCACGGTTGCCGCTCGACGTGACCGTGCATACCGACCGTTTCGATGAAACCATGCTGACGGAGAAAATCGACAGCTATGACCGCCGCCGCCACGCGCTGCAACCGTACCGCAAGCAACGGCACGTGGCACGTTACGGCACGGCGGAGTTTTACGGCTGGTCGGAAGACAAGGCGCGCCAGTACGCAGTACCGGAACGCGCCGATTTCGGCGAATTCATCCGTGCCAAGGGCTTCAATCTTGCCTGAGGCGGGAAAGGCGGGGTTGGGGTATTCCGGGCACGGGCGAGCGGCCGTCAAAAACCGGCAACCCGTCAGCGTCCGCCGGGAAACATGCCTTTCATCGACCGCATCATTTTCGCCATCCCGCCCTTCGCCATCATTTTCATCATTTTCTGCATCTGCTCGAACTGGTTGAGCAGGCGGTTCACTTCCTGCACGGTGACGCCAGCGCCGGTGGCAATGCGGCGCTTGCGGGAAGCCTTGATGAGTTCGGGCCGGGTGCGCTCCTGCGGCGTCATCGAATTGATGATGCCCTCGAGGCGGCGGATCGCCTTGTCGTCCATCTGCGGCGCGCCCTGCGCCATGTGCGCGAGATTGCCGGGCAGCTTGTCCATGAGCGCCGTCAGGCCGCCCATTTTCTTCATCTGCGCGATCTGCTGCTTGAAATCCTCGAGGTCGAAGCCCTTGCCGGATTTGACTTTCTTCGCCAGCTTCTCGGCCTCATCCCGGTCGACGCCCTTTTGCACTTCCTCGATCAGCGACAGCACATCGCCCATGCCGAGGATGCGCGAGGCCATGCGATCCGGGTAGAAAGCTTCGAGGCCATCCAGTTTCTCGCCGACGCCGGAAAATTTGATCGGCTTGCCGGTGATGTGCCGCACCGAGAGCGCTGCGCCGCCGCGCGCATCGCCATCGAGTTTGGTGAGGACAATGCCGGTGAGCGGCAGCGCCTCCGAGAACGCCTTGGCGGTGTTGACCGCGTCCTGGCCCTGCATCGAATCGACCACGAACAGCGTCTCGACGGGTTTCAGCGCCGCGTGCAGCTCGCTGATCTCGCGCATCATGGCCTCGTCGACCGCCAGCCGTCCCGCGGTATCGACGATCAGCACGTCGTGGAAATGTTTGCGTGCGAAATCGAGCGCGGCCAGCGCAATGTCGACGGGCTTGTCGGCCGCCGCCGACGGGAAGAAGTCGGATCCAATCTGCGCAGCCAGCATTTTGAGCTGCTCGATCGCAGCAGGGCGATACACGTCGCAGCTCACCAGCAGGACTTTTTTCCTGGACTGCTCACTGAGCCATTTCGCGAGTTTGCCGGAGGTGGTGGTCTTGCCCGAGCCCTGCAGCCCGGCCATCAGGATCACCGCCGGCGGCTGCGTCGCCAGATTCAGCCCGTCGTTCTTCTCCCCCATCAACGCGACGAGTTCGCGGTGCACCACGCCGACCACCGCCTGGCCCGGCGCCAGGCTGCCGACGACCTCCTCGCCCAGCGCCTTCTCGCGGACGCGGTTGATGAAGTCCTTGACCACCGGCAGCGCAACGTCGGCCTCCAGCAGCGCCATGCGCACTTCTCTGCAGCGCGTCCTGAATATTGGATTCGGTAATGCGCGCCTCGCCGCGGAGCGTCTTGACGACCCGCGACAGGCGTTGGGTAAGGTTATCGAACATGGGGTTGGATGGTGTAGACTTTCACGAATATGTCGGGAATTCTACCGTATCTCGTCAATGCCCTGCTCTACGCGGCGCTTGCGCTCTACTTCTGGCGCACGCGCTGGGCGCGCATCGACAATGCGCTGGCCGATGCCTTGCCATCCACTGCGCTCGAACACCACGCGGTGCTGGTACCGCTCGGCCTGCACACCCTCCTGTTGTCGCAGTCGATGTTCAGCGACCACGGCCTCCACCTGGGCATCGGCAATGCCATTTCGGCGATTTTGTGGCTTACGATACTGATCTATTGGCTGGGCAGCTTTTTCCACAAGCTCGAAGGCCTGCAAGCGCTGGTGCTGCCGGTGGCCGCGCTCGCGTCGCTGCTGCCCGGGGTGTTTCCCTCGCCCGGACCGCTGCCCAACACCGAATTCGCCACCTTCAAGGTCCACCTGCTGATCGCGATGCTCGCCTACAGCCTGTTCACGATCGCCTCATTGCACGTGCTGCTGATGGCGCTGCTCGAGCGGCACCTGCACGATGGAACCCTGCCGAAAATGCTGCAGAAAATGCCGCCGCTGCTGACCATGGAAAAGCTGCTGTTCCGCATCATCTGGGCAGGGTTCATCCTGCTCACGCTGACACTGGCAAGCGGCGTCATATTTTCTGAAGAGCTGTTCGGCAAAGCCGCCCGATTGAATCACAAAACGGTCTTCGGGGTCCTGTCCTGGATCATCTTCGCCGCATTGCTCGGCGGCCGGCAAGTCTATGGCTGGCGTGGCCGCGTTGCGGTGCGCTGGACGCTCGCCGGTTTTCTCATGCTGGTGCTTGCCTATATCGGCAGCAAATTTGTGCTTGAGGTAATTCTGGGTAGGCCGTAGCAGGCAAAGTGCCGTACAGAAAACGGCGCCCATATCGCCCTGCAAGGCTTTCCGCCTAGTTCCCTGCAGCTCACGCCTCGTGGCTTCCGGCTGCCTTGACAACCCCGGCGGCGCTGCCGATACTGAATTTTCCTTTCACAACCCGGCCGGTTTGATCCGTGGAAGACATTCCCTCATCGACGCTGATAGCAATATTATTTGTTTTACTGATCGTTTCCGCATTCTTCTCGGTTTCCGAAACCAGCATGATGGCGCTCAACCGTTACCGGTTGAAGCACCTCACCCAGACTGGGCACCGCGGCGCCACGCTTACCTCCCAGTTGCTCGCCAAGACCGACAAACTCCTGGGCGTCGTGCTCCTCGGCAACAACGTCATTAACGCTGCTTCCGCGCTGCTGGTCGGCGAAATCGCCCGGCGCTATCTCGGCGACAGCCAGTACGCGCTGCTCGCCGCAACCGGTGCCGCCGCCTTCATGATCCTGGTATTCAGCGAAATCACGCCGAAAGTCGTCGGTGCGGCCTATCCCGAGCGCATCGCGCTGCCGTCGAGCTTCGTGCTGGCGCCGTTGCTCAGGCTGACACAACCCATCGTGTGGTTCGTCAACCTGTTCGTCCAGGCGCTGCTGCGACTGCTGTGGCTCAAGCCCGCGCCCGGTGGTCATGAACACAAGCTTTCCGTGGAAGAGCTGCGCATGCTGGTACTGGAAGCCGGCTATATCGAACAAAAGCATCAGAGCATCCTGCTCAATCTGTTCGATCTCGAAGCCATTACGGTGGACGATGTGATGGTGCCGCGCAGCCATATCGAGGCGATCGATCTCGATGCGCCGCTGGAGGAAATCACGCATCAGATCAGCACTGCCTACCACAGGCGTCTGCTGGTCTATCGCGGGCACCTCGACGAAGTCGTCGGCACGCTGCGCGTGCGCAACTCGCTCAATCTCATGCAACAGGGAGAATTCACCAAGGACAGTCTGCGCGAGCTGATGCGCGAACCGTACTTCATCCCCTCCAGCACGCCGCTGTTTTCCCAACTGCAAAACTTCCAGGAGCAGCAGGACCGTCTGAGCCTGGTGGTCGACGAGTATGGCGAATTGATGGGGCTGGTCACGCTCGAGGATATTCTCGAAGAAATCATCGGCGAATTCACGACCCAGTCACCCCTCCTCACCCGCGGTTTTTTCAAACAGGAGGACGGCAGCTACCTGGTCGAAGGCGGCACGCTGCTGCGGACACTCAACCGCAAGCTGGGGTTCAAGTTTCCGCTCGACGGTCCGAAAACGCTCAACGGGCTGATCGTCGAACACCTGCAGGACATCCCGCAACCCGGTACCAGCGTCAAAATCAGCGACTATCCGCTGGAAATCGTGCAAACCCAGGACCGGGTGGTCAAGGCGGTACGCGTGTTCCCTCCGACAACCCCATGATTTATCGCAACTCAATGTGGCAAATTAGGCTTTACAAAGCTCGCGCGATAAGTGCATCATTTTCCGAATAAACCCGCTTAACTTATTGGTTAATCAGGGTAATCTGGGGATTCTTCATGGCAACAGCGACTGCGGCAGCAAAAAAGCGGGACGTCAAGGAATTCAGCTTCAACTGGATCGGACAGGACAAGTCCGGCAAGACCGTGCGTGGCGAGATGCGCGCGAGCGGCGAAGCCCAGGTCAATGCCACGCTGCGCCGGCAGGGCATCAAGGTCGTCGACGTCAAAAAGCAAAAGCTGCGCGGCGGCGGCAAGATCACCGAAAAGGACCTCACGCTGTTCACCCGCCAGCTGGCGACCATGATGAAGTCGGGCGTGCCGCTGCTGCAGTCCTTCGACATCGTCGGCAAGGGGCACAGCAACCCCGCCGTGGCACGCCTGCTGCTCGACATCAAGACCGAGGTCGAGACCGGATCGAGCCTGAAACAGGCGTTTGAAAAACACCCGCTTTATTTCGACCCGCTGTTCTGCAACCTCGTCGGCGCCGGCGAGGCTGCGGGTATCCTGGACAGCCTGCTCGACCGCCTCGCGACCTATAAGGAAAAGATCCTCGGCATCAAGAGCAAGATCAAAGCCGCGCTGTTCTACCCGATCGCCATTATCGTGGTGGCGTTCGTGATCACGGCAGTGATCATGATTTTCGTGATCCCGGCATTCAAGCAGGTCTTCACCAGCTTCGGCGCCGATCTCCCCGCTCCCACGCTGATGGTGATGGCCATCTCGGATTTTTTCGTTCAGTTCTGGTACGTGATCATCGGAGGCGCCGTCGGCGGGGTCTATGCCTTTTTCTGGACCTGGAAGCGCTCCCTGAAAATGCAGATCGTCATGGACCGCGTCATGCTGCGCGTGCCGGTGTTCGGCGACCTCATCAGGAAATCAGCAATTGCGCGCTGGACGCGCACGCTGGCGACCATGTTCGCGGCCGGCGTACCACTGGTCGAGGCACTGGATTCCGTGGCGGGCGCGGCGGGCAATTACGAATATTACGTCGCCACCAAGAAAATCCAGGGCGAGGTGTCGACCGGGTCGAGCCTGACCTCGGCGATGCAGGGCACCGAAGTCTTCCCGAACATGGTGATCCAGATGGTGTCGATCGGCGAGGAATCGGGGTCGCTCGACGGGATGCTGTCGAAAGTCGCCGATTTCTTTGAAGCCGAGGTGGACGACGCGGTCGAAGCGCTTTCCAGCCTGATGGAACCGATGATCATGGTGGTGCTTGGTGTGCTGATCGGCGGCATGGTGATCGCGATGTATCTGCCGATCTTCAAGCTGGGCCAGGCCGTTTAGAAAGCTTCGTTTTTTGGCTTTTATTCCTTCCCGCGCTTTTTTTGCGGCGCCGGCCGCGGCGCGCCGAGTTTCGCGCCTTGGACCATAATGTTACTTTAGCCGGCGGCCTTTACCACCGCCATATCCGCACACGCGCTTGCTAGTCCTCACCAAAGCTATCCAATGACCCTCCTCTTCTCCGATCCGGCAGTCTTTACGTTGCTTTGCGTCATACTGGGGATGGTGATCGGCAGTTTCCTGAATGTCGTCATCTACCGTCTGCCAAAAATGATGGAGCGGGGATGGCGCGCGGAATGCGCGGAGTTGAATGGCCAGGAAATTCCGCCGGCTGAACGCTACAATCTGATCGTGCCGCGCTCGGGCTGCCCGGCATGCGGGCATCGGATCGGGGCACTGGAGAATATCCCGCTGGTGAGCTATCTCGTGTTGGGCGGCAAGTGTTCGGCGTGCAAAGCCGGCATCCCGCTGCGTTACCCGATCGTCGAGACATTGACCGGCGCGTTGAGCGGCTATGTTGCATGGCGCTTCGGCTTCGGTCTGGCTGCGCTTGGCGCGCTGTTGTTCACGTGGTCCATGATCGTGCTGGCCTTCATCGACCTCGATACCTTTTACCTCCCGGATGACGTCACGCTGCTGCTGCTGTGGGCGGGCCTGCTTTTCAATCTCGGCAGCGTGTTTACCGATCTTCAGTCCGCCGTCGTCGGCGCCATCGCCGGCTATCTGGTTTTATGGTCGGTATACTGGTTGTTCAAGCTCGCGACCGGCAAGGAAGGCATGGGTTACGGCGACTTCAAACTGCTCGCCGCGATCGGCGCCTGGCTGGGCTGGCAAATGCTGCCGCAGGTCGTCCTGCTGTCGTCGCTGGTCGGCGCGCTGATCGGCATTTCGCTGATGGTCTTTGCGCGGCACGGCCGCAATGTGCCGATCCCATTCGGCCCCTATCTGGCCATCGCCGGTATCATCGCCCTGCTTCAGGGCGCCGCGATCAACAAGCATTACCTCAATTTGTTCTGAGTCGCGATGGCCTTCTGCATCGGCCTGACCGGCGGCATCGGCTCCGGAAAGAGCAGCGCCGCCGGATTGTTTCAGGAGCTTGGCGCCGGGGTCGTGGACACCGATCAGATTGCGCACGAACTCACCGGGCCCGGCGGCGCCGCAATTGCCGCGATACGCAGCCAGTTCGGCGCGGATTACATCGCTGCAGACGGCGGCCTCGATCGCGCCGGGATGCGACGGCTGGTCTTCGGCAACCCGGCGGCAAAACAAAAGCTCGAGGCCCTTCTTCATCCGCTGATTCGCGAACAGGCTCTCGCGCAGATCGCCGAGGCGCGGCAGCCTTACGTTCTGGTCGTGGTGCCGCTGCTGTTCGAAACCGGCGCTTATCGCGAGTTGGTCAGCCGCGTGCTGGTCGTCGATTGCCCGGAGGAGATGCAGATCGCGCGCACCATGCAGCGCAGCCGGCTCACGGCTGACGAAGTACGCGCCATCATGGCCGCACAGTTGCCGCGCAGCGAGCGCCTGGCCCGCGCTGACGACGTGCTGCACAATGACGATGACATGGACGCGCTGCGCCGTCAGGTCGCGATTCTGCACGACAAATATCTCGCGCTTGCCCGCCCGTCCTGAGCGCGGCATGGCGCCGGATATCGACAAATTCTTGAAAACCCACAATAAGGCCTTTATTTTTTACGGATTTTGGTGAATACTTAGCCGCAGATTTTAACCTCGGACAGTTCCAGCGCACCGTGATCAGCTACGAGTATCCGCTAAGCGAACGCGTACGCACGCTGCTGCGCCTGGAAGATCTCTATGACCGGGTCGAGTTTTTCCTTGCCAAGAACGATCCGCAGGAACACCACGTCGCGCTGCTGTCCATTTTCGAAATTCTCGAGGTCTCAAGCCGCGCCGACCTGAAGTCCGACCTGCTGCAGGAACTCGAGCGCCAGAAACACACGCTGGAAGCGTTGCGCGAGAACCCAGAGATTTCCGAAGAAGCGCTCGATAACATCCTGTGGCAAATCGACCAGGCGTCGTCGCGGCTGTTCCAGGCTTCCGGAAAAGTCGGCCAGGAGCTGCGCGAGAACGACTGGCTGATGAGCATCAAGCAGCGCACCAACATTCCCGGCGGCGTATGCGAGTTCGATCTGCCGTCGTATCACTACTGGCTGCAGCAAAATTCGGAGCAGCGCCGCGCCGACCTGCAGCAGTGGCTGTCACCGTTTCTGCCGATCCGCGATGCGATCGCCATCGTGTTGAGGCTGCTGCGCGAAAGCGGCAAAAGCACCTCGCAGATCGCCTACCAGGGCATCTATCAGCAGATGATGGCGGGACGCATGGCGCAGATGCTGCGCATCCGCCTCTCCCGCGACTATCACTGCGTGCCCGAGATCAGCGCCAACAAGTACGCGCTCAACATCCGCTTTACCACCCAGGAAGGCGTGCAGCGGCCCAAAGCCGCCGAAACCGAGGTCGAGTTCGAACTCACCTTCTGCAATCTGTAGCGATGGCAGTGCCGACCGTCAGTTGCCCGCAGTGCGGGAAAAGCGTGAAATGGGACAGTGCCAATCCCTGGCGGCCGTTCTGTTCCGAGCGTTGCAAGATGATCGATCTTGGCGCATGGGCGACGGAGTCTTACCGTATTCCTGTCGCTGAAAACAAAGACCTGCCTGAATCCGAAGAGCCTGGAACCGGCGGCTAGCAAAATCGGCCTTCCGCTCATAATCCGTTGTTTTTATTAACGAATTATGGCCATGCCCCGCGCAACATGCTGATGCCGTGTGCGCCGGCCTGCCACGCCGTTTCCAGATCTTCCTGGCGCATGCCCCCCAGCGCATAGACCGGCAACGGATAGTCCGTCAGCAGCGCCGCAAATCGTTCCCACCCCATTCCCGGCACACCGCGATGGCTGGGAGTGGGCAGCACCGGTCCCAGCACCGCGAAGTCGGCGCCAATGGCGGTGGCGCGGGCAAGCTCCGCTGCATCGTGGCACGAAGCGCCGACCAGATCGAATGCCGGGCGTGACGCGGCCTGCATGAGCTGCGTCGCAGTGAGGTGCACGCCGTCGGCTCCGGCCTCGCGGGCAATCTCGATGCTGCCGTTCACCAGCACGCGCGCGCCGTAGCCGTGCGCAAGCTTGACCACCTGGGTCGCCAGCGCAAGACATTGGTCCGGCGTCGATTGCTTTTCGCGGATTTGCAGCAGGCGCAATCCGTTTTGGAGTGCGCGTTCGAGCCGGCGCAGGAATTCATCCGCGCCCAGGCTGGCAGCGTTGCTGATGCCATACACCGCAGGCAGATCCAGCGCGCGCAGGATGGGGGCGTTGGCGGGAAGCAGCGGGGCAACCGTCAGATTGCGCGTCGACTGCCAGGAAAAGCGCTGATTTTCCCTGCCATGCAGTTCGCCGCGCCATCGGGTAACGCGGAAAAACCGGAGGCGCACTGCCGCGTGCGGGTAATCGTAATCGCGGGTGATCCAGGGATAGGCGCGCTCGACATCGATGCCGAGTTCCTCGTGCAACTCGCGCCGGAGCGCATGTTCGGCCGACTCGCCCGGCTCGATCTTGCCGCCCGGAAATTCCCAGTAGCCGGCATAAACCTTGCCGGCGGGACGCTCGGCCAGAAGAAATTTTCCGTCACCGTGGAAAATAACGGCCGCAGCCACCTCGACGCGCGCCATGGATCAGGGAAGAAGGATGAAGGATGAGGGATGAGGGATGAGGGATGAAAAAACGCCCGCACTGCGGGCGCTTCTATCTTCTGCTCTCCGCTTTCCGCCTTGTTTTTTCATCCTTACGGTTACCGCCCGCCTTCGAGCTTGCGCTTGCCGGCCCAATCGCGCGCAAACTGCCATGCCACGCGGCCGCTGCGCGAGCCGCGCGTCAGCGCCCATTGCAGCGCGGCCTTATGCGCCGCTTCGGAATGCGCGCCGGGCGCCTTGAAATGGTCGAGCCACACCGCGACAATCTTGAGATAGTCGTCCTGGTCGAACGGATAGAACGACACCCACAGCCCGAAGCGCTCGGACAGCGACACTTTCTCCTCGGTGGTTTCGCCGGGATGAATTTCCTCGCCGACATGCTTGTATTCCAGGTTCTCGTGCATGTACTCCGGCATCAGATGGCGGCGGTTGGACGTCGCGTAGATCAGGCAGTTGTCCGAAGCCGCCGCAATCGAGCCGTCGAGCACGACTTTCAGCGCCTTGTACCCGGGTTCGTCGGCCTCGAACGACAGGTCGTCGCAGTAAAGCACGAAACGCTCCGGCCGCTGACAGATGCAGTCGACGATTTCCGGCAGATCGACAAGGTCCTGCTTCTCGACCTCGATCAGGCGCAGGCCCTTGGCCGCATACTTGTTGAGCAGCGCCTTGATCAGCGACGATTTCCCGGTGCCGCGGGCGCCGGTGAGCAACACGTTATTTGCCGGAAAACCCTCCACAAACTGCCGCGTATTCTGCTCGACCAGCTGTTTTTGCTGGTCTATCCCCCGCAGATCTTTCAGGCTGATGCGGTGCACGTGCGACACCGGCTCGATCTAGCCGCGGCCGTCCTTCCTGCGCCAGCGGAAGGCGATCGACGCTTTCCAGTCGACCGGAGCAGGCTCCGCCGGCAGCAACTTCTCCAGCCGTTTGACCAGCACTTCGACGCTTGCGAGAACTTTTGAAATATCACTCATAAATTCAGAATGTCAGATCATGACGAAAAGAAGGGTCCGGGGTTCATCTGGCGGCATTTTCTGCGGTTCCGCCTCAGGTGCGGTAGTCGGCGTTGATGCTGACGTAGTCGTGCGACAGATCGCAGGTCCACACCGTCGCCGCCGCGGCACCGCGGTTCAGCACGACGCGCACGGTGATCTCGGCCTGCTTCATCACGCGCTGACCGTCGGCTTCCTGATAGGCCGCATGACGGGCGCCGTTCTTTGCCACCAGCACGTCATCGAGATAAAGATCGACTTTTTCCACGTCGAGATCGGCGATGCCGGCATAACCGACCGCCGCCAGGATCCGGCCGAGGTTGGGATCCGAGGCAAAGAATGCCGTCTTGACCAGCGGCGAATGCGCTATGGCATAAGCGGCCTTGCGGCATTCCTCCTCGGTGCGCCCGCTCTCGACCCTGACGGTGATGAACTTGGTCGCGCCCTCGCCGTCGCGGACGATCGCCTGCGCCAGCTGCGCGGCCACTTCGGTAACGCCTGCGCAAAAGGCCGCGTATTCACTGCTCCCGGCATCGGCAATCTCGGGCATGTCCGGATTTGCCGCTCGCGATCAGCATGAAGGCATCGTTGGTCGAGGTATCGCCGTCGACCGTGATGCAGTTGAATGAATGTTTTGCCGCATGCGCGACCGCTGCGCGTACCAGCGGCAGGCTGATGCGCGCATCCGTGGCCACGAATCCGAGCATGGTCGCCATGTTGGGATGAATCATGCCCGAACCTTTGGCAATGCCGGTCACCGTGATCTCTGTGGCGCCGACCTTGATCCGGCGCGAGGCGGCTTTGGGCAGCGTGTCGGTGGTCATGATCGCCTGCGCCGCGTTGAACCAGTTGTCGTTGCGCAAATCGGCGATACACTGCGGCAGCCCGGCAACGATGCGCTCGACCGGCAGCGGCTCCATGATGACGCCGGTGGAAAAAGGCAGAATCTGGGCCGACGAACAGCCGAGCAGCCTGGCGAGTTCCGTGCAGCTCTGGCGTGCCGCCGCCATGCCTTCTTTTCCGGTGCCGGCGTTGGCGTTTCCGGTGTTCACGACCAGGGCGCGCATCGAGGCGCCGGGATCGAGCATGCTGAGGTGCTGGCGCGCCACCACCACCGGCGCGGCGCAAAAACGGTTCTGGGTGAATACGCCCGCCACCCGCGCACCGTCGTCGAGCCGGATCACCAGCAGATCCTTGCGGCCCGGCTTGCGGATGCCGGCTTGCGCGATCCCGAGCGCGACGCCGTTCACCGGCAGCAACGATTGGGGGTCGGGCGGTAACAGATTGACAGCCATGGCGTTCGATAACCTGCGATGTCAGCTGGGAATGATTATAGCCAATAATCCGTCACGTCCCCGGCCCTCGTCGCGGCGCAGCGTCAGGTCAGCCTGCCGTGGCAGTGCTTGTACTTCTTGCCCGAGCCGCACGGACACGGGTCGTTGCGCCCGACTTTCTGCCCGTCGCGCACAAAAGGCTGCGCCCGCTCGGCGCCTTCACCCGTGTCTTCCGCTTCCGCCTGTTCCGCGGCGTCATCACCGCCGGCGAATTCGGCGTGCTGATACTGGATATTTTTCGGCGCTTCCGGCTCTTCCGCCACCTGCAGTTCTTCGGCGCTGCGGATATGCACCGTCATCAGGATCCTGGTGACGTCGGCCTTGATCATTTCCAGCATCATCGAAAACAGTTCGAAAGCCTCGCGCTTGTATTCCTGAGTCGGGTTCTTCTGGGCATAGCCCCGCAGATGGATGCCCTGGCGCAGATGATCGAGCGCCGCAAGGTGCTCGCGCCAGTGCGAGTCCAGGCTTTGCAGCATGATCGCGCGCTCGTACTGGTGCATGGCCTCGCGGCTCGACATTGGCGATCTTGTCGCGGTACTGCTGGTGCACCGCCTCGATCATGCGTTTGCGCAGCGTGTCTTCGTCGAGTTCACTTTCTTCCTTGAGCCACTGCTGGACCGGCAGCCGGACCTGCAGTTCCGCGTCGAGTGTTTTTTCCAGTCCCGCCACGTCCCACTGCTCTTCGAGGCTTTCCGGCGGAATGTGCTGATTGATGTAGGTGCTGATGACGTCAGCGCGCATGGCATCCAGGGTCTGGCTGATGTCATTGGCCTCGAGCAACTCGTTGCGCTGCTGATAGATGACCTTGCGCTGATCGTTGGCAACGTCGTCGTACTCGAGCAGATGCTTGCGGATATCGAAGTTGCGCGCCTCGACCTTGCGCTGGGCGTTTTCTATCGAGCGCGTCACCCACGGATGCTCGATCGCCTCGCCTTCCGGCATCTTGAGGCGCTGCATGATGGCGGCGACGCGGTCGGAGGCAAAAATCCGCAGCAGCGGATCCTCGAGCGACAGGTAAAAGCGGCTCGAGCCCGGGTCACCCTGGCGCCCGGAGCGGCCGCGCAGCTGGTTGTCGATGCGCCGCGACTCGTGGCGCTCGGTGCCGACGATGTGCAATCCGCCGGCGGCGACCACCTGGTTGTGGAGCTTCTGCCATTCGTGGCGGATCTCCTCGACGCGCTTCTTCCTCGCCGCCTCATCCATGCTCTCGTCGGCGAGCACCTTGTTGATCTCGGGCTCGGGGTTGCCGCCCAGCACGATATCCGTGCCGCGGCCCGCCATGTTGGTGGCGATGGTGATCATCTTCGGCCGGCCGGCCTGGATCACGATTTCCGCCTCGCGCGCGTGCTGCTTGGCATTGAGCACGTTGTGCGGCACCTTCTCCTTCTGCAGGATGCCCGACAGCAGTTCGGAATTTTCGATCGAGGTGGTGCCGACCAGCACCGGCTGCCCGCGCTCGTAACAGCCCCTGATATCGTTGATGATCGCCTGGTATTTCTCCTTGTGCGTGCGATAGACCTGGTCCATGCGGTCTTCGCGGATCATCGGCTTGTGCGTCGGGATCACCACCGTCTCGAGGCCGTAAATCGACTGAAACTCGTAGGCTTCGGTATCCGCCGTGCCGGTCATGCCGGCAAGCTTCTTGTACATGCGGAAATAATTCTGGAACGTGATCGTCGCCAGCGTCTGGTTCTCTTTCTGGACCGACACGCCTTCCTTGGCTTCGATCGCCTGGTGCAGGCCTTCCGACCAGCGCCGCCCCGGCATCAGCCGCCCGGTGAATTCGTCGACGATGATGATTTCGTCGTCCTGCACCACGTACTGCTGGTCGAGGTGGAACAGGTTGTGCGCCCGCAACGCGGCGTTGAGGTGGTGCATCAGGTTGATGTTGGCGGCATCGTAAAGGCTGCTGCCTTCCGCCAGCAGCCCCGCCCGCGCCATCAGTTCTTCGGCATGCTCGTGGCCTGCTTCGGACAGAACGATCTGGTGCGCCTTTTCGTCGACCCAATAGTCTCCCGGGCCCTTCTCTTCCTTCTGCCGCTCCAGCTTGGGCGCGATCAGGTTGATGTGCTGGTAAAGCTCGGTGGTATCTTCGGCCTGGCCGGAAATGATGAGCGGCGTGCGGGCTTCGTCGATCAGGATCGAATCGACCTCGTCGACGATCGCGTAATTCAATCCCCGCTGCACTTTCTCCGACAGCTGGAACACCATGTTGTCCCGCAGGTAGTCGAAGCCGAACTCGTTGTTGGTGCCATAGGTAATATCAGCAGCATAAGCCTGCTGTTTGTCATCGTGCTCCATTTGCGAGAGATTGACGCCGACGGTGAGGCCCAGAAACTGGTGGATCTTGCCCATCCAGCCGGCGTCGCGCTGCGCCAGATAGTCGTTGACGGTGATGATGTGTACGCCGCGGCCGGTGAGTGCGTTGAGATAGGCCGGAAGCGTCGCCACCAGCGTCTTGCCCTCGCCGGTGCGCATCTCGGAGATCTTGCCGTTATGCAGCGCGATACCGCCGACCAGCTGCATGTCGAAGTGCCGCATGTTGAGCACGCGTCTGCCCGCTTCCCGCACCACGGCAAATGCTTCCGGCAACAGGTCGTCGAGCGTTTCGCCGCTGCTGATGGCGCGCCTTGAACTCATCGGTCTTGGCGCGCAGATCGGCGTCGCTGAGTTTCTCGATCTGCGGCTCGAGCGCGTTGACGGCGCGCACCGTGTGCCGGTATTTCTTGATCAGCCGCTCGTTGCGGCTGCCGAAGATTTTCTTGAGTAGCCCCGTTACCATGAACCTTAGACCCTAAATAAAAAGGGGTGGGGAAACACCCCACCCCCCCGCAAATCCCTGTCTTTCTGACTTCAGCCCGGCAACCGCAGAAATTGCTTCGGATTTTGCGGAGCGCCATTCTGCCGCACTTCAAAATGCAGATGCGTTCCCGTGGCACGCCCGGTCATGCCGACTTCGGCGATTTCCGCGCCCCTCAACACCACATCGCCGACTTTTACCAACCGCTTCGACGCATGGGCATACCGCGTGATCAGGCCGTTGCCATGGTCGATTTCGATCATATTACCATACTGAGGATGAAAGGCCGAGTACACGACGACGCCCCCCGCCGCCGCCATGATCGGCGTGCCCTTCTCGGCCATGAAATCGATGCCCTCGTGGAACGCGCGCTGGCCGTTGAACGGGTCGATGCGCCAGCCGTAGTTCGATGAATACCACCCGCCTTCCACCGGCAGCATGGTCGGAACCAGTTTCTTCTTCGCGCTGTCGAGCGTAAACAACGAATCGAGCACGCCCAGCTTGTCGCCGCGATCCTCAAGCTGCCTGGTCAGCAGATCGAGCTGCTTGGTGAAATCGCCGAGCGAGATATCCTGACTCGGAATCGAGGAAACCGCGCCGCCGCGGCCCGGCGCCTGATCGAACATCAGATCCTGGGGCTTGAAGCCGGCGAGCTTGGCCAGCCGCTCGCCCAGGGTGTCGAGCCGCAGTAACTGGGCCTGCATCTGCCCCAGCCGGATGGCCATTGCGTTCAGGTTTTCGCGCAGGTAGGACTGGGTCTTTTCGTTTTGCTGCCGCTGCGTGGAAACCAGCAACTCGTGAACATAGGGCAGTTTGAGGTCGGCGGCGAAGCGCAGTGTAAAATAGTTCATCAGCCCCGCCAGCAGAGTAACGGTGATGAATGCGCCGATACCGAGCATAGCCAGCTGCGGCAGGCCGAGCGTGATCGTCCTCGCTTTTGCCAGCTTCCCGGAAACTAGAATAACATTCATCGTCTCCCTCCAAACAACCCCAATGCCGACGCAAAAAATTGGCGATTTGCTGACCGCCGCAGGTGAACTCAAAACGCTTTCCGGCAAAGCGCAGCAGCTCTTACGGCTGCAGCAGGTATTTTTCGGCGCCGCCCCGCCCGCCTTGGCCCAGGCATGCCGGGTCAAAAACTACCGGGACGGAACCCTATTTATTGCGACAGGCAGTGCAGCGGTTGCGGCCAAACTCAAGCAATTGGCGCCGCGCTTGTTAGTCATTATCCAGAAACAGGAATCGCAGGTTACTGGAATTCAGATAGCGGTGCAAGTTACGAAGTCACAAAGCAACGCCCGCGAACAATCTAAAAATGCGGGATTAAGCCTTGATTCTATTGATAAATTTAGAAGTCTCTCGGAGGCGATGCCAGACTCCCCCTTGAAGTCAGCGCTCGCTAACCTGGTGCGCCACCACACGCGTTCGAACTAGACCACCAGCACCAGACGCTCCACCACAAAGAGCACCATGAACACCATGACGAAGACCACCGCAAGCTGGAATACCCTCCAGGCAAACTGGATATAACGCCGGTTGCGGGTAAACAGGTACATCGCCAGCGATGCGCCTATCGTGATCAAAACCAGGATGCCGATCAGCCGCAGGACGAACAAACACCGCCTCCATCCTGGAAATTAAGCAAAGCTGGAAAATTGGCGGGCTTGGATTGCTGCGTGCCGCCGGGGGCAGCGCTCAGGCGGACTGCGGCTGCCACGCGAGGAACGGGGGGGCGTCTTCCACACGCTCAAAACTCACGCGCTCCCATGCCTGCCGCTCCTGAAGCAGGGTGCGCAGCAACTGGTTGTTGAGCGCATGGCCGGATTTGTAGCCGCTGAAAGCACCGATCAAAGGATGGCCGAGCAGGTAGAGATCGCCGATCGCGTCCAGCACCTTGTGCTTGACGAATTCGTCGTCGTAGCGCAGGCCGTCGGTGTTGAGCACCCGGTACTCGTCCATCACGATCGCATTGTCGAGGCTGCCGCCCAGGGCCAGGCCCTGTGCACGCATGGTCTCGACATCCTGCATGAAGCCGAACGTGCGTGCCCGGCACACTTCCTTGATGTACGAAGTGGTCGAGAAATCGACGCTCACCGATTGCCGCGAGCGGTCGAATACCGGATGATCGAAATCGATGCTGAAATCGACCCTGAAGCCGTTGTACGGCTCGAAGCGCACCCACTTGTCCCCTTCTCTTACTTCCACCGGCTTGAGGATGCGGATGAACTGTTTGGCGCGCCGCTGCTGCCTCGATCCCGGCAGACTGCAGCAGGAATACGAAAGGCCCGGCGCTGCCGTCCATGATCGGAATTTCGGGCGCGGTGATGTCGACGTAAGCATTGTCGACGCCCAAGCCCGGCAAATGCGGACATCAGGTGCTCGACCGTGGACACGCGCACGCCGTCCTTTTCCAGGCACGATGACAAACGGGTGTCGCCGACGGCGTAAGGCTCGGCCTTGATCTCGACCGGCTGCGGCAGATCGATGCGGCGAAATACGATACCCGTGTTGGGCGCGGCCGGACGCAAGGTCAGATAGACCTTTTCGCCGGTGTGCAAGCCAACGCCGGTGGCGCGGATCATATTCTTGAGCGTGCGCTGCCTGATCACGGAAAAACTCTTCTATTTTTCAATCTGTTAAGGCGAAATTGTAACATAGCCCCCAGCAGGGGCAAACTGATTTACATCTCGTTACACGCCCCGCGCCGCCGCCCAGTCCCAACGTGACGGCAGCAGCTTCACTACCGCGCAAAACACCCTGCAACCAGGCGCAAACAGCTGCAAATACGGCGCTTTTGGCGGCCGCACGGGCAAGGCTGCTCTCTTACCCTGGGTTCAGTCGGCCTGCTTGCGCAAAAATGCCGGAATGTCCAGCATTTCCACGCCCGATTGCCGCATCGCCTCGATCGTCGCGTCGCGGTTGCGGCGCCGGATCACCGCCGGCTGATCGAGCGCGTCGTAGTCGACTTCGAGCGGCGTATTGTCGGTCCCGGTCTTCTGCGCCACCACGGTCAGCGGCCTGGCCTGCTGGCGGGCGAGCGGCTTGCCAAGACCCGTGGCCACGATCGTCACGCGCAGGCTGTCTTCAAGGCTCTCCTCGTAGACGGTGCCGACGATCACGGTCGCCGATTCCGCCGCGAATGCCTTGATCGTCTCCATCACGTCGTACATTTCCTGCAGCTGGAAGGTGGCCCTGCTGGCTGAAATGTTGACCAGTACGCCGCGCGCATCGGCAATGTTGACGTCCTCGAGCAACGGGCACGCGATCGCCTGTTCCGCCGCGACGCGGGCGCGGTCGGTGCCTGCCGCCTTGGCCGACCCCATCATCGCCATGCCCATCTCCGACATCACCGTGCGCACGTCGGCGAAATCGACGTTGATCATGCCGGGGCAGCTGATGATCTCGGCAATGCCCGCCACTGCGCCGTGCAGCACGTCGTTGGCCGCCCTGAACGCCGTCATCGAGCGTGACTTGCGTCGCCCAGCACCTGCATCAGCTTGTCGTTCGGAATCACGATCAGCGAATCCACATGCTGGGCAAGCGCGTCGAGGCCTTCCTGCGCGATACGCTGACGCTTGCCTTCGAACGCGAACGGCTTGGTCACCACCGCAACCGTCAGGATGCCGAGCTCCCTGGCCACCTCCGCGACCACCGGCGCCGCGCCGGTGCCGGTGCCGCCGCCCATGCCGGCGGTGAGGAACAGCATGTCGGCGCCGCCGATCAGCTCGGCAATGCGCTCGCGGTCTTCGAGCGCCGCCTGGCGCCCGATTTCCGGATTGGCGCCGGCGCCCAGCCCCTTGGTAATGTCCGCACCGAGTTGCAGCTGGACTTTGGCCTGGTTGCGCTTCAGCGCCTGCGCGTCGGTGTTGGCGCAGATGAACTCCACGCCCTGCACGCCTTGCGCGATCATGTGATCGACCGCGTTGCCGCCGCAGCCGCCGACGCCGATCACCTTGATTACCGCTTCCTGCGTCTGCGTATCGATGAGTTCAAACATATTGACCTCCTTTAGTCACATTCAAATAAGCAATAAACAATTGATAAACAACCGGATCGCAATGCTTTTGATTCATCCCATGATTTCCCAGGGCGCCCCCTAAAAATTTCCCGCGAACCACGTCTTCATCCGTTCCAGCACCTGCTGGAAGGAGCCAATCTGCATGCGCGCAATCTGCTGCTGGCGATGCTGCTGCATGCCGGCGAGCAGCAGGCCCACCGCCGTCGAATAACGCGGATTGCGCACCACTTCGGCGAGGCCGCCGCTGTAATGCGGCTGACCGATGCGCACCGGCATGTGGAAGATTTCCTCGCCCAGTTCGACCATGCCCTGCATCGCGCTGCTGCCGCCGGTGATCACGATTCCCGACGACAGCAGTTCCTCGTAACCGCTGCGCCGCAGCTCCGATTGCACCAGCGAATACAGTTCCTCGACGCGCGGCTCGATCACTTCGGCCAGCGTCTGGCGCGACAGCTGGCGCGATTCGCGATCGCCGACGCCCGGCACCTCGATCATTTCCTGCGGATCGGCGAGTTGCGACAGCGCGCAGCCGTAGCGTTGATCTTGATGTCGTCGGCGTCCTTGGTCGGCGTGCGCAGCGCCATCGCGATGTCGTTGGTGATCTGGTCGCCGGCGATCGGGATCACCGCGGTGTGGCGGATCGCGCCATGGGTGAAGACCGCGATGTCGGTGGTGCCGCCGCCGATGTCGACCAGGCACACGCCGAGATCCTTCTCGTCGTCCGACACCACCGCCATCGCGGAGGCCAGCGGCTGCAGGATCAGGTCGCGCACCTCGAGTCCGCAGCGGCGCACGCACTTGATGATGTTCTGCGCCGCCGACACCGCGCCGGTCACGATATGCACCTTGACCTCGAGCCGCACGCCGCTCATGCCGAGCGGCTCGCGCACGTCCTCCTGGCCGTCGATGATGAATTCCTGGTTGAGGATGTGCAGGATCTGCTGGTCGGTTGGGAATCTGGACCGCCTTGGCGGTCTCGATCACGCGATCGACGTCCATCTGCGCGACCTCTTTGTCCTTGATCGCGACCATGCCGCTGCGAATTGAAGCTCCGGATATGGCTGCCGGCGATCCCGGTATAGACATCGCGGATCTTGCAGTCGGCCATCAGTTCGGCCTCTTCCAGCGCGCGCTGGATGGCGTTGACGGTCGTCTCGATGTTGACCACCACGCCCTTCTTCAGGCCGCGCGACGGATGGCTGCCCATGCCGATGATCTCGAAGCCGCCTTCCGGCTTGACCTCGGCGACGATCACCGCGATCTTCGAGGTGCCGATGTCCAGCCCGACGATCAGATTCTTGTTTTCCTTGGCCTTGCTCATGTCTCCCTGTCCCCGCTCATGCCGCTCCCCTGCGCCCCTTGGGCCCCGTTTTCTCGAATTTCAGCTCCGGAATGCGCACGGCAAAACCGTTCGCATAGCGCAGATCGACGTAATCGATGTGCCGCGGCGAGTTTCCCCACGCGTGCGCCCGTACGACCGCGACGAATCGTGCGAGCCGCGCCTCGATCTGCTCGCGGCCGAGTTCGAGCGTCATCCCGTCCTCGAGCCGGATTTGCCAGGCGCGCCGCTGCGACACCTGCACCTGCACCGGAACCATGCCGATCGCCGCCAGGCTGCGCCGGAAATACTCGTACTGGATCGTGATCTCCTTGGCGGTGCCGTCCGGGCCGATAAACAACGGCAGCTTGCCGTCATACGCGGCCTCGAACACCTCGCCGTAGCGTGTTGACGAGGGCGAGATTGCCCCAGCGCGCAAGCGGCACGTGCTCCTCGAGCGTGACCTCGAGCCGGTCGGGCCATTGGCGGCGCACGTTGACCTTGCGCACCCATGGCAGCTTTTCGAACGCCGCCCGCGCCGCGCCAGGTCGAGCGTGAAGAAATTCCCCTTGAATTCGTGCCTGACGATGCGTTTCAACCTGCTCGCCCGTGACATGCGTGAGCTGGCCCGTCCACGCGCACTTCGCGCAGCGCAAACGCCGGCAGGTGGACCACGAAATACAGTGCGCCGCCAATCACCAGCAGCAGCGCCAGCGTGTAGAGCAGATCGGAGATGCGGTTCAGGATGTCGGGTCTATCCCACATGGGCCAACTCCAGAATCCGCACGACCAGGTCTTCGAACGAGATGCCGCTCGCGCGCGCCGCCATCGGCACCAGGCTGTGGTCGGTCATGCCCGGCATGGTGTTCATCTCCAGAAAATAGGGATTGCCGTCCTTGCTCGAGCATGAGATCGAGCGCGCCCCCAGCCGCTGCAGCCGAGGAGCCGGAACGCCGCCAGCGCCTGGCCCTGGATCGCGCGCTCCTGCGCCGGCGGCAGTCCGCACGGGCAGTGATATTTGGTTTCGTTGCTGAAATACTTGTGCTGATAGTCGTAGTTGCCCTGCGGCGCCTCGATGCGGACGAGCGGCAGCGCCGCGTCGTCGAGAATTCCCACGGTAAATTCGGGACCGTCGATAAATTGCTCGGCGATCACGGTATCGTCGTAGCGGCGGGCAAGCTCGTAGGCCGCATCGATCTTCTCGACCGAGGTCACTCTGGACACGCCGATGCTCGATCCTTCGTGCACCGGCTTCACCACCAGCGGCAGGCCGAGCGCGGCAACGAGCCGCAGCGTGATCGGTCGCCGCATCGAGCTGCGCATAGCGCGGCGTGGAAACGCCGCCTGCGAGCCAGATCAGCTTGGTGCGCAACTTGTCCATGGCCAGCGCGCTGGCCATCACCCCGCTGCCGGTGTAGGGAATGCCCAGATATTCGAGCGCGCCCTGCACCGTGCCGTCCTCGCCGAAGCGGCCGTGCAGCGCGATGAAGGCGCGATCGAATTTCTGCGCGAGCAGCTGCTCGAGCCCCTGCTCGCGCGGGTCGAACGCATGCGCATCGACCCCCTTTCGCTTGAGCGCCTCGAGCACCGCGCCGCCGCTTTTCAGCGAGATCTCGCGCTCGGCAGAGCGGCCGCCCATCAGTACTGCAACCTTTCCGAATTTGCTCACGATGAGCCGCTCCGGCCAAAAGGTCTTCACCGCAGAGGCGCAAAGGCGCATGAGAAATGGCCATGCAGCGACAGCGCCTTACTTGCGATTACCTTTGCGTCTTTGCGCCTCATGCGCTGAGGTCTCTCCTGTCATCCTTAGCCTCTCCGATAATGCGCACTTCGCGTTCGAGCTCGACGCCGAATTTCTTCTTTACTGCGCTTTGCGCGAGCTCGATCAACGCCTCGATGTCGGCGGCGCGCGCCTTGCCTGAGTTCACGATGAAATTCGCGTGCTTGGGCGAAATCAGCGCGCCGCCGATCGCGTGTCCCTTGAGCCCGCAGGCTTCGATCAGTTGCGCCGCGTATTTGCCGGGCGGGTTGCGGAACACCGAGCCGGCATTGGGCTGGCTCAGCGGCTGGCTCGCGATGCGCTTCGACAGCAGCTCCTTGATTTTATTGACGAGATTCCTTTCCGCTCCCGGGCTGCAGGTCGAAACGTTGCCGCGACAAACCACTCTTCGGAGGGTGAGGGATGAGGGATGAGGGATGAATTTCGGCGTCCGGCCTTCAGGCGCACGTGCCGGTAAGCAATCTCATAGTCCTCCGGTGTGCGCACCCGCTCCTCGCCCGTTCGATCCATGGTGTGCACGCGCGCCACGATGTCCCAGGTTTCGCCGCCGTAGCAGCCGGCGTTCATCGCCAGCGCCCCGCCGACGGTGCCCGGGATGCCCGCAAGAAATTCCGCGCCCGTCAGGTCATGGCGTGCGGCGAAACGCGCGACCCGCGGACTGGCCACGCCCGCCTCGGCGTAGACCTCCCCGCCATCAGCACAGGCCCGTATTTGTTTGAGCGCGCCGTGAGCGAAAATCACCGTGCCGCGCAGACCCGCATCGCGCACCAGCAGGTTGCTGCCGAGGCCGACGAAATAAACCGGTTCGGCTGCAGGCTGCCGGCGCAGGAACTCGCGCAAGTCGGCAAGATCGGCCGGGAAATATGCGCGCTCGGCCACACCGCCGGCGCGCCAGCTCACGTGACGCGCCATCGGTTCGCGCTGCCTCAGTTCGCCGCGCAGTCCGTGCATCCCGGCTTTGTTCAGCTCGCTCATATCCATATCAGTGGCGTGAAACGTGAAGTGCAAAGCGCATCACGTTTCACGCTTTTTCCTTCGCCAGCATCGCCGGCACGCTGCCGATCGATCCGGCGCCCATGATCAACACCACGTCGCCGTCACGCGCGGCGGCGCCGATCGCCGCCGGCAATTCGGCCACCGCTTCCACGAAAATCGGCTCGATCTTTCCCTGCACCCGCAGCGCGCGCACCAGCGCGCGGCCGTCGGCGGCGACAATCGGCGTCTCGCCCGCCGCGTAGACTTCGGTCAGCAGCAGCACATCCGCGGTGGACAGCACCCTCACGAAATCCTCGAAACAGTCGCGGGTGCGCGTATAGCGGTGCGGCTGGAACGCGAGCACCAGGCGGCGCCCCGGGAAAGCGCCGCGCGCCGCGGCGATCGTCGCCGCCATCTCCGCGGGGTGATGTCCGTAATCGTCGACCAGGGTGAAACTGCCGCCGCCGGGCAATCGCATCTCGCCGTAGCGCTGGAAGCGGCGGCCGACGCCCCTGAACTCCGCCAGCGCTTTCACGATCTGCGCATCGGGCACGCCGACTTCCATGCCGACCGCGATCGCGGCCAGCGCGTTCTGCACGTTGTGCAGTCCCGGCAGATTGAGCGTGACCGCGAGGTCGGGAAGCCGCTTGCCGTTCTCGCGCTGCGACCCGAAACTTCATCTGGCCGCCGCTCGGCCTGGACATCGAGCGCGCGGATCTGCGCGCCGGCCGACAACCCGTAGGTCAGTGACGGTCTTGGTCAGCGCCGGCATGATGGCGCGCACGTTGGCGTCGTCGACGCACAGCACCGCGATGCCGTAGAACGGCAGGCGCTGCAGGAAATCGAGGAACGCCTGCCGCAGCTTGTCGAGCGAGTGGTCGTAGGTTTCCATGTGATCGGCGTCGATGTTGGTGACCACCGCCAGCACCGGCTGCAGATACAGGAAGGATGCATCCGACTCGTCGGCCTCGACGACGATGAACTCGCCGCTGCCCAGCTTGGCGTGCGAGCCGGCGCTGACGAGCCGGCCGCCGATCACGAAGGTCGGGTCCATGCCGCCTTCGGCCAGCACGCTCGCGACCAGGCTGGTCGTGGTGGTCTTGCCGTGCGTGCCGGCGACCGCGATGCCCTGTTTCAGCCGCATCAGCTCCGCGAGCATCAGCGCGCGCGGCACGACCGGTATATGCCGGGCGCGCGCGGCGATCACTTCCGGATTGTCTTCGTTCACCGCGCTCGAAATCACCACGGCATCGGCGCCGGCGACGTAGTCCGCGGCATGGCCTCGGCACACTTTCGCACCGAGCTCCTGCAGGCGCCGCGTTGCCGTGTTGTCGGCCAGGTCGGAGCCGCTCACCTGGTAGCCGAGGTTGAGCATCACCTCGGCGATGCCGCTCATGCCGGAGCCGCCGATGCCCACGAAGTGCACGTGTTTAACCTTGTGTCTCATCGATCCTGATTCACGTCATCGCAATCGGCGGCCGGCGCCAATCGCGGCCGGTCGCATCCCGCCAACAAGCCGGCGGGCCCCTGCTCCCTGCTCATGGCCGCCCCGCCCATGCCCACGAATGCACATGCTTACCTTGTGTCTCATGCGGCCAGCTCCATGCAGATTTCAGCCACCGCGCGCGTGGCTTCGGGTTTTCCCGCCGCGCGTGCCGCCTGCGCCATCGCCAGCAACTTGTCGCGCGCGAAATCGCCGAGCAGCTGCGCGAGCTTTTGAGGAGTGAGCTCGGGCTGCGGGAGCAGCACCGCCGCGCCGCGTTCGCTCGAGGTAGCGCGCGTTGTGGGTCTGATGATCGTCGACCGCGTGCGGATACGGCACCAGCACGCTGGCAACGCCGGCGGCGGCGAGCTCGCTGACGGTCGAAGCACCGGCGCGGCAGATAATCAGATCGGCCGCGGCATAATGTGCCGCCATGTCGTCGATGAAGGGCAGGATTTCCGCCGTCACGCCGGCATTGCGATAGTTCTCGCGCAATGCTTCGGCATGCGCGGCGCCGGATTGATGGGTGACCTGCGGGCGGGCGTCTGCGGGGAGCAGCGCGAGCGCCTGCGGCACGACTTCGTTGAGCGCCTGCGCGCCGAGACTGCCGCCGATCACGAGCACCCGCAGCCGGCCGGAGTGCGCGCGTAGCGCTCCTCCGGCGTGCCGAGCGCGGCAATCTCGCTGCGCACCGGATTGCCGGTCCAGATCACCGCGGTCGATGGCCGGAACGCTTCGGGAAACGCGACCAGCACCCTGGCAGCAAGCCTGGCCAGCACGCGGTTGGCGAGCCCGGCGACCGCGTTCTGCTCGTGGATCACCAGCGGCCGGTTGAGAAACGAGGCCATCATGCCGCCGGGGAACGACACGTAGCCGCCCATGCCCAGCACGACATCGGGACGGTGCAGGAAAATCGCCCGCGCGCTCTGCCAGAACGCGATCAGCAGGTTAAGCGGCAGCAGCAGCAGGCGCAGCCACCCTTTGCCGCGCACGCCCGAAAAACGGATCCACGCCATGGTATAGCCCTTGGGCGGAATCACCCGCGCTTCCATGCCGCCGCGGGAACCGAGCCAGACCACTGTTCCAGCCCTGTCCGCGCAGGTACTCTGCCACCGACAGCGCCGGAAAGATGTGGCCGCCGGTGCCGCCGGCCATGATCATGATGGTGCGGCTCATACTGCGAGCCCCCATATGAACTGGCGATTTTGGCTCCGACATAACTTTCGCTGCGCGAAAGTAAGTCTCCGCCGAAATCAGTGCAGCAACTCACGTTGCGCGATCGTGTGGAAGCAAGTTGATGTCATCACACCTGCAAGCCCCCTCATCAGCTGCCTGTTCTCCCAATCGACGCGCAGCAGCACCGCGATCGCGCAGCAGTTGGCGGCCATGGCGCTGCCGCCGAACGACAGCAGCGGCAGCGTCAGGCCCTTGGTCGGCAGCACGCCCATGTTCACGCCCATGTTGATGATCGCCTGCACGCCGATCCACAGGCCGATGCCGTGCGCGACCAGCGCCGCGAAATGGCGCTCGAGGGCCGCCGCCGGCGGCCGATCGCGAATGCGCGAATCACGATCCACGCGAACAGCACGATGACCGTCGCCACGCCGACGAACCCGAGTTCCTCGGCGATGACCGCGAGCAGAAAATCGGTATGCGCCTCGGGCAGATAGAACAGTTTCTCGACGCTGGCGCCGAGGCCCACGCCGAACCATTCGCCGCGACCGAACGCGATCAGCGCATGCGACAGCTGATAGCCCTTGCCGTAAGGATCGGCCCACGGATCCATGAAGCCGATGACGCGCTGCATGCGATACGGCGAAAACCAGATCAGGAGCAGAAAGCCGATCAGCAGCATCAGCGATCAGCCCGGCAAACAGGCGCCAGTTCATGCCGCCCAGGAACAGGATGCCCATCGCGATCACGGTGATCACCGCGAACGCGCCAAAATCGGGCTCGCGCAGCAGCAGGCCCCCGGTCAACAGCATGACTGCGAACATCGGCAGAAAGCCGCGCCGCAGGCTGTGCATGTAAGCCGCCTTGCGCACGGTGTAGTCGGCCGCGTAGATCACGCGCAAACAGCTTCATGAATTCGGAGGGCTGCAGGTTCGACGACATACAGCGACAGCCAGCGCTGGCTGCCGTTGACCTCGCGGCCGATACCGGGAATCAGCACCAGCACGAGCAGGACCAGCGCCGAGCAGGAACAGGGAAAGCGCCGAGTTCTGCCAAAGCGCATCGGAACCTGAAATGCCATCACCGCGAACACGACGCTGACCGCGATGAATATTCCGTGCCGTATCAGGAAATACATCGGCTGGTGACCGGTCGAGCGGCTGCCCTCGGCAATCGCAATCGAGGCCGAATACACCATGACCAGCCCGACGCCGAGCAGCAGCACGGTAAGCCACACCAGGGTCTGGTCGTATTCCGCGAGCGGCGCGCGCTCTTTGACGTCGGCGTAGAACATCGCTAACTGCGCTCCTTCGCAAGCTGCGCCACGGCCTGCACGAACACTTCGGCGCGATGCACATAGTTGCGGAACATGTCGAAACTCGCGCACGCCGGCGACAGCAGCACGGCGTCGCCCGGCCGGCCGGCGTCGAACGCTTTGCGCACCGCATCGTCCATGCTCGGCGGCGCGCACGACCGGCACGTTGTTTCCACCGAGCACCCGCGCAATCGCATCCGCATCGCGCCCGATCAGCACCACCGCGCGCGCCTGCCTGGCCACCGCCGGCGCGAGCGGCGCGAAGTCCTGCCCCTTGCCGTCGCCGCCGGCGATCAGCACCACCGGCTGCGCCATGCCGGTCAGCGCCGCCACGGTGGCACCGACATTGGTGCCCTTGGAATCGTCGTAGAACGATATCTCGTTGATTTCATTAATTTTTTCTACGCGGTGCGGCAGCCCGCGAAAACCGCGCAACGCGCCGGCGAGCGGCGCATCGGGCACGCCGATCGCGTGGCACAGTGCGGCGGCGGCGAGCGCGTTGGCGGCGTTGTGCAGGCCGGCAAGCGGCAGTTCGTCGAGCGGCAGCAGCTCGTGCGTACCGCGGGCCAGCCAGCGTTTATCCTGCATTACCCTGATGCCCCATTCGCTGTCGTCGCCTGGCACATCCAGCCCGAACGTCGCAACCTCGCGGTCCGCTCGCGCCATACCCAGGCTCCAGCGGTCATCGCGGTTGAGCACCTGCACGCCGTCGCCGGCGAAGATGCGCGTCTTGGCCGCCGCGTAATCCGCCATGCCGGCGTAGCGGTCCATGTGATCCTCGGAGAGGTTGAGCACCGTGGCCGCCGCGGGCCTGAGCCCGTACGTGCTTTCCAGCTGAAAGCTCGAGAGTTCGAGCACGAATACCTGCGGCATCGTGCCTTCGTCCTCGATCGCCGTTAACGCATCCAGCACCGGCAGACCGATGTTGCCTGCAACCACCGTGCCGAGTCCCGCGGCGCGGCACATGTCGCCGGCCATTGCCGTGACCGTGCTCTTGCCGTTGGATCCGGTGATGGCAAGCACCTTTGGCGCGCCGGGCGTCGAGTGTCCAGTGTCCAGTGTCGCAAGCGCTTGCGCGAAAAGTTCGATGTCACCGACCACCGGCACGCCGCGCCTGACGGCGTCTGCCACCGGCGGCTCGCGGCGGTCGATGCCGGGACTGATCGCGATCAGATCTGCGCCGTGAAAATCCTGCTCCCCGAAAGCGCCCGTGGTCACCGCGACTTGCGGCAACTCACGCGCGAGCAACGCGGCGTGCGGCGGGTCCGCGCGCGTGTCCGCGACGCGCACCGTTGCGCCGTGGTGCGTCAGCCAGCGCGTCATCGACAGTCCGGTATCACCGAGCCCCAGCACCAGCACTTTTTTGCCCCCGAAATCGAGCATCAACAAAAACCCTTCACCGCAAAGGCGCAAAGACGCAAAGATTCCGCAAAGAGAAAACGTACTGATTTTTCTTTGCGATTCCTCCGTGCCTTTGCGTCTTTGCGGTTCATGTCGCATTTCATCTCAGCTTCAGCGTCGACAGGCCGATCAGCACCAGCATCATGGTGATGATCCAGAAGCGCACGACGACCTGGTTTTCCTTCCAGCCCTTCAGCTCGTAGTGATGGTGCAGCGGCGCCATGCGGAAAATCCGTTTTCCCGTGAGCTTGAACGAGGCGACCTGCAGCACCACCGACAGCGTTTCGACCACGAACACGCCGCCCATGATGAACAGGACGATTTCCTGCCGCACGATCACGGCGATGGTGCCGAGCGCGGCGCCCAGCGCGAGCGCGCCGACGTCGCCCATGAAGACCTCCGCCGGATACGCGTTGAACCACAGAAACGCGAGCCCGGCGCCCGCGATCGCGCCGCAGAACACGGTGAGCTCGCCGGCGCCGGGAATGAACGGGAAGCCGAGATATTTCGAAAACACCGCGTTGCCGGCGACATAGGCAAAGATGCCCAGCGCCCCGCCGATCATCACCGTCGGCAGGATGGCCAGCCCGTCGAGCCCGTCGGTCAGGTTCACTGCATTGCTGGTGCCGACGATCACGAAATAGGTCGTGACGATGAACCCCAGCGCGCCGAGCGGGTAGGCAAGCTGTTTGAAAAACGGCACGATAAACTCGGTTTGCGCCGGCAGATGGGTCGAGTATGCGATGTAGCAGGCGGCGGCGACGCCGATCACCGACTGCCAGAAAAATTTCGCTTTGGCCGACAGCCCTTTCGGATTGCGCGCGACGACCTTGCGGTAGTCGTCGATCCAGCCGATCGCGCCGAAACCCAGCGTCACCCACAGCACGATCCAGACGATGCGGTTCTGCAAATCCACCCACAGCAGGGTCGTGACGATGATCGAAACCAGTATCAGCGCGCCGCCCATGGTCGGCGTGCCGGCTTTCGACAGATGCGACTGCGGGCCGTCGCTGCGCACCGCCTGCCCGATCTTGTACGAGGTCAGCCTCCTGATCATCACCGGCCCGACCAGAAACGTGATGCCCAGCGCCGTAAGACAGGCCAGCACCGCGCGCAGCGTGATGTAATTGAACACGTTGAACGCGCGGATGTCCTTTGCCAGCCACTGTGCAAGTTCTAGCAGCATCGCTTATCCATGTCCCGCCGGCTGGATGTCGGCCGCAAGCTCGAAACTCCGGACCACGCGCTCCATCTGCATGAAGCGCGATCCCTTGACCAGCATCGTGACGCCGGGAGCCAGCACGTTCTCGATCTCCGCCAGCAGATCCTCGATGCGGGAAAAATGGCGCGCATTGTCGCCGAAGGCGAGGGAGGCGCGCGCGGACAGGTCGCCGAGCGTGAACAGCCGGTCGATGCCCGCTTCGCGCGCATACGCGCCGGCTTCGGCGTGCAATGCCGGCGCGCCGGGGCCGAGTTCGCCCATGTCGCCCAGCACCAGCAGCGTCGTGCCCGGCGCCTGGGCGAGCACCGCAATCGCGGCGCGCACCGACTCCGGATTCGCGTTGTAGGTATCGTCGATCAGCGTCGCGCCGTGCAGACCCGATTTTTTCTGCAGCCGCCCCTTGACTCCGGTGAACCGGGCAAGGCCTGCTGCGATCACGCGCGGCGCCACCTCGAGCGCAGCAGCAGCCGCGCTTGCGGCGAGCGCGTTTTTCACGTTGTGCAGCCCGCCCGCCTTGAGCGTGGCACCCGCTTCGCCCCGCGGTGTTTTCACCACGATTTCGCTTTCCAGGTAGCGCAGCTGGTAGGTGGCGGTGACCGCCGCCTGGCTTTTCGAGTCCGAATTCAAGCTGTTTTCTGCCGGCGGCGAGCTCGCGCCACAGCGGAGCGTAGCGTTCGTCGGCATTGATCACCGCCACGCCGCCGGCTCCCGAGGCCTTCGAAAATCTCGCCCTTGGCCCGCGCGATCGCCTCCTCCGAGCCGAGGTGCTCGAGGTGGGCGCGGCCGGCGTTGTTGACGAGCGCCACGTCCGGCGCGGCTAGCTGCGTCGAGGTAGCGGATCTCGCCCGCGTGATTCATGCCCATCTCGATCACCGCATAGCGGTGCTCGGGGCGCAGCTCGAGCAGCATCAGCGGCATGCCGATGTCGTTATTGAGATTGCCGCGCGTGGCCAGAACGCAGGATTCGGAATTCGGGATCCGGGATCCGGCGCCCGCCGCCTCGCGCAATATCAGGGCCAGCATTTCCTTGACGGTGGTCTTGCCGCTGCTGCCGGTCAGACCCACCAGCGGCATCGTGAATTTTCTGCGCCAGTAGGCGCCGAGCCTGCCCAGCGCGAGCCGCGTGTCCCTGACCACGATCAGAGGCAGCTTGATCTCCGGATCCCGGATCCCGGACCCCGCGTCCTCCACCATGGCGGCCACCGCTCCGGCTGCCGCGGCCTGGGCCACGAAACGATGACCGTCGAAACGCTCGCCCTTGAGCGCGACGAACAGGTCGCCGCGCTTCACGGCGCGGCTGTCGGTATTGACGCCGTCGAAGGCAACGTCGCTGCCGCGTATTCCGGCATCCAGCGCGCGCGCCGCCTCGGCGATTCCCATCATCGTCATCTGCCCCTCAATGCAGCCTGTGCCGCCCCGGCATCGCTGAACGGACGCCTGGTCCCGCCGATTTCCTGGTAGAGCTCGTGGCCTTTGCCGGCGATCAGCACGATATCGCCGCGGCGCGCTGCCGCGACTGCCTGCCGTATCGCCCGTGCGCGGTCGGGGACGACGGCGCACTCGGCCTCCACGCCTTCCAGGACATCGACGATGATTGCGAACGGATCTTCGCTGCGCGGATTGTCGCTGGTGATGATCACGTGGTCGGCAAGACGGCTTGCGACACCGCCCATCAGCGGCCGCTTGCCGCGATCCCGGTCGCCGCCGCAACCAAACACGCAAATCAGTTTCGGGTTGGAAGTTGCCGGTTGAGTACCTGCCGGCCGCTTGCGTCCTTTCGACTCCGAGCCCTGAACCCCCGGACCCAGCAGCTCGCGCATTGCCGTCAGGACCTTTTCGAGCGCATCCGGCGTATGGGCATAATCGACGACGACCAGCGGCCGCCGCCCGCCGCCGTAGCGCTCGGTGCGCCCCGGCACCGCTTTGACCCGCTGCAGCGCGTTCACTGCATCATCCAGGCTCATCTCGCTGGCGAGCAGCGTGGCGAGCGAGCCCAGCAAATTGGCCGCGTTGAAGCGGCCGATCAGCCGGCTCTCGAGCGAGGCCGAACCCCACGGCGTCGTCACATCGAACGACAGGCCGTCGGGGCCGACGCGCAGATTCCTGCCCTGCACGCGCGCGAGCCCGCGCGCCCGCGGCGGACGGCCGAAGCCGTAGCCGATGACGCGCAGGTCACGGTGCGGCAGGCGTGCGGCAAGCTCGGCGCCGAGCCCGTCGTCGAAATTGAGCACCGCGCAGCCGAGTGCGGGCCATCTGAAGAGTTTTGCTTTCGTCGCCCGGTAGCTGCGCATGGTGCCGTGGTAGTCGAGATGATCGCGCGTGACGTTGGTGAGCAAGGCGACGTCGAACTCGACGCCGGCGAGGCGGTGCTGTGCCAGGCCGTGGGACGACACCTCCATGCTGACGCTGCGCGCGCCGCGCCTGAGAAAATCGCTCAACGCACCGTGCAGCCACACCGCATCCGGTGTCGTGTTGATCGAGGCTTCAAGCGCTCCCGGAAAACCGCAGCCCAGCGTTCCGACCACCGCGCATCTGCGGCCGGGGCGGGTCAGGGACTGCGCGATCCACTGGCTGCACGAGGTCTTGCCGTTGGTGCCGGTTATGCCGATCATCCACAACCTCGAGCTCGGCCTGCCGTAGACATGGCTCGCGACCTCGCCGGCACGCCGGCGCAGATTGGGCACGCCGAGATTGGCAGCGCGCCATGCCGGGTTCCACGCAAAGCCGCCACTGTCATCCCACAACACCGACGCCGCGCCTCGCGCAATCGCCTGCGGGATAAATTCGCGGCCGTCGCGGGTCTCCCCCGGGTACGCGACGAAAGTGTCTCCGGCCTTGATCCGCCGGCTGTCGCTGGTGAGTCTTTTGACGCCAAGCCCGTCGATGGCGCGCAGGCTGAATCGGGAGTGTCGCGCGCCTCTCGCGGCCGGCATCAGACCTCCTCCTTGATTTCCGGCGTGCCGGGCGGCGGCAGCACGACGTTGTCGAGCGGCGCATCGGGCGGCACGGCGAGCATGCGCAGCGCCCCCGCCATCACCCGGCTGAACACGGGTGCGGCCACGGTACCGCCGTAGTACTGACCGTCCGAAGGCTGGTCGATCATCACCGCGACCACCAGCCGGGGATGAGATGCCGGGGCGAACCCGACGAACGATGCGATGTATTTATTCGCGGCATAACCTCTGCCTTCAAGCTTGTGCGCGGTGCCGGTCTTGCCGGCGACGCGGTAGCCGGCAATCTGCGCGTGCGGAGCGGTTCCGCCAGGCTGCACCACCATTTCCAGCATCCGGCGCACCGCCTGCGCGGTCGCGGGCGAAATCACCCGCGTGGCCCCGGCCGGCAGATCGCGCTTGAGCAGCGTGACCGGTTCCAGTTCACCGTCGGTCGCGAATATGGTGTAAGCGCGCGCGAGTTGCAGCAGGGAGACCGAGATGCCGTGACCGTACGCCATGGTCGCCTGCTCGATCGGCCGCCACGTCTTGTAGGCGCGCAGCCTGCCGGAGACTTCGCCGGGAAAACCCGAGTGCGGCAGCGCGCCGAAACCCACCTCCGAGAACATGTTCCACATCGTTTGCGCCGGCAAACCCAGCGCGATTTTCGCAGCGCCGACGTTGGACGATTTCTGGATGACCTGCGCCACCGTCAACGCCCCTTCCGCGTGGGCATCGTGAATCACGCGGTTGCCTATCGCCATGCGGCCTGGCGCAGTCTGGATCACCGATTCCGGTTTGACCTCTCCGGCTTCCAGCGCGGCGGCGATGGTAAACGGCTTCAGGGTCGAACCGGGCTCGTAGATGTCGGTCACCGCGCGGTTGCGGGTGCGCCGGGCTTCGAGCTTGCCGCGGTTGTTGGGGTTGTAGGACGGCAGATTCGCCATCGCCAGCACCTCGCCGCTGGTCGCGTCGAGCACCACGATGCCGCCGGCCTTGGCGCGGTGCATGGCGACCGCGGCTTTCAGCTCGCGGAATGCGAGATACTGGATCTTGCTGTCGATCGACAGTTTGAGCGCCTGCCCCTGCTGCGGCTGACGTATGCTTTCGACGTCCTCGACGATGTGCCCGAGGCGGTCCTTGATCACACGGCGGCTGCCGGCTTTGCCGGCAAGCGATCCATTGAAAGCGAGTTCGAGCCCTTCCTGTCCTTCATCGTCGACCCCGGTGAAGCCGATCAGGTGCGCCGTTACTTCGCCTGCCGGATAGTAGCGGCGATATTCGCGCTGCAGAAAAACCGCGGGGATGCCGAGTTCGACCACCCTCGCCGCCTGCTCCGGCGGCAGCTGGCGCTTGAGAAACACGAATTCGCGCTGGCGGTCGGCGAGCTTCTTTTTCACTTCGGCGGCGTCCATCTCCAGCAGTTTTGCCAGCGCCTGCAATTGTTGCTGCGTGATCTCGATGTCTGCGGGGCTTGCCGCGACGGATTCGACAGGGGTGGACATTGCCAGCGGCTCGTTGTTGCGGTCGACGATCATGCCGCGCGTGGCGCTGATTTCGATCACGCGCGTGTAGCGCGATTCGCCTTTTTGCTGCAGGAAACCATTGTGGAGCCCCTGCAGGTAAAGCGCGCGCACGGCGAGCGCGGCAAACCACAACAGCAGGCCCGCGAGCAGCAGGCGCGAGCGCCATGCCTGAAGCCGGAGCACCTGGGGAGCGGTGGCGGTGTTCACGGCCTGCTTTCCGCGGCCGCCGGCACGACCTGGGTGCGCGTGGCGGACGGCACGCTCATATTGAGTTGCTGGATCGCGATCTTTTCGATGCGCCCGTGCATCGCCCACGTGCTCTGTTCGAGTTGCAGCTGGCCCCACTCGACATCGAGCTGCTTCGCAAGCTCCTGTTCCTTCTGCAGCTCGACATAAAGCTTGCGCGCCTTGTTCTGCGAGCTGACCAGCGACAATGCGCAGGCGATGAGAATGGCGAGCAACGTGAGGTTGAGCCGGACCATCATCGCTTCACCTGCAGCCGGGTGCGCGCAAGTCCTGCGGCTGCGCAGGGCTGGCGGCTCACGCTGCCGCTCCCGCAAGATCGGCGCGGCCGGCAGTCCGTTCCGCGATGCGCATCACGGCGCTGCGCGCGCGGGGATTGGCTGCGACTTCCTCCGCGGCCGGACGCTGCGCGCGGCCGATCAACTTGAGCGGCGCCGGCGCGATATCTCTCGCCCTGACCGGCAGGCGCGCCGGCAGGTGGTCGGCTTGTGCGTTGTCACGCAGGAAACGCTTGACGATACGATCCTCTAGCGAATGAAAACTGATCACCACCAGGCGCCCCGCGGGCGCCAGCAGCCGGACACATTGCGGCAAGGCTAGCGACAACTCCTCAAGCTCCTGATTGATGTGAATCCGTAGAGCCTGAAACGTACGCGTCGCCGGATCCTGGCGTGGCTCGCGCGTGGGTACGGCTTTTGCCACGAGCGCGGCAAGTTGTCGTGTGGTGTCAACAGGCCCCCGTGCTCGAGCCGCAACAATCGCTGCTGCAATCTGTTTAGCAAACCGTTCTTCGCCATAATTTTTTATTACCTCCCGGATTTCCGATTCGGTTGCCTGTGCAAGCCATTGCGCAGCGGTGATGCCGCGGCTCGCATCCATGCGCATGTCGAGCGGCGCGTCGTAACGGAAGCTGAAGCCGCGCGCCGCGTTATCGAGTTGCGGCGATGACACGCCGAGATCGAGCAGGATGCCGTCCACGCCGCGCGACTCCCTGCGCGCGCCGCAATTTCGCGCAATTGCCCGAAAGTGCCGTGCACGACCGAGAAGCGCCTGTCACCGATTTCTCCTCCCGCTCTGACTGCGTCCAGATCGCGATCGATCGCAATAAGGCGCCCTCCTTCTCCCAGCCGCGCCAGTATCAGCCGGCTGTGCCCGCCGCGACCGAACGTGCAATCGACGTAGATGCCGTCCGCGCGCACATTCAATCCGTCAACCGCTTCCTCCAGCAGGACCGTGGCATGTGAGCCCACGCTCACAAGGAGAATCCCTCCAGCTCGGACGGCAGTCCGCCCGCACCAAAACCGCCGGCTCTGTCTATCAGCTGCTCCCAGTTCTCGTGATTCCACAATTCAAATTTCCTGCCCTGCCCGACCAGCACCACGTTTTTTTCAAGTTGGGCGAATTGACGCAACTCCGGCGAAATCAATAGGCGCCCCGCGCCGTCCATGTCGACGTCGACAGCGAAACCGATCAGCCGCCGCTGCAGTTCGCGCACGCGCGGATCGAGGTTCGACAAACTCTCGAGTTTTTGCTGGATGAGTTCCCAGTCGGGAAGCGGATAGATGAGCAGGCAACGATCGGCATCCGCGGTGATCACGAGATGCCCGCCACAACGCTCGAGCAGGCTATCGCGGTGCCGCGAGGGCACTGTCAGCCGGCCTTTGATATCCAGATTGAGTTGCGCAATACCGCGAAACACAAATCCCCCTTGGGCTGCGGGAAAGAGCGCTTTCCTGCGGAAAGCCAGTCTTTTTCCCACTTTCTACCACTTTCACCCACTATATTAAAAACGGATTAGTGGGTCAAGCGGGGAATTCGCATTTTCTTTTTTATGACAACGACTTATGAGAGATAATTCAGGCCGATATGAGCTTTTCGCGAGTTCTTAATTAAATCGCAAAAACATGACGATAAGTCACAAACTACAAGTAACACTTTAAATATTTTTAAGCTTATAAATCAGGAAATTAGAAAAAATAGATGTTGCGGAAGAGCAACATCAGAAAGGAAAAGTGAAGCTGGCCGATAAGCCGGGTTCTGTCGTGGACAGCCATTCCTCTAGGCCCTGGATTGCTCCAAGGCTCAAGCCACCTACCCGCAGGCTCGACGGGCCGCGTCATCGCCTGCCTATTTGGTGTTGCTCCGGGTGGAGGTTGCCGCGTTTCACCCTTGATGCTTGCGCACCAAGACTCGTCTCTGTGGCCCTGTTCCTCGCCTTCGTCGAAGACCTGCGCCTTCGCCTTATAGCGGACGGCCGTTAGCCGTCACCCTGCCCTGTGGAGCCCGGACTTTCCTCTGCATGTCCGAAAACATGCAGCGGCTGCCTAGCCAGCTTCATGCGCATTCTATCATTTGCCGGGGCGATCACCGGAGTGATGAGGCCGCGGCCATGGCGTGCTCAGGATGTGCGCGCCTTAGAGTCCCTAACATAATGAAACGCGTGATGCGCTGGCACGATTTTGGCTCAGGGCGCGAAGCTCGCCGCAGCCAATATCGCGAATATTGGCAAGGGGAGCGACAATGCCATGGGCCAAAACTCGTGCCAGCCCAAAGGGTTGCAGCCAAAACCGGCGCTGACTTTGTCGGCCGGCTTGACCATATTCGCGATATGCTCTGCGCCACCCTTCGCGTCAGCACCAATTTTGGCAGCAACGCACACGTGTTTCATTATGTTAGGGGCTCTTAAGCTTTTCCACCGCCGAATGGATCCTGCGCAGCCCGGGATCGCGCACGCCCAGCGCTTCGAGATGGCGGAGTGTGTTGACGAGATATTCAATATTGGCGCCGCGCGCGCCGACGCCGCGCGCAATCAGGGCAGCCGTTTCTTCCAGCGACAGGCGCCCGGCATAACTCGGGTGCGCCGGGTCGGCGATAAAGGCGAGCGCCTGCACGCGTTCGCCGGCAATATCGATCCGCACCAGGCGCGGACGATAGGTGCGCCGCGGCATCTCGCGCAGCCACAGGTGCTCCAGCACGCGCTCGGTCTGGCGGCGCGCGACCTGATAGGCAATGCCGCGGCAGGCGCCGCCGCGATTGAGCCCCAGCACCAGGCCGGGCTGCTCGGGTGTGCCGCGATAGCGGTGAGAATAGACACAGAAAGCCCGGTGATAGCCGCGCAGCAGTGCCGCGCTTGACCGGGCATAGGTAAAACCCGGATCCCACATCAGCGAACCGTAGCCGAAAATCCACAGATCGCCTTGCGGCAGCGCCAGATCGAATTGGTGAAGCGACGAGTCGCTCAAAATACCGTGATTGCAATAAAGATGATCAGAATAACGATTGCGTGCTTAACGCGTTGACGGCACGCGCAACAGGGTCACGCGATTTTCCAGGCTACGCTGCCGCCGCCGCGGAATGGCACCAGTTTGTCGGCGTGAAATGGCAGTTCTTCCGGCATGTTCCACGCCTCCTTCACCAGGGTGATCGCGCCGGCATTGCGCGGCAGGCGATAGAAATCCGCCCCGAACTGACTGGCAAAACCTTCGAGCCGGTCGAGCGCGCCGGCCCCGTCGAAAGCTTCAGCGTAAAGCTCGATACCGGCATTCGCGGTGTAAATGCCCGCGCAACCACAGTCCGCTTCCTTGGTGTGGCGCGCATGCGGCGCGCTGTCGGTGCCGAGAAAAAACTTGGGGTTGCCGCTGGTTGCCGCCTCCAGCAGCGCCTGGCGATGCTCCTCGCGTTTGAGCACCGGCAGGCAGTAGTGATGCGGGCGCAGGCCGCCGGCGAACAGTGCATTGCGGTTGAGCAGCAAATGATGCGCGGTAATCGTCGCCGCTATGCGCGGCGGTGCCGAAGCAACAAAATTTGCCGCTTCGCGCGTCGTGATGTGCTCGACCACGACCCGCAATTTTGTAAAGCGTTCGATCAGCGGCGCCAGCAGCCGCTCGAGAAAAACCCGCTCGCGATCGAATATGTCCACGGCTGGATCGGTGACTTCGCCGTGCACGAGGAGCGGCATGCCGCACTCCGCCATCGCCTCGAACACACCCTGGCATTTGCCGAGATCGGTCACCCCCGAATCCGAATTGGTGGTCGCGCCCGCCGGGTAATACTTGACGGCATGCACCGCACCGCTGCGCCGCGCTTTCTCGATTTCCCCGGGCTGCGTGTTGTCGGTGAGGTAAAGCGTCATCAACGGCTCGAAGCTGCTGCCTTCGGGCAGGGCGGCACGAATGCGATCGCGATATTGCAGCGCCAGCGCGGTGGTCGTCACCGGCGGCCTCAGGTTCGGCATCACGATCGCGCGCGCGAAGCGACGCGCCGTGTCCGGCAGCACCGCCCGCATAGGGTCGCCGTCGCGCAGGTGCAGATGCCAGTCGTCGGGACGGGTAATGGTGACCTTTTTCATGTTTATTAGAGTAAACGGTAAACGGCAGCCGGTAAACGGATTAATGCGTGATTTGCCTTTCTCACCATTCTCTGTTCACTGATCACCCTTGAGCTTGAGCGCAAGCTCGTACAGCTCGTTTTTTTTGCCCCCGGTGATTTTCGTCGCCAGCGCCACGGCCTGCTTGAGCGGCACCTCGGCGAGCAGGATCTCGAGCACTTTCTGCGCCCGGGTTTGATCATCGCCGCTGCGGGGCACCGGCTGGCCCTCGAGGATCAGCACGAACTCGCCTTTGCGACGGTCGGCGTTGCCCTCGATCCAGGCGGCAGCCTCGGCCAGCGGGCACGCGTGTATCGTCTCGAACATCTTGGTCAGCTCGCGCGCGATCACGATGCGGCGCGCATCGCCGAACGCAGCGTGAAGATCCGCGATACAGTCCGCGACGCGATGCGGCGCCTCGTAAAAGACCAGCGCGTAAGGCAGCCCCCGCAACGCCGCCAGCTCGCGTTTGCGTTCGGCCGCGCGCGCCGGCAGAAATCCGTAGAACAGGAAATGCGGGGCGGCGAGCCCGGCTGCAGACAACGCGGTTACCGCGGCGTTGGCGCCGGGAATCGGCGTAACCCGGAACCCGGCATCGATGGCCGCGGCGACCAGTTGTGCGCCGGGATCGGAAATCGCCGGCGTGCCGGCATCGCTGACCAGCGCCGCCGAGCGGCCTGCCGCAAGCAGTGCGAGCACCTGCGGCACCACGCGCTTCTCGTTGTGCTCATGCAGCGCGATCATCTTTTTGGCGATGCCGTAATGATTGAGCAGCCTGGCGGTGACGCGCGTGTCTTCCGCCGCCACCGCGTCCACGCTTTTCAGGATGTCGAGCGCGCGCAGACTGACGTCGCGTAAATTCCCTATCGGGGTGGCAACTACATATAATGTCGGCTTTGATTCCCCGCCGGCTTCCCGATGCGCTGCGGCATTTCCCATCGCTGGTTCTTGGTCTGGCTGCTGATGGCGACACTATACGGTGGCGTCACCGCCATGGCCAGCGAAGCCGTTCCCGCCCGGCCGCCGGCCGGGGCGGCGACCCAGGCGGAACCGGTCACCGCAATTCCTCATGTCGCGTTGCTGCTGCCGGTCAATTCAAAACGATTCGCCAGGCCCGCCGCGGCGGTGAACGCCGGGTTCCTGGCCGCGGCCAAAACGCAGGGATGGTCGCCGTTGCCGATTCGCGTCTATCCCGTCACCGGTGACCCGCAGAATGTGATCACCGGCTATCGCCAGGCACTGGCCGCCGGAGCGCGCGTCGTGGTCGGCCCGCTGACTCGGGACGCGGTCACCGCGCTGGCGGCGAGCGATGTCGTTGCCGTGCCGACACTCGCCCTCAATGTTCCCGACGACCGCAGCACCATGCCCCCCAATCTCTATACCCTGAGCCTGCAGATCGAAGCCGAGGCGCGCCAGGTCGCGCGACTCGCGTTCAAGGAAGGCCGCCGCAATGCCGTCACCATCAACGGCGACACGCCGCTGCTGCGGCGCATGCACCAGGCTTTTGTCGAGGAATTCACGCGGCTTGGCGGCAGGCATGTCGCAGAATACGCGTTCACGGCCGATGTCGACGGTCTCGAGCGCATCAGGCAGGCGGTCGGCATCGGCGGCGCCGACATGGCGTTTCTTGCTCTCGATTTCCGGCAGGCGCGCCTGATGCGCTCCTACCTCGACCCGTTGCCGCTTTACGCCACCTCGCAGGTCAATCCCGGCAACGCCGGGCCGCTGGCGGGCTTCGATCTGGGCAACATCCGTTTCGTGGACATGCCGTGGCTGGTGCAGCCCGACCACCCGGCGGTGATGATTTACCCGCGCCAGGATTATCGCGACGAGATCGACCTCGACCGCCTGTATGCGCTCGGCATCGATGCCTTTCGCATCGCGCAGAATCTGCTCAACAACCGGCCCGATACCGCGCTCGACGGCGTGACCGGGCACATCACGCTCGGCCGCAACCACCACTTCGTGCGCGAACTCCCGGTCGCGCAGTTCAGCGACGGCAAACTGCTGGTGCCCGACGGCTCCGCACAGCCATGAAAGGCGAGACCGCCGAACAGCTTGCTGCCGCATTCCTGCAGCGCCAGGGGCTTAAAATCACGCACCGCAACTACCGCTGCCGCTTCGGCGAGATCGATCTCGTCGCGCAGGACGGAAAAACGCTGGTGTTCATCGAGGTGAGAAGCCGCCGCAGCGAAAATTTCGGCGGCGCCGCGGCCAGCATCACGCAGAACAAGCGCGACAAGCTGCTGCGCACGGCACGCCACTTCCTCGCGCACAGCCGGAGCACCGCACCGTGCCGCTTCGATGCCGTGCTGATTCGCGGCGAACCGCCGCAGGTCGAATGGATAAGAAATGCATTTGGCGAATGAGCGGCCCTCTCTGTAGAATAGCCGCTCATTCCCTTCCGGCACACCCATGGACCTGATCAGCCGCATCAGCGAGAACTTTTCCGAGAGCGCACATCTCAAACTGCAAAGCATGGATGCGCTGGCCGGCCCCATTGCGGCGGCGGCGGAACACATGGTGCAATGCCTCAAACACGATGGCAAGATTCTTGCCTGCGGCAACGGCGGCTCGGCCGCGGATGCCCAGCATTTTTCCGCGGAGCTGCTCAATCGCTTCGAGATGGAACGGCCGGGACTTGCCGCGGTCGCGCTTACCACCGATTCCTCGACCCTGACCTCGATCGCCAACGATTACGATTTTGACCAGGTATTCTCCAAACAGGTACGCGCGCTCGGTCACGCCGATGACGTGCTGCTGGCGATCTCCACCAGCGGCAACTCGCGCAACGTGATCGCCGCAGTCCAGGCCGCGCACGAATCCCAGATGGGCGTCGTGGCCCTGACCGGCAGAAATGGCGGCAATATGGGCGAGATCCTGTTACCTTCCGACATCCACATCTGCGTTCCGGCCACCAGCACGGCGCGCATCCAGGAAGTGCATCTGCTCATGTTGCACTGCCTGTGCGATGCCATCGATTGTCTTTTACTGGGAGTCGAATAAATGCGTAACATCATCGGGTTATTGATAATTGCCGCGCTGCCGGTGCTGCACGGCTGCGCCGCAGTCGTGGTCGGCGGCGCCGCCACCGGCGCGGTGATGGCTGATGACCGCCGCACGGTCGGCACCATCACCGAAGACCAGGGCATCGAGATCAAGGCTGCGAACCGCATCGGCGAGAAGTTCGGCGATGCCCACATCAACGTCACGAGCTACAACCGGATGCTGCTGCTCACCGGAGAAGCCGCCGATGCCGCGGCGAAAGACCGAAATCGGGAAAATCGCGGGCGCGGTCGAAAACGTGCGCAGCGTCGACAACGAAATCCGGATCGCCGGCAACAGCTCGCTGTCGGCGCGCGCCAACGATTCGTACCTGACTTCCAAGGTCAAGGCGCGTTTCCTCGACGCCCAGAAATTCGACGTGGTCCACGTCAAAGTCGTCACCGAAGCCAACATCGTTTATCTGCTGGGCCTGGTGACGCGCAAGGAAGCCGCCGACGCCACCGAGATCGCGCGCACCACCGGCGGCGTGCAGCGGGTCGTGCGGCTGTTCGAGTATCTCGACTGAGTCCGTGAATGGCAGCAGCCCGCAACGCGGGCTTACCTTACCCCTTGCCATTCACCCCGCATGTATCCCGCACCCGCCTTCGAATCCAAGATCTGTGCGCCGCAGGCGCTTGCCGCGCGCATCGCGCAGCTCGCCCGCCCGCTGGTTTTCACCAACGGCGTGTTCGACATCCTGCACCGCGGCCACGTCACTTACCTCGCACAGGCGCGCGCGCTGGGCGCGAGCCTCGTCGTCGCCGTCAATTCCGATGCGTCGGTCAAGCGCCTGGGAAAAGGCGATGACCGCCCGGTCAATCCGCTCGCGGACCGGCTGGCCGTGCTTGCGGCGCTGGAGTCGGTGAGCCTGGTGACCTGGTTCGAGGAAGACACGCCGCTCGGATTGATCCTCGCGGCAAAACCCGACGTGCTGGTGAAAGGCGGCGACTGGAAGCCGGGAGAAATCGTCGGCGCCCGAGAAGTGCGGGACTGGGGCGGCGCGGTGCACTCGATTCCGTTCGCGCACGATCGCTCGACGTCTGCACTGCTCGATACCATTCGCGAACGGAAATAGCACGCCTCACGGCCGTTCGGTCGCGGCCATTCCTGTCCCGGGCGTCTGCCAGCCGCCTCCCAGGGCCTTCACCAGCAGCACCGCGGCCGTCAGCCGCTGCCCGAGGATGCCCACCGCGGTCCGCTCGTTCGAGAGCTGTGCCGCCTGAACGATCACGACGTTGAGGAAATTGATCGTTCCCGCTTTGTACTGATTGGTGGTCAGCGCGAATGATTCGCGCGCGGCTTTTACCGCTTCATCCTGCACCTGCGCCTCCTCTTCCAGGATGCGCAGCGCCGCAAGGTTATCCTCCACTTCCTTGAATGCGGTCAGCACCGTCTGGCGGTAGGCGGCGACACTCGCGTCATAGGCCGCGATCGCCTGGTCGGTCTGCGCGCGTCGCAGGCCGGCATCGAAAATCGTCTGGACGATCGCGGGGCCAAGCGACCAGAAGTAGCTGGGGCTTGTAAACCAAACCGACGGATCGGCGGCGCGGAATCCAGCGGCCCCGGACAGCGTCAGGGACGGGAAAAACGCAGCCTGGGTGACGCCGATCTGCGCGTTGGCTGACGCGACGCGCCGCTCCGCGGCCGCGATGTCAGGCCGGCGCTCCAGCAGCTCCGAAGGCAAGCCGGGAGGAATGGCCGGCATCGCCACCGTAAGCGGTCTGCGTTCGATCGCGAACGTCGACGGCGGCTTTCCGATGAGCAATGCAATCGCGTGCTCGAACTGCGCCCGCTGCACGCCGATGTCGATCGCCTGCGCCTGGGTGCTTTTCAGCTGTGTTTCCGCCTGCACCACGTCCACCTTGCCGACCACGCCGGCCGCGTAGCGGTTCTTCGTCAGCTGCAGCGACTTCCCGAACGCGGCGACGGTATCTTCGAGCAACTGTCTCTGAACGTCCAGCACCCGCAACTGGAAATAGTTCTGCGCCAGTTCCGACTGGGCGGACAGGCGCGCCGCCGCGAGGTCCGCGGCGCTCGCCTGCGCACTCGCCACGTCCGCCTCGACCGTGCGGCTCAGGCGCCCCCACAAGTCGGTATCCCAGGCGGCGCTGACGCCCGCGGTACGGGTCGTGACAATGTGGCCCGCCGTCGTCCCGCCGACCGCGCCGGAAGGCGAGCGGTTTTTGACGATCGACAGATTGCCGTCGACAGTCGGAAACAAGCCTGCGCGCGACGCCGCAACCAGTGCCTGCGCCTGGCGGAAACGCGCTGCGGCAGCCGCCAGGTTCTGGTTGGAAATGTCGACGCTCTCCGTGAGGGCGTTGAGCTCTGCGTCGCCGAACATTTCCCACCACTTGCCGCGGTTCACATCGTCGCGCGGCTGCGCCACTTTCCAGTTACCCGTTTCCTTGAACTGCGCCGGCGCATCGACGCTGGGACGCACATAGTCGGGGCCGACCGTGCAGGCGCTCAGCGACGCCAGCGCCGCGGCCAGCGCCAGCGTTTTTAATTTAGGAAATTTCATCGAGCCTCCAATACCGCGTCGGCGGTCCGTCGCGAGAAGACGCGTTTACACCACAATCTGAAGCGATCGAGATACAGGTAGATCACAGGCGTCGTATACAGCGTGAGCAATTGGCTCACGATCAGGCCGCCGACGATGGAAATGCCCAGCGGATGCCGCAGTTCCGCGCCATAGCCGCCGCCGATTGCGAGCGGCAGCGCACCGAGCATCGCCGCCAGCGTGGTCATGATGATCGGCCGGAAACGCAGCATGCAGGCTTCGAAGATGGCCTCCTCGGGGCGCGCGCCATGCCTGCGCTCGGCATCCAGCGCAAAGTCGACCATCATGATTGCATTCTTTTTCACGATGCCGATGAGCAAGATCACGCCGATCAGCGCGATGATGCTGAACTCGTTGTGGAACAGCATCAGCGCGAGGATCGCGCCGACGCCGGCGGAGGGCAGCGTCGAGAGAATCGTGATCGGATGCACATAGCTTTCGTACAGGATGCCGAGAACGATATATACGGTTACCAGCGCCGCGAGAATCAGCCAGGGTTGACTGTCGAGAGACGCCTGGAATCTGCGCGCGGTGCCCTGAAAGCTGCCGTGGATCGAGGTCGGAGTGCCGATGCGCGCCATGGCGTCATTGATCACAGTCACCGCGTCGCCCAGCGTCACGCCGAGCGGCAGGTTGAAGGAGATCGTCTCCGCCGCGAATTGCCCCTGGTGATTGACCGCAAGCGGGCCGGTGGTCTGCTCGTAATAGCTGATCGCCGACAGCGGCACCTGGGCGCCGCCCGGAGCGACAATGTAGACGCCCTTCAGCGCTTCGGGGCTTTGCCAGTATTGCGGCGCCACCTCCATCACGACGTGGTACTGGTTGAGCGACGAATAGATCGTCGAGACCTGGGCCTGTCCGAACGCATTATGGAGCGTCGTGTCGATCATTTTCGCCGTGATCCCGAGACGCGACGCGGTAGAGCGGTCGATGACCAGCGTCGTCTGCAGGCCCTTCTCCTGCTGGTCGCTGTTCACGTCCGCGAGTTTCGGCTCCTGCGCCAAGGCCCTCCGCACCCGCGGCGCCCAGGTTCGCAGGTCCGCCAGTTCGTCGGCCTGGAGCGTGAACTGATATTCCGCATTGCTCTGCCGTCCGCCGATGCGGATGTCCTGGACCGGCACCAGGAACAGATTGGCGCCCGGCACCCGTGCCAGCTTGGGACGCAGGCGGGCGACCACCTGGGCGGCGGAAACCTTGCGCTCGGCAAGCGGCTTGAGCGAGATGAACATGAAGCCCGAATTGCGCCGGCTGCCGCCGGTGAATCCGACGACGCTTTCTACCGCGGGATCGCTGCGCACGATCTGGATGAACCCGGAGAGCTTGCCGCGCATCGCCTGGAACGATATGCCCTGGTCGGCCTGGATCGAACCGATCATGCGGCCGGTATCCTGCTGCGGGAAGAACCCCTTGGGCACGATCACGTAGAGGTAGACGTTGAGACACACGGTCGCGGCCAGCAGCAGCATCATGAACAGCGAATGGCGCAGCGCCCAGGCAAGGCTCGTCCGATAGCGGCCGAGAACCCATTCGAACGCTGCTTCGCTGGCACGGGCGAAACGCCCCGGAGGATGCTCGGACTTCGGCTTCAGCAACCGCGAGCACATCATCGGCGTCATGGTGAGCGACACCAGAAGCGAGACCATGATCGCCACCGACAGCACGACCGCGAATTCGCGAAACAGCCGGCCGACGATGCCCCCCATGAGCAGTATCGGAATGAATACCGCCACCAGCGACAGGCTCATGGAAAGCACGGTGAAACTGACCTCGCGCGCGCCCCTGATCGCGGCTTCGTATGGCGGCATGCCTTTCTCGATATAGCGCGACACGTTTTCCAGCACCACGATCGCATCGTCGACCACGAAACCGGTGGCGATCGTGAGCGCCATCAATGACAGGTTGTCGAGGCTGTAGCCGCACAGGTACATGACGCCGAAGGTGGCAATCAGGGAAACCGGCACGGCGACGCTCGGAATCAGCGCCGCACGCGCATTGCGCAGGAACAGGAACACGACGAGAATCACGAGCCCGACCGAAATGACGAGGGTGCGTTCCACTTCGTGCAGCGAGGCCCGGATGGTGGTGGTGCGCTCGAGCACCACCGACAGGTCGATTGCGCTCGGGATCGAAGCGCGCAGCAACGGCAGAAGACCGCGCACCGCGTCCGCGGTCTCGATGATGTTCGCGCCGGGCTGCCGATAAATGATGATGAGCACCGATGGCTTGCCGTTGGCCGAGCCGGCGTTGCGCAGATCCTCGACCGAGTCGACGACGTCGGCCACGTCGGAGAGCCGCACGGCGGCGCCATTGCGATAGGCCACGATCAGCGGCAGATACTGGTCGGCTTTTTTGGCCTGGTCATCGGCATAGATCTGCCAATGCCTGTCGCCGTCTTCGACAGCGCCTTTGGGCCGGTTCGCGTTGGCCGCGGCAAGCGCCGCGCGAACGGTATCGAGACCGATGCCATACTTGTTCAGCGCCGTCGGGTTGAGCTCCACCCGCACCGCCGGCAGGGAGCTCCCGCCCACCGTCACCTGGCCGACGCCGCTGACCTGCGAGAGCTTCTGCGCGAGGACCGTCGAGGCCGCATCGTACATCTGGCCCTGCGTCATCGTTTCCGACGTCAACGCGAGGATCATGATCGGCGCATCCGCCGGATTCACCTTGCGGTAGGTGGGATTGTTCGGCAGGCTCGTCGGCAGCTGGCTGCGCGCGGCGTTGATTGCGGCCTGCACATCGCGGGCGGCGCCGTTGATGTCGCGGTCGAGGTCGAACTGCAGCGTGATGCGCGTCGAGCCGAGCGCGCTGGACGACGTCATCTCGGTCACGCCGGCGATCCGGCCGAGCGCCCGTTCGAGCGGCGTCGCCACGGTGGCGGCCATGACTTCAGGGCTGGCGCCGGGAAGTTGCGCCTGTACTGCAATGGTCGGGAAGTCGACCTGGGGCAGCGGCGCGACAGGCAGCAGCTTGAAGCCGACCGCGCCGGCGAGCGTCATGCCCAAAGCAAGCAGCGTGGTGGCAACGGGCCGCCGGATGAACAGCTCGGTCAGAGTCACGGTTGCCCGCCCTCCGGCGATGGGTCGGGCCGGGTTTGCCTGGCGCCGCCTTCAAAACGCCGCGCCAGGCGGTCGAATGCAAGGTAGATGACGGGCGTGGTGAACAACGTGAGCACCTGGCTCACGATCAGGCCGCCGACCATCGTGATGCCGAGCGGGTGCCGCAACTCCGAGCCGACGCCGGTGCCGAGCATGAGCGGCAGGGCGGCGAGCAGCGCCGACATGGTCGTCATGAGAATCGGACGGAAGCGCAGCAGGCACGCCTGGTAAATCGCTTCGCGCGGCGTCTTGCCTTCCTTGCGCTCGGCGTCGAGCGCGAAGTCGATCATCATGATCGCGTTCTTCTTGACGATGCCGATCAGCAGGATGATGCCGATGACGGCGATGATCCCGAGCTCGGTGCGCGCGAGCATCATGGCCAGCAGCGCGCCGACCCCGGCCGAGGGCAGCGTCGAAAGTATGGTGATGGGGTGAATATAGCTTTCGTACAGCACGCCGAGAACGATGTACATCGTGACGATCGCCGCAAGGATCAGCAGCAGCTCGTTGGCGAGCGATGCGCGGAAAACCAGCGCCGCCCCCTGGAAACCGGTTTGCACGCTCGGAGGCACGCCGGCTTCCTGTGCGGCCGCCTCGATCGCCTTCACCGCGTCGCCGAGGGAGACGCCTGAAGCAAGATTGAAGGAAATGGTCGCGGCCGGGAACTGGCCGAGGTGATTGATCGCCAGCGAAGCGGACTGTTCGTGCAGCGTGGTGATGGTGCTCAGGGGGATCTGCGCGCCCGAGGCGGAGGCCACATAGATGTCCTTCAATGCCTCGGGTCCCCGGCTGAATTCGGGCTTCACTTCGAGCACGACCCGGTACTGGTTGGCCTGGGTGAAGATGGTCGAGATCAGGCGCTGCCCGAATGCGCTGTAGAGCGCGTTGTCGATCGCCGCCGGCGTGACCCCCAGCCGGCCCGCCGTATCGCGGTCGATTGCGAGGAACGCCTGCAATCCCTGATCCTGCAGATCGCTCGTCACGTCCACCAGCTGCGGCAACCGGGAAAACCGGTCGATCAGGCGATGCACCCAGACCGAGAGTTCCGCGGGATCCGCGCTCTCGACGGTGAACTGGTACTGGGCCCGGCTTACGCGGTCCTCGATGGTCAGATCCTGCACCGGCTGCATATAGAGCGAGATGCCCTCGACCTGCGCGAGCTTCGGCTGCAGACGGCTCATCACCGCGGCCACGTCGCCCTGGCGCGCCGACTGCGGCTTCAGGTTGATCAGCATGCGCCCGCTGTTGAGCGTCGTATTGGTGCCGTCTACGCCGATAAAGGAAGACAGGCTGTCGACCGCCGGATCCTGCAGGACGACTTTCGCGAGCGCCTGCTGGCGCTCCGCCATCGCGGAAAAGGAAATCGTCTGCGGCGCCTGGGAAATACCCTGGATCACGCCGGTGTCCTGCAGCGGGAAAAATCCCTTCGGCACGAGAATATAGAGCACCACCGTCAGGACCAGCGTGCCGATGGCCACCAGCAGCGTTGCGCGCTGGCGGTCGAGCACCCAGTTGAGCATTGCGCCGTAGCGCGTGATCACGCTGTCGAACCAGCGCCCGGTCGCGCGGTAAAAAGCGCTTTGCTCCGATTCGGGCGTGCGCCGCAGCAGTTGCGCGCACATCATCGGCGTCAGGGTGAGGGACACCACCGCCGAAATGAGGATCGCGACGGCGAGCGTGATGGCGAACTCGCGGAACAGGCGTCCCACGACCTCCCCCATGAACAGCAGCGGGATCAGCACCGCGATCAGCGAGAACGTCAGCGAGATGATGGTGAACCCGATCTGCTCGGCGCCTTTGAGCGCCGCCTGCAGCGGCGGCTCGCCCTCCTCGATGTAACGCGCGATGTTCTCGATCATCACGATCGCGTCGTCGACCACGAAACCGGTGGCGATGGTGAGCGCCATCAGGGTGAGATTGTTGATGCTGAAGCCCGCCAGGTACATGACGCCGAAAGTGCCGACAAGCGACAGCGGCACCGCCACGCTCGGGATGAGCGTCGCGGCAAGATTGCGCAGAAACAGGAAAATGACCATCACCACCAGCGCGATGGCGAGCAGCAGTTCGAACTGCACGTCCTTGACGGAGGCGCGGATGGTGGTCGTGCGGTCGGTGAGGAACACCACGTCTACGGCCTTCGGCAATGAGCCGGCAAGCTGGGGCAACAGGCGTTTCACCCGGTCGACCACCTCGATCACGTTCGCCCCGGGCTGGCGCTGGATGTTGAGGATTACGGCGGGCGCATCGTTCATCCAGGCGGCAAGCCGGATGTTTTCCGCATCATCGATAATATCGGCGACGTCGGACAAATGCACCGGAGCGCCATTGCGATAGGCGACGATGATCGAGCGGTACTCGGCGGCGGAACGCAGCTGGTCATTGGCATCGATGGTGTAGGCGCGGTTCGGACCGTCGAAGCTGCCTTTCGCCTGGTTGACATTGGCGGCGGCGATCACGGTGCGCAGGTCTTCGAGGTTCAGGTTGTTGGCTGCGAGCGCCTTGGGGTTGGCCTGAACGCGCACGGCGGGCCGCTGGCCGCCGCTGATCGTCACCAGCCCGACACCCGGCAGCTGCGAGATTTTCTGCGCGAGCCGCGTGTCGACGAGATTCTGCACCTGCGGCAGCGGGATCGTCTTCGAAGTGATCCCCAAAGTGAGAATCGGCGCATCCGCCGGATTGACCTTGTTGTAGACGGGCGGCGCGGGCAGATCCTGGGGAAGGAAGTTCGAGCCGGCGTTGATCGCCGCCTGCACTTCCTGTTCGGCGACGTCGAGCGCGAGTTCGAGACTGAACTGCAGCGTGATCACCGATGCGCCGCCCGAACTGGTCGATGACATCTGCTTGAGGCCGGGCATCTGCCCGAACTGGCGCTCGAGCGGCGCGGTCACCGACGAAGTCATCACCTCGGGACTGGCGCCGGGATAGAAGGTGACGACCTGGATCGTCGGATAATCCACTTCCGGCAACGCCGACAGGGGCAGCATGCGGTAGGCAATGGCGCCGGCAAGCAGAATGGCGACCATCATCAGCGAAGTCGCCACCGGCCGTAAAATAAACGGCCTGGAAGGATTCATTATTCGCCGCCCTTGTCGCGTTTGCGGTTGCCCTTGCCGGACCCCTTGCCGGGTCCCTTCTTGGCCGCCCCAGGCGAACCCGCGCGGCCGCCGGCTTCAGGCAGCGACACCGAAGCGCCGTCGCGCAAGCGGTCGGTGCCGTCCACGACCACCTGTTCTCCGGGTTTGACACCCGCGGTGATTTCGACGTTATCGCCTTCGACAACCCCGATTTTTACCTGTCGCAGCGAGACGGTCCGGTCGGCGTTCACGACGTAGACAAACGCGCCCGCCGAACCGCGCTGAATGGCCGCGCTGGGAATGATGGTGACACCCTCGCGGGTATCGATAAGCATGCGCACATTCACGAACTGGTTCGGAAACAATCCGCCATCCTCGTTCGGGAACTGCGCTTTGAGACGCACCGTTCCGGTCGACGGATCGATCTGATTGTCTACGGTGATCAGCGTGCCGGTGGCAAGCCTTACCTTCTGCTCCCGGTCAAAAGCCTCGACCGGCAGTCGTTCGCCGGATTGGAGGCGCTTCATTACGCCGGGCAGATTGTCCTGCGGGATCGTAAATACCGCCGTGACCGGCTGCAGCTGCGTGATCACGACCAATCCGTTCGCGTCGCTCGCATGGACGATGTTGCCCGGATCCACCTGGCGCAGTCCGAGACGGCCCGCAATCGGTGCGGTGATGCGCGCGTAGGTGAGTTGCAGCTTTGCGTTATCGATCTGCGATTGATCGACCTTGACGGTGCCTTCGTACTGGCGCACCAGCGACTCCTGGCTGGCCACCAGTTGCTCGGCGATGGAGTCCTGCTTCAGCAAAGTGCGGTAGCGCTCAAGATCGATCCTGGCATTGTCGAGCAAGGCCCGGTCGCGGGCCATCTGGCCCTCGGCCTGCGTGAGCTGCACCTGGAACGGACGCGGGTCGATCTCCGCAAGCAGATCGCCCGCCTTCACCATCCGGCCCTCGGTGAACAGCACGCTCATCAACTGGCCATCCACGCGGCTTTTCACGGTCACGGTCTTGAGCGGCGTCACCGTTCCCAGCCCGGTAAGAAAAATATCGAGGTTCCCCGTCTTCGCCGGCGCCGCCACCACCGGAGTCACGCGTGCGGCGCCGGCCGCCTGCCGGCTTTGGCGCTGCTGCTGGACACTGCTCCATTGCTTCACGCCAAACACCGTGCCGGCGATCAGCAGACAGAGCGCGAGCACGCCGAACCAGCGCCATCGCGACCAACCGGTTTTATTCAAGGGTGTCCCGCGGATTTGTTTTTCGTTTTCCGGCGTCTCGCTCATGTGCGTGCCTGTATGAATGAAATCACTCGTGACTGGATTCAAGCCTTGCCAAGAAATCTCGGAGCGGGATGCGTTGCCCGAACGTCGCGGCATTGCACATGCGTCCCGCGCTCGACACGATACCCCTGAACCATGAAATTAGACCAGATGCCGGTCAAGTTGGGACAAACTTTTTGTGTCAAAATGTTACCGCATAACGACGCCTCGATCGCAAGCATTCCAGGCCCTCCGGCAAAGACGCTCAAAAAGCAAGGATGCCAGTTCGGACAAGGCCGGAATTGACAGGGAAAAGTAGATACGCGGCATAGCGGTCGGCATCGTAACCGGATTCCGCAAGGTCCGGTCAGGCGTCAGACGTTCCCGGAGCAGGAACCTGACGATGCGGTATCGTTCAACTCGTCTGACTGGAAGCTGGAACCTTGGCAGCATCGGCCGGGGGACAGGCCACTGCCTTGATCTCGGTACCGGGGAACTCGCGCTGCAATTCGGCGAGTTTGGCGACCATCGGGTCGCCCGGATCGCGCACCAGATACACGATCTGTTTCAGGAAATTCTCGCGCCGTTCGACGATTGCCGAGCGCACACCCTTCCCGCGTATGCCGGCAAGAAAATTCTTCGCCGCATCCTCGCTCTTGAATATGCCGAGCGAAATCGCATTGCGCCACGGGGTCTGGTCCTGCACGGCAAAAAAATCGGTCACGCCCAACCCCTTCAGCTCGCGGATTTTCTTGTCGACTTCGGCCTTGTTCTTCAGCGGCGGGATGTAGACCCAGTAGCCGCCGACATCGGCGACCACGCGCTGCACCAGGACTTGCGGCAGATCGAGCCGGGCGATCGCAGCGTCGGCGCGCGCCACATCCGGGCCCGCCAGCAGCCCCCATTCGAGACAGGCCGCGGGCACGGGGGACGCCGCCGGGCCGGCAGTCTTGGCCGGCACGGGGGACGCCGGCGGCGCGACGGTCTTGGCCGGCGCGGCGGGCCTGGGCTTTTGGGAAGGTGCGCTGCCCGTCGCCCTGACGATCCTGATCTTCTCCGGATTGATCTGCAGCAGCGCAATGCGGCCGGCGGCGCCATCCTGCTGCCGCGCCACCAAGGCATAGGCATAGAACACGGCGTTGGCCAGCACCAGCACCAGAAACAGCAGCCTCATCTTTTTTTCCCGTTCATCGTTTTCATTGGCCTAGCGCAATGCGCAGCAACCCTTCCAGCACCAGATTATCCACGACCTCGACCCGCGCGTTAAGCCGGGGCGCGAGCAGCGGCGCGGCGCCGCCCGACAGCACGACGATGGGCGCGGCCTGCCCGCTTTCCTCCATATAGCGCAGCATGCGCTCGACCGCGCCGGCGAGCGCATTGACGATGCCGCTCATGATGGCGTCCGCCGTGGAATCGGGAAAATAGGTGAAGCGCCCTTCCTGCAGTCCGAGCTGGGCGGTATTGCGCGATAGCGACTCGCGCATCAGGTCCGCTCCCGGCACGATGAAACCGCCCACAAACACGCCTTCGTGCGACAGCGCGTCGACAGTCAGCGTGGTCCCGGCATTGACGACCACGCAGGGGCCGCGGAACAGGTGCCAGGCGCCGATCAGCGCCGCCCAGCGGTCGGAGCCCAGTTGCGACGGATCGTCGTAACTGCTGGTGACGCCGCATTGCCGCGCCTCGCTTTTGATCCAGCATGGGTTGGCGGGAAATGGCGCGAGCGCGGCGGAAATCGATTCCCGCACCGCGCCGCCGGCGACGTTGGAGATCACGATTTTGTCGGGCGGCGGAACTACAGCGAGCGCGGCGCCGAGCTGGCCGGCCTGCGCGCTGGCAATCCAGGACTGACCGGCCCAGTGCTCGCCGTCGAACCAGCCCCATTTGATGCGGGTATTGCCGGCGTCGATCGCCAGAATGTTCATGCGCCCGCCTTGCGTCGCGGCGCGCGCGGCATGGCCCGCGCATCCGCCGGCCGCAGGCTGATTTCGCCGCTGTGATAGCGCCGGATGCCCGCCTGCGTCTCGATCAGCAGCGCGCCGTCTTCGGCCACCCCGCGCGCGCATCCCTGCTCGTGCCGCGCGTCCGGCAGGATCAGCGTCACGGTCTGGTCCTGGTGCGCGTGATACCGCTGCCATTCAGCGCGCAACGGCGCCAGCCCCTCGCGCCCGAACGCTTCGAGCACCCGGTACAGCTCCTTCAGCAGCAGCGCCAGCAGCTGGTTGCGCTCGAGCGCCCGGCCGCACGCCGTCTCGAGATCGGCTGCCGCCTGATCGATGCGGCCGCGCACCGTGTCCGACAACCGCAGGTTGACGCCGATGCCGATCACCGCTGCGCTCGGCCCCAGCATATCGCCCTGCATTTCAATCAGGATGCCGGCGAGTTTGCCGCCGCGCCACACCACGTCGTTGGGCCATTTCAGTCCGGCCTCGTCGAGGCCCAGCGTCCTCAGCGCGCGTATCAGCGCAACGCCGACCGCCAGGCTCAGCCCCGAGAGAAACGCGGCGCCCTGCGTGAAGCGCCACAGCAGCGAGAACGTGAGCGCGCCGCCGACGCCGCTGTGCCACGCCCGCCCCATCCGGCCGCGCCCGGCTTCCTGCCACTCGGCTGCGATCACCAGGCCGCCGGGCGCGCCCTGCTGCGCGCGCTGCATCGCCAGCGTATTGGTGGAACTCGCGCTGTCCAGAATCTCGATGTTGAAATGCGCCGCATCCGGCGCCGAGCTCGCGCAGCACCGCCTCCCGCTGCAGCAGCGACAGCGGCTGCGCCAGGCGGTAGCCGCGGCCGCGCACCCGGTAGACTTCGAGGCCGGCAGCGCCGATCTCGCGCACCGCCAGCCAGACGCTGGCACGCGACAGGCCGAGCGCGCGCGCCAGCACCTCGCCGGAATGGAAGTCGCCGTCGGCCAGCCGTCTCAGCACGTCACAGGTTATGGATTTCATGCGGGACTATAGAATAGCCGATTGTGCCCCCGGGAAAAACCGGCAAGCGCGCAAGACTACAATCGCACGTTTCGAGCAGACGCTTTCACCGCCAGGGAGGCACCCCATGCATGTCGTGATCTTCGAAGTCCAGCCCAGGCCGGGCCGCGAGCAGGATTACCTCGCCATTGCGCAACAGCTGCGCACCGAACTCGAACAGATCGACGGTTTCATATCGGTCGAGCGCTTCGCCAGCCTCTACAACGAAGGCAAGATCCTGTCGCTCTCGTTCTGGCGCGACGAGGCCGCGGTCAAACGCTGGCGCGAGCACACCCGGCACCGCGAGGCGCAGCAGCGCGGGCGCGAGGACATTTTCGCCGACTACCGCATCCGCGTCGGCGCCGTCGTGCGCGACTACGGCATGACGCAACGCGCGCAGGCGCCCGAGTAACAGCTAAAATAGCGGTTTACCGGAAAACCCGATGTCCGACTCCCCCGCCACCCACAACCGGAAAACCGCGCCGCAGCCGGGCTCCCGCGCTCCCGGAGAAACCGCGTCGACTTCGAACTTCATCCGCAGCGTCATCGAAGCCGATCTCGCGGCGGGCAAGTACGCTGCGCGCACCTGGGGCGGCCGCCCCGGTTCCGCCGGCGCCCACAAGGGCGCGCCCGCCGATCCCGCGAAAATCCGCACGCGCTTCCCGCCGGAGCCCAACGGTTATCTCCACATCGGCCACGCCAAGTCGATCTGCCTCAACTTCGGGCTCGCGCGCGATTACGGCGGCGTCTGCCACCTGCGGTTCGACGACACCAACCCGGAGAAGGAAGAACAGGAATACGTCGATTCCATCATCGATGCGGTGCACTGGCTGGGCTTCAGCTGGGAGAGCGGCGGCACCTCGCATCTCTACTACGCGAGCGACTACTTCGACTTCATGTACCAGGCGGCGGAATACCTGATCGAATCCGGCCACGCCTATGTCGACCAGCAGACGGCGGAGGAAATGCGCGCCAATCGCGGCACGTTGACCGAAGCCGGCACCAACAGCCCGTGGCGCGACCGCCCGCCGCAGGAATCGTTGCGGATATTCCGCGAAATGCGCGACGGCAAACATGCCGACGGCAGCATGGTGCTGCGCGCGAAAATCGACATGGCCTCGCCCAACATCAACCTGCGCGATCCGGCGATCTATCGCATCAAGCGCGCCACGCATCACCGCACCGGCGACAAATGGTGCATCTATCCGATGTACACCTATGCCCACCCGATCGAGGACGCGCTGGAGAACATCACGCACTCGATCTGCACGCTGGAATTCGAGGACCAGCGCCCGTTCTACGACTGGCTGCTGGAGCGCCTCGCCGAGGGCGGTCTGCTGCAGCGGCCGCTGCCGCAGCAGATCGAGTTCGCCCGCCTCAACCTCACATACGTCGTTCTTTCCAAAAGCAAATTGATCCAGCTCGTCGAGGAGAAGCACGTCGCCGGCTGGGACGATCCGCGGCTGCCGACGCTCGCCGGTGCGCGCCGCCGCGGCTACACGCCGGAGGGTTTCCGCCTATTCGCCGAGCGCATCGGCGTGTCCAAGTCCGATTCGTGGATCGACTACTCGGTGCTCGAAGACTGCATGCGCGAGCACCTGAACGAAATCGCCGGGCGCCGCATCGCCGTGCTCGATCCGGTCAGGCTCGTGATCGACAACTATCCCGCAGACCGCGAAGAAGAATGCCACGCGCCCAACCATCCGCAGAAGCCGGAACTCGGCAAACGCGCCGTGCCGTTCTCGCGCGAGCTGTGGATCGAGCGCGAAGATTTCATGGAAACCCCGGCGAAAGGTTATTTCCGGCTGTTCCCGGGCAACAGCGTGCGGCTGCGCTACGGCTATGTCGTGAAATGCACCGGCTGCGACAAGGATGCCCAGGGCAACGTCACTGCCGTGCACTGCGAGTACGACCCCGACACCAAGTCGGGCACGCCCGGCGCCGACAAGGTCAAGGTCAAAGGCAACATCCACTGGGTCAGCGCGAAGCATGCGTATGCAGCAGAGGTGCGGCTTTACGACCGCCTGTTCAAGACGGCGCATCCGGGCGCGGGCGACCGCGATTTTCTGCTCGACCTCAATCCTGACTCGAAAAAAATCATCACCGCGCAGCTCGAGCCGGCGCTAAGAAATGCGAAGGCGGAGGAGCGGTTCCAGTTCGAGCGCCATGGCTATTTTGTGGCTGACCTGCGGGATTCCCGAGCCGGCGTACCGGTTTTCAATCGCGCGGTGACCTTGCGTGATTCGTGGACCAAGCCGGCAGGTCAGCCGTAAGCGTATTTTGGCTTCGACATAACGTTGCGCTGACCGCAACATTAGTCTGCGCCGCAACAAGCCTTGCGGCGTGTTGTGTGGCCGACCAGCATGATTCCCGCGACGGTGCGCCCGTGTTCAACCGCGCCGTGACGCTGCGCGACTCCTGGGTCAAACACAACGCCTGATCGCGTGCGCGGCGCCGCCGGCCGCACGCAGAACGCGGGCCTTTGGGAAACCACTCGGCTTGCACTTTGTGGCCTGGTATCGAAAATTCAAGTTGCGGGTCCAACGGTGTCTGCCCGGCCACCACGGCCATGTCGAGCTCGCACCCCATATATTGGACAGGCCTGCGCGTCTGATGCAAATCCACCCTCGGGTGGTTTTGGTTGTGGCATTATGTACCTGGCGTCCTGACCCGATAGCCCACACCCGCAACGACGCAGCCGTGCGTCGACGCGAACATGAGAGAACGGCCTCCGGCGACAGCCGGCCGTACCGCAGCTCCGGGCATTTGCAGGCGCAATCCCACAACCGGGAGAAATTCTGATGCCGCCACTTCTGATGCCACCTTTAGGTCGTCGTCGACCTGCTGCGCAATGTGGTGGATATCCTGCCGGTCGGCGTCTGGATCCTGGACGAGACCGGAAAAATCCTCTATGGCAATTCCGCCGGCCATCGCATCTGGGCCGGTGCGCGCTACGTCGGCGTCGAACAATACGGGGAGTACAAAGGCTGGTGGGTCGCCACCGGCAAGCGCATCGAGCCGGAAGAGTGGGCCGCGGCGCGCGCCATCAGGACCGGGGAAACCTCGATCGACGAAGAAGTGGAAATCGAGTGCTTCGACGGCACGCGCAAGATCATTCTCAACTCCGCGATGCCGATCCGCGACGAGGACGACAACATCGTCGGCGCGGTCATCGTCAACCACGACATCACCGAGCGCAAACGCTTCGAGGAACGGTTGCGGGAAATGACCGAGCGGGATCCTCTCACCAACACCTACAACCGGCGGCACCTCTACGCCATCCTGGAGAGAGAGAGCGAGCGGGCGCGCCGTTACGGCACCGCGCTGTCGGTCGTCATGTTCGACATCGACCATTTCAAGACGGTCAACGACACGCACGGCCACCTGGAAGGCGACCGCGTGCTGGTCCGGATCGCGGAGATCGTGCAGCAGGAACTGCGCAGCGTCGACCTGCTGGCCCGTTACGGCGGAGAGGAATTTCTGATCGTTGCGCCCGGCATCGACCGCCCGCGTGCCGTCGTGCTGGCGGAACGCCTGAGAACCCTTATCGCCGAGGCGGACTTCGACCCCGTCCCGCAGATTACCTGCAGTTTCGGCGTGCATCAGTTCGACGGCGAGGATACGGATTCCATTTTCCGTTACGTCGACGATCTGCTGTACAAGGCCAAGCAGCAGGGGCGCAATTGCGTCGTCACGGAATAGTCTTCCGCCGTATCATCGCGTGCAACGCCGCACCCACCATTTGCGGCCTTCCTCCAGCACCAGCATGGCGGCGGCGAATGGCAGCATAAAGAGCCACACGTCCAGCGCGATCGGCGCTGTGCCGAACGCCGCGTTGCCGGGAGCCGTGTAGACGATCGCGAGGATCAGCGCGAGCTCCGCCAAAATTCCAAATAGAATCAATGCATTATATTTCAGCGCCGCAGAGAATAGGCTTTCCCGCGGATCGCGGCACAGGACCACATTCACCACCTGCATCACGATGATGGCGGCCAGGCATGCCGTCGTCGCCTGCAGGTAAAGCGGATCGCCGCCTGCCAGCGCTTCGCCGTAGCGCCAGCCGCCATCGCCCAGCACGAAAAAGAATGCCGCCATCGCCGCCGCCGCTTCCAGCATGCCGAGCCACAGATAGGCGCGCGCCATCAGCGGCCAGTTCATCAGCCGCTCGTCGCGGCGGCGCGGCGGCTGCCGCATGATGTCCGGCGCCGGCTTTTCCGCGCCCAGCCCGAGCGCCGGCAGCATATCGGTGCCGAGATCGACGGCGAGGATCTGGATGATGGTCAGCGGCAGCGGAATGCGCAGCAGCACGAATGCCAGGTACGGCACGATCTCCGGGATGTTCGAGGTCAGGATGTAGGTGAGGAACTTGCGGATGTTCTGGAACACCGCCCGCCCCTCCTCGATCGCGGCGACGATCGAGGCGAAATTGTCATCGAGCAGCACCATGTCGGCCGCGCCGCGCGCGACGTCGGTCCCCACCACGCCCATCGCGATGCCGATGTCGGCGCGCCGCAACGCCGGCGCGTCATTCACGCCGTCACCGGTGACGGCCACCACGTGGCCCTTGCGCTTCAACGCCTCGACGATGCGCATTTTCTGATCGGCGGTCACCCGCGCGAACAGGATTTCTTCGGCGTCGAGCGCAAGCTGCAGCTGCGTGACCGTGAGCCGCGACAGCGTCTCGCCGACGATCACCACGGGTGCCGTTGCGAGCCCGATGTCGCGCGCCACCGCGCGCGCGGTGTGCGGATGATCGCCGGTGACCATGATCACGCGGATGCCCGCGGCGCGGCAGGTCGCGATGGCCTGCGGCACTTCCGGCCGCGGCGGATCGTGCAGCCCGACGAGCCCCGCGAGCGTGAGCGATGTCTCCCACTGTTCACGCGGCACGCCGGCATCGAGCGTGCGGTACGCGAGCGCGAGCACGCGCAGGCCGCGCTCGGCCATCTCCTCCTGCGCCGCGAGAAACTCCTGCATCAGCGCTTCGCTCATCGCAACGCTGCCGTTCTGCGCCGCGAGCACCTGCGCGCACAGCGGCAGCACCTGTTCGACCGCCCCCTTGCAGTACAGCACGCGGCCCGCCGGCCCTTCGTGCACGGTGGACATGCGCTTGCGGTCGGCGTCGAACGGCAGCTCGTCGCAGGGCGGTACGGGCGCGCGCCCGCCGAGGCCGCGTTCGGCCATCCCGACCAGCGCGACTTCCATCGGATCACCGAGCAGCACCGGGACGCCGTTGCGCGCGACTTCGCGCAGGCTGTGGCAGTGGCGTGCAACTTCGAAGAACGGCGCATGGCCTGCCGCATCCGCCGGCGTCGAGCGTCGCGAGTTCGCGCGTGGTGCCGGCAAAATGCACGCTCACCGCCTGCATGCGGTTCTCGGTGAGCGTGCCGGTCTTGTCGGTGACGATGACGGTCGCCGCGCCCAGCGCCTCCGCCGCCGGCAGGTGCCGGATCAGCGCATTGCGTTTCGCCATGCGCTGCGTCGCCATCGCCAGCGCCAGCGTCACCGTCGGCAGCAGGCCCTCCGGCACGTTGGCGACGATGATGCCGATGGCGAACAGGAAGTTCGCCCAGAAACCGAGGCCGAGCATCTGCCCGATCGCGAAAAACACCACGCCCAGCACGGCGGCGAGCAGCGCGATCAGCCTTGAGAGCCGCACGATTTCCTGCTGCAACGGCGATGGCGGCGCGACGGCAGTCTGCGTCAGATGCGCAATTTTGCCGAACTCCGTGTGCATGCCGGTCGCGAACACCAGCGCCGTGGCCGCGCCCGACACCACCGACGTGCCCGCGAGCAGCACGTTGCGGCTCCTGAGCAGGTCGTCCTCTTCGACCGCATCGGCGATGCGCGCCTTCGGCAGCGACTCGCCGGTGACGGTCGCGATGTTGACGCGCACGCCGTGGCCTTCGACCAGCCGGCAATCGGCAGGCACGTCGTCGCCTTCCTGCAGCAGGATCACGTCTCCCGGGACGAGCATCCCGGTCTCGAGCTGCACGGCAACCCCGTCGCGGCGCGCCGTCACCGCGTGCGGCAGCAGCGCCTTCAGCGCCGCCACCGCGCGCTCGGCGCGGTACTCCTGCCAGAACGCGAACGCGCCGTTCACCACCACCACGCCGATGATCGCCCAGCCCAGCGTGGCCATGCCCTGTCCGGGCCCGTACGCCTCGGCGATGAAAGCGAGCCCCGCCGCGACCAGCAGGATCAGCGCGAAGAAATGCGTGAACTGCCGCGCGCCCTTGAGCCACAGCGGCTCGCGCGCGATCTCCTCCACGCGATTCGGTCCGTACTCGGCGAGCCGCCGCGCGGCCTCGGCGGCGGCAAGCCCCTCGCGCGCGCTGTGCAGGCTGGCGAAAGCTTGGTCGACTGAAAGACGGGTGATGCGCATGACGATTTACGCTTCACTGATTCACGGTTTTCAAGCATGCCCGTCTCCGTGCCGCGCGGGTTGACCTGGGTCAAAAATCGTTGCGGTGCCCGATGCATACGATCACAATTTGCACAAATCTTCCGTTGCGTGAACGTACCAAGGTTGCGGCGCATGCGCGCTTCGGGCCAAATCTGCCGCCGCTCAAAGTCCGGGTGAAAGTGAAGGTAAAATCGCGAACCGGGGGCTGGGAATGGAAATTTTTAAACCGCACGCAACAGCGATTATTCAATAAAAACAACGGAGCACAACATCCAACCCGGCTGGCCGGCCCCGGCCGTGGTTTTTCATGGACACGGGGCACCCGCACTTCACAGAAAAGGCATTGCAATGGATTCCAGCGAACACAAGAAGGTCAACACGACAACCGGCGCGCGCGCGCTGGTCGACGCTTTGCTGCGCGAAGGCATCGACCACGTCTTCGGCATTCCCGGCACGCAGAACCTCGCGATCCTCGACGCGCTGCGCGACACGCCGCAGATCCGCTTCATCCTGACGCGCCACGAGCAGGGCGCCGCGTTCATGGCGTACGGCTTTGCGCGCGCGTCCGGCAAGCCCTCCGTCGTTACCGCCACTGAAGGCCCGGGCGTGACCAACATCGTCACCGCCATCGGCGCCGCGTTTCGCGGCAACGTGCCGGTGATCAGCATCTGCGGCGTGCAGGAAAGCGTCATGCGCGAACGCGATGCGACGCAGGACATGGACCAGATCCCGTTCATGCGCCCGATCACCAAGTGGGCCTACAGCATTCCCAATGTCGAAAAGGTGCAGGAAGCGGTGCGCAAGGCCTTCCGCGTCGCGCTGACCGAGCCGCAGGGCCCGACGCACATCGAGGCCGCCGGTGAAGTGCTGCTCCGGCAAACGACGCCCGAACCCATCGCACCCGCCGCGTATCGCAACACCGTACTGCCGGTATGCGACCCGGCGCAGCTCGACGCCGCATGGGCGCTGATCGCCAAAGCCGAGCGCCCGCTGTTCGTGATCGGCCGCGGCGTGATGAAGGAAAACGCCGTTGCCGCGATGGAAAAACTCGCCGCCGGCACCGGCATCCCGGTCGCCGTGCTGCAGTATTCGCCCGACGCGTTCCCGTCCACGCATCCGCTGGCGCTGGGTCCGCTGGGCCGCAACGGTTTTACCAGCGCCAATCGCGCCGCGCCCCAGGCCGACGTCATCATCGCCATCGGCGCGCATTTCGATGTGTTCTCGACGATGTACAAGTACGGCATTTTCAGCGAACAGGCGAAGCTGATCCATCACAGCACGGCCCCCGGCCAGATCGGCATCGTGTTCCCGGTGACGATGGGCGTGACCGGCTCCTCGGCGAGCTTCATCCAGGGCCTTGCCGAGCGCGCCGCGGAAAGGTGCGGCGCGCCAGCCCTGGGTCGACGTCGCCAGGGCGCGCGCCGATTTCGACGCCGAGCTGCAGGCCGTGCTGAAGCCCGACGCCGAGCCGATCCAGCCGCAATTCGTCGCGCACATGATCCGCAAGGTGCTGCCGAAGAACGGCATCCTCGTGGTGGACGCCGGCAACGGCGGCAAACACGTGCGCAGCTACTTCAAGAGCTACGAGCCGAACACTTTCCTGTGCATCGACGACTGGGCGTCGGTCGGCGGCTCGCTGCCGATCGCGATGGGCGTCAAACTCGCGCGGCCCGACCGCCCGGTGCTGTGCGCGTCAGGCGACATGGGCGCGATGTGCAACATCGGCGAACTCGAAACCGCGGTGCGCGAGAACATCCCGGTGGTGTATGTCGTGTTCAACGATCAGGGTCTCGGCAACGAGCGCGCGTTCCAGAACGAGCACTTCGGCGGGCGCTATTTCGCCGTCGATTACAAAAACCCGGACTTCGGCGCGCTGGCAAAAGTATTCGGCGCGCACGGTGAGCACGTGACGCGTCCCGGCGATCTCGAGGGCGCGATCCAGCGCGCGTTCGCCAGCGGCAAGCCGGCCATCGTCGACGTGATGATCGATCAGAACACGCTGGCGCCGGTGGTATACAAACCATAGGCGATGCGCATCCCGGACGTGTGAATCGCGGCCTGCAACGTCGACTTTCTGCCGGCCGCCCTGCTGCGTTGCGCGCCGTCGTCCTTACTCGGGTTTAAGCCCGGCGCTTTGCGCCACGCGCCGCCACTTCTCGATCTCGGTCTTGATGAAGGCTGCGTGTTCGGCCGGCGTATTGCCCACCGGTTCGGCGCCGCGGTCGAGCAGCGTTTTGCGGATCGCGGGGTCGCGCAGGGTCTGCGCCAGCGCGGCGTTGAGCTTGTTCACGACGGGCTGCGGCATGCCGGCGGGTCCCAGGAAGCTGAAGCCGCTGGTCACCACGAAGCCGGGCACGCCCGCCTCGATCATGGTGGGCAGGTTCGGGAAACGTCGGAAAACGCGTGGCGCCGCACTGCGCGAGCATGCGCAGCCGGCCGCTCTGCACATGGCCGATGGCGGCAGGAATGCTGACGAACGAGAACTGCACCTGGCCCGCAACCAGATCGACGATGGCCGGCCCCGCACCCTTGTACGGAATGTGCACGAACTTGGCCCCCGTGATGCTGCTGAACAGTGCGCCCGAGAGGTGGCCCACTGCGCCGATGCCCGAGCTGGAATAGTTCAGCTCTCCCGGACGCGCCTTGGCGAGCGCGATCAGATCCTTCACGCTTTTCACCGGCAGCGACGGATGCACCAGCAGCGCCGCCGGGATGTTGACGATGAGGCCGAGCGGCGTGAAGTCGCGAACGGCGTCGAACGGCAGGTTCTTGATGAGCGAGGGATTGATCATGAAACTCGCGGCCGCGATCAGCGTCGTATAGCCGTCGGGCGCGCTCTTGGCGGCGATCTCCGCGCCGATGTTGCCGCCCGCGCCGGGCCGGTAATCGACGACGAGCTGCTGGCCCAGGATCTCGCCCATCTTGGGCGAGAGCAGGCGGAACAGGATGTCGCTGTTGCCGCCGGGCTGGTTGGGATTGATCACGCGGATGATCTTGGTCGGATATTGCTGGGCGGCAAGGTCCGGTGACATGAAGCCCATGAATGCGGCAGCCAAAACAAGAACGGCATGCAACGTGCGGTAACGCATGTTCACTCCTCCTTTTCGTTGTTCCTGCGTCTTGTGCACCGGCCCGCGGATTGAATCGGCGTCTGCTGCGCTCCGGATTGCCGGCTGTGGTTCCAGGGAACCACAGCCGCTATCTTAACAGCGAATCTGCCGGGAAAGAATCCGTTCCGGCCTCACATTTCCACCGCTGCACTGGTAATCAACTCACCCCCGCGAAGGCGGAACTCCAGTACGATTCCGGGTAAAAGTAAACTCGGCCTGTTTTGCCCATTTTGCGTTCATGCGATGCCGTTCAACCTCATGGCCTTCCTTGACGGCAGCGCGGACGAAGCGGAAGCTTTCGCCATAGAAATGTTCTCCATCCTTTTTGAGTCCGGATCATGAACACGCTGTCGCCGTTTGAGCTCGCGTACTGCAGTGCGGTGATACTGCTGGCCTACGGGCTGCGCGGCAGCACCGGTTTCGGCGGCGCGGTCGGGATGCCGCTGCTCGCGCTGGTCATCCCCATAAAAACGCTGGTGCCGGTGTGGACGCTGCTCGGGTTCGCGTCTTCGGTCGCCATCCTCGGGCGCGACCGCCGGCACGTCGCCCGCCGCGATTTCATCGCTTTCGTCCCGTGGTGCCTGGTGGGCATCGCGGCCGGGCTCTACCTGTTCAAGACGCTCGACGCGCGCACGCTGGCGCGCAGCCTGGGCGTGCTGGTGCTGGGCTACGCGTGCTACTCGCTATGGACCACGCTGCGCCCCCCGGCGGGATGGCACTGGCTGCCGCGCGTGCTCGGCCCCGTGGCAAGCGTGCTTTCCGGCGCGGTGGGCACGCTCTTCGGGACCATGGGCACCGTGTTTTTCGCCATGTACCTCGAAGCGCGGGCGCTGGCGAAAGTCCAGTTCCGCGCCACCATGTCCGCGATGCTGCTCACGTTGAGCGCGGTGCGCGGCATCGGCTATTTCGCCGTGGGAGAGTTCACCCTGGAGGCGCTGCTGGTGTTCGCCGCAGCGTTGCCGTTGATGCTCATCGGGATCTACTTCGGCGACCGCATCCACGTCCGTCTCAGCGAAATGACGTTCAAGCGGCTCGTGTCCGCCACGCTGTTCGTGTGCGGCATTCCGCTGCTGCTGAGATAGCGCGACCTGGCCCGCGCGCGAGCACACAGCCGGAAGCGGTGCAGCCAGTGCGCTACAATTCATGCCCTCGGGCCGGCTTGCGGCGAATCACCGCCGGCAGCCGCGGACCGCAACCTCGGAACAAATCCGTGAGATTGAACCATGAGATCGCACCACAAGATCGCCGTCGTCACCGATAAAGCGACAGCGCTTGCGTTGCTGAAGGATGGTTACCGTGCCCCACTCGCCGGCCGCCGGGCGCCGTCGGCGCAGGCCAGGCATTCAGGCCTCTCCAGCGAATCAAACCCGAAATCGCGCTGGGTGAATGCTGCAGCAGCAGGACTGCTCGGATTCGCCGGCATGACTTGCGCTGATGCGGCGCAGGACCGCGAGCCGGTGGCAGAAGACGAACCGCTTACAAATTCACTCCGACCGTTTACCGCACCACCGGCGAGCGGTCGGCGTACGATCTCAACCTGCGCGGCAACCGCGGTGCGCATACAGGGTGGGTCGGCTTTTACCGGCGCGCGGACGAATTCCAGCAACTGCGGCTCGGCTACGAGAACGCCGTGGAGCTGTCATTCGGCCGGGTAGTGCCGTCGCTGCAGTATGCAACGCGCGGGTTTCTCGGCGGCAGCTTGACCGCCGAGATCGGCGAGCGCTACTTCGGGGTGTTCGGCTGGGGGCGCACCAATCTCAAGGAATACTACAACCTCAATTTCGATCCGAACGATGCGGTGACGATCGGCGCCGGAACGCGCGCGCTGCCGAAGACCATGCTTACCCTGTTCCAGGTCCGGGACGACCGGCTCGGCACCGGCCAGCGCGTGACTCACCTGGTGGCCCGGCAGCAAGCCCGACGACAGGACGCGCTGGACGGTGGATGCGTTCCACAAAGAGGGCCGCTCCGCGGACGACAACGAGTGGGTACGCGGCACCGGCATCGCGGTAGCTTACGATTTCGGCCGCTACTTTGCGCGCGTGACAAGCGATCCACACGTCAATTTCTCGAACAACCACATGGTGCGCGCCGCGCTCGGCTTTCGTTTTTGAACCGCGATGCGCCGCCGTTGCAATCGTAACAGGACGACCCAGGGAGACTAAACCATGAACTCGCACCACAAGGTCGCCGTCGTCACCGGCGCCGGCACCGGCATCGGCAAGGCTTCGGCGCTCGCGCTGCTGAACGACGGCTATCGCGTCGCGCTTGCAGGTCGCCGCCAGGAATTGCTGGAGCAGACGGTCAGGGATGCGGGCGCGAACGGCAGGAACGCGCTGGCGGTTCCCACCGACGTCAGCAAGCCGGAATCGGTGAAGGCGCTTTTTGCGAAAGCGAAGGAAGCGTTCGGCCGCATCGACGTGCTGTTCAACAATGCCGGCCTCAACGCGCCGGGCATCCTGTTCGAGGACCTCACCTACGAGAAATGGAAAGAGGTGGTGGACGTCAACCTGACCGGCATGTTCCTTTGCGCGCAGGAGGCATTCCGGCACATGAAAAGCCAGGAGCCGCGCGGCGGCCGCATCATCAACAACGGCTCGATCTCGGCGCACGCGCCGCGGCCGGACTCCGCGCCCTACACCGCCACCAAGCACGGCGTGACCGGGCTGACCAAGGTGATCTCGCTCGACGGCCGCAAGTACGACATCGCCTGCAGCCAGATCGACATCGGCAATGCCGTTACCGAACTTGCGGCGCGCATGGCGAAGGGCGTCAAACAGGCCAACGGCACGATCGCGCCGGAGCCGATGATGGACGTTGCCAAAGTCGGCGAGGCGGTGCGTTACATGGCGAGCCTGCCGCTCGACGTCAACGTGCAGTTCATGACGATCATGGCGACGAAGATGCCGTTCGTGGGAAGGGGCTGACAGCATGAAAATCTGCATATTCGGCGCGGGCGCGGTGGGCAGTCACGTCGCGGCACGGCTGGCCGCGGCCAAAAGCGGATACGATCACGGTCGTGGCGCGCGGCGCGCACTTGAAAGCGATCCGCGAACACGGCATCACGCTGCGCGCGAACGACGCTCCGCCAATCACCTCGCGACCCGACGTCGCGACCGACGACCCCTCCACGCTGCCGCCGCAGGACCTGCTGCTCGTCGCGCTCAAGGCGTGCGTGCTGCCCGGCGCGGCCGACACGCTGGCGCGGCTGCTCGCGCCGGAGGGCTGCGCCGTGTTCCTCAACAACGGCATTCCGTGGTGGTGGCCGTACGGACTGCCGGGCAACCGCGGCCCGCTGCCGCTGCTCGATCCCGAAGGAGCGCTCTGGAACCGGCTGCGGCAACGCGCACTGGGCTGCGTCGTCAATTCGCCCAACGAAATCGTCGAACCGGGCGTTGTGCTGCACAGCGGCCGCTGCCGCTTCACCATCGGCGAGCCCGACGGCTCGATGAGCGAACGCCTCGACCGCACGGTCGCGGTGTTCAACCGCAGCGGCATGGAATGCGCGGCCGCGACCGACCTGCGCCGCGAGATCTGGGGCAAACTCGTGCTCAATGCGTCGGCCAACCCGTTGTCGGCACTGACCCGCCTCTCTCCGATCGAACTCGGTGCCGATCCGGAAATGCGCCGGCTCATGGCAAGCCTCATGCGCGAAACGCTGGAAGTTGCCGCGGCGCTGGGCTGGGATTTGCGCGCGGAAATCGATGTCGAGCAGCTCTCCGCGCGCAAGGACCGCAAGCCGGGCCCGCGGCTGTCGATGCTGCAGGACGTGCTGCTGAATCGGCCGCTGGAAGTGGAAGCGATTCTCGGACAAACCCAGGCCTTCGCGCGCGAGACGGGCGTCGCCGTGCCGACGATCGACGTCATCCTGCCGCTGCTGCGCGGACTCGACCGTTCAATCCGGAGCTGACGAGACCGGAGAAACCCGTCGTGCGGCGTGACGCACTGCGCCACAAGCAGAATCGTGCACGTCCGTTTGCGGCATTACCCATGACAAGCACATGGTCGAACGCGTATCACCGCTTGATCGAAATCAAGCGCGCGAGAAAAAGATTCGGGGATAATGGGTTCCCTTCGCTGCTGCACCCACAAGGTAAAAAAATCCCATGACTTCCGCCGCCCCTGCTGAAAATCTCACTGGAAAACATGCACCCGGGTTCGCGCTGTTCGCCCTCGGCTTCCGCCCGTTCTACTTGCTGGCGGGCGCATTCGGCGCGTTAAGCATACTGCTGTGGGCGGCGCAGTACGCGGGATGGCTGGGCTCCGCCGTCATCCTGCACGGGCCGCAATGGCATGCTCACGAGATGCTGTTCGGCTATACCTTCGCGGTGATCGTGGGGTTCCTGTTCACCGCGGTACGCAACTGGACGCAACAGCCGACACCGGCAGGCGCGCCGCTCGCCGCACTCGCCGTGCTCTGGCTCGCTGGCCGCGTTCTGGCCGTGACGCCATGGTCAGCGTGGGCCGCGCTGACCGATACCGTGTTCACGCTCGGCGTCGCGCTCGGCATCGCGCGCCCGCTCGTTGCCAGCCGCAACCGGCGCAATTATTTTTTCGTTGCGGTCGTGCTGGCGCTGGGCGCGATCAATCTCGCGTTTTACGCCGCGCTGCAGGACGTCGCGCCGTTTTCGGCCGACACCGCAGTCGCCATCGGCCTCGACGTCGTGCTGTTCATCATGGCGGTCATGGCCGGGCGCGTGGTGCCGATGTTCACCAACAACGCAGTGCCGGGCGCCGGCGCGCGCCGCGTCTCTGCAATCGAATATGCTGCGCTCGGCAGCATACTGATTTTGCTCGCCGCGGATCTCGCCGGACAAACAGGGTTCGCCGCCGTGATCGCGGCAGCCGCCGCGGTTGTCCACGGCATCCGTCTCGCGCTGTGGGCGCCGCTGAAAACGCGCCGTCAGCCGCTGCTGTGGATCCTGCACGCGTCCTACGCGTGGATCATCGTTCACCTCGCGCTGCGCGCCGCGGCCGGGCTCGGCTGGATCGTGCCGAACCTGGCAACGCACGCGCTCACCATCGGCGCCATCGGCGGGCTCACCCTCGGCATGATGACGCGCTCGGCGCTCGGGCATAGCGGGCGGCTGCTGGTCGCCGGCCGTGCCGAGGTTGCATCCTACGTGCTGATTCAGCTGTCTGCCGCCGCGCGCGTGCTGCTGCCGATCGCGGTGCCCGCGGCCTACGTCACGGGCGCGGCACTGTCCGGCCTGCTGTGGTCGGTGGCGTTCGCCATTTTCACCGTCGCCTACTGGCCGGTGCTCACGCAACCGCGCATCGACGGCAAGCCCGGTTGAACCGCGAACGCGTTCTTCCATATTCGAGGAGAATCCCTGATGGCCGAAGCGACGTTTCACGGTGTTTTTCCCTATCTGGTTTCGCCGCTGAGCGATTCGGGCGAAGTCAAAGCCGACGTCCTCGCACGACTCTGCGATGATCTCATTAAGCCGCCGGCGTGCACGGACTGACGCCGCTCGGCTCGACGGGCGAGTTCGCCTACCTCAACTGGCCGCAGCGACGGCGGATCGTCGAAGTGGTCGTGGCGGCGGCGAAGGGCCGCGTGCCCGTGGTGGCGGGTGTGGCGGCCACCACGATTGCCGATGGCGTGTTCCAGGCGCGCGAAATGGAACGGCTCGGCTGCGACGGCATCCTGGCGATCCTCGAGGCGTACTTTCCGGTAACGGATGAAGGCGTATTCACCTACTTCAAGGCGGTTGCCGAGGCCGTCGCACTGCCGGTGGTGCTGTACACCAATCCGAACTTCCAGCGCTCCGACCTGAGCCTGCCCGTCATCGACCGCCTGAGCCGCATTCCGAACGTCCGTTACATCAAGGACGCTTCGTACAATACCGGGCGCCTGCTGTCGATCATCAACCGCGTGGAGGGCCGGATGCAGGTGTTCTCGGCATCGGCGCACATTCCGGCCTGTGTCATGCTCATCGGCGGCGTCGGCTGGATGGCGGGCCCGGCCTGTCTCGTGCCCCGCCGCAGCGTCGAACTCTACGACCTTTGCCGCCGTGGCGACTGGCAGCAGGCGATGCAGCTGCAGCGCAGTTTATGGGCCATCAACCAGGTGTTTGCCAAACACAATCTGGCGGCCTGCATCAAAGGCGGCCTGCAGCTTCAGGGTTATGACGTCGGGAACCCGCTGCCGCCGCAGGCGCCGTTGTCGCAGGAGGGGGTCGAGGAAGTGCGGCGGGTACTGGTCGAGGCAGGTGCTTTGAAATAAAGTCAGGCCGGCTAACGCACCACGATCAGCGGGCAGCGGATCGCTTCGAGCAAGGCCTCGATTTCAGACGCAAATTCCTGCACGCCATCGCCGGGCCAGAACAGGACGGCCGGGTCTTCACTGGCGACAATTTCCGCGAGGTGCTCGGGCGTCGAGTCAAGCAACGGCGCGATGCGCGCGGTGGCGCCGTGCTCGCCGAGCCAGGCATCCACCCGCGCCAGCAATTCCGCACCTTCTGCGCCGCGTTCGGTAAGGAACAACACCAGCTCGGTGGCATTTTCCCGCGCCAGCCGGTGCGCCGCCGCGAGCGCACGCAACGCGCCGTGTCCCGGCCGCAGCGCCACGGCCACCGGTCGCGCCCGCCGCAGCTTCGCGCCAGCCAATATGGCGTTCAGTGTCGTGCGCAGGGCGCTGGCCAGCTCGGTATGCGCGAGCGTCCGCACCGCGCTGCTGGCAAACACCACGAGATCGCCCTCGGCGGAGGCCTCCAGCAGCACGCGCACCGGCCGCCCGCGCACCGTCTCGAATGTCCACTCGAGCTGCGCGCCATGCACGGCCTCGGCCAGCGCGCGCCGCAATTCGCCGGCCTGACGCTTGAGTGCATGCTCGACCTCGGAGGCGACGACCCGGCGCATGGTGGCGGAGGCCGCCCCGATTTCGAGCGCAAACGGCAGTTCGGCAAGACGCAGCAGATTGATGTCCTCGACGAACAGCGCTGCGAGTTCCGCCCCGGCGGCCCGCGCGAGCTGCGCCGCCGCGATCAGCGCCGGGGAATCCGGCGCAGCCGGACCGATCGCAACGATCACGCGCGCGCGCGCGCTCATTGCTTATCCTTCGCGGCCGCAGGACGACGTTTCCGCTTCCCGCCTGTGGCGTAGGCCAAACGCGACTGCGAGAACTGACGCAGCCGGCGCGCGACGCGTCCGTTGATGCTGTCCGGCGGCCAGTTGCCTCCCGCATCGGCTGCGCCGGCGGCAACGCCGGTCAGCAGTTCGACGACCTGATCGACCGTCTCGACCGCGTAGACATGGAATTTCCCGTCGGCCACCGCCTGCACGACGTCGCCGCGCAGCATCAGGTGCTCGACGTTCGCCAACGGGATCAACACCCCATGCTCGCCGCCGAGCCCGCGCGCCTTGCAGACGTCGAAAAAGCCCTCGATTTTTTCGTTGACGCCGCCGATCGCCTGGATCTGCCCGAGCTGGTTCACCGAGCCGGTCACCGCGAGCGATTGCCTGATCGGCGCCTCGGCGAGCGATGACATGAGTGCGGCCAGCTCGGCCGCGGACGCGCTGTCGCCCTCGACCGTGCCGTAGGTCTGTTCGAACACCAGGCTCGCCGACAGCGAGTGCGGCCGGTTGGTGGAAAAGCGCGTGGCCAGAAAGCTGGAGAGGATCAGCACCCCCTTGGAATGAATGGCCCCGCCCAGCTCGACCTCGCGCTGCACGTCGATCACATTGCCCTCGCCGAGCCGGGTGGCCGCCGTGATCCGGGTCGGCATGCCGAAAGCGAAGTTGCCGACTTCGAATACCGACAGGCCGTTCACCTGCCCGACCTTCGCCCCGGCGGTATCGATCAGGATGGTGCCGCGCAGAATCGCCTCGTTCAACCGTTCGCGCACCCGGTCGGCGCGCGCAAACTGCGCGTCGATCGCCTGCTGCACGTGCCCGGCAGCAACCTGCGCCGCCGCCTGCGCGGCGCGCATGGAAATCCGCCTCGCCCAGGAGGTCGTTGAATTCCCGGACGTTGGTCGACACCTTCGCCGCATCGCCGACGCGGCGCGCGCCCTGCTCGATCACGCGGCTCACGGCACCGCGCTCGAACGGCAGCATCCCGCCGCGGCGCGCCATCGTGGCGATCAGGCGCGCGTAGAGGTCGTGCGCTTCGGCGCTGCGCGGAATCTCCTCCTCGAAGTCGGCCATGACCTTGAACAGTTCGCGGAAGTCGGGATCCCACGCATACAGCAGGTAGTACCACATGCGTTCGCCGAACAGCACCACCTTCAGGTCGAGCGGTATCGGCTCGGGCTCGAGCGACTCGGTCGAAACCAGGCTGTACATCTGGCCGATCGACTCGATGCGGATCTCGCGCGTCGACAGCGCGCGCTTCAGGGCATCCCAGGCGAACGGCTGCATCAGCAGCTTGTGGACATCGAGCAGCAGGTAGCCGCCGTTGGCGCGATGCAGGGCCCCCGCCTTGATCATGCGAAAAGTCGGTCGTCAGCATCCCGAACTGCGCGATATGCTCGACCCGCCCCAGCAGATTCGCATAGGTCGGATTGTCCTCGAACACGGCCAGGGAACCATCGGGCTCGCCGCGGTCGACGACGATGTTGACCGACGTAGCGCCGGAAGGACGGCGGCTCGGTCACCGGCAAACCGAACGGTCCCGGCGCGCCTTCCTCCTTGTGGCGGAAATCGTCGGCGTTCTCGATCACGTCCTGCTGCACGGCCTCGAGGTATTTCGACACCTTCTCCAGGTCGGCGTAACGCTCCTTGAGTTCCTCCATGAGATTGCCGACGGCAAACAGCGTCACTTCCCGGTTGAGCTGCCGGACCTTGTCGCGGTGCTCGCGCCGCCATTGCCGCATCTGGCGGAAGAGGCGCTCGAGCTTGGTCCGCAATTCGGCCAGCACGCGATCGAGCTGCTGCTGTTCGGCCTCCGGCAGGTTCGCGAAATCCTCCGCGCTGATGACTTCGCCGTCCTTCAGCGGCGCGAGCGAAAATCCGGTCGGGGTGCGCAGCAGGCCGATGTTGTGGCCCGCGGCTTCCTTGCCCAGTTCGGTAAGCGCGGTTTCCTGCCGCGCGCCGAATTCGGCATCGATCTGCTCGATGCGCGTGCGGTATTCGTCGCTCTCGAATGCGGCCGGAATCGCGGAACCGAGTTCCTCGACCAGCTGCCGCATGTCCTGGCGCAGTTGCCGGCCGCGGCCGGCGGGCAGAGACACGGCCAGCGGCTTGTGCGGCTGCGCGAAGTTGTTGACGTAGACCCAGTCGAGCAGCTGCGCCTGCCGATGCGCCTCCTGCTCGAGGCTGTTGCGCACCAGCGTGCGTTTGCCCGAACCGGCGGGGCCCATCACGAAAAGGTTGTAGCCCTGGCGCGCGATGCCCAGGCCAAAGTCGACGGCATTGCGCGCGCGCTCCTGGCCGATCGCGGCGTCGAAATCGGGCAGCTCCGCGGTCGTTGCGAATTTGAATTGCGCCGGGTCACAGTGGCGGTACAACACCGCTGGCGCCAGTTTTAGCGGGCTACCCATTTTTCGTCCCCGATCCTTTCGAAGCCAAGGCATGTGGCATATGACGCTCGAATTGCCGGCCCGGTGCAGCGCGCGGCCCCGCAGCGTCCGTGTAAATGCATGCCGTTGTTTTTAAACGGTAATATCAGGTCTGTCGGATGGCACATGCGACACCGGCAGCAGCGACCGTTTAAAGCCTAGCCGATTCGGTACGCGGGTATATTGATCCCAGTCAAACTAGCCAACTGCCCCAGGGGTTAGATTTTTCGAGTTGCGATCACTTCGGGACGCGAAACATGGCCGCCAAACAGCTGCTCTTCCACAACGAAGCCCACGCCAAGATCCTGGCCGGCATCGACACCCTGGCGCAGGCGGTGCGGGTGACGCTGGGGCCGAAGGCGCGCACGGTCGTGCTGGAACGTCCCTTTGGCGCGCCCGCCATCATCAACTCCGGCGTCGTGGTCGCCCGCGAGCTCGAACTCCGGGACCCGTTTGAAAACATGGGCGTGCAAATGGTCAGGGAGGTGGCCAGCAAGACCTCCGATGTTGCCGGTGACGGCACCACCACTGCCATGGTACTGGCGCACGGCATCGTGACCGAAGGCATGAAGTACGTCGCGTCCGGGATGAATCCGATGGACCTGAAGCGCGGCATCGACCAGGCGGTCATCGCGCTGGTCGCGGAACTGCAGCGCCTGGCACGGCCCTGCAGCAGCCGCACCGAAATTGCCCAGGTGGCGACGATCTCCGCCAATTCGGATCGCTCGATCGGGGAGCTCATCGCCAACGCCATGGAAAAGGTCGGCAAGGAAGGCGTGATCACGGTCGAGGAAGGCATCGGGACTGGCGAGCGAGCTGGAAATCGTCGAGGGCATGCAGTTCAACCGCGGTTTTCTGTCGCCTTATTTCATCACCAACCCGGAAAAGCAGCGCGTGGTGCTGGAAGACGCGCACGTATTGATCATCGACAAGAAGATCGCGTCGATCAACGATCTGCTGCCGGTGCTCGAGCACATGGCCAAAGCCGGGAAACCCCTGCTGGTGATCGCCGAGGAAGTCGAAGGCGAAGCGCTCGCAACACTGGTCGTCAATACGCTGCGCGGCGTGGTCAAAAGCTGCGCGGTGAAGGCCCCCGAGTTCGGCGACCGCCGCAAGGCGGTGCTCGGTGACATTGCCGTTCTCACCGGCGGACGCGTCATTGCCGAGGAGGTCGGCCTGACCCTGGAGCGCGCCGGACTCGCCGAGCTCGGACGGGCCAAGCGCATCGAGATCGACAAGGACAATACCACCATCGTCGGCGGCGGCGGCGACCCGGCGGCGATCGCGGCGCGCGTGGCCGAGATCCGGCAGCAGATCAAGGACGCCACCAGCGACTACGATCGCGACAAACTGCAGGAGCGGGCGGCCAAGCTCGCCGGCGGCGTCGCGGTCATCAAGGTCGGCGCGGCCACCGAAACCGAAATGAAGGAAAAAAAATCGCGGGTCGAGGATGCCATGCATGCCACCCACGCCGCCGTCGAAGAGGGCGTCCTGCCGGGAGGCGGCGTGGCGCTGCTGCGCGCGCGGGCGCGGCTCACCGGCCTGCACGGCGATAACGTCGACCAGGACGCCGGCATCAAAATCGTGCTGCGAGCACTTGAAGATCCGCTGCGCCAGATCGTGTCCAATGCCGGCGAGGAGCCGTCGGTGGTCCTCAACCGGGTGCTCGAAGGCGAGGGCAATTTCGGCTTCAATGCGCTGACCAACGAATATGGCGACATGGTGGAAATGGGCATCCTCGATCCGTGCAAGGTCACGCGCTCGGCGCTGCAGAACGCCGCCTCGATCGCGGGACTGATCCTGACGACGGATTGCATGATCGCCCGGCTGTCCGAAAATCCGCGTCTTCCCGGTGCGGATTTCAGCGACGAAGCCGTTTAACACCTTCGGGCGGTGTCTGCATTGTGCCCGCATTCGCGCAGCGGGATGCGCTCCCGGCATGTTCGACTATCCGCGGAGCGGCTCTGGTAATATTGTTCAAAGATATGCGGGAGCAGTTCGTCCGCAGCGCAGATTCCGACACGAAGGAGGATCATGGATAACACACTCGAAGCCCGCACGGCGCCGCCAGTCAGTCGCGAAACGAAGCCACTCCGGATCGTGCGCGTAGAGGCGATTCCCGTCGCGCTGCCGCTCAAGAAAGCCGTGGTGATGGCCGGCGAGCGCATCGAGCGGGCCTACAACCTGCTGGTGCGGGTGGAAGCCGAAAACGGTCTCGTCGGCTGGGGGGAGGCTGCCTCCGCGCCGCTGATGACGGGAGATGTGCTTGCCGGAATGGTCGCCGCCGTGAACAATCATCTGGCGCCGCTCGTGACCGGACAGGATGCGCTGTGCCGCGCCGAACTCGTGCAGCGCTGCGCCCGTGCGCTGCTGCACAACACCGGCGCCAAGTGCGCAGTGGACATGGCGATCAACGATCTTGTCGGACACCACCTCGGCGTCTCCATGGCGGATCTGTTCGGGGGCGCCGCGCGCGAGGTGCTGCAGCCCATGTACCTGCTCGGCAACCCGAAGGTCGAAGACGACGTCGCGGAGGCCAAACACAAGCTCGGCGAGGGATGGTCGTTCTTCAAGCTCAAGATCGGCATCAAGGATCCGCGCGAAGAAGCGCGTGCCGCGATCGAAATCCGGCGCCATCTCGGCGACGCCGTGGCGCTGTGCGCCGACGCCAACATGGGCATGACGTTCGCCAGCGCGCGCCTGTTCGCCGAGCAGGCGCGGGACGCGAACCTGCTGTTCATGGAACAGCCGCTGCACAGCGACGACATCGACGGCATGGCAGCGCTCGCCCGCGTCAGCCCGATTCCGTTGAACGGCGATGAATCGATCGACAGCGTCCCGAGCCTGCTGACGCTGCACCGTCTCGGCGCGATCCAGGGCGCCAATATCAAGACCATCAAGATGGGCGGAATCGGGCCCACCGTGCATGCGATGGCGGTGTGCGGCGCGCTCGGTCTCAGCATCAACCTCGCGGGCAAGGTCGCCGAATCGAGCATCGCCGCCGCCGCGATCGTGCAGCTCGGCTGCGTGGCGCCCAATCTCGACTGGGGCCTCAATATCACCAACCACTATCTCGCCGAGGACGTCACCGACGCGCCGCTCATGATCGAGCGCGGGACGGTGCGCCGGCCGCGCGGGCCGGGCCTCGGCATCGCAGTCAGTGAAGCGAAGGTAAGCCGTCTGCGCGTGAAATAGCCGCAGCGGTGTTCAGGAAATGCGGCGCCGCTGAATCGCTTCCGCGATGGCGGCGTTGTCCCACTCGCCTTCTCCGTTGCGCACGCAGTCTTCGAGCATCTGCGCGTAGACGCTTGCAAACGGCAGTTCCTGCCCCTTGGCACGCGCCTGCTCGATCATCAGGTGAAAATCCTTGAGGCTCTGGTCGACGCGGCTGATCGGATTGCGGAATTCGCGCCGCGCCATCAGCGGCCCCTTGATGTCCATCACCTGGGAATAGGCGGCCGAGCCGCGCGCAACGTCGAGGAACGCTTCGCGGTCGAGCCCGAGGCGCTCGGCGAAAACCAGGCCCTCCGCGATCGCGGCGCGGTTGAGTCCGAGAATCAGATTCACCGCCAGCTTGGCGCGCGAGCCGTTGCCCACGCCGCCCAGATAGTAGCGGCGCGGACAAATCGCATCGAGCACCGCAGCCGCCTGTTCCATCACGGCGCGGTCGCCGCCGACGAGCCCCACGCCGTCGCCGTCGGCGACCTGGCGGCTCGTCCCGGAAACCGGGACTTCGAGGAATTGCGCGCCGCGCGGCGCAATACGAGCGGCCAGTGCGGCAAGCCGGTCCGGATCGCAGGTGCTGGTGCAGATGATGGTGCGCGGCTGCGGTTCATTGCCGATCGCATCGAGCACGCCGCCTTTGCCCTCGATCACCTGTTCGACCTGGTCGGTATTGAAGACGCAGAGCACCAGCGTCGCGCACTGCCGGGCGGTTTCGGCCACCGATCCGGCGGCGCGCGCGCCCAATTTTGCGATCGCGGCACGCTTCGCTTCGTCGACGTCGTAGGCCACGACGTCGATGCCGGCCTGAATCAGCCGCCGCGCACAGGCCGTGCCCATCAACCCCGCACCGATCACGCCTGCCGCTGCCATGCCGCTCCCCTGATTCCCGCAACCAATTTCGTTTGTCGAACCCGTGCTTGTGCCGCCGTTATCACTCCACCTTGATGTTGGCGTCCTTGACGATCTTTGCCCAGCGCGCCGAATCGTCGCGCAGGAACTTCACGAACTCCGCGCGCGATGCGGAACCGACGGGCTCGATGCCGGCGGCGTTCTGACGTTTCTTGACCTCCGCGTTTTTGATCGCCTTGTTGAACTCGACGAACAGGCGGTCCGCGATAGCGCCGCGGCGTCTTGGCCGGCACGAACATGCCGTTCCAGTTGCTGATGTCGAATCCGGGCACCGTTTCCGCCACTGCCGGCAGGTCGGGCAGAAGCGGCTGGCGCTTGGCGGTCGTCACCGCCAGCGCGCGCAGCCTGCCGCTCTTCACGTGCGGCAAGCGCCACGACATAAGTGGAAAACATCACCTGGATATCGCCCGAGATCAGATCCACGAGCGCGGGGCCGCCGCCTTTATACGGCACATGGACCATGTCGATGCCGGCGAGGCGCTCGAAAAAAACACCGGCCAGATGATCGGGCTGCCCGGCGCCCGAGCTGCCGAAGCGCACGTTGCCGTTGCGCTTCTTCGCCCAGTCGATGAAGTCCTTCACGCTCTTCGCCCCGGTCGAAGGATTGACCACCATGACGTTGAGGATCTCCCCCACCCTGGTGAGCGGGAGAAAATCCCGCTCCATGTTGTAGGGCAGGTTCTTGTACAACGCCGGGCTGATCGAAATCGCGCCCAGGGTTCCGACGAGCAGCGTGTAGCCGTCGGGCTCGGCCTTCGCCAGCATTTCTGCGGCGAGGCGCCCGCCGGCGCCGGGCCGGTTGTCGATCACGATCGGCTGGCCAAGCTGCGCCGAAAGCGGCTCGGCGATCGTCCGCGCTATCGTGTCGGCCGCGCCGCCCGCCGGAAACGGAATCAGGAAGCGCAGCGGACGCACTGGATACTTGCCCTGCGCGTATCCCGCCGGCGACCATCCGATACACAACGCCGCAATGCACGGCACAACACTGCTCAACAACCTCGCCCATTTCATCGTTTCTCCTCCTTGATCGATCTGATTTTCGGTTTTACACGCCGCTTTACTTTCGGCAATTCAATTTTACCGGCCGGCCGCAAACGGTATCTGCATACAAGCAGACCGGCATGATGCACGAATATCGGCAGCTCATGAACCGTATTCCGCCCGCAAGCCGAGCTTCTTGATGATCGCCGGCATACTTCCTGATGTCCTGCTCGAGATAAGCGGCGAAGGCATCAGGAGTGCCGCCCACCGCTTGCAGGCCCTGCTCGGCCAGGCTTTTGCGCACCTCGGGCAGGTTCAGCACCCGGTTGATTTCGGCGTTGAGCCGCTGCACGACGGCCGGCGGGGTGTGCGCCGGGGCGAGCACGCCGTGCCAGGCGACCGTCTCGTAGCCGGGCACGGTTTCAGCGACCGTGGGCAGATCGGGCATCTCGGGCAGCCGTTTCGCGCTCGTCACCGCCAGCGCCCGGAGCCTCCCGCTTCTGATATGCGGCATCACCGGCAGCAGCGGCGAAAACGTCAGTTGCGTGTAGCCGGCGATCAGATCGACGAGCGCGGGACCGACACCCTTGTAGGGCACGTGCACCAGATCGACGCCGGTCATGCTCTTGAACAGCTCGCCCGAGAGGTGTCCTCCGGAGCCGACGCCGCCCGAGCTGTAGTTGAGACTGCCCGGCCGCGACTTGGCGAGCCGGATCAGCGCGCCCACCGATTTCGCGGGCAACAACGGATGGACCGCGAGAATCTGCGGCCCGAGATCGAGCATGATCACCGGGACGAAGTCCCTGACGCTGTCGTACGGCAGCTTCGCGTAAAGACTGGCGTTGACGCTGTGGCTGGCGGGGACCACCACGATGGTATAGCCGTCGGGATCGGCTTTGGCGGCAAGCGCGGTGCCGATGATGCCCGCGGCCCCGCCCCTGTTGTCGATCACCACCGGCTGGCCCAGGACTTCACCGAGCTTGGGCTGGATGATGCGCGCGATGATGTCGCTCGCGCCTCCCGCTGCAAACGGCACGATGCAGCGGACCGGCTTCGCCGGATAGGCCTGGGCAAAGCACGGCTGCGCAAGCAAGGCGCAGAGCAGTGCAAGCGCGCCGTTCGCGCGCCATATCCTTTTATTGTTCATTCTTCATCCTCCCGCACAGTGCGGTTGCCGGAATCGTGACCGATCCGCGGTGAATAGCGTTCGCAACCGCATCAGCCGTTTTCCGGAAAGCGCTGGCATGCATACCTAAGCGCCCGCCTGCGGGTGCAGCACGATCTTGTGCGCCTCGACGTTGCGCGCTTCCAGCAGCTTCAGCGCATCTTCGGCCCGGCTCAGCGGAAAGCGATGGCTGATATAGAGATCGGGGTCGATCTTGCCGCTGCCGACGAGTTCCAGGCACGGCGCGAAGGCCTGGAAATTCCCCCGCGAAAAATTGAGATCGATCTCGCGGTCCTTGATGTAGGCGATGGGGATCGTCGCCTTGTTTTCGGGGAACGTGCCGACGACGGTGATCTGCCCGCCGCGCTTCACCATGTTGACGGCATCCGTCACGGTGCGCTCCTGAAGGCCGCCGACGCATTCGACGACCTTGTCGAAACCGTGGCCCGCGGTAAGTTCCAGCGCGCGTTCGCGCAAGTCCCCTTGTTTGGCGTCGATGACGCTGCTGATGCCCAGCTTCTGCGCCATCGCGAGCCGGTAATCGAGGATATCCATGATGGTCACGTCCGCATCCATCAAGCGGGCGATCATGGCGGCGCCCAGGCCGATGGGGCCGGCGCCGATGACGGCGATTTTTTCGCCGGGCTGCGGCTTCACGCGGTGCGCGACTGCGTGGTAACTGATCCCCAGCACCTGCACTGCGGACGCCTGGTCGTAACTCACGCTGTCCGGCAGCGGATAGAGGTTGAAATCGGGAACCTGCGCGTATTCGGCGTAAGCGCCGTCCCGGTCGAAGCCCATCGTTCTCAGCTTCTCGCAGATGTTGGACCGCCCTGCACGGCACGGCCCGCACACGCCGCACGGAAAATCGATGTCGCAGCAAACCCGCTGGCCGACACGATATTGCTTCACGCTTTTGCCCAGGGCCACGATCTCGCCGGAAAACTCATGTCCGAGTATCCGCGGGAACGTGAGCCGCGGGTGCTTGCCATGAAACGCGTGCACGTCCGAGCCGCAAATCGAACACGCATGGACCTTGACCACCACCTCGCCCGGCCCCGGCGCCGGATCGGCTACGGTCTCGTAAGATAGCTCGCCGCCGCCGCGCAGGATCATCGCTTTCATGTTATATCTCGTTGTATTAAAACAGTTTTTGTTTTCTGGTATTGGACTGCACCGAACAGCACCGCGCGCTCCGCATCCGTCGGCGTGACGAGCAGGTCGCGCGGGCCGGGCATGCCGTAGCGCGTGCTCGTGCAGCCGCCCGCACTACGACGCCGTTCCCGATTCGCTACTTCGCGGCCTTGAGGTTCGCCGGCAACGCGATGCCGTGCTCTTCGTAATACTTCGCCGCACCCGGGTGCACCGCGACGTTCGCGTTGAGGATGTTCTTCGGGTCGATGCGCGAATAGGACTTGTGCGCGCCCGCCAGCGTGTCTTTCTTGTCGAAGGTCGCCTTCACCAGCGCATAGGCCAGGCTGTCCGGCATGTCCGCGCGCACGCTCAGCACGATGAAGCCCGCCACGGTCTTCACCGGCGCCGTCTGCCCCTTGTAGGTGCCGGCGGGAATGTCATACGGGCTCAGGAACGGAAACTTCTGCAAAAACTTCTGCCGCTCCGCGTCCGTCATCCCGAGCAGCACCATGTCGTGATTGGTCTCGAATTCCGACACCGCCGGGTGCGGCGGCGTGCCGGACACCGCGGCCACGTCGAGGCGGCCGTCGCCGAGCAGCGAGTTGGCGTCCGAGGGATTCACGTTGGTGATCCGCGCCGGTTTGATGCCCAGCGCGTCCATGATGTCGCGGAACACGAGGTCCGCGCCCGAGCGGCGGCGGCTCGGATTGGCGCTGTGGCCGCCGATATCGACGAGATTCTTGATGCCGGACTTGCGCGCGGTATAGATATGCAGCACGTTGGCGCCGAACACCATCAGCGTGCGCTGATTGTTCAGCTTTTTGTTCTTCGACCAGTCCGCGCCGTGCCAGCCCTGGTAGGTCAGGTCGGTGGTCGTCATCGCAATGTCCGCCTTGCCCTCGTCGACCATCTGCAGGCTGATCGAGAAGCCTCCGGTTGCCTCTACCGACACCGGCACGCCGACGTCCGTGCCGACGATCGAGGCCCATGGGCTGCCGGTGGTATGGCCGAATCCGCCCACCGGACCGGCGGCGAACGTGAGCCTTGCCGGCCACTTGCTTTTGTCCACCTTACTCTGCGCGCTTGCCGCACTGCCATATGCCGCCAGGAGCAGACACGACAATGCCATCCACCACCAGCCCGATCCCGCTTTTCTCATCGCTCGATACATGGTTCCCTCCTCCTGTTATCCGACGCAAACAAAATGCAGCACCGTGCCAATCACCGCTGTCTTTTGCCGATCAGCCGCGGCGTTCCGCGCAAGACCAGCACTGCCGCCACCAGCGCGACGCCCGCAATGTTCACCAGGATCACCGGCGCCAGCATCGCGACCGCCGCGCAGAACAGCAGAATCCGCGCCGGCGCGCCGTAATTGCTGTTGGTCGCTCCGGCAAACGCATAACCCGCGACCAGGCACATGACCAGCGCGCGCAGGATGTCGTACCAGGGCCCTGCCCACAATATCGCCGGATTGTAGATGAAGACGAACGGGACGATGTAGGCCGCCACGCTGAGTCTCGTCGCGATCCAGCTGGTTTTGTTGGGATCGGATCCCGCAATGCTCGCCGCAGTGAATGCCGCGAGCGCCACCGGCGGCGTGAGCGTGGAGACGCAGGCGTAATACATGATGAACATGTGGGCGGCCAGTTGCGGCACGCCGAGATGGACCAGGATCGGCGCGCCGACCGCGGCCGTGATGATGTAGGCGGCCACCGTCGGCAGCGGGAAGCCCAGCAGGATGGTCACCACCATGGTCATGATCAGCGCCACGATGAGCTGGTTCTGTCCGTAGGCGAGCACGAGGTCCACAAAGCGGTTGCCGACCCCGGTCAGGCTGAACACCCCGACCAGGATGCCGGCGCAGGCGCACGCCGCCACTGCCTCGATCGCTCCCACAGCCCCCTCCTGCAGGGACTTGAAGATTTCGCGCAGCGCCATGAAACGCCGCCGCCGGATGAAATCGGCGATCAGCGCGACCCCGATGCTGGCCAGCGCCGCCTGCACCACGCTGTGGTTGGCAACGACCACCATCCAGACCATCACGCCGATCGGCACGAGCAGCAGCCAGCCTTCGCGCAGCACGGTTCTGATCCGCGGCGTTTCCTCGCGCGTCGTCCCGCGCAGCCCCAGCTTGACCGCCTCGAAATCGATCACGAAATAGACGGTGGCGAAATAGCAGATCGCGGGAATCAGCGCCGCCAGCATCACATCGCGATAGGGCGTCATCGTCGCCTCGGCAAGCACGAACGCGACGGAACCCATGACCGGCGGCATCAGCTGGCCGCCGGTCGACGCCGCCGCTTCGACGGCGCCGGCAAATGCGGGGGCATAGCCGAGGCGTTTCATCAGCGGAATGGTGAGGGTTCCGACCGTCGCCACGTTGCCCATCGAGCTGCCGGAGATGGTCCCGAACAGCGCGCTCGCAATCACTGCCACTTTGGCGGGCCCGCCACGCGCCCGGCCGGCAATCGCCGTGGCAAGATCGATGAACACCGGGCCGACGCCGGTGGCGCGCAGGAACGCGCCGAAGGTCACGAACATCACGATGTAGGTGGCCGCGGCCGACATCGCGAAACCGAACAGCCCCTCGCTGCTGAACAGCGTGCTGATCGTGCGATCGAACTCGTAGCCGCGATGCCCCCAGATGCCGGGCAGCACGCCGCCGAACAGCGCGTAGGCAATGCATGCCGCCCCGATGATGGGGAAAAACCAGCCCAGCACCCGGCGCGACAGTTCCAGGGACAGCAGCACCGCCACGGTACCCCACACGGTGTCCCAGGTCGTCGGGTTCAACCCGACGCGGTCGTACATCTGATCGTAGTTCAGCCCGAGGTAGACCATGAAACCGATGCTGGCCAGGCACAGGACGATATCGAGGGGCTGCACGGATTTTCTTCCGGACGGGGTGGCCGGGAACAGCAGAAACCCGATGACGCAGAACAGCCCCATGCTCAAACCGAGGAACAGCCACGGATCCATCGCAAATACGGTCAGCGCGAAGATGTGGAACAGCGTGATCAATACGGCCAGCGTGGCCACGACGTTTTTCCAGGCGCCCGTAAGGGTGCGGGCGGTGGAAACGCTTTCCTCAAGCACCTGGCTGGCCCCTGCCGTACCAACGTCACTCACTACGTATCCTCCTGAATCACGCAAACGCCGCCGGGACTCGTCCGCTTCTGCGACATTTTCCGCTCCCCGGACTCTGCTCCATACCGGACAGCACTAGTCTTCAGCGCCCGCCATCACTGCGGCGCCGCTCACATTACATTGGCTGGAAAAGGCGCAGCGGCACCCTTCCGGGCCACGCCGCGGCAGAATGAAACCGTTACGGAACAGCTCCTCCTGGTGGATCTTTTTTTACGTTTATAACCTTCGTCGTATGATAGATCAAATGCTTTATTTTTATTAGAATTATAGACAACGTCTATATTTCGGCCCAGCGCACATGGAACTCCGCCATCTTCGCTATTTTCTGGCCGTGGCCGACAGCCTGAGTTTCACGCGGGCCGCAGCGGAAATGCATCTGACCCAGCCGACGCTGTCGCACCAGATCAAGCAGCTCGAGCAGGATGTGGGCACGGCGCTGTTCGACCGCGTCGGACGCAAAGTCCGGCTGACGGCGCCGGGCGCGATATTCAGGCAGCACGCCGAGCGGGCGCTGAAAGAGATCAATTCCGCGACGGCCGCCCTCGCGGAACTCGAAGGACTGATGCACGGCGCGCTGACGATCGGCGTCTTCCAGTCGTTCAACAGCTCCCTGCTGCCGCCGATCCTCACCGAGTATTCCGCCGCCTATCCCGCAGTCAATGTGACGGTCCGCCAGCTGCCGACGGGGGAAATGGAAGAACGCCTGGCCAAAGGCGAGCTCGATCTCGGCATCGCCTACGCGCCGCCCAATTCAGACCGGATCACGGCCGAAAAACTGTTCGACGAACCGCTGATGCTCGTGGTTGGAAACCAGCATCCGTATGCGCGGCGCCGGGAAATCCACATGAAGGAACTGCACGACCAACCGCTGATCATGCTCACCCCGGAGTTCCCGTCCCGCAAGTTGCTCGCGGATTGTTTTGCCTCGGTCGGCTACCGGCCGCAAATCAGGATCGAGATCAATTCCACCGACGCGATCCTGGCAACGGTACGATGCAGCCGGCTGGCGACGATCCAGACCGAGCGCATGGCTTCCGTGATCCCCGGGCTGCATTGCATCCGCCTCAAGCCGAAACTGACGCGCACGGCCGCGATCCTCTGGCGCCGCGAAGGCTATCGTTCGGCAGCGGCCCGCGCGGCCGCGGACATGATCAAGAAAGCCTACAGCCGGAGCCGGGCGCGTTAGCGCGGCGGCCGGCGATTCGATGACGCTATAGTCCGAGCAGCCGCGCGGCGTTGTGCCCCAGGATCCGATCGCGGTCCTGCTCGCTTAACGCGGCCAGCTGCTCGACGACTTCCACCGGCCGCTCGTAACCCATGTCGAAGCAGTAGTCGCTGCCGAGCACGACGCGGTCCGCCCCGACCATGCGCACCAGATTCAGCATGATCTCATCGTTGTGGCCGATGGTGTCGTAGCTGAAGCGCCTCAGGTAGCTGCTCGGCAGCTGTTTCATGTGTTTCAGCTCCGGCCGGACCCGCGTTCCGTGATCGAGGCGCCCGATGAGCGCGGGGAAAGTGCCGCCTGCGTGCGGCAGCATCACCTCGAGCTTCGGAAAGGCGTCGAGCACGCCGCCGAACACCAGCGACGACGCCGCCACGCCGGTCTCGTAAGGATTGCCGAGGAAATTGATCAGGTAGAACCGGCTCAGGCGTTCCGGCGCCAGCGGGTTCATCGGATGCAAAAAGATCGGCCAGCCCAGCTCCTCGCATTTGGCATAGACCGGAAAATACGCTTTCTCGTCGAGATTGTTGCCGTTGATGTGCGTTGCGAGATAGAGCCCCCTCAGACCGGGCAGCTTCGCCGCGCGCTCGAGCTCGCGCAACGCGAGATCCGGCGCCTGCATCGGCAACGTCGCCATGCCGACGAAGCGGTCGGGATACCGGCGATGCGCGGCGGACGCGGCGTCGTTGTAGATCCCGGCGAGCTTCAGGCCGAACGCCGGCGGCGCCCAGTACACCATCGGCGTGGTCAGCGACAACGCATGCACGTCCACTCCCGCCCGGTCCATCGCCGCAAGCCGCGCGTCCGAGGTCCACGAAATCGGTGGTGAACGACATGCGCGAACCCGCGAAGGAAAACGTGACGTTCCCGTCACGGCGCGCAATCTGCGCGCCGTGCGCGGCGCCTTCCTTTTCGATCGCGCTGATCCACTCCTCGGGATACCAGTGCGCGTGCGTGTCGACGACTTTGCCGGCAAAGCGGCGCGCGACATGGCCGCCGCCGGCATCCGCCACTGCGGGAGCAGCACGACAACGCCGGCCAGCCCTTCATGATCGAACTACAGCCAAATTTCATTTTTCCCTCCTTACCCGATAACCCCGTCATGCGCCGCTTCCATCGCCGGCCGCCGGTTTCACTTCAGCGGCTTGAACCGGATGCGCTGCGGCTTCGCGCCTTCCTCGCCCAGCCGCTTCTTCTTGTCCGCCTCGTATTCCTGGTAGTTGCCGTTGAAGAACGTCACCTTCGAGTCGCCCTCGAACGCGAGGATGTGGGTGGCGATGCGGTCGAGGAACCAGCGGTCGTGCGAGATCACGAGCACGCTGCCGGCAAATTCGAGCAGCGCGTCTTCCAGCGCGCGCAGCGTCTCCACGTCGAGGTCGTTGGAGGGCTCGTCGAGCAGCAGCACGTTGCCGCCGGCGATCAGCGTTTTGGCAAGATGCAGCCGCCCGCGCTCGCCGCCCGAGAGGTTGCCCACTTTCTTGCTCTGATCGGTGCCCTTGAAGTTGAAGCGGCCGAGGTAGGCGCGCGACGGCATTTCGAACTTGCCGACGTTGAGCATGTCTGCGCCGCCGGAAACGAAATCGAACACGGTCTTGTCGTTGGCCAGGTCGTCGCGCGACTGGTCGACGTACGCCATTTTCACCGTGGAGCCGATCACCACTTCGCCGCTGTCCGGCTTTTCCTTGCCGGTGATCATGCGGAACAGCGTCGACTTGCCCGCGCCGTTGGGGCCGATGATGCCGACGATCGCGCCGGGCGGAACGCTGAAGGACAGGTCGTCGATCAGCAGGCGGTCGCCGTAGCCTTTGCTCACGTTCTTGAATTCGATCACGTCGTCGCCGAGGCGATCGGCCACCGGAATGAAAATCTCCTGCGTCTCGTTGCGCTTCTGGTATTCGTATGAAGTCAGCTCGTCGAAGCGCGCGATGCGCGACTTGCTCTTGGCCTGCCGCCCCTTGGGATTCTGCCGCACCCACTCGAGTTCTTTCTTGATCGTTTTCTGGCGCGCCGACTCGGTGGCCTCTTCCTGCTCGAGGCGCGTTTCCTTCTGCTCGAGCCATGAACTGTAGTTGCCCTCCCACGGAATGCCGTAGCCGCGGTCGAGTTCGAGTATCCACTGCGCCGCATTGTCGAGGAAATAGCGGTCGTGGGTCACCGCCACCACGGTGCCCGGGAATTTCTGCAGGAACTGCTCGAGCCACTCGACGCTTTCCGCATCGAGGTGGTTGGTGGGCTCGTCGAGCAGCAGCATGTCGGGCTTGGACAGCAGCAGCCGGCACAGCGCCACGCGGCGCTTCTCGCCGCCGGAGAGCGGACCGATCTTCGCGTCCCACGGCGGCAGGCGCAGCGCGTCGGCGGCGATCTCGAGCTGATGGTCGTCAGCCCCGCCGGTCGCCAGTATCGCCTCGTATTTGGCCTGCTCGGCGGCGAGCTTGTCGAAATCCGCGTCTTCCTCGGCGTAGGCCGCGTAGATTTCGTCGAGCTTTTGCTTCGCCTCGAACACTTCGCCCAGGCCTTCTTCCACCGTTTCGCGCACGGTCTTGTCCGGATCGAGCTGCGGCTCCTGCGGCAGGAAACCGATGCGCATGTTCGGCATGGGAATCGCTTCGCCGTCGAAGTCCTTGTCCTCGCCCGCCATGATTTTGAGCAGGCTCGACTTGCCCGAGCCGTTGAGACCGAGCACGCCGATCTTGGCGCCGGGGAAGAACGAGAGCGAAATGTCCTTGAGAATGACGCGCTTGGGCGGCACGACTTTGCCGACCCGGCGCATGGTGTAGACGTATTGGGCCATGAGTGTCTGCGAATGTGAAAACGCGCAATCATAGCGGAATGCGCGGGATCGCGCAGGAACATGCTGCGGGCGGCAGCAGCGTGGCTGGACGTCGCAGCGAATAGGAATTAGCTTTATAAATCAACGGGCTATGGTGATTTGGCCCAAGTGTCCCCTGTGCTTCGCCGGATTCCCCGCAAAGGGCCGCGTTCAGCCCATCATCAAGGCCGCGCGGCCGGTGATGACGCCCTGATCGAGGCGCTGGTGGACCACTTCGGCCTGCGCGAAAGGCACTTTCTCCGTCACCAGCGGCCATACTTCGCCGCGCGCCACCAGGTCGAGCGACTCGATCACTTCCTGGCGCGTCGCATAACGGCTGCCGATGAGCTCGAGCTCCTTGCGCAGCATCGCGCCGGCGGCCATTTTGAACGGCTCGCCATGTCCGCCGAGCACCACGAGCCGCCCGCCCTTGCCGAGCGCGCCGGCCGCTGCTTCGAGCGTGCCGGCGTTGCACACGAAATCGATCGCCACGTCGATGCCGCGGCCGTGGGTCAGTTCGAGCAGCTGCTCGGCGACCCGGCCTTGCGATGCATCCACCGTCGCATCGGCTCCCGACTTGAGGCAACTCTCGAATTTCGAGGCCATGACATCCACCGCGATGACCTGCCGCGCCCGCGCCCAGCGCGCGAGCATCAGCATGTGCATGCCGAGCCCCCCGCCCGCGCCGAACACGGCAACGGTGTCGAAAGGCGTCACGCGCGCGCGGCGGATCACCTTGACGGGCGTGGCGATCGCATCGCAGATCACGCCGATCTCGGCGGGGCTCCCGCGCCAGTCGAGACCGGACGGAAGTTTCATGAAATTCTGCGCCGGCAGCTTGATGTACTCGGCGTAACCGCCGTCGATCTCGCGCCCGACGTAGCCGCCGAAGTTGTCGCACAGCGTCTCGCGGTTGATGCGGCACCAGTAGCACTGGCCGCAGGTGAGATAAAAATAAGCGGTGACCGGATCGCCGGTCTTGAGCCCGGTGACGCCCGCGCCGAGCGCGACGATCTCGCCGGTGATCTCGTGCCCGATGATGCGCGGATACTGGAGCGGCAGGCGCCCGGCGCGCGCGTGATGCACGGTAAGCCCCGCGCCGCAGGCGAGCACTTTCGCAACGGCTTCGCCGGGACCGGGAACGGGATCGGGAACGGTTTCAAGAGTCAGCGGCGTATTCGCGCCCTTGAGCAGCATGGCTTTCATTAAAATTCCTTTGTCATGTTGCAGATCTCCCATCGGGGGCCGCGCCTTCTGCCGTCCTGCCCGGCCGGCTTGCAGCGCGCGAGGTAGGGGTAGAATACCGTTTTTCAGCGGTGCCGAACACGGAAAAAGACCGTTCATGACACTGGTTTCCAGCCGGGCCACACGCCACGAAATAGCAGCCTGGATACTCACGGGCATTGCGCTGTTGCTGGTGCTCAAGCTGCATCTTCTGCCGGCGTTGTTCGCCGGACTGCTGGTCTACGAACTGGTGCATCTCATCACACCGCGCCTGCAGCGCCGGCTCCCCGGCCAGCAGGCAAAAATAAGCGCCGTGGCGATATTGTCCAGCCTGGTGGTCGGGGTGATGACCGTCATCATCATCGGCATCGCCGATTTTTCCCAGAGCGACTCGGGCAACCTGCCCGCGCTCCTCCAAAAAATGGCGGAAATCATAGAGAAAGCACGCACTTCGCTCCCGCAGCAGGTGGTGGAAATCCTGCCGGCCGATACCGAGGAACTCAAGGATGTGCTGGTGCTATGGTTGCGCGAAAACGCCGCCGAAGTACAGAGTTTCGGCCTGGATGCGGCAATCATGTTCGGGCAAATCCTGGTCGGCATGGTGATCGGCGCAATGGTCGCCTTGCGCGAGGCGCGGCAGGCGATCAACCACGGCCCGCTTGCGCGCGCGCTCGCCGAGCGCGCCGTGCGCCTGGGTTCCGCATTCCGCCATATCGCGTTTGCCCAAGTCAGCATTTCCGCCATCAATACCGTGTTTACCGCGGTCTATCTTGCCGCGGTACTGCCGCTCGCGGGCGTCCGCCTGCCGTTTACCGAGATACTGATCGGGATCACCTTTGTCGCCGGACTGCTGCCGGTGATCGGCAACCTGATTTCGAACAGCATGATTGTCATCGTGAGCTTTTCACACTCGCCGCAGATCGCCGTCGCCTCGCTGGCATTCCTGGCGGCAGTCCATCAAGTCGAGTATTTCCTCAATGCGCGCATCATCGGTTCCCGTATCGCAGCACGCTCCTGGGAACTGCTGCTGTCGATGCTGGTAATGGAAGCGGCATTCGGGTTGGCCGGCATGATCGCGGCGCCGGTTTATTACGCGTGCCTCAAGGACGAACTGGCAAGCCGCCATCTGATCTGAAAATGGCCGGCCTGCGGTCAGGCGCCGGGACTGAGCCCGGTTTCGCGCATGAACTCGGCGAGCATCGCGTCCATCGTCGCCGCATGGTGCGGAAACCATTCGGCGAGCGCCGCAGTCAGTGTGCGCGCGTAATGCGCTTCTCCCGCCGCCACGCGCCGGCGCACTTCATGCATCACTTCCAGCACATTGTCGTGTTCTTCCTTGTGGCAGCCGAGTGGCGGGAACGCCGCCCGTTCCATCCACGCCTCTTCCTGCCCGAAGTGCTCTTCGGCATGGACGATGAATTCGTCGAGCCGCATCAGCGACTCGGCGTCGGCGGCGGCGTCCAGCCGGTTGAGGAAACCGACGAAATCGCGGTGCGTCTCGTCCATGACCGGCTGTCCCAGCTCGAGTGCGGCAGACCATTCAAGCAAAGGCACGAGGAATTCCCCTGTCGGTCGAAACCGGCCGTTTATTCCGGCGGATGCCGAAAAATGTTTGATCCATCACAAAACCCTACGCGTTGCTCCGGCTAAAATCATATACGATAACAGCGTCACTTCGTAACGGATTACCGATGGTCGCAAAGAACCGTGCCGTGCGCGTCGTCATCCTCGGCGCCGCCGGCCGCGATTTTCACAACTTCAACGTCGTCTACCGCGATGATCCGGCGGTGGAAGTGGTGGCCTTTACCGCGGCGCAGATTCCGGGCATCGCCAACCGCCGCTATCCGGCCGCGCTTGCCGGCAAGCGCTACCCGCAGGGGATTCCGATCGTGGCGGAGGCGGATCTCGAAACGCTTTGCCACGACAAGGACGTGGAGCTGGTGGTGTTCGCCTACAGCGACGTGCCGCACACGCACGTGATGCATCTCGCCTCGCGCGCGCTCGCGGCCGGCGCGGATTTCACCCTGCTCGGTCCCGATCGCACCATGCTCAAAGCGGCAGTGCCCGTCATCGCGGTGTCTGCCGTGCGCACCGGCTGCGGCAAGTCGCAGACCGTGCGCTATCTTTCGCGCAAGCTGCGCAACATGCGGCTGCGCGCGGCGGTGATCCGGCATCCGATGCCTTACGGCGATCTCGAGCAGCAGCGCGTCCAGCGGTTTGCCAAGCGTTCCGATCTCGACGCCGCCCATTGCACCATCGAGGAGCGCGAGGAGTACGAACCGCACCTCGCCGCCGGCAACGTGGTGTTCGCCGGCGTGGATTACGCGGACATCGTCGCCCAGGCCGCGCGCGAGGCCGATCTCATTCTGTGGGACGGCGGCAACAACGATTTCCCGCTGGTCCGCCCCGACCTGCACATCGTGCTGGTCGACCCGCTGCGTCCGGAGCACGTGACCACGCATCATCCGGGAGAGGCGGTGCTGCGGATGGCCGACATCGTCGTGATCGCGAAAGCCGATGCCGCGGCGCCCGCCGACGTCGTGCGCGTCGCGGAAGAGGCGCGCGCCGTCAATCCGCGCGCGGTGATCGTGCGCGCGGCGTCCCCGGTCACGCTCGATCACGCCGCCGCCGTGCGCGGCAAGCGCGTGCTCGCGGTCGAAGACGGGCCGACCATCACCCACGGCGGCATGCCGTACGGCGCGGCGCTGGTCGCCGCCGAGCAGGCGCATGCCGCGCGCATCGTGGACCCGCGCCCCTACGCCGCCCCCGGCATCGCCGAAGTCTACTCGCGCTATCCCCACATCGGCCCGGTGCTGCCGGCGATGGGCTACTCGCCCGAGCAGCTCGAAGCGCTGCGCCGGACGATCGACGCGGCCGAGGCTGACGTGGTGGTCGCTGGAACGCCGATCGATCTCGCGGCGCTGATCCACGTCAACAAACCGGTGTTTCGTGCGCGCTATGAGTTCGCCGAGCTTGAGACGCCGGGGCTGTGGACCGCGGTCGAGCGGCTGCTGGGAACGCTGCGCGGGCCCAGGACATGAAAGTCGTCGTCGCTCTTGGCGGCAATGCGCTGCTGAAGCGCGGCGAGCCGCTCGAGGCCGAGGTGCAGCGGCGGAACGTCGCGCGCGCCGCCACGTCAATCGCGTCGATCGCGCACACTCACAAGGTCGTCGTCACCCACGGCAACGGCCCGCAGGTGGGACTGCTCGCGTTGCAGGCGGCGTCCTATTCGCAGGTGTCGCCGTACCCGCTCGACATGCTGGGCGCCGAGACCGAAGGCATGATCGGCTACATGATCGAGCGGGAGCTCAGAAGCCTTTTGCCCCAGCATCAGATCGTGACGCTGCTCACCCAGATCGAAGTGAACATGAACGACCCGGCGTTCAAGCATCCCACCAAACCGATCGGCCCGTTGTTCGACCGCGCGCAGGCGCAGCGTCTCGAAAAAGAGCGCGGCTGGACCATGGCGGCGGATGGGCCGGGATGGCGGCGCGTGGTGTCATCCCCCGAGCCGATCCGCATTCTGGAACTCAATACCATCCGCCTGCTCGTCGCCGCCGGAGCGCTGGTGGTGTGTGCGGGAGGCGGCGGCATCCCGGTAACGGTCACTGCCGCCGGCGCCGTGCATGGCGTAGAGGCGGTGATCGACAAGGATCTCGCGGCGGCGCTGCTCGCGCATCAACTCGGTGCCGATGTACTGCTGCTGCTCACCGATGTGGATGCGGTGTACCTGGGATGGGGCACGGACAAGCAGCGCGCGCTGCGCGAGGTCTCGCCCGAGGAATTGCGAAAGCACGCTTTCGCGCCGGGGTCGATGAAGCCCAAGGTCGACGCCGTCTGCCGCTTCGTGGAATCGGGCGGCGGCTTCGCCGGCATCGGCCGGCTGGAAGATGCCGTGTCGATCCTCCTCGGCCATGCGGGACGATCGTGCGCGCGCCGGCGATGACGCTCGATTTCGTCCGCCGCGCCGGCCTGCCGCCGCGCTAGCCATTTTCGCGACCCGACCAGAGCCCAAGACCCAGGGCGGCGCCATCGTCATCCGCGGCGCGCGCCAGAACAATCTCAAGAACCTGACGCTGGAACTGCCGCACAACGCACTCACCGTGGTGACGGGCGTGTCCGGCAGCGGCAAGTCGTCGCTGGTGTTCGACACGCTCTACGCGGAGGGCCAGCGCCGCTACGTCGAGACCTTCTCGCCGTACGCGCGCCAGTTCCTCGACCGCCAGGACCGGCCGCAGGTGGACAGCATCGACGGCATCCCGCCGGCGATCGCCATCGACCAGACCAATCCGGTGCGCACCTCACGTTCGACGGTCGGCACCATGACCGAGCTCAACGATCACCTGAAGCTGTTGTATGCGCGCGCGACGCAACTGTATTGCCGCAGTTGTGGTGCGCCGGTGCGGCGCGACACGCCGCAAAGCATCGTGGACGACGTGGTGCGGCGCGCGCGCGACGCCGGCGATCCGCGCCTCGTCATCGCTTTCCCCGTCGAGGTCCCGAAAAATTTCGGCCTCGCGGAAATCAAGCAACTGCTCGCAGCACAGGGCTACACGCGCTTTCACAGCGAATCGCCGCAGCGCTGCGAAGTCATCCAGGACCGGTTGCGCGCCGGCAGCGCCGAACGCGCGCGCCTGTCGGAAGCCGTGGAAGCGGCGCTCAAGGTCGGACAAGGACGCATCAACGTGTATCCGCAAGCCGAAGGCGCGGAACCTCATCCCTCATCCCTCATCCCTCATCCCTCGCCGTGGAAATACTCCACGGCGCTGCACTGCGCCGACTGCGACATCCATTACCAGGACCCGCTGCCCAGCCTGTTCTCCTTCAACTCGCCGATGGGCGCGTGCGACACCTGCCGCGGCTTCGGCCGCGTGATCGGCGTCGATTTCGGGCTGGTGGTGCCCGATGCGTCTCTGACGCTGCGCGGCGGCGCGGTGCGGCCGTGGCAGACGCCGAGCTTCAGGGAGTGCCAGGACGACCTGGTGAAATACGCGAAGAAGCGCGGCATGCCGCTGGACACGCCTTGGCGCGAGCTGAGCGAGGCGCAGCGGCGCTGGGTGCTGGAAGGCGAACCCGAGTGGGTGAACTGGAAGCAGTCCTGGCCCGGCATCTGGTACGGCGTGCGGCGCTTTTTCAAGTGGCTGGAGACCAAGGCCTACAAGATGCACATCCGCGTGCTGCTGTCGAAGTACCGCGCCTATACCGCGTGCACCGACTGCAACGGCGCGCGGCTCAAACCCGCCGCACTGCTGTGGCGGCTGGGGACGCTGGACAATGCGCGTAATGCGCTGGGGTCGCGCCCGCGCTTCCGGCCGCAGGGCGTGACGGTTTCCGATGCGGTGCTGGCGCAACTGCCGGGACTCAATCTGCACGAGCTGATGCTGCTGCCGCTCACCGACGTGCGGCGTTTGTTCGACGAGCTGCAACTGCCGCGACCGCTCGACGAAGCGACCGAACTGCTGGTGGGCGAAATCCGCACCCGGCTCGCCTATCTCGACCAGGTCGGCCTCGGTTATCTCAACCTCGACCGCCAGTCGCGCACGCTCTCCGGCGGCGAAGTGCAGCGCATCAACCTCACCACCGCGCTCGGCACGTCGCTGGTCAACACGCTGTTCGTGCTCGACGAGCCGTCGATCGGGCTGCATCCGCGCGACATGGGACGCGTGATCGAAGTGATGCAGCGGCTGCGCGACGCCGGCAACACGCTGGTGGTGGTGGAACACGATCCGCAGATCATGCTCGCCGCCGACCGCATCCTCGACATGGGACCGGGGCCGGGCGAACATGGCGGCGAAGTCGTGTTTTTCGGCTCGCCAAAATCAATAATAAAAACAAGGGGTTCCATCACTGGCCGCTACCTGGGCGGGGAACTGCATGCGGATCGCGGCGTCGCGCCCGTCACGCCCGCGAAGAACGCGCCGTGCCTGCATCTGTCCGGCGCAACGGAACACAATCTCAAGAACATCAGCGTGCGTTTTCCGCTGCGCCACATGATCTGCGTCACCGGCGTATCGGGCTCGGGCAAATCGACGCTGGTGCAGGACGTGCTGCACGCAGCGCTGTTGCAGGCCAAAGGCAAACCCACCGAGACGCCGGGCCGCCATCGCGCGCTCGCCGGGCACGAGCACATCACCGACGTGGTGCTGGTCGACCAGACGCCGATCGGGCGCACCACGCGTTCCAATCCCGCGAGCTACGTCGGCGCTTACGACGCGATCCGCAACCTGTATGCACGCACGCCGCTCGCGCGCGAGCGCGGCTACACCACCGGCACCTTCAGCTTCAATTCCGGCAACGGCCGCTGTCCGGCCTGCGGCGGCAACGGCTTCGAGCATGTCGAGATGCAGTTCCTGTCCGACGTCTACCTGCGCTGCCCCGATTGCGACGGCCGGCGCTACCGCGCGGAAATTCTCGAAGTCACGCTGCGCGGAAAATCCATCGCCGACGTGCTCGACCTCACGGTGTCCGAAGCCTGCCGCTTCTTCGCCGATGAACCGGGTGTGCTCGCCACACTCGCCCCGCTGTCCGACGTCGGTCTCGATTACCTGAAGCTCGGCCAGCCGGTGCCCACGCTGTCGGGCGGAGAAGCGCAGCGTCTGAAACTTGGCGGGTCATTTGGCAGAACATGCTGCGACCCAGCGTCCGCGCAAGGGCAATGCGGCATCCGCCGCGCACACGCTGTTCCTGTTCGACGAGCCCACCACCGGCCTGCATTTCGAAGACGTGGCGCGGCTGCTGCAGGCCTTCCGCCGCCTGATCGCCGCCGGCCATTCGCTGGTGATCATCGAACACAACCTCGACGTGATCCGCGCCAGCGACTGGATCATCGACCTCGGGCCCGAAGGCGGCGACGCCGGCGGCGAGATCGTCTGCGAGGGCTCGGTGCAGGACGTGATGGCGCATACCACCTCGCACACCGGGCGCGCGCTGCGCGAATACGCCAAGGCGCTGAAGCCGGGTGCAGCCGAGGCGACTTTGCACGCATCGGCGATGCCTGCGGTGGTGCGCCACGACGCGATCCGCGTGCACCATGCGCGCGAGCACAATCTGCGCAACATCGATGTTGATATTCCGCATGGCCGTTTCACCGTGATCACCGGCGTGTCGGGCAGCGGCAAGTCCACGCTTGCCTTCGACATTCTGTTCGCCGAGGGCCAGCGCCGTTATCTCGAATCCCTCAACGCCTACGCGCGCCAGTTCGTGCAATCGGCAGCACGTCCCGACGTGGACGCCATCTACGGCATTCCGCCCACCGTCGCCATCGAGCAGCGCACGAGCCGCGGCGGGCGCAAGAGCACGGTGGCCACGCTCACCGAGATCTACCACTTTCTGCGCCTGCTCTACGTCAAGCTCGGCACTCAGTATTGCCCGGACTGCGATGTGGCGATCGCACCGCAGAGCCTGGACAGCATCGCGGCGCGCATCCTGCGCGAGCATCGCGGGCACCGCATCGGCGTGCTCGCCCCGCTCGTGGTCAACCGCAAGGGTTATTACACCGACCTCGCCAAATGGGCGGCGGCGCGCGGCCATACCCATCTGATGGTGGACGACGCATTCATCGAAACGGCGCGCTGGCCGCGGCTGTCGCGCTTCCAGGAACACAATATCGAGCTGCCTGTGGCCGACATCACGGTGAGCCCGGACAACGAAGCTGCGCTGCGCGCCGCGCTTGCTGCCGCCATCGAGCACGGCAAGGGCGTGGTGCACGTGCTGGGCAACCTGGGCGCGCTCGCGCAGGCCGTGCAGCGCAAGAGCACGGCACCAGTCCAGCTCACGCGCAGCGTGTTCTCTGTAAAGCGCGCCTGCCCATCCTGCAGCCTGAGCTTCCCGGAACTGGATCCGCGGCTGTTCTCCTTCAACTCGCGCCACGGCTGGTGCCCGGCCTGCTTTGGCACCGGGCTCAAGCTCGACGCCGTGGGCTGGGACGAGTCGCGCGAGAAAACCGGCACCGAAGATCACGTGCTCGATTCCTGGCTGCAATGGCTGGAAATCGACGAGCCCTGCCCCGCCTGTCACGGCCAGCGTCTCAACAAACAGGCGTTGGCGGTGCGGCTGGCCGGCGCGTCCATTTCGGAGCTGACTGCGCGCCCCGTGAACCGGATCGCTGAATTCTTCCGCGGCTTCAAGCCCGGCGCGCGCGAAGCCGCGATTGCGCGCGACGTGCTGGCCGAACTGCGCAGCCGGCTCGGTTTCCTGCAGCAGGTGGGACTGGATTATCTGGCGCTGGACCGCGCCGCGCCCACGCTCTCGGGCGGCGAGGCGCAACGCATACGGCTCGCGGCACAGCTCGGCTCCAACCTGCAGGGCGTGTGCTACATCCTCGACGAGCCCACCATCGGCCTGCATCCGCGCGACAACCGCATCCTGCTCGACACCCTGCAGCAGCTTGAATCCCGCGGCAACACGCTGGTGGTGGTGGAACACGACGAAGACACCATACGGCGCGCCGCGCACGTCATCGACCTGGGGCCGGGCGCAGGCAAGCAGGGCGGGCAGGTGATCGCCAGCGGCACTGCGGCGGAACTGATGCGCCAGCCGCAATCCGTGACGGGCCGCTTTCTGGCGCACCCCTTGCTGCATCCGCTGCATCCGCCGCGCGCAGTGGACAGGCACACGCCGCGGCTGATCATCGAGGATGCCCGGCTGCACAACCTGAAGCATCTCGATGTGCGCCTGCCGCTGCAGCGCCTGGTCGTGATCACCGGCGTTTCCGGCTCCGGCAAATCGACGCTTGCACGGGATGTGCTCTACGCCAACCTGGCGCAGCAAATCGCGGCGCGGCGCACGAAAAAACAGCGGCCGCTCGCCGGGTGTGCGGCGCTGCATGGCGGAGACGACATTGGGCGCGTGCTCGAAGTCGATCAGACGCCGATCGGCAAAACGCCGCGCTCCTGCCCGGCGACCTATGTCGGGTTCTGGGATGCGATCCGCCGCCTGTTTGCAGCGACGACCGAAGCCCGCATGCGCGGGTTCACTGCAAGCCGGTTCTCGTTCAATACCAAGGGCGGGCGGTGCGACGCATGCGAAGGCCAGGGTATACGCAAAATAGAAATGAGTTTCCTGCCCGATGTCAGGGTGGCCTGCGAGGTGTGCGCAGGCGCGCGTTTCAACAATGAAACGCTGGCAGTACGATTCAAGGACAAATCCATTGGCGATATTCTCGCGATGGATATCGACGAAGCGGCCGGTTTCTTCAGTGCGCATCCGCCGATACACCATGCGCTCACGCTGCTGCAAGATGTCGGCCTCGGTTATCTCACGCTCGGCCAGCAGAGCCCGACGCTCTCCGGCGGCGAGGCGCAGCGCATCAAGCTCGTCACCGAATTGTCCAAGGTGCGCGCCGATGGCGCCGACGCGGGCAACCGGCCGCGGCGGGCCGGCGCCGACCGCAGTACGCTTTACGTCCTCGACGAGCCCACCGTGGGCCTGCACATGGCGGATGTCGAGAAACTGATCCGCGTATTGCACCGCCTGGTCGATGCCGGCAACTCGGTGGTGGTGATCGAGCACAACCTCGACATCATCGCCGATGCCGACTGGATCATCGATCTCGGCCCTGAAGGCGGCGATGCCGGGGGACGGATCGTCGCGCAGGGCGCACCGCAGGACATCGCAAAACACCCGGACCGCTCTCACACGGCGCGCGTGCTTGCCGGATTCCTTGCCGGACACGGACAACCGGATGCTGGAGACAGCGCGAAGTAAACATGGATCGTGACAACTCCAGCCGGTCTCATGCGTTATAGGTGTCGTTGCTTGCACCAAACGCTTCGACTAAGGGAGGAAAAAATGCAGGATCTGCCCGGTCCCGGCCGTTGTCTTGCCATGCCCGTCATTCTCAGCGGCGCGCTGTTTGGCCGTATTGCGGGTGTCGGGGATAATCGGCGTGACAACAGGGAAGCGCAGTCCAACCCGGGGCGGATTTATTCCTCCGCCTGACCATTGAGCCATTTGCAGAATTGAAGCCTATTTCGAGCAGCGCAGTCCGCCGGGCAATTTTCGGCCTCGCCATGCCAGCTGTGGTGTTGATCGCAGCCTACTTTCTCGTCCCCCGCGTTTCCCATCTGCCGGCTTCGCTCGCGGGGCTCAAGGTTTACGGGGCTTACATCGCCCTCGCGCTGGGCGGCCTGGTCAGCCTGGCCTTCAACCGCGGACGCGTGCTGCTGGCGCTGTTGTCGCTCGCGATCGCCTATGTGGGCTACCGCTCGGCACTCCTGCATGGCCTGGCAGGCTTCCCGGCACGCACGGTATTCGCGGCGCTGTGCATTTTCGTGCCGCTCAACCTGGGAATCCTGGGCGCTCTTCAGGAACGCGGCACCTTCAATATGCGCGGCCTGCAAAGGTTGGCCGTAATTCTGCTCGAAATTGCCTTTACCGCCTGGCTCATTCTCTCGAGGAAGACCGCAACCGTCGCCTGGGTCTACGCGCCGCTTTCCGATATGGTGCCGGTGGCCGTTTCGCCGATTCCGCAACTGGGGCTGGCCATGATCGTCGCAAGCCTGGTGCTCAGCTTTACGGTGTGGTTTATCAGCCGTTCGGCGATCGATCTGGGGTTCGCGGGCGCCGTGGTGGCGTTCACGGTCGCCGCAAACGGCATCGCCTCGCCGAATATGTTTGCCATTTTCGTCGCCGCCGCCGCGCTGATCCTCACGATCGCGGTGTTGCAGGATACGTTCCGCATGGCGTTCCGGGACGAACTGACCGGGCTGCCCAGCCGCCGCGCGCTGGGCGAAAGCCTGGCCGGGCTCGGCCGGCATTATTCGATCGCCATGCTGGATGTCGACCACTTCAAAAGTTTCAACGATTCCTATGGCCACGACATCGGCGACCAGGTGCTGAAGATGGTCGCAAGCAGGCTCGCCCATGTGGGCGGAGGCGGGAAAGCGTACCGCTACGGCGGCGAGGAATTCACCATCGTCTTCTCCGGCAAAAGCGTCGATAGGGTGATCCCGCATCTCGAAGCGCTGCGCCGGAATATCGCAGACTACACGCTCGCGCTGCGCGCCGGCGACCGGCCGGCGCAGTCCGAGTCCGGCAAAAAACAGCGCGGCAAGCGCCGGGCGGAAAAAGCCGTGTCGGTGACCATCAGCATCGGCGTCGCGGAAAGGAATGACCGGCTTACCCTGCCTGATGAGGTCATCCAGGCCGCCGACAAGGCGCTCTACCGCGCCAAAAACCGGGGCCGCAACCGGGTCAGCCGCTGAACGCGCGCCCGGAACCCCGGTAGCCGGTTCAACTGCATACGGATTTGATTGAGATCAAAGTGTCCTGCCATTTCCGAAGGGAGAATGGATACTGATTTTTCCGTGACAGACCAGAATTTACGCTCCCAAGGAGGTGCCCCATGCACCGAGTGCTGATACCGATCGACGGCTCCGAGACCTCGCTGCGCGCAGTGCGCCGCTTCGCCGCGCTGGCGCCCCATCTGCAGCAGACTGAAGTGCTGCTGCTGAACGTCCAACATCCGGCGGCTATGAGTGAGCGGATCGCCAGTGGCCGCCCTTCGGAACTGCAATCCCTCGAAGCGCCGCTGCGGGAAGCCGGCAAAAAGGTGTTGGCACCGGTTCAGGCTGAGCTCGACCGCGCCGGGATTCCCCACGCCGGGCATGTCGAGTTCGGCGACCCGGCCGCGACCATCGCGGAGTTCGCAGGCAAACATCATTGCGAACAGATCATCATGGGCACGCACGGCCTGGGCGCCATCGCCAGCGTGGTGATGGGCTCCGTTGCCACCAAGGTGCTTCATTTCACCGGCATGCCCGTCATGCTGGTGAAATAGAAACGCCGCCGGGCGTATGGCGCCGGTGGACCACGGCGCTGTTGTTTTTCTGGTCGGGCACGTGAACCGGTCCACTCCCGGAAAGACGTTGTCTGAACGAATGCCGCGCTTTCGGTCTTCAGACTGACTGCATCGTTTTCATCTTTCCGGCGACCCCGCTCCGGTTTCGGGCTCGCGCACCTGGCGTTAGAATAGCGGCTGCCCACACCCGACCCGCCCATGAAAAACAATATTGCCGACCTGCGCCAGGAGTACATGCGCGAAAGCCTCGACGAAAAGGATGTCGCGCGCGACCCGATTGCGCAGTTCATCCGGTGGTTTGACGAGGCGATCACGGCCCAGATGCCGATGGTGAACGCCATGACGCTCGCGACCGCGTCGGCTGCGGGCCGGCCGTCGGCGCGCATAGTCTTGCTGAAGGATGTCGATCGGGCCGGTTTCGTGTTCTATACCAACTATGAAAGCCGCAAGGGCGAGGAACTCGCAGCGAGGCCGGAGGCTTCCCTGCTGTTCTACTGGATCGAACTCGAGCGCGAGGTGCGCATCGAAGGCCGCGTCGAAAAAGTGTCGCCTGAGGAATCAGATCAATATTTTTCGAGCCGCCCGCTCGGCAGCCGTCACGCTGCGATCGCGTCTCCGCAAAGCCGGGTGGTGCGTGATCGCGCGGCGCTCGAAGCGCGTTTTGCGGAAATCGCCAAACACCATGGCGACTATCCGCAACGTCCGGCATGCTGGGGTGGCTATCGCGTCATCCCCGACACTGTCGAATTCTGGCAGGGTCGCTCCGACCGCCTGCACGACCGGGTGCTGTATCGCCGGCTGCCCGATGACGGCTGGAAAATAGAACGGCTTGCGCCTTAGCAGGAAAGCCGCGGTACCTGCCCGGCTCAAAAGAAATGCTGCCCGAACCACCAGGCGACCGCGGCAACGAAGGCCGAGCAGGGGATTGTGAAAAGCCACGCCCACACAATGTTGCCGGCCACCCCCCAGCGCACGGCGGAAAATTTGTGCGCCGAGCCGACGCCCACAATCGCTCCGGTGATGGTGTGGGTAGTAGAAACCGGGATACCGAAGCTGGTTGCCATAAACAGCGTGATGGCTCCGCCGGTTTCAGCGGCAAAACCACCTACTGGCTTCAGCTTGGTTATCCTCTGGCCCATTGTTTTGACGATCCGCCAGCCCCCAAATAATGTGCCGAGGGCAATGGTCGTGTAACAGGCAATGACCACCCACATCGGCACCTGCCCCTCGGGACTGGACATCCCGGCCGCGATCAACAGCATCCATATCAGCCCCGCAGTCTTCTGGGCGTCGTTTCCGCCATGACCCAGGCTGTACATTCCGGCTGACAGCAATTGCAGCCGGCGGAACCAGCCGTCTACCCGTCGCGGTGATGTTCGAACGCATATCCATGAAACGGCAAGCATCAGCAGGGCACCGAGCAGAAAACCTAATAGCGGGGACAGCACGATAAATGCGATGGTTTTGATCAAGCCGCTGGCTACCAGCGAGCTGGTTCCGGATTTCGCCACCGCTGCTCCCACCAACCCCCCGATCAATGCGTGCGAAGAGCTCGATGGAATGCCATAAATCCACGTAATGAAATTCCATACGATGGCGCCGATCAGCGCGCCGAATACCACATAATGATCAACGATGGTCGGGTCGATGATGCCTTTGCCGATAGTAGTCGCAACCTTCGTCTGAAAAATGAAGAGTGCCGTGAAATTGAAAAAAGCCGCCCAGCCTACAGCCCACAGCGGCTTGAGCACGCCCGTTGATACGACAGTCGCGATGGAGTTGGCGGCATCATGAAAGCCATTCATGAAATCGAACACGAGAGCCAGCAGGATCAGAAATACGAGCGCTTCTAAAGTCATGGCAATTCTTGGTGTTGGTTATGGCGCGCAGGCGGCGCGTGCCGCGACTCACGAATTCTGGAGCAAGATTCCCTCGATGATGTTGGCAACGTCTTCGCATTTATCGGTCACCGCTTCCATCGTCTGATAGACCGCGCGCAGTTTGATCAACTGGCGCACATCCGGTTCGTCGCGGAACAGCTTGGCCATCGCCGCCCGCATGACATGGTCGGCCTCGGACTCGAGCCGGTCGATATCATCGCAGATCCGCATGATGGTTGAGGCGTTTTTCATGTTCGACAACAGCTTCACCGCTGTCTGGATCTTCTCTCCACAGTCGACACAAATGTCGGCAAGTCTCTTTTCCTCGGCCGTAACGACTTGAAGATCATAAATGAAGATCAGCTGCGCTGCATCCTCGAGCAGATCCAGGATGTCGTCCATCTTGGTGATCAGCCGGTGGATGTCGTCGCGGTCAATCGGGGTAATGAAAGTCTTGTGCAGCAACGCGATCGTGGTCTGGGTGATCTTGTCAGCGCGTTTCTCAATCGATTCGATGTTGTAGGCATAGCGCTCGGGATCCTCGGCGCTCGATATCATCGCCGCGAGTTCGCGGCTGCCCAGCACTATCTGTTCGGCATGTTCATTAAACAAATCGAAAAAACGGCCCTCACGCGGCATCAAACGGCCAAACATGTTGCCCTCCCTCCCGGAAATGGGGCGGCTGGATCGTCCGTGACGGACGCCAGGCCGGCGCCCGCATGATCTTCACCCGCGACCTCCCCTGTCAGCCAGGCGCAAGTTTAGCCGGTTTGGCCCGGGGCACATAATAGCCGCCCGCGGTATACTCACGCTCTTTTTCCGCAGCCGCGTTTAGCGTGCCTCCAAGATTGTCCGGACACCGCTGGTATGACTCCGTTCTGGCGTGGTATTTCGTCAGCGTCTGGGGGTCGGGCTTTCTCGCCACCAAAATCGGCCTGCTGCACGCGGCGCCCTTCACGTTTCTCACGCTCCGGTTCGCCTTCGGCATCCTGTGCCTGATTCCGATCGTGCTGATCACCCGGCCGCGCTGGCCGGCATCGTTCTCCGAACTCGGCCACGTGATAGTCGCCGGCCTGTTGATGCACACGGTGCATCTGGGCGGCAGCCATTACACGCAGTATCTCGGCATGTCCGCCGGCATCACGGCACTTCTGCTTTCGGCCCAGCCGCTGCTGACGGCGCTGATCGCCGCGCGCTGGATGGGAGAAGCGCTGAAGCTGCGCCAGTGGCTGGGTATCCTGGTTGGCCTGGCGGGCGTGACCCTGGTGGTATGGCACAAGGTGAACGTTCACGAGGCCACCGCCGGCAGCCTGATTGCGGTGACGGTGTCGCTGGCGGGCGTGACCGCCGGCACCCTGTATCAGCGCGTATTCTGTCCCCTGGTGGACCTGCGTTCATCGTCGCTGATACAGTTCATCGCCGCCATCGCGACGCTGGCGCCGCTTGCCTACGTGGTCGAGGGCATGAAGGTCGACTGGTCATGGACGCTTGCCGGATCCATCGCGTTCCTGGTGATCGGCGCATCGATCCTCGCCGTGAATGCGCTGCATACGCTGATGCGCCGCGGTCAGGCGACACGCGTAACCAGCCTGATCTATCTCACACCGATTTTCGCCGTCGTGCTGGAGCTGGCGCTGTTCGGCGTGGCGCCGACCGGCCTCAGCATCGCCGGCATACTGATCACCTGCTTTGGCGTCGCGATGGTCTCGTGGCGCGCGTCGGCATAAAACAAAAACGGCCGGCCGCCGCACGGGATGCGGCGCCAGCCGTTTAATATAAGCAGAAAACTTTACTTGAGGTGTTTGCTGACCAGTTTGGTCATCTCGAACATCGAGACCTGTTTCTTGCCGCCGAATACTTCCTTGAGCTTGTCGTCGGCATTGATCATGCGCCGGTTCTTGCTGTCCTGCAGGCCGTTTCGCTTGATGTAGGCCCAGATTTTTTTGGTGACTTCGGTGCGCGGCATCGCGCTGCCGCCGATCACCGCACCGAGCGACGCGCTCGGCTGCATGGGCTTCATGAATGCGGCATTGGGTTTGCGTTTTGCGGCGGGTTTCTTTTTCGCGACGGTCTTTTTGCTGGATTTTTTCTTTGCAGCCATTGAGTATCTCCCGTTAGTGGTGTAATGACGGTGAATGGTCGGTTTGCCTTGCCACATCGGATGGCACGGTGAGGAGAGAATGCCGAGGAGAAACACTCTTGTCAATCTCTTTTAGCATCCGTGCATCCGGAATAAATGCGGTGTTTTCCCCTCTGTACGCGCAAGCCTGCGGTCCGGCTGCCCAAACATCCGCCCGGAGTTTGATCCGACGGCGCAACTTAATTCACGCTCTGCCGCAAGCCGGCGCGAACGCTCGATGCAACTGGCGCCACAAGAGCGACAACAAATCAATGAGCTAGTCCGTTTTCTTGAGCTTTTTCAGGAATTGCTTGCGGAATTTGGCCACTTTGGGCGCCACCACGGCCCGGCAATATGGCTGGAACGGATTGAGTGCAAAGTATTCCTGGTGGTAATCCTCGGCGATATAGAACGTCGAAGCCGCCGCAATCTCGGTCACGATCGGATCCTTCCACAGCTTCGCGGCATTCAAATTCGCAATCACCTGCTCCGCCAGCGCTTTTTGCCCGGGCGAATGGTAAAAAATGACGGAGCGATACTGGGTGCCGACATCGTTACCCTGGAAATTAAGCTGTGTTGGATCATGAATCACGAAAAAAACTTCCAGGATCTCCCGGAAAGTGACCACTTCCGGGTCGAACGTGACTTGCACGACTTCGGCATGTCCGGTTCCGCCGCCGCACACTTCCGCATAGGAAGGGTTGGGCTTCTGTCCGCCCATGTAGCCGGATTCGACTGTCTCGACGCCTCGCAAGTCATCGAATACGGCTTCGAGACACCAAAAACATCCGCCGCCGAGCGTCGCGATCTCCCTGCCCGCCTTTTCACCGGGTTGCTGCATATCAACCATCCTTGTCTTTGAAAAAGATCAACCCGGCTGATTGGCCTGTCAGACGGGACATTCCTGGCAGGTGCCGGCGGTACTCCCGCGCGGTCAATTCGTGGAGTGATACTCCGTCACGCGCCGGACTTCATTTTTCGAGCCGAGAATCACGCCGACGCGCTGGTGCAGGGCCTCGGGCCGGATATCGAGGATGCGCTGGTGGCCGTTGGTCGCCGCCCCGCCCGCCTGCTCGACGATGAACGACATCGGGTTGGCTTCATACATCAGGCGCAGCCTGCCGTCCTTGTGCCGCGCATCGCGCGGATACATGAATATGCCGCCGCGTGACAGTATGCGATAAACGTCGGCGACCATGGACGCCACCCAGCGCATATTGAAGTCCTTGCCGCGCGGGCCGTTCTTGCCCGCCAGACATTCATCGATGTAGCGCTTGACCGGCGGTTCCCAGTTGCGCATGTTCGACACGTTGATCGCAAACTCCCCGGTGTCCTCGGGGATCTCGATTTTCGGCTGCGTCAACACCCAGCTGCCCAGTTCGCGGTCCAGCGTGAAGCCGGCCACGCCATTGCCGACGGTCAGCACGAGGAGGGTCGACGGGCCGTAAACGGCAAAGCCGGCCGCGACCTGGCTGGTTCCGGGCTGCAGGAAGGCTTTCTCGTCCGGCTCCTCGACTCCCTCCGGGCAGCGCAGCACCGAGAAGATGGTGCCGATCGACACATTGACATCGATATTGGAAGAGCCGTCGAGCGGATCGAACAGCAGCAGAAAGCCGCCGCGCGGATAAGCGCGGGGTATCTGGTGCGGCTTCTCCATCTCTTCCGACGCCATCGCCGCGAGATGTCCGCCCCATTCGTTCGCCTCCAGCAGCACTTCGTTGGAAATCACGTCGAGTTTTTTCTGCGTCTCGCCCTGCACGTTCTCGGTCCCGGCGCTGCCCAGCACGTTGGCCAGCGCACCTTTGCTCACTGCGTGGCCGATCGCCTTGCAGGCGCGGGCGACGACTTCGATCAACAGGCGCAATTCCGCTGATACTTTATTGTGGTTGCGCTGCTGTTCGACGAGATATTGGGTGAGCGTGACGCGACGCATGGTTCCTCCACTGGGTTCGATGATCTTTTGGACCGCAATTATCCGCTATACTGAAAGCCAGCTCAACGACCGACGGCCAAGCGTTGCGCCCGCAACCGGAAGGATGCGAGGCGCACGGCGCGGTCATATCGCGGTTCATCGCGTCTTCCGGAGGGGCCATCCCGTATGAAGACTCCGCAAAATCGATGGCTTGCGCTGCTTGCGCTGCTGGGATGCTTTGTCGCGCCCTCGAGCGCCCAGGCCCAGATCCAGAAAACGCCGCCGCCGGTGTATGCCAAGGCGACTTTCGCCGGCGGCTGTTTCTGGTGCATGGAGCCGCCGTTCGACAAGCTGCCCGGCGTCATCTCGACCACCGCCGGCTACACGGGCGGACACACCAGAAACCCGACCTATGAGCAGGTGTCGAGCGGACAAACCGGACACGCCGAAGCCGTAGAGGTCGAGTATGACCCGAAACGGATAAGCTACGAGAAACTGCTGGACGTATTCTGGCACAACATCGATCCGACACAGCGCGATGGCCAGTTCTGCGATCACGGCTCGCAGTACCGCACTGCGATCTTCTATCACGATGACGAGCAGAAACGACTCGCCGAGGCGTCGAAAGCCGCGCTCGTCAAGAACCAAACCGTTCAAGGGCAGAAATCGTGACCGAGATTACGCGCGCGACCGAGTTTTATCGCGCCGAGGATTACCACCAGGATTTTTACCGGAAGAATCCGATCCGCTACAAGTTCTACCGGACCGGTTGCGGCCGCGACGCCCGCCTCAAGGAACTGTGGGGCAAGAGCGCGGAGTAGGCATTGCGTTGCGCCGGGATTCACGCCGGACTCGTCGCAAGAAACTCTCTTTAAAAACAATGCATTATATTTCACACCGAGACTGTCCGAGGTCGGCCCTCGCACGGAACCATCGCGGCCAGGGATGCCGGTCATCCCTGATTGACCGGTGAAGCAGTTGTTGTTGCTCGGCGGCGGGCACAGCCAGGTCGAAGTGATTCGCCGGCTCGGGCTGCAGCCGCTGCACGACGTCAGGACCACGCTGGTCAGCCCGGACCGCTACACGCCCTATTCCGGCATGCTGCCGGGATTCGTCGCCGGACACTACGGATTTCACGATTGCCATATCGATCTCGAACGCCTGTGCGACGCCTCAGGTGTCGAGTTCCGCCGCTCCACGGCGATCGGCATCGACCCCGCTGCAAATCGTGTGAACTGCGAAGACGGCAGCGTGCTCGATTACGACGCACTGTCGATCGATATCGGCTCGACACCCGAGACCGATTCCGTTCCCGGCGCGCTCGACCATGCGATCCGCGTCAAGCCGGTCGCCGGCTTCATCGGCATCTGGGACCGCATCATCGATACTGCAGCCGGCGGCAGCCGCTGCGCATTGCGGTGGTGGGCGGCGGCGCAGGCGGCGTGGAACTGGCGCTGGCGATGCACTACCGGTTGTGCGCGCAGAACGGAACCGCCGAATTTCATTTGCTCGCGGATACCGCGACGATATTGCCCGGCTTCCCGGCCCGGGTGGGGCGCATATTCGAACGCGTGCTTAACGAACGCGGTATCGCGATCCATATCCACAGCAGGGTCATCCGGCTTGGGCATGGCGTGTTGTATCGCGATACCGGCGGTCCATTGCATGCCGATCACATCATCTGGGCGACAGCAGCGGGCGCGCCACGCTGGCTTGCCGCGAGCGGCATCAAGACCGATGCGCGCGGTTTTATCGCGGTGAACGATGCGCTGCAGTCGGTATCGCATCCCCGCATATTTGCAGCCGGCGACATCGCCAGCATGGTCAGCCATGCGCGCCCGAAATCCGGCGTCTATGCAGTACGCCAGGGACCGCCGCTCTCGGAAAATCTGCGGCGAGCGCTCGGCAGCCGACCACTCGCCGGCTACTCGCCACAAAAAAAGGCCCTTGCCTTGATCAGCACCGGCGACAAATATGCGGTTGCTGCGTACGGCACGTTTGCGCTCGAAGGCAAATGGGTCTGGCAATGGAAAGACCACATCGACCGCAGGTTCATGACGAAATACAACAGCCCGCCGCGCAATTCGACATAGATTTTGCGTATTCGTAAGACTCACGTAAGTCGCGAGTAAGTCTTGTGAAAGCTACGTAAATCTGCGTAAAAGCCATCGCCGCTCATTCCTGTTGTCCGTATGCTCTCCATCACTGATGCCGGTAACCGCCGCATCATTTATCAAGGAGAACGACATGATCCGCAAAACCATACTCGCAATTGCGCTCGGTACCGTATTCGCGGCCCCGATGTACAACGTCTACGCCGAAGGTGAAGACGAGAAGAAAGCCGACCTGATCGTCGCCGAAGGTGAAGACGAGAAGAAAGCCGACCTGATCGTTGCCGAAGGTGAAGACGAGAAGAAAGCCGACCTGATCGTTGCCGAAGGTGAAGATGAGAAGAAAGCCGACCTGATCGTTGCCGAAGGCGAAGACGAGAAGAAAGCCGACCTGATCGTTGCCGAAGGTGAAGACGAGAAGAAAGCCGACCTGATCGTTGCCGAAGGCGAAGACGAGAAGAAGGCCGACCTGATCGTTGCCGAAGGTGAAGACGAGAAGAAGGCCGACCTGATCAGCTGATCACCGGCAAAAAAGCCGACATCAAGCGAACAATCTTGGTGGGACGGGCGCACCGGGTCGAATGACCGGTGCGCCCGTGTTTTTATAGGTACCGGAAAGCGGGGTCAGCTGATGATCACGCGTGCATACCTGCGCTTGCCAACCTGCAGCACAGCAGAGTCTCCCTTGCCCAGCCTGAATTCGCGGTCACTGACTTTTTCGCCGTTGAGCTTCACTCCGCCCTGTTCGATCATGCGCAGCGCTTCGGATGTGCTCGCGGTCAAGCCGGCCTGCTTGAGCACCTGCGCGATGACGAGACCGTCAACGCCGGACGTCAAATTCACTTCGGGAATGGTTTCGGGCAGTTCACCCTGCCTGAAGCGCGCCTCGAAATCGGCAAGCGCCTCCTGCGCGGCCGCCTTGCTGTGGAAACGCGCAACGATTTCCTGGGCAAACGCAACCTTGATGTCGCGGGGATTGCGCCCTTGCCCGGTCTCCTGTTTCCATTTGCGAATGGTTTCAAGCGGCTCGAACGACAACAGCTCGATGTAGCGCCACATCAATTCGTCCGAAACCGACATCAGCTTGCCGAAGATCTCCTTCGGGCTTTCGTTGATGCCGACATAATTGCCGAGCGACTTCGACATCTTGTTGACGCCGTCCAGCCCGATCAGAAGCGGCATCGTTAGAATGCACTGCGGCGGCTGGCCGAAATGCTTCTGCAGTTCGCGCCCCATCAGCAGGTTGAATTTCTGATCGGTGCCGCCGAGCTCGACGTCGCATTTGAGCACCACCGAATCATAGCCCTGCACCAGCGGATAAAGAAACTCGTGGATCGCGATCGGCTGGTTGCCCTTGTAGCGTTTGCTGAAGTCGTCGCGCTCGAGCATGCGCGCCACGGTGTGGGTCGCGGCGAGCCGGATCATGTCGGCGGCGTTCATCTTGGCCATCCACGATGAATTGAACACGACCTCGGTTTTGTCACGGTCGAGAATCTTGAACACCTGGTCGGTGTACGTGCGGGCATTTTGCGCAACCTCTTCGCCTGACAACGGCGGGCGCGTCGTATTTTTCCCGGTGGGGTCGCCGATCATGCCGGTGAAATCGCCGACCAGGAACAGGATGTGATGGCCGAGATCCTGAAACTGCCTCAACTTGTTGAGCAGCACCGTGTGCCCGAGATGCAGATCGGGTGCGGTGGGATCGAAGCCGGCCTTGACGCGCAACGTCCGTCCCGCTTTGAGCCGGTTCTTGAGCTCGTCTTCGATCAGCAGTTCGTCGCAACCGCGTTTGATGATTTCAAGTTGTGTGTCTAGCGCTACCATGATCTCCTGCATTTCACGATGCGAAATATTGGGTTTGCCATCGGGGAGGATTCTGCTAAGCTTGCCGCTTTGAGAAAAACCTAGGGAAATCATGCAGCAAGCCCAAAGCGTGATTCTAGCGCAAAACCTGCTGCGGCTGGCTTCCGGCAGCAAACTCGGCCGGCTGATCGCCGCCGCAGTGCTGCCCTTTTTAGGGGTGGTCGCCGCCTTCGGTATCGCCCCCGATACCGTGGTCGACCAACCGGTCGTCACCCAGGTCATCGAGCAAGTCGCGCTGCCGGATTTTGCGGCAATCGATAATTCCGACCAGACTTTCTGGCATGAAGAGCGCATTCAGCGCGGCGACACCGTCGCCAGCCTGCTCGCGCGGCTGCAAGTGGCCGATCCGGCGGCCGTCAATACCTTGCGCAGCGACGCGCGAGGCGCAGGCGCTCCGCCAGTTGACACCGGGCCGCACCATCCGCGCGAGGACCACTGAAGACGGCAAGCTCGTCGCGCTGCGTTATCTCAGCGGGAGCAGCCTGTTTTCCGCCGACCGCAGTGCCAGCGGTTTCACCATCAGCGAGCAGCCGGCGCAGCTCGAGCAGCGCGTCCTGATGAAATCGGCGGAAATCCGAAGCTCGCTCTTCGCCGCCACCGATGCAGCCAATCTCCCCGACGCGGTCGCCACCCAGATCGCGGACATCTTTTCCACTGACATCGACTTTCACAAGGATCTGCGCAAGGGCGATCATTTCACCGTCGTCTACGAGACCTTCTATCACCTGGGTGAAGCGGTCAGGACGGGACGCGTGCTGGCCGCGGAATTCATCAACCAGGGCAAAACCTTTCAGGCCGTCTATTTCCAGAATGCCGACGGCCAGGGCGGTTACTACACGCTCGACGGCAGGAACATCCGCAAGGCATTCCTGAAGTCGCCCCTCGAGTTTTCGCGCATCAGTTCCGGCTTCACCAATGCCCGCTATCACCCGATTCTCAAGGAATGGCGCGCGCACAAAGGCGTCGATTTCGCCGCGCCCATCGGCACCCGGGTCAAGGCCACCGCGGACGGCGTGGTCGAGTTTGCCGGCCGCCGCGGCGGTTACGGCAATCTCGTGGTGCTGCGTCACCAGTCGAAATTTTCGACCTGGTACGGACACCTCTCGCGCATTGCCAGCGGCCTGCACAAGGGCAGCCGCGTCGCCCAGGGCGACGTCATCGGCAACGTTGGCATGACCGGGCTCGCGACCGGCCCGCATTTGCACTATGAATTCCGCGTCAACGACGTGCAGCAGAACCCGCTGCGTGTGGCGATGCCTGCCGCGCCGCCGATCACGCCGAAATACCGGGCCGCGTTCGAAGTGGCTGCGCAGCAGATGGCGCAGCGGCTTGCCCTGTTGCGCGGAACCAATCTCGCCAGCCTCGAGTAGGCTGCTCCCGTCTTCAGCCGATGCCGGAACTTTATGTCGGGCTGATGTCCGGCACCAGTCTGGACGGCATAGACGCCGCAGTTGCTGATTTCAGCGGCGCCGGCATCCGGCTGCTGCACAAGCACTATCAGCCGTTCCAGCCGAAATTGCGCGCGAGCCTGCTGGAACTGCACGATGAAGGGCGCGATGAGCTGCATCGCGCCGCCGTCGCCGCCAATCAGCTTTCCCACGCCTATGCCGCGGCAGTCAGGACATTGCTGGCGCAAGCCGGGATCGACCCGGCGCAGGTTGCCGCCATCGGGTGCCATGGGCAAACCGTACGCCACCGGCCCGACGCCGGCTATACCCTGCAACTGGTCAATGGCGCACTGCTGACCGAACTCACCGGGATCACCGTCGTGTGCGATTTCCGCAGCCGCGACATTGCCGCCGGCGGCCAGGGCGCGCCGCTGGTTCCCGCTTTCCACCACGAGCTTTTTCACGACGCAAGCCGCCATCGCGTCATCGTCAACATCGGCGGCATCGCCAACCTGACCGATTTGCCGCCCGGCGGCATCGTGACCGGATTCGACTGCGGGCCCGGCAACCTGCTGCTGGATGCCTGGATCATGGACAATATGGGAAAGTCCTACGACCAGAACGGCATGTGGGCGGCGCAGGGCAAGGTACTGCCCGCGCTGCTCGAGGCGCTTCTGGCCCACGACTTCTTCCGGCTCCCGCCGCCCAAAAGTACCGGGCGGGAAACGTTCAATCTCGCGTGGCTCAGGCGCACCCGCGCCGGCACTGAAGACGCCGTCGACGTTCAGGCGACGCTGCTGGAGCTGACCGCTGCCAGCATCGCGCAGGCCATCAGCGATCATTGCCATGGCGCAACCGAGATTTTTGTGTGTGGCGGCGGGGCGCGCAATCAGGCGCTGGTCAGCCGCCTGGGTCAACTGTTACCGGGCATGAAGCTTGATGTCACCGATGCGCTGGGCGTCGATGCGGAATGGCTGGAAGCGCTGGCGTTTGCCTGGCTCGGGCGCCAGGCGTTGACCGGCAAACCCGGTAATCTGCCGGGCGTGACCGGCGCCAGAGGCCCGCGCGTCTTGGGTGCGATCTACCCGGCGTAAGCCCAAAAAAAACGGGAGCCTGCGCTCCCGTTTTGCCAGACTGATTCTTGGTTACGCGGAGAACGACGAGCCGCAGCCGCAGGTGGAAGTCGCATTCGGATTCTTGATCACGAACTGCGCGCCTTCAATGCCTTCCTGGTAGTCGATTTCCGCACCCGTCAGATATTGCAGGCTCATCGGGTCGATCAGCAGCGTGACGCCGCTCTTCTCGAGCGAGGTGTCGTCCTCGTTGATCGTCTCGTCGAAAGTAAAACCATACTGAAAACCGGAGCAACCTCCGCCGCTCACGAACACGCGCAGCTTGAGATCGGGGTTGCCCTCTTCGCTGATCAACTGTTTCACCTTGTTCGCCGCGCTGTCGCTAAACACCAGAGGACTCGGCATTTCGGTCACTGCATTCATTTCTTGCTCCTGACAAATTTCCTGAAAATATTATGCTGGGTGTAACACCGGGGGTCAACCGCAAGCCCGCGACCGGCGCGCTATTCCACCGAAGCCGGTTTCAGCTGCACGATCTTGTCCGACTTTGCATGGTCCTGGTAGACCAGCCGGCCCTGGATCACCGCCCCGAGCTGCATTTCGAGCGTCTTGTAGTATACATCCCCTGTGACATTGGCTTTGGATTGCAGTTCAACATACTCGGCCGCATGCACCGGGCCCACCACCGTACCGTTGATAACCACGTGGGAAACACGGACTTCCCCCTCGATCCGCGCCTGCTCGGAGAGCACCAGGGTTCCGGGTTTCTCGTCGACGGCCATCACGTTGCCGCGCACGTGCCCGTCAACGCGCAAACCGCCTGCGAACGTGATGTTGCCCTCGATTACGGTGCCGGCGCCGATCAGACAGTCGATGCGGTTCTGCGGCTTGCCGCTCTTGTTGCCGAACATGGTGAGCCTCCTCAGGAAACGTTCAAGGTCTGCGTTAGTTTAGGCGCATTGCCGCCGTTTTCAAAGACCCTCACCTGCATGCTCTTCACGACGGCATCGGGCGGGATTCTGAAGGTGCCCTCTATACGCTGGAAAAACTTGAAACTGAGCTGGTATTCCTTGACATTTTTGTCCTGCTGCGACGGCAGCGTCAGCACCAGTTTACGGCCGCCCTGTTGCACGCTCAGCACAAACTCCAGGCGGCCCCGATACTCGTTCACGCGCAGCCCGGTCTGCACCAGCAGCAGGCGGTAGCGATACTCGCCGGGCAGCGTCTCGGGCTCCAGCCGGAAACGGTTTATGGTGAGTGCGCCGTCCCTGCCGCCCACCGGCATCAATGACTGGAAAAACGCAAGGTCTTCCTTGAGCGTCGCGTTTTCCCCGGACAGCGATTTCACCTGCTTTTCCATGTCGCTATAAGTCGCGTGCTCGATCTGCAGCTGGCGCTCCGCCTGCGCCACCTTGGCACGCAATTCAGAAAGCTCCCGCTGCTGGCTTTCGATCGTATCCGTGAGTTTTTCCAGCGCGCGATCGGCTTCACCCCGGCGAAACCCGGCAAACTCCATGCCGAAATCGTAAACCGCCAAACCGGCGCCGTATACCAAACCCCCGACTGCAACAATTCCGAGCCAGCGCAGATACCACGGCATATGGGTGCGCACTGCAACGCGCGGCGCCGCGATGCCGAACTTGCGCTTGAATGCTTTCAGCAATTGCATAGTCGGCGTTTACGGCAGCAGCGCGACCTGCTCCAGTCCCGTCGCCTCCGGCAGGCCGAACATGATGTTCATGTTCTGCACCGCCTGGCCGGCCGCGCCTTTCACCAGATTGTCGATTACCGACAGCACGACGACGGTATCGCCGTCCTGCGGCCGGTGTACCGCGATACGACAGTGGTTTGCGCCGCGCACCGAGCGCGTGTCGGGATGGCTGCCGGCGGGCATGACATCGACAAAGGTCTCGGCCGCATAGCGTTTCTCATACAGCGATTGCAGGTCGGCGGGCGCGGTAAGCCGCGCATAAAGCGTGGCGTGGATGCCGCGGATCATCGGCGTCAGATGCGGCACGAACACGAGCTTGACCGGCTTGGCGGCGATCTGCGTCAGACCCTGCGCAATCTCGGGATGATGACGATGTCCCGTCACGCCGTAGGCTTTGAAGTTATCGGAGGCTTCAGCGAACAGCGTATGCACTTCGGCCTTGCGCCCGGCGCCCGACACGCCGGATTTGGCGTCGGCAATCAGGTGCTCGAGGTCGACGATGCCGGCCTCGACCAGCGGCAAAAAACCCAGCTGCACCGCGGTCGGGTAGCACCCCGGATTGGCAACCAGCCGCGCATTCCTGATTTTGTCGCGGTTGACTTCGGGCAGGCCATAGACAGCCTCCGCGACGAGCTCGGGACAGGCATGTTTCATTCCATACCACTTTTCCCAGAGCGCGACATCCCGGATCCGGAAATCGGCGGCGATGTCGACCATGCGCACGCCAGCGTCATAAAGCGCGCGCGCTTCGTTCATGGCCACGCCGTTGGGCGTGGCGAAGAACACCACATCGCAGCCATTGAGCGCCGCAGCGGACGGCTCGGTGAATTTGAGCCCGATCCGCCCGCGCAGATTGGGAAACATCTCGGCCACACCCGTACCCGCTTCCTTGCGCGAAGTAATCACGCGCAGTTCGCAGTGCGGATGCTGCGCCAGCAGCCGCAGCAGTTCGACGCCGGTGTAGCCCGTGCCGCCGACAATGCCGACTTTGATGGTTTTCTGTGTCATCTCGTTATCCTCAATCCGCGCCTGCAGGCCTGCGATGTTCCTGCAATCGGCCGCATTCGCTCAAATTATAGGCCCAGAAACGACAAAGCCGCCCGCAGGCGGCTTGTGTTCCGTACCCCGGACTTAGCGTTTCGAGAATTGCTTGCGCCGGCGCGCCTTGTGGAGACCGACTTTCTTGCGTTCAACTTCGCGCGCATCACGCGTGACCAGACCGGCTTTCTTGAGCACCGGCTTCAGCGTCGCATCGAAATCGATCAGCGCGCGCGTGATGCCGTGGCGCACCGCGCCCGCCTGGCCTGATTCGCCGCCACCGTCGACATTGACCATGATATCGAAGCTCGTCAGATTGTTGGTCAGCGCAAGCGGCTGCCGCACGACCATGCGCCCGGTTTCGCGTGAAAAAAATACATCGACCGGTTTGCCGTTGACCGTGATATCGCCCTTGCCAGCCTTAAGATATACCCGCGCCACCGCACTCTTGCGCCGGCCGGTTCCGTAGTTGTTTTGCACTGCCATATGTCGCCTCAGATTTCCAGAGTTTTGGGCTGTTGCGCGGTGTGCGGATGAACCGTGCCGCTGTAAACCTTCATTTTCCGCAGCATCGCATAACCGAGCGGGCCCTTGGGCAGCATGCCCTTGACCGCCATTTCCAGCACGCGGCCGGGATGGCGCGCATGCAGTTTCTCGAAGTTCGTCGAGTAAATCCCGCCGGGATACGTGCTATGGCGGTAGTAGATCTTGTCTTTGGCTTTGTTGCCGGTCACGCGCAATTTGTCGGCATTGAGCACCACGATATAATCGCCGGTGTCGACATGCGGCGTAAATTCGGGTTTGTGCTTGCCACGCAGGCGATGCGCGAGTTCGGCCGCGAGCCGCCCCAGCACTTTGCCGGATGCGTCCACGACAAACCAGCCGTGCGTGACTTCGTGTGGCTTGGCGGAAAACGTCTTCATTGGTGTTGATCCCGCTGACTGTAAGTATTGAAGGAAACCGCGAATTTTATTGCAAATCAGGCGCCTGTGTCAAACTGGCCGACTGGGAGCGATCCTGGCGCCCTGACCCGGGGTTGTCCGAAAACATATATAAAACAATGGCTAGATGACCTGGATCCTGACTAACGCCGTCGCGCTGCTGTTGATCCCCCCCGGCTGCCTGCTGTTACTGGCCGGAATCGGCGGGCTCGTGGCTCTGCGCCGGCCGCGCCTGGGCAAGAGCCTCGTCTGGCTCGCGCTGATCGCACTATATCTGCTGTCCACCCGGTATGTCTCCGAGCATCTGATGCAAACGCTGGAGCCCGTGCCGGGCCATCCGCTGACCGACACCCGCGCGCAAGCCATCGTGGTCCTCGGCGGCGGCACGTATTTCGCCGCCCCGGAATACGGCACCGATACGATCAGGCCGGAAGTCCTCGCCCGCCTGCGCTATGCCGCGCATCTGTATCGCGCAACGAAAAAACCCGTTCTGGTCACCGGCGGCACCCCCGAGGGCAATGCGACGGCCGAGGCCGTGCTGATGAAAACCGTGCTCGACCAGGACTTTCAGGTGCCGGTGACGTGGGTCGAGACCAAATCGGACAACACCCAGGAAAACGCGCGGTTCAGTTTTCAGCTGCTCAGTGCCGCCGGAATTCACCGGATCTGGCTGGTCACTCACGCCTGGCATATGCCGCGCGCCAGGTTGTCTTTTGAAAACGCGGGATTCAGTGTCGTGCCGGCGCCGACGGAATTTGTCACGAGTTACAAGCTCACGGCGTTGTCGTTTCTGCCGGATGCCGGCGCGCTGCGCGACAGCAGCAGGTTTTTCCACGAAATCATCGGCATTGCCTGGTATCGGCTAAAATTCCTGGCCTGGCACCCGCCACAACATTCGAAACCGTGAGCGGCAGCACGTCCTGCTGCGGTCTCAAGTAAAGGACCATCATGAAAGTCCGCATCAAATGGCTGGAAGACGTATGCTTTGTCGCCGAATCGGAAAGCGGCCACGCGCTGGTGATGGACGGCGCGCCGGAAGGCGGCGGCCGCAACCTCGGTCCCAGGCCGATGGAAACCGTGCTGATGGGCACCGGCGGCTGCACCGCCTATGACGTGGTGCATATCCTGCGCAAGGCGCGCGCGCCGGTCACCGACTGCGTGGTCGAGATCGCCGCCGAGCGCGCGGCGGAAGACCCGAAGGTCTTCACCAAAATTCACTTCCATTTCATCGTCACCGGCAAGGCGCTGAAAGCGCAGCAGGTCGAGCGCGCGGTACATCTGTCCGCTGAAAAGTACTGCTCGGCGTCGATCATGCTCGGCAAGACCGCCGCGATCACTCACGACTTCGAAATCCGGGAAACGGAGAATTAGCCGCCAAGGCCGCCAAGAACGCCAAGAAAACCAGGTACAAATAAAACCAAGAACGCTCACCTCAGAGGATGCGGGGTAATCCGAAGCGCCGTTTCCGGCTTTAACTCTACTTGGCGCTCTTGGCGGCCTTGGCGGCTGATCCTTAAATCCAGAACGCGGTTTGGGTCATCACCTTCGACGACAGCCGCATCGCGAATTTCGCAGGCGCAGGCAATTCCGCTCCGCCGTGCTTAAGCGCGGTCGTGGCATGGCGCGCTTCGTCGTCTTTCATCTGCTCCACGATGGCGCGGCTTTTCTGATCTTCTTCGGGCAGCGCCTGCAGGTGCCCTTCCAGATGCCTGACCACCTGCTGCTCGGTTTCGGCGAGAAAACCGAGATTCCATTTATCGCCGAGCAATCCCGCCACCGCGCCTATGGCAAACGAGCCGGCATACCATAACGGGTTGAGCACGCTCTTGCGTCCGCCCAGTTCCGCGATGCGGCGTTCGGTCCAGGCCAGGTGTTCCGTTTCTTCCTGCGATGCCCGCTCCAGCGCCGCCTTCGCCCCGGAGTCGCGCGCGGTCAGCGCCTGTCCTTGGTACAACGCCTGGGCACAGATCTCGCCGCTGTGATTGACGCGCATCAGTGCTGCTGCCAGCGCACGCCGGGATGCCGGCATTTCCGCATCCGCCAATTCATCGCCCGGGGTGCGGCGCAGCGAGTGCGCCGGCGCAAACAGCGTGCGCAGACCCTTGTCGAAACCGATGATCAAACGATCAAGATCAAACATATTGTCAGTATAACGCCGCTTATGCCGCTGCGCCGAACAAGCGCTCAAGCTCGATGCCGGGTTCGGCTGCACGCATGAATGCCTCGCCGACCAGGAAACAATCCACCCCGTTCCTGCGCATGAGGTCCACGTCGGCGGCACGCAGGATGCCGCTCTCGGTAACCACCATGCGCTCGCCGGGAATCCTCTCGAGCAGATCGAGCGTGGTGTCGAGCCGCGTCTCGAAGGTGCGCAGATTGCGGTTGTTGATGCCGATCAACGGCGTCTGGAGTTTCAGCGCCACCTCGAGTTCATCGCCATCATGTGCTTCGACCAGCACCGCCAGACCCAGTTCACGCGCGATGGCTTCGAGTTCCCGCATGCGCCGCAGATCGAGCGCTGCCACGATAAGGAGTATGCAGTCGGCACCCGCTGCCCGCGATTCGTAAACCTGATACGGCTCGATCATGAAATCCTTGCGCAGAACCGGCAGCCGGCAGGCCGCGCGCGCCGCACGCAAGTCGTCGGTTTTACCCTGAAAAAACTGGGCGTCGGTGAGCACTGACAAACAGGCGGCGCCGTATTGCTCATAGCTCGCCGCGATCGCCGCCGGATCGAAGTGCTCGCGCAGCACGCCTTTGCTCGGGCTCGCCTTCTTGATTTCGGCAATAACCGCCGGGAAACCGGCGGCGACTTTCGCACGCAGACTGCCGACGAAATCGCGCGGCGGCGGCGCGGCGGCGGCCTCTGCCTGCACCACAGACAGCGCTTTGGCGGCTTTGGCGCGCCGCACCTCCTCCGCCTTGACGGCGAGAATGCGCTGCAGGATGTCAGCCATGGCTTTTGGTAAACGCGACGAACTGATCAAGCCTTTCGCGCGCCGCACCGCTGGCGATGACCGACAGGGCCTTGCTGACACCGTCGGCGAGCGTGCGGGCCAGGCCGGCAACGTAAATGCTGGCGCCCGCGTTGAAAGCCACGATGTCGCGCGCCGCTCCAGCGCGGTTTTCCAGCGCCGACAGCACCATGGCTTTCGACTGCTCAACGCCATCCACACGAATCGCGGAATTATCGTGGGGTTTGAGGCCGACATCCGCCGGTTCAATCATGTACTCGCGCACCTCACCGTCCTTGAGTTCGCCGACCAGGGTCGGGCCCGCAATCGAGATTTCGTCCAGCCCTTCGCGACCATGAACCACCATCACGCGCCGGCTGCCGAGCCGCTGCAGCACGCGCGCCTGAATGCCGACCAGATCGGGATGGAACACGCCCATCACCTGCTGCCTGGCGCCGGCCGGATTGGTGAGCGGCCCCAGGATGTTGAACAGCGTCTTGACCCCCAGTTCCCTGCGCACCGGCGCGGCGTGCTTCATCGCGCTGTGATGATTCGGCGCAAACATGAAGCCGACACCGGTTTCGGCGATGGATTTCGCGACCTGTTCCGGCGTCAGGTTGATATTGGCGCCGAACGCCTCGAGCACGTCGGCGCTGCCCGATTTGCTCGACACCGAGCGCCCGCCGTGTTTGGCGACCCTGGCCCCCGCCGCCGCCGCAACGAACATCGCCGCGGTGGAAATGTTGAACGTATGCGCGCTGTCGCCGCCGGTGCCGCAGGTGTCGACGAGGTGAGGTTCATCGGCAACCGGCACCTTGGTCGAGAATTCGCGCATCACCTCCGCCGCCGCGGAAATTTCGCCTATGGTCTCCTTCTTCACCCGCAGCCCGGTGAGAATCGCAGCGATCAGCACCGGCGACACCTCCCCGCTCATGATCTGCCGCATCAGCGACAGCATTTCCTCGCGGAAGATTTCGCGGTGCTCGATGATGCGCGTGAGCGCGTCCTGGGGTTTCATCGGGGCCCTTCCTCGCAGGAAATTCTGCAACAGCTTGTGGCCGTGCTCGGTCAGGATCGACTCGGGGTGGAACTGCACGCCCTCGACGGCCAGCGGTTTTGTGGCGCACGCCCATGATCTCGCCGTCGTCGGTCCAGGCGGTGATCTCCAGGCAATCCGGCAGGCTGGCACGCTCGATCACCAGCGAGTGATAGCGCGTCGCCTGAAACGGATTGGGCAGTCCCCGGAATACGCCGGTATCGTTGTGCCGGATTGCCGAAGTCTTGCCGTGCATCAATTGCTTCGCATGCACGATCTTGCCGCCGAACGCCTGGCCGATGCTCTGGTGCCCCAGGCACACGCCGAGGATCGGAATTTTGCCGGCGAACTTCTGGATCAGCGGCACCGACACACCGGCTTCGTTGGGTGTGCAGGGGCCGGGCGAGACCACGATACGCGCAGGTTTCAGCGCGCGCGATTTCCTCGAGCGTGATTTCGTCGTTGCGATAAACCCCGACCTCCTCGCCCAGTTCGCCGAAATACTGCACCAGGTTGTAGGTAAAGGAATCGTAATTGTCGATCATCAGCAGCATGACATCACCCTCAATCGAAACGGGTATCGAGACCGGATTCGGCCATTTCCGCAGCGCGCAGCAGCGCCTTGCGCCTTGTTCTGGGTCTCCTGCCATTCGGCATCGGGCTCGGAATCGGCAACGACTCCGCCGCCCGCCTGCACGTGCAGCATGCCGTCCTTGATCACCGCGGTGCGCAGCGCGATCGCCACATCCATGTCGCCGTGGAAACCGAGATAGCCGACCGCGCCGGCATAGACGCCGCGCTTGACCGGTTCCAGCTCGTCGATGATTTCCATCGCCCGCACCTTGGGCGCGCCCGAAACCGTGCCGGCGGGAAATGTCGCTCGCAGCACGTCGATCGCCCCCAGGCCCGGCTTGAGTTTCGCCTCGACGTTGGACACGATATGCATGACGTGCGAATAGCGCTCGATCACCATCTGCTCGGTCACGCGCACCGTGCCGGTCTGCGCCACCCGCCCCGACATCGTTGCGGCCAAGGTCCATCAGCATGACGTGCTCGGCGCGCTCCTTCGCGTCCGCCAGCAGTTCCTCAGCGAGCGCCGCGTCCTCCTCCGGCGTCTTGCCGCGCCGGCGCGTGCCGGCGATCGGCCGCAGCGTCACGTTGTCGCCCTCGAGCCGCACCAGGATCTCGGGCGAGGCGCCGACCACGTGAAAATCGTCGAAGTCGAAATAGAACATGTACGGCGACGGGTTGAGCGTGCGCAGCGCGCGGTACAGCGCCAGCGGTGTCGCCTGATAGCGCTTGGACAGGCGCTGCGACAGCACCACCTGCATGATGTCGCCATCGAAAATGTATTGCTTGGCGCGCTCGACTGCGGCGTGATACCGCGCTTCGCCGAAACCGGAAACCGCCGGCTCCGACGCCACACGAGTGTCGGCGGGAATGGCAGCCGGCTCGCGCAGCTTCTTCAGCAGCTCACTGAGCCGGCGGCGCGCCTTGAGATAGGCATCGGGCTTGCCGGCTCGGCATAGACCACCAGCGACAGCTTGCCCGAGAGATTGTCGACGATGGCGATCTCCTCGGACAACCAGCAGCAGGATATCCGGCGTGCCCAGCGGATCGGGCTTGTGCGTGCCGGCAAGCCGCTTCTCGATATAGCGCACCGTGTCGTAACCGAAATAGCCGACCAGCCCGCCGCAAAACCGCGGCAGGCCGGGCATCGCTCGCAACCTTGAAGCGCTCGAGATAGGCGTCGATGAACTCGAGCGGATCGGCCATCGTGGTTCGATTGATCGCCTGATTCCCGGCAGCTCAGCACAGTCCTGCCCGCGCACTTCGATGCGCGTGGTAGCGGCGAGCCCGATGAATGAATAGCGGCCAAAGCGCTCGCCGCCGACCACCGATTCGAGCAGGTAGGAATAGGGCTGGTTGGCGAGCTTGAGATAGATGGACAGCGGGGTGTCGAGGTCGGCGAAGGTCTCGAGCACCAGCGGGATGCGGTTATAGCCCGCGCGGCGAGCCGGTTGAATTCGGCTTCAGTCATGAGTCACTCCACAAAACAGCATACGGTAGGAAACAACGCCGCGCCCAGCGCGCGCGTCAGGGGACAAATCAACGGCGCCAGGGACGCCAATGCCCCCAGGCGGGGTCCGCCTGTTTCCGTATCCTGCAGTCAGTGCGACACATGACCAATTATGCCTTTTGAATCAACCGGGTGGCTTCAAGAATCGACGGTACTATAGCATCAAAATCGAGCTCCCGCACATCCCGCCCTTCGTTGTAGCCGTAGGGGACGCAGAATACCGGGCAGCCGGCGCTGCGCGCGGCCTGCGCGTCGTTGAGCGAGTCGCCGATCATGAGCATGTCGCGCGGCAAAATGCCGAATTTTCCGCAGACGTGCATGAGCGGCAGCGGATCGGGTTTCTTCTTGGGCAGCGTATCGCCGGCGACCACCTCGGCGAAATAAGGCGCCAGCTTCATGTGCTCGAGCAGCGGCAGCGTAAAGCGCGCGGCCTTGTTGGTCACGCAGGCCAGCGGGAACCCCTGCTCGCGCAACCGCTCCAGTCCCTCTTTCACGCCGGGATAGATGGTCGTGTGCCGGCCGTTGACGCCGGCATAGCAGCGCTCGAAAACCGGCAATGCCCGGGCGAACAGGGCGGGGTCTGCCGCGCCGCCGGACGCGCGCGCCAGCGTGCGCTCGACCAGCATGGGGATGCCTTTGCCGACAAACGTGCGGATCACGGATTCGTCGAGCGGCGGCCGGCCCAGTTCAGCGAGCATCAGATTCGCAGCGACCGCGAGATCGGGGATGGTGTCGAGCAGCGTGCCGTCGAGGTCGATCATCACGGCCTTGACGCGCAGCGGAAAGTGCAGGCTCAACTCTTTAATTTGCCGAGCTCGGCGCGCATCGCGCTGATCGTGGCCTTGTAGTCGGTGGTGCCGAAAATCGCGGAACCGGCAACGAAGGTGTCGGCGCCGGCGCGCGCGACGTCTGCGATGTTGTCTATCTTGACCCCGCCGTCGACCTCGAGCCAGATATCGCGGCCCGACGCGGCGATCCTGCTGCGCGCCACGCGCAGCTTGTCGAGCGCCTCGGCAATGAATTTCTGCCCGCCGAAACCCGGGTTGACCGACATGATCAGCACCAGGTCGATTTTATCGAGCACGTGATCGAGATAGTCAAGCGGCGTCGCGGGATTGAAGACCAACCCCGCCTTGCAGCCCTGGTCCTTGATGAGCCCGATGGTGCGGTCGATGTGCTCGGATGCCTCGGGATGGAACGAGATGATATCGGCACCAGCCTTGGCGAAATCGGGAATGATGCGATCGACCGGCTTCACCATCAGGTGCACGTCGATCAGCGCTTTGGTCAGCGGGCGTATCGCTTCGCATACCAGCGGGCCGATCGTCAGATTCGGCACGTAATGGTTGTCCATCACGTCAAAGTGCACGAGGTCGGCGCCGGCGGCGACAACACCCTCAACTTCCTCGCCGAGTCTGGCAAAGTCGGCCGAGAGTATGCTCGGTGCGATCCTGTATGTCATACGCCGGAAAACGTCGATAGCGACGCGGACATTGTAACTGTTATCGGGCGCAGGACACCAGCGCGGCGGTTTACTTGCCTGGCGCCGCGAATTGGTGTGCAATAGGTCTATGAGCGATAACAAACACCACATCAACGTTGCAACGCGCGTCACCTTCATCCCCGATCAATCGGCCGCGGAGGAGGAGCGTTACGTGTTTGCCTATACCATCACCATTACCAACACCGGCAGTGTTCCCGTGCAACTGGTCAGCCGGCACTGGATCATCACCGACGCCAACAATCAGGTACAGGAAGTGAAGGGATTGGGCGTGGTCGGCGAGCAACCGTACCTGCGGCCCAGCGAGAGCTTCGAATACACCAGCGGCACCGCGATCGCGACGCCGGTCGGCACGATGCGCGGCAGCTATCAGATGGTGGCGGAGGACGGTGTGCAGTTCGACGCCCAGATTCCCGAGTTCACCCTGTCCATGCCGCGCGTGCTGCATTGACCGCAGGCTCAGGCGCCGGGTTTTGAATGCCGGGACTCGCCCGGCGGCGCATGCTGCCGCCGCTGCGGTTACCGCTTTTCTCCGCCATCCTTGCGGTCACCGGATTTGTTGCGCGGCCAGGTCCACCAGACGATCAGGACCAGGAGCAGCAGCGCAACCCCCGCTTCAAGCAGTAACCAGATCATATCCACTACCCCGATTCACCCCGCTATAATTCAGCGGTTGAAAATGCCCCACTTTAACGAATCAGCACCGACAATCCAACTGCGCAGGGTGCGCTGGATGCTGTTCAGCGCCTTGCTCGCGCTCGCCGGCTGCGAAACGCTTGCCCCGACCCCACCTGCCGTGTCCCCGCCGCCCGCGCCAACACCGGCACCGGCACCGGCCCCGTCAGTAAAACCGGTGCCACCTCCCGCCGGCGTCGTATGGCGGCAAGGCTCGTGGACGGATCTTCCCGGCTGGACCAGGGAAAACCCGGCGCTGGCCTGGGACGCGTTTCACGCGAGCTGCGACGCGCTCAAGGACCAGGAAGCCTGGCGCAATGTCTGCACCGTCGGCCTGCAGATCAACAAGCCGGACCGCGATACCGCCCGCCGCTTTTTCGAGCTCTACTTCACGCCCTATCAGCTCGCCAATCCCGACGGCGGCGACGAAGGACTGGTCACCGGTTACTACGAACCCCTGTTGCACGGCAGCCGCAAACCGTCCGCACGCTACCGCTATCCGCTTTACGGCGTGCCCGATGACTTGCTCGTGATCGATTTCGCCGGACTTCACCCCGAGCTCAAAGGGATGCGCCTGCGGGGCCGGCTCGAGGGACGGCGCGTGGTTCCCTACTATGACCGCGCAGAGATCGAAAATGGCAAGGCGGCCGTGCGCGGCAAGGAAATCGCCTGGGTCGACGACGCGATCGATCTGTTCTTTCTGCAGATCCAGGGCTCGGGACGCATCGATCTCGACACCGGCGAAACGATGCGTGTCGGCTACGCCGACCAGAACGGCTATCCCTACAGCTCGATCGGCCGCTGGCTGGTCGAGCGCGGAGAACTGCCGCTCGAAAAAGCCTCGATGCAGGGCATCAAGGCCTGGGCACGGCAGAACCCGGACAAGCTTAACGAGTTATTGAACCATAACGCGAGCTATGTCTTTTTCCGCGAGCTGCCGGCGGGTCTGTCCGGTCCACTCGGCGCGCTTGGCGTGCCGCTCACGGCGCAGCGCAGCGTGGCGGTCGACCCGCGTTCGGTCCCGCTCGGCGCGCCGGTATTTCTGGCCACGACCTGGCCCAATTCGAATCGTCCGCTCAACCGTCTGATGCTGGCACAGGACACCGGCGGCGCGATCCGCGGCGCAGTGCGCGCAGATTTCTTCTGGGGGTTTGGTACCGAGGCGGCGCGCGAAGCGGGTCGCATGAAACAGCCGCTGCGCATGTGGGTGTTGCTGCCAAACGGATTTCCCGTCCCGCCTGGCGAACGCCAGAACCGCTAGCGGGCGCCCTCAGCTTCTCCCGGGCCGTAAGTAACGCTGATCAGCACGCGGCTTTTTACGGCTTGACCGTCCTTGCGTGCCGGCGAAAAGCGCGCGCTGGCAAAAGCCCTGCGCACCGCGTCTTCGAAATCCCCCGCCGGTTCGGCTTCGGCTGTCGAAACCTCATTCACGCGCCCGGTTTCATCGATCAGGAGTGTCACCCTAACCTTGCCGCCCGCTCTGCCTTGTGAGTGCTGCTCCGGGTACTCCGGCCTCACCGGATGCAACAGCGCCGGATAAACGTCGAGCTGTCGTGCCGAATAATAAACTGCTTCGACCTGCCGTGGCAGCGCCGAGACGGCGCGCGAAGCGGGCACCCCGGCCGCAGGCCTTGGCGCAGTTGACCGGTTTGTTCCGGAAAATCCTGGCCCGATATCGTGAACGGGCCTGCCGGGCTGGGAATCCTCGAAGCTGCTCTTTTCCGTGCCCCCTGTTTCGGTTTGCCGCTTTAGCTGACTTGGCGAAGGTGTCACAGACATTTCAAGCCGCACTGTGATCATCCGGCCATGCAGTGCCGGCGGGGAAGGAACATCCACTGCCGTCCCGGTTGCGAACCATAAATGGACAAGCACGGAAAGCGCCAGGGCAACGGCTAACCGGGCCGCTGCCGGCGCGAAAAATCGTCTGCAGGAAGTGTTGTCGCCTGTGAGCCGGATGACGGTCGTCATCCAGGCTTAAACGTCGCGCCGTCGCTCCTGTTGACCGAGGGCGGCCGGTCGGTGCGGCTTACTTCGCTGGACCGAGTTCAGCGCCTGCTCGATTTTGTCGAAGGGGAGGTAGCCGCCGATCTGCTGGCCGTCAGCGAGATAAACGGCCGGGGTGCCGCGCACGCCAAAACGCTGCGCGAGCTCGATGCTCTTCTCGATCGGCGTATCGCAGGTCTTCGTGCCGTTCGGCACCGTGCCCCTGGACATCAAATCATCCCAGGCTTTGCTGCGGTCCTTTGAACACCATACCAACTTCGATTTTTCCACCGAGTCTGGAGGCGAGACGATGGGCAGCAAAAACGTGTAGATCGTGACGTTGTTCAGCTTCACCAGCTCCCCCTGCAGCTTTTTGCAATAGCCGCAGTTCGGATCCTCGAACGTGTAGAGCAGGCGTTTGCCGTTACCCCTCACACGCTTGATGGCGAGGTCCTGGGATTTGGCCAGGGTTTGCGCCGCGAGCAGCGATTCCCGTTCTGCCGTCAGGTTGCGAAGCTCGGACGTCTTGGCATCGAACATCACGCCGCGGAAAACGAAATTGACCTTTTCGTCGACATAGAAGATCTGTCCCTTGGCCACGACCTCGTAGATACCGGGCATGCCGATCTTCGCTACGCTTTCCACCGGCAACTCGGCAAATTTCGACTGAAAGGCCTGGCGCACGGCAGCTTCATTTGCATCGGCGGCCGGCGCGGAAAATGCAACGACGGTCAGCAGGCAGGCCATTAGTGTTCGCAACATGATCATCCTTGAAATTGCCATAAATTGCGGCCGGGGTTCATGCCACCGCCTGTCGTACCAATATGCTTTTCAATTGCGGCAACCTGTCCACCAGCTTGAGCCCCAGGTTGCGTGTCCTGCTTAACCAGACCGCCTCGTTGTTGAAAAGTTTCTGCAGCGTGTCGGTAGTGAACTGCAGCGCCAGGATGTCCTCCTTGCGTGCGCGCTCATAACGCCGCAACAGCGCGTAGTCGCCGCAATCGGCCTGCGCACCGCGCTCAGCGAGCACTGCCGCGAGTTCTCGTGCATCGCGAAAGCCGAGATTAACGCCCTGCCCGGCGAGCGGGTGCACATTATGCGCGGCATCCCCGACCAGGGCAAGCCTGGATTTAACAATATTTTCAACGTGTTGCAGCCGAAGCGGGAATGCCGCCGCCGGCGTGACGAGTTGCAGCCCGCCCAGCGCATGCTGACTGGCGGCTTCGACCTCACACGCAAGATCGTGCGATGCCATCGCCAGCAATTCGCGACCATGCGGCGCGGCGGTCGACCACACCATCGACACGCGGTTCCCCGGCAGCGGCAGCAGTGCCAGCACGCCGTCGCGGCGGAACCACTGATAGGCGATGCCGCGATGCGGCTGTTCCGCGGCGAAATTGGCGACGACGCCGAGCTGACCGTAATCGCGCGGCCTCACCTTGATGCCCGCCTGCGCGCGCAGCCAGGAATCAGCACCATCGGCGCCGACCATCAGCCCCGCCGTCAATTCCGTGCCGTCTTCGAGCAACAGCCGGGCACGATCGCCGTTCCAGTCGACCGTGGCGCAGCGCGCGGGACAAAACGCCCGCACATGTTCTGAATGCTGCACGCATTGCCACAGCGCGCCTTGCAACAGGCGGTTTTCGACGATGAAAGCGAGCTCACGCAATCCTGCCTCGTAAGCGCTGAAATCGAGCCGGGCTCTGTTATCGTCGCCGTAGATCTGCATCGCCTCGACCCGCGTGATGCGCTCCTGCGGAACACCGGACCAGGCGCCGCAGCTTTCCAGAAATGCCGCGCTACCGGGACTGATCGCGTAGACGCGGCTGTCCCATGAATCATCGCCCGGAAGGGAGGTTTCGGCGGCTGGGGCTCGATGAGCGCGACGCTGAGGCCCGCGGGCCTTAGCGCCAGTGCCAGACTGACACCGACCAGACCGCCGCCTACGATTATGACGTCGAATGATTGAGACATGCGCGGGTTAAGATGAACTGCTGACTGCGCAGTTTAATCCGCCGGCATCCGCTTGCGCAAAAATTCGGTTGTCCGGATGATCGCCCCGCGCATCCATCACCATCTTGTCAAGCAACGACGCTTACTCAAATCTGTTGGAAAGCGTACCGATGCCTTCGATGGTGATCTCTATGGTGCTTCCCGGCTTCATCGAACCCACGCCGACCGAGGTGCCGCAGCAGATCACGTCACCCGGACAGAGCGTCATGTCCTGCGAGATCAGCGAGACCAGCCTGGCCGGCGGGAAAATCATGTCGCTGACCGGATAGTTCTGGCGCTCCTGGCCGTTCAGCACGGTTTTCACGGTCAGCGTCGCCGGATCGAGACCCGTGGCGACCACCGGCCCAAACACGCCGAAGGTATCGAAGCTCTTGGAGCGCGACCACTGCTGGAACGCCGGATCGCGGTTGATGATATCGGCTGCCGTCACGTCGTTGATGCAGGTGTAGCCGAAGATGCAAGCCGGCGCCCCGGCTTCGCTGACTCCCTTGCAGGTCTTGCCGATGACGACGCCGAGTTCGCCTTCAAACACGACCTTGCCGTCGAACGATTTCGGAGCGCGTATGGTTTCGCCGCCGGCGAGAAACGAATTGGCGGTCTTGACCAGATACAGCGGCTCTTTGGGAATGGCCGCGCCGAGCTTCGCGGCAAGCGCATTAAAATTATTCCAGATCGCGAGCATCTTGGTGGGCTGAGTCGGCGTCAGCAGCCTCACTGCGGACAACGCCAATGTCTGCGACGTTGCCACCGGATGAGCGAACATGTCGCCTTGATACACGGCGATCGTGTCCCCCTGCAGCGTGCCGAATCCCGCCTTACCCGCATGTTCGAAGCGCAGCCATTTATCCACGGTTTTCCCCAGTTATTTCATAATATGGGCTATAGGGGCGTGTGCCGCAACTGGGAGAGGCGGCTGATCAGGCCTTGGCAATTGTCATACGCCCATGATTATTCAATAAAATCTGGCATTTATCCCACGCCGCCTCGCTTGACAAGACACCCCCTGCTAATTAGACTGCGCGGCTTCCTGTGGCGAGTTAGCTCAGCGGTTAGAGCAGCGGAATCATAATCCGTTGGTCCGGGGTTCAAATCCCTGACTCGCCACCACTTTCCCCATGTATAGTCAGGATCTCATAGCGGCCACCACCGATCCCGGTAATGCCGTTGAAGTATTTGATTACATTGTGTTATTGTGAACCGATGCGGACTTGATCATAGGATTGGTCCTGGGCTTCGCGTTGGCAGCGCCCGGTTATGCCCAGGTGCAGCGCCTGATGCCGGCGAACGCCAAGCATGGCGCGCTGACGGGCGAGCCGCACCCTTACCCGCTGGTCGAGATTAACCGCAAGGTCCTGCGCATGGCGCCGGGCGGGGTGATCGTCGATCAGAACAACCGCTTCATCCTGCACGGTGCCCTGCCCCCCTCCGCCGACGTAATGTACATACTCGACCCGCGCGGCGAAGTCTCACGCATCATCATTCTGACTGCCGAGGAGCAGACACGGCTCGAGCAAGCCGGGCGATGACCCCGTGAGTAAGAAGCTCTATATCAAGACCTTCGGCTGCCAGATGAACGAGTACGACTCGGGCAAGATGGCCGACGTGCTGCACGCAGCCCAGGGCATGGAACTCACCACGGATCCCGCTGAAGCCGACCTGATCCTGTTCAACACCTGCTCGGTGCGCGAGAAGGCGCAGGAGAAGGTGTTTCATGACCTGGGCCGGGTCAGGCCGCTCAAACAGGCCGGCCGCGAGGTGCTGATCGGCGTCGGCGGCTGCGTCGCCAGCCAGGAAGGCGCGACGATAGTCCGCCGCGCGCCCTATGTCGACCTGGTGTTCGGACCCCAGACGCTGCATCGCCTGCCGCAAATGATCGAAGCGCGGCGCGCGAGCGGCAAACCCCAGGTCGATATCTCGTTCCCTGAAATCGAGAAGTTCGACGATCTGCCGCCGGCGCATGTGACGGGCAGCACCGCCTTCGTCTCGATCATGGAAGGCTGCAGCAAATACTGTTCGTTCTGCGTGGTCCCCTATACGCGCGGCGAGGAGGTATCGCGGCCGTTCGACGACGTGCTGACCGAAATCGCCGAACTCGCACAACAGGGCGTAAAGGAAGTCACGCTGCTGGGGCAGAACGTCAATGCCTATCGCGGGGCGATGGAGCACGGCGCGATCGCCGATTTTGCACTGCTGCTCGAATACGTCGCCGAAATCCCCGGCATCGAACGCATCCGCTACACGACCTCGCACCCCAAGGAATTCACGCCGCGCCTGATCGACACCTATGGCCGCATCCCGCAGCTTGTCGGTCACGTGCACCTGCCGGTGCAGACAGGCTCCGACCGCGTGCTGGCGGCGATGAAGCGCGGCTATACCGCGCTCGAATACAAGTCGATCGTTCGCCGGTTGCGCGAGAAGCGCCCCGATATTTCGATTACGTCGGATTTCATCGTCGGCTTTCCCGGCGAGACCGATGCCGATTTCGAGGCGACGATGCGGCTGATCGATGAAGTCGGTTTCGATACGAGCTTCAGCTTCCTCTACAGCCGCCGTCCCGGCACGCCGGCGGCCGAGCTTGCCGACGACACGCCATACGACGTCAAGCTCGGGCGGCTGCAGCGGCTGCAGGCGAAGATCGAAGCGCAGGCACAGGCGATCAGCCGCAACATGGTGGGCACACGCCAGCGCGTGCTCGTCGACGGCGCCGCCCGGAAAGACGCCAGCGAACTCTCGGGCCGCACCGACAACAATCGCGTCGTCAATTTTCGCGGACCGGCGCGGCTGATCGGCGAATTCGCCGATGTCATGGTCACCGCAGCATTACCGCATTCCCTGCGCGGGGAGGCAGTGGTCTCTTGCTCTTGAAGCCCGTCGAAATTTCTTTCGTGCCGGTCGATAACCAGCGGCTCGCCAACCTGTGCGGCGCGCTCGACGAGAACCTGCGCCAGATCGAGACCGCACTCGATGTCAGCATCGCGCGGCGCGGCGAGCGCTTTGCGCTGGCTGGCAGGCCGGAGCAGGCCAGGATCGCGGCGAAGGTCCTGCAAAATTTTTACCATCGGGCCGACAATACGTTGAGCCTGGAAGATGTCCAGCTCGGCCTGATCGAAGCCGCCAATCCGCGGCCGCCAAAAACCACCGATGCCCCGGTGCTGATCACGAGGCGCCAGGATTTGCATGGGCGCACTGCGCGCCAGGTGCAGTACCTGCACAACATCCAGACTCACGACGTGACCTTCAGCATCGGTCCGGCCGGCACCGGCAAGACCTATCTTGCGGTCGCCTGCGCCGTCGACGCGCTCGAGCGCGACAGCGTCAAGCGCATCGTGCTGGTGCGGCCGGCGGTCGAGGCCGGGGAGCGCCTGGGCTTTCTGCCCGGCGACATGGCGCAGAAAGTCGACCCCTATCTGCGGCCGCTTTACGATGCCCTCTACGACCTGATGGGCTTCGACAAGGTCGCCAAGATGTTCGAGCGCAGCGCGATCGAGATTGCGCCGCTTGCGTTCATGCGCGGCCGCACGCTCAACCACTCGTTCGTGATCCTCGACGAGGCGCAGAACACGACGCCGGAGCAGATGATGATGTTCCTGACGCGCATCGGATTCGGCAGCAAGGCGGTGATCACCGGCGACATTACGCAGATCGACCTGCCGCGCGGACATAAAAGCGGCCTGATCGAAGCGCGTGAGGTGCTGAAAAAGGTGCGCGGCATCGCATTCTCGTTTTTCGAGAGCGAAGACGTCGTGCGCCACCCGCTGGTGCAGCGCATCGTCGGCGCCTACGAAAGCTACAAGGCGCGATCAAAAAAGGCCGGCATAAACAAAGAAAAGGAAGCGTGAAACCAAGGCTCCGCTTTGACGTGCAGTATGCGGTATCGGCGCGCAATCTGCCTTCGCGCACGCAGCTGCGCAAGTGGGCGCACGCCGGGCTGGAACATGAGGCGAAAATTACGATACGCATCGTCGGCCAGACCGAAGGCAGGGCCCTCAACCGCAATTTCCGCGGCAAGGACCATGCAACCAATGTGCTGACTTTCGTCTTCAGGGATGAGCCGCCGTTCGAGGGCGACCTTGCGCTGTGCGCGCCGGTGATCGCGCGCGAAGCACGCGAACAGGGCAAAAGTATTGCCGCGCACTACGCGCATCTGGTGGTACATGGCGTGCTGCACCTGCAGGGGTATGATCACGAAAACGACGCCGATGCCCGCATCATGGAAAAACGCGAATCGCAAATTGTCGGCAGTCTGGGCTTTGCTGACCCTTACGAAAAGGATGAAGGCGGAAGGATGAAGACGAAGGGACGAAAATGAGCGCTTTCCCCGTTCCGGGCATCGCTTGGCTTCATCCCTCATCCCCATCCCTCATCCTTTAAATACATGGACGACCCCAACCACAGACCCTCGCTGCTCGAACGGCTCTCGGCGCTGATCATGCGCGAACCGGAGGATCGCGAGCAGCTGATCGAGTTGCTGCATTCCTCCTTTGAGCGCAACCTGCTCGATGCCGATGCGCTGGCGATGATCGAGGGCGTACTGCAGGTATCGGAGATGCAGGCGCGCGACATCATGGTTCCGCGCGCCCAGATGGATGTCATCGACATCAGCGAATCGCCCGATGAGTTCATCCCCACCGTGATTCAAACTGCGCATTCGCGCTTTCCCGTGATCGGCGAGAACAAGGACGACGTGGTCGGCATCCTGCTGGCCAAGGATCTGCTGCGCTATTACGCCGGCGAGGAAGAATTCAACGTGCGCGACATGCTGCGCCCGGCGGTGTTCATTCCCGAATCCAAGCCGCTCAACGTGCTGCTCAAGGAATTCCGCAAAAACCGCAATCATATTGCGATCGTGGTCGACGAATACGGCGGCGTCGCCGGCCTGGTCACGATCGAGGACGTGCTCGAGCAGATCGTCGGGGACATCGAGGACGAGTACGACTTCGACGTCGTCGAGGACAACATCCTCCAGGAAAAAGGCGGCACCTAGCGCGTCAAGGCGCTGACCGAGATCAGCGACTTCAACACGGCGTTCGGCACACGCTACAGCGACGAGGAATTCGACACGATCGGCGGACTGGTGTTGAATCGCTTCGGCCGCATGCCCAAGCGCGGCGAGCAGATCAGTTTCGACAACCTGACGTTCAAAATCCTGCGCGCCGACAGCCGCAGGCTGCATCTGCTGCAGGTTGCGAAAAAAACGGCCAAATAAAGGGATGGCGGGCAAATTAGCCTGGCAGGAAACCGGATGGGATACATCCCCAATCCCTCATTAAATCAAATGTATCCTTCAGGCCCCTCATCGTTCAGAAACGTCCTGCTCCTTGCGTTTCGTACTCGGCGCGCTCACCGTGCCCGGTTTCGCGCCGTTTTACCTGTTTCCGCTGCCCATCCTCACGCTCGCGCTGCTGATGCGTCTGTGGCTGGCGCAGGCGGCGCCGCGCCGCGCTGCGTCCGTCGGCTTCGCGTTCGGGCTGGGGCTGTTTCTGTGCGGTGTTTCATGGGTCTACGTCAGTCTTCACGACTTCGGTGCCATGCCCGCCCCGCTTGCCGCCGGCGCAACGCTGCTGTTCTGCATCTATCTCGCGCTGTTCCCGGCCCTTGCAGGATATCTGTTTGCCGCCGCCGCGCTGCCTGACGGCGCCAGGCTTATGCTGTTTCTCCCGGCGGTATGGACGCTGCTCGAATGGACGCGGGGGTGGCTTTTCACCGGCTTCCCGTGGCTGGCAACAGGCTATTCCCAGGTGGCGGTGAGCCCGCTTGCCGGATATGCACCGGTATTGGGAATCTACGGCGTGACGCTGGCCTGCGTCGTCAGCGCCGGATTGGTTGTTGTCCTGTGGACGCGCCTCACCTGCAGGGATGAGGGCGGAGGGATGAGGGATGAATCAAAAGCGAACTTAGACAAGAAAACGTGGATTGCCCTCATCCTTCATCCTTCCGCCCTCATCCTTCTCGCCATTTGGCTGGGCGGCTGGGCATTGAAGCAGGTCGCGTGGACCCATCCTGTCGGCGCGCCGGTACAGGTAAGCCTGCTCCAGGGCGACATCCCGCAGGACCTCAAATGGCGCGAAGACCACGTCAGAACCACGCTCGAGTCCTACCGGAATCTGGCCGAGGCGAGCGACAGCCGGCTCATCATCCTGCCTGAAACCGCGTTGCCGCTGTTTTTGCAGAATGTTCCGCCCGAATACCTGCAACAGCTTGCCGCGCATGCCCGGAAGAATCATGGCGACATCCTGATCGGCGTCCCGGAGAGATTGCCGGGCGGCGATTACTACAACAGCGTGGTCTCGTTCGGCACCGCGCCGACGCAAAACTATCGCAAATCTCATCTGGTGCCATTCGGGGAATACATCCCGTTGCGCGCTTTGCTCGGCCGCATCGTCGCCGTGCTCGCCATTCCGCTGCAGGATTTCTCGCGCGGCGCGGACATCCAGCAGCCCCTCAGCGTCGCGGGGCAGAGCGTCGCGATCAACATCTGCTACGAGGACGCCTTCGGCGAAGAAATCATCCGCCAGCTGCCGCAGGCGACACTGCTGGTCAACGTCAGCAACGTCGCCTGGTTCGGCCGTTCGATCGCACCCCGGCAACATCTGCAAATCTCGCAGGCGCGCGCGCTCGAGACCGGCCGCTACATGCTGCGTGCCACCAACACCGGGGTCACGGCCGTCATCGATCAGCGGGGAAAAGTCTTGGACAGCGCGCCGGAGTTTGCCGCCGCCACCGTCACCTATCCGGTCCAGGGCTATCAGGGCATCACGCCTTACGTGAGGTGGGGAAATACCGCCGTGCTCGCCCTCATCGTGGCGTTGCTGGCAACCGCACTCGGGCTCCGGACCAGGAAAACGCGCGCCTGATCGCAAGCAGTTAAATGGGTCGCGCGTTCCGCGACGCCCCTAAACTCTGTAAAATCCGTGTTTTCAAGCAATTGCCGCAAGCATGCTCACCTTTCAGCAGATCGTTCTCACGCTCAACCAGTATTGGGACCAGCACGGCTGCATTCTGCTGCAGCCCTACGACATGGAAGTCGGCGCCGGCACCTTCCATACCGCGACCTTTTTGCGCGCGGTCGGTCCCGAGCCGTGGAATGCCGCCTACGTGCAGCCCTCGCGCCGCCCCAAGGACGGCCGCTACGGCGAAAATCCCAACCGCCTGCAGCACTACTACCAGTATCAGGTGGTGATGAAGCCGGCGCCCGACGATCTGCAGGAACGCTATCTCGGCTCGCTCAAAGCGCTCGGCATCGACCCCACCGCAAACGATATTCGCTTCGTCGAGGACGACTGGGAATCGCCCACGCTGGGCGCCTGGGGCCTGGGCTGGGAAGTGTGGCTCAACGGCATGGAAGTCACGCAGTACACCTATTTCCAGCAAGTCGGCGGACTTGACTGCAAACCGGTGCTGGGAGAGCTGACTTACGGCCTGGAGCGCCTTGCCATGTACCTGCAGGGCAAGGAGAACATCTTCGACCTGGTGTGGGTCGACGGCGTCACCTACCGCGACGTTTACCATCAGAACGAAGTCGAGCAGTCGAAATACAATTTCGAGTTCGCCGACGTCAACTGGCTGCTGCAACAGTTCAACGACTTCGAGCGCGAAGCGCGGCGGCTGGTCGAAGCCGGGCTGGTGCTGCCCGCCTACGAGATGGTGATGAAGTGCTCGCACAGCTTCAATCTGCTCGATGCGCGCGGCGCGATCTCGGTCACCGAGCGCGCCGCTTATATCGGCCGCATGCGGACCCTGGCGCGGCTCATCGCGCAGGCTTATTACACCTCGCGCGAAGCACTGGGCTTCCCCATGTGCAAAGACAAGGCGGCGGCCTGAAAATGAAAGACACGCTGCTGATCGAATTGCTGACCGAGGAGCTTCCTCCCAAGGCGCTGTCGGCGATGGGACAGGCGTTTGCCGAGGGCATCCGCTCCGGCCTCGTCGAATGCAAGCTGGTCGACGCGCAAACCGGTCACGCCTGGTTCGCCACACCGCGGCGGCTCGCGGTCTCGATACCCGATGTCGCAGACCAGGGCGCGGATGAGCGTCTCACCGAAAAAATCATGCCGGTTGCCGTGGCGTTTGATGCCGGGGGCAATCCGACGCCGGCCTTGCTCAAGAAGCTTGCGGCCAAGGGCATCCCCGAATCCGAAATCCCGAAATTCGAGCGCCGCCTGGACGGGAAAACGCAGACGCTGTTTTACTCGAACATGGTCAAAGGGGCGAGCCTCGACAACGCCATCGACCTGATCGTCGAAAATGCATTGCGCAAGATCCCCGCGCCCAAGACCATGCGCTGGGGTGACGGCGATGCGCAATTCGTGCGGCCGGTGCACGGGCTCGTGATGATGCACGGGCCGCGCGTCGTCGCAGGCACGCTCTGGAACGACGCCCGCCTCAAGAGTTCCGCCAGCACGTCGGGGCACCGTTTCATGAGCAGCGGACCGATTACACTGCAATCGGCGGGCCAATACGAACAAACACTGCACGATGACGGCAAGGTGATCGCAAGCTTCTGGGCGCGGCGGGCGGAAATCGCGGGCAAACTCATCAAGGCAGCGGGTGACGACGCCGAAATCACCTTCGATGAGGCGCTGCTCGATGAGGTGACGGCGCTCGTCGAGTGGCCGGCGGTGTATTCCGGCCAGTTCAGCCCGGAATTCCTGGCCGTCCCGGAGGAGTGCCTGATCCTGTCGATGAAACAGCATCAGAAGTATTTCCCGCTGCGCGATAAAACAACCGGCGACCTGCTGCCGCGGTTCCTGATGGTGAGCAACCTCGAAGTCGATGACCCGCAAAATATCGTGCGCGGCAACGAGCGGGTATTGCGGGCCCGGCTTTCCGACGCCAAGTTCTTTTTCGACCAGGACCGCAAGACCAGGCTGGAGGCCCGGGTGCCGCGGCTTGCCCGCGTCGTCTACCACAACAAACTCGGCAACCAGCTCGAACGGGTCGAGCGCATCCAGCTGCTGGCGGGCCGGATTGCGCGCCGCATCGGCGCGGATCCGCTGCTTGCGGAACGCGCCGCATGGCTGTCCAAAGCCGACCTCCTGACCGACATGGTCGGCGAATTCCCGGAACTGCAGGGCACCATGGGACGCCACTACGCCGCGAACGATGGCGAGCCGCAGGTCGTTGCCAACGCGATCGAAGCGCATTACCGGCCGCGCTTTGCCGGCGATGCCCTGCCCGAAAGCAAGGTCGCGGCGGCGGTGGCCCTCGCCGACAAGATGGACAGCCTGGTCGGTATTTTCGGCATCGGGCTCGCTCCCGCCGGGGACAAGGATCCCTTCGCGCTGCGCCGCGCCGCGCTCGGCGTGGTGCGCCTGCTCGCCGAGAAGAAGCTGCCGATTGCGCTCGACGCCTTGATTGCAGAGGCCGCATCCAATTTTTCAGGCGCCCGGCTCGATGCCGCGGAACTGGGAAAAATCCATGATTTTGCACTTGAGCGATTGCGCTCCTATCTGCGCGAATCCGGTTTCACGGCCGATGAAATCGAAGCCGTCCTCGCGCAGAACCCGACCCGTATCGACCTGGTGATCCCCCGGGTCAAGGCAGTGCACGAATTCAAGTCCCTGCCGGAAGCGCAAAGCCTCGCTGCGGCAAACAAACGTATCCGCAATATTCTGCGCCAGAGTCATCAGGGGATCGGCACGGTCCGCGAACCGCTGCTCGCCGAACCGGCGGAGCGCGCGCTCCATGACGCAGTACAGCGTCTCGCTCCGCGGGTCCGGGAGCGTATCGAGCATGAAGATTACACCGATGCCTTATGCGCGCTGGCCGGAATCAGGGCCACCGTCGATGAATTCTTCGACAAAGTATTGGTCAACGCCGAAGACCAGGGACAGCGGGAAAACCGCCTGGCATTGCTGGCGCAGCTGTCGGCCCTGATGAACGAGGTCGCCGATATCTCGAAACTTGCGGCATGAGAAGCCGTGATGAGCCATGAGTAATGGGTAATGAATAAAAACACACCCCACAACCCGTCACCGGCTACCCGAATGAAACTCGTCATCCTGGACCGCGACGGCGTCATCAATTTCGACAGCGCGTCGTATATCAAGAGCCCGGACGAATGGAAGCCGATCCCCGGCAGCCTGGAAGCGATCGCTCTTCTCAACCAGGCGGGGTATCACGTGGTCGTGGCGACCAATCAGGCGGGCGTGGGCCGCGGACTGTTCGAAATGGCGACACTCAACGCCATTCACGACAAGATGCACCGCGCGCTGGGCCAGGCCGGCGGGCACGTCGACGCCATATTTTTCTGTCCACACGCGCAGGACGCCGGCTGCCACTGCCGCAAACCCAGCCCCGGGCTGCTCGAGGAAATCGCGCGCCGCTTCAACGTCAGCCTGCAGGGCGTGCCCAGCATCGGCGATGCGCTGCGCGACCTGGAAGCTTCCGCGGCCGTCGGCGCCCAGCCGATCCTGGTCCTGACCGGCAAAGGCAAGAAAACCCGGAACGAAGGCAATCTGCCGGAGGGCACCCAGGTCTTTGCCGATCTTGCCGAGGCGGTCAAAGCCCTCCTCCAATGAACCCCGGCATCCTGCTGCGATCCTGCCTGTTTGCGCTGTTCCAGATCGTCACCACCCCGGTTTTCACGGTCATTTCGCTTGCCACGTTCCCGTTTCAGCCGCTGACCCGCTACCGCGTCATTTCCAACTGGGCGCGGATCAACGTTGCAGCGGTGCGCATACTCTGCGGCATACGTTATCGCGTGATCGGCAGCGCCCATATCCCGCGCGAACCCTGCATCATCCTGTCCAAGCACCAGTCGGCGTGGGAAACCCTGGCCTACCAGGTCATACTTCCGCCGCATGTCTGGGTGCTCAAGCGTGAGCTGTTATGGGTGCCGTTTTTCGGCTGGGGCCTGGCGATGCTCTCGCCTATTGCCATCGATCGCAGCGCCGGCGCGCGCGCGCTCCGGCAAACGCTCGATCAGGGACGCGAGCGGCTCAAGCGGGGCTTCTCGATCGTGATTTTCCCGGAAGGCACGCGCATTGCGCCCGGCAAGCGCGGCAAGTACCACCCGGGCGGCGCCTGGCTTGCCGTGCAGACCGGGGCGCCGGTGCTGCCGGTCGCGCATAACGCGGGAGAATTCTGGCGGCGCAATGCGTTCCTCAAACATCCCGGACTGGTCACGGTCAGCATCGGGCGCGCCAATCCAGCCGCAGGAAATGAGCGCAGATGCGCTCAACCGGCAGGTTGAAGACTGGATCGAATCAGAAATGCAGCGGATCACCACGCATGGCCAGACCTGAGACCGTCCAGCTCGAGCTGCCTTTACCGTTCCGACAGACCGTAACGACCGCCCCCGCGCAAATCTGCCTGGGCGGCAAGCTGGTGAGCTACACGGTCAAGCGCAGCCGGCGGCGTTCGATCGCGCTCAGCATCGACGAGCACGGATTGCGCGTCGGCGCGCCGGGACGGGCCAGCCAGCACGCAATCGAAGCCATGCTGCGCAAACACGACGCGTGGGTACTCCGGAAGCTTGCGGAGTGGCAACAGCGCCGGCCGCCACCCCGCCATTGGCAGGACGGGGAAACCCTGATGCTGCTCGGACGCCCGCTGCGGCTTACGCTGGTGCCGGACCAGCCGGAAGTCTGCGTCGACGGCAACCGGTTTATCGCCGACTCAAACTGGGCGCGGGACGCCGACAAAATGAAAAGAGCAGGTCACCGGCTGGCTGCGGCAACAGGCGCTCGGCTGCTTTCGCGAGAGGGTTGCCCACTTTCATCCGCTGCTCAAAGTGCCCGAGCCGCAGGTACGCCTGTCGAACGCCAGAACCCGCTGGGGCAGTTGCCATGCCGATGGCAGGATTCGCCTTAACTGGCGCCTGATACAAATGCCGCTGTGCCTCATCGACTACGTCGTGGTCCACGAACTTGCGCACCTGGTGCAAATGAACCATTCCCCGCGTTTCTGGACGATCGTCGCCGGCCTGGTTCCGGACTACAAGGCGCGCAGGGCCGAGATCCGGACCGAGGGCCATCGCTACCTGCTGGCATAGCCGGCGGCGATGCGCGGCCTATGCTAATATTCATGCGGTCATATTCGCCGCTCCCGCACATCATGCGTCTCGCCATCTCCTTGCTCCTTGCCGCCCTGCTTACGGCATGTGGTTTCAAGGGGCCGTTGTATCTGCCCAAACCCGAAGCCCAGCCCGTCAAACCGGCACCCCAGCAGACCCCGCCCAAAGCCGGCACGCCGGAGCCCGTCAGCCAGTGACGTATTTCGGTTATAAAGACCGCGAACTGCACGCCGAAGCCGTCCCGCTCAGCCGCATTGCTGAACAGCATGGCACCCCCTGTTTCGTCTACTCGCGCGCGGCGCTGACCGACGCCTGGCGCGCATTCGACGCGGCATTTACAGCCCGCGACCACCTCGTATGCTACGCGGTCAAGGCCAATTCCAACCTGGCCATCCTCAATCTGTTCGCGCGGCTGGGCAGCGGCTTCGATATCGTTTCGGGCGGCGAGCTGCAGCGCGTGCTCGCAGCCGGCGGCGATCCGCGCAAAATCGTGTTTTCGGGCGTCGGCAAATCAGCGGATGAAATACGCCGCGCACTGCACGCCGGCATCCTGTGCTTCAACGTCGAATCCGAAAGCGAACTCATCCGGCTCGACCGCATTGCAGGCGAGCTCGGCAAGGCGGCGCCGGTCAGCCTGCGGGTCAATCCCGACGTCGATGCCAAGACCCATCCCTACATCGCCACCGGGCTCAAGCAAAACAAGTTCGGCGTCGCCTACCGCGATGCACTTGCGCTCTATCACCGGGCGCGCGGGCTGCCCCACCTCAAAATCGAGGGCATCGACTGCCATATCGGATCGCAGCTGACCGAGATTGCGCCGTTCGCCGCGGCCCTCGAGAAGGTTCTCGACCTGCTCGACCGGTTGCAGCGGGAGGGAATCGCGATTTCGCATCTCGATCTGGGCGGCGGGCTCGGAATTTGCTATCAGGACGAGGTCCCGCCGGCGATCGGCGACTATGCACGCACCCTGATCGATCTTGTCGGCAAACGCTCCCAGAAATTGCTGCTCGAGCCGGGCCGGGCCCTGGTCGGCAATGCCGGCATCCTGCTCACCCGCGTCGAGTACCTGAAGCATGGCGAGGAAAAGAACTTCGCGGTCGTCGATGCGGCGATGAACGACCTGATGCGGCCGGCGCTGTACGATGCCTGGCATGACGTGCGGCCGGTCCTCGCCGGCGCGGCGGGCGGGGACGTCTATGAAATCGTCGGACCGGTATGCGAGAGCGGAGACTTTCTCGCCCACGACCGGAAGCTGGCGCTGCGGGAGGGCGATCTGCTCGCCATCATGTCGGCCGGCGCTTATGGCATGAGCATGAGCTCCAACTACAACACCCGCCCGCGCGCCGCGGAAGTGATGGTCGATGCTGCCCGGTCATATGTGATCCGGGAACGGGAAACTGTCGACGAGTTGATGTCCAGGGAGAGACTTCAACCCTGAACGCGGGCAATAATCGTGTACTGCGGCGACATCAATTGCGCTTTTTTGGCGGCAATCATCCGTTTTTTGTGTTGCGGCAAAAACACACGCAATATTCCATCGTCAAAAAAACTTTACAAAAGTGTTGCATTTTTTTTTCACTGTGGCTTAGAATTGGCGCACCAAGCACAACTTTTCCGGCTTTATGCCGGAAAAACGACGAAGCAGCAATGTCAGTTGTTTGAAAGTTGTGTGATGGTGGTGCGGAACAAACGCCGCACTTAAACGATGCCTAAGTTAACTTTAAAGGAGACTAAGATGGCAGCGAAGAAAAAAGCAAAGAAAAAAGTAGCTAAGAAAAAAGCAGCCAAGAAGAAGTAGTAGTTAGTACGTAACGGGGGCCGGGATAAAATCCGGCCCCCGTTATTTTTTGTCCTCGCCTTTTCTGCAGCGGGCTTTTTCCAGCCCGCTGCCGTCAGTTGGATCACCACATAAAATCGTTATAAAACAACGCATTATAGTGATGCCTGAGACGGGTCACGCCGGTTGAGCATGACCCTATGACATCCGGATTCACCGTTGATTTGAGTGGCCACGCCCTGTGTGCGCAAGCCGGTAACAACAGAAAACTGCGCGCGAATTCATGCGCGGGAGACGCCGAGTATCAACCGCGCGAACAACGACGCGGCACTGCGGCGATCAAGAAAAGAAAACGCTAGGGATTAAGCTGGCGGTAAACCGCGTTGGCCACGCGCAACAATTCCGCCTTGTCGATTTCGCCCGATAAGGCGTAACCCAGCTTCCGGTCGATCCAGTAAAACACGCCGACGCTGTTTTCCTGCGCGAAGCGGAAGGCGGTCTCATGGGCATTGGCCGGGTTGGTGCGCACATAAAGCGTGAGCCGCTGGCCCCGGCTGTCCTGGTACATGAACTGCGCGACCGGCCCGCGATCACCCGGCAGCAGGCGTCCGCCGACCAGCGTATAACCGATACTACCGAGGTGGGGGATCCTGAGCTGCGTCCCGAGCCGCTTCGACAGCCAATTGACGAGGTGACCCTCCTGATCGGCGCCGACTTCCACGGGATGGCGCACTTCCGGACTGTAGACGACGTGCGCAATCGCCGCCCGCCGTGCAAAAGCAGCGCTGTTGGCGGATCCGGACTGCTGCAGGCCACCCAACTGCCAGCCGATTACACCGCCCAGCACCATCCAGGCCATCGCAGCCGCCGCATAACGCATGGAAAAGAAATTCCGGCGCACGCTCAGCGGCGCTTCCAGGCGCTCCGGTACCGGTTCGTCGATCACCGGGTCGAAAAGTCTATGCAACGCCTCGTTCTGTTGCCGGTAAGCCTGGACCCGCCCGGCCTCCAGCGGCCGCGCTGCCAGATAGGCCTCGACTTCGGAGCGGCGCGCCTCCGGCAGCACGCCGTCAACGTACGCATGCAAATCGGCTTCGGTCATGGGAAGCGTGCTCATTTGACCACCTTCAGCGTGGCGACCTCGGGCAGCCCAGCCATGATGCAGCGCAACCGCTCGCGCGCGCGCCACAGGCGCGACATGACGGTACCGATCGGTATGCGGAGAACCTTCGCCGTCTCATCGTAAGACAGCTGCTCCAGCCCCACCAGCAGCAACACCTCCCGCTGTTCGTCGGGAAGCTGGGCAAGCGCGGCATCGAGATCGCGTATCTCCAGCCGGTCGGATTGCGCCATATGGGCGGGTACTTCCATGATTTCATCGTTGAGCGGAACCAGCGGCAATACCGCGCGTCCCCGTACCTGATTGACGAATACGTTATGCATGATGGTGAAGAGCCAGGCCCGCAGATCGCTGCCGCGCCGCCACAGATGCAGCTTGTTGCAGGCACGCTCCAGCGTATCCTGCACCAGATCATCCGCAGCCGCACGCTCCCCCGTCAGCGCCCGCGCATAGCGGCGCAGCCGGGGAAGATGCAACATGACCTGCGAGCCGAACTCCTGCAATGGCGTACCCTTAAGGTTTGGCCGCGTGCCAGACTTTATTGAAACCGTCGCCGGTTTTATCGCCGGGCTTCTGGTCTTTCACCCAGTGGTAGAGCGGTTTGCCTTTGTAGGCCCACTGTTTCGACCCGTCATCGCGCGTGATGACGGAATAATCGCCGCCCGCCTTGGCATCGCCGCCCGCAGCCAGCGGCGGCCAATTGCCGGCACATGGTCCGTTGCAGACGCTCTTGCCCGCGCCGGCCGGATCCTTGTCGAACGTGTACAGGGTCATGCCGTTCTGCCCAACCAGTACGCCACCTTCGACTTTCGCCGGGGCACCGGTCTGCGCCACGGCGAAACCGGTCACTGCGATAAGCGCCACAGCGCCCAGAATTCGTGCCAACCATTTGAACTGAATCACGTGCTGTCTCCTGATTATCGATTGCAGGACGTCCCTGCACCTGCGCCAACAGGGGGCTGCGCGGAATTATTCCCCGTCCCGGCCCGCATCCGCGCCCAGTCCGAACACATGCCCGCCCATTTTCCAGCGCGCGGCGAGCGTCTCGACCGCATTCAGGACTTCCTCGGCGCGCGTCGGGTGATTATAGGCCGCGCCGGCGAGCCTTTTGAGCGCATCCGCTGCTCCGAACTCGATACCCAGCACGTGGATAAGTTCGCCTGCGTCCATCCCGACGATTTCCGCCCCGAGCAGCCGGCCCGAGTCCATGTCCGTAACCAGCCGCACAAACCCGCGCGCATCGCCCTGAGCGAGCGCGGCCGGATTGGCTTCGAACGCGGCAAATCCGGTGGCGGTCTCGATATCCCGGGCTTCGGCAATGTCCTCATTGAGGCCGATACGCGCCAATTCCAGCGCGGAATAGATGACCTCCGGCACCGCGACGTCGTCCCGCTGCCGCGACTGCGCCGTGATGATATTGCCTACCGCCACCGCGGCTTCGGCCAGCGCATGATTGGATGTCATCGCCGGGTTTGCGACATCGCCGATCGCATAGACCGATCGCGCGCTCGTCTGCTGGTATGCATCGACCTTGATGAAGCCATCGTCATCGACGTCAATTCCGGCGGCGGCGAGATCAAGCCCGGTGGTGTGCGGCACGCGCCCGGCGCCCAGCAGCACCCAATCGACTTTTTCCTGGCTGCCGTCCGGCAGCGTCAGAACCACGCCGTCGGCACCCACGCTGGCCGCGGCAACCCGGCTTGCAGTGCGCGGCCGGACGCCGCAGGCGGACAGCGCTTCCAGCAACGCTTTGCGTGCCGGCAGGCTGTATGCGCTGGCCGACAGCGGTTCGCGCTGCATCAGCCACGTCACGTCGTGGCCCAGCATGCTCAGAATGAAAGAGAACTCGGTGCCGATCACTCCCGAGCCGATGACCGCGACCCGCTTTCCGGCGGGCGGCGGGCGGTCGAACAAGTCGTCGGTAGTGAGAATGCGGTCGCGGCTCAGCGGCAGGGCGGGTGGAACCAATGGCGACGAGCCGGTTGCAATTATCGTGTGTCCGGCGGCCAGTCGCGTCGCGTCGTCGACGGCGATGGTATTGGCATCGAGAAAGCGGGCCGCGCCGTGCAGTGCCCTGACGCCAAGGCGCTGCAGATAATCGGCATAGCTCGCGCGCACGCCCGCGACCATCGCGTGCTGATGACGCCAGGCGCCCTGAAGATCGCCCTGCAGCGACCCCTGGATGCCGCGCGCGGCGAAGCCACGGCTTTCCGCGATCAGCCGCGCGCTCTGATACCACGCTTTCTTCGGCACGCAGCCGCGGTTCAGGCAACAGCCGCCCCACGCCGCCTTCTCGACGATCGCCACCTTGAGTCCGCGCAGCGCGGCGAGCACCGCGGCACGGTAGCCGCCGGGCCCGGAACCGATGATAGCGAGGTCAAAAGAATCCATTTGGAACCGCCGATGAACGCCGATAAACGCAGATTAAAAATTCAATACGAACGAGCAGTCCGCTGTGTACTGGCCTACGACTTGATCGTCATAATGAACCACCACATCTTGTTGCTGATGTGCATCAAGACCTGCTTTTCTAAGCTCCATCGCGAGCGCGTTTGTCATGCGCTTTTTCCAGGAACCCACGGCCGAGAACATTGCTTACCCGCTGGGCACACCCAATGATCTTCTCGGTAATTCGATCGAGATCTAATCGGCGTTCATCGGCGTTCATCGGCGGTTGCTTGTCTTGGTTTAGACCAGAAACATCGTGGCCAGCCCCAGGAAAATGAAAAATCCCCCGCTGTCGGTGATCGCGGTAATCATCACGCTCGAGCCCACCGCCGGGTCGTGCCCCATCCTTTGCATCACCAGCGGAATGGTCACGCCCATGACCGCGGACAGCAGCAGATTGAGGACCATGGCGCTGGTCATCACCGCGCCCAGCTGCCAGCTGTGATAGATCAGGAACGCGAACAGTCCGACCACGCTGCCCCAGATCAGGCCGTTCAACGCGCTGACCCCGATTTCCTTGGCAAACAACTTGCGCGCGCTCGCGCTGGTAATCTGGCCGAGGGCCAGCGCGCGCACGATCATGGTAATCGTCTGGTTGCCCGAATTGCCGCCGATGCCGGCGATGATCGGCATCAGCGCCGCCAGCGCCACGATCTTGGCGATCGAATTCTCGAATACTCCGATCACGCGCGAGGCGATGAATGCCGTCACCAGGTTGATCGCGAGCCAGGTCCAGCGGTTTTTCACGCTTTTCCACACCGACGCGAACAGGTCCTCGTCCTCGCGCAAGCCGCCGGCCGAAAGCATGTCGCTGTCGGTCTCCTCGCGGATATAGTCGACCACGGCGTTGACCGTGACGCGCCCGACCAACTTGTCTTTGTCGTCGACAACCGGCGCCGACACCAGATCGTAGCGCTCGAACGCCAGCGCTGCGTCCTGTGCCTTTTCAGCGGGGCGAAACTGGACGAATTCTCTGCTCATCACCGCTGCGACGACCGTTTCGGGGTCGGTGACCAGCAGCCGGTTGATCGGCAGCAGGCCTTTGAGCCGCTCCTCGCGGTCGACTACGAACAGCTGGTCGGTGTGATCAGGCATCTCCTCGAAACGCCGCAGATAACGCAGCACGACTTCTACCGTGACGTCATCGCGCACGCTGATCGCATCGAAGTCCATCAGCGCGCCGACCGAGTCTTCCGGGTACGACATCGCCGCGCGCAGCTGCTCGCGTTCCTCGACCGGCAGGGATCTGAAGACGTCCTGGATAACCTCGTGCGGCAGGTCGGGCGCCAGGTCGGCGATTTCGTCGGTATCGAGCTGGCCGGTGGCGGCGACCAGCTCTTTCTCGTCCATGTGCGCGATCAGCGTCTCGCGCACGGCATCCGAGACCTCCAGCAGAATCTCGCCGTCGCGCTCCGCCTTGACCAGGTCCCAGACGATCAGCCGCTGTCCCAGCGGCAGCGCTTCGAGGATATAGGCGACGTCCGCCGGGTGCAGCGTATCGAGCAGCTTCTGCAGCTCGACGAGGTTCTGGCGGTGGACCAGCGTCTCCACCAGTTCCCGGCGCGGCCCTTCCTGGCGGTGCACCAGGTTTTCGACCAGCTCGTGCTTGTGCAGGATTTCGATCACCCGCAGCAGGATTTCCTGCACGCTCGGACGGATGTCTTCGTGTTTGGCCATTTATTGCACGAAAGGTAGCGACTACGGCTCGTCGAGGCCACATTCTATGTGGCATCGGGCAGCGGTGTCTAAGCTTTTTTGGAGGTTCGGCAGCGGAATGAATCGATGGCTCGGCTGCCGAAGTCATCGCGTTTCCTCGCAAGGCGCATTGCCGGCTGTCGTCGCGCGCGAGCAGCGCTGCGCTGGCGGGTCCATTCTTTGAGGAACCAGCCACCGGGTATATATTAGCGGCTGTCAATTTTTATACCCCCGCCGCTTCATGTCAGCTTCCGCCGTCCATAAACTCGAGCAAGCCCAGCAACGCCTGCAGCAGGGAGACATCGCCGGGGCGCAACTGCTCTGCGAGCAGGTATTGCGGCGTTCGCCGCGCGAACCCGAGGCACTGTATCTGCTCGGCATCGGCTGCCTGATCGGGGGTCGGCCAGGAGAAGCCGTGCCGTTCCTGGAGCGGGCGGTCGCCGCGTCGCCGCAGCACGGCGCCGCACTCGAGAATCTCGGGCTCGCGCACCTGCTGCTGGGCCGGTTTGCCGAGGCCGAGCATGCGCTGCGCAAAGCGGTTGCGCTGCCGGGTGCGCCGGCATCGGTGCATATGCGGCTGGGCCTTGCAGCACTGCACCAGCAACGCTACCCCGAAGCGATCAAGGCATTGCAGCGCGCGCTCGAACTGGAACCGCGCAATCTCGATTGCCATCTGAACCTGGGGCAGGCGTTCGCGCGCCTTGGCGACAGCGCGGCGGCCCGCGCTCAGTTCGAATCCGTCCTGCACCTGAGCCCCAGAGACGCCGACGCGATGTTCAACCTCGGCGTTCTTGCGCTGGAGCGGGACGAACTGGACGAGGCGCGGCAATGGTTCGAACGCGCCCGCGCCCAATCGCCGCAGCATGTCGATGCGCTGGTCAACCTCGGCATCGTGCTGCAGAAGCAGCGGCACCTTGACGAGGCCATCGGCTGCTTCCGGCGGGCGCTGGAAATCGACCCCGCGCTGGCGCCAGCCGGCAACAACCTTGCGAATACCCTGATGCTGCAGGGCAAGCTGGCGGAAGCCCGCGAACAATACCTCGCCACGCTGTCGAAGTCGCCGGGGATGATCGTGGCCCACGAAGGGCTCGCGGCGGCGTGCATCAGGCTGGGGCGTCTGAAGGAAGGCATCGCGAATTTGCGCGAAGTGCTGCGCCTGGACCGCGACAGCTGCGACATCCGGACTGCGCTGGCCGACGCGCTGTTCCAGGACGGCCAGCTGGACGAGGCCGAGTCCTCCGCCCGGCGCGCCAACGAGCTCGATCCCGACGCTGTCGGTCCCTACTCCGTGCTCGCGCAGATTCATACGGTGCGCGGGGAATTCGAGCGCGCGGCCGCCGTGCTCGAAACAGGGTTCAAGCGCACCGGCGCAGACAGCCTGCTGGGTACGCTCACGCATCAGTTGCGCCGCATCTGCGACTGGACAAAATGGCGCGAGGCGTGGCCGCAGCTGGCATCGCGCCTGGACCGGAGTGCAGAACTCGGCAGCCCGTTCTGGCTGCTGGCCGAGTCGACCACGGCCCAGCAACAGCTGTCGTACACGCGCCGCTGGGCGCAGAGGCAGTTCGGCGATGCCGGATCCGGCCCCGAAATCCGGCGCCCCCTCCCGGTTGGATCACGCCGCCTGCGCATCGGCTATTTCTCTTCCGACTTTCAGGAACACGCAGCCGCTTATCTTGTGGCCGAGGTGTTGGAACTGCATGACCGCGAGCGCTTCGAGATTTTCGCGTATTCCTACGGGCCCGCGGACCGCAGCCCGATGCGCGAACGGCTGCGCCAGGCTTGCGAGCATTTCGTCGACATCGCCTGGGATCCCGACGATCTCGTCGTCGACCGCATTCGCGGCGATGAACTTGACGTGCTCGTCGATCTGAAAGGCTACACCGTGGGCGCCCGCACCGCGGTTCTCGCCCAGCGGCCCTGTCCGGTCCAGATCAACTGGCTCGGCTACCCCGGCACCATGGGCGCCGGGTTCATGGATTACCTGATCGCCGACGGCTACATCATTCCCGCGGGACAGGAAGCCGCCTATGCCGAGCGCATTCTCCGGCTGCCGCATTGCTACCAGCCCAACGACCGCAAGCGCCCGTCTGCCGCACCGCTCTCCCGCGCGCAGTACGGGCTGCCGGACGCAGGTTTCGTTTTCTGCTGCTTCAACCAGGCAGTCAAGATCACGCCGGAAATGTTTGCGTGCTGGATGCGCGTGCTGCACCGGGTGCCGCATAGCGTGCTGTGGCTGGCAGAGGACAACCGCCATGCCACGCGGAACCTGACCGAGGCCGCACAAGAGCACGGCATCGCGCCGGAGCGGCTGGTGTTCTCGCCCCGGCTGCCTTATGCGCAGCATCTCGCCCGTTATCGCGTCGCCGACCTTGCGCTCGACACGTTCCCCTACACTTCCCACACCACGGCGAGCGATGGTCTGTGGTCGGAATGTCCGCTCGTCGCCCTGTGCGGCGAAACCTTTGCCGCGCGCGTCTCGGGCAGCATTCTCACCGCATGCGGCCTGCCGGAACTGATCACGCATTCGTTACCGGAATTCGAAGACCTGGCCTGTCGTCTCGCTTCGGACCCGGACTTCATGAGCCACATACGCGCACGGCTGGCGTCGGCCAAAGCGGGCGCGCCGCTGTTCGACTCCACGGCTTTTGCGCGGGACCTGGAACGCCTGTATCTCGATATCGTTCAAGCCGCTGGCGAACCCCGATAAGAATCCCGGCGCTTGTTGTGGGTGGCTGGATCCTGCCTAGCCTCAAATAGCAGGCAATGAACAGGATTAACGGGATGCACATGATTATCCCGAGATTTTAATCTTGTTCATCTTGTAAATCCTGTCTATTACAGGTCTTAATTTACGAGATTCTATTCCCGGCGACACGTACATAAAAAAACGGGCGCCGAAGCGCCCGTTTTGCCGAAACCGGCGAGTGTGTTGCGTTTTTAGAACTTGTGGCTCACGTACATCGCGTACGCGCTCTGGCTGTCGCCAGCGCGTGAGCAGCGCTGCAGTATTGCCCAGTTTGTACTATGCGTTGGTGTCGTTGTCCTCTTGTGGTAGCCGAGCCTGACTTCCGTACGCTTGGAGAAGGCATAGATATAGGCGATCGAGTAGTCCTGACCACCGGTGTCGCTGCGGCACACGCCACCCGGACACGGGGCAGCATTGGTGCTGACGCCAACGAGTGCTGTTCCCCGTGGAATCATCCGCGTTGGCGTATTGCGCTTCGATGCGGTGCGGTCCGGCAATGTTCCACTTCACGCCCAGGGTCCAGGTCTTCTTGCCAAGGTCCATGCCGGGACCGGTTTCATACTTCGTGTCGAGGTACGTGGCGCCGACCTTCAGTTTCGGACCCGCGAAGGTGTAGGACGCGCTTACACCCCAGCCATGGTCATCGCCTGCCGTAGCCGTCGACCCGACGATGCCGCCGAACTCCTGGTGTCTCTCATAGCCGCACACCGATGCCCATCGGGCCATTGTTGTAGATGGCGGCGAGCGACTGCACGCGCGGCTTGGTATTCTGGGTGGAATCCACCGTCGTCGCCGTCGCTTGGTCCGCAGCGGCGTTGCCCGACGAGAAGGCGGCCAGCACCTGGAAGCCGCTGAAATTCGGGCTCTCATAGTAGCTCAGGCCGGCTTCACGACGCTTCCAGCGTTGACGCACCTGGCCATCATTGGAATTGGTCGCATCCGCACCACCCGAACCGCCGAATGCCATGAACGACATGCCCAGCAGACCGGTTTCCGTCGCACCGACCGTGCCCACGTTCAGGGCGCGCTTCATCGGGGTATCCCAACGGCCGAAGTGCACGTTACCGAACGCACCCTTCAGGCCGATCGCGCTGTTCCGGGTGCAGAAGCCGGTTTGGTCCATGGCGCGAACGTCAGCCGAGCTTTCGCACTGGAACCATGCCGACAGACCGCCGCCGAGTTTTTCTTCGCCTTTGAAGCCGACATTGGAGCCGCCGGGAGTGTCCGCGTAGTCCACGTTCGGCCGGCTACCGCCTGATCGGCAATACCGTATTCATAGGTCATCTTGCCGTAAATCTGCACAGTGCTCGCTTGCGCGAACGCCAGTGCCGGTGCGGCCAACGCACCTGCAACAGCCACTGCCATTAGTTTCTTGTTCATGAACCCTCCTAAAAGTTTTTTATCATTGGGGAGATCGCAACAATCTGAGACAACCCCAACAGCTGAGCGCCCCCCCATACGGTGAGGCCGCGACCATTGTGCCAAGCCGCGACCACAGCTCGCAACAAAACCTTACGCTTACCTTACAATTTTTTTCGATTTGTTGCAAAAGTGCAACATAACTGAGGAGGCGTTATCAGACCAGGCTTGCAATGCCACACGCCGTATCGGCCGGATGACAAAAGCATATGCTGCGGCAGCAAGCTCAGACGCCGCATGCCGGTTTACGGGATCATCCGCCGCGACACGTACATAAAAAAACGGGCGCCGAAGCGCCCGTTTTGCCGAAACCGGCAGGTTTGTTGCGTTTAGAACTTGTGGCTGATGTACATCGCGTACGCGCTCTGGCTTTCGCCAGCGCGGGTTGGCGCTGCAAGTATTGCCCAGTTTGTACGATGCGTTGTTGTCGTTGTCCTGCTTGTGGTAGCCGAGCCTGATGTCCGTACGCTTGGAGAAGGCATAGACATAGGCAATCGAGTAATCCTGGCCACCGGTGTCGCTGCGGCACACGCCACCCGGACACGGGGCGGCATTGGTGCTGATGCCAACGGTGCTGTTCCCCGTGGAATCACCCGCGTTAGCGTATTGCGCTTCGAGGCTGTGCGGTCCGGCAATGTTCCATTCCGCGCCGATAGTCCAGGTCTTCTTGCCAAGATCACTGCCGGGACCGGTTTCATACTTCTGGTCAAGGTAGGTGGCGCCGATTTTCAGTTTCGGACCCGCAAATTTGTAGGACGCGCTCACACCCCAGCCACGGTCATCGCCTGCCGTAGCCGTCGTTCCCCACACCCCGAACTCCTGGTGTCTTTCATACGCCACACCGATACCCAGCCCGCCATTGTGGTAAAGGGCGGCGAGCGACTGCACGCGCGGCTTGATGTTCTGGGAGGAATCCACCCCCGTCGTCGCCGTCGCTTGGTCCGCAGCGGCATTGCCCGACGAGAAGGCGGCCAGCACCTGGAAGCCGCTGAAATTCGGGCTCTCATAGTAGCTCAGGCCGGCTTCACGACGCTTCCAGCGTTGACGCACCTGGTCCATCATCGGAATTGGTCGCATCCGCACCACCCGAACCGCCGAATGCCATGAACGACATGCCCAGCAGACCGGTTTCCGTCGCACCGACCGTGCCCACGTTCAGGGCGCGCTTCATCGGGGTATCCCAACGACCGAAGTGCACGTTACCGAACGCGCCCTTCAGGCCGATCGCGCTGTTCCGGGTACAGAAGCCGGTTCTGGTCCATGGCACGAACGTCAGCCGAGCTTTCGCACTGGAACCATGCCGACAGACCACCGCCGAGTTTTTCTTCGCCTTTGAAGCCGATCGCGCTGCCGCCGGGAGTGTCCGCGTAGTCCACGTTCGGCCGGCTAGCGCCTGCATCGGCAATACCGTATTCATAGGTCATCTTGCCGTAAATCTGCACAGTGCTCGCTTGCGCGAACGCCAGTGCCGGCGCAGCCAACGCACCTGCAACAGCTACTGCCATCAGTTTTTTGTTCATGCAAATCTCCTTAAGGTTTTTTCACCGTTGGGGATATCGCGAAATCGCAACATGAGACAACCCCAACTGCTAATCCCCCCCCATACGGTGAGGTCGACACCATTGTGCCAAGCCGCGTCGGCGGCCTGCAACTAAAACGTGAAGTTTTCCTTATAATTCCTTCGACTTGTTGCGCGAATGCAACATAACTGATTAAGTATTTCGGGACGTATCTGATTTTTCAAAAATATGCATATTTGTTGTTTAATATCAATTAGATACATCCATCATTCTGCATTTGCTTTTGGCCGGATGCTCGATTATCCTGGGATTTTTGGAATCGATTCGAAATTTTCCGATGGATAAACCTGAGTTAAAACAAATTCATCAGATCCGTTTAGGCGTTCAATCTATCCATCGCGTCAGCTGGATTTAAAAATTTGTATAATCAATGACCTACATCAAAACTCCGGGATAGGTGCACTTCCCCTGCCGGGATTTTGGCTGCAAACCGTTAAAGCGAACGACCGCAGAGCGCCCTGGCTGAAGGACGACGCCACGCCGACGCGAAACACGAAATAGTGTGGACGCCGTTCAAGAAAATCGGTTTGGGGCGGTTGGCCGCAGCGTTATCGCCTCATCAGCGCTGTCTCGCCGACCCGCGCGACACGTTCAGTGACGCGGCACACGAAACCGCGCGCGATGATCAACCGCGCGGCGTGACGAACAACTGCAGATTCGAACATCGCTACATTGAATTTTCGAGTCGCGGTAAACTACATTTAACTTTTATCGCAGTTACTGCGCATTGCCGGTCTGCGTCGTCAATCAGAAATTACCCATTTGGCCAAACCACCCGCTCCGCGTGAATGTCAGCCGTGCACGGCCTGCTGTGATGGCTGGCTGCAGATCCGCGTCAACGGCGTTGCGGTCCATCCCGGACATCCGTGCCCGCACAGCACGGGTTCCGGATGCAATGACTACGAACATCGCCCCGTCGATCCCTGCGTTCATTTCATCTGCGGCTGGCGCATGGACAACAGCCCGCTGCCGGACTGGATGAAGCCGAGCAATGCGAAAGTGATCGTTCTTTTCAACCAGTCGTCCTGGAACGGAATGCCGGTGGACGTCGCCGTTCCGGTCGGGAAAAGAATTCCGCCGCGCGCACTGAACTGGCTGAAGCAGTTCGCGGAAAGCCACAACCGCGCACTTCTGTATTCGGAACAGATCATGCAGGACGGGAACTTCACCAACCAACAGGCGGTTTCCGCCTATGGCCCGCCGGCCTTTCAGCAGGAAATGGCGCAACGCGCGGAGCGCGGCGAAGCGTTTATCTAGCTACGAGCGCATTTCAAAAAGACCGCGGCCGATGTAGCCGCCGATGAACAAGTGAAAATCTTGTTAATCCCGTCTAAGATTTTTCGCTCTTGATCTTATCCGCGTTCATCGGCGTCTCTTCGGCGGCTGATTTATTTTGTTACGGGCCCTAAATCCCCAGCGCTTTCATCTGCTTTTCCGGATAGCGCGTGCCGGCAGTGACGCCGAGCGGGAACGCCTTTTTGAGCGCCTCAATGTCTTCACTGCTCAGCTTGACGTCGAGCGCCGCGCAGTTCTGCTCCAGATACTTGCGGCGCTTGGTGCCGGGAATGGGCACGATATCCTGCACCCTGCGCCAGCACCCATGCCAGCGCCACCTGGGCCGGCGTGCATTTCTTTGCCGCGGCGATGTCTTCGATCGGCTTCAGCAGATCGGCATTGCGCTTGATGTTTTCAGGATCGAAACGCGGATGATCGCGGCGGCGGTCTTTCGGCAATAACGCGTCCAGCGTCTTGATCGTCGCCGTCAGAAAACCGCGGCCGAGCGGCGCGTAGGCCATGAAACCGACGCCCAGTTCGCGGCAGGCCGGCAGCACGCCGTTCTCGACGTCGCGGCTCCACAGCGAATACTCGGTTTCGACCGCAACGATCGGATGCACTTTGTGCGCGCGGCGTATCGTTTCCGGCCCCGCTTCGGACAGCGCGAGATGACGCACCTTGCCCTGCTCGACGAGACGCTTCATCGCGCCTACCGTATCCTCGATCGGCACCTTGGCATCGACGCGGTGCAGGCCATAGATGTCGATCACCTCGACGCCGAGCCGCTTCAGGCTCCTGTCGCATGCGAGCGGCACATAATCGGGGTGCCCGCCGGAGAGCCCCTCGGGCACGCCGCCGCCCAGAGATACGTTGCCGAACTTGGTGGCGACCACCACCTTGTCGCGCCTGCCTTTGATCGCCCTGCCGACCAGTTCCTCGTTGACACCGCTGCCGTAGGCGTCGGAAGTCACCAGCAGATTGGCGCCGAGTTCAATCGCGCGGTGCATGGTCGCGATCGATTCCTCGTCGTTGGGCTCGCCGTAGCTGATCGACATGCCCATGCAGCCGAGTCCGACTGCCGAGACGTCCGGTCCGGTCCTGCCGAGTTTTCGTTTTTGCATCGTCTCCTCCTTTTAAGCCGCTGATAAATGCAGAATCAAGATCAATTTAACCGCGATGCGCCGATGAACGCCGATATAATCCAAGTGCAACTGCCATAGAATTTAAAACCCGTGGACTACACGTTTGATGGTTGCTTTTGGCGCACCGAAGTTAACCAACAGACAGACTTGTAACCCCGTAGCTTTGAGATAGTTCAAGCATTGCGCGGTGTGGGCATCGTCAACTGCTTTGATCGCTTTTACTTCGACGATGACACATTCCTCGACCATGAGGTCGGCGACAAAATCTCCGACCAAGACATTCCTGTAACGAACTTCGATCCTTTGTTGCTGGGCAACCTGAAGGTTGACTTGCCGAAGTTCAACAGCCAACGCATTTTCATAAACCTTCTCGAGGAATCCGGACCCGAGCGTATTGCTAACTTGATGGACGCAACCGATGATCTTTTCCGTAATCTGATCGAGCCTCGATCGGCGCTGGTCAGTGTCCATCGGCGGCTCGTCTTTTTAAACACATATTAAAAAGAACCAAACCCATTGAAGCCGCCGATGAACGCCGATAGACGCCGATGAAATCAAAAACTCTCCGGGAAGACAATTCGACCGAAAATATATAACCCATTGTTTTTAATTACTTTTATTATTCAGACAAAAAATGTCGTCCGGGTTTGATCGGCGTGCATCGGCGTTTATCGGCGGCTAATCATTGTTTTTTCGAGCCCTAAAATAACTACTTGGCGTACGTCACGGTCAGATCGCCGACGCCGTCTACATGCCCTTCGAGCTTGTCGCCGCGCTGCACCGGTCCGACACCCGCCGGCGTGCCGGACATGATGAGGTCGCCCGGCTGCAGCGTGATGAGCTTCGACAGGTACGCGATCGTGTCCGGCACGTTCCAGATCATCGCCGCAAGGTCGCCGGTCTGCTTGACCACGCCGTTGACTTTCAGCCAGATCGCGCCTTTCGCAGGATGGCCGACCATGGACGCGGGCTTGAGCGCAGTGCACGGCGCCGAATTGTCGAATGCCTTGCCCATTTCCCACGGCCGCCCCATTTTTTTTGCTTCGAACTGGAGGTCGCGGCGCGTCATGTCGAGGCCAACGCCATAGCCGAACACGTGCTCGAGCGCCTTGTCGGCCGGGAATGTCGGCGCCGCCCTTGCCGATGGCGACGATCATCTCGATCTCATGGTGCAGGTCCTTGGTCGCCTGCGGATACGGAATGGTCGCGCCGTTCTGCACGATGGCATCGGCCGGTTTCATGAAGAAAAACGGCGGCTCGCGGTCCGGATCGTGCCCCATCTCGCGCGCATGCTCGGCGTAGTTGCGCCCGACACAGTAAATGCGGCCGATCGGGAACATCTTGTTGCTTTCGGCCACGGGCAGAACGGGGGTCTTGGGGAAATCTATAACGTAATCCATTGTTTTCCTTAACTTTTAAGGTTGAAATTCCAGAACGTCGAAACCACAGTTGCGATCGAGCATATAGATCAGCCCGCGTTGATCGACGTCGACGTCGTTCGATTGCGGGCACGCAAAGCCGCCACAGGGCTCGGGAATGAAATAGCCGACTTCTTCCGGCAGCAGCGGATTGCGGATGTCGATGACGCGCAGCCCGCCGCCGAACCAGGTGCAGAACACCCGCGTGTCGCTCATATGCTCCTGGAACTGGTGGCAGCCGAAACGGCCTCCCGGCGTACGGCTCCACGGCGAATCCATCTCGCTCACGTGGAACTGCCCGATCGGGTGGATGCGGGCGAGGTCGGTGACGTCGAACACCCACATGCCGGCGTGCGGCTGGCCGCGGTGATGCTCGTGCTCCTCGTCCGTCACCAGCGCGATCTCGCGCCCGGCCACCGCAAACGGCACCTTGAACACGGTGTGGGTGGGTTCGATGATCGGCGGATGATAATTGTAGGCGCCGACGGTGCGCGGTTTCGCGATATCGGAGACATCGATCACGCGCAGCCCCGCCTGCCAGCAGCCCGCCCACAGCCTGTCGCCCTGGCGCAACGTGTGATGCAGGCGGTAATCCATTCCCGGCCAGGTCGGCTTCTCGCCGCCGGCGACATGCTGGCCCGGCATCCACCAGCGCGAGACCTCGGCCGGGCGCTGCGGATCACGCAAATCGTAAATGACGAGGATGTTGCCGAGATAGCCCTCCATCTCGGTCGAGATATAGGCGTAGCGCTCGTCCATGTCGAAGCGGTGCACGCCGACGCCGCCCGTCTTCTGATGCACGATCAGGCGCGGCTTGGCGGGATTCGCGATATCCCACACCTTGAATCCGCCTTCGGCATAGCCGCTGGCCAGTTCGGCCTCCAGCGGCGCCAGTCCCGACTCCTCGATCCCGAGTTTGGCCGCCAGCTCTTTCTGCGACGGCTTGCGCCCCAGCGACTGCTCCAGTTCGGCACGCGCCTTGAGCATGCGTTGCGACGCGCGCACCACGCGCCGGTTGTTGTGCTCGACATTGGTGACCATGATGTCGCCGGCCACGCGCACCTTGTGCGTATGCGAGCGGTCGTTTTCGAGTTTGATCTCGGCCACCACGCGCGGCTTGCGCGGGTCCGAAATATCGAGGATGGTGGTGCCGTAAGGCGGCTTCATGTGGCCGAGAAAAGCATGCTTGCCCTGCACCACGACCTGCCCGCCACCGGGAATGTCGAGATGGCCCAGCCGCTGAACTTTATGGGCGAGAGAAGCGGAACCTTGCGATGGAGCGTTCATATTGGAAACCGGGATTGGGGTTGGTTTAGAGAAACGGCGCGCGGTTGGAGCACCGGCGTTGGTGTGGATTATCGGCGATAGCACGCCGGTTGGTCAATTTTGCGGCTGCCGCTACCGCCATGCCGTTTCCCCCCGGACATGCAGTCTGGATCGTGGACGCAACGAGCAGGCCGGCCGTTGCGAAAAATGTGGCAGAAAGTCATCATCTGCCTTCGCAGCCAATCCTGCTTTTACTTCAATGCCAAAACGCAACCGTCCCCCAGATAAGAAGCAGCCGGCTCCACCAGCGGTGCGTGCTCAAAGCAGTGGTAAGGGCACGCTGACCTTGCAACAAGCGATCCAGCAAGCCGCGGCAGCTTACTCGCGCCGCGACTGGGTTGAGGCAGAGCAGCTATGTCGCCGCGTGCTCAATGCCAAACCCGGCCATTTTGACGCCCTGACTTTGCTCGGAATTATCGCAGCGCAGACGGGACATGCAACCGAGGCCGCGGCTTTGTTTTCGCGCGCGCGCGATGCGAATCCCAACGAGCCCGCGGCTCACAACAATCTGGGCAATGTGCTCAAAGAGCTCAAGCGATTCGACGAAGCGCTGGCATGCTATGGCCAGGCGATCAAGCTCGCGCCAGGCTATGCAGAGGCCTACTTCAATCGCGGAATCGCGCTGAAAGAACTCAGGCGATGGGATGAGGCGCTGGACAGCTACGACCGCGCCATCATGCTCAAGCCGGGCTATGCCGATGCATACACCAATCGCGGCCTTGTGCTGAAAGAGCTGAAGCGATGGGATGAGGCGCTGGACAGCTACGACCAGGCCATAAAGCTCAACCCAGGCCTTGCAGAGGCTCACAGCAATCGCGGCATTGCGCTGAAAAACCTGAAGCGGCTGGACCAGGCGCTGGACAGCTTCGGCCGCGCCATGAAGCTCAAGCCGGACCTCGAGTTTCTGCATGGTGATTGGCTGCACACAAAGATGACACTCTGCGATTGGGGCGGCATAGAGCATCCATTCGCAGAGTGCGTTAAAAGGATTGAGCGCGGCGAAAAAGCCATCGCCCCATTCCCCCTTCTTGCACTAACCGGCTCTTTGCCATTGCAACGCAGGGCAGCGGAGATCTGGGTGAACGGCCAGCATCCCGCAAGTCCCGCGCTTCCGGCGATTGCCAAAAGCACAAGACGCGGGAAGATTCGCATTGGCTACTACTCTGCCGACTACCACAACCACGCGACCACCTATTTGATGGCCGGGTTATTTGAACGGCACGATAGAAACAGGTTTGACCTTGTCGCGTTTTCGTATGGGCCCGACCAAAATGACGACATGAGAAAACGCGTGTCTGCCGCATTCGATCAGTTTGTGGATGTGCACATCCAAATCAGATCAAGAGGTCGCGCTGCTTTCCAGAAACATGGGGATCGATATTGCCGTTGACCTGAAGGGATTCACCCAAGATCAGAGAGTGGGCATATTTTCGTACAGGGCCGCGCCCATCCAGGTCAACTATCTCGGCTATCCCGGCACGATGGGCGCGGAATATATCGATTATCTGATTGCAGACCGCACGTTGATTCCCGGCGCCAGCCAGCAGCACTATTCGGAAAAAATCGCTTATTTGCCGAACAGCTACCAGGTTAACGACCGCAAACGGCAAATCGCGGACAAGCGCTTTTCGCGCGACGAGTTGGGCCTGCCGCAAGCAGGTTTTGTGTTCTGCTGTTTCAACAACAGCTACAAAATCACACCCGGCACGTTCGATGGCTGGATGCGCATACTCAAGCACGTGGCTGGCAGCGTGCTGTGGCTGCTCGAAGACCACCCGACCGCAGCGGGCAATCTGCGCAAAGAAGCGGAAGCAAGGGGAGTGAGTGCCGATCGGCTGATATTTGCCGGGCGGATGCCGCTGTCGGAACACCTGGCGCGTCAGCGCGCGGCCGATCTGTTCATCGACACGCTGCCCTGCAATGCCCACACCACAGCCAGCGATGCGTTATGGGCCGGTTTGCCGGTTTTGACTTGTGCCGGCGAAGCCTTTGCCAGCCGGGTCGCCGCGAGCCTGCTCAATGCCATTCATCTGCCCGAACTCATCACCTCGACACAGGAAGAGTATGAGCAGCTGGCAATCGCTCTTGCCACCGACCCGGGCCGGCTTGTAAATATCAAGCAGAAGCTGGAGGCGAACCGCCTGACCACCCCACTGTTCGACACAGATTTGTTTGCCAAGCACATTGAAGCCGCTTATACGCAGATGTATGAACGCTATCAGGCAGACTTGCCGCCAGAACACATCTATGTTGCGTCTTAACGCGCCGCGAGCGTAGCGGATGAATTAATTTATGTGGATATGGTCGGGTGGCAAATCCGCCTGATAGCGTCCATACATTTTCGTGTACGTCGTTTCCAAGTTCTTTGTGAACAGCGGTGCGTCAAATAAAGGCGCCGTCAGTCGGCTCGATGACAACTTTTCTCTGATTGCCGATAATTTCTGCGGGTTGGTCGCGAGCTCCGTGGCAAGAGCCTCATATTCCTCTAACGTTGAGGTTATAAGCTCCGGCAAACGAATGGCGTGGAGCAGGCTCGCGGCCATCCTGCCGGCAAAAGTTTCACCCATACATGTCAACACCGGCAACCCCGCCCATAACGCATCGCTGGCCGTCGTGCCGGCGTTGTAAGGAAGCGTATCTAAAAATAGATCCGCCACGCGATACCTGGCCAAATACTCCGGCATAGGCAAATTTTTGCCGAAAATCAGTCTGTCGGAACCAATTCCTCGACGTCCGGCTTCTTTCTTCAAATTGACCGCTGCCAGATCATTATCTGCATACAAAAAAAGCACACTACCCTCGACCCGCTTTAGTATCCGCATCCAAACATCAAATGTTACGGGGTTGATTTTGTAATTGTTATTGAAACAACAAAACACAAAGCCATTTTGAGGCAGGCCCGCCTCCTGGCGGAAAAATTCTTTTTCTGAAATTTTTCTTTCCGAATTAATTTGATAGCTGGGAATGTAAGCGATTCTTTCGGAGTAATGCTGTTGATTTGCGTTCGTGATGATCGTCTCATCCGCAATAAGATAGTCGATATAGCTGGCGCCTGTTGTTCCGAGGTAGCCCAGGTAACTCACTTGTATTGGAGCCGCTCGATAAGCAAATACTCCAAACCTGCTATCTTGGGTGTGCCCGCCCAAATCGATGGCAATATCAATCTCGAGATTTCTGGCGAGCAATGCTATGTCTTTATCCGTTTTATCAAAAACATCGACAAAAGTGTCGAAAGTTTTTTCGAGCATTATCCTCATCTCATCCTGGGCATTGTGGCCGCACGAAAATGCGATTACCTCAAATTTGGATCTGTCATGGTTTTTAAATAAATCCAACGCCAGGAAGGAAACTGCGTGATTGCGGAAATCAGAGGAAAAATACCCAATGCGGATTTTCTTTCGTTCCAGATGTTTAGGTATTTTCGGCAATTCAAAAATTGGAGGACATGTATCAAGCACCCAAAGTTCAGCAGCCCTTTTTTGTATAGACGGGGAGCCTGTTGCCGCTATTACCGTGAGGGGCAATGCTGCTCTCTCGTCTCGTTCTATTTTTCTTTCGAGTTCATCAAATTCGGCATCAATATTTCCCCAAGCGCAAATATGCATTTTTGTATGCAGCCGCATTCCATACAAGTAATCCATATCCGGCTGCAATCTGGCGGCCTCGTCATAGCTGGATAGCGCTGATTCATATTGCTTCAAATCAAAGAATATATTGCCCCGCTTATAGTAAGTGGCAGGGAAGTTGGGGGCTAGCGCAATAGCTCTGTCGTAGCTTTTTAGAGCTTCTTTGTAATATTTGAAATCCCTTAAAACATTACCGCGGTTGTAGTGAGCGGCCGGCAAATTCGGGTTGATTTTGATTGCCTCGTCATAGCAAGCGATAGCTTCTTTGTAATGCCCGAGGTTATTGAGTGCGATGCCTTTGTTAGACCAGGCCTCGGCATAGTTCGGATTGATTTTCAGGGCCCTGTCGTAAGACTTCACGGCTTCGTCAAGGCGGTTTAAGTTCGCCAGGCTTTTGCCATAATTTAGCCATGCTTCCTCATGACTGGGCGCTAACCCGGTGGCTTTTATATGGTGGGGTATTGAAGCCAAATCATTGCCGGACTGCGCCAGGGCCTTTGCCAGATTAAAGTGGATAAAATTATTTTGGGGATCAATTGACAAAGCCTTTTTAAATATTTCTATTGCTTCGTCCGTTTCGTTTCTGATCCCCTTAATAACGCCAAGCATGTGGAGCGCATCAAAGTTCTTTGGCTGGATTTGCAAGATTGTCTTTAATAGGCTGCCAGCTTTGTCAAGATCCCCACTTTGGAACAACTGATACGCCTGGCTGAATAGTGCCGTAGTCTGATTATTTCCGGATTGCATGCTAAACACCTTGGTGGATTCAAGCAGGAACTGCAACGGCGTTATGGGGTAAGTATAATCGAACGTATTTAGTCGATGCGTAAGCCGATATCCGCCCGTTCCCGCGCTGCACCTCCAAACATGAACGAGTCCGTTTCCCTCGCCACATTGTTCACCAGCAGCTTTCTCGCCGCCACGCTGCTGCCGGGCGGCTCCGAGGCGGTGCTGTTCGGCGTCCTGAAACTTTATCCTCAGCAGTTCTGGTCCGCGCTCGCGGTGGCGACGCTCGGCAACACCCTCGGCGGCATGTCGTCTTATCTGATCGGGCGCATCATTCCCCAGGCCAAACCCCTGAAGGGCCTCGCCACGCTGCAGAAGTACGGCAGCGCCACGCTGCTGCTGGCATGGGTGCCGTTCATCGGCGATCCGCTGTGCGTCGCCGCCGGGTGGCTGCGGCTCAATCCGTGGCTGTCCGCGCTGTTCATGGCCATCGGCAAATTTGCGCGTTACTGGATCATCGCCGCCGTCACGGTCTGAGCCGCGCCACGTACGCTGCGTCTGGCTTGCCCCTGCTCCGCAAATGGATGTATCGCCTGTTGCGTTGCAGTAGAATCGACTCCTTACGCGCATCGATCGAGCTGAAATGACCGCCCGCCTGCGGGAAATCCCCTACAACTACACTTCGTTCTCCGACCGCGAGATCGTGATCCGGCTGCTGGGCGCGCCGTTGTGGGACATCCTCAACGAGCTCAGAAACCAGCGCCGCACCGGGCGCTCGGCGAAAATGCTCTACGAAGTGCTGGGCGATATCTGGGTGGTGTCGCGCAATCCCTACATCCAGGACGACCTGCTCGCCAACCGCAAGCGGCGCGCGGCGCTGATCGCCGGCATGCGCAGCCGGCTCGACGGCATCGAGGCGCGGCGCCGCAATCGCGACGAGCGTGTCGCCGAACTGCTCGGGGCCGCGCATGCCGCGGTTCGCGCCTTCGAATCCGAGTTCGAGGAAACCCTCAGGCTGCGGCGCAGGGCCATGGCGCGGCTTGCGCGCATCACCCATCGCGACAATATCCAGTTCGACGGCCTGGCGCGCGTATCGCACGTCACCGATGCCACCGACTGGCGCGTCGAGTACCCGTTCGTGGTGATCCATCCCGATACCGAACAGGAAGCCGCGCTCATCGTCAAGGCGTGCATCGAGCTCGGGCTCACGATCATCCCGCGCGGCGGCGGCACCGGCTATACCGGCGGCGCGATCCCGCTCGTCAAGCTGTCCGCCGTGATCAATACCGAAAAGCTCGACGGCTTCGATGCCATCGAACAGGTAGTGCTGCCCGGTCTGGACAAGCCCGTGGCGACGCTGCGCTGCGGCGCGGGCGTGGTGACGCGGCGCGCGATGGAAGCGGCCGAGGCGGCCGGCCTGGTTTTCGCGTGCGATCCGACCTCGGCCGACGCCTCCTGCATCGGCGGCAATGTCGCGATGAATGCCGGCGGCAAGAAGGCCGTGTTGTGGGGCACCGCGCTCGACAATCTCGCTTCCTGGAAAATGGTCACGCCCGACGCCGAGTGGCTGCAGGTCGAGCGCCTCGATCACAACCTCGGGAAAATCCACGACATGCCGGTCGCGCGCTTTCGCATCACGCGCCATATGCTCGACGGCAAAACGCCGCGCGGCGAACCGGAAATTCTTGAAATTCCGGGATCGCGATTCCGCAAAACCGGGCTCGGCAAAGACGTCACCGACAAATTCCTGGCGGGACTGCCGGGCGTGCAGAAGGAGGGCTGCGACGGCATCATCACCCAGGCGACCTTCATCCTGCACCGGATGCCGCCGGCGATCCGCACCGTGTGCCTCGAATTCTTCGGCGAGGTGCGCGAAGCGGTGCCGTCGATCGTCGAGATCAAGCGCTACCTGGACGCAGCACCCGGCGGCAACGCTCGCCGGCCTCGAGCATCTCGACGAGCGTTATATCAAAGCGGTGGGCTACGCCACCAAGGCGCGCCGCGCCGGCCGGCCGAAAATGGTGCTGGTCGGCGACATCGTCGGCGACGACGAGAACGCGGTCGCGGAGGCGGCTTCGCAAGTGGTGCGCATCGCCAATGCGCGCAGCGGCGAGGGTTTTATCGCGACCAGCAGCGAGGCGCGCAAGAAATTCTGGCTGGACCGCGCGCGCACCGCGGCCATTGCGCGGCACACCAACGCGTTCAAGATCAACGAGGACGTCGTGATTCCGCTCGACCGCCTCGGCGACTATTCCGACGGCATCGAACGCATCAACATCGAGCTGTCGATCCGCAACAAGCTGCGCGTGCTGGCCGCACTCGAAGCATTTCTGCAGGGAGAGCTGCCGCTTCATCAGCACGAGGAAACCGTGGCGGCAGCGGAACTGGTCGGCGACCGCATCGAGCGCGCACGCGGTCTCATCGAAGAAACCCGCCGGCGCTGGCAGTGGCTGCTCGACAACCTCGATACGCCGCTCGAAACCCTGAAAGATGAAAATGGCAGGCGGAAGGCCGAAGAGGCGGGGTTTTTCTCATCCCTCATCCCTCCTCCCTCATCCCTTCCCGCCGATGGCGACGTGTGGCACCTGCTCCAGACCCACACCCTGCGGGTGTCATGGAAGGAAGAAGTGCGCGCGCCGCTGGCGGACATTTTCAGCGGCCGGGCGTTTTTCAAGGTCATCGAGCAGATCGACGCCATCCACAAGTCGGTGCTGCGCGGGCGCGTCTTCGTCGCCCTGCACATGCATGCGGGCGACGGCAACGTGCATACCAACATCCCGGTCAACTCGGACAATTACGAAATGCTGCAGGAGGCGTCGCAGGCGGTGGCGCGCATCATGCGGCTCGTGGTGTCGCTCGATGGCGTGATCTCGGGCGAGCATGGCATCGGCATCACCAAAATCGACTTTCTCGATGCCGGGCGTATCGATGAATTCAGGGCCTACAAGCAGAAGGTCGATCCCGAAGGGCGGTTCAACAAGGGCAAGCTTCTCGCCGGCGCCAATCTCGACAATGCCTATACGCCGAGCTTCGCGCTGCTCGGCACGGAAAGCCTGATTCTCGAGCACTCGGACATCGGCGGCATCTCGGATTCGATCAAGGACTGCCTGCGCTGCGGCAAATGCAAGCCGGTGTGCGCAACGCACGTGCCGCGCGCGAACCTCCTTTACAGTCCGCGCAACAAGATCCTCGCCACGAGCCTGCTGATCGAGGCCTTCCTTTACGAAGAGCAGACGCGGCGCGGCATCTCGCTCGAACATTTCGACGAATTCAGCGACGTCGCCGATCACTGCACGGTGTGCCACAAATGCCTGAATCCCTGCCCGGTCGATATCGACTTCGGCGACGTTTCGATCGCGATGCGCAACTTCCTGCGCCTCCAGGGCAAGCGCAAATTCAATCCGGGCGTGTTCGCCAGCATGCTGTTTTTGAACGCGACCGACCCCCGGGTCATCAATGTCGTGCGCAAGGTCATGATCGATTGGGGATACAAGGCGCAGCGTTTCGCGCACACCGCCGCCAAGGCGCTGGGACTGGCGCAACAGCAGACGCGGCATCCGCCGGCCAGCGTCGGCAAGGCACCGGTGAAGGCACAGGTCATCCACTTCATCAACAAGCCGATGCCGGGCGGACTGCCGAAGAAAGCCTCGCGCGCGCTGCTCGACATCGAGGATCCGAGCATCGTGCCCGTGATCCGCGATTGGCAGAAGACCAGCGAAGACAGCGATGCGGTGTTCTATTTCCCGGGTTGCGGCTCGGAGCGGCTGTTCAGCCAGGTCGGCCTCGCCACCCAGGCGATGCTGTTCGAGATCGGGGCGCTCACCGTGCTGCCGCCGGGATATCTGTGCTGCGGTTATCCGCAGACCGCGGCCGGCGAAGCGGCAAAAGGCCGGGCCATCACCACCGCCAACCGCGTGCTGTTCCACCGCGTCGCCCACACCCTCAATTATCTCGACATCAAGACGGTGATCGTGTCGTGCGGCACCTGCATGGATCAGCTGCAGCAATATGAGTTCGACAAGATTTTCCCGGGCTGCCGCCTGCTCGATATCCACGAGTACCTGCTCGAAAAAGGCGTGAAACTCGACGGGGTAACCGGCGTGCGCTACATGTATCACGACCCGTGCCACACGCCGATGAAAACCTATCAGCCGCTGAAAGTCGTGAACCAGCTGATGGGTTCGGAAGTGAAGCTCAACGATCGCTGCTGCGGCGAATCGGGCACGCTGTCCGTGACCCGGCCCGACATCTCGACGCAGGTGCGTTTCCGCAAGGAACAGGAAATGCGCAAAGGCGCGGACCGGTTGCGTCAGGATGGATTCGGCGGCGAAGTCAAAATCCTCACCTCCTGCCCGTCATGCCTGCAGGGGCTCGCCCGCTACACCGACGACGCCGGCACGCAGGCCGACTATATCGTGGTGGAAATGGCGCGCCACATCCTCGGGGACAACTGGATGGCGGAGTACATCGCCAAGGCAAATCAGGGCGGGATCGAGCGGGTGTTGCTGTAACCTGCTGTTCGCGGCACCCCCGCTCGACAGGATATAATATTATTCAATGAAAACAACGGATTGCGATCTTTGCGCGGCTGCCGGGGGGCAACTCCTGTGGCGCGATACGTCGTGCCGCGTGGTGCTCGTCGATGAGCGCGGATATCCGGGGTTCTGCCGCGTCATCTGGAATGCCCACGTCGCGGAAATGACCGATCTTGCCGAACGCGAGCGCGCGCATCTGATGCGGGTGGTGTTTGCGGTCGAGAGCGGGCTGCGGGAATTACTGCATCCCCGCAAAATCAACCTGGCCAGTCTGGGCAACATGACTCCGCATTTGCACTGGCATGTGATTCCGCGTTTCGAGAACGACCCGCATTTTCCACAACCGGTGTGGGGCCAGCAACAGCGCGAGCACCGGGCCGAAACTGCGTATGACCTGGGCGCCCTGCTGAAGGCAACGCTTGCCTCAAAGTTGGGATAAACGATATCCGCGCCGGCGTTTCACGTAATGTGAGGTTTTCCCGCCTGTTTCCGCTTTTCTCCGAGGCCGTGATCTAGGTCACATACATCACCGAACGGTTCAACTAACCTGACTCAAAATTGTCAGTATGTGCCCCGTAGCGCCAGTTGCTCGACAACAAGCCGGCGCACTCCATGAACTGAATCTATAGGAAATATACGATGAGCACACAGACGCTTACCGTCCCCTATCACGAAGACGCGTCATTGCCGTTTTCCGGCAGCACCGGCTGCAAGCGCTGGATCGAATCGCTGCCGCTGACCAATATTCAGCAGGCGCAGCAGGCGCTGACCGTCCAGCTTCGCGCTATTTCCGCCGCGCACTTGCCGGCACTCGAACGCCTCCAGATCCTGGAAACCCTGAAAGAAGCGTCGATTTTCGTGCAAGGGGAGTCGTCAAATCGTTACTCAGGCAAGCCGTTGCCGCTCGATGCCAGCGAGGCGGCCGCGTGGAACAACGGCATCGCGCTGTGGCAGGAAATGGGCCGCAACTACCGTCAATGCCTGCAAGCCTACCGCGACGGCGATCTCACGATCGCGCCGCACGCGGCGCTCATCTGCATGCGCTGCCTGCGCTATCTCGGCGCCGCGATCTCCGATTACTACAAGGTCTATCGCAAGGTGCCGGGCGCGATGTGGCGCATGCTGCACGAGCTTTATGCGTTCGCCGAACAGCATGGCTTCGCGCGTATCCGGGTGCAGGACAGCTTTGCGCAGTGCGACCCGGACTCGAGTTGCGCCGAAACCTACATCCAAACCCTGCTCATGCACCTTGCCAATCCGTATGCGCTGTCGGTGCGTCAAATGGGGTTCGTGCAGCGCTGGCTCGAAAAGTGGGCGACCCTGGTCAGCCTGACTGCCCAGCCGCTGCCGCCGAGCCCGATTCCCGCTCTGGCGGTGGACCTGGGGGCCACCAGCAACACGGCGTTTGCGGCCGAGCTGGAACCGCAGCCCAATCTGCGTTATCTCGACCTCGAGCAATTGTCCAGAACGCTGCGCCAGGCCATCAACCTGCTGAAACAGGGCCAGACGCCGGGACAACTCGGGCTGGGCGACGACGCGCGCCAGCCGGGCTGCGAGAATCTGCTGATGCTGCTTTATGTGCAATGGTGCCGCGCCGGCGTCATGCGCAGCGATGACAGCCACGAGACCGAAATTGCCGCCAGCGTATGCTTCGGCATCCCGGCCGTGCATTTTCACTTGAGCGGCCACGCCTTCCGTCAGCCGGGCCAGCTCACCTCGCGCGAAAAGCAGGACCTCGACAGCTATGGCTATATCGCGCGGGTCGCGCATGAAACAGCCGGCGGCGGCGACGAAGGACTTGAAAGTTGCCAGATCGTCAACCAGAGCGCGACCGGGTTCATATGCATACAGCGCAAGCCGGATGCGCAGACGCGCGTTGGCCACAATCAACTGCTTGCCGTGCGCCGCGCCGGCAGCAGCCACTTTCATCTCGGCATGGTGCAATGGCTGAGGTCGAACGAGACCGACGGGTTGTATTTTGGCGTGCGCCTGTTTCCGGGCATTCCGCAGGCGGTTGCGGCGCGGCCCGCGAACACCAATCCAGCCAGCAGCCGCCGTTATGAACCGGCGCTGCTGCTGCCCGAGGTATCGTCGCCCACGACGCCGGCGACGCTTATCCTGCCGGCCGGGTGGATTCAGAGCGGGCGCTTCGTCGAGATATTCTCCGACCAGAAAAAAACCGCGACGCTGCTCGACCTGCTCGAGAAGGGCGGCGACTTCGACCGCGGCACCATCACCATCATCTCGTAGTACCCGGTCAGGCGGTCAAACTCTCTTCGGTTTCCTCCGGCACCACACGCTGCGCGGGAAACCGCGCGCTGAAAGTGCTGCCGCGTCCCGGTTCGCTCTGCACCTCCAGCCATCCCTGGTGACGATTCAGCACATGTTTGACGATCGCGAGCCCGAGGCCGGTGCCGCCGGTTTCGCGGGAACGGCTGCGATCGACGCGATAGAAACGCTCGGTGAGCCGCGGGATGTGCTGCGGCTGGATGCCGATGCCGTCGTCGCGCACCGCGAATACCGCCTCGTCGCCGCGGCGCTGCCAGTTGATCGCCACTTCGCCGCCTTCGGGTGTATAGCGGATCGCGTTGCCGATCAGATTGCTGAAGGCGCTCCTCAATTCATCTTCGCTGCCGACAAGCCAGTTACCGCACTCGATATTGATCGCAATGCGGTGGCGCCCGGCCGACAGCGCCATCGCGTCGTGATACAGCGCGCGCACGAGATCGGGCACGTTGACGCGTTCGTCGCGCAGCGGGGTGTTGGCGCTTTCCAGACGTGACAACGTCAGCAGATCCTCGATCAGGTTCTGCATGCGCCGCGCCTGGTCCATCATCAGTGGCAGCGAACGCCGCAGCAGGTCGTTGTCCGCCACCCGGCTATCGGAAATCGTTTCCAGAAACCCGCCCAACACGGTGAGCGGCGTCCTCAGTTCATGCGACACATTGGCGATAAAGTCGCGCCGCATCGTTTCCACGCGTTCGAGATCGGTGATGTCGCGGCTGATGACGAGTTTCTGCCGGTCGCCGTAGGGCACGATCTGAACGGAGAGAATCAGGTCGGAACCGCGGGATTGTCTGAGGGTGAGCGGTTCGCCGTAATTCTGCGCCCGCAGCTTCTCGGCGAACAGCGGATGGCGCACGAGATAAGTGATCTGCTGACCGGTATCGCGCTGGCAGTCGAGGCCGAAATGCTGCTCTGCCCTCGGGTTGCACCATTCGATGCGATCGCCCTGATCGAGAATCACCATGCCGTCGGGCATCGCCGCGCTGGCCTGCCGGAAATCATTCAGCGTCGCGGTGAGCTGCGATTCGCTGTGCCGCTGCCGGCGCAACATCCGGTAGAGCGCGGCGAACACCTCGTCCCAGATGCCAAAACCCTGGGGCTCCGCCTCCGGCGTGGGATGGCGCAACCACTTGAGCAGCATGGAAACGTAATGCAGATTCAGCGCTACGATTGCCAGCAGAGCGGCCACGAACGCGCTGATGGCGGCCGTTTCGCCGAAAATCGGCCAGAGAACAAGGCATCCCGACGCCAGCAGCGCCAGGAGCAACAGTGACCTTCCCCAAATGCCGTTCACGAGCAGGTCCCGGGTGAGAGGGCCCTATTATCGCATGCCATGCCAGCGGCCGGACGCGCCCATTCAGGCAGCGGCCGAACAGCGATAGCCGGCGCCGCGCACGGTCTGGATCAGGCGGTCGTGCCCCGTCGGCTCGAGTGCCTTGCGCAGCCGCCGGATGTGCACATCGACGGTGCGCTCCTCCACAAAAACGTGATCGCCCCAGACGTGATCGAGCAGTTGGGTCCTTGAATACACGCGGTCGGCGTGGGTCATCAGGAAATGCAGCAGGCGAAATTCGGTGGGGCCCGGCAAGAGCACCGTCTGATTGCCGAGCACGCGATGACTCGCCGGATCGAGCTTGAGTCCCGCAATCTCGACCGTATCGTCGGTCGCCTGCGGGGCGCGCCGGCGCAGCACCGCTTTGACGCGCGCATTGAGCTCGCGCGGGCTGAACGGCTTGGTCAGGTAATCGTCGGCGCCGGTTTCGAGACCCGCGAGCTTGTCCTGCTCGTCGGCGCGCGCGGTGAGCATGATCAGCGGCACGGCCCGGGTGCGTTTGTCGGTACGCAGCCGCCGCGCAAATTCGATGCCGCTCATGCCCGGCAGCATCCAGTCGAGCACCACCAGGTCGGGCAGCGCGGACTGCACCATCTCGAGCGCCTGCTCGGCGCTTTCCGCACGCAACGTCTGATGCCCGGCAAGCTCCAGGTTGTATGCAATCAGCTCCTGGATCGCCGGTTCGTCCTCCACCACCAGTATCGTTGCCGACATACCTGCCCCGCGCCAAATCGAATGGTGTCGATATTATGAAATAAACGTTACGATCTCGTGACAATAATCGCACAAACCGCCAAAAACCCCTTTCAGATCAGAGTTTTCGTTTCATGTCATCTCGGTTATGATTCCAGTCCCTGCAACTGGCAACGAGCAAAAATGGCTGGACTCAACAAGTCGGTGCCGCAACCTACCGAAATCAAGCTGCACCAGAAATCGCGCATCCTGGAAATCGCCTTCGCCGACGGCAAGACGTTCCAGCTGCCATGCGAGTTTCTGCGCGTCTATTCCCCGTCCGCCGAGGTGCGCGGCCACGGACCGGGACAGGAAGTGCTGCAGGTCGGCAAGAAAAACGTCGACATCACGAAAATCGAGCCGGTCGGGAGCTATGCGGTTCAGCTCACTTTTTCCGACAGTCACGACACCGGCATCTATTCGTGGGATCTGCTTTACGATTACGGCATGCATCAGCAGGAAATGTGGCAACACTACCTGGAGCGCATGAAAGAAGCCGGCGCCAGCCGCGAGCCGCAGAAGCCGTAAATCGTAAATGGTTAATCGTGATTAGCCAAAGTCTGTCAGAATTACGATTTACGATTCACGATTCACAATCTACGATCCGCCTATGAAAACCACCGATTTCGGTTATCACAAGGTCGCCGAGGAAGAAAAGGCGCGCAAGGTTGCCGGGGTCTTCGACTCGGTCGCCGGCCGCTACGACCTCATGAACGACCTGATGTCGGCGGGACTGCACCGGCTGTGGAAACGCTTCGCCATCGAGCAAAGCCTGGTGCGGCCGGGCGACCGGGTGCTCGATGTCGCCGGCGGCACTGCTGATCTCGCGCGCCAGTTCGCGCGCCGGGTCGGCGCGAGCGGCGAAGTCGTGCTCACCGACATCAACGCCGCGATGCTGAAAATCGGCCGCGACCGCCTGCTCGATGACGGCGTGATCACGCCGGTTGCGCAGTGCGACGCCGAAAAACTGCCGTTTCCGGCCGACCATTTCGACTGCGTGAGCGTCGCCTTCGGGCTGCGCAACATGACGCACAAGGAAGCGGCGCTCGCCGAAATGCTGCGCGTGCTCAGGCCCGGCGGCAGGCTGCTGGTGCTGGAGTTCTCGCGGGTGTGGAAACCGCTGCAGCCGCTCTACGACGCCTACTCCTTCCAGGTTCTGCCCCGGCTCGGCAAGCTGATCACCGCCGACGCCGACAGCTACCGTTATCTGGCGGAATCGATCCGCATGCATCCCGATCAGGAGAGCCTGAAACAGATGATGGAACACGCCGGTTTCGAGCGGGTCGAATACTTCAATCTCGCCGCCGGGGTCGTCGCGCTGCACCGCGGTTACAAAATCTGAGCGGAATATCCTCCGGGCCCAGGTGTTTGCCTGCCAAGGCTGCCTGGAAAACCCGCGCCTGAATTCTCCAGCCCTGCCGTGTGTGCCCGTCGTGGCGATTCGTCGTCCGCCCCGGGAGCCGGATGTCCGAATCACCATCCGCGGCCGTGCCGCGCTGGCCGTCAACGAGGATCGACATGAAAACATTTCTCCTGTGCGCTTTGCTGTTCCTGACAGGCTGCGCGACACCGTTGCCCCAGACCCCGCCTGCCGGCATTCCGGCCAGTATCGCTGCGCCTGAGGTCCGTGTCGGCGACAGCCGGACTTACCAACTGCACGACGGCTACACCCGGATTTCAAAAGGCACTTACCGCTACACCGTGACCGCCATCGAGCCGCAGCGCATGAGCGTGCAGGTCACGCACGACGGGCAGCCAGCCGGCACGCAGGTGTTCACGCGCGACTGGAACTGGATTGAAAAACCGATGACCAATCTGCAGAACTTCCGCTACAGCCCGCCCTATCCGGCCCTGCCGTTCCCGCTCGAAGCCGGCAAGAGCTGGCAGGCCTATGTCCAGGCAACCGATCCGGCGACCGGGAAAACCAACCGCGTAAGAATAGACGGCGATGTGCTGGGGTGGGAGCGCGTCAAAGTGCCCGCCGGAGAATTCGATGCGCTCAAGGTGCGCCGCGTGGTTTATGCCGGCAATGCGGACTATGACCGGGGGGAAGAAAACATCAGTGGAGTTCGACTGGTATGCGCCCCTGCTCGGGCAGTCCGTCAAACAGGTCAGTTCGTCCGAATATCTGGATAAGAGAGCAGGGCTGCGACGATGGTTACTGCGACGACTGGGTCAGGAACGACTGGAACGTGATGGAACTGGTCAGCACCGTGCGCGGCGTGGCCGCCGACCCGCGGTGACGGTCATAATACATTGTTTTTATTACATTTTATTCAAATGTCAGCGATGGTAAAGAACCCGGCCGCGCCGGCGCAGGCAGGTATAATGCCGTCTTTGGTTTGACCACCGGAGGACCGAACATGAAAAAATTACTGACCATCGTGACCGCCCTGATCGGATTCAGCGTGGCGGCGATCGATGCCGACGCCCGTCGCCTCGGCGGCGGCGGCAGTTTGGGCAAGCAGCGCCAGTCGATCAGCCCGCAGCAGGCAGCGCCCAAGGCGCCGGCACAACAGCAACAACCGGCGGCGACGGCCGGCGCACCGGCACAACAGCCCTCGGCTGCGAGCAGGTGGCTCGGCCCGTTGGCGGGTCTTGCGCTCGGCGCGGGCCTCGCATCGCTGTTCCTCAACAACGGCTTCGCGGGCGGGCTGGCCGGCCTGCTGATGATCATGGCGCTCATTGCCGCCGCAGTGTTCGTGATGCGCATGCTGCGCGCGAGAAGCACCGGCGCACCGATCCAATATGCAGGCGCCGGCGCGCAGGGCGGCGCCCAGCCGCCGGTGGCGCCGCTGTTCGGCGGCGCTGCGCCGCATTCGGTGGCAGCGACCGCCGGCCAATGGCCGGCCGGATTCGATGCCGCCGAATTCGCGCGCCACGCCAAGCTCAATTTCGTCAACCTGCAGGCCGCACACGACCGCAAAGATCTGTCGGCGATGCGTGATTTCATGACCCCCGCGCTCTACAAGGAAATCGAGGCCGATATGCAGGCTTCGAACGCCCCGCAGCAGACCGATGTCGTGACGCTCGACGCCGAGGTGCTCGATGTGGCCACCGAGGGCGATCTCTACGTGGTGAGCGTGCGCTTCTCCGGCCTCATCCGCGAGGCGGCCGACCAGGCGCCGCAGGAATTCAGCGAAATCTGGCATCTCGACAAGCCGGTCAGCGGCGACAGCGGCTGGCTGGTTTCCGGAATCCAGCAAAACTAAACTGTCGCCTGCGAACAGGCTCCCGCGCCGGGAGCCTGTTTCTTGGTCCTTCACATGAGTTCGTCCCGTGTTGCATTCGGTCACCGCCTCCTCCGTTAACCACCTTCTGCGCAGCAACAGCTGGGCGCGGGAAAAGCTCCAGCCGTTCGCCGGCAGGACGGCGCGGTTCGAGTGCCCGCCGTTCAGCCTCACCCTGACCGTGCAGGAAAGCGGCGAAGTGAAGGCGGCGGATGTGTCTGCAACAGCGCCGGATGCGACGGTCAAACTCACGGCCGGACTGATGCTGCGCCTCTTGGCGCGGGACCAGGCGGCATGGGCGGAAATCACGGTCGACGGCGACACGGCATTTGCCACCGTGCTCAATCAGATCGCGCGCAATCTGCGCTGGGACGTGGAGGAGGATTTGAGCCGCGTATTCGGCGACATTGCCGCGCACCGCATGGTGCAGACCGGGAAAGCGCTCGATCAGTGGCGCGCCCAGGCCACTGACAACCTCCTTCGCTCGTTCGCCGAATACTGGACCGAAGAGCGGCCGCTCATCGCCCGCGCGCGCGATGTCGCGCAGTTCAACCGCGACGTCGATGCGTTGCGCGACGATGTCGCACGCTTCGAAAAGCGTCTGCAACATTTACTAAGCGGCCAGGGCAACCGGTAGCCGCTTTTTACTCGAATCCTTACCCAGGCCGCGACGCGGCAAGCCATCTTGCGTTGGCCTTCCCTTTGCCGCACTGTTGCGACCCCATGGGGCCGCATTCCGGATTACCCTCTGACGCAGAGTTAAAATCAGGTTTTCTTGGCGCTCTTGGCGCCTTGGCGGTTAGAATTCGTTATGCGTTTGTTTCGTCTGCTTAAAATTCTCAGAGTCAGCCTGCACTTCGGGCTCGATGAGTTCTTCCTCGGCCATGAGCGGGTGCGCGGCCTGCGCGCCCTGCTCAACGCCGCGCTGTTCTGGCGTCACCTCGAGCGGCCGCGCGCCGAGCGCCTGCGCATGGCGCTGGAGGCGCTGGGGCCGATTTTCGTCAAGTTCGGCCAGGTGCTCTCGACGCGCCGCGACCTGCTGCCGTCCGATATCGCCGACGAGCTGGCCAGGCTGCAGGACCAGGTGCCGCCGTTTCCCGGCGAGCAGGTCATGGCCATCCTGGCGCGCGTCTACGGCAAGCCGGTCGATCAGGTATTCGACGACTTCGAGCGTGAACCGGTGGCCAGCGCCTCCGTGGCGCAGGTGCATCTGGCGAAGCTTCCCGACGGCACGGAAGTCGCGGTCAAGGTCCTGCGCCCGGGCATTGCGCAGGTGATCGCCCACGACCTGGCGCTGATCGACGCCGGCGCGACGCCTGGTCGAACTGCTGTGGGCCGACGGCAAGCGGCTGAAGCCGCATGAAGTCGTCGCCGAATTCGCCAAACATCTCGAGGTCGAACTCGATCTCATGCGCGAGGCGGCGAACGCGAGCCAGCTGCAGGCGCAACTTCGAGCACTCGCCGCTGCTGCTGGTGCCCGAGATCCACTGGGACTACTGCTCGACCGGCGTGATGGTCATGCAGCGCATGCGCGGCACGCCGGTGAGCCACGTCGACGCGCTGCGCGCGCAGGGCGTGGATATCCCCAAACTGGCCCGCGCCGGCGTGGAAATTTTCTTCACCCAGGTGTTCCGCGACGGCTTTTTCCACGCCGACATGCACCCCGGCAACATTTTCGTTACGCCGGAGGGGCGCTACATCGCGCTCGATTTCGGCATCATGGGCACGCTCACCGAAACCGACCAGAGCTATCTCGCGCAGAATTTCATCGCCTTCTTCCGCCGCGACTACCGGCGCGTCGCCGAGGCCCACATCGAATCCGGCTGGGCGCCGAAAAACACGCCGGTCGACGAGTTCGAGGCCGCGATCCGCACCGTGTGCGAGCCCATTTTCAACAAGCCGCTCAAGGAAATCTCGTTCGGCAAGGTGCTGCTGCGCCTGTTCCAGACTTCGCGCCGCTTCAATATCGAAGTGCAGCCGCAACTCGTGATGCTGCAAAAGACCCTGCTCAACATCGAGGGTCTGGGACGCGACCTCGACCCCGATCTCGATCTTTGGGTCACGGCAAAGCCCTTTCTCGAGCGCTGGATGTCGGAACGCGTGGGCTGGCGCGGCCTGATCAGGAATCTGCGCGCGGAGGCGCCCTATTGGGCCACCATGCTGCCGCAGATCCCGCGCCTGGTTCACCGCTATCTGAACGACGACCGCGGCCGCCAGATGCAGGAGCAGATCGAAGCCCTGCTCGAGCAGCAGCGGCACCAGGCGCGGCTGCTGTTTGCCCTGACGGGGCTGCTGGCGGTCATGCTCGCGCTGTTGCTGTTCGGCTAGCGCGCCGATCTGCCGCCCCGCTATAATTCGTCCCGTTACTTTGGACTGACTGGCAACGCCTTCGTGCGCTTTTTGCTGCGCCTGGCATTTTCAGCCGGAGACTTGACGTATGCTGCTTTGGTTCGTAATCCTCTACTGGATCATTTCGGTCGGCATCGGCCTGTGGGCCGCGCTGCGGGTAAAGAACACCGGTGACTATGCGCTGGCCGGCCGCAGCCTGCCGCTGTACATCGTCACCGCAACCGTGTTCGCGACCTGGTTCGGCTCGGAAACCGTGCTCGGCATTCCGGCAACCTTCCTGCGCGAGGGCCTGGGCGGCGTCATCGCCGACCCGTTCGGCTCGTCGCTGTGCCTGATCCTGGTCGGCCTGTTCTTCGCGCGGCCGCTCTACCGCATGCAGCTGCTGACGATCGGCGACTTCTACCGCAACAAATACGGGCGCGCGGTCGAGGCCCTGACCACGCTGTGCATCGTGTTGTCGTACCTGGGCTGGGTCGCCGCGCAGATTTCGGCGCTCGGTCTCGTGTTCAACGTCGTCTCCGAAGGGGGGATATCGCAGCCGGCCGGCATGATCATCGGCGCCTCGACCGTGCTGATCTACACCATGTGGGGCGGGATGTGGTCGGTCGCGATCACCGACTTCATCCAGATGATCATCATCGTGATCGGCATGCTCTATATCGGCTGGGACGTGAGCCAGCTGGCGGGCGGCGTCACGGCCGTGGTCAGGCATGCCGCCGACAGCGGCAAGTTCTCGTCGTTCTGGCCCGAGGGGTCGCTTGCCGGAATCCTCGGTTTTGCGGCCGCCGCCGTGACGATGATGCTCGGCTCGATCCCGCAACAGGACGTGTTTCAGCGCGTCGCGTCGTCGAAGGACGAGAAGACCGCGGGCCGCGCCTCGGTGCTTGGCGGCAGCCTCTACTTCTGCTTCGCGTTCATTCCGATGTTCCTCGCGTACTCGGCCACGCTGATCGATCCCGATCTGGTGCAAAAGCTGATCAACGGCGACAAGCAGTCCCAGCTGATCCTGCCGCACCTGATCATCAACCATGCCCCGGTGTTCGCGCAGGTGATGTTCTTCGGCGCGCTGCTTTCCGCGATCAAGAGCTGCGCGAGCGCGACGCTGCTCGCGCCGTCGGTCACGTTCACTGAAAACATCCTGCGCCCGGCTTTCAAGCACATGGGCGACAAGCAGTTGCTGCGGCTGATGCGCATCGTGGTGCTGTGCTTCACCGCGCTGGTCACGTTGTTCGCGCTCAATTCCGGGCTGTCGATCTACAAAATGGTCGAAAACGCCTACAAGGTGACGCTGGTCTCGGCGTTCGTGCCGCTCGCGTTCGGCCTCTACTGGAAGCGCGCCAATCAACAGGGCGCGCTTGCCGCGATCGTGCTTGGGCTCGCGACCTGGATCTGGCTCGAGATTCTCGCCCCGGATGCCGCATGCCCGCCGCAGCTCGCCGGCCTGTTCGCCGCGCTTTTCGGCATGATCGCCGGCTCGCTCGCGCCGCAGTGGATGCGCCTGAAACATGCTGCCGGTGCACCTGCCGGCTTCGCCCATCCGGCGCCCACCCACCATCAAGGCGCCGGCCGGCGCGGTTCGTAACCGGCGCGCACTGCGGCGAACCGGAATCAGGACGCGAATTGCCGCTCGAAAGCTTCGACGAAGCGGTTGAGTTCGGATTCAGCCAGCAAATTGATCCCCGCTGCGCCTTTTCTGCCGCCGCCGCTTTCGAATTTCAGGCATAGCTCGTCCGCGCCCGAGGCCCTGGCGACCGGCGCGCGCACGCTCACCGTATAACCGCCCTCTTTTCGCACCAGCACCGCATGCGCGCATTGCGGCTGGGACTGCGCCAGGTGGTTGCCGAAAATTCCGTTCACGCGCCGGCTCCACGCCGCATCCGGCAGGATAAATACCACGGCTTTGTCGTTGCCCCTTTCCGGCGCAATGCTCTCCGCATGGCAGAGGTCGTCGAGATAGGCGTTCTTCAGCACTTCGAGCACCGGTTCGCCCTCGATGAAGTCGCGCGGGTCGCGATAATGGCTGAGGGTCTCGAACAGGTCGGCCGGATGGTAGTGCAGATCGTCGACGGTCTCGCCATAGGCGTTGTAGTTGATGCATTCGCCGAGTTCGCGCAGGCGCCCGATATCGGCGGCCTCGAGTTCCAGCGGCTCGGCCACGCGCAGCGCCGACTTGACCATGTTGTCGCCGAACGCGGCCACCACCGCCCAGATGCGCTGCCGGCCCGACAAATAGCGGTCGACGATCAGGCTGGTGCAGATGTCGGACGCGGTATCGATAAACGTCCTGAGATTCGGGTGCTGCGGAATCTCGCCCGGGGCATGATGGTCGAAATAACGGCAGCGCGCGCCCGCCCGCAGCAGACGCCCGAGCTCTGCGGCGTTGGTGCGCAGCGAAATATCGAGCACCGTCAGCTCGTCGCCCGCCGCCGCGTTGACACGGTCGAGCAGCAGGATATCGCGCTTGACGCCGGTCACCAGCACGCTCGCGCGCGGCTCTTCCAGGCGCAACTGCTGCAGCGCGCAGAGGCCGTCCGCGTCGCCGTTGAAAACGTCATAGAATTGCATGTCAGATGGGTCCGGTCGTTTTTTCAATCTCCGCCCTGCCGGCGCGACGCTCGTTGCCGCACATGCCTCAATTCACCGATTCGAGGTTATGATGCCGGTCATGGAACGCGGCAAGCAACCTGTGTCGCCGGCGCGGCACGCGCGCGGATTTCCGCTCGCGTGGATACTCGCGCTAGCTTACCTGCTCATCATCGTCTATGCCAGCCTGCAGCCGTTCCGCGACTGGCGCTACCCGCCCGACGACATTCTGCATTTCCTGACCGCGGCCTGGCCGCGCTACATCACCCTCAATGATGTCCTGATCAATCTCATCGCCTATGTGCCGCTTGGATTCCTGCTCGCGCTGGGTCTGAAAACGCACCGGCGTGTTCTGTCTGCGGTCATGCTCGCGACGCTGCTGGCCGCCATGCTGAGCCTGGTGATGGAAGGCGTCCAGATGTTTCTGCCGGCGCGCGTTGCTTCCAACATCGATCTGCTCGCCAACAGTGCCGGCGCGCTGTTCGGCGCAATGGCTGCGCCGCTGCTCTCGCCCTCTGGTTTTCCCGGCCGCAAGCTCGCCGCGCTGCGGCGGCGCTGGTTCATCCCGGGCGCTCTGGCCGACGCCGGACTGGTCATCGTCTGCCTGTGGCTGCTCACCCCCCTGCATCCGACGGCGCAGCCCTTTGGCACCGGCTACCTGCGCGCCACCTTCGATCTGCCGGCCTACTTTATCCACACGCCGCAGTTGCTGCTGCTCGCCGAGGCCGCAGTGGTGTTCTTCAACCTGCTCGGCCTGGGCCTGCTGCTTTCGGCGCTGATGCGCCCATCGCGGCCTCCCGCGCTGATCGCCGCGGTGGTCGCGACCGGATTCGCGATCAAGTCGATCGCCGCCGTGACGCTGATCAAGTCGCCGCCGTTCATGTGGCTGACCCCGGGCGTGGTGCTGGGCCTCGCGGCGGGCGCGCCGCCGCTCCTCCTGCTCAGCCGGGTGCCGCGGGCGGTAAAAGTCGCGGTCGCCGCCGTCTGCTTTTGTGCCGCGGTGGCGGCGATCAACCTCGCGCCGGACAATCCTTATCAGAGCATTCCGCTGCAACTGCTCGCCGGCAGCCTGAGCCATTTCATGAGCTTCTCCAGCATCATCCGGGCGCTCTCCGAACTGTGGCCGTTTCTCGCCGTCGGCTATCTGCTCGTCGTCGCCAGCGCGGGCTTCTTCAACGTCCGGGACGGGCACGACCTGCACGATCGTTTATAATTCGACGGGTGAGCTACTATCAAAGACATGTGTTTTTCTGCTGCAACCAGCGCGAAGGCGACGCCCAGTGTTGCAACAATCAGGGCTCGCAGAACATGCGCGATTACGCGAAGGCGCGGGTCAAGGCGCTGAAGCTTGCGGGCCCGGGCAAGGTGCGCATCAACACGGCGGGCTGCCTCGACCGCTGCAAGGAGGGGCCGGTGATCGTGGTCTATCCCGAAGCGGTGTGGTACTCCTATGTCGACCAGGAAGACATCGACGAGATCATCCGGGAACACCTGCAGAACGGCCGCGTCGTCGAGCGTCTGCGTATCTAGCGCCTGTCGGCGCACAGCGTGAATGGTGAATAGTAAATGGTGACTGGTAAAGGCGGCGCATTGCGCCCCGCTTCCTGTTTCCCGTTCCTTTGTTCCTGATGCCATGTCCTCCATAAAGATCCGGCCGATGCCGCCGTCGACGCTCGAGCGCGTGCTGGTCGACGGCCCGGCCGGACCCATCGAAACCGACATCAACGACCCGGGCGGGACGCGCCGCGGCATCGCGCTCATCGCGCACCCCAATCCCGTGCAGGGCGGCACCAAGGACAACAAGGTCGTCACCACGCTCGCCAAGACGTTCTTCAGCCTCGGCTATGTCGCGGTGCGGCCCAATTTCCGCGGGGTCGGCGCCAGCGCGGGCCGGCATGACGAAGGCCGCGGCGAGACCGAGGATCTGCTCGCCGTCGCCGCTTACGCCAAACAACGCTATGGCGAGCTGCCTGTCGTCCTCGCCGGCTTTTCTTTCGGCAGCTTCGTGCAGACGCGCGTCGCCAGACGCATCGAAGCCGAGCGGCTGGTGCTGGTCGGCCCCGCCGTCAACCGCTTCCCGGCGGAAACCGTGCCGCAGGACACGCTGGTGATCCACGGCGAGCTCGACGACGTGGTGCCGCTCGCCGCCGTGCTCGACTGGGCGCGGCCGCAGCATCTGCCGATCGTGGTCGTGCCGGGCGGCGAACACTTTTTCCATGGCCGGCTCGACCTGCTGGCGCGGATCGTCGCCCGCTACTGCCGGCCGTAATCTCCTTCCGCCCATGCCACTCCTGCGCGCCAGCCAACTGCGAAAATCGTACGACGGACACGAAGTCGTCTCCGGCATCGACTTCGAGCTGAAACCCGGCGAATGCTTCGGCCTGCTCGGCCCCAACGGCGCCGGCAAGACCACGACGCTGCGGCTGTGCCTGGGACTCACCGATCCCGACGGCGGCGAGATCACCATGCTCGGCCTGCCGGTGCCGCAGCAGGCGCGCGAAGCGCGGCAGAGGATCGGCGTCGTGCCCCAGGTCGACAACCTCGATCCCGATTTCACGGTGCATGAGAACCTGCTGGTCTACGGGCGCTATTTCGGCCTGGCCGAGAGCGAAATCCGGCGCCGCATCCCCGGGCTGCTCGAGTTCGCGGGCCTCACCGCGCGCGGCGATTCCAGGATCCAGACGCTGTCGGGCGGCATGAAACGGCGGCTGACGCTGGCGCGCGCGCTGATCAACGATCCCGACCTGATTTTTCTCGACGAACCCACCACCGGCCTCGATCCGCAGGCGCGGCACCTGATCTGGGAACGGTTGCGCAGCCTCATGCACCAGGGCAAGACCCTGTTCCTCACCACGCACTTCATGGACGAAGCGGAGCGGCTGTGCCACCGCCTCGCCATCATGGACCGCGGGCGCCTGGTCGCCTGCGGCGCGCCGCGCGAACTGATCGCGCAGCATATCGAGCCGCAGGTGATCGAGGTCTTCGGCGACGGCGCCGCGCGCTGGGCGGAGACGTTCGGCCGGCAGGCGAGCGAGCGCTGCGAAAAAACCGGCGAAACCGTGTTCTGCTACACCCACGACGCCGACCCCATCGTGCACCATCTCGCCGCACAACAGGACCTGCGTTACCTGCACCGCCCGGCGAATCTGGAAGACGTGTTTCTGAAGCTCACCGGCCGCGAACTGCGGGACTGACGTTTGAAAGCAAGATGAACGCCGATTGAACCGCCAAGAGCGCCAAGAACGCCAGGAAACAAGAACTACATGAATCCATATATGTCTTTGTTCATCTGATAACTGATAAGGAATCGGCCTCGGCTATGAAAAGCCAAGAGATTTCCGGCTTCCGCAGTTCAGCCTGCGCTTCGTCCACGTCTGGCGCCGCAACCGGCTGGTATGGCGCAAGCTCGCGATTCCGTCGATGCTCGGCAACCTCGCCGATCCGATGATCTACATGCTGGGCCTGGGCTACGGCCTCGGCTCCATGCTGCCCGCGGTCGGCGGCATGCCGTACATCGCCTTTCTCGCCGCCGGCATCGTGTGCTCGAGCACCATGATGAGCGCCTCGTTCGAGGCGATGTACTCGGGGTTCTCGCGCATGCACGTGCAGAAGACCTGGGAAGCGATCATGCACGCGCCGCTGACGCTCGACGACGTGCTGCTCGGCGAGGCGGTATGGGCGGCGAGCAAGAGCTTTCTTTCCGGCATGGCGGTGCTGCTGGTGGCGCTGGCGCTCGGCTTCACGCATTCGCTCGCTCGCGCTGTGGGTGATCCCGGTGGTGTTCCTGACCGGCCTGGTGTTCGCCGGCATGGGGCTGATCATGACCGCGCTCTCGCCGAGCTACGACTTCTTCATGTATTACTTCACGCTGGCGATCACGCCGATGATGCTGCTGAGCGGCGTGTTCTTCCCCGTCGCGCAGCTGCCGCCGGCGGTGCAGGAGGTGACCGTGGTGCTGCCGCTGACCCACGCGGTTGCGCTGGTGCGGCCGCTGATGGGCGGCACGCTGCCCGATGATCCCCTGCTGCATCTTGCGGTGCTGGCGCTCTATGCCGCCGCGGCTTTCTGCATCGCGCTGGTGCTGATGCGCCGGCGCCTGCTCAAATAGCGGGCTCTCCCATGACCCCCGTTGAACACGGGACAGCGCTGGTGGTCGCAGCCGCTGGATGCCGTGTTCGCGGAGCTCGCGAGCAGCGCCGGCGGGCTTGCCGAAGCGGAAGCCGCTGCGCGCCTCGAGCGCTTCGGGCCGAACCGGTTCCGGGACCGGCCGGTCCAGCCGCTGGTGCTGCAGTTCCTGAAGCGCTTCAGGAACCCGCTCGTGATCGTGCTGCTCGTCGCAAGCGCGATCGCCGCGATCACCGGCGACGTCGCGAGCTTCGTGATCATCAGCGTCGTGGTCCTGATCAGCGTCACGCTCGACTTCGTGCAGGAACACCGCGCGAGCCAGGCGGCCGAGCAGCTGCGCCAGGCGGTCGCGGTGCGGGCCACCGTGATTCGCGACGGCGGCCGCCGGGAAGTCCTCGTCGGCAGCCTCGTGCCGGGCGACGTGGTGCAGCTCGTGGCCGGCGACCATCGTGCCGGCCGACGGCCGCGTCATCGAGGCGCGGGACTTCTTCGTCAACCAGGCGCTGCTCACCGGCGAATCGTTCCCGGTGGAGAAGCGCGCGTCGGAATCAGCCGTCGCGGAGGACGGCGCGCTCGCCGCGGGCAACACCGTATTCATGGGCACCTCGGTGATCTCCGGCACCGCGAACGTTCTGGTATGCCGCACCGGCGCGCGCACCGAGGTCGCCAGCATCGCCGCATCGCTCACGCGCGAGCCGCCGCCGACCAGCTTCGAGATCGGCACGCGGCGCTTCGGCCTGCTGATCATGCGCCTCACGGTGTTCATGGTGCTGTTCGTGCTGCTGGTCAACACGCTGTTCGGGCGGCCGCTGCTCGAATCCTTCCTGTTCGCCGTCGCGCTGGCGGTCGGCCTCACGCCGGAGCTGCTGCCGATGGTGGTCATCGGTCACGCTCGCCCGCGGCGCGCTGCGCATGGCGCACCGGGGCGTGATCGTGAAGCACCTCGCCGCGATCCAGAACCTCGGCAGCATGGACGTGCTGTGCACCGACAAGACCGGCACGCTGACCGAGGCGCGCATCCGGCTCGAACAGCATATCGATGCAGCGGGGCGCGACAGCGCGCGGGTGCTCGAGCTCGCCTATCTCAACAGTTATTTCGAGACCGGCCTCAAGAGCCCGCTCGACGACGCGATACTCGCGCACGGCGAGGTCGACGTGGGCGGCTGGCGCAAGATCGACGAAGTGCCGTTCGATTTCGAGCGGCGCCGCGTGTCGGTGCTGGTGGAAAAGGACGGCCGGCGCCTGCTGGTGGTCAAGGGCGCGCCCGAGGACATCCTGCGGCTCTCGGTCCGCTATGAAGACGGCGGACCCGCACGCTCTCGCCGGGATCGACGATGCGGCGCGGGAAAACATCGAAACGCCGCTACGACGCGCTGGGCCACGACGGCTTCCGCGCGCTCGGGATCGCCTGGCGCGAGACCGCGCCCGATCATGCGCACGCCGTGGTCGACGACGAGACCGAGCTGGTGTTCGCCGGGTTCGCCGCCTTTCTCGATCCGCCCAAGGCAAGCGCGGCAGCCGCGCTGCAGGCGCTCGCCGCAAGCGGCGTGGCGGTGAAAAGTCGTCACCGGTGACAACGAGCGCGTGACGGAATACATCTGCAGCCGGCTCGGCGTCCCGGTTGCCGGAATCATCACCGGCAGCGAAATCGCGCGGCTCGACGACGTGTCGCTCGCCGCGCGCGTCGAAAAGGCCAACCTGTTCTGCCGCATCAACCCGGCACAGAAAAACCGCATCATTCTCGCCCTCAAATCGCGCGGCCACGTCGTCGGCTACCTCGGCGACGGCATCAACGACGCGCCTTCGCTGCACACCGCGGACGTCGGACTGTCCGTCGACGGCGCGGTCGACATCGCCCGCGAAGCCGCCGACATGATCCTGCTCGAACACGACCTCAAGGTGCTGCACGACGGCGTGATGGAGGGGCGCCGCACGTTCGGCAACATCATGAAGTACATCATGATGGGCACGAGCTCCAACTTCGGCAACATGTTCAGCATGGCCGGCGCCTCGATGCTGCTGCCGTTCCTGCCGATGACGCCGGCGCAGATCCTGCTCAACAACATGCTCTACGACATCTCGGAAGTGCCGATCCCGCTCGACCGCGTCGACGACGCCGAGACCCGGGCGCCGCGGCGTCTGGACATGGACTTCATCCGCAATTTCATGCTGGTGATGGGGCCGGTGAGCTCGCTGTTCGATCTGCTGACCTTCTATCTGCTGATCGCCGTGCTGAACGCGAACGAAGCGCTGTTCCGCACCGGCTGGTTCATCGAATCGCTGGCGACGCAGGTGCTGGTGATTTTCGTCATCCGCACCCGGGGCAATCCGCTCACGAGCCGGCCCCATCCGGCGCTCGCGCTCGTTTCGCTGGCGGTGGCCGCGCTGGCGGTGGGCCTGCCGTTCACGCCGGTCGGGCGCTTCTTCGGCTTCGTGCCGCCGCCGGCCGAGTTCTTCTACCTGCTGGCTGCGCTCGTGATTTCCTATCTGATTGTCGCGCAGGCGGTTAAAATCGCGTTCTACCGGCATTTCGACCGGCGCTGAAGGACACCGGCATGTTGTGGGTCAAGGCAATTCATATCATTTTCATGGTCACCTGGTTCGCGGGGCTGTTTTACCTGCCGCGGCTGTTCGTCTATCACGCGATGAGCGAGGACGGCGCGAGCCGCGAGCGGTTCAAGGTGATGGAACGCAAGCTCTACTACGGCATCATGACGCCGGGCGCGGTGATCACCATCGTGTTCGGCGTGTGGCTGTGGCTCGGCTGGTTCGGCAGCGCCGGCGGCTGGCTGCACGCCAAGCTCGCGCTGGTCCTGGTGCTGATCGGCTACCACCTGTGGTGCGGCAGGCTGCTCGCGGACTTCAAACACGACCGCAACACGAAAAGCCATGTCTGGTACCGCTGGTTCAACGAATTTCCCGTCGTCATTCTGATCGCGGTTGTCATCCTCGTCGTCGTCAAACCGTTTTAGCATGCATGCTCAGACGATTGTTCATAGCCGCGGCACTGGCGGGCGTAGTTCATTTACCTGCGACAGCGCAGACGCCGGAACTCCGCGCCAGCATCCTGGTGCAAAGCTCGCCGCTCGCCGGTTTCCGCTATTACGACGCCGGCGCGCTGTGGGACGAGATGAAGGTCGGCGATGCGCTGGAGCTGGTGCGCGAGCCCGACAATCCGCATGATGCCAACGCCGTGCGCGTCGAGTGGCGCGGCTACCAGCTCGGCTATGTGCCGCGCCGCGAGAATGCCGATGTCGCGCGGCAAATCGACCGCGGCAGCCGGGTCAAGGCGCGCATCAGCAGGCTGCAGATGAGCCGCAGCCCGTCGAAACGCATCGAATTCGAAGTCTATGTCGATCTGTGATCGCTGATAAACGCCAAAACCCAAATGCAGATAGCCACAGAGAGCACAGAGGTCACAGAGAAAATGCAAAATGCAAGGCCAACCAGGTTCGTGGGGTTTCCATCCTCTGTGTTCTCTGTGCTCTCTGTGGCAAAGAATTTTGCTGTTGCCGTTGATTTAGGCTATCGCTGATGGAACATTTTTTCGCCACCTGCCCGCGCGGACTCGAAGCCGCCCTCGCCGCGGAACTGTCCGCGCTCGCGGCGCATGAAGTCAAAGCGGTCGACGGCGGCGTGCAGTTCTCCGGCCCGTTCGAGCTGTGCTACAAGGTCAATCTCGAAAGCCGCATCGCGAGCCGCGTGCTGTGGAAGGTCGGGCACGCGCGCTACCGCAACGAGCAGGACATCTACGACGCGGCGCGCGCGCTGCCGTGGCGCGACTTCTTCGGGCCCGAACGCACGATCCGCGTCAACGTCGCGGCGATCCGCAGCCCGCTGAAAAGCCTCGATTACGCGACGCTCAGGATCAAGGACGCGGCGTGCGATGCGTTCCGCGCCGCGACCGGACAGCGGCCCGACGTCGACACGCGCAACCCCGACGTGCGCATCCACGCGTTCCTGACCGCGGCCGAATTCACGCTCTACCTCGACACTTCGGGCGACGCGCTGTTCAAGCGCGGCTACCGCACCGCCGCGAGCGAAGCGCCGCTGCGGGAAAACCTCGCCGCCGGCATCCTTAGGCTCAGCGGCTGGCAGCCGGAGATGCCGCTGCTCGATCCGATGTGCGGCGGCGGCACGTTTCTCACCGAAGCCGGAATGATCGCGCTCGACATCGCGCCCGGCGCGAACCGCAGCTTCGGTTTCGAAAAACTCAACCGCTGCGACAAGAAGGCCTGGCAGGCGCTGCGCGAACGCGCGCAAGCCAGAAGGAAAACATCAACAAAAACAACGATCTATGGTAGCGACCGCTATGGCGACGCATTGAAACTCGCGCGCGCCAACCTCGCCGCGATCGGGCTCGAAGACATCGTCAGCCTCAAGCAGGCGAACGTGCTGGAAATGCCGCCGCCGGCCGAGTCCGGCATCATCGTCACCAACCCGCCCTACGGCGTGCGCATGGAGGAGCTGGAAGACCTCGCGCAGTTTTATCCGCAGCTCGGCGATGCGCTGAAGAAAAAATACAGCGGCTGGACCGCTTACATTCTCTCCGCCGACATGCGCCTGCCCAAGCTGATCCGCCTGAACGCGTCGAAACGCACGCCGCTGTTCAACGGCGCGCTCGAATGCCGGCTGTTCGAATTCAAGCTGGTGGCGGGCAGCATGCGCAAACCCAAGGATAGCGGTTGACGGACCAGCCGCGTCGCGCCGCTTTGTGGCGGCGGCGCGGGTGCCATCCTATTGTGCCGGCGCCTCGATCGGTCGGCTGCGATACGGATAGTTTTTCAGGCGCGTGTCGGTGCGTTCATGCGTCGTGGCAACGGTCCTGGCAGGATCGATCCACTCGGCCCACTTGAAATTCTCGATGACTTTCGCCTGATAACTTTCGTCCAGCGGGTGGTCGAGGATATCGTTGACATGCACCCACTGCTGGTAGCGCATCAGGTCGACCTGGTACGGCGTCGGGTTCCCGCCCGCCTTTTTCACGACGGCCTTCAGCGCCTCGACGTCTTTCATGGTGACCTTGGGCGTCCAGGCAATCTTGCCGGGCAGCATGACCGGCTCCCCGGGAATGTTGTTGATGCCTTCTTTCCACGTGGCGAGCACGGCGACTTTCGTGTCTTCCCGGTAGAGGACGATGGCATGGCTGTAGCGCTTGTCCTTGAAGAAGCCCAGGTTGCCGTACTGCAGGCGCGCGCCGGTGAGGAATGCGACCGCGTCCGACCAGCAGGGTGACTCGCCGGCGATGCCCCAGAGCACGCTGCGATCGATGATGCCGTCGGGAAACAGGATTTTGAACGCCACCCACGCCGCGTTCGCCGCGTGCGTCGTGCCCTCGCAGTCGTGGCCATGAAACCGCACGAGGTCTTTCAGCGTGACCGGATACGTGTAGGGATAATAGCGGCCCTGCGTGCCCTGGGTGGCCAACATCTCGAATACGGGCGCATGCGGCTTGGCCACCATCGATGCATACCAGGTCGGATTGCGGTCCGGCGCTTCCACGCCCGTCTCGATGAAAATCGTCTCGCCCTCCTTGTAGGTGGGCTCTGCGGCAGCGGCGACACCGGCGGCGAGCAGCAGGAACATGCCGCATAGATAAATGACGGGGCGGAAGAACCTCTGTTTGATATTCATCATCGCTTCTCCATGTACTAAGAGCGCGTTTCAAAAAGACCAAGACAGACGAGCCACAGAGAGAATCAAAAGAAGTTATTTAAAACAACAGGGAATGAATCATGTCTCGTTATCGGTTTTTCCTCTGTGTTCTCTGTGCTCTCTGCGGCTAATTTATTTTGTTACGGGCTCTAATGCAGCCGAATCCCTGACGCTAATGCCCCTCGCGCGCGAGGAACGGCCGCAGCTCGCGCACGTCGTCCAGCTTTTCCAGGGCGTTCACCCGCCGGATGATCGCCTTCCGTCTGCTCGGCGCCGAGCACCGGCGCCATCAGCGAGCCGCGCCTTTGCGTTCACGCTCTCCGTGTCCATCGGATTTTCCTTCGTGCCCGGGGCGTGGCGCGTGAAGTGGCTGACGGTGCGGCCGTCCTCGAGCGTCACTTCCACGCGGCCGCTGCGCGGCGCGGCGGGATCCATGAGCGATCTCGATCGGCGATGAGCTGCACGCGCTCTTTCGCGGCGCGCACTTTCGGGTCCTTCATCCGCTCGTAGGAATGGCTGTCCTCGAACGAGACGGTGCCCTCCACCAGCGCCACCGCGATGATGTGCTGGCAGTTGACGTCCGGCATGGCGCGGTCGTTGACGATGCGGGCGCCGTCCTCCGGCAGTCTCACGACGATGCTCTCGACGTTGTCGACGCTCAGCCCGTGCTCGCGATGGAGCCTGCAGGAACGCGTCCAGCGGCGCCTGGATCGGATAGCCGACGGAGAACGGCTTGATCGCGGTTTCGGTGACGAAGTAGCGGCTGCCCAGTCCCGCCACCATTTCCTCCGGTTTCGGGTCGGTGGACAGAGCGATGAGCACATTGTGCTCGCCATCGAGCACGTCCCACACGCCGGTGAATCCCATCTGCGCCATGATCGCCGCGGTGACGCCGTTGCGCGCGCCCATGCCGGAGAAGTCGAAGGCCTTTTCGACGTGCTCGGCATCGCGGACCCAGCTCCAGATGCCCGATACCTGCTGGGCCGCGTACGAAAGCGCGTGGCGCATCCCCTTTTCGTCGAGCCGCGCCAGCGCGGCCGCGGCCCCCACGCTGCCCATGGTGGAACTGGTGCCCTCGGCGCTGCGGTGAGTCGCGCGCACCAGGTCCGCGCCGAGCGCCAGCAGAAAGCGGCAGCAAAGGTCGTAGCCGAGCGTGACCGCGTTGAGCAGCTCCGTTCCCGAACTGCCTTCGCGCTCGGCCATCGCGAGCGCCGCGGGCACGACGGAGCAGCCGGGATGGGCCTTGGTCGCCGGATGGAAGTCATCGGTCTCGTCGGCGTGCGCGAACATCGCGTTGGCCAGCGCGGCGTTGATGGCCGTGGTCCTGATGTCGGTGGTGACGACGGTCGCTTCCGCGACCCCGCCCTGCGCCCGCGCGTACTTGATCGCCATTTCGCCGGGCTTGAGATGCGATCCCGACACCATCGCGGCGAGCGAGTCCAGGATGCGATGCCTGGCGTCCCGCGCCACGTCCGGCGCGAGTTTCCGCTCCCGCGCCTCCACCATGTAACGCGCCAGCCGCCCGGTAACATCAGTCGCAGACATCATGTTCTCCTTTTGCGTTTCGCATGTGCAGTCACTGCGATTTTAGCGGAAGCGGGCATGGACCGGACCTGGATCGGCACAATCGATTGTCACGTTTGCCCTGTGAAAGCGCTCTCCCGGAATTGTGGACGAGGTCTATATCAGGGGAATCTGCAGTTTTTTGCACCGCTTGCTTCTGATGTAAGCTGTTGTTTTATATTCTGACCGGACGGCTATGCCTATTCTCGACGACTGCACGCATGGCTGAAGGCATGGACCTGGCGCTGGGCGCCATGCTGTTCTATGGACTCACCGACTGGGTCTACAAGCGCGCCGCCGCAAGCGGCGTGCAGGCGCATCATTTTCTGGCGCTGCAGGCCTTCTTTTTCGCGCCGGGCATATTTCTATACGGGCTTGCGACCGGCACGCTCGCCCTGGGCACGCCCTTCGCATGGGGCATGGTGGCCGGTGTGCTGGTCTTCGTCGCCCTCTACAATTTCGCCCGCAGCCTCACGAGCGGCGCGGTCAGCATCGTTGCGCCCGTGTTCCGCCTGAGCTTTGCGATCACGGTGGCGCTCGCGGTGTGGCTCCTCGACGAGCGCCTGACGGGTTGGAAGCTCGCAGGTCTCGCAGCGTCGCTCGTAGCGGTATGGCTGCTGCTTGCGGGCGGACCGGCGTCGGCACCGCGCGCAACGACATCGTCCGTGTTGCGTGTCCTCGTCGCGACGGTGGCGATGGGGGTCGTGAGCCTCGTCTACAAGTTCGGCGCGCTTGCCGGCGGCAGCCCCGCCACAGTTCTCACCGGCCAGGCCAGCGTGTTCCTGCCGCTGGCGACGCTGTTCGCGCTCAGGCGCGACCGCGGATTCCATCCGCCGCCCGGTGCGTGGCGCCAGTCGGCCGTGGCCGCGGTGCTGTTGCTGTTCGGGCTCGTCATGCTGGTCGCGGGCCTGGAGCGCGGCGAGGCGAGCGTGCTCGTGCCGGTCGCGCAGATGAGCTTCGTGGTCACGGCCGGGCTCGGTTTCGTCTTCCTGCGCGAGCCGCTGACGCTTCGCAAGGGTTGCGGCCTTGCTTTTGCAATCGCGGCACTCATCTGCCTCGCGCACAGCTGACGGCCTCCCGCGAATCTTGTGGCCTGGTCTGGTCCGCCCCCGATATGGGAAGCCTCAACTCCGGGCAACGAGATCCTGCAGATTTTCCTCGCCGCCAAAGCGCCAGGGACGGAGCTCGGCGCGCGCGTACAGCTTCGATCGCGGGATCGCCTCGAACGATCGCTTCGGCAGCGGCGGTGTCCGGCGTCTCCAGCAACATCGCCGTGCCCTCCCATGTCTCGCCGTCCGCGCCGAGCAGCGGACCGAACAGGATCACCTGCGCCGCGCGATCCGCGTGGCCCAGATAGTCGCGTTGGGCGTCGAGCAGATCCCGGCCCTGCGCGGAGGTGCCGGGCCGCGCTTCACCGATGAAGAGAAAGCGCGGGTTTTTCGGATCGCCGTCGAACTGCCACATGGTACGGCCCAGCACGTTGTGATAGCGGCGCACCATGATGTCCTCGAACACGCCGCCCCTGGCCAGCGGGTCGTCGTGGGCGAAAACCCGCGCGGCGTCGGCGTCGGGAAGGTCGACCATGTGCATGCTGCCCGTGACCGCCTTGCCGTCGGCGGACATGGTGGGACCGCGCGCGATCATCGCGTCGATGTAACGACGCATGAACGCCCAGTGCTCCTTCAGCAGCCCCAGCCGCGTCTTGCCGACGCCAGCCCTGTCACGGCAGTAGAAGAAGAATTGCATTGCTGATCCCCAATCGAATCGGTTCGCCCGCTGCCGTCAGGTCAGCGGCTGTTGAAGAAATCCCAAATGACATCGGTGGCGGACAGCGCAGTCGATGTCGGTGCGTCGCCGCGGGGCTTCTTGCCGCCCGGCCAGGAATGGCCGCCGGTCGCGGTGACGCACAGCTCGACCTCGACCCCGCCGCGACACTGCGAATAGGCATCGCAGTATGCGCCGGAATTTTCGAAAACGCGTTTCGGCGTGGCATTGCAGCCGTCGAACTGAACCCACTTCGCGATGGAGTCGGGAACGGAAACGAATGACGTCACCTGCGACGATCTCCTGCCCGCGCCACCGTCGAAGAGCTCCAGGTCGTCGTTCCTCGCGTGAATGTGCAGGATCGAAATCGGCGCCTTCGGCGAGCAAGCCTTGGTGTTGTCGGTCCCGGCCACGGAAGCGATGGCTTTGAACACGTCGGACATCTCGCAGGCAAGGCGGTACGCCATCATGCCGCCGTTCGATATCCCGTCGGCGAATATCCGCTTCGAATCGATATTCAGCTGAGCGCTCAGATTTTTGATGATTTCCCGCACGAAACCCACGTCGTCGATATTCTGGTCGCGCGCCGCCGCGCAGCAGTTGCCGGCGTTCCAGGTGGCGAACTTTCCCGACTTGAACCTGCTGAATCCGTTCGGAAAGACGGCGATGTAGCCGGCCTGCTCCGATTTCGAGATCTGGCCGTAGTACGTGTCGTTGGCCTGGTAATCCATGCTTCCGCCGCCGCCGTGAAACGAAAACACCAGTGGCGTCGGCTTCGACGGGGAATAAGCGGCTGGAACATGCACCCGGTACAACCGCGTCAAGCCGTCATGAACGATCGAGAACGAATAGTCGCCCGGCGCGGTGATCCTGGAATGGACGTCGGCGTTGGCCGCGTGCTCGCGCGGCGCCTGGTTGTGCTCCTGCAGGCGCTCTCTGAGTCTTTCCCGCAGACTCTCCCGCCCGGTTTCCTGCGCGACGCCTCGGTCGGGCAGCATCCCGAGGCAGAGCAGCAGCCCGGCGGCAATCACTGTGAAATAGCGTCGGATCATCCGGTTAAAGCCATGGACGAGCCGCTGTTTGGCTTAACATCACGCTAACCGGTGCGCGTCGATCTTCCGCGCGTCCGCGTGGAGCGGTCGGTCAGGTTTCGCTGCTTCACCAGCCGCACTTGAAGCCGGTAGCCCAACGCAGATGCATAGCGTTTCAAGGTGGCAATAGACGGTGAGTGTTTCCCGATCGCCGATTCCATACGTGCGACAGCCGACTGGGTCGTGCCAATCCGCTCAGCAAGCTCCGCCTGCGTGAATCCCGCCTCGGCTCGCGCCTTCAGAATCTCGTCCAGAAGCTCGAATTCATCGGATAGCGCGTCGTACTCGCGACGAACCTCCGGACGCGCCAGCGCCCGGGCCTTGAACCGTTTAAGACTGCTCCGCATCATTTACCTCTTTCATGCGCTTTCGCGCGATCGCCAGTTCCCTGGCTGGTGTCTTATCAGATTTCTTCACGAACTGGTGGAGCATCACGATTCTCCGGCCGACCAACGTGCAGTAGAACACTCGGGAAATGCCTTCCGCAGCCTTCAAACGCAATTCGAACAGACCCCGCCCCATAGCACGGGTGTGAGGCATCCCGAGGTCGGGGCCGTAAACCTCCATACGCTCGGCGTATCGCACGAAGCGAGCCACAAAGCCAGCCGGAAGCTCGAGTATCTCCCGCTCGAGGGCCGCGCTGTAGAAAGTGACGCGCCAGTTCACAGCGTTGATTATAGCAAATACGCTATATTGTCGCCACCGGCTTTTTGCGACGGGGAACAGCTCAGGTAACCAGCCACCGGGGCACAAAGCGCGGAGGGAAGCGCTTCGCCCAGCCAGTGCGGGTAGCTGCCGTAATCGTCGTCCGCAAAAAAGCATGCGTCGCGATTATGACCGCGTTGCACAACGTTCAGGGGAACGCCATCGAGATAAATTCGGGAGCGGCGGGGCATGGGCCTCCCATCGTCACATGCCCTCCTCAACGTCCGTCGCCCCGTCAGGGTAGACAGGCTCCCTCAGATATTTGAGCCTGGCCCCTTTGATTACGCCTTTGATTAGGCGTGGCCACCGGCTGCCAGCTATAATGCCTTGCGATCGCTGGAGACGCGCGAGCTAACAGGCGAGGGTTGCCCGGCGCCGCATACCGTTCAATTCAAATGGAGGCGTTTCATGAAACCGTCGTGGATGAAGACCAAATGGGTGCTGGCGCTTGTCGCAGCGGGTTTCACTGCATTTGCGTTCGCGCAGAAGCCTGAAATAACACAGGGTTCTGTGGTGACGAGCGAACCGGGCAAAGCGTCCGCCACTCGCGTGGTGAAGGCCACCGCTCAGGTCGTCAGCATCGACAGTGCCTCCCGCACCGTAACCCTGAAGAACCCGCATGGCGATGTTGTCGATGTCGTCGCCGGCGACGCGGTCAGGAACTTCGACCAGATCGCGGTCGGCGACTTCGTCGTCGTGCGCTACGCCGAAGCGCTGTCGCTTGAGCTGAGAAAAACCAAGGGCCCGGCCGGCGCGCCGACAGTGCGCGAGGAGGCTGCGCGGGCGAAACCCGGCGAGCGGCCGGCCGCAGTCAGTGCGCGCCAGGTTACCGCAATTGCCGACGTTACCGCTGTCGACCCGAAGAAAAGCACCATCACGCTGAAGGGGCCGCGGGGTAACGTCGTGACGCTTGCCGTGCGAAACCCCGATCAGTTCAAGGTCGTCAAGAAGGGCGACCAGGTCGAGGTGACCTACACCGAGGCAATCGCGCTGAGCGTCGAGCGGGCGCCAAAGCCGGCAAAATAAGCTGCGTGCAAATCAAGCCGCCAACAGGCTGGGGCCGCCGTGTAATGTGATTCCGCCCTGGATCGAGGCGGACCTTGACGAATGCCGGTGCGGTGCTTAAGCGCACAAGGTCGTGCGAGAAAATACGGACCCCGCTTCGGCGGGGTTTCCGTTTCAGTGCCCGGGTGAAAAAATCCTTCGTGTCCTTTGTGCACCCGTCTAGCGAGTATTGAAAAGAATCCTTCGTGTCCCGGCTTTTGTTCTTCTTGGCGTCTTGGCGGTTCAATTCCTGGTTTTGAATTGTTTGGCGGCACCTGTGTCCGGATTACATGTTTCCGCTCTCCAGCTCCCCCGTTTATTTTTTGTTCTTCTTGGCGTTCTTGGCGGCCTTGGCGGCTAATCCCTGTCTTTGAATTTCTTGGCGTTCTTGGCGGCTAAATAAAGCGCTGTCAACGCCCCCACGCGCCGCCGCGTTGCTGAAGACATGCGGGGAAACGCGTCCCGCTCCCAACAATCTCGGAGGAGGAAACAATCATGGAACGCGAACACACCCTCAAGATACTCAACGCACTCGCCAGCGGCGTCCATCCGGGCACCGGCGAACAATTTTCCGCCGACAGCCCCTACCAGCACCCCGACACCGTGCGCGCATTGTTCGACGCGGTGCGCGCCATCGAAGGCGGCCGCGCACCCGCGCCGGCGGCTACTGCCGAGCGCAAGCCCTCCGCGCCGCCGCAAAGCGGCGCCGGCTCGCGCTGGACCAGCGAAGAGGAGCAGCGTCTCGCTGCGGCGTTCGATACCGGCAAGACCGTCGGCGAACTCGCGAAGCTGCACAACCGCTCGACAGCGGGAATCGAAGCGCGCCTGTTGAAGCTCGGCAAGATCGACGCGTCCGCGCTGACCGTGACGCTGCGCTATCCGCCCAAGGCGGCCGGCGAGGCTCAGCGCGCGAGGTAACCCGCGTCGAGGGCGCCGAGGTCCGGGCAGCCGATCAGCGCCATCAGGCGGTCGATCTCGTCGCGGTAGATTTCGATCGCGCGCGCGGCGCCGGCCTCGCCGGCGACCGCGGTGCCGTAGAGCGTCGCGCGGCCGATCAGCACCGCTTTCGCGCCGAGCGCGAGCGCCTTGATCACGTCGGCGCCGCGCCGGAAGCCGCTGTCGACGAGCACGGTGATGCGGTTGCCGACCGCGTCGACGACCTCGGGCAGGATCTCGATCGGCGCGCGCGTGCTGTCCACCGCGCGCCCGCCGTGGTTGGAGACGATCACGCCGTCGGCGCCGCAGTCGGCGGCAAGCCGCGCATCCTCCGCGCGCAGGATGCCCTTCACCATCAGCGCGTGCGGCCAGCGCCGGCGCAGCTCGCGCAGGTCGTCCCAGGTCAGCGAATCGGTCACCGTCATCGAGCGGCCCATCGGCAGCGCGGTGATGCGCGCCTTCATCTCGGTCGGATAGTTCTCGTAGCGCGGCATGCCGGTGGTGAGCAGGTAGCGCAGCAGCACGCCCGTGAGCCAGCGCGGGTGCATCATCACGTCGGTCACGTTGCGGCGCGTGAAGCGGAACGGCACGGTCATGCCGTTTCGCAGGTTGTATTCGCGCCCCGGCGGCACGGGCGTGTCGACCGTGACGACGAGCGCTTCGCAGCCCGCCGCTTTTGCGCGATCCATCAGGCCGTGCGAGAGCGAACGGTCCGGCCACATGTAAAGCTGGAACCACAGGTTGCCGCCGGCCTCGGCCGCGACGCGCTCGAGCGCGGTCATCGACCCGGTCGCGAGCGTGAACGGGATGCCCGCGGCCTTCGCCGCGCGTGCGAGCGCGATTTCGCCTTCGTGCCACGCGAGGCCCGCCGAGCCGGTCGGCGCGATCACGACCGGCATGTTCTGTTTCTTTCCGAACAGCGTGATCGCCTGGCTGCGGCCGGAAGTGTCGACCAGCGCGTGCGGACTCAGCTTGATCCGCTCGAACGCCGCGCGGTTGTTGGCGACCGCCACCTCGTCGCCGTTGCCGCGGTCGAAGAACTCGAACACGCCTTTCGGCAGGCGCCTGCGCGCGAGCTCGCGCAGGTCGGCGATGTCGTAGGCGCCGAGCGTGCTGTCTGTCATGCCGCCCTCCGCTTGGTTATATTTATCAATAAAAACAACGGATTACATTAACTCCCGGGCGCGCTGCCTCAGAGCACCACGCGCACGATCAGCGATACGCCCATCAGCAGCAGCAGCACGCTGACGAAACGCAGCAGCGCGGCGCGCGAGATGCGGCCGTGGATGCGGTTGCCGACCCACAGCCCGGCGAGCGCGAACGGCGCGAGCAGCGCGAAGCCGATCAGGCGGTCGGCGAGCATGAGTCCGCTCGCCGCGAACACCAGCGCGCGGATCGACACCGACAGCAGCACCATGTTGGACAGCGTCGCGCGCAGCGCCGCCATGTCGGTCAGCCGGCGCGTGAGATAGATCGCATAGGGCGGCGCGCCGACGCCGAACAGCGTGCCCATGGTGCCGCCGGCGAAGCCCGCCACCGGCGCCCAGCGCGCGCTCACCATGCGGGTCGGAATTCCCTCGCGCAGCGAGTACGCGCCGTACGCGAGCAGGAAAATTCCCAGCGCCAGCAGCGTCGCATTGCGCGGCAGCATGACCAGCAGCGTCACGCCCAGCACCGCGCCGGCGAGCGAGAACGGCGCGAGCCACTTCAGCTCGGATTTGTCGGCGTCGGCCGAGAAGCGGCGGCCGAGCGCGAGCGCCGCGGTGACGTCGAGCAGCACCGACATCGGCAACACGAAATCGAGCGGGAAAAAGTGCGACAGCACCGGGAATCGTGAACAGCGCCGCGCCGAACGCGGAGATGCCGAAGATCACGTACGCGCCGGCGACCGCGGCCGCGGCGACGAGATAGGTCGGCACATCAAAGGGTATGGTCATAAAAAAACGCCGGTTAGGAAACCGGCGTTATCCCGAAATTGCCGGTTGAACGGCGGCGCGGGCGTCCGTTCGAACCGGCAAATCTGATCCTGCACGCACGTTGCAGGATCAGACGATATTCAGGTGCTCGATGCCGGACATCATGTCCTTGTCCTTCGCGTCCTTGCTGTTCAGCTTGATCATCAGCCGCAGCTCGTTGACCGAGTCGGCGTTGCGCAGCGCGTCCTCGTAGCTGATCTGGCCCGCCTCGTAGAGGTCGAACAGGTGCTGGTCGAACGTCTGCATGCCGAGCTCGCGCGACTTGGCCATGATCGTCTTGATCTCCTGCACCTGCGCCCTTGAAGATGAGGTCCGCGATCAGCGGCGAGTTGAGCATGATCTCGACCGCCGCGGCGCGCCCCTTGCCGTCCTTTTTCGGGATCAGGCGCTGCGACACCAGCGCGCGCATGTTGAGCGAGAGGTCCATCAGCAGCTGGTGTTTGCGCTCTTCGGGGAAGAAGTTGATGATGCGGTCGAGCGCCTGGTTGGCGCTGTTGGCGTGCAGCGTCGCCATGCACAGGTGGCCGGTTTCGGCAAAGGCGATCGCGTAATCCATGGTCTCGCGGTCGCGGATTTCGCCGATCAGGATCACGTCCGGCGCCTGGCGCAGCGTGTTCTTGAGCGCCGCGTGCCAGGAATCGGTGTCGACGCCCACCTCGCGCTGCGTGATCACGCAGTTCTTGTGCTCGTGCACGTATTCGATCGGGTCCTCGATGGTGATGATGTGGCCGTAGCTGTTCTCGTTGCGGTAGCCGACCATCGCCGCCAGCGAGGTGGACTTGCCCGAGCCCGTGCCGCCGACCATGATGATGAGCCCGCGCTTGGTCATCACCACGTCCTTCAGCACCGGCGGCAGATTGAGGTCTTCGAACTTCGGGATCGCGGTGGTGATGGTGCGCAACACCATGCCGATCCGGCCCTGCTGCACGAAGGCGTTGACGCGGAAGCGGCCGATGCCGCCGGGGTTGATCGCGAAGTTGCATTCCTTGGTCGCCTCGAATTCGCCGGCCTGCTTGTCGTTCATGATGGCGCGGGCGAGTTCGGTGGTGTGCTGCGGCGTCAGCGGCTGGTTCGCGACCGGCGTCATCTTGCCGTCGAGCTTGATCGCGGGCGGATAGCCGGCGGTGATGAACAGGTCCGACGCCTTCTTGGCGATCATCGCCTTCAGCAGGTCGTGCATGAATTTGACTGCCTGGTCTCTTTCCATATGCCGTCTCTCTAGATGGAGGGTAGGTTAAAGCGCCGGCTACGCGCCCTGGAACATGTCCTTGTTCATCGCCTTGCCGCGCGCCTCGTGAGGCGGAAACGACGTTGCGCTTGACCAGGTCGAGCAGGTTCTGGTCGAGCGTCTGCATGCCGATCTGCGCGCCGGTCTGGATCGCGGAATACATCTGCGCCACCTTGGCCTCGCGGATCAGGTTGCGGATCGCCGGCGTGGCGATCATGATCTCGTGCGCCGCGACGCGCCCGCTGCCGTCCTTGGTCTTCAGCAGCGTCTGCGAAATCACCGCGCGCAGGGATTCCGACAGCATCGCGCGCATCATTTCCTTCTCTTCCGCCGGGAACACGTCGATGATCCGGTCGATGGTCTTTGCCGCGGAACTGGTGTGCAGCGTGCCGAACACCAGGTGGCCGGTTTCGGCGGCGGTCATCGCCAGGCGGATGGTCTCCAGGTCGCGCATCTCGCCCACCAGGATGATGTCCGGGTCCTCGCGCAGCGCCGACCGCAGCGCGTTGGCGAACGACAGCGTATGGGGGCCGACCTCGCGCTGGTTGATCAGGCATTTCTTGCTCTCGTGCACGAACTCGATCGGGTCTTCGACCGTCAGGATGTGGCCGTTCTCGTTTTCGTTGATGTGGTTGACCATCGCCGCCAGCGTCGTCGACTTGCCCGAGCCGGTCGGGCCGGTGACCAGCACCACGCCGCGCGGCTGGTTGGCGATCTCGACGAAAATCTTCGGGCACTTCAGCTCTTCGAGCGTGAGCACCTTGGATGGAATGGTCCGGAACACCGCGCCGGCGCCGCGCTGCTGCACGAAGGCGTTGACGCGAAAGCGCGCGAGGTTGGGGATCGCGAACGAGAAGTCGCACTCGAGGTTTTCCTCGTAGAACTTGCGCTGGCCGTCGTTCATGATGTCGTAGACCATCGCGTGCACGTCCTTGTGCTCGAGCGGCGGCAGGTTGATGCGGCGCACGTCGCCATGCACCCGGATCATCGGCGGCAGGCCGGCCGAAAGGTGCAGGTCGGAGGCTTTGTTCTTGACCACGAAGGCCAGCAGTTCGGAGATGTCCATTATAATTGTCCCGTTATGGCAAAGCCGGACGAAGATTACGCGTTAACGGCCTGATTCTACACTGAACCGCCCGCTTCAACGTTTGGGGATTATGACAACAATCGCGGCCAATCTGCAAGCCGTGCGCGAGCGCATCGGGCGCGCCGCGCAGGCCGCGGGGCGCCCTGCCTCCGGAATCACGCTGATCGCCGTCAGCAAAACCTTCCCTGCCGAGAAAATCGCCGAGGCCTATGCCGCGGGCCAGCGCGCGTTCGGCGAGAGTTACCTGCAGGAAGCCGTGGAAAAAGTCACACAGCTTGTCGCACCTGCCCCTTGACGTGGCACTTCATCGGCCCCATCCAGAGCAACAAGACGCGCGCCATCGCGGAACATTTCCAGTGGGTGCACAGCATCGAACGGGAAAAAATCGCGGCGCGGCTGAACGAGGCGCGGCCGGCGCATCTGCCGCCGCTCGATGTGTGCATCCAGGTCAACGTCAGCGGCGAAGGCAGCAAGAGCGGGGTCGCGCCGGGCGCCGAGCTCGCGCTGGCGCGTGCCGTCATCGCGCTGCCGCGTCTGCGCCTGCGCGGGCTGATGGCGATTCCCGAGCCGACGACCGATATCCAGCTGCAGCGGCGGCGGTTCGCGCTGTTGCGGGAAATCCGGGACAAACTCGCCGCCGCCGGCATCGCGCTCGACACGCTGTCGATGGGCATGTCGGACGACTTCGAAGCCGCCATCGCCGAGGGCGCGACGATGGTGCGGGTCGGCACGGCGATTTTCGGGCAAACGGACAAAGAAGACTTGAACCGCCAAGGCCGCCAAGAACGCCAAGAAAACCGGATACAAAATATTGAAAACACGCAAAGCAGAACGGTCGGAAATCAGGCGCAGGCCGTGTATCATCTCTGGAATCGATGTACCTTGATGTCCTGATATTTATTATTGTTTTGCTTTTCTTGGCGCCTTGGCGTCTTGGCGGTTCAAATAGGGTTTTAGGTTTTTATGAACATCACATTCATCGGCGGCGGCAACATGGCGAGCGCGATCATCGGCGGCCTGCTGCAACAGGGCTGGCAGGCCGGCGCCGTGCGCGTCGTCGAAATCGACGCCGCCGCCCGCGCCCGCCTCGAGCGCGAGCTCGGCGTCAAGGCGTTTGCCGACATCGGTCCGGCGCTGGATGGCAGCGCCTGCGTCGTGCTCGCCGTCAAGCCGCAGCAGATGCGCGAAGTCGCGCAGGCACTGCGCAGCGCGCTGGGGTCCCAGCTGGTGATCACCATCGCCGCCGGCATCCGCTCGCGCGATCTGTCGCGCTGGCTCGGCGATTATCAGCGCATCGTGCGCGTCATGCCCAATACCCCGGCGCTGGTGCTCGCCGGCGTCTCCGGCCTTTATGCGATGCCCGGGGTGTCCGCAGCCGACCGCTCGCAGGCGGAAAAAATCCTGGGCGCCGTCGGCGCGACGCTGTGGCTCGAGCGCGAAGAGCAGTTGGACGCGGTCACCGCGGTGTCCGGCAGCGGCCCCGCCTATGTCTTCTATTTCATCGAAGCGCTGCAGCAGGCGGCCGTCGAACTGGGCTTCTCCGCGGACGAGGCGCGCCGGCTGGCGCTCGACACGTTCGCCGGCGCGGTCAAGCTCGCCGCCGGCAGCAGCGAGGACGCGGCGGTATTGCGCGCGCGCGTGACCTCGAAGGGCGGCACCACCGAGCGCGCGCTCAAATCCATGGAAACGGACCGCGTGAAGGAAGCCATCGTGCGCGCGGTGCGCGCGGCGGCGGATCGCTCGCGCGAGCTCGGCGACGAGTTCGGCAAGGATTGAGCTCATGCTTGCCAGCGCCCTCATATTCCTGACCGAGACGGCGTTCGGCCTGTTCACTGCCGCGCTGCTGCTGCGGTTTTACCTGCAATGCGTGCGCGCCTCGTATCGCAACCCGTTGTCCCAGTTTCTCAACGCCGTTACCGATTTCGCGGTGCGCCCGGCGCGGCGCGTGATTCCCGGCCTGTGGGGACTCGACCTCGCCACGCTGGTGCTGTCATGGCTTTCGCAGCTGGCCGAGGTCTACATCGTGCTCCAGATCAGGGGACGCCCGCTCGAAGTCGCCGGCGGCTTCGGGCTCGCCGGACTCGCGCTGTTGTCGGTGGTTCTGCTGGTCAAGCTCTGGCTCTACATCGTGATGGTGGCGGTGATCGTCCAGGCCATGCTGTCCTGGTTCAACCCCTACAGCCCGGTGGCGCCGCTGCTGAACAGCATGACGCGGCCTTTCCTGCGCATTTTCCAGAAACTCATTCCCGCGATCGGCAACGTCGACCTGTCGCCGCTGTTCGTGGTCATCGGCTGCCAGCTGCTGCTGATGGTGCCGGTGGCCTATCTCGAAATGGTGCTGTTGCGCCTGGTCTGATGGCCGCTGAACCTGCCTGGTGCCGTTTCGATCCCGGCGCAGGGCGCCTCACGCTCAATATTCACGTGCAGCCCAATGCGCGGGTGAGCGGCTTCGCCGGATTGCACGGCGATGCGCTCAAAGTCAGGATTGCCGCGCCCGCGGTCGACGACAAGGCGAACGCCGCGCTGGTCGATTTTCTGCATCGCTACCTCAAGCTGCCGTCGTCGCTGATCAGCATCCGTCACGGCGCGCGCGGCCGCCGCAAGGTAGTGGAAATCGCCGGCGCCGACGCCTCGACCGAGGAACTGATCAAAAGCGCGGCAGGCGGAACCCCTGATTAAGAAGTCGGCTCAGAAATCAAAAGAAGGCGCGTAAACCTGACCCCAAATAGACAGGATTAGCAGGATTATTCCCGGGTTTTAATCTTGTTCGTCCTGTAAATCCTGTCCATCGCCTGCTTTCGAGACCGCGTCTCTGCGGCGCGCCGCTCGCAACTCTTTCGCCCGGACCAGGAACGACACCGCCATCCACAGCCCCAGCGCGGCCAGCGGCAGCGCAATGATCAGCGGCCACGCGATGATGACGGCAGCAAAGCCGAGCAGCGCGAGACCGGCGCCGGTCATCAGTCCCGCTTCCGCGGGTCCCAGCACGCGGCGATTGGTGATGGCGGCGCCGACGGTATTGCCGATGCGCAGCGCGCCGGCGGCGGCGCGCGATGCGCTGCCGCCCCTCAACTGCCGGCGGGGCGGCCGCCATGTCGCCGGACGCACGCGGTTGCGTTCCGACAGCACGATTTCCGTCGCGCGCGCGAGATCATCCTCGTACATGTTCTGCATCTGTGCGGCGAAGTCTTCGTCCTCGACCGCCACATCGAGTTCGTAGTTGCTCATCCAGCTCGCGATGTTGAGATTGCTCGATCCCACCCGCGCCCAGCGGCAGTCGGCGACCGCGGTCTTCGAATGCAGCATGGGCCCGTTCCATTCGAACACGCGGATGCCGGCCTCGAGCAGCGGCCGGTAGCCGGAACGCGAAAGCGGGGAAATGACCGGAATGTCGCTCGCGCCCGGCACCAGCAGCCGCACGTCCACGCCGTCGAGCGCGGCGGCGCGCAGCGCCTGCACATAGGGCGCGACGCCGACGAAATAGGCATCGGTCAGCCACAGCGTCCTGCGCGCCATCGCGGCAATCAGCTGATCGAGCCGGTAGAGCCCGGCAATACTGGGCTGGGTTGCCAGCACCCGCAGCATGACCGTGCCTGCGGCGGGTATCGCATCCGGACGGGTCAGCTCCTCTTCGGGAATCGGCGTCCCCGTTGCCGCCCACGTTTCGGCGAATGCGCGCTCGATGTCGGCGATCGCCGGCCCGTGCACTTCGATGCCGGTGTCGCGCCACGGTTCTTTTCCCAGCACGGCATCGCCGGCCCACTTGCGGCTTACGCACAGGCCCGTGACGAACCCGCTCTTTCCGTCCACCGCCAGCATCTTGCGGTGGTCGCGCGACAACCAGCCGAAAGGGCTGTCGAGGCGCGGCGGATTGAAGCATCTGACTTCGCCGCCGGCATCGACGACCGGCTGCAACACGCGCTGCGACGCGCTGCCCAACGCGCCCAGCCAGTCGTAGCTCACCCTCACGCGCACGCCGGCGCGCGCTCTCTCAGCCAGCGCCGCGGCAAATTCGCGCCCCACGGCGTCATTGGCAATGATGTAATTCTCGAAATAGATGGTGCGCTGCGCCGCGCGGATCGCGCTGAGCCACGCCGGATAGTTTTCTCCGGCGTTCTTGAGAATGCGCACGCTGTTGCCGGCGATCAGCGGCGCGCCGGCGGCGCGCGAAAAGGCCTGCTCCGCGAACTGGCGGAGCAGCATGCCCGCCTCGCGCTCAGATTGCTCGGGCCTGGATTCGCTCATGGCGCGTCATTAATTATTTAATAAAAACAACGGATTACATGCAAGCCCGGAGGGCGATGCGGTCCAGCCCGGCCCCATTACATCAGTATGATGTCGAACTGCTCCTGACTGTAAATGGTTTCGACTTGCAGCGACACCGGCTTGCCGATGAAGTCGGAGAGCATCGCGAGGCTCTGCGATTCCTCGTCGAGGAACATGTCGATCACCTGCTGCGAGGCGAGGATGCGGAACTCGCGCGCCTCGAACTGGCGCGCTTCGCGCAGCAACTCGCGCAGGATCTGGTAGCAGACGGTCTGCGCCGTCTTGAGTTCGCCGCGGCCCTGGCACGTCGGGCACGGCTCGCACAGCACGTGGGCCAGCGACTCGCGCGTGCGCTTGCGCGTCATCTCGACCAGCCCCAGTTGCGTGAAGCCGTTGACCGTCATGCGCGTGCGGTCGCGCGCGAGCGCTTTCCTGAACTCGTTCAACACGGCGTTCTTGTGCTCCTCGGTGTCCATGTCGATGAAGTCGATGATGATGATGCCGCCGAGGTTCCTCAGCCGCAGCTGCCGCGCGATCACCTGCGCGGCCTCGAGGTTGGTTTTGAATATGGTGTCGTCGAAGCTGCGCACGCCGACGAAGCCGCCGGTATTGACGTCGACGGTGGTCAGCGCCTCGGTCTGGTCGACGATCAGGTAGCCGCCGGACTTGAGATCGACGCGACGCGCCAGCGCTTTCTCGATTTCGTCCTCGACGCCGTAAAGGTCGAACAGCGGCCGCTCGCCCTGGTAATGCTCGATGCGCTCCGTCGCGGCCAGCGTGAACTCCCGGGAAAACTGCTGCATGCTCTGAAAGGTCTCGCGCGAATCGGTCAGGATGCGCATCGTTTCGTCGTGGACGAAATCGCGCAATACCCGCAGGCTCAGGTTGAGGTCCTGATAAAGCAGCGCCGGCGGCGCGGCCGTCTTCGCTTTTTCCTGGATGCCGCGCCACAGCTTTCTCAGATATTCGAGGTCGAGGGTCAGCTCGCGGTCCGACGCGGTCTCGGCCATGGTGCGGATGATGAAACCGCCCTTCTCCTCCGGCGGCAGCAGCTGCTGCAGCTTCTCGCGCAGGTGCTGGCGCTCCTCCTCGTCCTCGATGCGCTGCGAGATGCCGATGTGCGATTCCTGCGGCAGGTAAACCAGGAACCGGCCGGCGATGCCGATCTGGGTGGAGAGCCGGGCGCCCTTGGTGCCGATCGGGTCCTTGATCACCTGCACCATCAGGTTCTGGCCCTCCGCCAGCAACCGCTCGATCGGGACGCTGGGCTCGCCGTTGCTGCGATTGCCCCAGATGTCGGCCACGTGCAGGAATGCCGCGCGTTCGCCGCCGATGTCGATGAATGCGGACTGCATGCCCGGCAGCACGCGCACCACCCGCCCCATGTAGACGTTGCCGACGAACCCGCGCGCCGATATGCGTTCGATATGCAGTTCCTGCGCAACGCCGTGTTCGATCACGGCGACGCGCGTCTCCTGCGGCGTAACGTTGATCAGGATTTCTTCGGCCATGCAGCGCTTTCCGGGAACCCGGTATCAGAGGACTTCGATGCCGAACCGCTGCAGCAGCTCGACCGTTTCAGCCAGCGGCAGTCCCATGATACCCGAATAGCTGCCTTCGATCCGGGTGATGAACGCGGCCGCGCGCCCCTGGATCGCATAGGCGCCGGCCTTGTCGAACGGCTCGCCGCTGGTGATGTAGCGGCGGACGTCGAACTCGGCGATTTCACGGAACCGCACGCTCGAGACCGAGAGCCGCGTCTCGAGTTGTTCTCTTCTCGCCACCGCGACCGCGGTGATCACCTGGTGCTCGCGTCCCGACAGCGCCTGCACCATCTGTATCGCATGCCCCGCATCCGCGGGCTTGCCGAGAATCTGGCCGTCGAGCACCACCGTGGTATCCGCGGCGAGCACCGGGTGCTGCGGCAGGTTACGCTGCATGATCTGGCGCGCGGCGAAAGCGGCCTTCGCGCTGGCGACCCGCAGCGCGTAAGCGTCAGGCAATTCATCGGACAGCGGCGTCTCGTCGACGTCGCTGCCGCGCCGCGGGTCCTCGCGCAGCAGCAGCAGCTCGAAATTCACCCCGATCTGTTTTAACAGTTCGCGGCGGCGCGGGCTGCGCGATGCGAGATAGATGCGTTTTTCCATTTCAGGATTCAGGAATCGGGACTCAGGATTCAGGATTCAGCTGACGCGCAGCGCGGTTTGATAAAAGCCGCTTGCCGAATCCCGAATCCTGATTCCTGTCTCCTGTCATTTCACTCCCTGTGGTACGGATGATTATTCAAAATAGACATGGCCCTGTAAAGCTGCTCGGCGAGCACGACCCGGACCAGGGCGTGGGGCAGCGTCAGCGGCGACAACGACCACAGCAGGTCCGCCTCCCGCTGGAGCGCGGCCGCGGTGCCGTCGGCACCGCCGATGATGAATGCGATGTCGCGCCCGGCCTCGCGCCAGCGCGCGATGTTCGCGGCAAGCTGGCGGGTGGAAAACGCCTTGCCGCGCTCGTCGAGCACCACCTTGTAGCAGCCCGCCGGCAGCGCGCCGAGAATGCGCTTGTGCTCGGCCTGCAGTATGCGCTCGACTGCCGGCGCGGGCCCGCTGCCGCGGCTTTCGGGTTTGATTTCCGTCAGCGCGAGGCGCGCATCGCGCGGCATGCGCCGCGCATACTCCTCGAACCCGGCGCCGATCCATGCCGGCATGCGGTGACCGACCGCCACGACATGGAACTTCATGGCGAGGGCCCCGCCTCAGGCGGCCGCTGCTTTCGAAGTGCGGCGCCGGGCCGCGCCCGCGGGCGCTTTCTTGCGCACGGACGCCGATTTGGGTGCGGGCGCTCTTGCGCACGGACGCTGCTTGGGTGCGGGCGCCACCTTGCGCGCCGGCGGCGCCCAAAGCTCTTCGAGGTTGTAATACTGGCGGATTGCGGGTTGCATGATATGCACGATCACCGAGCCCAGGTCGATCAATACCCATTCGCCGGTCTGCTCGCCCTCGACGCCGTGGACTTTCGCGCCGAGCGCCTTGAGTTTCTCCTGCACGTTATTGGAAAGCGCCTTGGTCTGACGGGCGGAATCGGCGCTTGCGATGATGATGGTGTCAAACAGCGAAGTCATGCGTTTAACGTCGAGCACCACGATGTCGCGGCCCTTGATGTCTTCAAGTGCGGCCACCGCGGCTTTCACCAGTTTATCTACTTTCATTGCCCTCCTGGGTGTACAACCTGTGCGACTCAATATAATCGAGAACGGCGTCCGGTAGCAAATAGCGCGGACTCTTGCCGGCGTGAACTGCGTCACGAATCATGGTCGCCGAAATATCGAGCGCGGCGATCGGCGCCACGGCGATGCCGCCGCACGGCGCAAGATGCACCGCCAGCGGCTGCTGCATCAGCCGCGCCTCATACTCCTTTGCCAGCGGCTGCGGCATGCGCGTATGCCAGCCGTCGATCGGGAACCCGGGGCGGTGCGCGACGACGATGTGCGCGAGCGTAAAAAGCTCGTGCCAGCGGCTCCACGTCACCAGGTCCAGGAACGCATCCGCGCCGAGCAGCAGGCATAGCGGACGGGTCGCGCCGAATTCCCGGCGCAATCCGGCGAGCGTGTCGACGGTGTAGCCGGGGCCCGCGCGCCCGATTTCGCGTTCGTCGACTTTGAACAGCGGATTGCCTGCTGTCGCCAGCCGGACCATCTCCAGCCGCGCAGCCGCGGGCCCCGCAGGCGAGCCGCGGTGCGGCGGCGTGCCGCTCGGGATGAAGCGCACCTCCTCGAGTTTCAGCGCCTGTCCGATTTCCTGGGCCAGCCGCAGATGGCCGAAATGGATCGGATCGAAAGTGCCGCCGAGAATGCCGATGGGGGCGGTGGGCATGGGTCAACCGCCCCCGGGATGAGGGATGAGGGATGAGGGATGAGGGAACCGCACACCCGGATAGGGCGTTCCGCGCATCTACAGGACCAGGCGGCGGATGTCGGACAGCACCGAACTCAGGAACGAAATGAAGCGCGCGCCCTGGGCGCCGTCGATCACGCGATGATCGTAGGACAGCGACAGCGGCAGCATCAGCCGCGGCGCGAATTCCTTGCCGTTCCACACGGGCTTCATCACGGCCTTGCCGACGCCGAGGATCGCCACTTCGGGGGCATTGATGATGGGCGTGAACAGGGTGCCGCCGAGGCCGCCGAGGCTGGAGATCGAAAAACATCCGCCCTGCAGATCGGCGGGCGCGATCTTGCCGGCGCGCATGCGCGCGCTGACTTCGCCCAGCTCCTTGGCGATCTCGAGCAGGCCTTTCTTGTCGGCGTCCCTGATCACCGGCACCACCAGCCCGTTGGGCGTGTCGACCGCGACGCCGATGTGGTAATACTGCTTGATGATCAGGCTTTCGCCGTCGGCCGAGAGCGAGGCGTTGAATTCGGGATGCTGCTTGAGCGCCACCACCACCGCCTTCACCAGGAAGCCGAGCATGGTGAACTTGATGCCGCTTTTTTTGGCCTCGTCCGCCTGCGATTTGCGGAACGCTTCGAGCTCGGTGATGTCGGCTTCGTCGTGCTGCGTGATGTGCGGGATGCTGACCCAGTTGCGGTGCAGGTTGGCGCCGGACAGCTTCCTGATGCGCGACAATGGTTTCGATTCGACCGGCCCGAACTTTGCGAAATCGACCTGCGGCAGTGGCGGCAGATTGAAACCGGCGCCGGCACCGGCGCCGCCGCGCGGCCGCCCCAGCTCCGCCTTCACGTAAGCCTGCACGTCCTCCTTGAGGATGCGCTGTTTGGGCCCGGTGCCCGTGACGCGCGCGAGATCCACGCCGAATTCGCGCGCGAGCCGCCGCACCGAGGGGCTCGCGTGCGCCGCGCCGAAACCGGCTTCGTCGATCGGGGCTGCCGCGCCGCCCGACGCGCTGCCACTGCCTTCTCTTCCCGCGCGGGTTGTGCGGCCGGCGCAGATGGCGCGGGCGCGGGCCTCTCCGCCTGTGGCGCAGGCGGGATCTTTGCGGCGGGGCTCTGCACCGCCGCCGGCTCCGGCTTCTGCGGTGCAGCGGCGCCGTCGGCCTCGAGCGTCAGCACCAGCGTGCCTTCGGACACCTTGTCGCCGACCTTCACCTTCAGCTCTTTCACCACCCCGGCCGCGGGCGACGGCACTTCCATCGTCGCCTTGTCGGATTCGAGCGTGAGCAGCGAATCTTCGGCATCGACCTTGTCGCCGGGCTTGACCAGGACTTCGATGACCGGGATGTTCTTGTAGTCGCCGATGTCGGGGACTTTTACTTCAATCGTGTTTGCCATGTTCGATGTCGGTGAATGGTGGGGATCAGCGCAGCTACGATTTACGATTCACAATTTACCATTCACGCCGTTACACAGTAGTGGGATTGGGTTTCTCGGGATCGATGCCGTACTTGACGATCGCCTCGGTGACCTTCGCGCGCGGCACCGCTTCCTGGTCGGCCAGCGCTTTCAGGGCCGCGACCGCGACGTAGTGGCGGTCGACCTCGAAGAACTTGCGCAACTGCTTGCGGGTGTCCGAGCGGCCGAAACCGTCGGTGCCGAGCACGAGGAAATTGTGCGTCGGCAGGAAAGCGCGGATCTGGTCGGCGAATATCTTCATGTAATCGGTGGCCGCCACCACAGGGCCCGGGCGGTCCTTCAGACACTGTTCGACATGCGAGAGGCGCGGCTCCGCTTCCGGGTGCATCATATTCCAGCGCTGCGTATCCAGCCCGTCGCGCCGCAACTCGTTGAAGCTGGTCACGCTCCAGATATCGGCCGCGATGCCGAAGTCCTTTTGCAGCAGTTCCGCCCCGGCGATCACTTCCAGCAGGATCGTGCCGCTGCCGAGCAGCTGCACCCTGGGCTGGTTCTTCCTGCCCTTGCCCTCGCTGAACAGGTACATCCCCTTGAGAATGCCTTTCTCCACGCCTTCGGGCATCGCCGGATGCGGGTAGTTCTCGTTCATCACGGTGATGTAGTAATAGACGTCCTCCTGCTCCTGGTACATGCGGCGCATCCCGTCCTGGATGATCACCGCCAGTTCGTAGGCGAAGGTCGGATCGTAGGACACGCAGTTGGGAATGGTCGAGGCCAGCACGTGGCTGTGGCCGTCCTCGTGCTGCAGCCCTTCGCCGTTGAGCGTGGTGCGCCCCGCCGTGCCGCCCAGCAGGAAGCCGCGGGCGCGCATGTCGCCGGCCGCCCAGGCGAGGTCGCCGACGCGCTGGAAGCCGAACATCGAATAGAAGATGTAGAACGGGATCATCGAGATGCCGTTGGTGCTGTAGGAGGTGGCGGCGGCAATCCACGAGGACATCGCGCCGGCCTCGTTGATGCCTTCCTCCAGGATCTGCCCCTTCTTGTCCTCCTTGTAGAACATCAGCTGGTCGGCGTCCTGCGGCGTGTAGAGCTGCCCGACGTGGGAGTAGATGCCGAGCTGGCGGAACATGCCCTCCATGCCGAACGTGCGCGACTCGTCGGGAACGATGGGCACCACCAGCTTGCCGATGTTTCTTGTCGCGGAGGATGGTGCTGAGGATGCGCACGAAGGCCATGGTGGTGGACGTGTCGCGGTCCTCGCCGGTGGCTTTGAGCAGCGACTCGAACGCCGACAGCGGCGGCACTTCCAGCGGCGCGGCCTTGCGGCGGCGCGCCGTGAGGAAACCGCCGAGCGTCTCGCGATGCTCGCGCATGTAGGTGAGCTCGGGCGAGCCTTCCTCGAACTTCACGTACGGCACTTCATCGAGCTTGTCGTCGGGCACCGGCACGCCGAAACGGTCGCGGAACGCCTTGATCGAGGACGTGCCCATCTTCTTCTGCTGATGGGTGATGTTCTGCGACTCGCCGGCCTCGCCCATGCCGTAGCCCTTGATGGTCTTGGCGAGAATCACCGTCGGCTGACCGGTGTGGCTTCATCGCGGCCGCATAGGCGGCGTAGATCTTGTGCGGATCGTGGCCGCCGCGGTTCAGGCGCCAGATGTCGTCGTCGGACATGGTGGCGACCATTTCCAGCAGCTCGGGATATTTGCCGAAGAAGTGCTTGCGCACGTAGGCGCCGTCCTTCGACTTGAACGTCTGGTACTCGCCGTCGACGCATTCCTCCATGCGCTTCAGCAGCAGGCCCTTGGTGTCGCGCATGAACAGCGGGTCCCAGTAGCCGCCCCAGATCACCTTGATCACGTTCCAGCCCGCGCCGCGGAAGTCGCGCTTCGAGTTCCTGGATGATCTTGCCGTTGCCGCGCACCGGGCCGTCGAGCCGCTGCAGGTTGCAGTTGATGACGAAGATCAGGTTGTCGAGCCGCTCGCGGCCGGCCAGCGAGATCGCGCCCAGCGATTCGGGCTCGTCCATTTCGCCGTCGCCCATGAACGCCCAGACCTTGCGGCCCTGCGCTTCGATGATGCCGCGGTCTTTCAGATAGCGCATGAAGCGCGCCTGGTAGATCGCCATCAGCGGCCCGAGGCCCATCGACACCGTCGGGAACTGCCAGAAGTCGGGCATCAGCCACGGATGCGGATACGACGACAGCCCCTTGCCGTCCACTTCCTGGCGGAAGTTGATCGAGCTGCTCCTCGGTGAGCCGGCCGAGCAGAAACGCGCGCGCATAGACGCCGGGCGCCGAGTGCCCCTGCGGGTAGACGACGTCGCCGCCGAACTTGTCGGTCCGGCGCGCGCCAGAAATGGTTGTAGCCGACGTCGTAGAGCGTGGCGGCCGAGGCGAAGCTCGCGATGTGGCCGCCGACGTTGGTATGCTTGTTCGCGCGCAAGACCATCGCGAGCGCGTTCCAGCGCACATAGGACCGGATGCGGTTTTCGATCTCCGGGTCGCCGGGCATGCGCTCCTCCCGGCTCAGCGGGATGGTGTTCATGTACGCGGTATTGAGCGAGAACGGCAGGTACGCGCCGGCGCTGCGGGCCACTTCTCGACCATCTGGTTCGAGCAGGAAATGCGCGCGTTCCGGCCCCTCCTGCTCGATCACCGATTCCAGGGCCTCGAGCCACTCCCGCGTTTCCTGCGGGTCGACATCGGGAAGGATGTCCTTCATATCCATTGCGATTGCACCTTCGTGAGGTTTGTTTTGTTGGGCTTTCAAGCACTTTTGGTGCGAAAGCCCGAGGATGGAAATTATAGCATCGCATTCAGGCCATCAGCCCGCGCTTCGATGCTGCGGTGCGCAAGCAAAGACCGCGCACGACGTGGGGAAATCAGGATGAGAGTTATTGCCCTTTGAACTTCGCGGCGCGCTTTTCGATGAAGGCACGCATGCCTTCCTTTTGATCGGCGGTGGCAAATGCGAGCGCGAAGGCATTGGATTCGAGCACGCAGGCATTGGCAAGATCGAGATCCTGGCCGCGCTGCGCCGCCTGCTTCGCAAGACGCACCGCAACGGGGCCCTTGGCGGCGATCGTCCGCGCCATGGCGAGGCCCTGGTCCCGGAGCTGCGCCGCGGGACAGACGCGATTCGCGAGACCGATGCGCAGCGCCTCCTCGGCCTTGACCTGGCGCGCCGTGGTCAGCAGTTCCAGCGCCAGCGCGCGGCCGACGAGCCGGGTCAGGCGCTGCGTGCCGCCGAAGCCGGGCGGAATGCCCAGGTTCACTTCCGGCTGGCCGAACACCGCGTTCTCCGCCGCGAGGATCCAGTCGCACGCCATCGCCAGCTCGCAGCCGCCGCCCAGCGCGTAACCGTTGACCAGCGCGATCACCGGCACCGGCAGCGCTTCGAGCGCGTGCATCACGCGCATGCCCCGCTCCGAGAACGCGCGGGCCTGCTCCGCGGAGTAATTCAGCATCTCGCCGATATCGGCGCCGGCGACGAAGGCCTTGTCGCCCGCGCCGGTGACGAGCAGCACGCGCGCACCGTCATCGGCAGCGACCTGCGCGATCGCCTGCGCGAGTTCGTCCAGCGTCGCCGAGTTGAGCGCGTTGAGCGCTTTGGGACGGTTGAGCGTCAGCAGATAAATGCCGGGTTCGGGTTGTTCGAGCAGGATGTTTTGAAAATTCATGTCAAAACCTTATTGAACCGCCAAGGCCGCCAAGACCGCCAAGAAACCCAAAATTATTTAAGGATCGTTACGGATTACCGAAATGATCGGCAATGACTACAGGAACACCTTCGATAGGCCCATTTTAGGTGCCAAATCTGGCAGCAACAATCTTGTTTGCCCTCGCCCGTTATCTTTTGCTCTTCTTGGCGTCTTGGCGGCCTTGGCGGTTCAATCTCTGTTTTGAATTTCTTCCTGGCGGCTCATCTGGTTTTTCTTAGTGCTTTTTCGCGTCGATGTGCACTTTCACGTACGAGCCCGGCGCGTCTTCGATCGCCTTGAGCTTGCCCTTGCCGGGAATGCGCGCCGCCACTTTCTCCCCGCCATGCTTCGCCGCCCACCGGCTCCAGTCGGTCCACCACGAGCCCGGATGCTGCGTCGCTTTCTCCAGCCATTCATCGGGATTCGCGGCCAGCTTGTCGTGGGTCCAGTAGCAGTATTTGTTCGCCGCCGGCGGATTGATGATGCCGGCGATGTGGCCCGAGCCGCCGAGCACGAAGCGCACCGGGCCCTTGAGCAGTTTCGCCCCGGCATAAGTCGATTTCCACGGCGCGATGTGGTCCTCGACGGTGGAAATGAAATACGCCGGCGTCTTGATCCGGCTCAGCGTCGATCGGCACGCCGGAGAGCGTGATGCCGCCGGGCTGCCGCAGCAGGTTTCCCAGATACATGTTGCGCAGGTAGAAGCTGTGCATCGCCGCCGGCATGCGCGTCGAATCCGAGTTCCAGTACAGCAGGTCGAACGGGAACGGATCCTTCCCCAGCAGGTAATTGTTGACGACGAATGACCAGATCAGGTCGTTGGCGCGCAGCATGTTGAAGGTGTGGGCCATCTCGCTGCCTTCGAGATAACCGCGCTCGTTCATTTTTTTCTCGAGCGCCGCGATTTGCTTCTCGTCGATGAACACCTCGAGTTCGCCGGCGCGCTCGAAGTCGATCATGGTGACGAAGAACGTCGCGCTGTGGATGCGGTCGTCTTTTTTGGCTTCGAGATAGGCCAGCGTGCAGGCCAGCAGGGTGCCGCCCAGGCAGTAGCCGATGACGTTGACCTCGTGCTGGCCGGTGGCCCGCTCGATCGCGTCGAGCGCAGCGAGCGCGCCCTCCTGCAGGTAGTCGTCGAAGCTCTTGTGCGCGAGGCGCTTGTCGGGATTGACCCAGGAGATCACGAACACGGTATGGCCCTGCGCAACCGCCCATCGGATGAACGAGTTGTTCTCGCGCAGGTCGAGGATGTAATACTTGTTGATCCACGGCGGAATGATCAGCAGAGGCCGCGCATAGACCTCCGCGGTGAGCGGCGCGTACTGGATCAGTTGCAGCAGGTCGTTCTGGTAGACGACCTTGCCCGGGGTCACGCCGATGTTCTCGCCGAGGCGGAACGCCGCGGTGTCGGCCATTTTGACGCGCAACTGCCCGCCCTCGCCCCGCGTCAGGTCCTCGAGCAGATTGTTGAGCCCCTTGATCAGGTTATGGCCGCCCGAAGTCGACGGTCTCGCGCAGCACCTCGGGATTGGTGAGCATGAAATTGGACGGCGACATGGCATCGATGTACTGCCGCGTGTAGAAATCGACTTTCCTGGCGGCCTTCGCATCCATGCCCTCGACCTTGCCGAGCGACTGATGCAGGTGCTTGGCGGCGATCAGGTAGGACTGCTTGATGTAGTCATAAAGGAAATTCTGCTCCCAGTCCTCGTGCCGGAAGCGGCGGTCGCCCTGCGCCGGCTCGATCATGGGCGTGGTGTCGTGGCCAAACAGCCGGAGCATCGAGTTCTGCCACAGCGCCATGTGGTCCTGCCACAGCTTCATTTGCACTTCGGCAAGCTTGAACGGGTCGGCAAGCATCTTGCCCCAGGCCTCGAAGAACACCTGGCTGATACCCAGTTCATCGCTGAAAGCGGATGGCGCGCCTTTGGAGCTATGCTCCAGAAAACGGGTCACGAGTTGGCCGCTGTTTTTCGCGATGTCGGCATAGAGTTTCGCCAATTCGCTGGAGTCAGGCAGCGGGCGCCTGCTTTCGCTGTGCTTGGTTGCTGTCATCAAATCATTCCTTAAGAGCCACGTAGCTCATGAAACGGACAATTTCGGCCCACATTTTCCATGCGCACTTGACGTTTACGTAAACGCCATAATAGAATGAACTAATTCGTTGATTCTACACGCTCATGTTGCGCAGCACAATAGCCCAGACCTATTCGATTTCCGATCTCGCCAAAGAGTTCGAAGTCACCGCCCGCACTATACGCCACTACGAAGAACAGGGCCTGCTCAATCCCGCGCGCGAAGGGATGAACCGGGTGTTCAGCAACCGCGACCGCGTGCGGCTCAAGCTCGCTTTGCGCGGCAAGCGGCTGGGCTTTTCCCTGAGCGAGATCCGGGATCTGTTCAAGCTTTACGATATGGCCAGGGACGAGGACGCGCAGATCGAGGCGTTTCTCGCCAGGCTCGAGAAACGCCGCGCGTTGCTCGAGCAGCAGCGCGAGGACATCGAGGTCATGCTCGGCGAGATCAATTTTTTCGCCGATCAATGCCGGCGCCTGCTTGCCGGTGGCGATGCCAGGAAAAAGGAAACAGCGAAGTAATGCTGCAGTTCGGCATGCTCTAAAACATTATTACGTTTACGTTAACGTTAATATAAAATCCGCAGAAAATGATCGAAACCTGACCAGAAATGGAGCCCGGCATGGCCAATCCCCTCGATTTCTACTTTGACTTCTCCTCGCCGTACGGCTATTTCGCCGGCTCCAGGATCGACGCGCTCGCCGCGAAGCACGGCCGCGGCGTAATCTGGCGGCCGATCCTGCTCGGAGTGGTATTCAAGATCACCGGCCAGCAGCCGCTGCCGACGATCCCGCTCAAGGGCAGCTACGCCCAGCACGACCTCGCGCGCTCGGCGCGGCTGTTCGGCGTGCCCTACAAGATGCCGTCCAAATTTCCGGTTTCCGGCACGGCGCCGAGCCGCGCCTTCTACTGGGTCGGCGACAAGGATCCCGCGCTGGCCAAAAAGCTCGCGCAGGCGCTCTACCACGCCTATTTTGCCGAAGACCGCGATATTTCCAACCCCGAAGTCACCGCCAATGTTGCCGCCAAGCTCGGCATCGACCGCGACCAATTGCTGCAGGCGTTGAATGACCCGGCGGTGAAAGAGCGCCTGAAGACCGAAGTCGATGCCGCGATCGAGCGCGGCGTGTTCGGTTCGCCGTTCATCGTTGTCGACAAGGAGCCGTTCTGGGGTTCGGACCGCCTCGATCAGGTGGAGAAATGGCTGGCAACCGGCGGATGGTAGCCCGGCAGCCCTCCTGAATTCGTATGCGCGACAGGCTCGAAGCGGTTCAGGCCAACATCGTGACGCTCACGGTCGATGCCATCGTCAACGCCGCCAACACCACGCTGCTCGGCGGCGGCGGGGTCGACGGCGCGATCCACCGCGCCGCGGGCCCGCAACTGCTGGAAGAATGCCGCACCCTCGGCGGCTGCCCGACGGGTCAGGCCAGGATAACGAAAGGCTACCGCCTGCCGGCCAAGTACGTGATTCACACCGTCGGTCCGGTGTGGCGCGGCGGCGGACAGCGCGAACCGGAACTGCTCGCCTCGTGTTATGCCGCGAGCCTCAGGCTCGCCGCGGATCACTCGGTCAGGACCATCGCGTTTCCGGCGATCAGTTGCGGCGTCTATGGCTATCCTTTCGCCGACGCGGTGAAAATCGCGGTGGGCGAATGCGCGAACTTTCTTGCCGCCGAGACCGCGCTGGAGCAAATCGTTTTCGCCTGTTTCGACCGGAACATGCTCGATCTTTATCGGGACGAACTCGACCGGCTCTGAACGCCTGCCCGACCGCCCCCGCAAAAACCGGGTCGGGGCAGTCAACGCGTATAATTCTGCGGGACGCGGCCCGGCAACGCCCACGCCGCAATCCGGAAAAATAAACGAAGGCAAAACATGAGCGCCAAGGTACTCGCACAGATCGATTCGGACGGCAACGCGACGGTGATGCTCAACCGTCCCGAGGTGCACAATGCGTTCGACCCCGAGATGGTCGACCTGCTCGAAAAGATATTTAAAAAACTCGGCGCCGAGCCGCAGGTGCGCGCCGTGGTATTGATGGGCGCCGGCACCAGCTTTTGCTCCGGCGCCGATATCTCCCACATGAAAAAGAGCGCGACGTTTTCTGCCGCGCAGAATTTCAAGGCCGCGCAGCAGACCGCCCGCATGCTGCATACGCTGTACACGCTCGGCAAACCGACGATCGCCTGCGTGCGCGGCGCGGTGCGCGGCGGCGGCGTGGGGCTGGTCGCGGCGTGCGACATCGCGATCGCCGCGCGCTCGGCGACGTTCCGGCTGTCGGAAGTGAAGCTCGGCATCATTCCGGCCATGATCAGCCCCTACGTGATCGCCGCCATCGGCGAGCGCATGGCGCACCGCTACATGTTGAGCGGCGAGGAGTTCGACGTCGCGGAAGCGTTCCGCATCGGCCTCGTGCACGACATGGCCGAGGAAGAGGAACTCACGGCGGCCGTCGGCCGCATGCTGGCGCACCTGTATTCGAGCGGGCCCAATGCGGTGGCCGCGATCAAGCAGCTGATCCCGTTGAGCGCGCACGCGATGATCGACGGCAAGATCGTCGACGAAACCGCGCGCCGCATCGCCGCGATCCGCGCCACGCCGGAGGCCCAGGAAGGAATGGAAGCGTTCCTGAAAAAACGCAAACCGGCGTGGGTCAACGCCCGCCTCGAAGAGAAAAAAGACGAAAATAGCCGAACGCAAGGGGCGTTGATCAAACCAATGAACGCCAAGACGCCAAGACGCCAAGAAAAACAAAATATCAAAAATAGCAAAATCCCGGATGACGTAGATTCATATACCGGACACGCGTGTTCGGTCTGAATCTATGTCAGTCATTGGTATTTCGGCATTTATTAGATATTCTGCATTTCTTGTTGTTCTTGGCGCCGTCGCTTGGCGGCCTTGGCGGCTGAATATGAATTTTCCAAAAAAAGTAAAACTGATTGAAGTCGGGCCGCGCGACGGGCTGCAGAACGAAGCCACGCCGGTGTCGACCGAGGTCAAGATCGAGCTCATCCACCGCCTGCAGGACGCGGGGCTGACGGCGATCGAGGCCACCGCGTTCGTCTCGCCCAAGTGGGTGCCGCAGATGGCCGACAACGCGCAGGTCATGGCCGGCATCCGGCGCAAACCCGGCGTGGCCTATCCGGTGCTGGTGCCGAACAGGAAAGGCCTGGACGCGGCGATCGCGGCCGGCGCCGATGAAGTCGTGGTGTTCGGCGCCGCGACCGAGAGCTTCTCGAAGCGCAACACCAACTGCTCGATTGCGGAGGGCCTCGCGCGTTTCGCCGAGGTCTGCCACGCAGCGATTGCCAGCGGACTCCGGGTGAGAGGCGACATTTCGGTGTGCCTCGGCTGCCCCTACGAGGGCGAGGTGGCGCCGGAGGCAGTGGTGCGCGTCGCGCGCGAGCTCGACGCCATGGGCTGCTACGAAATCACGATCTGCGACACGATCGGCACCGGCACGCCGGGAAAAGCGCGCGCCGCGTTCGAAGCCGTCGCCAGACACATTCCGGTGGCGCGTCTTGCCGGCCACTTTCACGACACCTACGGCCAGGCGCTGGCGAACATCTACGCCGCGCTCGAATGCGGGGTCGCGAGCTTCGACAGCTCGGTGGCGGGCCTCGGCGGCTGTCCCTATGCCAAAGGCGCGACCGGCAATGTCGCGACCGAAGATGTGCTGTACATGCTCAACGGCCTCGGCATCGCAACCGGCGTCGATCTCGACAAGCTGATCGCCGCCGGCGAATACATCTGCGGCGTGCTCGGCCGGCCGACCCATTCCAAGGCGGCGCGCGCAATCGCGGCGAAGCAGAAAATCTGAAGAGCAGATCAATCCCAAACACTTGAGTTTTTGATTCCCGGAGTCGAACATGCCGTTGCCTGCCCCCGCCCCCCGCAAACTGAAACACACCCGCGCGATCGAGTGCAAAGGCTACGAGCGCGAAGACGGGCTATGGGATATCGAAGGCCATCTGGTGGACACCAAAACGTATGTCCACACTCGCCGTGACGGCGGGCAAGAGCGCCAGCCCGGCGAGCCGGTGCACAACATGTGGCTGCGCCTCACCATCGACCTCGACCTGAAAATCCACGACGCCGAAGCCGTGACCGACGACGGCCCGTACTCGATCTGCGGCGAGATCACGCCGAATTTCAAAGCGCTGATCGGACTCACCATCGGCGCGGGATGGCGCCGTGAAATCATCGCGCGCGTCGGCGGCGTGAAAGGCTGCACGCATCTGGTCGAACTGCTGGGCCCGCTCGGCACCACCGCGTTCCAGGCCACCGGCCGCGCGCGCGAGGCGCACAACGCCGGCAAGCCGATCACCAAAAAGCCTTATCAGCTCAATTCCTGTCACGTCTACAAGGACGATTCTGCAGCGGTGCTCGAGCGTTGGCCGCAGTTCTACACGGGCACGAAAAAATAGCGCGCCTCGCGCGGGGCGCGCGCGAAATCAAGCGTCAACAAGGTCGTTCGCCGCTGCGGATCTGGAGATGGCCATAAACGGAAAAAATATAATAAAAACAACCGGTTATAATGAGCCCCCTTTGCAGCAGCCGTGCCGGCGCCGCAACGGAAAACCGATGCGTGTTCGGCTGAACGTTGCGTGTGTTTGCAACTGCGTGCCATGATAAGCGGCGTTCTTGCAGCCTGTTAAGAATAAGACCATTCGTTGATTGTCGAGTCGTTCCGGAGAACACTTCCATGAAAATCCTGATTGCAGCCGTCGCACTGATGCTGGTCGCCCCCCCTGCGCTGGCGGGGAAATCCTGCGATGAACTCAAGGCCGAAATCGAAGCCAAGATCAAGGCCAAAAGCGTAAAAACCTATACGCTGGACGTCGTCGGAAAAGACGAGCAAAAGGAAGGCAAAACCGTCGGCACCTGTGACGGCGGCACGAAGAAAATCATCTACAAGCGGGGCTGATCTACGCCGGTCTGAATCTTTTGCCGTAGAACCAGCGCGCCGCCGGCGACAGCACCCCGAACATGCCGATGCTGGCGAACGCCAGGCCCCAGGCGAGTGTGCTCCTGTTGCCGCCGGCGAGATCGAGCACCACGCCGAACACCAGCGGCGCAAGGAAAGCCGCGGTGAAACCCACGAGCGAGTAGATCGCCATGCTCGCGCCGCGCAGTTCGGGCGGCGCGGAAGCGATCGCACCCGAGGTCAGCGCCGCGGAGTCGCCGAGCATCAGGCCGTAGTGCACGCACATCAGCAGAAACACCAGCAGCCACGGCAGGGCCGCGGTGAAGCCCAGCACGCACGCCGTCGCGCCGGACAGCGTCATGAACGTGAAAATCACGCGTTGCCGGCCGAAACGGAGCGCGAGTTCGTTGCCCGAAATGCTCATCACCGGACCCAGCATGTTGATGATCGCGGCAAGCGTCGCCGCGCTCCACAGCATCGGCGCATCCAGCGGCTGCAGCGAGGCGCAGTACACGAGGAATGCCACCATCCACGCGCGCTGGCCGAACAACTCGTAGTTGTGCGCCGAGTAGCCGAAGATGTAGGCGAGCGTCGAGCGGTTCCTGAGCACCGGACGGAAATCGAGCAGCGCCGGCGCTTTGACATGCGCGGCATGTGTCCGGCCCCGCGGCATCGCCAGGTTCATCAGCAGCCCGGCCAGCACCGGCCCGATCGCGCCATAGGCAAACGCCCACTGCCAGCCAAAGACGACACCGAGCTTGCCGCAAATGACAATGGAAATGCTCGAGCCGAGTCCGAAGCTGGCGGTGTAAAAAGCCGTGGCCCGCGACTGTGCGCTGCCTTCGAGATGGTCGGTCAGCGCCTTGAGGCCCGGCATGTACGTGCCGCCGAGCCCGAAGCCGATCAGAAACTGGAACAACAGCGCGCTCCACAGCCCCTGCGCGTAGAGCGCGAAACCCGCCGCGCCGAGGCTGGAGATCACGCACGCCCACAGATAGACGCGGCGCGAATCGATGCGGTCGGTGAGGCTGGTCAGCACCGGCACCGCGGCCATGTAGCCGGCGTAATAGATGCCGCCGATCAGTCCCGCCCCGGAATTGGATAATTCCCATTCACGCTGCAACTGCGGCAGCAGCGTGGTGTAAGCGGCGAAGCCGGTCATGGACAGCGCTTCAGCGACGCACATGGTCGCCGTCAGCCGCACGGCCGAATGAGAGGAATTCAAGCTCATTTCAGGAAATCAAAACCATAAAATGGCTTGTTCTTAAATCGCGCCGCTCTTGCGCAGCAGCCCGGCGATCGCCTCCGCCATGCGCTGGTAGCCCTGGGCGTTGGGATGAATCGCATCGGACTTCATCCCTGCCGAGTAGAGCACGTCTTTGACGATGCCGCCTTCGTAGGGAATCGCAAACTCCCTGGCCAGCTCGCCGTAGAACTCGGGCGCGCTCGCCAGCAGCGCCGGCCGCGGCACGCCGATCAGCACCACCGCGATGCCGCGCTCGCGGATGGCCGCGATGATCGCGCGCAGATTCGCCCGGGTTTCAGCTTCGTTCACTTTCCGCAGCATGTCGTTGCCGCCGAGGCAGACGATCATCAACTTGGGCTGGTACTCGGCGATCACCCCCGGCAGGCGGCGCAGGGCCTGCGCCGTGACCTCGCCCGGCACGCCGGCGCGCACCACCTGCCGCCCGGTAAGCTGCGCGAGCACCGCCGGATAGCTTTCCTGCTCGGCCGCGCCGGTGCCGTACGTGAGGCTGTCGCCGAACGCGACGATGACATCGGCAGCGCCCAGGTGGGCCAGTTTGGGTGACTTGCTGCAGCCCGATGCACCCAGCGCAAGCGCCAGCACTGCCAGTCGCAGCAGGTAGATTGCGAAGCGGTCCCCGCTGGCTTTCCTCTGCGGTTTCATTTGTTCTTGTCGTTCAGCCTGCCGCGCTTGAAATCCCTGATGATTTCCCGGGCGGCGTTGTGGCCCGGGATTCCCGTCACGCCGCCGCCGGGGTGGGTGCCGGCGCCGCACATGTAGAGTCTTTTCACCGGCCCGCGGTAATCGGCATGGCCCAGCACCGGGCGCGCGCTCCACAATTGATCGAGCGTCAGCGCGCCATGGAAAATGTCGCCGCCGGTCAGGCCGAACTCGCGCTCGAGATCGAGCGGCGACAGCACCTTGCGTCCGAGCACGCTCGCCTTGAAGTTCGGCGCATAGCGGGTGACGGTGTCGATCACGAGATCGGCGGCGGGCTCCTTGATTTCGTCCCAGTCAAGTCCATTGGGCAGTTGCGGATCGAAATGCTGGCAGAACAGGCTCGCCACATGCTTGCCCGGCAGCGCCAGCGTGTCGTCGACCGTGGACGGGATCAGCATCTCCACGATCGGCGCGCGCGAGCAGCCGTAAGTGCGCGCATCGAAGTAGGCCTGCTCCATGTAGCGCAGCGACGGCGCCATGATGATGCCCGACTTGTGGTGGTCCGCGACCGATTTCCCCGGCAGGCAGGTGAAGTCCGGCAGCTCGTCGAGCGCCACGTTGATGCGGAACGTCGCCGAGCCGCATTTCCAGTTGCGGATGCGCTGCAGGAAATCGGCATCGAGCGCGCTTTCATCGATCAGGCGCAGGTACAGCAGTTTCGGATTGAGGTTGGACACCACGCAGCGCGCCTCGATCACGCGCCCGTCGGCAAGCTGCACGCCCTGCGTGCCGCGGCCGTCCACGCACACCTTGACCACTTCGCAGTCGGTATTGATTTCCACGCCGCGGTGGCGCGCTTCCTGCGCCATCGCCTGCGTGATCGCGCCCATGCCGCCCACCGCATGCCCCCAGGCGCCGCGCTTGCCGTTCACTTCGCCGAACACGTGGTGCAGCAGCACGTAAGCCGACCCCGGCGTGTACGGGCTCGCGAAATTGCCGACGATGGCATCGAAGCCGAATGCCGCCTTGACCGGCGCGGACTCGAACCAGCTGTCGAGAAAATCGCCCGCGCTCTTGGCAAACAGGTCGAGCAGGTCGCGGCGCACCACCATGTCGAGCTTGCGCATGCTGTTGCCGGCCTTGAGCGCGCTCACGATATCCCGCAGACCGCCGCCGACATTGGGCGGCGTTTCGAGCAGCAGGCTGCGCAGCACGGCGGCCACTCGCTCGAGCATCGCGTAATACACGGGGAGCTGCTCCGCATCGCGCTTCGAGTATCTCGCGACCTCGGCCTGCGTCGCCTCGAGCGACCCGCCGATTTTCAGGTATTCGGTGTCGGACAACGGCAGGAAATTGGAGATGGGGCGCTCGATGATGCGCAGGCCGTGCTCGGCCAGGCGCAGATCGCGGATCACCTTGGGATGCAGCAGGCTGACCGTATAGCTCGCGGTCGAGTTGCGGAACCCCGGGAAAAATTCCTCGGTGACCGCCGCCCCGCCCACGACCGGGCGGCGCTCGAGCACGCGCACCTTGAGGCCGGCGCCGGCGAGATAGCAGGCGCAGGTCAGGCCGTTATGGCCGCCGCCGACAATCAGGGCATCGTAGGTTTTCGAACCGGGCATCAGAAACGGGTTGTTGTTGTGCCGTCAAAAGCCCGATTATCCGCGTTCGACCCCGCCAAAGCCACGGCGCCGGCACGGTCTGCGGCGTTCAAACGCCGGCCTGCCGGGCAGAACGGGAAGAAAAAAGATGGCGCGCCCGAGACGATTCGAACGTCCGACCCCTGCCTTCGGAGGGCAGTACTCTATCCAGCTGAGCTACGGGCGCGTTGCTGTGCTTCATTTTATCACAGCCGCACGGCGGGACTGTCGCGGAATCAAGGTTTTACCGAGGGATTGATTGCCGCTATAATGTGCGCCTTTCGAGCCCACCGCAGGACCATTGCAATGAGCGAAGTACACGTCGAAGAGCATTCCTCCCCGATCAAGACACCGAAGCAGCTGATTATCGTTGTGGTGCTGGCATTTGTCGTGCCGATCGTGCTGATCGTCATGCTGACGCAACTCGTGACCGGCAGCGCCGGTTTCGGCAAGGACAATCCCGGCATGTCCGACGAAGCCATCGCCAAGCGGCTGAAGCCGGTGGGCGAAGTGGTGGTGATGGATGCCAGCGCCCCGAAAACCGAAAAAACCGGCCAGCAGGTGGTCGAAACCGTATGCGCGGCCTGCCATGCGACCGGCGCGCTCAACGCACCCAAGATCGGCGACAAGGACGCGTGGGCCAAGCGCCTCGCCCAAGGGTACGAAACGCTCACCCAGCACGCGGTCAAGGGCATACGCCAGATGCCGCCGCGCGGCGGCAACCCCGATTTGACCGATACGGAACTTGCGCGCGCCGTTGCCTACATGGCAAATCAGGCCGGCGCCAATTTCAAAGAGCCCGAATCGAAACCGGCGCCCGCCGCGAAGCCGGCCGTAACCGCCGCCGCCCCTGCGGCTGCGCCGGCAGCAGCGGGAGCCAAGGGCGACGCCGCCAAAGGCAAAACCGTGTATGAGGGTACTTGCGTGGCATGTCATGGAACGGGCGCGGCCGGCGCGCCGAAAGCCGGCGACAAGGCCGCGTGGGCGCCGCGCCTCAAGACCGGCATGGATGCGCTCTACACGAGCGCGCTCAAGGGCAAGAACGCGATGCCGCCCAAGGGCGGGAATATGTCGCTCTCCGACGCCGACGTCAAAGCTGCGGTCGATTATCTGACGGGCCTGGCCAAGTAACCCGTAAGTCGTGAGCGGTGAGCCGTGAGCGGTAAGCAGCAGGGCGCAGCAGAGACTGCGCCCTTTTTGTTTCACGGTCCGGAAAACTGAAGCTGCGATTCTGACTCTTCACCGCTCACCGCTTACCGCTTACCGCTCACCATTCACTCACGCATGTCCACCTACGCCATCGGTGATGTACAAGGCTGCTACGACCAGCTGCGGCGCTTGCTCGACAGCATCGCCTTCGATGCCGCGCGCGACCGGCTGTGGTTCGTCGGCGATCTCGTCAACCGCGGGCCGCAGTCGCTGCAAACCCTGCGCTTCGTCAGCAGCCTCGGCGAACGCGCGGTAACCGTCCTCGGCAACCACGACCTGCATCTGCTGGTCGTCGCCGCAGGCGTCAGAAAACCCCACCGCGGCGACACGCTCGACGAGATCCTCGCCGCGCCCGATCGCGACGAACTGCTGCATTGGCTGAGAAATCAGAACATGATGCACGTCGGCGACGGTTACGCGATGGTCCATGGCGGCCTGCTGCCGCAGTGGACCGTCACGCAGGCGCTCGCATTGGGGCGGGAAGTCGAGCAGGTGCTGCGCGGCGACGGCTGTCATGAGTTCCTGCGCCATATGTACGGCAACGAGCCGGCGCGCTGGCGCGACGACCTTTCAGGCTACGACCGGCTGCGCGTGATCACCAACGCGATGACGCGCCTGCGGCTGTGTTCGGCCGACGGCACGATGGAATTCTCGCACAAGACCGGGCTTGAAAATCTGCCGGCGGGATTCATGCCGTGGTACGAAGTCCCCAACCGCGCGAGCCGCGATACGCCCATGATCACCGGCCACTGGGCGGCGCTGGGCCTGGTCGTGCGGCCCGACCTGCTGGCCATCGACACCGGCTGCGCGTGGGGCCGGCGCCTCACCGCGCTGCGGCTCGAGGACCGGCGGATTTTCCAGTGTGACTGCCGCGAGATGGCGGGAACAGCGTCCGGAGAATAGCCTCGCGCGCCGCCTGCGCGAGCTCGCGCCGGTGATGGTCGTGGTAAGCGAGCGGCGCAAGAAAATAGACATGCATGTCGATCGTGCGCTGCATGGCGATCAGCAACAGCGTATCCCACAGGGACTTGTCGCCGTCGTAGGCGACCTCGGTGCATAGCGTGCCGTCGCCGCGGACATAGCGGATCGCCACCGGATAAAGCCCGGCGCGCGCGTCCAGCGCGGGCTGCAGCAGCGAGCTGTGAAACTTGAGTAATTCCGATCCGTCGCTGGTCGTGCCTTCGGGAAAAATCGCCACCGGGTCCCCCGCCTGCATCGCCTCCATCACCAGGCGGCTCAGCCGCACGGTGTCGTGGCGCCGCGCGCGCTCGATAAACAGCGTTCCTGCTTTCTCGCTGAACCAGCCGATTACCGGCCAGCGGCGCACCTCGGCCTTGGCGACAAACCGCACCGGCAGCACCGCATTGATCGCATAAATGTCGAGCCACGAGACGTGATTGGCGATCAGCATGAGCGGGGTGCCGCGCCGCGGCGGATCGCCGTAGACGTGCAGCCTGACGGCAAGAATGCGCAACAGGCGTGCCGACCAGCGCTTGATTTCGTGTCGCCGGCGCACCTGAGACACGAAGGGAAAAAGCAAACCCGTGATCACCACGCCCCGCAGCAAATGCAGGCCGACCCGGGCGATCCGCAGCCAGCGCGTGGCAGACGCGGAAGATTGAGCACTCATCCCGGCGATTATAAACCGGGGAGCAGGGCGTTCCTGCGCTGAGGTGAACAGCGTATCGCTCATCACCCGGCCTTGAGAAAGTGCCGTGCGTAGCGGGCGTCCGTGCGCGACAGCGGCAGCAACATCAGCAGGTCGGCGCTATTGAAATCGGGGTCCCATGCCGGCGCGCCGCAAACATAAGCGCCGACTCGCACATAACCCTTGATCAGCGGCGGCAGTGGCGCGTCCGGCGCGCTCTCCTGTAGCATCGAGAGGCAATGCGCAGCGCGGAAATACGCGATACTCGACGGGGCTCAGATTCGACCGCCTGAGCCGCTCGTAAACGTTTGCAGCGCAATGGCCGCCATCGGCCATGCTGATGCTCGCGCAGCCAATCAGATACCGATAGCCGTGATGCAGCATGTAATCGCCGATCCCCGACCATAGCAGGCTGATAGTCGCCCCGCTGCGATAGTCGGGGTGGACGCATGAACGGCCGACTTCGACCGTCACATCGCGCAAGGGGTTGATGCGCGTCAGGTCGAATTCCTGATCCGAGTAGAAACCGCCGATGCGGCGTGCCTGCGCGCCGCTCAGGATGCGGTAGGTGCCGACCACTTCACGGGTTTCGGTGTCGCGCACCAGCAGATGCTCGCAGTAGGCGTCATAGATGTCGCAGTCGATGCCCTGCTCGCGGCCCGGCACGCGCGCGCCCATTTCTTCCGCAAAAATCCTGTAGCGCAGGCGTTGCGCTTCACGCACTTCGAGAATGTTGCGGGCGACAGATACCATGAGCGGCTTTTTCGAGGCTTGCTGTACCGGCGTTTGTTTGACCAGCATTTTTCCCGTCTCCAGTTTGAGGTGACGGGCGAACACTAAACACGGCCGATGACACGCCGGTGACTGAACCGTTAAGCTTTGGTTACGGGATGACGCGGAATGGTCGAGCATCACAGCGGCGTGATGCTCTCCGGATCGGGGACCGCGAAACCGCTCAGTGCGTGACGCGCGAGGTCATGCCGTCGGAAATGATGCGCACCTTCTCGCCGGGCTTGAATGCCTCGTCCGCCTCCTGGGTGATGGCGATCAGCGGGCCGCCATCGAGCTTGACCGTGATTTCGAGGCCCGCCTTGCGCGTGCCGACTTCTTCCGCAGCCTGGCCCGCGATACCGCCTGCGACGCTGCCGAGCACGACGCCGACCGCGGCGCCTTTGCCCGAGCCGACATTGCTGCCGGCGACGCCGCCCACGACCGCGCCGGCCGCCGGACCGATGCCGCTGCGCGTGCCCTCGATCTGCACCCAGCGCACGCTTTCGACCACGCCCAGGCGCACGCTGTGCTCGCGCCGCGCCTCTTCGCGCGTATAGGCGCTGCCCGACATGCTCGGCGCGCAACCGCTGACGACGGTTACGACTGCCGCCGCTGCGGCCACCAATACGACTGGTCTCATCTCGATCTCAGCTTACCAGATCCGGGTGCCGAAACTTTCCTTGAAGCGCTGGGCGATTTCGTCGCGCGTGAAATGGTGATTCTGTCCGCCGCGTTTGGCGATCTTGATCGCGCCGAGCAGCGCAGCCAGCCTGCCGGTCTGCGGCCAGTCCAGTCCGGCACCGATCCCGTACAGCAGCCCGGCACGGAACGCGTCCCCGCAACCGGTCGGATCGACCACCGCCTCGGCCTTGACGCACGGGATTTCGATCTGTTGCCCGCCGCTGTAAATCACGGAACCGCGCGCCCCCAATGTGACGACCAGCGCCTTTACGAGTTTCGCCAGTTCCTCGATTTTTTTCCCGGTGCGCTCCTGCAGCATCTGGCCTTCATAGTCGTTGACCGTGACATATTCCGCAATGCGCACGAACTCGAGCAGTTCCTCGCCGTTGAACATCGGCAGCCCCTGGCCGGGATCGAAAATAAAAGGGATGCCCGCGGCATGAAATTCGCGCGCATGCTGCAACATGCCGTCCCGCCCGTCCGGGGCGATGATGCCGAGACCGATGTCTTTTGCGTCCCGCACGTGATTCAGGTGCGAGTGGTTCATCGCGCCGGGATGGAACGCCGTGATCTGGTTGTCGTCGAGATCGGTGGTGATGAAGGCCTGCGCCGTGAACGTATCGGGCACCCTGCGCACGTGCTCCTGCGGGAGATGCAGCTTGTCGAGGCGATAGGAGTAGGCCTGGTGGTCGTCGCCGACGGTGGCCATGATCATGGGCTCGCCGCCCAGCATTTTCAGCGTATAGGCAATGTTGCCGGCGCAGCCGCCGAACTCGCGGCGCATGTCGGGCACCAGGAACGCGACATTCAGGATGTGCAGCTGGTCGGGAAGAATGTGGTTCTTGAACTGGTCGTGGAACACCATGATGGTGTCGTAGGCGATCGAGCCGCAGATCAGCGTGCGCATGAGACTCTCGCTAAAAAATGGAATGGAATTATACCATTGGGGTTTTCCCGCCCTGTCCGGTGAAGGTCTGCGTACGGCTCGCCCATTTTGAAAAATCCCGGACTGAAGCATAATGACCGGCGTCGGGGAAATCACGGAATTATTTATCGGCCGGGGCCTTTACCCCCTTTTGCGACAGGAGCACTCATCATGCTGAAAGAGTTCAGGGAATTCGCAATGCGCGGCAACGTGGTCGACATGGCGGTCGGCATCATCATCGGCGCCGCTTTCGGAAAAATCGTCGACTCTCTGGTCAAGGACCTGATCATGCCGCCGATCGGGCTGCTGCTGGGCAAGGTCGATTTCTCCAACCTGTTCTTCGTGCTCCGGGACGGCCCGACCCCGCCTCCCTATCTCAGCATCGATGCCGCGCAAAAAGCCGGCGCCGTGACCTTCAATTACGGCCTGTTCATCAACACCCTGATCTCGTTTCTGATCGTCGCCTTCGCCGTATTCCTGCTGATCCGCGCCATCAACAAGCTCAAGCGCAAGGAAGAAGAAAAGCCCGCCGCCCCGGCCGCGCCGCCGGAGGAAGTGGTGTTGCTGCGCGAAATTCGCGACGCGCTGAAAAAGTAGCGCGGGTCGCTGCCCCGGCCTTACCCGCGGCCGGGAAAACTCGCGTCTGTTGTGGAGCGCTCCGGCGGTCTGCCGGAGCCGGTGGCGCACGCCCCCTCTGAGCGACGCATCGCCGCGACCGGCATCGCCACTACATTCCCCTTGACATATATATGCAATGGCGTATATTTATGTCTATGGATCACAGGCTCATATTCGACGTCATCGGCGACGCAACGCGTCGCCGTATTCTTGCCCTGCTCGCCGCGGAGGGCGAATTGTGCGTCTGCGAACTGATGGCCGCCCTGGATGACATCCAGCCCAAGGTATCCCGCCACCTTTCGGTGATTCGGGACGCCGGGCTGGCAAGCGCGCGCAGGGAGGGAACCTGGATCCATTACCGCCTCGCCGAGCCGCTGCCCCGCTGGGTGCGTGATCTTCTCGACGCGCTGCGCGCAGGCGCCGTTCCCGAGCTGGCCGCGGATCGGACGCGTCTGAAAAAAATGCCCGGCCGGCCGACGCGCGTTGCCGCGTGAGAAACTGACATGACGACGCTCGCGAACGCTCTTCCCCGCCGCGCGCCGTGGGGCTGGGTGATGCTCGCGGTCATTCTCTGGATTGCGGCTTATGCGAACCTGACACCGTTCGCCGACGCCGTCCTCGCGCTCAGCGGACTCTCCCGCCAAACGCATCTGGGGGAAGCGCTGCATTTCTTCTTCTACGACACGCCCAAGGTCCTGCTGCTGCTCACCGCCATCGTTTTCGTGATGGGCATCGTGCACACCTTCGTCTCGCCCGAGCGCACCCGGGCTTTTCTGTCGGGGCGGCGGCTGGGCGTTGGCAACGTGCTCGCGGCCACGCTCGGCATCGTCACGCCGTTCTGCTCGTGCTCGGCGGTGCCGCTCTTCATCGGTTTTCTCTCGGCGGGCGTGCCGCTGGGCGTGACCTTCTCGTTTCTTATCGCCGCGCCGATGGTGAACGAGGTCGCGCTCGCGCTTCTGTTCGGAATGTTCGGCTGGAAAATAGCGGGGCTCTACCTCGCCATGGGACTCATCGTCGCGATCGTTGCCGGGCTTGTCATCGGCAAGCTGCACATGGAACGCCATCTGGAGGACTGGGTCCGTGCTATCCATACCGAGCAATGCTGCCGAATTCTCGGTACAACGTCCTTCCTGGGCCGAACGCATCGATGCCGGCGTCAGCCATGTCAGGGAAATCGTCGGCAAGGTGTGGCCTTACGTGCTCGCCGGCATTGCACTGGGCGCGGGCATTCATGGTTATGTGCCCGAGGACTTCATGGCCGGCATCATGGGCAAGGACGCCCCGTGGTGGTCGGTGCCCGCCGCGGTCGTGATCGGCGTGCCGATGTATTCCAACGCGGCCGGCATCATTCCGGTGGTGGAAGCCCTCATCGGCAAGGGCGCCGCGCTGGGCACGGTGCTCGCGTTCATGATGAGCGTGATCGCGTTGTCGCTTCCTGAAATGATCATCCTGCGCAAGGTCCTCAAAGCTGCCGTTGATCGCGACCTTCACGGGGGTCGTGGCCCTGGGCATTCTGATAGTGGGTTACGTTTTCAACGCCGTCCTGTAGGGGGTCATCATGAAAAACGTGAAAGTTCTCGGCACCGGTTGTGCCAATTGCAAGAATACGGTCAAGCTGATCGATGAAGTCGCCAAAGCCAAAGGCATCGAGGTCCAGCTCGAGAAGGTGGAACAGATCCAGGACATCATGACCTACGGCATCATGGCGACGCCGGGCGTGGTGATCGACGGCAAGGTCGTGCATGCCGGCGGTGTGCCCGGCCCGCGCCAAGGTCGAGAGCTGGTTCTGAGCGGGACACAGCCGAGACTGAACCGGCCGCGAAGAGGGGGCTTCGGGTCAGTGCATAGTTGAGCGGCATGCCGACGAAAGCGCCGATAATCCATACTACCCCGTTGTTTTAATTATTATTTAATTCAGCCCCTCGGAACGCGAACAGCGGATGGGCTGGCCGCTCAACCTATTTGTCAACTGAAGCACGGTTGCGCGTTGGCAACGCCGTCAGTGTCGGCTTCCGGGCGCATGCCAATGCTGGACTCACGCCGTATCGAGTTCGGTCAGCATTTCTTCGAGAAGCGTGCGGTCGGCAGGAATAGCCCCAAGCACAAGCGCCGCGTCATGCTTCGATGCTTTGACCTATATCAAACCGCAGGGCGAGTTAAGCTGGTTAACTGACATCCCGGACAGCGCACGAGGCAGCCTCCCATGAATGACCGCGCCGCATGGGCCGGCAGCGAAGACGTGTATTGCGACGCGATTCTGCGGCACTGGCAGCCGTCCGAAGGCCCGCTGATGCGCTAACTGATTGAACCGCCCTCGACTTGAGGCCGGCTGCAAACGCAACAACGCTCGTTCTCTGTTCAAACCGAATCCCTGATAACAGGAGACCCCCATCATGGCTAATTCACAAGTCGTTCTTTGCAGTCCCGTCCGCACCGCCATCGGCACCTACGGCGGCACCTTGAAGAGCATCCCGGCCGTCCAACTGGGCGCGGCCGCACTGCGCGAAACGATCAAGCGCGCCGGTCTTGCCGCGGAAAAAGTCGAAACGGTCGTAATGGGACACGTGGTCCAGGCTGGCGCGAAAATGAACCCGGCGCGCCAGGCGGCCATCGCTGCGGGCATCCCGATTGCGGCACCCGCGCTGACGGTAAACCGGGTTTGCGGGTCCGGTGCCCAGGCGATTGTGTCGGCGGCGCTGGAAGTGATGGCGGGAAGTGTCCATTGCGCGGTCGCGGGCGGCATGGAAAACATGGATATGTGTCCGTACCTGATGACCGGGGGCCGCTGGGGTTACCGGATGGGCCATGCGCAAATCTATGACAGCATGTTGTTCGACGGCCTCAACGACGCATTCAGCGGCGAGCACTCGGGTTGGCATACCGAAGACCTGGTAGCGAAGCACGGCATCACGCGCGAACAGCAGGACGCATGGGCGCTGCGCTCGCAGCAGCGATTTTCGGCTGCGCAGGCGGCCGGGAAATTCGGCGCCGAGATCGTTGCAGTCGAGATCAAGGGCAGGAAAGGGCCGGAGTCCTTCGTGAAGGACGAGCACAATCGTCCCGAGACCACGGCCGAAACCCTCGCCAAGCTCAAGCCGGCCTTCCGCAAGGACGGCACGATTACGGCCGGCAACGCGCCCGGCCTCAACGCCGCCGGTGCGGCGATGATCGTCGCGGAGCGCAGCTGGGCCGAGAAAAATGGCCTGCAGCCCATGGCGCGCCTCGTGTCCTACGGCATCGCCGCCGTGGAGCCCGGCTTCTTCGGCGTCGGCCCCGTCCCCGCCGTGCGTCAGGCGCTCGAACGCGCCGGCTGGAAGACCGGTGACGTGGATCGCGTCGAGATCAACGAGGCATTCGCAGCGATCTCGATCGCATGCCTGCGGGAACTGGGTTTGAGCGAGGACATCGTGAATGTCGAAGGCGGCGCCATCGCCCACGGCCACCCGATCGGCGCGAGCGGCGCGGTGCTCACCACCCGCATACTGCATTCAATGAAACGGGACGGGCTCAAGCGGGGCATCGTCACGCTGTGTATCGGCGGCGGGCAGGGCATCGCGCTCGCGCTCGAAATGCTCTAGCGGGAAAGCGCCGGGCGAAGGCTTCGTCGCGGGGAGACGGCCTGGACGCACACGCATTTGCGTGGCTACGCCGTCGCCAGCTGCCGCGTAGCGCTCGCCTTCACCGCCGCAGCCCGTCCGTTGTTCAGGACTTCGCCGCCCGGAACACCAGGAAATACTGGTGCGGCAGGAACGCGTGCTCCTGGACCAGCACGTAGCCGGCATCCTTCAACTCGGTTTTCACGCGGTCGGGCGGGATACGCGCACTCTTCGGCGGACCGTCCGGCGAATCCTTGCGAAAGTCGATGATCGCAACGCGGCCACCGGGTTTGAGCGAATCGCGCAGCTTGCGGAAATACTGTTCGCGATTTTCGATGTGATGGAACACGTCCACCATGAGGATCAGGTCCGCTTTTTCGGGCAGGCGCGGGTCGTCGGGCGCACCCGTCACCGCGGTAATGTTGTTCAGCCCCTCGCGTTTTGCGCGTTCGGCAAGGTACTTCACCATGTCGGGCTCGGTATCCACGCCGTACACCCGCCCTTTGGGCACCATGTGCGCGAAGCGCACCGAGAAGTAGCCGGTGCCGGAACCGATGTCGGCGATGACCGCGTCGGGTTTGAGCGCCAGCGCCTGGATCACTTCGTGCGGTTTTTGCCATGCGTCGCGCTTTGGATCGTCGAAAATCCGCGCCCAGTGCTCGGCACCGCCGAAGCTGTGTTCATGGGTGTGGGGGGATTGCGCCGCTGCGGGTCCTGCCGGTAATCCGGCGCAACTGAGCAATACCACGGCTATTTTGAACAACGACGTCCGCTTCATCGATTCATCTCCTGTGTACTGCGTAGATTTATTTCCCGCATCCGGCGCGGGTGTCGGGGCATTATTCTAATCCATGCCGGCCGCCGGGCCGGTTTGGGCAGACCTCATTAAAACATGCGGTTGCAACCGGCTCGTGGCTGCGCAGCGCTGTTTTGTATCGCAGTCTTGCAGCCGGGTGCTTCGTTACGCTGCGATACAAATCTCCCGTAAAGACGTCCTTCCCCTCTGTTATATTGACCCCGTCAATCCTGCGGAGAACTGCGGTGAGCCTGATACGCGCGGAAAGTCTGACGAAATCCTATCGCGCCGGCGACCTCGAAGTGCCGGCCCTGAGGGGCGTCGATTTCGTGATCGAACCGGCTTCCTTCGTTTCCTTCGTCGGACCGTCGGGCAGCGGCAAGAGCACGCTGCTCAACCTGATCGGCTGCCTGGACCACCCCACCAGCGGCAGGCTCACGGTGCTCGATACCGATGTTGCGGCGCTCGACCGCAGTCGCAGCGCGGAATTCCGCGGACGCCACATCGGCTTCATCTTCCAGGACTTCAACCTGATCCCGGTGCTGACCGCCTACGAAAACATCGAGTATCCGCTGATCATGGTGCAGAACTGGCCGGCGGCAAAACGGCGTGAACGGGTCATGAACCTGCTGCAGGCCGTAGGCATGGCCGAGCAGGCCGGCAAGCGCCCCGACCAGCTCTCGGGCGGGCAAAAGCAGCGCGTCGCGGTGGCGCGCGCGCTGGTCGCCAACTCCAAGCTGGTGCTCGCCGACGAGCCCACCGCGAACCTCGATCACGACACCGCGTACCGCATCATCGAGCTGATGCGCAAAATGCGCGACGAGTTCGGCACGACGTTCGTGTTTTCGACCCACGATCCCAAGATCATGCGCGAGGCCGAAGTCACGTTCACCCTCGAAGACGGCCGGTTCGTAACCGGTTCGCCCAGCCATCATGATTAAAATCATCGAAATCGCCGCCCGCAACCTGCTGCGCTACCGCCGCCGCACCCTGCTCACCTCGCTGCTGGTGGTGATCGGCGTGGTCGCCGTGTTGCTGTTCGTCGCCATCACCGGCTCGTTCAAGACCATGATGGTCGGACAGATCACCGATTCGATGCTCGGCCACATGCAGGTGCACCGCCGCGGCTACGTGGCCTCGATCGAGAGCCTGCCGCTCAACCTCAACATGCCGCCGCCGCTCGTCGCCAAGGTCAAGGCAGCGCTCGACGCCAACCCCGGCATCGCCGCCTACGCGCCGCGCGTCAAGTTCGGCGCCATGTTCAGCAACTTCACCGAGACCACCAGCGTGCGCGTGAACGGCATCGACCCCGAGGCCGAGGTCAAGGTGACGCCGCTGCTGCCGTCGCGCCAGCAGGACGGCATGCGCGGCGGCCCGCTGGTCAAACGCGGCGAGATGCTGGTGCCGGTGCTGGTGGCGCGCGGGCTGCAGGTCAAGGCCGGCGACACCGTGGTGCTGATCGCCACCAACAAGGACGGCTCGGTGAATGGCAAGACCTTCGTCATCCGCGGCACGCTGGAAAGCGCGACCGGGCCCGGCGGGCGCGACGCCTACATTCACATCGACGACGCGCGCGAGCTGCTGCGCATGGCGCAGCCGGAAGTCAGCGAGTTCGCCATCAGCGTCAAGGATCCCGGGCGCGTTGACCGCGTCTACGCCGCGCTCAACAGCGCGTTTGCGGAAGTCAAGAACAAGCAGGGCCGCCCGGCGCTCGAAGTGCATCCGTGGCAGCGGCTCACGCCGTTCGCCAATATCGCCAACATGATCGACATCCTGACGCTCGCGATCAAGGTCATGCTGGTGTCCATCGTGCTGGTCGCCGTCATGAACGTGATGGTGATGGCGGTCTACGAGCGCATCCGCGAGATCGGCACGATTTCGGCGATCGGCACGCCGCCGCGGCGCATTCTGGCGCTGTTCCTGAGCGAAGGCCTGCTGCTGGGCGTCGTCGGCACCCTGATCGGCATCGCGATCAGCCTCGGCGCGATCTATGCGCTCAATCTCTCGAAAATCACCTTCTCGTTCGGGCAGCAGCAGGGTCTGCTGCTCGCCCCGACGATCGGCGCGCACGACGTGATCACCATCGCCGCGATGGTGATCGGGGTCGCGATCGTCGCGAGCCTGCAGCCGGCGTGGAAAGCCTCGCGCATGGATCCCATCACCGCGTTGCGCCACGTCTGATCCAGAGAATAAATAATCCAGGGACAAAACGATGATCAAGCGCCTGCTCACCCTGTTGCTGATCGCGCTCGCCCTCCCGGCGTGGGCGATCGACGGCAATGAACTGCTCAAGAAGGTGGACCGCAATCTCGAGCCCGAGTCGTACGAGATGTACCGCAAGCTCATCAACATCGAGCCCAACGGCAGCAAGAAGGAGTTCGTGCTGTACTCGGTGAAGAAGGGGCGCGACAAGATCGTCGCGCTGTTCCTGTCGCCGCCCTCGCGACAAGGGCCGCGCGACGCTGCGCCTCGGCGACAACATGTGGCTCTACATCCCGAACGTCGGCAAGCCGGTGCGCATCACCAGCCTGCAGTCGGTGGTCGGCGGCGTGTTCAACAACGCCGACATCCTGCGCGTCGACTACACCGCCGAATACAACGCCGAAAAGGTCGACGAGGAAAAGGACGCCTATATCCTCGCGCTCAAGGCGCGCACCGGCGAAGTCGCCTATGACCGGCTCAAGATGTGGGTCGACCGCAAAACGCTGTTGCCGACCATGATCGAAGCCTATGCCGCGAGCGGCTTGCTGATCAAGACGCTGCACTTCAGGGACATCAAGGATTTCGGCGGCGGCATCCGGCGCCCGGCGACCATCGAAACCGACAGCCCGCTCTACAAGGGCTACAAATCGGTGATGCTCTACTCGCAGCTCAAGAAGTCGACATTGCCGGACGAAGTGTTCACGCTGAATTACCTGCCGCGGGTCGAAGACCTGCGCAAGTGATGTTCGCCCGGGCGCTCGCGGTCTGCCTCCTGGCGCTCGCCGCCGCCGGCGCGCGCGGCGCCGGGGAATTCACCTTCGACGCCGCGGAATTCCAGAAAAAACCGGTCGAGTTCGGCGGTTACGTCGAGCTGCGCCACGACCAGTTCCGGCTCAACCAGGATAGCGCCTTCTACAAGCTCAATTACTTCAACCAGCCGCGCTCCACGCTCGATCGCAACACGGCGATCCTGAAGCCCTCCGGCAAGTTTACCTCGGGGATGGCGACCTTTAACTTCCGCGCCCACGTCGAGAGCCAGGATGACAACACCGGCAGCGACCACACCAACCGCTTCGACGAATTCAACCTGTCGCTCAAACCGAATGCCGGATTCACGCTCGATGCGGGCAAGATCGCGATGAAATGGGGCAAGGGCTACGCCTGGAATCCGGTCGGGTTCATCGAGCGGCCCAAGGACCCGAACGACCCCGAACTCGCGCGCGAAGGATTCACCATGCTCGCCGCCGATTTCATCCGCAATTTCGACGGCCCGCTGCAGACCGTCGCGTTCACGCCGGTAGTGCTGCCCGTCAACTCCGACGTCAACAACAGCTTCGGCGCGCCCGACCACATCAACGCCGCGGCCAAGCTCTATCTGCTCTACCGCGACACCGACATCGACTTCCTGTTCCTGTCGAAAGGCAGCCGCGCGCGGCGCTACGGCGTCGATTTCTCGCGCAACGTGTCGAGCAATCTCGAGATTCACGGCGAATGGGCGCGCATCGAGGATGCGCTGCGGCCCGTCACCAATGCCGCGGGCAGCGTGACCACGACGACCTCGACCGAGCACAGCTATCTGCTGGGCCTGCGCCATCTCTCGGAGCGCGACACGACCACGATCCTCGAGTATTACCGCAACGGCCTCGGCTACACCGAGGACGAGATGAGCCGTTTTTTCAACTTCGTGAACACCGCGGACACCCAGTTCCTGAACACCGCCAACCAGTCGCTGTTGCAGCGCGCGCTCGCGCTGAGCCAGGGCGGCTACGGCAGTCCGAACGCCGGCCGCGATTATCTCTATCTGCGCATCTCGCAGAAAGAGCCCTTCGACATTTTGTACTTCACGCCGGCGGTGACGGTGATTTCGAATCTCGGCGACCGCAGCTTTTCGGCGACGCCGGAACTGCTCTATACCGGGATCACCAACGTCGAGTTGAGGCTGCGCGCGTTCTTCCTGTCGGGGGGCGCGAATACCGACTTCGGCGAGAAACAGAATTCGCGGCGCCTGGAGTTGATGGCGCGCATTTATTTCTGACCGCTCACGCGCGCCGGCGCGCAGCCGTTACCCCGCGGCCACGCTGCCGATATTCGGGGATCACTATAATCCGTTGTTTTTAAAGTGTTTTATGGTGGCGCGGGATGCGGCGCCACCCGGCGGGTCAAGCCGGCTTCTTCCACGCCAGGTCGAGTTCGCGCGCGGCCGCTGACCTCGTCGAGGCGGCGCACCGGCGTGGTATGGGGCGCGGTTTTCACCAGCTCGGGCTGGGTGCGCGCTTCTTCGAGGATTTCCTTCATCGCCGCGACAAACGCATCGAGCGTCTGCTTCGATTCGGTTTCCGTGGGCTCGATCAGCAGGCACTCCGGCACCAGCTGCGGAAAATAGGTGGTCGGCGCGTGGCAGCCCTTGTCGAGCAGGCGCTTCGCCACGTCCATCGCGGTGACGCCGGTTTCTTCCTTGAGCTTTTTCAGCGTGACGACGAACTCGTGGCTCGCGCGCCGCGTGGGAAACGCGACGTCGAAGCCGGCGCGCCTGAGCTCCACCATCAGGTAGTTGGCGTTGAGCGTGGAGAAATCGGCCACGCGCCGCATGCCTTCCCTGCCGAGCAGCCGCATGTAGACGTAAGCGCGCAACAGCACGCCGGCGTTGCCCATGTGCGCCGCCAGGCGGCCGATGGACAGCGGCCGGTCTTTCTCGCCGAGCAGGCGATACTCGTCCTTGTGGCGCCCCACCACCGGCAGCGGCAGGAACGGCGCGAGTCGTGCCGAGACACCCACCGGCCCGGCGCCGGGACCGCCGCCGCCGTGCGGCGTGGAGAAGGTCTTGTGCAGATTGATGTGGATCGCGTCGAAGCCCATGTCGCCCGGCTTGACCTTGCCGAGAATGGCATTGAGGTTGGCGCCGTCGTAATACAGCAGACCGCCGGCATCGTGCACGGTTTTCTCGATGTCGAGGATGTGCTTCTCGAACACGCCCAGCGTCGACGGATTGGTGAGCATCAGCCCCGCCGTCTGCGGGCCGACCGCGGCTTGGAGCGCGGCGAGATCGACGTTGCCCTCGCCGTCGGTGGGGATCTCGCGCATGATGTAGCCGCACATCACCGCCGTCGCCGGATTGGTGCCGTGCGCCGCATCCGGCACCAGGATCTCGCGGCGCGCGGTGTCGCCGCGCGAATCGTGATAGGCGCGGATCATCGCCACGCCGGTGAACTCGCCCTGCGCGCCGGCCATCGGCGCGAGGCTCACCGCCGCCATGCCGGTCACGTCCCCGAGCATCTCCTGCAGCTCGAACATGCAGGCGAGAAAACCCTGCCCCGTATCGTCGGGCGCGTCGGGATGCCGCGCGAGAAACTGCGGCAGCATCGCCAGGTGGTTGCAGGCCCGCGGGTTGTACTTCATGGTGCACGAGCCCAGCGGGTAGAAATGCGTGTCGATCGAGAAATTTTTCTGCGACAGCGCGGTGTAGTGGCGCACCGCGTCGAGCTCCGAGACTTCCGGCAACAACGGCGGGGTTGCGCGCAGATACTGCTGCGGTATCGCGCTCTCCCCGCCCGGCGCGGCGGGCGCCTGCGCCGGATTGCGGCGGCCGGGTTTCGACAGTTCGAATATCAACATGGCTTTACTGAAATTCTCTTCGAGCCTCGATATGCTGATCGGCCACGAAATAGTGCATGGCCGCAGGTCAGGAACCGCTTGCCGTCAGCTCGCTCGGCATTCTCCGTAAGTCCCTGACCTCTTCGCTTTCTTGGCGTCTTGGCGTCTTGGCGGTTAAATATTACTTCAGCGCCGCCAGCGCCGCATCGTAGTTGGGTTCCTGCTTGATTTCCGGCACCAGTTCCGAGTGCAGCACCTTGTTGTTCTCGTCGAGCACCACCACGCCGCGCGCGGTCACTCCGCGCAACGGGCCGTCGGTGATGTCGACGCCGTACTTGCCGTGAAAATCGCGGTTGCGGAACGTCGACAGCGTGACGACGTTGTTGAGGCCTTCGGCGCCGCAGAAGCGCCCCATCGCGAACGGCAGATCGGCGGCGATCACCAGCACCACGGTATTGTTCAGGCTGCTCGCTTTCTCGTTGAACACGCGCGTCGATTTCGCGCAGGTCGGCGTGTCGAGGCTGGGCACGATGTTGAGCACCTTGCGCTTGCCCGCGAAGTCCTTGAGGCCGACGTCCTTGAGGTCCTTGGCGGTCAGGCTGAATTCGGGGACGGTGTCGCCTTTTTTCGGGAAATTTCCGGCGACGTTGACGGGATTGCCACCGAGCGTGACGGTTGCCATGTTGTTCTCCTTAGGGTTTATTTGACGATGGTTTGAGGGCGCACGGCGCGGGACGGAAATGCTTGCCCACGATGCGCGCCAGGTTCTCCGTGTAGCGCTTGAGATCGTCCGCGTTCCTGGTTTCGGTCGCGCACACCAGCAGCGACTGGCCGAGTTCCGGGTAATCCTGCGCCAGATTGAGCCCGCCGAGTATGCCCTGCGCCCTCAGCGCTTTCAACAATGGCGCGAGTGGGGTTTTCAGGCGCAGCACGAACTCGTGAAACACCGGCCCGCTGAACGCGCGCTCGACGCCTTCGATCGCGCTCAGGCCGGAAAGCAGCGCGAGCGCATTGGCGTGGCAGGCGCGCGCGACTTTGGCGAGACCGTCGGGACCGAGCAGCGCCATGTAGATCGTCGCCGCGGTCACCATGAGTCCCTGATTGGTGCAGATGTTGGAAGTCGCCCGGGAGCGCCGGATGTGCTGCTCGCGCGCCTGCAGCGTCAGCACGTAGCCGGGGCGGCCGTCGACATCGCGCGCAGCCCCGACGATGCGTCCCGGCATCTGCCGCACGAGTGCCTTGCGGCAGGTCATGAACCCGAAATACGGGCCGCCGCTCGCGAGCGGCAGGCCCAGCGGCTGGCCGTCGCCGACGGCGATGTCGGCGCCCTGTGCGCCCCACTCGCCCGGCGGCTTGAGAATCGCGAGCGCGGTCGGATTGACGACGGCGATCGCGAGCGCGTTATTGGCGTGCGCCCAGTCGGTCAACTCGTCGACCGGCTCCAGCACGCCGAAAAAATTGGGCTGCGGGACCACCAGCGCGGCGAAATCCTGGCCTTTGAATTGCGCCAGCGCCCCGGGCAGCGTGTGGCCGGCCTCGGCGTCGTACGGCACATCGACCAGCTCTATGCCCTGGTTGCGCACGATCGTCTTCACCACCCTGCGCCACACCGGATGCACCGACCGCGGCAGCAACACGCGCTTCGCCGACTTGTGCGCGCGCACCGCCATCAGCACGGCCTCGGCGAGCGCCGACGCGCCGTCGTAGAGGCTGGCGTTGGTGACCTCCATCGCGGTGAGCGAAGTCATCATCGACTGGTATTCGTAGAGCACCTGCAGCGTGCCCTGGCTCGCTTCGGCCTGATAAGGCGTGTATGCCGAATAGAATTCGCCGCGCGTCGCGATCTGCCATACCGCGGCGGGAACATGATGTTCGTAGGCGCCGGCACCGGTGAAGTTGAGGTACGTGCCGTCCTGCGCGGCGCGCTCGTTCATGAGCCGCGTAATTTCCATTTCATTCATCGCCGCCGGCACGTGCTCGAGGCGGTCGCTGCGCAGCGATGACGGTATCTCATCGAACAACTGCTCGATCGACCCGACGCCGATCGCCTTCAGCATCGACCGTACGTCGTCTTCGGTGTGTGGAATGAAGGGCATGCGTTTTTGGTGATGGGTAATGGGTTATGTGTAATGGGAAAAAGCGAAATATCGCATTGCGCCTAGCTATGACCTACATCCCGCGCTCATCACTCATTACTCATTACTCATTACTCATTACTGTTTTTCAGCATCGGCAATTTTCTGGTACGCCGCCGCGTCGAGCAGCCCGGCGAGTTCCGCCGGATTGCCGGGTTTGATCCGGAACATCCACGCCGAGTACGGATCCTGGTTGATTTTCTCCGGCGCATCGGCGAGCTCGCCGTTGGCGGCGACGATCTCGCCGGACAACGGGGCGTAGATGTCGGCCGCCGCTTTCACCGATTCGATCACGCCGCACTCCTCGCCCTGTTTGACCTTGCGGCCGACCGCGGGGTTCTCGACGAACACCACGTCGCCGAGCTGGCTCTGGGCGTGGAAGGTGATGCCCACGGTGACCGTGCCGTCGGCTTCCTGCTTCACCCATTCATGGCTCTTCGTGTATTTCAGATTGTCTGGCGTCGTCATAACTCTCTCCGCGAAGTGTTCGGTGTTAGTGTTAGTGTTTAGTATTGAGCTGAAATTCGTTCTGGCGATCGGTCTTCATTCAACACTAAACACTCAACGCTCAACACTGATCAAGACTTTGCCATGCCGCACGAACGGCGGCTTGACCACCTGCGCGCGCAGCCATTTGTCGCGCACCGCGACTTCCACCGTCTCGCCCGCTGCGACCTGCTGCGGCACGCGCGCCAGCGCAATCGAGCGGCCGAGCGTCGGCGCGAAGCCGCCGCTGGTGATCTCACCGCTGCCGCCCGCGCAGCGCACGGCCTGATGACCGCGCATGATCCCCTTGTCGAGCAGGAGCAGGCCGGTCAGCTGCCGCGTCGCGGGCTTCGCCAGCAACGCCGCCCTGCCGATAAAATCGCGCGGCGTATTCATGTCCACCGTCCATGCCAGCCCGGATTCGAGCGGACTCACGCTTTCGTCCATATCCTGTCCATAGAGATTCATCCCCGCTTCGAGACGCAGCGTGTCGCGCGCGCCCAGTCCTATTGGTCTGACACCGTGCGCGCCGAGCGCGTTCCACGCCTCGACGGCGCGCTCCGCGGGCAGCACGATCTCGAAGCCGTCCTCGCCGGTATAGCCGGTGCGCGCCACCATCATATCCGCGACCGGCGCCGCCTGAAAGTACGCGAGCGGCGCGGATGCGCCGCGGATTCCGGGCAGCGCGCGCCAGGTTTTTTCCCGCGCCTGCGGCCCCTGCACCGAGATGATCGCCAGATCGCGCCGCGGTTCGATCTCGATCTGCAGCGCGGATTTCGCGCGCTGCGCGGTGATCCACGCGAGATCCCGGTCCGCGGTGCCGGCGTTGACCACGATGCGGTACCAGTCCCCGGACAGGCCGTAGACGATGAGATCGTCGAGCACGCCGCCGGACGCGTTCAGCATGCACGAATACAGCGCTTTGCCCGGCTGCGCGAGTTTGGCGACATCGTTGGCCAGCAGCAGCCTGAGAAAATCGCGGGCGCCCGCGCCGCGGATATCCACGGCCAGCATGTGCGAAACGTCGAACATGCCCGCATCGCGCCGCACGCAATGGTGTTCTTCGAGCTGCGAGCCGTAATGGAGCGGCATTTCCCAGCCCGCAAAATCGACCATTTTCGCGCCCATCGCCCGATGCGCGGCGTTGAGCGGGGTTACTCTAAGAGTGGGCGTCAATGACTTTCCAGGTAAAGCCGGCCACGGGCCCTGCGGCCGCTAGTTCGCTGTCGCCGGCAGCAGGTCGAGCCGAAAACCGGTGGCGCCGAGGCTGCCGATATCGATATCGAGACGGATCTCGATTTCCGCGTTGCCGGGAATGCCGGCTTTCACGTTCCTGCCGGGCGCGAGATATTCGGCGGGCATGAAAATGCGCCGCGCCAGCGTATGCTCCTTGGTGTCGGTCAGCGCGAGGTCGAGCGCCGGATAAGCGAGATCATAACTGGCGTGGTTGCGCAGGGTCGCAGTGAGCTGGATCACGTTGGGCCGCGCGGGATCGACCACCTGCAGGTCCGAGGCCTCGACGTAAATCAGTTTCGGACGCTGCGGCAGCGGCACGCTGCATCCGAACGCCACGCAGAGCTGGGCCAGCACCGGTTTGAGTCCGGGATAATTCGCCGCGAGTTCGGAACGATAAAAATACCCGGCCTGCCCGGCCAGCGCGAACAGCAACAGTACGCTGCCCACCGCCCACACCCAGCCGCGCTGCGGTTTGGGCAATGGTTTGAGCCATGGTTCCCCGGCCATCACTTCGGTTTCGCCCGCCACCGCCGGCTGCGCCGCGGGAGCAGCCGGCAGCGGCTCCATCACGGCTTCGAACGGCGCCCCCGGCTCGAACCTGAATTCAGGCGCGGGCGGCGGGGCAGCAACCTGCGGTGAACCCGCCTCCGTGGCCTCCGGCGCCTGCGCTTCGGGCGCGACGACAGGCGCCTCTGGAACCGCAGGCTGTGCCGGCGCCGTAGCGGCAGGTGGCGGCTGGCGTTCGGCCCCCGCCTGGTCCGGCAGTGTGGCGAGCCCCTTGAACCCGTCGAACACCAGCATGCAGCGCCCGCAGCGCACCTTGCCCTGTTGCGCCTGAAGGTGCTGCGGCGTGACACGGAATACCGTGTTGCAGGACGGGCATCTCGTGACCATGCTCATGTTCGGACCCTCACGCTTTGACTCCGCTCAACAACACCCATCCCCCTTCGTGTTCGGTGGTATCCATTTCAAACCATGGCCGATAGGCCTCGCGCACATCATCGGCCTGCTCGTCGAGTATGCCCGAGAGCACGACCCGCCCGCGCGGTTCGGTCAGCCCGGCGAGCAGCGGCGCCAGCACCCGCAACGGGTTCGCAAGGATGTTGGCGACCACGATCTGCGCCGACCGCCCGAGCCTGTCGGCAGCATCGAAAAACACGGCATTCACCAGATTTTGCATAGCATTGTGCCGCGCCGCAAGCAGCGCCTGTTCGTCGACGTCGACGCCGTACGCGGTGGCGGCGCCCAGCTTCAGCGCCGCGATCGCCAGAATGCCCGAGCCGCAGCCGAAATCGATCACCGACTCGCCGCCGCGGATATGCCGGTCGAGCCAGCGCAGGCACAGCCGGGTCGTCGGGTGGGTGCCGGTGCCGAAAGCAAGACCGGGATCGAGCACGATGTTGATCGCCTGCGGGTCGGGCGCGGTGTGCCAGCTCGGCACGATCCACAGCCGTTCAGAAATCTGCTGTGGCGTGAACTGGCTTTGGGTGACCCGCACCCAGTCCTGATCATCGACGCGGTCGACGCGATACGGGGTCGTCCCCGCGATCCCGGCAGCCTGAAACGCGCGGGGCAGCGCTGCGGACAATTCGACATCCGCGGGAAACAAGGTCGTCACCAGACTGCGCGGCCAGCGGCGATCGGCGGCCTCGCCCGGCTCACCGAAAATCGGCTGCTCCTGCGGCGTACCCGCCGCGGCATCGCTGACGTCGGCCGCCAGCGCACCCACTTCGAGCAGTGCATCGGTCAGCGCCTCGACGCGGTCAGCGTCGGCTTCAAACGAAACTGAAAGCCAGGACATGATCAGTGAATCAATGAAAGCAATGCGCGCATGCCAGAATTCTAACGGTTGTTGGGCTGGCTAACAGGAGTTCCGTCCGGAGCGTTCGCGCGGGGCGCCCTGCATCACCGCTTTGCGCGAACCAGTCGCGCCAGTCCCCACAGACCCAGCACTGGCCCGGGCAGCAGCAGCCAGGCGACGTACGGCCCCATCTCCTGCCAATGGGCAGCGGCCAGATTGATCGAAAACAACGTGATCAGGAATCCCATGCTGTTCTGGATCGCCAGTGCGCTGCCCACGAACTCGCGCGGACAGGCCCGCGCCGACAGCGCGGAGAATTGCGGCGAATCGGACACCACGGTCAGCCCCCACAGCAGCAGAATGCCGAGCAAAAGCGACACCGGAAAATTCTGGATCAACGGAAATACCAGGCACAGCAGACCGGACACCGCCAGACTGCCGGCCGCCACCACCGCACTTCCCAGATGTTGGCTCAAGCGCCCGCCGATGATGCAGCCCAGCGCGCCGATCGCTATCACCGCGAACGACACCAGCGAAACCAGCGCCGGCCGGTCCCATCCTGCGCGGTGCAGAATCGTGGCTGCCAGCAACGGCGTGATGGTCCACATGGCATAGAGCTCCCACATGTGGCCAAAATAACCGAACGCCGCCGCGCGGAAATCCGGAACACGAAAAGCCTCGAACACCTTGCCGATGTTCTGGCGGCGGCCTGCCGGCAAATGCGGGCCGTCGCCCAACAATGCGATCACGAGCGCGGCGACCAGCGCCAGCACGGATGACGCCAACACGACGCTCTGCCATGCCCAGGCCGCGCCCAGGCCGCGGATCAGATGCGGCAGCGCCGTGCCCAGCGTAAGCATGCCGATCAGCCAGCCCAATGCGTGACCGGTCTTGTCGGGCACCCAACTCACCACCAGCTTCATGCCCAGAGGATAAATTCCCGCAAGCGCCAGGCCGGTGGCAAACCGGTACACCAGCGCGTCGCCGATGCCGCCGGCAAACCAGGCAAACCCCGCATTGGCCGCGGCGCCGAAGACAGCCGACCACGCAAAAATGCGGCTGGCGCGAAAATGGTCCGCCAGGCCGGTCAGCGAAAACGTCAGCGTGCCGGCGATAAATCCGGCCTGCACCGCGCCGGTCAGCGGCCCGAGCGCGGCCGGCCCCACCGCCCACGCGCGCATGAGATCGTCTGCCGCGCTGTTGGCGCTGAACCACAACGAGGTGCCGAAGAACTCGGCAAGGACGATGAGGGCGAGCGGCCGGTACATGGCGGATCCCGTTTGATCATTCGACTGGAAACTCTTGGCCCACCCCGGCCGCCATGGGCCGGAAACCCGTATTTCTTACTCCTCGCGCGCCAGCTTCGCGAGTCTTTCTTCGAGGTAATGGATGCTGGTGCCGCCGCGCAGGAATGCCGCGTCGTTGAGCAGTTCCTGGTGCAGCGGAATATTGGTTTTGATGCCTTCGATCCCCGCCTCCGACAACGCGATGTTGAGGCGCGCGATCGCCTGCTCGCGCGTGTCGCCGTGGGCGATGATCTTGCCGAGCAGCGAATCGTAGTACGGCGGCACGAAATAGCCGTTGTAGGCGTGGGTGTCGACCCGGATGCCGGGGCCGCCCGGCATGTGCAGCGACGTGATGCGCCCCGGCGACGGCGTGAACTTGTAGGGATCCTCGGCGTTGATGCGGCACTCGATGGCGTGGCCCCTGAGCTGCACGTCGCGCTGCCTGATCTTGAGTTTCTCGCCGGCCGCGATGCGGATCTGCCATTGCACGATGTCGAGGCCGGTGATCATCTCGGTCACCGGATGCTCGACCTGCAGGCGGGTGTTCATCTCGATGAAAAAAAACTCGTTGTTTTCGTAAAGAAACTCGAACGTGCCGGCGCCGGTATAGTTGATCCTGCGGCACGCCTCCGCGCAGCGCTCGCCGATGCGCAGACGCGCGCGCGGATTGAGCAGCGGCGCCGGCGCCTCCTCGATGATTTTCTGGTGGCGGCGCTGCATCGAGCAGTCGCGGTCGCCGAGGAAAATCGCGTGGCGGTGCTTGTCGGCGAGCACCTGGACTTCGATGTGCCGCGGATTCTCGAGGAATTTCTCCATGTAGACCGAGGGATTGCCGAACGCCGCCTGCGCCTCGGTGCGCGTGGTCTGCACCGCATTGAACAGCGCGGCCTCGGTATGCACGACGCGCATGCCGCGTCCGCCGCCGCCGCCCGCCGCCTTGATGATCACCGGATAGCCGATGCTCGCGGGCGATGCTGACGATTTCCTTGGGATCCTCGGGCAGCGCGCTGTCGATGCCCGGCACCACCGGCACGCCCGCCTTCTTCATCGCGTTCTTCGCGCTCACCTTGTCGCCCATCAGGCGTATGGTTTCCGCCCGCGGCCCGATGAACACGAAGCCGCTCTGCTCCACGCGCTCGGCAAAGTCGGCGTTTTCCGAAAGGAAGCCGTAGCCGGGATGGATCGCCTCGGCATCGGTCACCTCCGCCGCGCTGATGATGGCGGGAATATTGAGATAGCTGTGCGTCGATTGCGGCGGCCCGATGCACACCGATTCGTCGGCGAGTTTCACGTACTTGGCTTCGGCATCGGCCTCGGAATGGACGACGACGGTCTTGATGCCCATCTCGCGGCAGGCGCGCTGGATGCGCAGGGCGATTTCGCCGCGGTTGGCGATCAGGATCTTCTCAAACATTCGGGAAAGCGCTTACGGGAAAAGGAAAAAGGGGGGAAACGTCAACGGCGCGCGTTCTCCGGCCCGCTCGCCGCGCCTCACGCCTCGCCCAGCACAAACAGCGGCTGGCCGTACTCGACCGGCTGGCCGTTTTCGGCGAGCACCGCCTTGATGATGCCGTCGTGATCGGCCTCGATTTCGTTCAGGAGCTTCATCGCTTCGATGATGCACACGGTATCGCCGGCCTTCACCGCCTGGCCGACCTCGACAAACGCTTTCGCGCCGGGCGCGGACGCGCGATAGAACGTGCCGACCATGGGCGACTTGACGACGTGCCCCTCGGGCAGCGCGGGCTCGGCCGGCGCGCCGGTGCAGCCGGCGCGGCGGCCGGGGCCGCGGTCACCGGGGCGGGAGCCATCACCACGTTGGTTTGGGTGGTCGGTCCGCCGCGGCAGATGCGCACCCGTTCTTCGCCTTCGGAGACCTCGAGCTCGGCTATCCCGGACTGCTGCACCAGATCGATCAGCGTTTTGAGTTTACGGAGGTCCATTGATCAGCCTCGTCTTTGAATATTGCAGCGCGAACTCCAGCGCCAGTTCGTAGCCTTTGGCCCCCAGCCCGCTGATGATGCCGACGGCGATGTCGGTGAAGTAGGAGCGGTGACGGAAGGCTTCGCGCGCGAACACGTTCGACAGGTGGACTTCGATGAACGGGTATACCGACCGCAGCCAGCGCATCCCGCATCGCCACGCTGGTATGGGTATAGGCCGCCGGGTTGATGATGATGAAATCGACCTTGTCGCGGCCGGCCTTCTGGATGTGCTCGACCAGTTCGGCTTCGGAGTTGCTCTGGCAGGCGCTCAACCGGACGCCGGCTTTTTCGGCCAGTTCAGCGAGCCGGGATTCTATGCCCTGCAGGGTTTCGGTGCCGTACTGCTCCGGCTCACGGCTGCCCAGCAGATTCAGATTCGGGCCGTTGATGAGCAGGATGTTTTTGGAGGTTGTCATGTTGCCATCGCTGCACTCACGCCGGTCTGTTTTATGGGGTATTGCGGCCGGGCGGTGTTCTGGTATTGATGTTAGATGGGCGCAAGTTTGCCGCAAATAGCAGCATGTTGTCCAGAATTTTGCCGAAAATCAGGGATATTCGGCTCGCGGAATCAGAGAAAAATCAAATAAAATCAATCGATAATGGACAGTGTTCCAGCGCCGCACCCCATCTCGCGTCCCAGTCAGGGAGACCGCCTGGGTTCCGGCCAGCATGCGGCTGCGGCTGCGCCCAGACCCAGCCCGCAGATTTTTGAGAGTTAGAAGAAGTTACAGGAAATTGCCGGAAGATGCAGGCTATAAGAGCGATTCTATGATGCCTTGAAGCTTGGCTTCGTTGATGCCCCCCAGCTCCGTGCCGGCAATTTTCCCGTTGCGGTCGATGATGATCGTGAAAGGCAGGGCGCCGACGCGGTTGCCGGCCCGGCGGGACATTTCGACCGTCTCGATGCCGCCCAGCAGCACCGGATAATTCATCCCGAACTCGCGGGCAAACGCCTGCACCGGGTCACGCCGGTCGATGGCGATCCCGACGAACTGCAGGCCCCGCGCCCGATATTTGTCCTGCAGCCTGACAAAAGCGGGGATTTCCTCGCGGCACGGCGCGCACCATGTCGCCCACAGGTTGACCACCAGCACCTTGCCGCGCCACTGGCTGAGCGGCTGCGACTGGCCATCGAGATCGGCAAGGCGGGTGGCCATCACGACGTCGGCGACCCCTGCATCGACTCCCGCCGCCCATGCGCCAGACATTGAATAGCATCCCCGCCGCACCGGCGAGGACCGCCACTGCCGCGAACAACAGGATCCGGCGTTTATTGCTGCGCGTCACCTGAAGTTGATCGCCCGGTCGAGCACGGCCGCAAACTGGTCCGCGGACTGAAAACCTATCACTCGCAATCCGTTGATTTCGTTACCATTTCTATCGAAGAACACGATGCCGGGCGGACCGAACAGGCGGAAGCGTTTCAGGAGCGCGCCGTGCTCGGCGGTGTTCGCCGTCACGTCGGCCTGCAGCGTGACCATGCCGGCAAAGCGCGCCTTAACCTGCGGGTCGGGAAAGGTGTAGCGCTCGAGTTCCTTGCACGAGACACACCAGTCGGCATAGAAATCCAGCATCACCGGTTTGCCGGCAGCGGATTTGATTGCGCCGTCGAGTTCGGCCAGGCTGTTCACGCGCTGGAATGCGGCTGGGCGCGGCTTCCGGCGCGGCGCCACCCAGGCGCAGGCCCGAGAGCGGCTGCAGGATATCGCGGCCGCCCGACAGCGCGCCGAGCAGGAAAGCGATGCCCGCCACCAGCGCAATGATGCCGACGCCCTTGCTGAATTTCTGGAAACCGTGCGCGCCCGGCGGCAGCGGATCGATCGCGTGCATGTACATCGCGGCCACGATCAGCAGCGCCGCCCACGCCAGCATCTGCACCGTCAGCGGGATCAGCGGCGAAACCAGGTAAATCGCCACCGCCAGCAGCAGCACGCCGAAAAAGCGCTTCACCGTATCCATCCACGGCCCGGCCTTCGGCAGCAGCCCGCCGGCCGAGGCGCCGAGCACGAGCAGCGGCACGCCCATGCCGAGCGCCATCGCGAACAGGGCGCTGCCGCCGAGCACGACGTCGCGGCTCTGGCTGATGTAAAGCAGCGCGCCGGCGAGCGGCGCCGCGATGCACGGCCCGACGATCAGGGCCGACAGGATGCCCATCGTGAATACGCCGAGGAAATGCCCGCCCGGAACGCGGCTGCTCGTTTCGGCGAGCCGCGACTGCAGCGCAACCGGCAGCTGCAGCTCGTAGAGGCCGAACATCGCCAGCGCCAGCGCGACGAATACCGCCGCGAAACTGCCGAGCACCCACGGGCTCTGCAGCGCCGCCGACAGCATCGCGCCGGAGAGCCCCGCGGCGACGCCGGCGAGCGCATAGGTGATCGCCATGCCCAGCACGTAGGCGGCCGAAAGCAGAAAACCGTGCATCCTGGTGAGGTGATGGCCGCGCCCGGCAATGACGCCGGACAGAATCGGCACCATCGGCAGCATGCAGGGCGTGAACGCGAGCAGCAGGCCGAAGCCGAAGAAACTTGCGATGAGCAGCCAGAAGCCGCCGCGGAACAGCCCCGCGATCCGCGTCTCCTCGGATTGCGGTGGCGCGGCGGCGCAGGAAAACAGCCCGCCGCTGCCCGCCGCGCCGGTCGCCGCCTCCAGCGGGAAACGATGCCAGACTGAGCCGGGCTTTCTGCTCCTGGGGCACGTAACACACGCCGACATCGGCGCAGCCCTGCGAAACCGCGGTCAGCGTCACTGCGGTCCGTCTTGCCGTCATTCTGGAGCGGCAGCACGATCTTCACTTCGTCGCGATAGGTCACGACGTCGCCGAAAAATTCGTCCTTTTTGATTTTGCCCGGCGGCAGCTGCGGCGCGCCGATCCCGACCTCCGCGGGCTCGACCGCGAAGCGGAACTTGTCGCGGTACATGTAATAGCCCGGCGCGATCTGGTAACGCACCTCGATGGTATGGGCGTCGGTCAGCTGCGCCGCGAAACGGAACGCCTGCTCCGGCTCGAGCAGTTCGGGCGTCGCGGCGTGGCCAAGCCAGGGCACGATCAGCAGCAGGGTCAACAGAAAACGCATCGCGGGATATTCGGAGTGAAGGGGTCTAGCCGATGGACAGGGTGGTTTCCGCCGTTACCCATTCCAGGTACTCGGGCAGACCGCGCACCACTGGGACAGCGAGGATTTCGGGAAGTTCGTAAGGATGATGCGCGCGGATCGCCGCCTCGACTTCGGGATAGAGCGCGCTGCGGATCTTGATCTGCACCGGCACTTCCTGCGCGGTTTCGAGCGTCTCCCTTCCAGCGATAGACCGACGTGCATTCCGCCAGCACGCTGACACATGCCGCGAGCCGCTTTTCCACCAGGGTGCGCGCCAGCTTCAGCGCCGTCTCGCGGTCGGGCAGGCTGGTCAGCACGATGACGGCATCGGTGGCGGTGCGGCGGCGGGCATGGCGGTCAGGAAGTGCGTGCCGGCGGGAATTGGCGAGCGAGGGCGGCGGCAATGCCGTCTTGCTACCGTCGGGTAGCGCAGCCGCAGGCGCAGCTCCTGCTTGATGCGGCGGTTGGTGAGCCGCCGCGATTCGTTCATGAACGACAGCAGGCCCTCCGGAATGCTGCGCGCGGCGTCGGCGCGCGCCACGCGCAGCGGGCGCGGCAGCCCGAAACGGTCGGCCACGAGGTCGAAGTAATCGCCCATTTTCTGCGGCGCGTCGTCGACGGCGTTATACATGCGTCCGGGATGCGCATGATGCAGGGCCGCGATCACGATGCGCGCGAGGTCGTCCGCATGGACATGATTCACGTAGGAGTCGTCTTCCGGTCTGAGCGCCGGCGTGCCCTGCTCCAGGCGCGCGAGCGGCAGGCGGTCCGCCGCATAAATGCCCGGCACGCGCAGGATGGAAACGCTCACCCCGCTGCGCCGGCCCCATTCGCGCAGGCGCTTTTCGGCATCCGCGCGGCGCCGCGCGCGCTCGGTCTGCGGCCGCGCCGGATGCGTCTCGGGCACGAGCCCGCCGTTGCAGTCGCCATAGACGCCGCTGGTGCTGATGTAGACCAGTTGCTGTGGTAGACTTTTGCCCTTTGCCAGCGCCGCAATCAGATGCGCGGTACGCGTATCGTGCGCGCCGCTGCCGGGCGGCGGCGCAAAGTGCACGACGTCGTGGGCAAGCCCGGCAATCGGATGGAGCGTTTGCGGCTCGTCGAGATCGCCGCGGATCGGCGTGATACCGAGCGCGCGCAGAGTCGCGAAACGCTGCGGCTCGCGCGAAAGCGCGTAGATCCGGTAGCGCCCGCGCAGCAGTGGAACCATGCGCAGCGCCACGTCGCCGCAACCGATGATCAGCAGACGTCTCATGCAGTAATTTTAACCTATTCAGCCCCTTACAACGGAATTGCCGTTTCCGGTCCGCCGCATGCCCCACCAGATCACCATCAAACCGAGCAACCACGTTTTCACGGTCGATGAAGACGAGACCATCCTCGAAGCCGCGCTGCGCGAGGGTTTCGTCATCGCTTACGGCTGCCGCAACGGCGCCTGCGGCACCTGCAAGGGCAAGGTGCTGGAGGGCGCGGTCGATTACGGCACTTACCAGGAACACGCGCTGCCCGATGCCGAGAAAAAAACTCGGCTTCGCGCTGTTCTGCCAGGCCAGGCCGCTGTCCGACCTCGCCATCGAATGCCGCGAGATCGGCGCGGCCAAGGACATGCCGATCAAAATCCTGCCGTGCCGGGTGCAGAAAATGGAGCGGGCCGCGCCCGACGTCATGGTGCTGCACCTCAAGCTGCCGGCGAATGAACGCCTGCAGTTCCTCGCCGGCCAGTACATCGACATCCTGATGAAAGACGGCAAGCGCCGCAGCCTGTCGCTGGCCAATGCGCCGCACGACGACGCGCTGCTGCAATTGCATCTGCGCAACTACGGCGGGCCGTTCAGCGACTACGTGTTCAACCGCATGAAGGAAAAGGACATCCTGCGCTTCGAGGGTCCGCTCGGCACTTTCTTCCTGCGCGAGGACAGCGACAAGCCCATCATCCTGCTCGCGAGCGGCACCGGCTTCGCGCCGATCAAGGCCATCGTCGAGCACGCGATCCACAAGGGCATCCGGCGCCCGATGACGCTCTACTGGGGCGGGCGCGGCCCGCGCCGACCTCTACATGAACGATCTCGCGGAAACATGGCAGCGCGAACACGGCATCCGCTATGTGCCGGTGCTGTCGGAGGCCGCTGCCCGAGGACCACTGGAGCGGACGCAGCGGCTTCGTGCACCGCGCGGTGGTCGGGGATTTCCCCGATCTCTCCGGCCACCAGGTCTATGCCTGCGGCGCGCCGGTGATGGTCGAAGCCGCGCACCAGGATTTCACCGCGCAGTGCAGGCTGCCCGAGAACGAGTTCTACTCGGATTCTTTTACGCCGGCGGCGCCGGCTTCGAACTGACGGCGAAAATGCTTCCGGATATGTCCCGGGATTCGCGTCACCGCATTTTCGCGCGGTCAGTCCTCCTCCTCATGCTGCTGGCCGCGGGCGGCTGCGTCGTCGTCAAAACTCACGGGGTCACCGAGGTGCCGATTGCCGCCGCCCGTGAACGGGCACCCGGCACGGCCGTGACGGTCGAGGGCATCGTTACCGTCGCTTCGGGCTCGTTCGACGACGGTTTCGCGCTGCAGGATTCGAGCGGCGGGATCTACGTGACGCGCGCGCTCGGCAAGGCGGTGAAAACCAGCGACCGCGTGCGCGTGAGCGGCAAACTCGCCGCACCGAACAACCAGGTTGCGATCGAACCCGGCTTCATCGGTTTGACCGGGCCCGGTTCAGCGCCGGCGCCGCAGGAAGTCACCACCGGCATCGTTGGTCCCGCAACAGAGGGCAGGCTGATCGCCGTGCGCGGCAAAGTCGCGCGCGAAGTCGAAAGCGATCCGCCGTGGGGCTGGAAGATTTATCTCGACGACGGATCGGGACCGTTGCTGGTTTTCGTTTCGGCCAAAACAAAAATCGACGTCAGCGGTTTGCGTGCGGGCCAGCTGCTGCGCGTGGTCGGATTCAGCGGGCGTTATGAACGACACACCGAACTGCTGCCGCGCATGTCGGACGACGTCGCGGCGACGTCGAACTGATCAGATCAAATATAATCCGTTGTTTTTATTGATATTTCTATGTAACCGAGCAATGCAGCCGGTCTACGATCCGCTGAACCAGTTGTAGCCCTGGTCTTCCCAGTAGCCGCCCGGATAGTCGTTGGTGACGAAGATGCGCGACGATGTGCTTCGGGATTCTTGAAGCCGAGCTTGGTCGGGCATGCGCAGCTTCATCGGAAATCCGTACTTCGGCGGCAGGATCTGGTCGGCGAAGCGCAGCGTCGAGCAGCGTCTGCGGATGCAGCGCGGTCGCCATGTCGATGCTGGTGTAGTAGTCGTCGGCGCACTTGAAGCCGACGTACTTGGCCGTCAGGTCGGCGCCGATGCGCTGCAGGAAAGTCGCGGAACGCGCACGCCGCTCCACTTGCCGATCGCGCTCCAGCCTTCGACGCAGATGTGGCGCGTGACCTGCGATACCTGCGGCAGCGCGTAGAGCTCGGGCAGCGTCCACGGCTTCTTCTCCCGGACCAAGCCCGCAGAGCTCGAGCTGGTAGCCTGCCGCGTCGACCTGCGGCACCTCGTCCTCGCCGTAGTAGGCGTTGAACGGAAACGGCTTGGTGATCGCGCTCTCCGGGATATTCCGGCGCGAGCCGGTTCGGGATCGAACAGCCACGCCTGCACGCGGTCGTTCCAGCGCGACATCGCCCGACAGCACCTTCTGCACGCCTTCGTCGTCGGTGAGCGTCGCAGCCGGACAGCAGCGTCAGCGCGCCGAGGCTCAGGCCCGCGCCTGAGGAACAGGCGCCGCTCGAGGCTCGCGATCTGCGGCGGACGCGAGCTGTCCGGCGAGGCCGCGTCTTGCATGTCATTCTCCATGGGCCCTCCTCAGCGCGTCCGGTGATCATCGTCGGGAAGGTGCGCGGCACCAGCGACCACCATCACGACGTGCACCGACGACGAACAGCACGAGCAGCCGCCATGGCGAAGAAATGCACGCAGCGCGCGCCCTCGTAGTCGCCCATCAGCGCGGCCAGCCCGTGCAGCTGCACCGGCTTCCAGATCGCGAGGCCGGACAGCACCAGCACGCACGGCGCAGCAGCGATCAGCGCGAGATAGGCCGCGCGCTGCGCCGCGTTGTACACCGACAGGTCGTCGTGCGCAAGCCGGCCGCGCAGGGCGTCGCAGCACGTCGCGCAGCACGGCGCGTCGGCGACATCGGCAGCAGCTTGCGCCGGAAGTGGCCGGACAGCGATGCCGTAGGCGACGATAGACCAGGCCGTTCAGCGCGAGCAGCCACATCGCGGCGAAGTGCCACTGCAGCGCGCCGGCCAGCCAGCCGCCCAGCGTCAGTCGATCGGGAAAGCGGAAATCGAACAGCGGCGAGGCGTTGTAGATCCGCCAGCCGCTCGGCACCATCACCAGGATGGCCAGCGCGTTGATCCAGTGCGTCACCCGCACCGGCAGCGGGTGAATCCTGACGTACGAGGTTTCTGCCGGGGACATATATGGTCCTCCATCACTCTTGCGGCAAACCGCGCAGAGCAAGCGCCGCTCTCATGCCGTTGGTCGGCGGTCACGGTCCGCCCTTACAGGGCTCGTTTTGCGCCGGCCGCCGCTCATCTGCCTGATCTGCGCGACCGCCAGTTCCAGGCTCTCGCGGTAATGCCTGCGCGCGGCATCGCTGTTGCCGAGCTTTTCCTGCAGTTGCGCCAGCGCAAGGTGCGCCGCATAACCGGGTTCGATCGCAATGCTCGCCTCAAGATAACTCTGCGCCTTGCCCCACAGCTCCCGCGCCGCGCAGAGCTTGCCCAGCGTGAGCAGCAGCGCGGCATCATGGGGATGTTCTGTGAGCCAGCTTTCCGCGCGCTCGATCTGCTCGACCGACTCATCGCCGGGGCATTCGGCGTAAAGGCCGACCAATTCGCCGTCCCAGCTCTCCTTCAGGCCGCTTTCGATGATCTGGCGCGCCTGCGCGCAGTTCCCGAGCGAAATGAAGCACTGCGCCGCCACTGCGGCGATTCTGCCGTCGCGTTTTTCCGAAGCCGGAATTTTCTTCCAGGCCTCTTCGAGGGCGCGGCTGTCGATCACCTTGCGCCTCAGGTTTTCCGACAACGCGTGGCGCCTGATCTGCTCCGCCTGCCCGACGTCGAACACTTTGCGCTTTTCGAGCTGATCGACAAGCGCGAGCACTTGATCCCAGTTCTTCGCCAGTTGCTGCGCCCTCAACTCCAGCCGCAGCACGGCAGTGTGTTTTCTCGGCAGGGCCTTGAGCAGGTTGAGCGCCTCATGGAAACGGCGGTGGTCGAGCAGCAGCTCCGCTTCGGTGACGGCTTTGACCGTCGCGTCTTCCGGCGTCAGCGCCGGGACCTGGGCCAGGTAGGCGTCGCGCCGGTCATAGGCGCGCAGCGCGTGCGCCGCGCGCGCCGCGACGATGGCGCCGATGCCCGCATGTTCAACGAGCCGGATCGAGTTCGCCGCGGCTTTCTCGGCCCTGGCATAGCGCCCGGCGAAGAAATCCTGCAGCGCTTCGGCCAGCGCGGCCTGCGCTTTGCGGTGATGGCGCGCGATGCGGTACTCGCGCACCCGCGCCGGCAGCCGCAGCGTGCCGGAGACGAGGCGGAGCAGCAGATGGCCGGCGATGAAACCGGTGAACAGCAGAATCAGCAGCAGATTGAGCGAGAGTTCGATGCGGTACGGCGGCAGCACCAGCAGCACGTAGCCCGCGTTGTAGTGCGCGGCGACGACCAGGCCCGCCGCCAGCGCGAACAGCGCAATGATCCAGAACAGCGTTCTCAATGCGGACCCGCAACAAAATCAGGAAAATCAGCCGCCGGTTGCATCAGTTTCGGCCTTTTTGACATGCACGCTCAGCGGCCACGTTCGCGTATCGCCGCGCGATAGCTTGCGCAGCGTCTCGAGCGCAGAGGAAATGTCCGGCATCTCGATGTTGATCTCGTTGTCGTTCAGGGTCTGCAGCGCAGCAACCGCGGTTGCGACCGGTTTGTCGTTCACATCGTAGTACTTGCCGAGCCATTCGCGCGCCGCCTTGAGATCGGCTTTGTAACTCGTCTGGTCGCGGGCCAGCAGCGCGAGCCGCGCGCTGACCAGGCGCAACTTGAGATTTTCGCGCAGGAAAAAGCTTTGCGACGGCGCGAGCAGCGGCACATCGGGCTTGTCCATGTTCTGGATGCGCACCAGCTGCTTCAATTGATCCCATACCTCGCGCCAGAAGCGTCTCCAGACACCGTCTGCCGGGCTTGGCGCAGCGGCAGCGGCCGGCTCGGGCAGCGGCCGCGCTTCCATCGCCAGCGGCAGCGTGTCGACCGCCGCGATGATGTTGTCGAGGCGCACGCTGAGGCCCACGGTATCGACGTACGGCAGCGCCTTCAGGCGTTCGATATCGCGGTTGATGGCCTTGCGCAGCGGCGCGAGCTGCGGGCGTTCCATGCGCTGCAACCGCATATCCGCGTTCTGCAGCGCGATCAGCGCGCCCTTGACGTTGCCCGCGAGCTGCAGCTGCTGGCCCGCGAGCTGCAGCAACTGCTCGACCTCGGCAAAGGCCCACTCGTCGCGGTTGCGCGAAAGCTCCTGGTAGAGCGCTTCCAGCGCGATCTGCTGACTCTGCGATTCGGCGAGCTTGTTCTCCAGCACGCCGATCTTGACCTGGGCCTCGCTGGCGGCTTCACGCACCTGCTTCGCGACCAGCCGGCTTTCCTTGGCCTGGGTATCGGCTTCGGCAAGCCTCTTTGCAAGCTCCTGCCTGAGCGTGTCCATCTGCCTGCGGCTGTCGCTCCACTGCCAGGCGGACAGAGCCAGCGCCGCCAGCGCGATCAGCACCGCCAGAAGAAAATAGTTCCGCGAACCATTGCCTGCGCGCGGCGCGGGGTCGCTCGCGGCAGCGCTGCGGCACTTCGGCGTCGCGTTGTGCCTGGTCTTGAGAGGTCTCGTTCATCGGCGAACCATTATTGGCGCAGTCGATAGTATGCGAGCAAGCCCGATGGGCCGCAACACCGCGCGCGCTATCTGCTGCCGAAGTACTGTTCCACTTGTGCGATCAGTCCTTCGTCGCCCGGCCCGGTTTCGATCACGACGGTGAGTCCCAGTTCGCGCGCGGTCGCGGCGATGCGGGGATGCGGCGCAAACAGCGGGGTTTTTCTGAGCCAGGTCTGGCCGAGTTTGCCGATCATGTCGAACAGGTTGCGCAGCCCTTCGCTGCTGGTCACGGTGATGGCATGCAGCTCGTTGCGCGCCCAGGCTTTCATCAGCGGCGCGATGTCGAGATCGGGCTTGCCGCGGCGATAGCACTCGGCATATTCGACCCTGGCGCCGCGCGCGGTCAGCGTGTCGCCGAGCAGTTCACGCCCGCCCTCGCCGCGGAAAATGACCACGTGTTTGCCTGCAACGTCCTTGAGCTCCTGCAGCCCGAGCAGCGACTCGCTGTCGAATTTTGCCGACGGCACGACGGCATCGGTGACACCGAAGTGCCTGAGTTCCCTGATGCTGCCGCGCCCGATGGCCGCGACCTTGAGTCCGGGCGGCAGCGCGCGCCGCGCGGTGATCAGGTTCATTGCCTTGTTCACCGCGTTGGGACTGATGAAAATCGCCAGGTCGAATTCGTCGAGCCGCTCGATCAGCGCGTTGAGCGGCTTCAGGTCCCCGGCGTCGAGAATTTCCAGCACCGGGAACAGGATCGGGTTGCCGCCCGCGGCGCGGATCAAATCGGCCAGCGGCTGCGCCTGATGCGCGGGGCGGGTAATGACGATGCCGCGTCCCGCCAGGACGCCGCGCTCAGCGGCGCTCATGCGCAGCGCTCTCCTCGAGTGCGGCGAGGATTGCAGTGGCGCCCTGTGCCTTGAGTTTTTCCGCCAGCGCCGTGCCGAGCGCCTCGGCGTCGGCGGCCGGGCCTTCCAGCTCCGCGCGCGCCAGCCGTTTGCCGTCGGGCGAGCCGACAAAGCCGCGCAGCCGCAAGCGCTCGCCGCTGATTTCCGCGAAACCGCCGAGCGGCACGTTGCAGCTGCCGGCAAGCGCGCGCGACAACGCCCGCTCCGCGCTCACGCACGATGCGGTGGCGTGATGGTTGAGGGGCGCCAGCAGCCGGATCAGATCCTCGCGCCCGGCGCGGCATTCGATGCCAAGCGCACCCTGGCCCACCGCCGGCAGGCTTTCCTCGGGCGTGAGCAGCGCGGTAATGCGTTGCTCGAGATCGAGGCGCTTTAACCCCGCCGCGGCGAGAATGATCGCGTCGTATTGCCCTTCATCCAGTTTCCTGAGCCGGGTCTGCACATTGCCGCGCAACGGCTCGATGACGAGCCGCGGATAGCGGGCCCGCAGCTGGCTTTCGCGGCGCAGGCTGGAGGTGCCGACGCGGCCGCCCGCCGGCAGCTCGACCAGGCTTCGATAGCGATTGGAAACCAGCGCGTCGCGCGGATCGGCGCGCTCGGTGATCGCGGCAAGAGCGAATCCCGGCGGCAGGGTCATCGGCACGTCTTTCACCGAGTGCACCGCGATATCAGCGCGGCCCTGCTCGAGCGCATCCTCGAGCTCTTTGACGAACAACCCCTTGCCGCCGATCCTGGACAGCGAAGTGCCGAGCCTGCGATCGCCCTCGGTCGTCATGCCGAGAATCGAGATTTCGATTCGCGGATATAATGCCGCAAGCCGCGACTGGATATGATGTGCCTGCCACATGGCGAGCGCGCTCTCGCGCGAGGCTATCACCACGCGCCCGGGCAGCCCCGCTCCTGCACTATTGGCTATTACCATGATATTTAATGAGTTTGTCAGACGCGTCTGGATCGCTGCGATTTTAGCATGTGTCGCCGCAGCCGCCGCGGCGCAATCCACAGGTGAGTTGCGCCTTGCCGATGACCTCGCGGCCGTCGCCCGGCAGGCGCGCGAATACCGCACCCCCATCATGATTGCCTTCACGCAGGCGAGCTGCAGGTACTGTGATGCCGCCAAGCGCGATTACCTGGTTCCTATGGACCGAAGCGCCGAACTGCGCGACAAAGTGATCATCATTGAAGTCGATATCGACAGCGAATCAACTCTGCGCGACTTCGGGGGACAGACCATCTCGCACCGGGAATTCTCGCAGCGCTACCAGGTGAAGAAGGTGCCCACGGTGATCGTGATGGACGATGGCGGCAGGCCGGTCGCCTCCCCCATCGTCGGCCTGATGGCGGAGGATTTTTATCGCCTCTACCTTCAGCAGGCGATCGATGAGGGGCTGATCAGGATGCGCGGCACGCGTTAGAACCTAGCGGCACTCCTGCGCACCACCGCGTTCTTGCTTGCGCGCGGTGGCTGCGGCGTAGGAGGCCAGCTCGAACGACACGAACACGAGGTCCTTGCCGGCGTAGCCGGTGATTTTCGATTCGCCGTTGCGCCAGGAGTACGTCGCGCCGCTGCTCTTCTCAGCCGGCCCGACCTGCGGCGCGCCGTACCGGGCGCCCACCGCCTGCATCACGGCGTCGAAATGTCCGATCTCGGCGGTGATCGAAAACTGCTGCAGTATGCCGTCCAGAAATTGCAGCCGGATTTCACGCGTTGCGATGCCGGCGATTTTTTCTTCGTGTGAGACGCAGGTGATGTCGGCGTACGGATCGTCGCGGCGCATGCAGCCGTAGCCGCGCCGGCCGAGATCGGGTTTCGCCGCCCCGCGTTCCCGCGCCTCGCGCAGCGCGCCTTCGATGTCCCTGAAATCGAGTTGCTGCGCGAGTTTGTTGTAGCCCGCGCCAAGCCGGATGTCGCTGAACGCGAACGGCTCCGCCGCGGCCGCCGGCAGGACAAAAACCATGATCAGCGCGACGATCGATGCATCAGCCTTCATGCGTCGGCATTCCGTCCCGAAACGAGCACGATCGGGCGCGGCAATCGTTCTCACCGGCCGAATTCCCGCACCATGTGCTGCTGGCGCCGGCTCACCGCGATCTTCTCATCGCAACCTTCGAGCAATACCACCCATTGCCCCTCGACGCTGTCGCCTTCGGCACGCTCGAAACCGCGGATCGCGTCGCGCGCCACCAGGCAGTTGCGATGCACGCGCACGAAGCGCTCGCGCATATTCCTGCTCGAGCGCGGTGAGCGATTCCTCGATCAGGTACTCGCGCTCCGCGGTGCGCACCGTCACGTACTTGAGCTCGGCCTTGAGATAGACCACGTCGCCGATGGCAATCAGGTGGATTTTGCCGCGTTCCTGCGCGGAGAGGAACGCGCGCGCGGCCGGCTGCAACTCGCGCAGCACGCCGACGCTCGGGCGGCTTTGCCGAGCGCGCCCGCGAGAGCGCCTCCTGCAGCCGCGTCGGCGCGGATCGGCTTCAGCAGATAGTCGACCGCGTGCACTTCGAAGGCGCGGATGCGCGTAGGCATCGTAGGCCGTGGTGAAAATCACCGCCGGCGGCGGCTCGAGCTTCTGCAGGTGCTGCGCGGCTTCGATGCCGTCCATCTCCGGCATGCGGATATCGAGCAGCACCACGTCGGCGGGCCGCGATGACAGCAGGTCCACCGCGGCCCGGCCGCTCGCCGCCTCGCCGGCGACCACGAGCGGCACGCCTGCGCGCAATCGGCGAGCAGATCGCGCATGCGGCGCGCGCCGGCGCCTCGTCGTCGACGATGACGACCCATGACTGCGGCGCCTCGCTCATGTCGTCTTCGCCTTCACGTACGGGATGACGATGTGCACCTGATAGGCGCTCATCGCCGATCCTGGCTGGACAGCGCTGGCTTCGGCATCGAAGTGCAGCTGCAGCCGCTCGCGGATGTTGCCGAGCGCCATCTTGTTGCCGGCGTGGTGGTTGCCCTCGGTGCTGATAGGGATTGCGCAGCACCAGCGTGCACCTGCTCCCGGGCGGCGTAGATGTTGATGCTGATGACGCCGGGCTCGGCTGCGCGGCTCGATGCCGTGATAGACCGCGTTCTCGAGCAGCGGCTGCAGCACCAGCGGGGGAATCAGCGCGTCCCCCGGCATTTTGTCGATATGCCACTCGACTTTGCAGCCGCTCGCCCAGGCGCAACTGCTCCAGATCGAGATACTGGCGGCACAGCTCGACCTCGCGCGCGAGCGGCGTCAGTTCGCGGTTGTCCGCCATCAGCACCCGGAACAGGTCGGCCATGTCTTCGAGCGCGACTTCGGCGCGCTTCGGGTCCTGGCGTATCAGCGACAGCACGGCGTTGATGCTGTTGAACAGAAAATGCGGCCGGATCCGCGCCTGCAGCGCCTGCAGCCGCGCTTCCGTCAGCGCCGGCGACAGCGCGCGGCCGCGCAGGTCGAAATAGACGAGCAGCATGACCGTGACGATGAACACGAGCAGCCAATAGCGCTGCAGCGGCGCGGCTTCCGTCAGCAGCGGGCGCGCGGCGGCATACAGCAGCGCCGTGAGCGCCAGCTCGAGCACGATCACCGCCAGCATGCCGAGACGATACGGCAGCCGCTTGAGCACGCCGTTGAGCGCCATCAGCGCGAGCAGGCTCAGGATCAGCAGCGGCTGCACCACGGCGGAAATTTCGAGCAGCTCGTTCCACATCCCGTGCAGCGTTGCGCTCTTCACCAGCGCCGCGGCAAGGGCGGCCACGTTCACGATCAGCAGAATGCGCAGCAAAATCCCGAGGTTGCGGAAATTCGGCAGGGCGCTGCCGTAGGCATTTTGATTTACAATGCTGGCCATGCGGCAACCATTCTAACAGGCCCAACACCGTGAGCAATAAAGACAAATGCCGGCGGCAAGAACAAGCCGTGGTCGGGACGGTTCAGCGAGCCGGTGACCGACCTCGTCAAGCAATTTACCGCGTCGGTCGCCTTCGACCAGCGCCTGGCCGAGTTCGACATCGAGGGCTCGGTCGCTCACGCGCGCATGCTCCATGCGGTCGGCATTCTCTCCAAGGCCGATCTCGACGCCATCGAAAAAGGCCTGGCGCAGATCCTGGAGGAGATCCGCGGCGGCAGCTTTCCGTGGTCGCTCGATCTCGAAGACGTGCATCTCAACATCGAGCGGCGGCTGACCGATCTCGCCGGCGACGCGGGCAAGCGCCTGCACACCGCGCGCTCCCGCAACGACCAGGTCGCGACCGACGTGCGGCTTTATCTGCGCGCCTCGATCGACCACGCGCTGACGCTGATCAAGGCGCTGCAGCGCGCCCTGCTCGATCTTGCCGACAAGCACACCGAAACCGTGATGCCGGGCTTCACCCACCTGCAGGTGGCGCAGCCGGTGTCGTTCGCCCATCATCTGCTCGCCTATTTCGAAATGCTCGCGCGCGACGCGCAGCGCTTCGCCGAATGCCGCAGGCGCGTCAACAAGCTGCCGCTCGGCGCCGCCGCGCTCGCCGGCACCTCGTTCCCGATCGACCGCCAGATGGTGGCCAAGGAGCTGGGTTTCGACGGCGTGTGCGAAAATTCGCTCGACGCCGTGTCCGATCGCGACTTCGCGATCGAATTCTGCGCCGGCGCGGCGCTGCTGATGACGCACCTGTCGCGCTTCTGCGAGGAGCTGATCCTGTGGATGAACCCGCGCTTCGGCTTCATCGACATTGCCGACCGCTTCTGCACCGGCTCGTCGATCATGCCGCAGAAAAAGAACCCCGACGTGGCGGAGCTGATCCGCGGCAAGACCGGGCGCGTCAACGGCCACCTGGTGGCGCTGCTGACGCTGATGAAAGCGCAGCCGCTCGCTTACAACAAGGACAACCAGGAAGACAAGGAACCGCTGTTCGACACGGTGGACACGCTGATGATGAGCCTCGCCGTATTCACCGACATGCTGGGCGGCATCAAGGTCAACCGCGACGCGATGCGCGCCGCGGCATTGCAGGGCTATGCCACCGCCACCGACCTCGCCGACTACCTGGTCAAGAAAGGCGTGCCGTTCCGCGAGGCGCACGAAGCGGTGGCGCAGGCGGTGCGCTTCGCCGAAACCCGCGGCTGCGACCTCTCGGACCTCAAGCTCGCCGACCTGCGGCAGTTCTCGCCGCTGATCGACAAGGACGTGTTCGAGGCGCTGACGCTCGAAGGCTCGCTCGCCAGCCGCAGCCACATCGGCGGCACCGCGCCGGCGCGGGTGAAGGCGGCGATCGTCAAGGCGCGCAAGGGGTTGTAAAACCTTATTTAACCGCCAAGGCCGCCAAGCACGCCAAGAAATTCCAAACCAAAACGAGCACAGAAGCGCGACCGTCGGGTTCAGCGTCAACGCTAACTCAGTAATCAGTGCGCAGAGGGGAATCGAATCTCCCGCGCTCACGCTCCCCATCCTCAGTTATTTTTTGTTTTTCTTGGCGTGCTTGGCGGCCTTGGCGGTTCAATTCCTTGGCGTCTTGGCGCCTTGGCGGCTAATTCTTTTCCTTCAGCGCGCGGGCGGCGGCGCGGTCGTGCCGCGCACGATCAATTCCACCGGCAGCTCGCGCAGCGGATCCACGTCTTTCCCCGCCAGCCGTGACAGCAGGTGCTGGGCAGCATAGGTGCCCAGTTCGGTGGTCGGGAAATGCACGGTGGTCAGCCCCGGCGTCATCAGCGAAGCGATTTCCATGTCGTCGAAACCGGTGATCGACACCTGCTGCGGGACGGCCATGCCGAGCGCGCCGCATTCCGCCATCGCGCCGATCGCCAGCACGTCGTTGCCGCAAATCACCGCGGTCGGCAACTGCGGACCGGTCATCACCTCGCGCAGGCCTTCGCGCCCGGCCGACAGCGTGAACGGTTTTTCGACGATGCGCGCCGCCGGCAGCCGCGCGCCGCGCGCGGCAATCGCTTCGCGCACGCCGTCCAGCCGCTCCTTGGCCCGCTCGTTGGGGGCGGTGATGCCGGAGATCATCGCGAACTCGCGGTGCCCGAGATCGAGCAGATAGTCGGCAAGCCGGATCGCCGCCGCGCGGTTGTTGAAGCCGACGCAGGGATGCCGGCCGCTCTCATCCAGCGCCCAGGTCAGCACATACGGCAGGTGGTGCGCCTTGATCATCTGGAACACGCTCGGCGGATGCGTCGTGCCCAGCAGCACCAGGCCGTCGATGCCGCGTTCGATCAGCGCGCGCGTCGCGCGCACCTCGATATCGGCATCGAATTCGTGGGACGCCAAGAGCAGCATGTAGCCGGCCTCGTCCAGCGTCTTCTGCAGGGCGTGGATGGTGTTGGCGAAAATCGCGTTGTTGAGCGTCGGAATCACCGCGCCGATGGTGCGGGTGCGCCGCGAGGCGAGCGCGCGCGCCGCGCCGTGCGCCACGTAGCCCAGCGTCTGCACTGCCTGCTGCACCCGGCTCAGGGTGAGCGGCTTCACCTTGTGCGGCAGCGTCAGCGCGCGCGACACGGTCGCGGTGGACACCTTGGCCAGCCGCGCGACGTCGGAGAGCTTGGCGGTCTTCTCAGGCGTATTTTGTTTCACGGCGGGATGCGCGAAAAAGTGGCCGACACGGGCTTATGCAAACAGCCGGAGCCTGCATGAAAAAGCCGGCCGCAAGGCCGGCTTTTCGGGCGCAGCGCAAAACGTTATACGCCTTTGGCGCTGAACTTTTTGTACTTCGGCAGCAGGCGCTTGGGTTGCCGGAAGGCATCGCGGCGGAACGGGTCGCCCAGCTCCTGCGTCAGCATCATGTTGATGACCGTCGGCTTGTTGGATTTCACCGCGCCGCGCAGCGCATCGCCGACTTCGTCGACATGCTCGACGGTGATGCCGTTGGCCCCCATCGCTTCCGCGACATCGGCGAAGTTCGGGTTCTTGAGGTTGGTGCCGAGAAAGCGGTTGCTGAAATAATCGACCTGGTTTTTCTTCTCCGCGCCCCACTGGCCGTTGTTGAACACCACGGCGACCGCCGGAATGTTCTCGCGCACGCAGGTCATCACCTCGTTGAGGCTCATGCCCCACGCGCCGTCGCCGACATAGGCGATCGCGGGACGGTCGGGACGGCCGACCTTGGCGCCGATCGCCGCCGGATAGGCGTAGCCGCAGTTGCCGAAGCTCATCGCGGCAAGGAACGAAGGCGCCGCTTCGAAATGCAGATAGCTGTTCGAGACCGAACACACGTTGCCGATGTCGGTCGACACCATCGCGTTTTTGGGCATCGCCTTGGCCAGCGCCGCCAGCGCCTGGCGCGGACCGATGCGGCCTTTGGCGTTGGGCGAAGGCCAGTTTGCAAGTTCGTCTTTCCACGCCGCCCGCTCCTTCTGGATTTCGGCGAGGCGGGCCTTGTTCGGCGTCATTTTGGCCTGCGCCTTGAGGCGGGCCAGCAATTCGACCGCGGCCAGCCGCGCATCGCCGCAAATGCCGATCGATACTTTCTTGACCAGCCCCAGCATGCGCGGATCGGAGTCGACCTGGATGATTTTGGCGTTCTTCGGCCAGTAATCGAGCCCGTGTTGCGGCAGCGTGCCGAACGGTCCCAGGCGGCTGCCCAGCGCCAGCACCACGTCGGCGCGCGCGATCAGCTTCATCGCCGCCTTCGAGCCCTGGTAGCCGAGCGGCCCGCAGGACAAGCGCATGGCTGGCGGGGAACGAGTCGTTGTGGAGATAGGAGTTGACCACCGGCGCCGTCAGGTATTCGGCCAGCGCGGCACATTCCCGGATGCCGTTGGCCATGACCACGCCGCCGCCGGAGAGAATGACCGGAAACTTCGCCCTCGCCAGCATGCGGGCCGCCGCATCGAGCGACTCGGGACCGCCGGCGGCGCGTTCGATGCGCTGCGGTTGCGGGATCTCGTAATCGCTTTCACCGTAGAAATAGTCGCGCGGGATGTTGAGCTGCACCGGGCCGCGCTCGGCCAGCGCGATGTCGAACGCGCGCGAGGTGAGTTCGGCCATGCGCAGCGGCGAATTGACGTGCACCTGCCACTTGGTGATCTTGGAGAAAATCGGCATCTGCTCGGTTTCCTGGAAACCGCCGAGCCCCATCGTCAGGCTGCCCGACTCGGGCGTGATCGCCACCACCGGCGAGTGCGCCCAGTAGGCGGCGGCGATGCCGGTCACGAAATTGGTGATGCCGGGGCCGTTCTGCGCGATGCACACGCCGTGCTTGCCGGTGACGCGCGAATAGCCGTCGGCCATGTGCGCGGCGTTCTGCTCGTGGGCGACGGAAACGAAACGGATGCCGGCAAGCGGAAACAGATCGTGCGCATCCATGTAGGCGGAGCCGACGATGCCGAAACTGTCCTTCACGCCTTGCGCCACCAGGGTTTCGACGAACGCTTCGCTGGGTGTCATGCGAAGTTTGCTGCCCGCCACGAGATTTTTTGTGTCTGCCATCGTGTTCATACGATCCCCTCTGAGCTCCGGATAAAGTTTATGACATGCGGAAGCGTCATTTTACCCATACTCCCGCTTGATCCCGCTGCAATGACCATGGCTCTGGTGCCTGCGCGACTGGCCGCCCGTCATTATACGCGCCGCGACCTATGATGCAAGCGCTTGCACCATATTCCGCAATACGTTGTTTTATAATAATATTTACAATATTCTGCGCGGCTGGTGCGGCCGGCGCGCGGCCGTCTTCCCATCCGGTGCCGGCATTGTCGAACCCTCGGCTCGCGCCCGCCCGCACCATCCTCGCTTTCGCAGGCGCTCCCCGACCGCCGGAACAAATCACGCTAAAATGCGGTTCCTCTTTCCACGCGCCGCCGTTGGCGGCGCCGTGCTTTCCGGAGATTCGGTGAACGGCCCCCTCGACACCCCCATGGTTGGCGCCCCCGCGCACGACGCCCCGATCGATGTGGTGCGGCTTGCCGACCGGCTCAGGGCCCGCATCACCGGCGAAGTGCGCTTCGACGCCGGCAGCCGCGCCGTCTATTCCGCTGACGCGTCGAATTACCGCCAGATTCCGATCGGCGTAGTCGTCCCGAAATCGGTCGAGGACATTATCACCACGGTCGACGTGTGCCGTGCGTTCGGCGCGCCGCTGCTGCCCCGCGGCGGCGGCACTTCGCAATGCGGCCAGTGCGTCAATGTCGCGGTGGTGATCGACACCTCGAAGTATCTCGATCGCGTGCTCGAGATCGATGCGGCGGCGATGACCGCGCGCGTCGAACCCGGCGTCGTGTGCGATGCGCTGCGCGACGCCGCGGAACAGCATGCGCTCACCTTCGGCCCGGATCCGGCCACGCACAGCCGCTGCACTCTCGGCGGCATGATCGGCAACAATTCGTGCGGCGCGCATTCGGTGATGGCGGGCAAGACCGCGGAGAACATCGAGGCCCTCGAAATCCTGACCTACGACGGCACCCGCATGTGGGTGGGCCCGACCTCGGAACGGGAACTGGAGCAGATCATTCGCGCCGGCGGCCGGCGCGGCGAAATTTACGGGCGGCTCAAAGCCCTGCGCGACAAATACGCCGATCTGATCCGCGCGCGGTTCCCCGGCATCAGGCGCCGCGTCTCCGGCTATAACCTCGATCAGTTGCTGCCCGAGAACGGTTTCAATGTCGCGCGCGCGCTGGTGGGCTCCGAGGGCACCTGCGCGCTGACGCTGCAGGCGAGGACGCGGCTTGTCGAAAGCCCCCGCCGGCGCGTGCTGCTGGTCCTCGGTTTTGCCGACATCTATCGCGCCGGCGATGCGGTGCCGCACATCCTCCCGTTCCGCCCGATCGCAACCGAAGGACTGGACCAGCGCATCATAGGCGGCCTGCGCGAGCGCGGTCTGAGACTGCACGACATCGGGCTGCTGCCCGCGGGAAACGCGTGGATCATGATCGAGTTTGGCGCCGACAGCATCGAGGGCGCAGCGGCACAGGCGCAGGCGCTCATCGATTCGTATGCGGGCAGGCCGGACGCGCCCTCCTCATGGCTCATCACCGATCCCGCGATGTGCGAACGCATCTGGACCATACGCGAGACCGGCGCGTCGGAAACGACGCTCTCCATCGATCCCGGCTCGCCCGATGCCGTGGTGGGCTGGGAAGACGCCGCGGTCGATCCCTTGCGGCTGGGCGATTACCTGCGCGAGTTCCAGGCGCTGGTCGACCGCCACGGCTATCGAACTTCGCTCTACGGTCATTTCGGCGACGGCTGCATCCACGCCCGCATCAACTTCGATCTGCGTTCCAGCCAGGGCGTGAAAACGTGGCGGCATTTTCTCCATGAGGCCGCCGAACTCGTCGTCAAATACGGCGGCTCGCTCTCGGGCGAGCACGGCGACGGGCAGGCCCGGGCCGAGTTCCTGCCGGTGATGTACGGCGAAGAGCTGATGCAGGCGTTCCGCGAATTCAAGGCGATCTGGGATCCGCTCGGAAAAATGAATCCCGGCAAGCTGATCGATGCTTACCGGGTCGACGAAAACCTGCGGCTCGGCCCGGACTACACGCCGTGGCGCCCGCAAACCCGCTTTGCCTTCGCCGGCCGCGAAGGCACGGGCTTCACGCGCGCGATCGAGCGCTGCGTCGGCATGGGCAAGTGCCGCTCGCAGCACGGCGGCATCATGTGTCCGAGTTATCGCGTCACGGGCGAAGAGCGCCACTCGACGCGCGGCCGCGCGCGGCTGTTCTTCGAAATGCTGCGCGGCGAGACCATCAACGGCGGCTGGCAGAGCGAGGAAGTGCGTGAGGCGCTCGACTTGTGCCTGGCCTGCAAAGGCTGCAGGAACGACTGCCCGACGCATACCGACATGGCGAGCTACAAGGCCGAGTTCCTGTCGCATTATTACGAAGGCCGGCTGCGGCCGCGCCAGGCTTACAGCATGGGACTCATCCAGCGCTGGGCGCGCCTTGCCGCGCTCGCTCCCGGACTCGTCAACTTTTTTACCCAGACGCCGGGCCTCTCCGCGGCAGCGAAATTTCTTGCAGGTTTTGCGCAGGAGCGCCAGATCCCGCAGCTCGCCAAGCGCACGTTCCGGCAATGGTTTACCCGGCGCGCGCGCCCGGCGCGTCCCGAGGCCGGCGAGCGCCGGCGAGTCATTCTCTGGGCCGATACGTTCAACAACCACTTCCATCCGGCCGCCGCTGCTGCGGCAGTCGAAGTGCTGGAGGCCGCGGGCTGCGAGGTCGTGGTGCCGCGCCAGGCGCTGTGCTGCGGCCGGCCGCTGTACGATTTCGGCATGCTGGATATCGCGCAACGCCAGTTGCGCCGGATCCTCGATGTGCTCGAACCCGACATCCGCGCCGGCGTGCCCGTGGTAGGCCTCGAGCCGGCATGCCTCGCCGTGTTCCGCGACGAGCTGCTCAATCTTTTTCCCGATGACGAGCTCGCGCGCAAGCTCAGCCGCCAGGTTTATCTGTTCAGCGATTTTCTGCTCAATCACGCGCAGTGGCAGCCGCCGCAGCTTGGCGGAAGCGCGCTGGTGCACGGCCACTGCCATCAGAAAGCGCTGTTCGGCATGGACAGCGACATGCGGCTGCTGAAAAAACTCGGCGTCGATGCCGCGCTGCTCGATGCGGGCTGCTGCGGCATGGCGGGTGCGTTCGGTTTCAATCCGCAGCATTACGAACTCTCGATCAAGGCCGGCGAGATGGCGCTGCTGCCCGCGGTGCGGCGCGCGGCCGCCGACACCATGATCGTCGCCAGCGGCTACAGCTGCCGCGAGCAGATTGCGCAGTCCACCGATCGGCAGGCGCTGCACATCGCGGAAGTCGCGGCGCTGGCGCTTCACCGCCTTCGCACCGCCGAAGCCGCGGCGCACTAGACGGTACGCCGTGCCGGGATTCGAAACCTTCTCGGCCGGCGTCGTGCTGTGGATCGTGATCGTCATCGCGATCGCCGCCTGGGTGCAGGGCGCCCTCGGTCTGGGCTTTCCCATCGTGGCGACGCCGCTGATCGCGCTGGCGACCGACATGAAGAGCGCGGTGGTCCTCGTGCTGCTGCCCTGCGTCGCCGCCATCGTGGCCAACATCGTCAAGGGCGGCCCGCTCAGGCCGGTGCTCGCCGATTTCTGGATGATGCCGGTCTATGCGCTGATTGGCGCGGTCATCGGCACGCGCTTTTTCATCGCGTTTCCGGGTTTTCCCTTTGCCATGCTGCTGGCGATCGTGCTCCTCATCTACCTCAACCTCGACCGGCTGGGCAAAACCGACTGGCCGGTGATCCGGCGGCACAAGGCGGTGTTCGGTGCGCTGTTCGGCGTGATCGCCGGAATTTCGGAGGGGACCGCCAATGCCGCGGCGCCGCCGCTCATCGTCTACTACCTGGCGCTGGGGCTCACGCCGGTGTCGTTGGTACAGGCGCTCAATATCTGCTTCATCACCGGCAAGGCCACGCAATTCGCGACGCTCGCCGCGAGCGGCGGCGTAAGTGTTGCGCAATGGCTCGTGACGCTGCCGCTCGCGGTGGTTTCCGCGATCAGCGTGCTCTACGGCATCCGCACCCGCAGCCGCATCGCGGCCGCCACCTACCGCTACTGGCTGCGCTACGCGCTGTTTGCCATAGCGCTGGTCCTGCTCGGACAATACGCGTATGGCGCGTGGGCCGGCTGATCGGAGCGCGCGAAAACAAACGGCCGGCGAAATCGCCGGCCGTTGATTGCCGCGGGGAAGCGGTTCAGCCCTGCAGCATCTTCTGCAGTTCGCCGCTCTTGTACATCTCGGTCACGATGTCGGAACCACCGACGAATTCGCCATTGACGTAGAGCTGCGGGATCGTCGGCCAGTTCGCGTATTCCTTGATGCCCTGGCGGACTTCGGGATCCTCGAGCACATTGACCGAGGAGATCTTGCTGACGCCGCAGGCGCGCAGCATGTTCACGACGTTGGCCGAGAACCCGCACTGCGGAAAATCAGGCGTGCCTTTCATGTACAGCATCACCCGGTTCTGGGTCACTTGCTCTTTGATAATGTCCTGAATACTCATGATTTTCTCCGATACCTGACTAACACTGTCGGGTATTATTCTAGCGGCTAATCCGGTTGTCCGTCAAGCGTTCGTCGCGCGCCCGCCACTGACCCGCTCGATGCCGGCCAGATCGCGCCGCGAGAACACCGCGACCAATCCCGCAGCGCTCAACAGCGCCCGGCAGCGTTCGGCCTGGTCGTAACCGTGTTCGAACATCAGCCAGCCGCCGGCGGCGAGATGGGCGTCCGCGTCATGCACGATTTTCCGGATGCAATCCAACCCGTCCACGCCTGCAGCCAGCGCGTGCCGCGGCTCGAACAGCAGATCGCCCTGGCGCAGATGCGGGTCGTCCCTGGCAACGTACGGCGGGTTGGACACGATGACGTCGAAGCACTCGCCGGCGACCGCGCCAAACCAGTCGCCGAACCTGAAATCAACATTGGTCACGCCGAGCGCACGCGCATTCTGCGCCGCAATTTCCAGCGCGTCCGGCGAACGGTCGGTCGCCGTCACCCGCGCGCGCGGACGGTGCCGGGCGATGCTGATCGCGACACAGCCGCTGCCGGTGCCGAGATCGAGCACGCGGCATGGCGCAGCGGCAGGAATGCGTTCCAGCGCGAGTTCCACCAGCAGTTCGGTTTCGGGGCGCGGGATCAGCACCGCCGGCGCAACGCTGAAGTTCAGACTGAAAAATTCGCGCTCGCCGGTGAGGTAGGCAACCGGCTCTCCCGCCGCGCGGCGCGCCACGAGCGCTTCGAACGCGCGCTGTTCGGCTGCGCTTAATTCGGCATCCGGATTCGCAGCAAGATATGCGGCATCGCGGCCAACCACATGGCGCAGCAGCGCACGGGCATCAACGGCGTCGAGTTTTTGCTGCGCTTCGGCGAGCGCGCCGCCGACAGTGAGGGTCATGACCGTTGGGAACAGTACAGGAATATCCGGACTACGCTGTTTCTTCCGCGAGCGTCGCCAGCTGCTCGGCCTGGTGCTCGGCGGCCAGCGCGCCGATCAGCGCGTCGAGGTCGCCGTCCATGATCTGCGCGATCTTGTAGAGCGTCAGGTTGATGCGGTGGTCGGTGACGCGGCCCTGCGGGAAATTGTAGGTGCGGATGCGCTCGGAACGGTCGCCGCTGCCGATCAGCGATTTGCGGGTGGCCGCCGTCTTCGCGTGCTGCTCGCGCATCTGCTTGTCCTTGATGCGCGCCGCGAGCACGGCCAGCGCGCGCGCCTTGTTCTTGTGCTGCGAGCGGTCGTCCTGGCACTCGACGACGATGCCGGTCGGCAGATGCGTGACGCGGATCGCCGAATCGGTCTTGTTGATATGCTGGCCGCCGGCGCCGGAAGCGCGGAAGGTGTCGATCCTCAGCTCGGCGGGATTCAACACCACGTCGGCGATCTCGTCGGCTTCCGACATCACCGCCACCGTGCATGCCGAAGTATGGATGCGGCCCTGGGTCTCGGTCACCGGCACGCGCTGCACGCGGTGTCCGCCGGATTCGAACTTGAACCTGGAGTACGCGCCGCGGCCGATGATCCGGGCGATGATTTCCTTGTAACCGCCCATTTCGCCCTGGCTTTGCGAAACGACCTCGACCTGCCAGCCGTTGCGCTCGGCGAAACGCGCATACATCCGGAACAGCTCGCCGGCAAACAGGGCCGATTCGTCGCCGCCGGTGCCGGCGCGGATCTCGAGGAAGATGTTGCGCTCGTCGTTGGGATCCTTGGGCAGAAGCTGCTTCTGCAGCTCGGCCTCGATGGTCTCGAGGTGCGCCGCGCGCCTTCTGGATTTCCGCTTCCGCAAACTCGCGCATCCCGGGGTCGCCCGCCATCTCGCGGGCCTCCTGGAGGTCCCGTTCATGGCGGCCATACGCCTTGTAGAGCTCGACCACCGGCGCGATTTCGGCGTGTTCGCGCGTGAGCCTGCGGTAATTCTCCATGTCGGCAGTCGCATTCTCGTCGCTCAGGAAACGGTTGATTTCATCGAGTCGATTCGAAAGCTGCGCCAGCTTGGCAGCAATGCTCTGCTTCATGTAAGGGTAACCGGTGAGTAGTGAATCGTGAATGGTAAACAGCGGACCTGCACCGCGGGTTTGGTCCTTACCGCTTGCTGTTTCCCGCTCCCTGTTTCATTCCGGGCGCTGGATCTGGTAGACCCGCCTCAGCACTTCGGCCAGCTGTTCGCGCTCGTCTTCGCCGGCATAGTTGAGCGTATGGGTCGGCGCGTGCAGAAACTTGTTGGTCAGCGCGCGTGAAAGCTGCTCGAGCACGACCTGCGGATCCTCGCCCCGGGACAACCGCGCGCAGCGCGCGCTCCAGTTCGTGGCGGCGCGAACGCTCGGCGTTATCGCGCAGCGCGCGGATGGTCGGCACCAGCTCGCGGTTGCCGAGCCAGTGCATGAAATCCGTCGACCTGGTTTTCGATGATCACCTCGGCCTGGGACACCGCGATTCTGGCGGATATCCATGCCCTCGCGGGCGATCTTGCCGAGGTCGTCGACGGTGTAAAGGAATACGTCGTCGAGCTTGTCGACTTCGCCCTCGATGTCGCGCGGCACGGCCAGGTCGAACATCAGGATCGGGCGGTGCTTGCGCGCCTTCAAGCGCGCTTTCGATGAGCGCCCTTGCCGATGATCGGCAGCGGGCTCGCCGTGCAGGTCACGATGATGTCGTGAAGCGCGAGCTGCGTCTGCAGGTCGTTGAGCGTGATGGCGCGGCCGAGAAAGCGGTCGGCAAGCTGCTGCGCGCGCTCCGCCGTGCGGTTGGCAAACGTCATGTGCCGCGGGTGGCGGGCGGCGAAATGGGTGGCGCACAGCTCGATCATTTCGCCGGCGCCGATGAACAGCATGTTCTGCCCGGCGATGCTCGGATAGATGCGTTCCGCAAGCTGCACCGCCGCGGCGGCCATCGATATCGTGCTGGCGCCGATGTCGGTTTCGCTGCGCACCGCCTTGGCAACCGAGAAGGTGCGCTGGAACAGCTTGTTGAGCAGGAACCCCAGGGTGCCGGCGGCCTGCGCGTTGCGCACCGCGTCCTTGAACTGGCCGAGGATCTGCGGCTCGCCCAACACCATGGAATCGAGACCGCTCGCCACGCGAAATGCGTGCTTGACCGCCTTCTCCTGCGGCAACTGGTAGAGATACGGCTCGAGGTGCTGCAGTTTCAGGCGGTGATAGCCGGCAAGCCAGTCGATCGCGAGCCCCGGGACCTCGGTATTGCAATAGACCTCGGTCCGATTGCAGGTCGAAATGATCGCCGCTTCCTTTACCGGCTGGCGGTCGACCAGGTCGCGCAATGCCTGCACCAGATTTTCGGCGTGGAAAACCACCTGCTCGCGCACCGAGAGCGGGGCGGTCTGGTGGTTGACGCCGAAAGCGAACAGCTGCATGGGCCGGAAACCGGAATAAGGGACTGTATATTATATGCTTCTGCCGCCCGCGGACAAAACGATGGGCAAGCCGCCGTCCCGCAAGAATCCTTCGGAATCGACGGGATTTATACAGTAACGGGATTAAGACCCTGGAAACCGCGTGTAAATCCCGGTTAATCCGGCCCATCCGGACTTTCGTTCAGAGCCCGTTTTTGATTTTTGCGGCAACTTCTATGCCGTGTGTTCGTTCAGCAGCGCGGCGCCGCGTGCCCAGCGGCCAAGATTGGCAAGAAATACTTCGGCGGCGCGCTGCTCGTTGCCGGCCGAGGCCAACGCGTTGTGCGGCGTGACGAGCACATTGGGCAAATCCCACAGCGGCGAGCCGGGCGGCAGCGGCTCTGTCTCGAACACGTCGAGATAGGCGCCGCCAAGGTGTCCGCTTTTCAGCGCTTCGATCAGGGCCAGTTGGTCGACCACGCCGCCCCGCGCGACGTTGATCAGGCGGGCGCCCCGGGGCAGCAGGGCCAGCGTCCCGGCATTGATAATGCGTCGCGTCGCGTCGGAGAGCGGGCAGGCGAGCACCACCCAGTCGCAACGCGGCAGCAATTCCGGCAGCGCCGTGAACGGATGCATTTCGGCAACCGGGTCGCCCGGCTGCATGGGACTGCGGCGTACGCCGATGACATGCATGCCGAGCGCCTGGCAGAAGCGCGCCACCGTCGCCCCTATCGTCCCCAGCCCCAGAATGGCGATGCTTTGCCCGCGCAGGTCCTTCGGCACCGCGGACCCGCGCACCGGCTCCCAGGCATGGCGGCGTTGCGCGTCGATCCAGTGCGGGAAGCCGCGCGCGAGCATCAGCAGGCCGCAGATCGCGGTCTGCGCCACCGGTTCGCCGTTGGTCCCGGCCGAGGTCGTGAGCCTGACGCCGCGCGCGCTCAAGGCAGGCAGAAACGCATGTTGATCGACGGCGGCGCTGACAAAGTGCACCCACTTGAGATTGCGGGCCGCGACGACCGCGTCGCCGAAAGCCGCGTAGTGTTCCGCGTAGCGAATATCGCGCGTCAGATAGGCGATCTCGATGCGATCGCAGTCCGCGGGCGAAAGCCGGGCCCGGGGATCATCCGGAAGATGAACGATGTCGGGGTCGAGCCCGGCCTCCCGGGCAACGGCGGCGAGCTTGTCACCCTCGCTGGCGACAAACCCCTTCGACAACAGCATGCCGGTCATGTCGCCCCCACGGCCCGGGTGAGGGAGCGTCACTCGATCCGACACCCTCACTTCCCCGGCGGTTTGCCCTTGGCAAACAGCGCGTCGAGCTTCTGCTCGTAGGCATGGTAGTCGAGGAAGTCGTAGAGGTCGCTGCGCGTCTGCATCGTGTCGACCACGTTCTTCTGCGTGCCTTCCTTGCGCAGCGTCTGATAGACCTGCAGCGCCGCCGCATTCATCGCGCGAAACGCCGACAGCGGGTACAGCGCCATCGCAACGTTGGCGCCCGCCAGCTCCTGCGTCGTGAACAGCGGGGTTGCGCCGAACTCCGTGATGTTGGCCAGGATCGGCACTTTCACCGCGTCCGCGAATTTCCGGTACATCGCGAGTTCGGTGATCGCTTCCGGGAAAATCATGTCGGCGCCGGCCTCGACGCAGGCGCAGGCGCGGTCGACGGCCGCCTGCAGGCCTTCGACGGCCAGCGCGTCGGTGCGCGCCATCACCACGAAGTCGCGATCGGTTTTGGCATCGACCGCCGCCTTGATGCGGTCGACCATCTCCTGCTGCGACACCAGCTCCTTGTTGGGACGGTGGCCGCAGCGTTTGGCGCCGACCTGGTCCTCGATATGCATCGCCGCCGCGCCGAATTTGATCAGCGAACGGACGGTGCGCGCGATGTTGAATGCGCTGGAACCGAAACCGGTATCGACATCGACGAGCAGCGGCAGGTCGCACACATCGGTGATGCGGCGCACGTCGGTGAGCACGTCATCGAGATTGCTGATGCCCAGATCGGGCAGCCCCAGCGAGCCGGCGGCCACGCCGCCGCCCGACAGGTAAATTGCGCGATAGCCCACGCGCTCGGCCAGGCGCGCGTGGTAAGCGTTGATCGCGCCGACGATCTGCAACGGTTTCTCCGCGGCAACGGCGGCGCGAAAGCGGGCGCCCGCGGATGCGATCCCGGGGGTCGCTGAAAACAAACCGGTCATGTGCTGCACTCCTTATTCCTTATTGATGGCTGCGCGGGGGTGGCCGGCGCATGCGGCCCTATGGTATCGCGCCGGCGCAGAGGTGTGTGGCCAGCGCTGGCGGGAGGCGGCGTGGCGCGCATCGCCCGACCTCCGTAATATGGACTGTCAGGGCCAGCTGAGCACCAAAATCGCCCGAAAAAGATAACATAGAGGAAGTTATTCCGCTAGCCGGCGCGCGGTGGCATAATCATGGCCTGATCTCACCATCCGGACTCATATGGCCAGAAAATCGTCTGACGCGCCGGGGCGGCTCTCCGGCACCCAAAGCATAGAACGCGCGCTGCTGCTGGTGCGCGAGATCGCCGCACATAACCGCGGCGGCTCGCGCCTGCTCGATCTCGCCACCCGCACCGGCCTGCAGCGCCCCACCGTGCATCGCATGCTGAAATGCCTGGCCGAGGAAAACATGGTGCAGCAGGACCCCGATACGCACCGCTACTTCCTCGGCTCCATGGTGTTCGAGCTGGGCCTCACCGCGGCGCCGCGCTACAACCTGCGCGAAATCTGCCATCCCGCGCTGACGCGCATCGCGGAAGCCACCGGCGACACCGTGTTCCTGACCCAGCGCAGCGGACTCGATTCGGTATGCATCGACCGGCGCGAAGGCACCTTCCCGATCAAGACCTTCACGCTCGAAATCGGCATGCGGCGCCCGCTCGGGGTGGGCACCGGCAGTCTCGCGATTCTCGGCGCGCTGTCGGAAGAGGAAATTCGCCAGATCATCAACGCCAATGCCGCGCGTCTGCCGGAATACAGCCTGAATGTAAACAGCCTGACCGCGCAGGTGCGGCGCGCGCAAAAAATCGGTTATGCGGTGCGCGAGACGCCGTCGCTTGCCGGCGTGCGCTCGATCGGCCTCGCGCTGCACAACCGGAGCGGCATGGCTTTCGCCGCGCTCTCGGTCTCGACGATCTCAAGCCGCATGAACGACAAACGCGTCGTCGAACTCGCGACCATGATCAAGAACGAGATCCGCCTGATCGAAAAACAGCTCGCGACCGGCACCGATACCCGCTAGGCCCCGCAGACGCGTAACACGCGGGCTATCGAAGACCGAAGGCGACCGTTCCGCCATGATGAAACATTTCGATCGCAATGCAGCCTGCCCGCTCGATGGCGTGCGCGTGCTCGATTTGTCGCGCGTCGTTGCCGGCAACATGCTGAGCCTGCTGCTGGCCGACTTCGGCGCCGAAGTGATCAAGATCGAGTCGCCGGAAGGCGATGCGCTGCGCGACTGGCTGGTCGCCAAAATGGCCACCAACTGGAAAGTCTATGCGCGCAACAAGAAAAGCGTGTGCCTGAATCTGCGCAAGACGGAAGGACGGGAACTGCTGCTGCGCCTCGTCGAAACGGCAAATGTGCTGCTCGAAAATTTCCGCCCGGGCACGCTCGAAAAAATGGGCCTCGGCCCCGACGTGCTGCTCGCGCGCAATCCCAAACTCGTCATCGTGCGCATTTCGGGCTGGGGCCAGACCGGGCCGTACCGGCACAAGCCGGGTTTCGGCACGCTTGCGGAAGGCATGTCGGGGTTCGCTTCGATGAACGGCTTTGCCGACCGCGAACCGGTGCTGCCGCCGATGCAGCTCGCCGACTGCACCGCCGGCCTTTACGGCGCCTACGCGACGCTCATCGCACTGCGTCATGTCGAAGTGAGCGGCGGCCGCGGGCAGGTGATCGACCTGCCGCTGCTCGAGCCGCTGTTCTCGTGCATGGGCCCGCAGGCCGCGAGCTACAAGGCCAGCGGCAAAGTGCGCGAGCGCACCGGCAGCCGCTCGACCACCGCCGCGCCGCGCAATGCCTATCAGACCAAAGACGATCAGATGGGTCTGCCTGTCGGCCTCGACGCAACCGATGACCGAGCGCGTGTTCCGCGCCATCGGCAGGCCCGACCTGATCGAGAACCCGCGTTACCGGACCAACGCCGAGCGCGTGAAACACGCCGCCGAACTCGACGCGATCATCGGCGAGTTCATGGGAAAAATGACGCTGGCCGAAAATCTCGCGTTCTTCGACCAGCACGAGGTCACGGTCGGCCCGGTCTACGACATTTCGCAGATCATCGACGACCCCCATGTGAAAGCACGCGAGATGGTGGTCGAGTACCCGGACGACGAAATGGGATCGGTGCCGATGCATTGCGTGGTGCCGCGCCTGTCGGAAACCCCGGGCGCAATCCGCGCGCCGGCGCCCGGACTGGGCGAGCATAATGGCGAGATCCTGTCCGGGCTGGGACTGAGCCGGGACGAACTCGCGCAACTCGCGGCGCAGGACGTGATCTATCAGGGGCCGCAGCGCAAGAAGGGGGCGGCCGGGCAGTGACTGGCGGACCGTAGGTCTTCAAATAAATATGTTTAAAAACAAGGAGCTATAACATGCCCCGAGAACTGCCCGTGTGGCGCTCGCTGATGTACGTGCCGGTCAACGTCGACAAGTATGTCGACAAGGCGCATACGCGCGGCGCCGACGTGATCCAGCTCGATCTCGAGGACAGCGTGCCGCCGGCGGAGAAGGCCGGCGCGCGCAAGCTGGTGGAGCAGGCGGCGGCGAAAGTGCGGCGCGGCGGCGCCGACGTGGTGGTGCGCATCAACCAGCCGCTGTCGCTCGCGGTGCGCGATCTCGAGCATTCGATCTGCCCCGATGTCGACGGCATCGCCTGCACCAAGATCGACAGCGCGTCGCACGTGCGCCTGCTCGATGAACTCGTCACCGAACTCGAGCAGAAGCGCGGCATGCAGGTCGGCCACACCAAATTCATCACCATGATCGAGACCGCCGATGCGTTTTTCCGCATCCGCGAGATCGTGAGCGCGAGCGCGCGCACCGTCGCCTGCAACATCGGCGGCGAGGACTTCGCGCTCGACTGCAACATGCAGCCCACGGGCGAGGCGCTGTTCTATCCCAAGCAGCACATGATCATCGCCGCCAACGCCGCCGGCATCCTGCCGCTCGGCTTCATCGACAGCGTCGCGAGTTTCGGCGACTGGGACAAATTCCGCAAAATGGTGCGCCGCTCGCGCGACTTCGGTTTCATGGGCGCCGGCTGCATCCACCCCGGCCAGGTCACGATCGTCAACGAGGAATACACGCCGGGCGCGGAGGAAGTCGACTACGCGCGCAAGGTGATCAAGCTGAACGAGGAAGCGATGAAAAGCGGGCGCGGCTCGTTCTCGCTCGACGGCAAGATGATCGACATCCCGATCATCGTGCGCGCCGAAAAACTGCTCCGGCGTTACGAGGCGATCAAGGCGCGCGAAGCGAAAACGCTCGCCGCGATGAAAGGCTGATAACCATCAACCGCAGGAATCGGGAACGCAGCAAGAAAATCGCGGGAAGCGTTCTTTTCAATATCCCTTTGGGGATACGCAAAGCAAACGTGATCGGGCACCTGCCGCGGCCTTCGCTTCCCCCGGGAGGCGCCGACAAAGTTGGTAAAATTTAAAATTCACGCCATCTGCCGGCGTATCTGACAATGCAACGGAGTCTGCTGCAGTGACCCAGGACCTCGAAAAGCTCAAGCAATGGATCGGCAGCAAGGAGTCCGCCGTCGATTACGTCACGATCCCCGCGGTGCACCGCCTGTCGGCGACGCTCGACCGCGACGATCCCTTCCCCAAGGCCGGCGACCCGCTGCCGGTCGGCTGGCACTCGATTTTGTTCCCGCGCGTCGTGCGCCACTCGCAGGTCGGGCCCGACGGCCACCCCCAGCGCGGCGACTTCCTGCCGCCGGTGCCGCTGCCGCGCCGCATGTTCGCCGGCAAGCGCGTCACCTTTCACGCGCCGTTGCGCGTCGGCGACGAAGTGCGCCGCGACTCCGTGATCCAGGATGTCAGCATCAAGCAGGGCCGCAGCGGCCAGATGGTGTTCGTGACCGTGAAAACCGACATCTCCAGCCCGCGCGGACTCGCCATCACCGAGGAACAGGACATCGTCTATCGCGCCGATCCCGACCCCAATGCGCCGCCGCCCCCGCCGCAGAAAGCGCCGGGAATCGCGGTATGGACGAGAACGGTGACGCCCGACCCGGTGCTGTTGTTCCGTTATTCCGCGCTCACCTTCAACGGCCACCGCATCCACTACGACCATCCCTACGTGACGAAAACCGAAGGCTATCCCGATCTGGTCATGAATGGCGGCCTCACCACGCTGCTCTTGTTCGAACTCGCGCGGGCCCATGCGTCCACGCCGCTGCGCTATATGTCATCGCGCAACGTGCGGCCGCTGTTCGTCAACCGGCCGTTCACGCTGTGCGGCGAGCCTTCGGCCGACAACAAGACGGCGCGGCTATGGGTAGTCGATCCAGGCGATGCGCTGGCGCTCTCGGCCGAAGCCGAATTCGAGTAGGAGCGATCATGGCAGGCGGACCGCTTGAAGGCATACGCATAGTCGACCTGACCTCGGTCGTCGTCGGCCCGCTGGCGACCCAGATCCTCGCCGACCACGGCGCGGAGGTCATCAAGGTGGAGGCAAAAACGGGCGACCTGGTCCGGGTCCTGAACGGCAGGTCGGTCACGCCCGGCATGGGCGCCAAATTCCTGCACCTCAACCGCAACAAGCGCTCCATCGTGCTCGACCTGAAGCAGCCGGCCGGCCACGCCGCGCTGATGAAACTGATCGAGCGCGCCGACGTCCTGGTCTGGAACGTGCGGCCGCCGGCGATGGCGCGGCTCAAGCTCACCTACGACGACGTGCGCGCGGTCAATCCGAATATCGTTTACTGCGGCATGTTCGGCTTCGGGCAGGACGGCCGTTACCGCGACAAGCCGGCTTACGACTCCATCATCCAGGGCGCGGGCGGCATGGCCGCGTTGCACCACCGCGCTTCAGGCGAGCCGCGCTATGTGCCGATGGTCGTCGCGGACAAAGTCGTCGGCATGATCGCGGTGCAGATGATCATGATGGCGCTCTACCGGCGCACGCAGACCGGCGAAGGCAGCGCCATCGAGATCCCGATGTTCGAGAACCTCGTCAAATTCGTGCTCGAAGAACACATGTACCTGAAAACCTTCGAGCCGCCGCTGGGCGAGACCGGCGATCCCCGGCTGCTCGATCCGCTGGCCAAGCCGATCCCCACCAGGGACAGCTGGATCTGCATTTCCGCCAACACCAACGCCCAGGCATTCGCGTTTTTCGACGCGATCGGCCGGCCCGAACTGAAAACCGACCCGCGTTTTTCCAGCGTGCAGGCGCGCTTCGCCCATGTGAACGATTACTTCCAGGTCCGCACCGACACGCTCAAGGCCAGAACCACCGCCGAATGGATAGAAATTTTCGACCGCCATGACGTGCCGGCGATGCCCTATCACACGCTGGACAGCCTGCTCGAGGATCCGCATCTGACGGATATCGGGTTCTTCGAGCTGAAAGACCACCCGACCGAAGGCAGGACACGCAATATGCGGCTGCCGAACAAATGGTCGTGCGGCACCCGCCGCGAGTGGCATCCGGCGCCCAAGCTCGGCCAGCACAGCGTGGAGATTCTGCGCGAGGCAGGGTACACTCAAACCGAGATCGATCAATTGCTGGCGGACGGCGTCACGGTCGACGGCCGGATCAAAAACCCTTGACCGGACGACCAGCGTCAGGGAAATCCCGGCCATGCTCGGAAAATCCGTGAGCACGGCCACTCACATTCAGTTCCGCGGAGCCCCCGTCGGGGCCCATTTTTGTGGAGACATGCATGGCAAACAGGAAATCGAACGTAGTCGTCGTCGGCGGCGGCATCATGGGGGGAGACATCGCGATCATTTTCGCCGCGGGCGGCTGGGACGTTCACGTGATGAGCCCGTCGCAGAAAACGCGCGACGCGCTTCCCGCAAGAATGGAAGCCGGCCTGAAAAAACTGGGCGCCGATGCCGCCCGGGCCGGCAGCGTTAAAGCGCACGCCAGACTGGAAGACATCGCCTGGAAAGACGTCGATCTCGTAATCGAGGCCGCGACCGAGGATCTTGCGCTGAAACAAAAACTGTTTGCGCAGATCGAAGCCCTGGCGCGTCCCGACATTCCGTTGACCAGCAACACCTCGAATTTCCCGATCGGCGAGATCGGCAAATCTCTCAAGAAGCGCAACCGCATCGCGGGCACGCATTTCTTCATGCCGGCGCATCTCGTGCCCCTGGTGGAAGTGGTCAGTTGCGAGTCCACCGATGCGAAAATCGCCGAGGGTTTGTGCACGCTGATGAAGGATCTCGGCAAGGCGCCGATCTGGGTCAAGAAGGACGTGCCCGGCTTCGTCGGCAACCGCATCCAGCACGCGATGATGCGCGAAGCGCTGTACCTGATCCAGGATGGCGTGGTGTCCCCCGAGGGCGTGGATATCGCGGTGCGCTTCGGCTTCGGTTTCCGCTTCATCGCCTGCGGCCCGATCATGCAGAAGGAAATGTCCGGCTGGGACACCAACTATCTCGTCGGCAGCGCGCTCTATCCGCACCTGCACAACGAGTCGGCCTACCCTTCGATGATCAAGGACATGGTGGACAAGAACCAGCTCGGCATGAAAACGAAGCGTGGTTTCTGGGAATGGAACGACGCCAGCGCGGCAAAGGAAAAAGCCCGCATCGAAAAAGCGCTGCAGGCCGGGTTTGAAATCATCAAACAGGACATGAAAAACCAGTGAACCTGGGACCGGGTTTTGTCATCCCCGCGAGGACCCGCCCTGCAGAAAGTCATGTAATGCGTTGTTTTTGTTGAGTATTATTCACGGCCGCAGACCACCCCGGCGTCTTTGCCTGGCGTTAGAAAACGAGAAGAAAGCATGACGAACGAATTCGACATCCATGCCGGCGGGACAGAGATCCCGCCTCCCGCGGATTTCCGCTGGCCCGGCGGCAAACGCATCGCGGTTTTTTTCAGGGTCTCGTTCGAGTGGTGGTCGGACGGCAAGTGGTCCGGCATCGGGCCGATGGGCAATCCGCTCAAGGCCGGCGTGCCCGACCTGAACGCGATCGGCTGGGCCGAGTACGGGCACCGGCGCGGCATTCACCGCGCGCTCGATGTGCTGGCGCGGCAGGGCATCAAAGCGACGATCAATGTCAGCGGCATCCTGGCCGAACGGCATCCCGAAATCGTGCGCAAGATCGCCGAAGCCGGCCACGAAGTCGTGGCGCACTCCTACAGCATGGACGTGATCCCGGTCTACCTCAGCGAAGACGAGGAACGCGAGAACATCCGCCACACGACGGCGCTCATCGAACGGGCCACCGGGATCCGCCCCAAAGGCTGGATCAGTCCGCGCAGCACACCGAGTCCGCGCACCGCGCGCCTGCTGACGGAGGAAGGATTCGAGTGGCACGGCGATACGCTCAACGACGACCTGCCCTACGTCGTGCGGTTCGGGCCGCGCTCGATCGTGGCTTTTCCCAACAACACCGAAGTCAACGATCTGCCGCTGTACATGAAGCACGGCAATTCGCCGCGCGTGATGCTGGAAATCTTCGAGGACTGGCTCGAATGCGCGCGCAACCGGGAGAAGGGCGCGGTCAGAATGGACCCCGCCATTCACGCCCACGTCTTCGGCCGCCCGCTGGGCATGGCGATATTCGAGCGCATCATGGAAGTGGCAAAAGGCGCCGACGACGTCTGGATCGGCACGCGCTCCGAAGCGGCGACACATCTGCGCAGCACGCTCGGGGCTTGAAGGCGCCCACCAACAACGAGGAGGAACCATGGACCGCTTGACGAAACTGGGTTATGGCATTTGCGTCGCAGCGCTGGTCGTTCTCGCGCCCGCCAGGGTGGCGATCGGGACAGGATGGCGGCTATCCGAGCAAGCCGTTGCGGATCATCGTGCCGTTTGCGCCCAACGGACCCAACGATATCCTCGCGCGCATGGTGGGGCAAAAGCTCACCGCGGCATGGAAGCAGCAGGTCATCGTGGACAACCGCCCCGGCGGCGGCACGGTAATCGGCACCGAACTTGCGGCGAGAGCGGCGCCGGATGGCCATACGCTGCTGATGGTCTCGACCAGCACCGCGGTCAATCCCAGCCTGAAAAAATCCTTGCCGTACGACACACTCAGGGATTTCACTCCCGTCATCGAGCTCGCCGCCTCCCCCAATGTGCTGGTGGTGCATCCCTCCCTGCCCGTGCGTTCGGTCCGCGACCTGATCCGGCTCGCAAAAGCGAGACCCGGCGCCATCAACTACGGTTCGGGCGGCACCGGCGCCGCGACCCATCTGGCCGGGGAATTGCTGTGCATCATCGGCGGGGTCAGGATGACCCATGTTCCATACAAGGGAGCGGGGCCCGCAACGATCGACTTGTTGAGCGGGGAAGTGTCGTGGATGTTCGGAACCATCCTGCCGACGCTGCCGCATATCAAGTCGGGCAGGTTGAGGGCGATCGGCGTCAGCAGCGCGAAACGGTCCGATGTGTTGCCGGACGTGCCCGCCATCGCCGAAACCCTGCCGGGTTTCGAGGCCACTTCGTGGTACGGCATATTCGCGCCCGCGGGAACGCCTAAAACCACCATCGTAAAACTCAACGCGGAGATTGCGCGCATACTCAATTCCCCGGACGTGCGCGAATACCTGCTGCGCCAGGGCGCGAATCCGGTCGGCGACACGCCCGAAAAATTCGACGCCCACTTCAGAGAACAGATTGCCAAGTGGGGCAAGGTGATCAAGCAGGCGGGGATTACTGCAAACTGAAAGTCCGCCTGCCGGGATGCCCTGAGAGCGACGGCGGGACCGGCAATACAGAAATTTTATTTGTCCGACCAGGAAGTCGTAGCCCATGGCCCTTAGCGCCACCATTTTCAAAGCCGGGCTGCAGATCGCCGACATCGACCGCGGCTACTACCACGATCACGCGCTCACCATCGCCCGCCACCCGTCGGAAACCGACGAGCGCATGATGGTGCGGGTGCTGGCCTTTGCGCTGCACGCCGACGAATCATTGACGTTCGGCAAAGGGCTGAGCAGCGATGACGAACCCGATCTCTGGCAAAAGGATTTGACCGGCACCATCGAAACCTGGATCGACGTCGGCCAGCCGGACGAGAAACGCGTGCGCAGAGCCTGTGGCCGCGCGGCACAGGTATTCGTCTACAACTATGGCGGGCATGGCGCCGACATGTGGTGGGATCAGGTCAGAAGCAAACTCGAACGGACCCGAAATCTGACAGTAATGAGAATACCGCCGGCCGCCAGCCAGGCCATGGCCAAGCTGGCACGCCGCAACATGCAGTTGCATTGCACCGTTCAGGAGGGACAGATCTGGCTGGCCGATGAAGACAATTCGGTCCAGGTGGAACTGGCGACCGTCAAAGTTCCACCCGTTGTTTTGCGCTGAGCGCGCGGCTCAACCGCTCAGCCGCCCAAACCTTTTTTCAGCAACTCGGCCACGACCTCGTTCAGTCCGGTCTGGCGCGCCTGCGCCAGCGCCTGGAGCTGTTTCACCAGATCGCTGTTGAGCTTGACCGCGAACGGCACCAGGCCGAGAGACTGGTCGAGTTTGCGCTGTTCGCGCCGGTCCGGAACCGCGGCAGATTCCTTGCCGAAACGCCCGGGCGTGCCGGCCTGCTGCATCCTGCCGTGGATTTTCATGCCCTTGTTCTTTTCCAGGTCGGTCTTTTTCACGGTTACCCGTCCTCGTTGAATCGACCCGCCGCATTCTACACCGGCCGCCCGGTCAGCCTGCGGACATTTCCTCGTAGGCGCTGAGCGCTTCCGCCGCGTACATCAGCGACGGACCTCCGCCCATGTACACGGCCATGCCCAGCGCTTCTTCGAGTTCCAGGCGGGTTACGCCGAGCTTGATCAGCGCCTCGACATGGAAACCGATGCAGGCATCGCAATGCGATGCCACACCCAGCGCGAGCGCGATCAGCTCCTTGGTCTTCTTGCTGAGCGCCCCGTCCTGAAGGGCGGACCTCGCCATCAGGCTGAAGCCTTTGGTCGTGTCCGGCAGGTCCGCCCGCAGTTTCGCAATCGAGGCCGAAACCTCCCGCGTGATTTCCCTGTAGCTTTTGCTCACAGACGAACCTTTCAAAAAAATGAAACTGTCCGGTCCGGCTCTATGATTTCTTTTTGAACTGGTAACCGCCGTCGGCCTCGAACGTGATTTCGGCATCGAGAAAATAGGATCTCACCTCGCCGCGCAGCGTGCTGGTCGCGTCATAAGCCTCGCCTGACCGCGCACCGGTCGCGCAAAGAAAAATGACCGGCTTGTCCGTGGGCAAGGTGTCGAGCTTCTTCTCCAATTCATTGATTGGAATATTGATCGCGCCTTTAAGGTGTCCCCTGGCATACTCGTTGGGATCGCGCACATCGACGAACAACACCGCCTCGGGTGTTTCCCGGACCAGTTTTTCGAACGAGGCATTGCTGATGCTGCCCTTTTCCTTGCCGGGCACGATGTCGGCAACCTGCTTTGCGGGAGCAGCGGCAGGTGCGGCAGTCTCGGCTCCGGCGGTGGCCGACGGATACGCCTTGCTCCAGCCCGGATAGCCTTCGGGATAGGTCTTGACGTTGGTATAGCCGAGCTTGCGCGCCTTGGCGGCAGCCTTCTCAGACAGGTTGCACTCGAGACCGCCGCAGTAGAACACCAGGGAGACCGCCTTGTCGGCCGGCAGCTTGTCGACGTGCTTGTCGAACTCGCTGTCCGGGATGCTGACCGCGCCCGGAACATGCCCCTTGCTGAACAGGCGTCCGGGGCGGGCATCGACCAGCACAAAGTTTTCTTTCTCGTCGATCAGCTTTTTCACGTAGGCGGTGCTGACCGACATCGGCAGGCCCGCCTTGCTCCATGCCGGATTGCCGTCGGCATAAACCTTGATGTTCGTGTAGCCCAGTTTCTCCATCTTGTGGGCGACATTGTGGCTCAGCATGCATTCGACCCCGCCGCAGTACACGATCACCAGCTTGCCCTTGTCCGCGGGCAACTGATCCTTCATCTGGTCGAACTTCGAGTCGGGAATGTTGATCGCGCCCGGGATATGGGCGACATCGTATTGACGCGCCGCGGGGCGCGCATCGATGATGGTCACGTCCTTGCGCGGCGGGATTTCGACGTGCTGCTTGACGAAATCCGTGTCGACGAGGTTCTTGTACCAGCCGGCCTTGGGCTGTGCCTGCGCCGACTGCGCATAAAGCAGCGCCGTCGCCAGACCGGCGCCAGCGGAGCCGCCAGCGGCAACGCCAATCCGATCGCCATCCACAAGGACTTTTTGGAGAAGTTTCGTTTTCATGATGATCCGCCTTCAGGTTACAGTGAATTTTTCAGTCGATTCGTTGTAGCGCACCAGCACATACCAAAGCAGCATGACGGCGGCGCTCGCGAACAGCGCCCAACCCCAACCGCCGAGCATCGCCGGGAAATAGGCCTGGTAGCCCAGCCGTGTCGCCTCGATCTCGTCCAGCGTTACCTCACTCACGATCAAGCCGGCTCGGCGGAACAGCGCGCTGGCGATAGAACCCGACCAGGCGAAGAAAAACACCGCGACCCACAGCTTGATGTGTCCCTCGCCCATGCGCCAGAGCGAGCCCGAGGCACAGCCGCCTGCGAACACCATACCGATGCCGAACACCACTCCGCCCGACAGAGAACCGAGCCAGAACCTGGGCGGAATCGCGATATAGGGATCGATCATTTTGTGCTGAAACAGCAATGCCGCAATCGGGATCCCGAGCGCCAGGCCCAACATGACCGCCTTTGTCATTTCGCCTTCTGCCGTCATGAATGGCTCGCGGAAGGCGCGCGCAAAGCACAGACGCGACCGCTGCATAATGAAACCGATGGCGAAGCCCGACAGGATAACGATTCCCCGCACCACCAGCCTTTCATTGCCCGAGTAATACCAATTCGCCGCCCAGGCGAGGACAGCCAGCACCACGACCAGGCCAACCCAGGGATAAATCGACACCAGGCCCGCCGGCATGCTCAGCGTCGGCGGCGCCTGCATGCCCCATTGGATGTGCTCCAGGGTCCACAGCAACAGTTTCAGACCGATCGCGGCGCCGAGGAGCAATCCCGCCCACATCGCCCAGGCCGCCGGGGACGAAAACAGCGCCGGGGTGAAAAAGCCGCCGGTGGTGCAGCCGCCCGCGAGCGTAGCGCCCAGGCCCATGAAGCAGCCGCCGAGCGCACCCCAGATGTATTCGAGCTTGGGCGGGCGGCTGATGCAGAACTGGCGCGACAACAGCGCGGCGCAGAAGGCACCCAACAGCAGCGTGATGTCCATCAGCGATATGCGCTCCTGCAGCGGTCCATCCAGCGTTTGCGGCAAGCCCAACAGCGGACCCAGGCCGATCGCGTTATTGAACCAGTCGCCCCATAGCCTGAGACCGCCGAACACGCCCCAGAACAGGCCGCTGATCATCAGCCCCGCGATCACCAAAACGACCAGGACGCTGCCCAAATAGGGCGACCACTGCTCGACGAATATGGCTTCGTAGTCCGCCTTGAAACCCGCGAGCCAGGCGGGCGCGTTTTCCGTGCCGGGTTTCGCTTCATGAGCGATTGCGGTTGTCATATCGATTCCTCACAAGCCAGCTTGCATTGCGACCCCAAGGGCGGTTCGCCGCCGGGCTAGCTGCAACTGGCGGGCGCGTCGCCATCCTTGGCGCCCTTGAGCAGGAATGCCTTGACGTCGAGGAATAGCTGCTGATCGGGAACATCGGCATATTTCTCGGCCGCCTTGTTGGTTGCCTTGATACTGGCGCGGTACTCCTTGCTCAGGTATTTATTCAGGGGCTCCTTGCCTTTGGCGTGTTTTCCCGCTTGCATGTAGGCGGTCCACTCCGCGACGGTCTTGGTGTTGGGCGCGATCGCGCCGCCGGGTTGCGACGTGTGGCAGGTCGGTACAGACATATCGGTAATACACGCGGCCGCGTTTCCAGTCAGCATCGGCGGCATGCGCCGCGCTCGCGAACAGGCTGCAGCCAAGCAGGCACAGCGAGAGAACGTTGATGGGGGATAGTTTCGTGGTCATGATTTGCTCCATTTATGTGCTTCAATGGTTACTCGTCGTCTTGCGTCGGCGATCCTCAGTCTCCAGATCGCCGCGCTTAGCTCGCTGCGGACGCTTGGGCGCGCGCACTGCCCGTGGTCGATTCCCGATCCGGTTCGTCCTGATCCTCCCAGCCGGTGATCATCGCCTTGATGTGGGCGAGCGGCGTATGACCGGTGGTGGAGAGATAGAGATGGCCGATCAGGAAAGCCAGCATCATGAACGCCGCGGCGGTGTGCACCAGCGCGATCGAGCCGAGCGGCAGGCCGGCAAGAACGGCGATCTTGGACGCGGCCAGGTCGTTGTAGTAGAGGTAGGCGAGGCCGCTCACCCAGATCAGCGGGTTGATGAACAACTTGACCAGCAGATAGGCCAGCCGCTGCAGCGGATTGTGCTTGCTCAACTGGGTGACGCGGAAAGGATGCGGCGCGCCGGTGAAAATCCCGACCGAGTAGTAATTCATCACGGCGACGATGTTCTTGGTCGTCGGGATGTACTGCTTCCATTCGCCGGTGGTGAAGTGCCAGAAGATCGCGAACAGCCACAGGCCGATCAGCGTCCACGCCGCCGTGGTGTGCAGATTGGCCGCCTTTTCCCAACCAAAGCACGGAGTAAGTGCCGTGGATCTCGAAGCCGGTCAGCAGCATGAAGATGATGAGTGCGGCCTGCGCCCAGTGCCAGAAGCGCTCGAAGCGCTTGAAGATATAGATGCGTGCCATGATCGGTTTCCTTTTACTTGTTCGCGTTTGGATGCGATGACGCGCCCCAGGCCGTGGCCGAGCACGCCGAGCAGCGTCAGCACCGCGATGGCCCAGCCGGCGGTGTCGAGCCAGCCTGCGTGATCGCTCGCGCGGCCGGGAATGTAGATGCCGGACACTTTTTCCAGGCGGCCGCCGGAGGCGTGGCAGTCGTTGCAACGCAGCGAATCCTTGGCCGGCGCCACCATGTGGGTGATCGGCCAGGTGCTTTCGGTGGCGACGAAATCGACCTTGCCCGAGAACGGCGCGCCGACCGAGGCCATGCCGGTGGCGACCGCTTTCTCCCAATTGAAGTTGGTCCAGAAGGCGGTGTCGTCGTTGCCCGCCGTGTGCACCACGACCAGCGTCTTGTTCACCGGGTCATAGGCCTGCTTGCCGCGCATTATCTTGACCGGCCAGATCAGCGACTTGCCGTCGCCGGCGCTGCCCTCGAAGTGGTTGATCCGGGTGGGCTGGTCGCTTTTCTCGACCTTGTCGCTGAGCAGCGTGTATTTCACCTTGCCGTTGAACCACAGGTAGTCGGGCACGACGTTCTCGCCCAGGACGAAGTCGCCTTTGGCGGCGGTATAGATCGGGTGCCCCTTGGCGTCCTTTATGGTCAGCGGCTTGCCGTCGGGCCCCATCTTGCCCGCCGTGGACCAGTCCCAGGACATTTTGGTGGCGACGCCGCCGCGCGCGTACTTGGGGATATGACAGGTCTGGCAGGCCACTTTGTCGGTGTGATCGTTGAGTTTGGCGGTCTTCTTGTGCGGCGCCTGGCCGTGGCAGGCCTGGCAGGTGGTCGGGTTGGTGGTGTAGTCCTTGCCGCGCACATGCGCCTCGCCCTTGTCCTGCGCCGTCGGCGCATAACGGCTGCCGGGCACCTGGTGGCGTTCGGTCATGTGGCAGGTGGCGCAGGCAAAGTTGAGGCCAAGCGCGTCCATGTGCACATCGAGCGCCTTGTCGGGGGACGCGAGCGAACTGTCCATGTCGCCGTGCTTGACGCCGTCGCCGCCGCCGCCGTAGAAATGGCAGGCGCCGCAGGTGTCGCGGCTGGTCTTGCCGACGGCCTGCGCGATCTTCTTCAGATCGATTGGTTTGATGATGTTGCCCGAGCCGGGCGGGAACTCCATCGCCTTGGTGACCACGTTTCCGGCGAGACCGGCGGGCTTCTTGTAGTTGCCGGTGGTGTCGTGACAGACCAGGCAGTCGACGTTGACTTCCGAAGTGAAGTCGAACTTGTTGTCTTTCCAGCCGTAACCGATGTGGCAGCTATTGCAGGCGGCCTCATTGGTCGTTATTGAGGTACAGAAGTTGTTGATGACGTTCTTCTTGCCCAGGAGCTGGCCTGCCGCGTTCCTGTATTCCCACTTCCAGTGTTCCGTCTTATGGAGTTGCTTGGAGGCCTCGGTATGGCAACTGAGGCAGGCCTTGGTGACTTCCGGCCCGGACTGGAAGTTTTGCTGCAGTTCCTTGAACTTGCTGTGGTCGGCCGTCGAAGCCGGCGATGCCGCTGCTGCCGACGTTGCGGTAAGCGTCATCGCAATCAGGAAAGCCAGGGCGGCTTTCGCGAGCGTGCTCGTAGGAGGAAAGCTCATAATATCCTCTGCTGCATTGTGGCGCCGTCCGCCTCGGATACTTTGGCGGTACTGCCGCCGATACTCCTCCATGGCAAAGTCTAGCCATCTCGCGATCGCTCGCCTTGTCATAGATCAATAATTAATAATATGGTGATATACGAGCGTCCCCTACCTCGCCAAACCGACAGACGCAACCTGGATCCTGGAATCAGAACTCAAATGTAGTCCGTTGTTTATAAACAACTTATTAGTTGATTCGTTCTAGGGGATGGCGAGCGCGCAAGCGGTCTCGAACGACTACTATTTTTTGCCCGTTTGCATTACAAAAATTACCGCGATCGGCGCGCGTACGTGTCAGCAGGCGCTCACTGCGCCGAGGCCGGGGCCCAACGAGTTCGCCGGTCATCGCGACCAACGCTACTGAACGGCCGCCGCTACCGATAGTTCTGGCGTCGTGATCCGGAATTACGCAAGAAAGGAATGTCGATAATTCGGATTGATTCACATGCGGCGCCAACACAGTGTCAGCACTGGTCCGCAGTGACGAGCAGTTGCGCATCGCAACCGGCGCGGCCGACGGCGGCTATGCCCTGGTGTAGCGATGCGATATTCTCTGTTTATTTGCGCGAGGAGAAATTCCATATGACGGACCCAAGAAGCGCGACGTACGAAGCGCTGTGGCCGCGCAGTCCGCGCCAGGCCAAAGTGAAACCCCTCGCCAAGCGGCTCGACACGCTCGAAGGCAAGACGATCGCCTGGGTCTGGGACTACGTATTCCGGGGAGATGAAGTGTTCGCGCAACTGGAAGAGAGCCTCAAGGCGCGCTATCCCGGCGTGAAGTTCGTGCCCTGGAGCACGTTCGGCAACACGCACGGCAGCGATGAGCGCGCGATCGTGGCGGCGTTGCCGCAGAAACTGAAGGCACTGGGGGTCGACGCCGTCGTCTCCGGCATGGGGTGTTGAGGCAGCTGCACGCCCGCCGTGTTGCGGGCGAGTGTGGCGGCTGAAGCGGCGGGCATCCCGACGTCGACGCTGGTCTGCGCGAGCTTCATGACGCTCGCGAAGGCGGCGTCGCTGGGCCTGGGTTTTCCGAATATTCCGGTGGCGCCGGTGCCGGGCCATCCCGGCCTGCAGAGCAAGGACGTGCTGCAGAAGAACATCCGCGAAGTCACGCTGGACAGCGTGATCGCCAATCTGACCAGGCCGCCGGCGCAGGCGGCAGTGGGCGGCGAGCCCGGCGCGCGCGACATCGTCTGCCGCGGCAGCTTCGAGGACGTGAACGAATATTTCATCGCGCACGAACTGTCCGACGGCCTGCCGGTCGTGCCGCCGACGGTGGAAAAGGTCGAAGCCTTCCTGCGTTACACGGACCGCCAGCCCGACGAAGTTCTCGGCGTGCTGCTGCCCGACAATCGCGCCGCGACGGTGTGGAGCGTCGCGGTCAACGGCGTGATGGCGGGCTGCCGGCCCGAATACATGCCGGTGCTGGTTGCCGCGGTCGAGGCCATGGCCGATCACGATTACGGCGTCGAGCACAGCGGCAACACGCCGGGCGGCGAAAACCTGATCGTGCTCAACGGCCCGATCATCAAGGAACTCGGCTTCAATTACACGCAGGGCGTGATGCGCGACGGCTTTCAGGCCAACACGACGGTCGGCCGTTTCTGGCGGCTTTATCTGCGCAACGTCGCCGGCTTTCTGCCGCACAAAAACGACAAGGCCACATTCGGCAATACCTGGCGCGTGGTCATTGCCGAAAACGAAGATGTGCTGGCAAAGATCGGCTGGCCGCCGAACTGCGCGGAGTTCGGTTTTCCTGCCGGCACCAACGCGCTGTCCATCGGCCGCTATACCGGCGGCAACCACATCTCGTCGGTGTCGGGCGCGACGCCGGAGGCGCTGCTGCCGTACCTCGCCGACGCCGTGATCAAGCAGTACTCATGGCAGATCATGTTCACGGTGGGCCAGGGCTACCGCACGCTGCGGCCGCTGATGCTGCTCTCGCCGATCATCGCGGAGACCATCGCGGCCGGCGGCTGGTCCAAAGCAGGATCTGAAACAGCAGCTCTTCGATCACGCGCGCATGCCGGCCTGGGTGTTCGAGCGCTACCTGCGCGACTGGACGCAGAAGCCGACGTGGAACCTCGCCGAGGAGCACGCAGCCGGGCGGATCCCCAGGGTGTTCCATGAATCCGACGATCCGCAGCGCATGGTGCCGATCGTGTGGGAACCCGAGGATTACATGATCGTCGTCACCGGCGACCTCGGCCGCAACAGCTGCTACGTCTTCGCGCACAACGGCGTTCTCGGCTACCCGGTCGGCAAGGAAATCAAACTGCCGCACAACTGGAAGGCGCTGCTTGGCGCAAGCATCAAGAACACTACCATTCACAATTCAGTATAGAGGAGGGGATGTGATGAACAGGAACTGGTTATCCCGTTTTGCGATTTCGGCGTTGGTGTCGACTGCGGCATGCGGCCTTGCTGCCGGGCAGGCTGCCGCCCAAGGCTATCCCAACAAGCCCATCAGCTTTATCGTCCCGTACGGGCCGGGCACCGGCAACGATGTGATCGCGCGCCTCATCTCGCAGAAGGTCGGCGAGAACTGGGGCCATTCGATGGTGGTGGAGAACCGCCCCGGCGCCGCGGGCGCCATCGCGACCGAATTTACAGCCAAGGCTGCGCCGGACGGCTACACGATCATCATCGCCAGCACCAGCCAGATCCTCAATCAGTTCATCACCAAGGTGCGCTACGACGTGCTGAAGGATTTCGCTCCCGTGAACGTTCCGGGTGTGTTGCCCTACCTGCTGGCCGTGTCCCCCGCATCGCCTGCCAAGTCCATCAAGGACCTCGTTGCGCTGGCCAAATCCCAACCCGGTAAATTCAACTATGCCGGCACGTTCGGTTCGGTGTCTCATTTCATGGGAGAGATGCTCAAATCCGCGGGAGGAGTGGACATCGCGCTGATTACCTATAAAAGCACCAGCGACGCGACCACCGACATACTCGCAAACCGGGTCCAGATCTGGTTCACGACCATGGCGACAGGCGTCTCGCTCGCGAAAGCGGGCAAGGTCAGGGTGCTGGGCGTCGCCGGCGATAAACGCGCAGCCGTGCTGCCTGATGTGCCGACCATGGCCGAGGCGGGTTTCCCCACGCTCGATGTCAGTGCCCGGTTCTATATCCTGGCGCCGGCCGCAACGCCCAAGCCGGTCATCGCCGCGCTGAACCGGGAGATCGTCAAGGCGCTCGGCGCGAAGGAAGTGAAGGACAAACTCGTGGCGGCGGGCGTCGAACTCAAGAGCACCACGCCGGAGGAGGCCGGCGCACTGCTCAAGCAGGAAGTGGAAAGCTGGGGCAAGATCGTCAAGGAATCCGGCGTCGAACTGAAATAAGGGAAAGCCGTGACACCCATTGTCACGGCCGCAATGACGTTGCCCGTGCCTCGCGTCCGCGGCGGCGCTTGCGTCCGGGAACCGGCGCGGCCAGTCCGGCGGCGAGAAACGAGATCACCTGCCGCAGCGCTTCGTCGGGTTGCGAGGTGTCGAATTTCTCGCCGGCAATGGTCTGGATTTTCCCGGTGTCGGCCTGCACGAAGAGCATCACGCCATAAAGACAGTTGAGCCGCCAGTAAAAAGTTTTGGCGGGCAGGCCCTTGCAGATCTTGCGCAATACCTTGGGCACCACCGTGAATTCCGGAGTGTAAATCTCGGCCAGCAGCGCCTGCACTTCAGGGGTCGGGTCCATGGAGGCCCGCCCGAGCAGCCGCCGGAATGCTTCGTTGCCGCGGGTCGCGCGAAACACCGGCTCGAGCAGCGCCCACAGCACGTCCTCGAGGGCCGGGTGTTTGGTGGCCGCCTGCAACTGGCGCAGCAGCGCCTCGCGTTCCGCCTGCAACGGGATCGCCCGGCGATAGAAGACTTCCTTGAACAGGTTTTCCTTGGTGCCGAAGTAATAGGGGATGGAGCCGAGGTTCACGCCGGCGACCTTCACGATGTCGCGCGCAGACACGCCGTTGAAGCCGTAGCGGGCGAACAGGGTTTCGGCCGCATCGAGCAGCCGCTCCCGGGCCTTGGGCAGCGGCTCGGGCGCGCCATCCTTTTGTGATTTTACGGGCCATCGTATGGTGTGCCGCGCAACGAGCGGGCAGCGGCGCCCATCTTACCAGAAGCCGGAGCGGCCGCCAACTTGACACTTTTCATACAACTGTATAAATTTGTAACGACCACCCCGCCACCGACTCGCGTAGCCGCCACGGGTTCCCACACCAGGGCACGACCGTCCTGTGGACCGCACAGAACCAAGGAGCAGTTATGGCAAAGGACAAGACCGTAGCCGAAATCATCGCCGACAGTCTCGCGCGTCACGGCGTGGACAGTCATTTTCTCGCAAAGCCTGCCCTCGGCGGCACTGCTGGCCTCCGAAGACGCGGGCATCCGTCTCGTCACCTATCGCACCGAAAACGCCGGCGGCGCCATGGCCGACGGCTACGCGCGCATCTCCGGCAAGGTGGGCGTCGTCACGGCCCAGAACGGACCCGCCGCGACGCTGCTGGTGCCGCCGCTGGCCGAGGCGCTGAAATCCTCGGTGCCCATCGTCGCGCTGGTGCAGGAAGTCGATCGTCCGACGACGGATCGCAATGCGTTCCAGGAACTCGACCATTTCGCGCTGTTCGCCGGCTGCGCCAAATGGATCCGCCGCGTGACCGAGCCGTCGCGAATCGAGGATTATGTCGACATGGCGTTCACCGCGGCCACCGGCGGGCGGCCGGGCCCCGCGGTGCTGTTGCTGCCCGCCGACCTGCTCAAGGAGCGCACCACCGCATTCGGCGCGCCGCCGCGCCAACCTCGGCCACTATCCGCTCGACCGCGCGTTGCCGGACCCGGCGCGCCTCGATGCGGCCGCCGAGATGATTGCCGGCGCCAAGCTCGCGATCGTCATGGCCGGCGGCGGCGTGCACCTGTCGGGCGCGGCGCACGCGCTGGCGGCGCTGCAGCAGGAGGCGCACCTGCCGGTGATGACCACCGTCATGGGCAAGGGCGCGGTGGCGGAAACGCATCCGCTGTCGCTCGGCGTCGGCGGCAACGTGCTCGGCCGGCTGTCGCCGAGCCGCCATCTGCGGCCGCTCACCGAACGCGCCGACGTCGTGGTTCTCGTCGGCACGCGCACGGCGCAAAACGGCACCGACTCCTGGTCCATGTTCCCGCAACAGGCCCAGGTCATCCATATCGACGTCGACCCCGGCGAGATCGGCCGCAACTATGAAGCCGCGCTGCGCCTGACCGGGGACGCCAAGCTCACGCTGCAGGCGCTCGCGGAGCGCCTGCGTGGGCGGCGTCGCAGCGACCCGGCGCTCGAGCGCGAAATCGCCGCGGCAAAGGAGAAAAACGCGGCGCTGATCGCCCCGCTGCTGCGCTCGAACGCTTCGCCGGTGCGGCCCGAGCGCCTCGCCGCCGACCTGCAGAAAGTGCTGACGCCGGACACGATCGTGGTGGCCGACGCGAGTTACTCGTCGGTCTGGGTCGCCTGCTACATGACGGCGCTCGAGCCGGGCATGCGCTTTCTGACGCCCCGCGGCCTCGCCGGCCTCGGCTGGGGCCCGCCGCTGGCGCTCGGCGCCAAGATCGCGCGCCCCGGCTCGCCGGTGCTGTGCATGACCGGCGACGGCGCCTTCGCCCATGTCTGGTCCGAGCTCGAGACGGCGCGGCGCACGGCGACTCCGATCGTCATCACCGTGCTCAACAACGGCGTCCTCGGCTACCAGAAGGACGCCGAGGACGTGAAATTCGGCCGTCATACCTCGGCCTGCGTATTCGCGCCGGTCGACCACGCCCAGATCGCGCGCGCCTGCGGCTGCCGCGGCGTGACGGTGAAGCACGCCGACGAGTATCTGCCGGCGGTGCGCGAAGCGCTGGCGTGCAACGAAACCACCGTGATCGACGTCGACACCGATCCTGAGGCTTATCCTCCGATCACGCTGTTCGACGACAAGCTGGACGCGTTGCGCGCGCAGCCTGCCCGCTCCCGCAAGGCTGCCTGAAACCTATTTTTTGGAGGAATGCGATGACCAAGTACGAGGATTACGCGAACAAATTCGAAACCGTGCGCTTCCGGCGCGAAGACGGCATCCTGGAAATGACCCTGCACACCGCGGGCGACTCGCTGCGCTGGGGCCCGGTGGCGCACGCCGATATCGAGCAGGCCTTTCTCGACATCGGCCGCGACCCGGAGAACCAGATCATCATCCTGACCGGCATCGGGTCCGAGTTTTCGGGTCCGGAGGTCACCCCGTCCGGCGACCGCGCGGTGCCCAAGCTGTCGGCGGAAGCGTGGGGCAAGCTCGGCTCCGAATCGCGCCGCTTCACCATGAACCAGCTCAACATCGAGGTGCCGATGATCGGCGTGGTGAACGGGCCGGCCCTGCGCCACCCGGAGCTGCCGCTGTTGTGCGACATCGTGCTCGGCTCCGAGGATTGCGCGTTCCAGGATTCGGCGCACTTCCGCGGCGGCATGGTGCCGGGCGACGGCGTGCACGTGATTTTCCCGCTGCTGATGGGCAACAACCGCGGCCGCTACTTCCTGTATACCGCGCAGCGCCTGAGCGCGAAGGAAGCGCTCGACTACGGGCTGGTGAGCGAGCTGCTGCCGAAGGACAAGGTGCTCGCGCGCGCCTGGGAGCACGCCCGCAACCTGCTCAAGCAGACGCCGCTCAACCGCAAGTACACGCGGTGGCTGCTGACCGAGCCGCTGCGCCGGCAGATGAACGAGCTGCTCGGTTACGGCCTCGCGCTCGAGGGCATGGTGATTTGCCAGTAATTTACCGGGAGACTTGAGCGTGTCGAAGATCGCATTCATCGGCGTCGGCAACATGGGCCGCGCCGTGATCCTGCGCCTGCTGGCCGCGGGACATTCCGTGACGGCTTACAACCGGTCGCCCGAAAAGGCGCGGGTCGTCGAAAAAGCGGGCGCCGTGCTGGCGCCCACGCCGGCCGCCGCCGTCGCGGACGCCGACATCATTTTCGCATCGGTGACCAACGACGAAGCATCGCGCGAGATGTGGACCGGCCCCAACGGCATTCTTTCCGGCAAGCCGCGTCCGAACGCGCTGGCCGCAGAGTGTTCGACGCTCTCCCACGACTGGGTCATGGAGCTCGCCGGCCTGGTGCGGGCCAAGGGGCTGCGCTACGTCGACTGTCCGGTGGCCGGACGGCCCGACGCCGCGGAGGCGGGCGAGCTGCGCGTCTACATCGGCGGCGATGCGGCCGATCTCGAGGAACTGCGCCCCTACCTCGCATCGTTCTCGAAAAAGATTTTCCATTTCGGGCCGGTGGGCACCGGCACCGCCTACAAGCTGATCTACAACCTGCTCGGCGTGATCCAGGTCGCGTCGGTCGGCGAGGCGATGCTGCAATGTGAAGCCGCCGGCATCGACCTGCACACCGCGGCCGAAGCGTTCACGCTCGGCTACACCGGCAGCAAGCATGTCTCGCACCATTCCGCGGTGATGGCGGAAGGCGCGCAGAACCAGCCGGTCGGCTTCTCCGGCAAGGGCCGCCTGAAGGATTCGCTCTACGGCGTGCAGTTCGTCCGCAAGATCGGCCGGCAGGCGATGGTCGGCGAAGCCGCGTCCGCGGTCTTCAACCAGATGGTCGAGGCCGGCATGGGCGACCTGAACGACAGCCAGCTCATCGACGCGCTGCGCGCGATCGCGGCCAAGCGGCGCGGGTGAATGCGCGCGGCAAATCGCCGGCATGCTGCGCACTACGTCCGTTCGCTTCGACTGATCTCTTAGTCATTCGAAGCTGAACCTCATTCCGCGGCTTGTTGCTGCTCCGACATAATAATTTTCCTGTCCATGGGCACGCGTGAACTGCGCAAGACGCTGCTCAAATACAAGCTGCACACCGATCAGGATTTGTTCGATCGGGCTTACGCGTATATCCTGCAGTACTACTAGTCGCGCGGCTCCGGGTGCGTGAGCAACAGCGGATCGATCCGGTCGGCTTCCGCGAGCGCCCACTGCGCCCAAACCTCCAGTGACTGCCGATCGCTGGCATCCTGCGCCACCGGACGCGATTCCACGAATGCCCGCACATAGGCGCGTATGTCAGCGGCCTGCCGCCACGCCGCAGCCTGGGATAGCAAACGGTCACGCCGCGCTTTTTCCAGTTTTTCCCGGTGCTCGCGCTCTTTACGCAGGCGTTCCTCGTGCTCGCGCCGTATCTTTTCTTCCAGTTCGCGTTTTCTTTCGGCGCGCCACTGATGGCGATATTCGAGATTCGCGCGATAGGCGCGCTCGCCGGCGATGATAAGTCCGAGAGCGATCTCGTAGAGTTGGTCTTCCAGTGGGTTGTTGTCCTGGTCTTCCCAGGAAGACACCATGTCCGCGGGTGGCTGGTGCCAGCCCAATTTCAGCCTGAGTTTCGTTTTGGCACTGTCGGCGGGTTTTCGAGGATACTGCTGGGGTGACGCATCCGGCGGAGCAAGGCTGAAACCCACATACTGATCTCCGACGCGCACTCCGAGATTTTCGATATCGCGTCCGGACAAGGACGGCACGCAACCACAGCGCGCCCATGCTAGAAACAATCCGTTCAGGATGCGCAGCCGGCGGCGCGCCGATGGCGACTCGAACCGCGGCGCGTCGGAGAACAACGGCCACTTGGAATTCCGCTGCTTTTCCTGTCGCGCTTCGTCCTCCCGGAGCAGCTTCGCAATCAGCGGGTGCGGGCTGGCCAGCGTCGCGGAAATTTTTCGTTTGCCGAGCATTTCGCGTGCACGGGCAGCAACTTCGTCGAGGCTCTCGTCAAATACCGGCGGCGGGGGCACAGGGGAAGCCAGAATCTCTGCGTCCGACGTCCCCTGATAACCATAGCGGCTGCCACCGATCTCGACCTGGTCCGATTGCCCGAGTTCCCGTCGCGGCAATTGTGGCTGTGGCGACAACTTGCCGGCCGCTCGCTTGGCCCAGTAACCCAGCCCTGGCAACGGAATGCCCGCACGCCGACATGCTTTCGCAAACGCAACATCGGAGATCTTGAACCGTATCGCCAAGGTGCGTAAAGGTTCTGACCACACCAGGTCATAAAGCTGCTGCCGTGTCATTTGCTGCGCCATCGCACCCCCGATCACTGATATCTAACGCGCAACGGTACCGCTTTCTGCTTGAAGCTAACAGAAGGCCCAAATCAAGGGCGAATTCCTGAGTGCTGGGAAAGGATGAGGGCCAGGAGCGGAATCGCTCTTCGAAGATTTTAACTTCGGCCGCGCCTTGCGGCGCTTAACATTAACGGCGTTGCACCGTGAATGTTAGCCTGCGCTGAAACGAGGGATGAGGCGGCTCGTTTTCAGGCGGACGGGAACATAAATGTTAAATAAGTAATCAAAGACTTATCAACGCTTGCCAATTTCATAACCTGCCTAAATCAGGGTAAATCAGCGTTAATCCAGAATCACTTCAACACAGTTTAAGCACAGCCGTGATTTAGCCGATGGTTTACGTTAGATTTTCCCCAATGCTCCCAAAATCTATCCCGAGCGAGTTTGCGATCATGTAATGAGCAAACCCATGTGCCGGTCGCAAATTTTACCCACCCATCGTCAACTGAGATCAAGTCTGGGAATAGGTTCGCCGTCCGAAGAATTACCCTGCGGTCAGCGTGTACGTATCGCCTCGCCTGTTGGTCTGAATTGCATATTGCAATATTCCAAACCATTGACTATGATGCCATCATGTAACTGAAGTAACGTGATCTTCCTGCACAAAAGCAGGATCTACACGATACCTGCCCTGCGTCCAAATTCATTCCGAATCAACGACGTTTGTCAGCCTGCTGATTTACTGTCTTTGGGGGGGCTTATGAAAAAGATTGTTTCTGGAAAATGGTCGCTGCTGAGGATGCTGTCGATCTGCACCTTGGTGAGCGGTTTGACGCTCCAGTCGGCCGCATGGAGGTATCCCGTGACCGCCGACACGGAGTTTATCTGGCTGACTTCATCATTCACCTCGAGGGCGTTTGGCACCGATGTACTTCCAGGCAGTATCGTTCCTGGTGCAAGCGGGGACGCGTCCAGCTACACGGGGAGCTTCACCAACTCGGCCGGCAGCCTTTCCTTTTCCTGGGCGGCTGCGGGCCGTGCAGGACTACGGGATATTTCATGCCCAAGCCTCTACCCAGGCCTATCGAGATTTCCCCGGCAATGACTACGAGGCTTTCCAGACTTTTGCTACCGGCACGTTCAATCAAACCCTGACGATCGACGCTCCGGTTGGCGTCAGTAATGGAAGTACGGGATCGCTGATGCTTGGATGGGACGTCACCGGGAGCGCAAGCGCGACCGGCTCAGCTTACTTGGCGATTTCCGCGCGGACCAACGCGTCCCTTGCGAACACCAATAGCAACACCTTCGCCATCATGAGCAACGGACACTACGATCTGACCAGCCCGATTTCATTTACTTTCGGAACGCCATTCCAACTCACAATCGATTCTGCTGTCCAAGCGAACGTGGGATACGACTATCGGTATACGACGGCACCGGACAGTTTCAGCGACACGGCATCGGCGGACTTCCTGCACACCGCCATACTTTCGAGTTTCATGGTGAACGATAGCACCGGAGCGCCCCTTTCCGGTTTTACCATTGCCACGGATTCGGGTCGCCCTTTCCTTCCCACGATCGCGCCTGTCCCCGAACCCGAAACTTACGCCATGTTCTTGGCTGGTCTTGGTCTGATGGGAGCGGTTGTTCGTCGCAGGAAGAGCACGAGCAAACAGACTTGAGCAAAGCGGGAGCTTCGGCTCCCGTCTTTTTTGGAACTCAAGTAGGTTGTTTGATTGCTGTGCAGCTTGGTCGCCCCTGTCACCAGTTTTGGCTATACGGACGTGGATCCGGATCACTCATTGCTTCGCATGCCCTGGGGGCGACATAGCGGTTGCGGGTCCGGCGGAGGTGAAAGGGATACCCCTTTCTATCCTCAGCGTTTGGGAAATTTCTCATCGCTGGCAGGACGTTGGCCCGGACGAAAGCGGCCCGTAAATCAGTCCAAGTTAGCTCTCAGTTTCGGGGTATCCGCACGAAATCCGTAACGGATTTAGAGAACCTAGCGCACGCACAAAAATTACTCGGCCACAAAACGCGGACGATGACGGAGCGCTACACTAGGAACCGAAAAGGGGAGAATGTAAGGCCATTGAAATAGCTACTCGGACTGAACTCATTTCAATGCTCGCCTTTCCTCTATCCATTTGCTTAGTTCATCCATTCGTCTATTAAATTGAACCAGTGCTCTAGCCTCTAAATCCTTTTCATTTTCTATCTGAGCTACCCAACGACGCAATATTTCGGCGTGGTAGGTGTCGGCCGCTAACACATATATTTCAAAGTCAAGATGACGGATTCTGATAGGCGCGCCTAGTGTCAACCCTAACTCCGGGCACCGTTGCTTAACCCGAGAATCACATATCCCGTGACGGTGCACAATCGCGTTTCTAATCTCACATAGTTCGTTGAGGACTTCTCGCAATGTCGCCGGTATATCGCCGCGTAACCCGACTGCTTCAAGAAGTTTTTCGTGTTGCGCAATACCGCGTCTATCCGAACGCGGAATAAGATCAGCTAATCGGTTATATAAAAACTCAGTTCTATCCACCACATTTAACTTGCCGGCTTTGGCAGCTTTGGCCGCAAGTTTGTCGAGCAGTGGGTGTGAAGGCAGCTTTTCATAATCGCTGAGTTTTTCGACTGTTTTATCCCGAACAAATGCTTCTACAAGAGACCACAGCCTTATGATTGCCGTTGCCCATAAGTAAGCAAATCCACTTTCTTCCTCAGACTTTATAAATTCGTAACTTTCTTTATCGAATTGGGCATTAAGCTGCTTAATTTCTGATTCAGTAAAACTTCGCGAATACGACGTCATCGACGCTTCGAGCAATGCAGAGGGGATTCCGGCTGCGAGTTCAGATATTACGTGGGAGGGGTCGAGAGATTTGTTGCTAGGTGTTCGACTAGCTAGGGACTTCAATGTCTCGCCTTGCAACGCTAACGTCACGAAGGTGTTTAGCTTACTAAATTCGACTTGGAAATCCACGCCTAGCTTTGATGATTTGTAGAAAAGGGGCCTATTTTGTAGATCCGACTTACTACAATTAGAATGCTAAGTAATTGAAGGAATTGGTGGCCAAGGACGGAATCGAACCACCGACACAAGGATTTTCAGTCCTCTGCTCTACCAACTGAGCTACTTGGCCACTGTGCTGCGAACATACCACGACTTACTACCACCGACACGGATTTTGGCTCCGGCCGGGCCTCACGGCCCTTAACTTTAACGTCAGGGGTGACGTGAAAGTTAGCCTTCGCCGCAACAAGCCTGGCGGCGTGTTGTGGCTTCGGCCCGTGTCCTTTCGGCCCCTTAACATTAACGGCTCGTGCGCCGTGAATAGTTAGCCTACGCCGAAACGAGCCTAAACGGCTCGTTGTCAGTCCTCTGCTCTACCAACTGAGCTACTTGGCCCCGGGTACTGCATCTGTCCGATGGGGAATCGGATTTGAACTTCGACCGCCCGCCAGAGCGGGCCGCCGCTAACGAAAGGGCGCTATTTAAACCTTAAAGCCGCTGCCCGTCAAGGCGCGGCGGATATTTACATACCGCAATTCAGCTGCTGCGCCAGGCAAATGGAGCGCTTGGCGTAGATCAGCATCAGCCCGATCCAGACCAGCAGCAAAAACGCCACGAACGGGATGTGCTTGTCGATCACGATGCGCGGCGTGATATAGCGTGTCGCCTTCACCAAAAAATCGGTGCCCTTCCTGAACAACTGATAGATGAAATTCTGATCGCGGCGCGCGCCGGCGAGAACGAACATCGCCGCGCGGCCCACGAACAGGTAAAGCGCGACCTGGACCAGGGCAATCAGGATGGAGATCAGCGTGTATTCGATGGGCATGTGTACAGGCCAGTTCCGGCTTGTTGTCTGCGCCATTGTAACCGAGCCGCGCATTGCCCTGAAAAAGAAAAACCCCGCCGCAGCGGGGTTCTCCATATTTCCAAGGAAGGGGGTTCGGGGGAAACCATGGGTTCCCCCTGTTCCATATCCTCCCAGTGGGAATGGAATTCGCGAAGCCATGCAAAAGAAAAACCCCGCCGCAGCGGGGTTCTCCATATTTCCAAGGAAGGGGGCGCGGGGGAAACCATGGGTTCCCCCTGTTCCATATCCTCCCATTGGGAATGTAATTCGCGAAGCGAATTACATTCCCATTCCACCCATCCCGCCCATGCCACCCATGTCGCCATGGCCGTGACCGCCGCCGGACTCTTCCTTCGGCATTTCGGCCACCATCGCGTCGGTGGTGAGGATCAGGCCGGCTACGGATGCGGCATTCTGCAGCGCGCAGCGCGTGACCTTGGTCGGATCCAGCACGCCCATCTCGATCATGTCGCCATACTCGCCGGCTGGCTGCGTTGTAACCGAAGTTACCCTTGCCTTCGACGACTTTGTTGACCACGACCGACGGCTCGTCGCCCGCGTTAACGCGATCTGACGCATCGGCTCTTCCAGCGCGCGCAGCACGATCTTGATGCCTGCTTCCTGATCGTGGTTGTCGCCCTTGATTTTGCCAACCGCGAGACGGGCGCGGAGCAGTGCCACGCCGCCGCCGGCAACAACGCCTTCCTCGACCGCAGCACGGGTTGCGTGCAGCGCGTCTTCGACGCGCGCTTTCTTTTCCTTCATTTCGATCTCGGTCGCAGCGCCGACCTTGATCAACGCCACGCCGCCGGCGAGCTTCGCCACGCGTTCCTGGAGTTTTTCCTTGTCGTAATCGCTGGTCGCTTCGTCGATCTGCTTGCGGATGCTCTTGACGCGGCCTTCGATCGTCTTCGCATCGCCGGCGCCGTCGATGATGGTGGTTTCTTCCTTGCCGACTTCGATGCGCTTGGCCTGGCCCAGATCATTGAGCGTCGCTTTTTCGAGCGACAGGCCGACTTCCTCGGCGATCACGGTGCCGCCGGTGAGGATCGCCATGATCTTCCAGCATCGCCTTGCGGCGGTCGCCGAAACCGGGGGCCTTCACTGCGCAGGTCTTGAGAATGCCGCGGATGTTGTTGACCACCAGGGTGGCCAGCGCCTCGCCTTCGACTTCTTCGGCGATGATCAGCAGCGGCTTGCCGGCTTTGGCCACCTGCTCCAGCACCGGCAGCAGATCGCGGATGTTGGAGATCTTCTTGTCGTGCAGCAGCACGTACGGATTCTCGAGCATCGCCTGTTGCTTGTCGGCGTTGTTGATGAAATACGGCGAGAGATAACCGCGGTCGAACTGCATGCCCTCGACGACTTCGAGCTCGTTCTGCAGCGCCGAGCCGTCTTCCACGGTGATCACGCCTTCCTTGCCGACCTTGTCCATCGCATCGGCGATGATCTTGCCGATATCGGAGTCAGCGTTGGCGGAAATGGAGCCGACCTGGGCGATTTCCTTGGTGGTGGTGCAGGGCTTGGAGAGCTTTTTCAGCTCTTCGACGGTGGCGGTGACCGCCTTGTCGATGCCGCGCTTCAGGTCCATCGGGTTCATGCCGGCGGCGACATACTTCATGCCTTCCGCGACGATGGATTGGGCCAGCACGGTCGCGGTGGTGGTGCCGTCACCGGCGATGTCGGAGGTCTTGGAAGCGACTTCCTTCACCATTTGCGCGCCCATGTTTTCGAACCGGTCCTTCAACTCGATTTCCTTGGCCACCGACACGCCGTCCTTGGTGACCGTCGGGGCGCCGAACGAGCGCTCGAGCACTACGTTACGGCCCTTCGGTCCAAGCGTTACCTTGACCGCGTCGGCCAGCACGTTCACGCCCGCGACGATCCTGCTGCGGGCGGCTTCATGAAATTTGACGTCTTTTGCTGCCATATGAGTTCTCCTGAATCAGTGCAATATAAGTTTAGGACTCGATCACGCCCATGATGTCTTCTTCGCGCATCACGAGCAGTTCGTCGCCCTTGACCTTGACGGTCTGGCCGGAATATTTGCCGAACAGCACCCTGTCGCCGACTTTGACGTCGAGAGGACGGACCTTGCCGTCATCCAGAACCTTGCCTTTGCCGATCGCCAGGACTTCGCCTTGATCGGGTTTTTCGGCAGCGGTGTCGGGAATCACGATTCCGGAAGCGGTTTTGAGTTCCTCTTCCAGCCGCTTCACGATAATGCGGTCGTGCAACGGACGAATTTTCATGGATGAATCTCCTTTGGGAATAATTGAACACTACGGAGCGCCACCGTTGGCACTCATCTCTAGCGAGTGCTAATAATAGCGATGATGAGGAGTACTTACAAGGGGTTAGCGCAGCCCGCCCCGCTCCGACTGTTATCGGAGCGAGCGCACGCTAACGTAAGAAATTACAATAAAAACAACGGGTTACTTATTTTGCGAAGCCGCTCAGCTGTCGAGCGTGCCGGCACGCCGAGGGTCCGCGGGCACGCCAAAGCGGTAAATGGTCTTGTGCTTGCCGCCGCAGGTCGGCGGAATGGGTTGGTGCGGGCAGGGCGGATTGCGGCGGCCGTCCGGGGTCAGAGTGGCATCCTCGGCATACTCCGCCCAGATGCCGCCTTTGACCGGCCGGAACATCCACATCAGATAACCGCGCCCCGCCGCAAGCTCCACCAGATCGTTGGCATCCGGCGCGTCCGCGACCACCACTTGCTGGCCGTTGATGCCATACGGAAACGAGCCGAACGCCTGCAGGCACTCGAGCGCTTCGCTCGACGCGGCGCCGGGACGCAGGCAGCCCGGCCGTTCGGCGCGGGCGACATCCCACGCGCCCAGTTCCCACGCCGCCTCCATCGCCGCGCGGTCGACCGCGACCAGATCGCCCCAGCGCTCGTTCAGCTGCAGCGCCGAACTCGGGATCGGCGTATAGGACACGACATCGGCTTCCTCGATATCGACCAGCTTCTCCTTGATGAAGCCGTGCCAGTGCAACGTCAGGATCACCGGCGTGTCGGGACAGGGCACGGCCGCGAGCGTAATCCCCACCAGCGGCAGGCCGGTCGCTCCGATCTGGTCTTCGATGCGGTCAAGTATGTGCATGGACAGGTTCACTCCTCGGCGATGTTAAACTCAGGCATGAAAATCCAGCGCAAACGCGGCGCCCCACGTAACAAAGCAACGTGACGAACGAACAGGTGGTTGACCGGAGAGAATCCGCCCCAGGGCGGGGAACCGCGGCGACGGTCTTTTCGCAAACAGGATCCGGCGAATGAAGGAAAACGACTCCTTTTTTCTGCACAAACTGCCCTGCCCTGACTGACGGCAGGCCGCGCGAAAAATGCAGCACGCACATTTTTTAATGCTTTCGATCCAGAAAATGCAAACCAGCACTCGCAATGAGCTGCTGCTAAAACGCAGCCTGTCCGCGGTCTGGCACCCCTGCACCCAGATGAAGCAGCACGAGACGCTGCCGCTCATCCCGGTCGCGCGCGGCAAAGGTTGCTGGCTCTACGATTTCGACGGCCACCGCTATCTCGACGCCGTCAGCTCATGGTGGGTCAACCTGTTCGGCCACGGCAACCCGCGCATCAACGCCGCCCTCACCGACCAGCTCGCGCAACTCGAGCACGTGATCCTCGCCGGCTTCACCCATGAGCCGGTGGTCGCGTTGTCGGAACGCCTGTCGCAACTGACCGGCGGCCGGCTCGGCCATTGCTTCTACGCCAGCGACGGCGCAGCGGCGACCGAGATCGCGCTGAAAATGAGCTTCCATTACTGGCGCAATTCGGGGCGGCCGGAAAAAACGCAGTTCGTGAGCCTCGCCGGCAGCTATCACGGCGAGACGTTAGGCGCGCTTTCGGTCACCGACGTCGCGCTGTTCAGGGACACCTATGCGCCGCTGCTGCGCATGAGCGCGCGGGTGCCGAGCCCGGACTGGCGGCTGGCGGAGCAGGGTGAGAGCGCGCGCGAATTCGCGATCCGGTGCGCGGATGCGCTCGAGCAACATCTGCAGCAGCACCACGCAACAACCGCGGCGCTGATCGTCGAGCCGCTGGTGCAGGGCGCGGTCGGCATGGCGATGCACGACGCCGAATACCTGCGCCGCGCGCGCGCCCTCTGCGACCGCTACGCGGTGCATCTGATCGCCGACGAAATCATGACGGGTTTCGGCCGCACCGGCACGATGTTCGCCCACGAGCAGGCCGGCATCACGCCCGACTTTCTGTGCCTGTCGAAAGGCATCACCGGCGGCTACCTGCCGCTGTCGGTGGTGCTCACCACCGATACGGTCTACCAGGCGTTCTACGACGATGACACGGCGCGCGGCTTTTTGCACTCGCATTCCTATACCGGCAATGCGCTCGCCTGCCGCGCCGCGCTCGCCACGCTCGACATTTTCGCGCAGGACGGGGTGATCGAAGCCAACCGGGCCCGGTCCGCGCACATCAACGAGGCCGCATCTGCGCTGGCCAGCCATCCGCGCGTCAAGAACTTCCGCAATACCGGCATGATCTGGGCATTCGAAGTCGCGGCGGAGGACGCCGGTTTCCCGCGCAAGTTCTACCAGCAGGCGCTCGCCCGCGAATTGCTGCTGCGGCCGATCGGCAACACCATCTATTTCATGCCGCCTTACGTCATCGACCGCGACGAGGCGGAACTGCTGGTGAACCGCACCCTCGAGATCATCGATGCGACCTGACCGCCGGCCGACATGAAAATTACCTTTCTGGGAGGCGCGGGCGAGGTCACCGGTTCATGTCACCTGGTCGAAACCGCGCATACGCGCTTCCTCGTCGATTGCGGCATGTTCCAGGGCGGCCGCGAAGCCGGGCCGAAAAACCGCGCGCGCTTCGCGTTCGATCCGCGCGCAGTCGATTTCGTGCTGCTCACCCACGCCCATATCGACCATTCCGGACTGCTGCCGCGCCTCGTCGCCGAAGGCTTCCACGGCCCGATCTACGCCACGGCCGCGACCTGCGACCTGCTGCAGGTCATGCTGCCCGACAGCGCGCACATCCAGGAAAAAGAAGCCGAATGGCAGCGGGGGTCCGGCTCGCGGCGGCGCGGTCCCGGCAAGGGGACCGCGCCGCTGTACACGATGGCGCAGGCGGAACAGCGCGCTCAAGCAGCTCAAGCCGATCGACTACGACACCGAGATCAAACCGCACTCCAGCGTCCGCAGCATTTACCGCGATGCCGGGCACATCCTGGGCTCGGCGATCATCGAGGCGTGGGTCGACGGCTGACGGCCGCAACCGCAAGATCGTTTTCTCCGGCGATCTCGGCCAACCGCTGCGGCCGATCGTGCGCGATCCCGCCGTGATCGCCGACGCGGACGTGCTGCTGGTGGAGTCGACCTACGGCAACCGCCTGCACAAGACGATGGCCGAGACCCTGGACGAACTCGAGCATGCGATCGTCGACACCCTCAAGCGCAAAGGCGGCAACGTCATCGTCCCGGCGTTCGCCGTCGGCCGCACCCAGGAACTGCTCTACCTGCTGATCGACCTTTACCGCAAGCAGCGCCTGCCCGCGATGGACATCTACGTCGACTCGCCGATGGCGATGCGGGCCACCGAAATCACGCTGCGCCACGGCTCGCTGCTCGACACCGAGTCCGCGAACCTCATTCAATGGATGCGCAAGAAGCACGACGGCCTGAACATCAATTTCGTGCAGGACGTCGAGGAATCGATCGCGCTGCATCGCATAAAAAGCGGGGCGGTGATCATCTCTGCGAGCGGCATGTGCGACGCCGGACGCATCAAGTATCACTTGCAGCATAATCTCGGCCGTCCGGAATGCACGATCCTGATCACCGGTTTTCAGGCCGCGGGCACGCTGGGGCGCCGCATCGTCGACGGCGCGAAAGAAGTCCGCATTTTCGACACCAAGGTGCCGGTGCGCGCCGACGTCTATACCCTCGGCGGGCTGTCGGCGCATGCCGACCAGGCGGCGCTGCTCGGCTGGCTCGGGCATTTCAAACAGGCGCCGCAGCGCACGTTCATCGTCCACGGCGAGCAGCTGACCGCCGAGCTGTTCGCGGACATGTTGCGCCAGCGCCTCGGCTGGCACAATGTCAGCGTGCCGCAGCGGCACGCCAGCATTCCCATCTAACACCACTGGCTAAACGCAAAATGCTCATGCGCAATTTTCTCTCCCTGGTTTTCGTGCTGTTTGCCGCGCTCGGTTCCGGTGCCGCGCAATCCGCGTCGACGCGCCTGCCCGAGCCCGTGGCCCGCGCGCTCGCGCAGGCCGGAATCCCGGAAAGCGGCGCGGGCGTTTACGTGCGCGAAATCGGCGCCGAACGGCCGGTGATCTCGCACGGCGCCGAGCGGCCGTTCAACCCGGCTTCAACCATGAAGCTCGTCACGACTTACGCGGCACTCGATACGCTGGGGCCCGCCTATGTCTGGAACACCGAGGTCTACTCGACGGGAACGTTGCGGGACGGCGTGCTCAACGGCGATCTCGTCCTCAAAGGTTATGGCGACCCCAAGCTCACGCTGGAAGATTTCTGGTTGCTGTTGAGGAATCTGCGGGACCGCGGCGTGCGCGAGATCCGCGGCGATCTTCTGCTCGATCACAGTTATTTTGATGCCACGGGCTACGATCCCGCGCGCTTCGACGACCAGCCGACGCGCCCCTACAACACGGGCCCCGACGCGCTGCTGGTGAATTTCAAGGCCGTGACGCTGCTGTTCGTGCCGGACCGCGATGCGCGCGCGGTCAAAATCCTGACTGAACCCGCCCTGCCGCAAGTGCAGGTCGTCAATAACCTGACGCTGACCAACGGCGCCTGCGGTGACTGGGTCGCAAAGCTCAAGCTCGATGCGCAGGGCAATGGCGACGCCGCGCGGCTGGCGTTCAACGGCAGCTACTCCGGGGACTGCGGCGAAAAGACGCGCAGTTTCAGCGTGCTCGGTCACCGGCAATACCTGGCAGGACTGTTCGTCCAGTTGTGGAAGGAACTCGGCGGCACGTTTACCGGCAGCGTGCGTTACGGCGAAGTGCCGGCCGACGCGCGGCTGCTGACGAGCGCAAAATCGCAGTCGCTGTCGGAGATCGTGCGCAGCATCAACAAGTTCAGCAACAACGTGATGGCGCGCCAGTTGTTCCTGACGCTGGGTGCGGTCGGGGCGGAACCGCCGGCGACCTTCGACAAGGCCAACCAGAGCATCAGGCAGTGGCTGTCAGGCAAGGGCCTGTCGTTTCCGGAGTTGGTGATAGAGAACGGTTCGGGCCTGTCGCGCATCGAGCGCATCAGCCCGGAAAGCCTCGGCCAGCTGCTGATTTCGGCATTCAAAAGCCCGGTGATGCCCGAGTTGCTGGCGTCCCTGCCGCTCACCGCCGTGGACGGCACGATGAAAAAACGCCTCAACGGGACGGACGTTTCGGGCCATGCGCACATCAAGACCGGGAGCCTGGAAGGCGTGCGCGCCATTGCCGGTTATGTGCTCGACAACCGGGGGCGGCGCGTGGTGGTGGTGTTCATCGTCAACCATCCCCGTGCCGCCAATGCCCGGCCCGCGCAGGATGCGCTGCTCGAATGGGTCTTCAACCGCCGCTGAAAAACGAAAGCATCGGGCGCAAGGCGCCCCGGTTCGCACGGAAGCTTTTCCACCCTCTCACTGCTTTAAAGCCCCAGCGTGCTCCACAGCGCGTCGACGCGGCGTTTCACTTCCTCGCTCATCGCAATCGGCGTGCCCCACGAGCGCGCGGTTTCGGCGGGCCACTTGTTGGTCGCATCGATGCCCATTTTCGAGCCCAGCCCGGCGACCGGGCTCGCGAAATCGAGGTAATCGATCGGCGTGTTTTCCGCGATCAGCGTGTCGCGCGCGGGATCGACGCGCGTGGTGAGCGCCCAGATCACTTCCTTCCAGTCGCGGACGTTGACGTCGTCGTCGGTGACGATGATGAACTTGGTGTACATGAACTGCCGCAGGAAACTCCACACGCCGAACATCACGCGCCGCGCGTGTCCCGGGTATTGTTTTTTCATGCTGACCACGGCCAGGCGGTACGAGCAGCCCTCGGGCGGCAGATAGAAATCGGTGATTTCGGGAAACTGCTGCAGCAGCAGCGGCACGAACACTTCGTTCAGCGCCATGCCGAGCACCGCCGGCTCGTCGGGCGGCTTGCCGGTGTAGGTGCTGTGATAGATCGGATCGCGCCGCATGGTCATGCGCTCGATGGTGAATACCGGAAACCATTCCCGCTCGTTGTAATAACCGGTGTGATCGCCGAACGGACCCTCCAAAGCGGTTTCGCCGGGGTGGATGAAACCCTCGAGCACGATCTCGGCGCCTGCCGGCACCTGCAAATCGTGGGAGCGGCACTTCACGATTTCGGTCCGCGCGCCGCGCAGGAGTCCCGCGAACTGGTATTCGCTCAGGCTGTCCGGCACCGGCGTCACCGCGCCGAGCATGGTCGCCGGGTCGGCGCCGAGCGCGACCGCGACCGGAAACGGTTCGCGCGGATGCGCGAGGCTGTGGTCGCGGAAATCGAGCGCGCCGCCGCGATGCGCGAGCCAGCGCATGATGACCTTGTTCGGCGCGATCACCTGCTGGCGATAGATGCCGAGGTTCTGGCGCGGCTTGTGCGGCCCGCGCGTCACGGTCAGCCCCCATGTGATCAGCGGCGCCGCGTCGCCGGGCCAGCAGGTCTGGATCGGCAGCCGAGCGAGGTCGACCTCGGCGCCCTCCCATACGATTTCCTGGCACGGCGCCTGGTCCACCACGCGGGGACTCATGGTAATCAGCTGTTTTAGCAGGGGAATTTTGTCCCACGCGTCTTTCAGGCTGCGCGGCGGCTCGGGCGCCTTGAGGCTGGCGAGCAGCTTGCCAATCTCGCGCAGCGCGCCGGCCGACTCCTCGCCCATGCCCAGCGCAACGCGCTTCACGGTGCCGAACAGGTTGCCGAGCACCGGCATCGCGTGACCCTTCGGTTTTTCGAACAGCAGCGCCGGCCCTTCGGCTTTCAGCACGCGGTCGCAGATTTCCGTGATCTCGAGCCGGGGATCGACCTCGACTGCGATGCGCTTCAGTTCGCCGCGCGCTTCGAGCTGGGCCAGGAAATCACGCAGATCCTTATATTTCATCGCGCTTGCTCACGGAAAAATGCGGAAACGGAAATGCAGGTCGAGCGCAAGCCCGAGAAACACCGCGGCGCCGAGCCAGTTGTTGTTGAGAAACGCCTTGAAGCACAGTTTGCGGTCGCGTCCCTTGATCAGGCCGTACTGATAAACAACAAGGCCCGCCGCAACCGCGAGCCCGCAGTAATACAGCACCCCGAGATGCTGCCATCCGCCGACGACGGTCATGATGCCGAGGAACAGCGCGTGCGCGACCACGACGCCGGCGACATCATATTGCCCGAGCAGAATGGCGGAAGATTTGACCCCGATGCGCATGTCGTCGTCGCGGTCCACCATCGCATATTCGGTATCGTAAGCGATGGCCCAGAATATATTGGCGATCAGCAATACCCACGCCACCGCGGGGACCCTGCCCTGCTGGGCGGCAAAAGCCATCGGGATCCCGAAACCGAACGCGATGCCGAGCCACGCCTGCGGAAACGAGAAATGGCGCTTGAGAAAAGGATAGACGATGGCCAGCGCGACCGCCGCGAACGACAGCATCACGGTGAGGCGGTTCAACTGCAGCACCAACGCGAAAGCGGCGAGCATCAGCGCTGCCGCGAGCGCCAGCGCTTCGCGCGGCCCGATCAGTCCCGCCGCCAGCGGACGGTCGCGGGTGCGCTCGACGTGGGGATCGAAGTTGCGGTCGGCGAAATCGTTGACGACGCAGCCGGCAGAGCGCATGAGGACCGTGCCGGCAAAGAAAATCAGCAGGATGTCGAGCCGCGGCAGGCCGTGCCTTGCGAACCACAACCCCCACAGCGTCGGCCACAGCAGCAACAGCGTGCCGATCGGCTTGTCGAGCCGCATCAGCTTTTCGTAGGCGTCGAGCCTTTGCTTGATACGTTAATGTCACAGCTTCAGAATTCCGGGAAGGAAGACCTCGGTCACCAGTATAGGCGATTTATGCAAGGTGAATAGCGAACGCCGCGCCCACAGCGTCGCCGGCAGCGCCGGCAGTCCCGTGCTCGCGCGCCGGTACAATTCATGGTGGCGGTTGAGCTTCTTCTGCCGCAGCGGATAGCGCCGGATGCGCGGATCGGCGAACAGGGCCGCGCCGAGCGGCCGCGAACCGAGCTTCGCCAGCCGCCGCCAGGTGCCGCGCATGTCGCGCAAATCGATCACGCTGTGCGCAAACACGACCGGCGTGCGGCCGCAATAGAGATAGACATCGCGCACCAGCGCCATGCCGCGGCCGCGCGGCGCAAACAGCAGGCGCTCATCGCGATCGACGCGGCGCATGCCCTGAAACACGACTTTCACGCTCAGCGCCGGACAGCGGTCCTGAATGCGCCGCGTCAGCGAGCCGCGGTCGCGCAGCCACGGCCGGTAAGCGGCAGCGGTGGACGGCAGACGGCACCATAACGTATCGCGCGGAACGGATTTCACGAAATTGCTGCGGAGTTTTTCTTATTATCGCATGCGGCAAACCACCGGGCATCGGCCTAGACTTTCAGGTACTCGTATTTCGCGCCGAGCCAGCGGGCAAGATGCGCCCGCACCACATCCGGCTCATCGCGCAGCAGCGCTGCCGCCGCGTCGCGCGCGGCGTCGAGCAGATCGGTGTCGGTCGCGAGATCGGCAAAGCGCAGCAGCGGCACGCCGCTCTGGCGCGCGCCCAGCAATTCGCCCGGCCCGCGCAGCCGCAGGTCGTGGCGCGCGACCTCGAAACCGTCCTGGTTTTCATAGATGATCTTGAGGCGCTCGCGTGCCGTCGCCGTCAGCGGGTTCTGGTAAAGCAGGATGCACGCGCTTTTCTCCGCGCCGCGGCCGACGCGCCCGCGCAACTGGTGCAGCTGTGACAACCCCATGCGCTCGGCGTGCTCGATCACCATCAGCACGGCGTTCGGCACGTCGACGCCGACCTCGATGACGGTCGTCGCCACCAGCAGCTGGATTTCTCCGTGCTGGAATGCCCGCATCACCGCGGTTTTTTCGTCGCTCTTCAGGCGGCCATGCACCAGCCCGACTTTGAGCTCGGGAAAAGTCTGCCGCACCACGGCGTAGGTCTCGAGCGCGGTCTTCAGCTGCAGCGTTTCCGACTCTTCGATCAACGGGCACACCCAGTACGCCTGGCTGCCGGCCATGCAGGCATCGCGCACGCGCTGAATCACTTCGGGGCGGCGCGCCTCGGAGACCAGCCGCGTCGCGACCGGCAGGCGGCCGGGCGGCAGCTCGTCGATCACCGACACGTCGAGATCGGCGTAGTAGCTCATCGCCAGCGTGCGCGGGATCGGCGTCGCGCTCATCATCAGCTGGTGCGGCTGCACCTCCATGCCGGGCCGGGTGCCTTTCATGCGCAGCGCGAGGCGCTGATGCACGCCGAAGCGGTGCTGTTCATCGATGATCGCCAGCGCGAGATTGCGAAACTGCACTTCCTCCTGGAACAGCGCGTGGGTGCCGATCGCCACCATCACTTCGCCGCCGGCGACCCCTTCGAGCGCCTCCCGTTTCTGCTGCCGGCGCAGACTGCCGGTAAGCCAGGCCACGTTCACGCCCAGCTCCGCCAGCCAGCCCGCGAATTTGCGATAGTGCTGCTCGGCGAGGATTTCGGTCGGCGCCATCACCGCCACCTGGTAACCGTTTTCGACGCATTGCAGCGCGGCGAGCGCGGCGACGACGGTCTTGCCGCTGCCGACGTCGCCCTGCAGCAGGCGCTGCATCGGATAGGGCTGGGCGAGGTCGTGCCGGATCTGCGCCAGCGCTTTCTGCTGCGCGGCCGTGAGCCGGAACGGCAGTTTTTCCTGCAGCGCGTGCGTGAGCTTGTCGCGCGGCGGCAGCGCCGGCGCACCGGCGGTCCGGCGCCGCTGGTAATGCAGGCGCATCGACAGCTGCTGCGCCAGCAGCTCGTCGAACTTGATCCTGCGCCATGCCGGATGCCGCCGCTCCTGGAGATCGAGCTGCGCCACGTCCGGCGTTGGATTGTGCAGGAACAACACGGACTCGCGAAAACGCGGCAACCGCAGCGTCGTGAGCACGCCGTCCGGCAGCGTGTCCGAAAGATCGCAATCGGCAAGCGCGCGCCCGATCAGCTGCCGCAGCGCATCCTGGCCCAGGCCGGCGGTGGTCGGATAAACGGGGGTGAGCGCCTGCGGCACCGGCAATCCGGCGTGCACCAGCCGGTATTTCGGGTGCACCATTTCCGCCCCGAAAAAACCCTGGCGGATTTCGCCGAACGCCCGCACCCGCGCGCCGGCGGCGAGCTGCTTCAGCTGGCTCGTGTAGAAATTGAAAAAACGCAGCGTCAGCACGCCGCTGCCGTCTTCGATCTGGCACACGAGCTGGCGCCGGGGCCGGTACTTGACGTCGCATTCGACGACGTTGCCCTCGACCAGCACGCTGCGGCCGTCCGGCGCTTCGCTGATCGGATAAAGGCGGGTTTCGTCGTCGTAACGCAGCGGCAGGTGCAGCACCAGCTCGCATTTCTCTGCAATACCGAGTTTCGCAAGCCGCGTCAGGGTCGATTTGTTCAGCCCTGACAGTGATGGGTGATGAGTGATGGGTGATGGGACGGTTGCTCGCGGCATTGCTTTTACGCCTTACTCATCACTCATCGCTCATTACCCATTACTCATCACGCGTTACCCGAGATTCATGATCGCATCGATCTCGACCAGCGCATCGCGCGGCAGACTGGCCACGCCGACCGCGGCGCGCGCAGGGTAGGGCGCGGTAAAAAACGTCGCCATGATCTCGTTGAGGCGCGCGAAGTTCTTGAGATCGGTCAGGTACACCGTGAGCCTGACGATGTCGTCGAGGCTGCCGCCCGAAGCTGCGGCCACCGCCTTCAGGTTTTCCAGCACGCGCCGGATCTGCGGTTCGATGCCCGCCGCCATTTCCATGGTCGCCGGATCGAGCCCGATCTGTCCGGAAAGATATACGGTGTTGCCGCAGCGCACCGCCTGCGAATAAGTGCCGATGGCTTTGGGCGCCGCGTCCGTGTGAATAACCTGTTTTGCCATGGTGTGCTCTCCCGTTGGATCTGATTTTATGTATGAAAGCGGGCTTTTTCAGAAGGTGCCGGATTGCGTGATCACGGTATCATGATGTGGCCCCGGCAGGATTTCAATCTTTTGGCGGTTGCTGGAGCAGGGCGCGCGACAAGCGTGGAAAGAGGGTGGTGAGACGAGGAGGTTGTGCGGGTCTCGCCCCCCGACCTCACAAATTAAAAAGGCCACCCAAGGGTGGCCTTTTTAATTTGGTGGAGAGGAGGAGGATCGAACTCCCGACCTCCGCATTGCGAACGCGGCGCTCTCCCAGCTGAGCTACCACCCCAAGGAGGGCCGTATTCTACCGTTTCGGGCTGCCGCCGACAAATCCCCCTCCCCAACGGTCCGCGGGTACCCATATAATCGTCCAGATACAAGTCCGGCAAAAAATTACATGGACATCAAACCACCCTACGCCTACCAGGATATCGTCGCCCTGACCACGGCGCATCGCGTAACGATGCCGGATGCTCGCGCACTGCCACCGGCCTTCCACAACCTTGATGCGTTGCCGCTGTCGATGAGCGAGTTTGCGCCGGCCTGCCGGGATTACCCCGTCGCCTTCATCAGCGGCGACGGGGGCGCGTCGTTCACGCCGATGCTTGTGCTGGGGCTCGCTCCCCAACAGAACCTGTACGTATTGCGGGACCAGATGTGGGACCGCCGTGTTTATCTGCCGGCCTATGTTCGACGCTATCCTTTCTGCATGGCCCGGGTCACCGTGGACGGCAAAGAGCAGTCCGAACGCATCGCCTGCGTGGAAAAGCGGGCGATCAGCGAGGACGGCACCGCGCTCCACGACGACAAGGGAGAGCCGTTGCCGGTCTGGAAGGAGCGCAGGAAGCTGTTGTTCGAGTTCGAGGCAGACCTTGCCCGTACTGAGGAATTTTGCCGCACACTGGCAGGCCTTGGGTTATTCGAGGTATTCACGATGCAGGCACTGCCGACCCAGGGGCCGCCGCTTACCCTGACCGGCCTGCACCGGGTGCCCGAGGAAAAACTCCATGCGCTGCCGGCCGAGAAGCTCAAGGAACTGGCGCAAAACGGCATGCTCGCCCGCATCTACGCGCATCTGATGTCGCTCGATCACTTCCGGCGCCTGCTCGACCGCCGCGTCGCATTGGCCCGAGTCCCGGCGACCGGGGGTTAGCTGCCTCCACGGGCTCCGCCGCGATAGGCCCAAATCATCATCGCCACGCCGGCAATGACCATCGGCACCGACAGCCATTGCCCCATCGACAGCCCGAGCGCCAGCAAGCCCAGGAAGTCGTCGGGCTCGCGCGTGAATTCGACCAGGAAGCGGAACGCGCCATAGCCGATCAAAAACAGCGCGGAGACCGCGCCGCGCGGGCGGGGTTTGGCTGAAAACCACCACAAAATCGCGAACAGCAGCACGCCTTCGAGCGCAAATTCGTAGAGCTGCGAGGGATGGCGCGGCACGTTGTCGACATTGGGAAAAATCATCGCCCACGGCACGCTCGCCGCCCTGCCCCACAGTTCGCCGTTGATGAAATTGCCGATGCGGCCGGCGGCGAGCCCCAGCGGCACCAGCGGCGCGATGAAATCGGTGATCGCCAGCCAGTCCTGTTTGCGGCTCCTGGCGAACCACCACAACGCCAGCACCACGCCGAGAAAACCGCCGTGGAAGGACATGCCGCCTTCCCAGACGAAAAAAATCTTCCACGGCGCGGCGAGATAGTCGCCGAACTTGTAGAACAGCACGTAGCCGAGGCGCCCGCCGAGGATGACGCCGAGGATGCCGTAGAACAGCACATCGTCGAGGTCCTTGAAAGTCCACACCCCCTGCGGATTGGCGCGGATACGGCGGCGGCCGAACCACCAGACCAGCGCGAATCCCACCAGATACATCAGCCCGTACCAGCGCACCGCGAGGGGCCCGAGATGAATGGCGACCGGATCGAACTGCGGATGAATAAGCATTCGTGAGTGCGGCGGGATGCGTTAAAATGTGCTGCTCATTATATACGCGCATCGCTTTCCCGGAGGCTTTCCATGCCGCTCAACAAACGCAGTCAACTCATCACCCAGGGCGTCGCCCGCTCGCCGAACCGGGCGATGCTGCGCGCCGTCGGCTTCGGCAACGGCGATTTCGACAAGCCGATCGTCGGCGTCGCCAACGGGCACTCGACGATGAACCCGTGCAACGCCGGCATCCAGCCGCTGGTCGACCGCGCCATGGCCGCGCTCAAGGAAGCACGGCGCCATGCCGCAGGTATTCGGCGTGCCGACCGTCACCGACGGCATCGGCATGGGCACCGAGGCCATGAAATATTCGCTGGTGTCGCGCGAGGTGATCGCCGATGTCATCGAAACCGCGGTCAACGGCCAGGCGATGGACGGCGTGCTGGTGTGCGGCGGCTGCGACAAGAACATGCCGGGCGGCATGATCGCGATGCTGCGCATGAACGTGCCGGGCATTTACGTCTACGCCGGCACCATCAAGCCCGGCAAATGGAAGGGACAGGACCTCACCATCGTCAGCGCGTTCGAGGCGGTCGGCGCGTTCACCGCGGGCAAGATGAAAGAGGAAGATTTCATCGGCATCGAGAAAAACGCGTGTCCGTCAGTCGGTGCGTGCGGCGGCATGTACACCGCGAACACCATGTCGTCCTCGTTCGAAGCGCTCGGCATGAGCCTGCTCGGATCGAGCCAGATGGCCTCGCCCGACGCCGAGAAGGCGGATTCCGCCGCGCAGTCCGCGCGAGTGCTGGTCGACGCCATCAAGAACGACATCAAGCCGCGCGACATCGTCACCCGCAAGTCGATCGAAAACGCGGTGGCGCTGATCATGGCGACCGGCGGCTCGACCAACGCGGTGCTGCACTTTCTCGCCATCGCCCACGCCGCGGGCGTCAAATGGACGATCGACGATTTCGAGCGCGTGCGCCGGAAAGTGCCGGTGCTGTGCGACCTCAAGCCGTCGGGCCGCTACGTCGCGGTCGATTTCCACCGCGCGGGCGGCGTGCCGCAGGTGCTGAAGATGCTGCTCGCGCACGGCGTGCTCAACGGCGAATGCATGACGATCACCGGCAAGACGATGGCGCAGGAACTCGCCGGCGTGCCGGATGCGCCGCGCAAGGACCAGGACGTGATCCGGCCGTGGAACAATCCGATGTATGCGCACGGCCATCTCGCAATCCTCAAGGGCAATCTCGCGCCGGAAGGCTGCGTCGCCAAGATCACGGGCCTGAAATCGCCGAAGATCACCGGCCCGGCGCGGGTGTTCGATTCCGAGCCCAAGGCGATGGAGGCGATCCTCGCCAAGAAGATCAAAGCCGGCGACGTCGTCGTGATCCGCTACGAAGGACCGAAAGGCGGGCCCGGCATGCAGGAGATGCTGGCGCCGACCGGCGCGCTGATCGGCCAGGGGCTCGGCGAGTCGGTCGGTCTCATCACCGACGGCCGTTTCTCCGGCGGCACCTGGGGCATGGTGGTCGGCCACGTCGCGCCGGAGGCTTTTGTCGGCGGACCGATCGCGCTCGTCAAGAGCGGCGATTCGATCACCATCGACGCGGACAAGCTGCTGATCCAGCTCAACGTGCCGGCGAAAGAACTCGCCGCGCGCAGGAAGAAATGGAAGCAGCCCAAGCCGCGTTACACGCGCGGCGTGCTGGCCAAGTACACCGCAGCTGGTTTCGACCGCGAGCAAGGGCGCGGTCACCGACTGAGTCCAGGCGCGGCGGCAGCGCCGCGCCTCTTCCCATTGCCGGGTAGCGTTGTAGTCCGTTGTTTTATAACAATAATTTAATGCGGTCCCAGCGCGTTAGCCACAGCCAGCCCGAAGCCAGGCACATCCACGACGCGCCGGCGATCCGGAAATAAGCATGCCCAACCGTCTCGCGCAGGAAACCAGTCCCTATCTGCAGCAGCACGCCGGGAATCCGGTCGACTGGTATCCCGTGGGGCGAGGAAGCGCTCCGGCTGGCGCGCGAACAGGACAAACCGATCCTGCTGTCGATCGGTTATTCGGCCTGCCACTGGTGCCACGTGATGGCGCACGAGTCGTTCGAGGATGCGGACGTCGCCGCCCGGATGAACGAGCACTTCATCAACATCAAGGTCGACCGCGAGGAACGCCCCGACCTCGATCAGATCTACCAGACGGCCCATGCCATGCTCACGCAAAGAAACGGCGGCTGGCCGCTCACGCTGTTCCTGATGCCCGGACGGCACGCCGTTTTTCGGCGGCACCTATTTCCCCAAGACCCCGCGTTACGGCATGCCCGGGTTCAGGGACCTGCTGCCGAAAATCGCCGCCGCTTATCACGAGAAGCGCGACGACATCCTGAAACAGAACGCGGCGCTGCTCGAAGCGCTCGGACGCACGCTGCCCGCGGCCGCAGAACAGCACGAGATGACCGGTGCGCCACTTGCCGCCGCGCTGCGCGAACTGGCGCAGGCGTTCGACGACGTCGAAGGCGGCCTCGGCCGCGCGCCGAAATTCCCGCACCCGTTCGAACTCGAATTCTGCCTGCGGCGCCACGCGCTCGAGCGCAGCGGGATCGCCGCTCGAAATCGCGCGCCTGACGCTGACCAAAATGGCCGAAGGCGGCATTTACGATCAGCTGGGCGGCGGTTTCTGCCGCTACAGCGTCGATCAGCACTGGACCATTCCGCATTTCGAAAAAATGCTCTACGACAACGGCCCGCTGCTGGCGCTCTACAGCGATGCCTGGCGCGTCACGCCGCAGCCCTTGTTCGAAAAAGTGGCGGCCGAGACCGCGGCCTGGGTGATGCGCGAGATGCAATCGCCGGAAGGCGGCTACTACTCTTCGCTCGACGCCGATTCCGAGCACGAAGAAGGCAAGTTCTACGTCTGGACGCCCGACGAGGTAAAGGCGCTGGTGACGCGACGGCGAATATGCGGTCATCGCACCGCATTACGGGCTCGATGGCGCCCCGAACTTCGAGGGCAAGCACTGGCATCTGCGCGTAACGCGTGCCGCTGGCGCAGATCGCCGACAAGACCGGCGCGCCGCTCGCCGAGTGCGAAGCGCGGCTCGTCACGGCGCGCGGCAAACTGTTTGCGGCGCGCGCAAAGCGCATACGCCCCGGGCGCGACGAAAAAGTGCTGACGAGCTGGAATGCGCTGATGATCAAGGGCATGACGCGCGCCGCGCGCGTCTTCGACGAGCGGAGCTGGCTGGACTCGGCGCAGCGCGCGGTCGACTTCATCCGCGCGCGTGAATGTGGCGCGACGGCCGTTTGCTCGCCACCTACAAGGACGGCCACGCGCATCTCAACGCCTATCTCGACGATCACGCATTCCTGCTCGATGCGCTGCTCGAACTCATGCAGGCCGAGTTTCGCGCGTGCGATTTCGAGTTCGCGCGCGAGCTCGCCGAGTTGCTGCTGGCAGCAATTCGAAGACCGGGAACACGGCGGCTTTTTCTTCGTCAGCCACGACCACGAACAACTGATACACCGCGCCAAACCCGGGCACGACAACGCGACGCCGTCGGGCAACGGTGTGGCCGCCATCGCGCTGCAGCGTCTGGGGCACCTCGATCGGCGAGCCGCGCTATCTCGCCGCCGCCGAACGCGCGCTCCGGCTGTTCTATCCGGCGCTGGCGCAGAGCCCCGGCGGCTTCGTGAGCCTCGCCACGGCGCTCGAAGAATGGCTGGCCCCGCCCTCCATCGTCATGTTGCGGGGCCCGGCCAGCGCAGTCGGGGACTGGCAGCAGGCGCTCGCCGCGACTTACCGCCCGGGTACGCTCGTCGTCGGGCTGCCCGGCCATCTCGCGCAGTTGCCGCCGGCCCTGGACAAACCGGCAGGGGCGTCCGTCAACGCCTGGCTGTGCCGGGGCGTTACTTGTCTGCCGCCGATCGATGATCGCGGCGCGCTCGAGCATGCTCTCGAATCTGCGTCTGCGGTTCGAGGAACTCGGGGTTTTCCCGGATAGCGCTCCGTGTCGCGCATTTGTTAGCATGCGTTTACGGGCTACAATGCGTGCGGCGCTTTTTCAACCAAAACCGATCGAGGAGTAACAATGAAAGCAATGATTGCGGTGCTGGCAACGGCACTGGGACTGACTCTTGCAAGCGGTGCGTTCGCCGCCGACCCCAAGGCCGCCGAAGCGCTGGCCAAGAACAGCGGCTGTTTCGCCTGCCACAGCATCGATAAGAAAGTAGTGGGCCCCGCGTACAAAGACGTCGCCGCCAAGTATAAAAACGACAAAAGCGCCGAAGCCAAGCTGGTCCAGAAAGTGAAGGCGGGCGGCAAAGGAAACTGGGGCGATATCCCGATGCCGCCGAATTCGCATGTGAAAGACGCGGACATCAAGACCATCGTGCAGTGGGTGCTGTCGCTCAAGTAGGCGCGCACGCTCTCCACGCAAAAAGCCGGCGCATGCCGGCTTTTTCATTTTCACGCAGCACCAGGGCCGCCCTTAAATTGACAATGCCGGACGCGCTGCGGATAATGATTTCCCTCGCAGCAACAATAATTTACCGATAGGGGACGCAATGAATCGCAAGCATGTACTGGGCGTCGTTTCGGCGCTGGCGCTGACCGTCATGTATGGATGCGGCAAGGAAGCGCCGCCGCCCGCACCCAAGGCCGAAGCGCCCGCGGCGATCACGGTCAAGATCGGCTCGGCCTCGCCGCTGACCGGTCCGCAGGCGCATATCGGCGTCGACATCAAGAACGGCGTGCAGCTCGCGATCGACGACCTCAACGCGAAGGGCGTTGAAATCGGCGGCAAGAAGGTGAAGTTCGAACTGCTGGCCGAAGACGACGAGGCCAACCCCACCAAGGCCACCACCGTCGCCCAGAAACTCGTCGACGCGAAAGTCGCCGCAGTCGTCGGCCACTTCAACTCGGGCGCCTCGATTCCCGCGTCCAAGATTTATTCCGACGCCGGCATCCCGCAGATCTCCCCCGGATCGACCAACCCGAAATACACGCAGCAGGGTTTCAAGACGACCTTCCGCGTCGTGGCCAATGACGACCAGCAGGGCCCGACCATGGCCCACTTCGCGCTCGGGAAGCTGAAGGCGAAGAACGTCGCGGTGATCGACGACAGCACGGCCTATGGCCAGGGCCTGGCCGATACATTCGAGGCGACGATGAAAGCCGCGGGCGCCAAGATCGTCGCGCACGAGCACACCACCGACAAGGACACCGACTTCACCGCCATCCTGACCACGATCAAGGGCCACAAGCCCGATCTGATCATGTTCGGCGGCATCGACCCGCAGGCCGGGCCGATGGTCAAACAGATGGCGCAACTCGGCATCAAGGCGAAATTCATCGGCGGCGACGGCATCCAGACGCCGAACTTCATCAAGCTTGCGGGCGAAGCCGCCGAGGGCGTGATGGCCTCGATCCCCGGCCTGCCCAAGGACCAGATGCCCGGCGGCAAGGAATTCATGGCCCGGTTCAAGGCCAAGTTCAATGCCGACGTCGAGTTGTTCGCGCCCATGGGCTACGATGCCGTGTTCGTGTTCGTCGAGGCGATGAAGCGCGCCGGATCGACCGATCCGGCGAAGTTTCTGCCCGAGATCGCCAAAACCAATTATCAAGGGGTGATCGGGCCGATCGCATTCGATGACAAAGGCGACCTCAAGAACGGCCCGATCACCATTTACGTGGTCAAAGACGGCAAGTGGGTGCCGCTCGAGACCGTAATACCGGGCGAGGCCAAGGCCGAGCCGGCGAAAGGCGATGCCGCCGGGAAATAGCGCGTCACTTTATCCGCGGCCCGCGCGAGCCATAACCACGCGCTGAACGGCACCCCTGCGGTGCCGTTTTCGCGTCGCCGCAGCACAGAGCTTCTACGCCATGGACATTTTTCTACAGCAGATCATCAACGGCCTGGTGCTGGGCAGTATCTATGCGCTGGTGGCGCTCGGCTATACCATGGTCTACGGCATCCTCGGCCTCATCAATTTTGCCCATGGCGACATCGTCATGGTCGGCGCCCTCATCGCGCTCACCGTGACCAACGCGCTCGCCGGGAGCGGGCTGCCGGCGCCGCTGGTGCTGCTGCTTGCCGCGGCGGTGGCCATGCTGGTGTGCGGCTCGCTCGGGTTCGTCATCGAACGCGTCGCCTATCGGCCGCTGCGCCGCGCGCCGCGGCTGGCGCCGCTGATCACGGCGATCGGCATCTCGATCCTGCTGCAATACTCGGCGGCGCTGATCTGGGGCAAGCAGTATATTTCGATGCCGGAACTGATCAAGCCCGCGCAGATTGCCGTCGGCGGCGCCCAGTTTACGCAACTGCAGGGATTTATTTTCCTGCTCGCCTGCGCGGTCATGGCGGGGCTGCTGTGGTTCATCAAGGCGAGCCGCATGGGCCGGGCCATGCGCGCCACCGAGCAGAATCCCGATGTCGCGGAGCTCATGGGCGTCGACACCAACCGCATCATCTCGTTCACGTTTCTGCTCGGCTCGGCGCTCGGCGCCGTCGCCGGCGTCATGGTCGTGCTCTATTACGGCATCGGCCACTATTTCATGGGCTTCATGCTGGGAATGAAGGCGTTCACCGCCGCGGTGCTGGGCGGCATCGGCAACGTCGCCGGCGCCATGCTCGGCGGCATGCTGCTCGGCATTATCGAAAGCCTCGCTTCCGGCTATATCGGGGATTTGACCGGCGGCGTGCTGGGCAGCAACTACCGGGACATCTTCGCTTTCCTGGTATTGATTCTGGTGCTGGTGCTCAAGCCTTCCGGGCTCATGGGCCGGCATGAGGGCGAACGGGCATGAGTCGCGCCCCGGACCTGCGCGCCCTTTTATCACGCCAGCGCTGGCTGACCTATCTGGTCATTGCCGTGCTGCTGCTGGTCTTGCCGTTCGCGACCGACAGCCTGCTCGGCCGCACCTGGGTGCGCATCATCGATGTTGCGCTGCTGTTCACGATGCTCGCGCTCGGGCTCAATATCGTCGTCGGCTTCGCCGGCCTCCTCGACCTCGGCTACATCGCGTTCTTCGCCGTCGGCGCATATAGCTACGCGCTGCTCGCTTCGCCGCAATTCGGCATTCACGCATCCTTCATCCTGCTGTTGCCGCTGGGCGCCCTGGTGGCGGCGGTGTTCGGCACCGTGCTCGGCGCGCCCACGCTGAGGCTGCGCGGCGATTATCTTGCCATCGTCACGCTCGGCTTCGGCGAAATCACGCGGATTTTTATCAACAATCTGAACCGCCCCTACAACATCACCAACGGGCCCCAGGGCATCACCCTGATCGACCCGCTGCAGGCAGGCGGGTTCGCGCTGAGCAAAACCTATACGTTAGGCGGCTTGACCATTGCGCCGGTACACAGCTACTACTTCGTGTTCCTCGCCTGCGCGCTCGCCTCGATTTTCATCACGCTGCGTCTGGAGGATTCGCGCATCGGCCGCGCCTGGATCGCCATCCGCGAAGATGAAATGGCGGCGAGTTCCATGGGCATCAATACGCGCAATATCAAACTGCTCGCGTTTGCCATGGGCGCGACCTTCGGCGGCGTGGCGGGCGGTCTGTTCGCCTCCTTCCAGGGCTTCATCAGCCCCGAGAGCTTCACCCTGATCGATTCGATCATGGTGCTGTGCATGGTGGTGCTGGGCGGCATGGGCAACATCGGCGGGGTCGTGCTGGGGGCGCTGCTGCTCACCGCGCTGCCGGAAGCGTTGCGCTACGCCGGGCCGCTCCAACAAAACTTGCTCGGCGACGTCTACGTCGACCCGTCCGATCTGCGCATGCTGCTGTTCGGGTTGGCGCTGGTGCTGATGATGCTGTTCCGCCCGGCCGGATTGTGGCCGTCTACCATACGGCGCCGTGAACTGGCTGTCGCAGACGATGATGCCGACGAGGAGCCCGCCCGTGCCGCCGGCTGATGCGCCATTGCTGGCCGCGGCCGGCATTACCAAGCTGTTCGGCGGCCTCACCGCGCTGTCCGGGGTCTCGCTCGACGTCGGGCGCGGAGAAATTTTCGGCCTGATCGGCCCCAACGGCGCCGGCAAGACCACGCTGTTCAACGTGCTCACCGGGATTTACCGGCCGGACAGCGGCGGTTTCACTTTCAACGGCTCGCGTCTTGGCGGGCTGAAACCCCACCGCATTGCCGCACACGGCATTGCGCGGACGTTCCAGAACATACGCCTGTTCGCCAATATGTCCGCGCTCGAGAACGTCATGGTGGGGCGCCATGTGCGAACCCGTGCCGGCGTCGTGGGCGCCGTCCTGCGCAACAGCGCCACGCGCAGCGAAGAGGCGGCGATCACGCGCCGGGCGCATGAACTGCTTGACTACGTCGGCATCGCGCAGCACGCCAATGAACTCGCGCGCCAGCTGTCCTATGGCGACCAGCGCCGGCTGGAGATCGCGCGCGCGCTGGCCACCGAGCCGCTGTTGCTCGCGCTCGATGAGCCTGCCGCCGGCATGAATGCCTCGGAAACCGCCGGGCTCAAACGACTGCTGGAAAAAATCCGCGGCGATGGCATCACCCTGCTGCTGATCGAGCATGACGTAAAACTGGTGATGGGACTGTGCGACCGCGTGGCCGTGCTCGATTACGGCAAGAAAATCGCCGAGGGTGCGCCGTCCGCGGTGCAACGCGACCCTGCGGTCATCGAGGCGTACCTGGGGGGTGCTCTTGCTTGAAGTGAGGGGACTGAAGGTCTCTTACGGCGGGATCAACGCGGTGAAAGGCATCGATCTCGATGTGCGCCGCGGCGAGCTGGTCACGCTGATCGGCGCCAACGGCGCCGGCAAAACCACCACGCTGCGCGCCCTGTGCGGACTGCTCAAACCCGCCGCCGGCCATATCCACTATAATAACAAAGACATAACAGCACAGCCGCCCTACCGCCTGGTACGGCAAGGCATGGCGCTGGTGCCGGAAGGGCGCGGTGTGTTTGCGCGGCTTACGGTGGAAGAAAACATCGCAATGGGAGCGTACAGCCGTGTTGACCCCTCGCAGATTGCCGCAGATCGCGACCGCGTTTACGAATTGTTTCCGCGGCTTGCCGAACGGCGCAAGCAGCTGGCCGGCACGCTTTCGGGCGGCGAGCAGCAGATGCTCGCGATCGGCCGCGCGCTGATGAGCCGCCCCGGCCTGCTTTTGCTGGACGAGCCAAGCATGGGCCTCGCGCCGCTGATGGTGCACAAAATATTCGAGACCATCCGTGCCATTGCCGCGGAAGGCGTGACCCTGCTGCTCGTCGAACAGAACGCCCGGCTTGCGCTGGAAATCTGTGATCGCGGTTATGTCATGGAAAGCGGCGCCATCGCGCTCACCGACAGCGCGCAGGCGTTGCTCGTCAACCCCCAGGTCAGGCAGGCCTATCTTGGAGAATAAACTGCCGAGCCCGGGTTTCACCATGAAGCCGCCCGCGGAGATGCAGATTGCGATCCGGGCTCTTGGCAGCGTGCGCGGCGCGCTGGTTACCGTCACCGCCGTTCTGCTCGCTGCGCTGCTGGGGTTCCTCTATATCAAGACCCAGGGCGTCGACATCAAGCGGCAGAACGAGGCCCTCAGTCATTTCCGCGAGCTGAAGGAAATCGACGCGCGCTGGGACGTCGAGGTTTTCCGCGCGCGCGCCGAACTCACGCTGCCGCGCTCCCCCGCCATCGATTATGGCGCCGGCCTGGCCCGCATCCAGCAGGAGCTCGCGGCGTCCGCGCACGATCTGGGCAGCCCCGTGCTGGAACGCGGCCTGCCCGACCTGTTCAAGGCCTTCGCCGAGAAATCCGAACTGATGGCGAAATTCAGAAAGGCCAACGCGGAGGCCAAGCAGGCGTTGCAACGGGTGTCGGGCGCGGACACCGAGATCGCCGCCCTGGTGCGCGGCGCATGGCAGACCTTTCCCCAGCGCGAGCGGCTGGTGGCCGTGGAAAACGTCTTTGCGCAACTGCAGGCCAGCGCCCAGAAATACTATTTCGTTCCCAACGAAGCCCAGCGCAAGGATCTCGAGTCGATCGCAGCGGATCTACTCGATGCGACGGCCCCGCTGCCGCCGGCCCTGCGCGCCGGCCTTTCCCGCCTCGCCACCCATGTCCAGCAGTTGCTGGATGCCAAGTTTGTCGAGCAGCAGCTGTTCACGCGCGTGTCCTTCCTCACCGCGGGGCCGCGCATTGACAGCCTGACCAACGCCTTCAGTCACGAGCTGGAACAAATCCTCGTCGACCGTGAACGTTATCGCGTTTACCTGATTACCTATTCGGGCGCGCTGCTGATCCTGATCGCCCTTCTCGCCATGCGGCTGTTCGCGAGCTACCGCCTGCTCAATGCAGCGAATCTCGCGCTCAAAGCCGCCAACGAGGGACTCGAGCAGCGGGTCGCCGAACGCACGCTCGAGCTGTCGGGCGCGCTCACCCAGCTCAAGGAGTCCGAAGCACAGCTGATCCAGACCGAGAAAATGTCCTCGCTCGGCCAGATGGTCGCCGGCGTGGCGCACGAAATCAACACGCCCCTCGCGTATATCAAGAACAGCCTGGGTTCGGTCAAAAGCAGGCTGCCGGATCTCGTGCAGCTGATCGCCGAAAGCGAGAAGCTGCTGGCGATGCTGCAGGCGGGCAACGCCGATCCGCATCAACTGTCCCGTCAATTCGCCCTGGCCAAGACGCAGGTCAAGCAATTCAGGGAACACCATGCACTCGAGGAATTGCAAGGCCTGGTCAAGGACGGCCTGCACGGCATCGAACAGATTTCGGATATCGTCGGCAACCTCAGGGACTTCAGCCGGCTCGACCGCAGCAAAGTGGCGCTGTTCGATTTGAACGAAGGGCTGGAGAGCACGCTGCTGCTGGCGAAGCACGAAATCAAGCCGTTCACCATCAAGAGACAATTCGGCACGTTGCCGCCGATCACCTGTTCGCCGTCGCAGATCAACCAGGTGTTTCTCAACATCATCAATAATGCGGCCCAGGCCATGGAGAGCGGGGCGGGCACGATCACGCTGACCACGCGTTGCGAAGGTCCGGACCACGTCGCCGTGGAGATCGAGGACAGCGGCAAAGGCATCCCCCCGGACGTGCTGCCCCGGATTTTCGATCCCTTTTTCACCACCAAGGCCGTCGGCAAGGGCACCGGCCTGGGACTTTCGATCGCCTACAAGATCGTCAAGGCGCACGGCGGTAAAATCACGGTCGACTCCAGGGTAGGGGCCGGCACCAAATTTACGGTGGTGCTGCCGGTGACGCCCCCGGGCCAGGCCGAACCGGCGGTGTAAGTTCCGACACAACGACTGACTATGGACACACCAGCCAAAATCGGGAAATACGAAATCCAGGGCATCCTCGGCAAGGGTGGCATGGGCGTCGTGTACCGGGCTTTCGATCCGGCGATCCAGCGCAGCGTGGCGATCAAAACCATCGACAAGTCGGCGCTGCAAGCCTCGGACCTGCAGTATGCGCTGACGCGCTTCCGTCACGAAGCCCAGGCGGTGGGGCGGCTGAACCATTCGCGTATCGCGGCGATTTACGACTATGGCGAGGACGCCGATCTCGCCTATATCGTGATGGAGCTGGTCAACGGCAAGACGATGTACCAGCACCTGCAGAACAACGCGCAGTTCGGGCTCAGGGAGATCGGCGAGATTGTGCGCCAGCTTCTCGACGGGCTGGGCTACGCCCATTCCCAGGGCGTTATTCACCGGGATATCAAGCCATCGAACATCCTGATCAATGACGACGGCCGCATCAAGATCAGCGATTTCGGCATCGCGCGCCTCGATACCTCGACGCTCACCATGGTCGGGGAAATCATGGGCTCGCCGAGCTATATGTCGCCCGAGCAGATCATCGGCACCGACATCGACGCGCGAACCGACATTTTTTCGGTCGGCGTAATCGCGTACGAGTTGCTCGCCGGCAGAAAACCGTTTTCCGGCAGCAACGTCGAGGTCATGCGCCAGACCGTCAATGAGCGCCCGCCCAATCCGTCGGAATTCAATACCAGAATTTCGGTGCAGCTCGACTGGGCTACGCAGAAAGCGCTCGCCAAGAAACGCGAGGACCGCTTTCAGACAGCGGGCGAATTTTCGGAAGCATTTGCGAAGGGCATCGAGGCCAGCCTGCGCATCGCCTCGGCCGCGCCGGCCAAAGACCGCTTCGATGACGCGCCCACGCAGCGCATCGACCCCAATCTGATGAATGCCGCGCGCCTGCTTTCAGGTATGCAGCAGAGCAAAGCGCCGGTTGCCGACGTTCCGACCGATGCCCCGACGCTGCCCTCGATCGCCACGCTCCCGCGCGCGTCCCGCGGCATCGACGCCAACAGCAAGAATGCCCGCATCCTGTTCGTCGACGACGAAGAGCGCATCGTGGCCGCGCTGCGGTCGATTTTCCGCGGCAGCTATCACGTCTTCACCGCAACGAACGGGCCGGAAGCGCTCGAGTTCGTCAAGAAATTCAACCCCCACGTCGTCGTGAGCGATCAACGCATGCCGGACATGCCGGGCGTCGAATTGCTGCGCCAGGTCAAGGAAATCACGCCCAACGCCGTGCGCATCCTGTTGACCGGCTATTCGGACCTCGCCGCCATCGTGGGCTCGGTGAACGACGGGGAGGTGTTCCGTTTCATCAGCAAGCCGTGGGACAACCAGGACATCCAGAGAGTCATCGCCGAGGCGGTCGCAGTCGCGCTGGAGCTTGCCGACACCGCCGCCGCGCCGGCCATCGTACCCGAGGTCATGACCGCGGGGATCCTGGTGGTGGATCCCGACCAGGAAATTTTCCGCGCCACCAAGGAGCTGTTTGGCGCCAGCTGCCCGGTGGTCAGCGCGAAAACCCTTGACGAAGCGTTCGTCGCGCTGGAATCGCAGGAAATCGCGCTGATCCTCGCCGATATCGAAAACGGCGGCGCCGAGACCATCGCCACCTTCAAGCTGCTGAAACAGGAGCACCCGGAAATCCTGACCATCGTGCTGACTGCCGCATCGGATTCCGAACTGGTGATCGAGCTCATCAACGAGGCCCAGATCTTCCGCTTTCTGAACAAGCCGGTGAACCTGAAGCTGCTCAAGCAGCACGCGCAGGCCGCGTTGACGCGCCACCAGGCGTTCAAGCAGACGCCCGAGCTTACCCGACAGCATCGCGTTGAAAGCGCCAAGATCGACGGCCCGCTCGCCGACAAAATCCTCGGCCGCGTCAAATCGATCAGAAACTGGTTCGGTACTTAGCCACCGCGGTCACGCAAGCCATTCTTTGGCTACCAGGAACTCGGTGTAGAGTTTTTCTTCCGGGCTGCCCGGATCGGGTTTCCAGTTGTAGCGCCAGCTCACCTGGGGCGGCAGCGACATCAGGATCGATTCCGCCCGCCCGCCCGACTGCAGGCCGAACAACGTGCCGCGGTCGTAGACCAGATTGAATTCCACGTAGCGGCCGCGGCGATAGGCCTGAAAATCGCGCTCACGCTCGCCGTACGCGATGCCCTTCCTGCGCTCGAGGATCGGGACATAGGCGGGCAGAAAATGCTCCCCGACCCTTTGCATGAGCCGGAAGCTGGTGTCGAAATCGGGCTGGTTGAGGTCATCGTAAAAAATACCGCCGATGCCGCGCGGCTCATTGCGGTGCTTGATGTAAAAATACTCGTCACACCACTTTTTGAAGCGCGGGTAACAATCGGCGCCGAATGGCGCCAGCGCGTCGCGGCAGGCGCGATGGAAATGCATCGCGTCGTCCGCGAACGGGTAATACGGGGTCAGGTCCATGCCGCCGCCGAACCACCACACCGGGTCGGCGCCGCTTTTTTCGGCGACGAAAAACCGGACGTTCATATGCACGGTGGGCACATAGGGGTTGCGCGGATGCAATACCAGCGATACCCCCATCGCCTGGAATGAGCGGCCCGCGAGTTCCGGACGCGACGCGGAAGCCGACGGCGGCAGGTGGGGGCCGAATACATGGGAAAAGCTGACGCCGGCCCGCTCGAACACATTGCCGTTTTCGAGGAGCCGCGTGATGCCGCCCCCGCCTTGCGCGCGATCCCAGCTGTCGCGCAGGAAATTCCTGCCGTCTATTGCGCCAAGTTGCGTGACGATTTTTTCCTGCAGTCCCAGCAGAAACTGCTTGATGGCGCCGGTGTCCACGCGTGCTGCCGCGCCAGCCGGCAGGGAAGGGGCGCTCATCGCAACCGCCCTATTTGCGAGGGGTTTGCGGCGCCGCATTGCCATTGCGCGCTTCCATCGCGCGGTGTCCGATGTCGCGCCTGAACTGCATGCCGTCAAAGCGGATCCGGTCGGCGATTTCGTAGGCGCGGCGCTGCGCGGTTTTCACGTTGTGGCCGAGCGCGGTCACACACAACACGCGGCCGCCGCTGGTCATCACCTGGTCATCCTTGGGCGTCGTGCCGGCGTGGAATACGTGAAAGTCCTCGCCGGCTTGTTTAAGCCCTTGTATTATATCGCCTTTTCTTGGGTTGTCCGGATAACCGTGGGCGGCCAGCACCACGCCCAGCGCCACCCGCGGGTCCCACTCGGCTTCGACGCGATCCAGCGCGCCGTCGACTGCGTGCTCGATCAGCGTAACCAGGTCGCTTTTGAGCCGCATCATGATGGGCTGCGTTTCGGGGTCGCCCATGCGGCAGTTGAATTCGAGCACTTTGATCTGACCGCCGGTGCCGACCATCAGGCCGGCATAGAGAAAACCGACATACGGCACGCCGTCTTTTTCCATGCCGTTGATCGCGGGCTGGATGACTTCGCGCATGACCTTGGCGTGAATGCCCGGCGTGATGACCGGTGCCGGCGAATAAGCACCCATGCCGCCGGTGTTGGGTCCCTGATCGCCGTCCCTGAGCCGCTTGTGGTCCTGGCTGCTGGCCAGGGCCAGCGCGTGCCGCCCGTCGGACAACACGATGAAGCTCGCTTCTTCGCCGTCGAGAAACTGCTCGATTACGACGCGCGCGCCGGCCGCACCCATTTTGTTGTCGGTGAGCATCATGTCGACTGCGGCATGCGCTTCCTGAAGATCCGCGGCCACGACCACGCCCTTACCTGCAGCCAGCCCGTCGGCCTTGATCACGATCGGCACGCCCTGGCGGTCGATGTAGGCGTGCGCCTGGGAGGCGTCGGTAAAAGTCGCGTACGCGGCGGTTGGAAGACCGTGCCGCGTCATGAATGCCTTGGCGTAATCTTTCGAGCTTTCAAGCTGCGCCGCCTTTTGGCTCGGGCCGAAAATTCTTAGCCCGGCCGCCTGAAACGCGTCGACGATACCTTCGGCCAGCGGGGCTTCGGGGCCGACTACGGTGAGTGCGATCGCCTCGTTCCTGGCAAACTCGATCAAGTCGGGAATCGCGGCCAGGGCGACGTTGGCCACCCCCTCCTCGGCAGCGGTACCGGCATTGCCGGGTGCGACGAACACTTTTGAGACGCGCGGCGATTGCGCGAGCTTCCATGCCAGCGCGTGCTCGCGGCCGCCCGCGCCAATCACGAGCACTTTCATAACTTGGATGAAACCTGAAATGTGAAACGTGAAACAAGGATAGTCAGTGGCATCGTGTTGTTGTTTTTACTTTTCACCATTCACGTTTCACTATTCACCATATTTTCGCCACGTCAGTGGCGGAAATGCCGGTAGCCGGTGAACACCATCGCGATGCCATGCTCGTCCGCCGCGGCAATCACCTCCTCGTCGCGCAGGCTGCCGCCAGGCTGGATGATGGCTTTGGCTCCGGCCTCGGCCACGACGTCGACGCCATCACGGAACGGGAAAAAGGCATCGGATGCGACCACCGATCCGGCAAGCGCGAGCCCGGCATGCGATGCCTTGATCGAGGCGATGCGCGCCGAATCGACGCGGCTCATCTGGCCCGCGCCGACGCCGAGCGTCTGGCCGTTGCCGCAGAACACGATGGCGTTGGATTTGACGAACTTGGCGACGCGCCAGGCAAAAAGCAAATCGTTCAGCTGGCCGGCGGCGGGCTGGCGTTGCGTGACGACCCTCAGTTGCGGGGCGGTGACATTGAGGCGGTCGGGCGCCTGGACCAGCAGTCCGCCGCCGACCCGTTTGAAGTCGTAAGCATTGCCGCCCCCCGCCAGCGGCACGGTCAGTACCCGGACGTTGGTTTTCGGCGCGAACACCGCGGCTGCGGCATCGGACAGACGGGGCGCGATCACGACTTCGACGAACTGCTGCACCACCGCCTCGGCGGTTGCTGCATCAAGGTCGCGGTTGAACGCAATGATGCCGCCAAACGCCGAGGTAGGATCGGTGGCGAAGGCTTTCCTGTAGGCTTCGAGCGGACTCGCGCCAACTGCGGCGCCACACGGGTTGGCGTGCTTGACGATCACGCATGCAGCCTGGTCGAACGTCTTCACGCACTCCCACGCGGCATCGGCATCGCCGATGTTGTTGTATGACAGTTCCTTGCCCTGCCGCTGTACATAGTTGGCGAGACTTCCGGCCGCGGGATTGAGATCGCGGTAGAACGCCGCGTTCTGATGCGGATTCTCGCCGTAGCGCAGCGCTTGAGCCAGGTCGAACTGCAGATTGAGCCTGGCCGGAAACTCGACCCGCCGTCCGCCAGTGTCGAGTGACGTCAGATAATTACTGATCGCGCCGTCGTAGGCGGCAGTGTGCGAAAACGCCTTTTGGGCAAGGCGAAACCGCGTTTCTGCGCCCACCGCGCCGTTGGCCGACGTCATTTCCTTGAGCAGGGCCCCATAGTCCGCCGGATCGGTGACGACCGCCACGTGCTGATAATTCTTGGCGGCGCTCCTCACCATCGCCGGGCCGCCGATGTCGATGTTTTCTATCGCGTCGGCGAGCGTGCAATCCGGTTTGGCCACCGTCTGGCTGAAGGGGTAGAGATTGACCACCACCAGCTCGATGGTCGGAATACCGGTATCCTTCATCGCGCCCATGTGCGCCGGGAGGTCGCGTCGCGCCAGGATGCCGGCGTGAACCTTGGGGTGCAAGGTCTTGACCCGTCCGTCGAGCATTTCCGGAAACCCGGTGTAATCGCCGACCTCGGTGACCTGCAGTCCTTCGTCCCTGAGGAGCTTCGCCGTGCCGCCGGTGGAAATCAGCGTCACGCCGAAGCCCAGGAGGCCGCGCGCAAAATCGACGATTCCCGTCTTGTCGGAAACGCTGATCAGCGCCTGTTTGATGGTGGCCATAGTTCAGTGAATCGTAAGCAGTTCGGGGTAAACGGCCCCGGGCCATTTACGATTTACCATTTGCCGTTCATCCTAGAATTTGATTCCGTGCGTCTTCATTTTCTTGCGCAGGGTGTTGCGGTTGATGCCGAGCATCTCCGCGGCGTGGGTCTGGTTGCCCCGCACCCGGTGCAACACCGACTCGAGCAGCGGCCTTTCCACACAGTTTATGACCATGTCGTAGACGCCGCTCGGCCGCTCGCCATCAAGATCCTTGAAATAGCCGTCGATCGCCCGGCGCACCACACGCGCCATTTCGTTCTCGTTGATCATGCTGCAAGTTCCTCGACATAAAACAGACGCCGGCCGCGGCTGGCGAGCTGTCCGAAAAATTCATTGACTGCAGCCAGCTGTTCGTCGCCGGTCTGCAGCTGGTTCATCGCGTGACGGAATGCCGCCGAACCGACCAGTCCCTTGGTGTACCAGGAGATATGCTTGCGGGCGACGCGCACGCCGGTGAATTCGCCGTAAAAATCGTAAAGATCATGCATATGCCCGACCAGCACGCGATGAATTTCCGCGACTTCCGGCGCCGGCAGCTTTTCGCCGGTCTCGAGATAATGGCTGATTTCGCGGAACATCCATGGCCGCCCCTGGGCGGCGCGGCCGATCATCACCGCATCGGCGCCGGTGTAATCGAGCACTTGCTTGACGCGCTCCGGCGAGTCGATATCGCCATTGGCGATCACCGGGATGCCGATCGCCGATTTGACCGCAGCGATGGTGTCGTATTCGGCCTCGCCGGAAAAAGCGCAGGCGCGCGTGCGCCCGTGTATCGCCAGCGCCTGGATTCCGGAATTCTCCGCGATCCTGGCCACGGTCAGCGCGTTTCTGTTGCCGCGATCCCAGCCGGTGCGGATTTTAAGCGTCACCGGCACATCGACCGCACCGACCACGGCTTCGAGAATGCGCCGGACCAGCGGCTCGTCCTTGAGCAGCGCCGAGCCGGCCATCACGTTGCACACTTTTTTCGCCGGGCAGCCCATATTGATATCGATGATCTGGGCGCCCTGGTCGACGTTGTATTTCGCCGCTGCGGCCAGCATCTGCGGATCAGCACCGGCGATCTGCACCGAGATCGGATCGGCTTCGCCGTCGTGATTGGCGCGGCGCCGGGTTTTCTCCGAACCCCACAGCAGCGAATTGCTCGCCACCATCTCCGATACCGCCATGCCCGCGCCCATGCTCTTGCACAACTGGCGGAACGGCCGGTCGGTAACACCGGCCATCGGCGCAACGATCAGATTGTTTTTGAGTTGATATGGACCGATTTTCATCGGACATTTTTTATCTTTAGAAAGGGCGTAATTGTAATCGCTGCGTTGTCGCATGAAAAGCACAATCGCTTATTTTTTGAACAGTGTTGTGATAAACGCACAGGCATAACTCATGCCAAGCCGTTTATGCAACGCGCCGGAACCCTGCGTTGATTAAAAAGTTTCAGGCAACGCATGCATCAAGCCCGCGCCGCGGTGCGCCAGATGCCGCAAACTAAAGAGAAATTTGCCGGTTGGTCACCCGCGCGCGCCGAAAGTCATGCGCCGCACGACGAAATCCTTCGCCGGCGGCATGCACCCGAGCAGGGTGAGTCCGGCGCCGCGCGCCATCCTGAGCGGCATGATGTCGTTGGAGAACAGCCGCACCAGGGAATCGGTAAACGCGATGCCGCCGCTGCGGTCGATGCGGCGCCGCGCGCGATAAGCCTGCAACATCGCGGCGTTGCCGATCGCATCGCGCGTGCAGCGCATGAGTTCCCCCGCCAGCTCCCACGCGTCACGCAGGCCGAGATTGAATCCCTGGCCAGCCACCGGATGCAACGTCTGGGCAGCGTTGCCAATGAGAATCGTGCGCGTTTGAGTAACGCTGGCCGCGTATCTGAGTAACAGCGGAAACAGGGAGCGCGCACCCGTTTCCGTAAACGCCCCAAGGCGTCCGCCGAATTGCTTTTGCAGCTGCGCGAGAAATTCGTCGGCTGAAAGTTCGCCCAGTTTTTGTGCATGGTCGTGCCCCGCGGTCCAAATCAGGGCAAGTTCGTCGCCTGAAGGCAGCAAAGCAAGCGGCCCGCCGCCGGTGAACCGTTCGAACGCCGTATGGCAGTGCGGAAGCTCGCTCCTCACTTTGGCGACCAGCGCAGACTGGTGATAATCAACCGTCCTGGCGGCAGCGACCCCTGCGAGCGCGCCGCCGTCAGCGGCAACGACCAGTCTGGCCGTGACCGCTTTTTCGGCATCATCCGCCACAAACTCGACGCTGGCCGTCGCCTGCGCATCCCGGATCGCGGACACCTTTGCTCCGGTTACGTAATTTAGCGCCCGGCGCCGCACAGCGCTTTCCAGCCCCGCATGCAATTGTGCGTAATCGACCACGTAGCCGAGCGCCGGAAGCCCGGCCTCGGCCGCGGAAAGCATGACTCGTCCAAAGCCGCCCTGCTGGGAAACGTGAATGCGCTCGATGGCCGTTGCCGGCGCCAGCGCGTCCCAGACGCCCAGCCGCTCGAGAATCAGCCGGCTGCCGTACGAGAGTGCAAGCGGGCGGGAGTCGCGGCTGCGCTGCCCGTTCTCCCGCGCCTCGAGCAACAGCACGTCAAGTCCGCTGTCGCAAAGGGCCAAGGCCAGCGCGGCACCGACCGGGCCGCCACCGGCGATCACGACATCGGCCACTTCATCCACGGCGGGATCGCATCAGGTTTTCGATGTCGCCGGGCGTCTTGGGTGCGGCGGTGGTCAATACCTCGTGCCCATCGTCGGTGACCAGCACGTCGTCTTCGATACGCACACCGATGTTGGCAAATCTTTCCGGCACGCCGTCGCCGGCGCGGATATAGCAGCCCGGCTCCACCGTCAGCACCATGCCCGGTTGCAGCGCGCGCCATTGGCCGTTGAGCTTGTAATCGCCGGCGTCGTGCACATCGAGCCCCAGCCAGTGTCCGGTGCGGTGCATGTAAAATTTTTTGTAGGCTTCGGTTTCGATCGCCTGCTCGACGCCGCCGGCAAGCAGGCCGAGGTCGACCAAACCCTGCGCCAGAACCCTGACCGCGGCCTCATGCGGCTGATCCCAGGTGTTGCCCGGCCTGCACTTCGGCCAGCGCCGCCGCCTGCGCTGCGAGCACCATTTCATAGACATCTTTTTGCGGGCCGCTGAATTTGCCGTTCACCGGGAACGTGCGCGTGATATCCGAGGCGTAGCCGTCGAGCTCGCAGCCGGCGTCGATCAGCAGCAGATCGCCATCGGTCAGCGCGGCGGCGTTTTCGACATAGTGCAGCACACAGGCATTGGCGCCGGCGGCGACGATCGGCGTATAAGCCGGCGCCTGCGCGCCGTGGCGGCGGAACTCGTACAGCAGTTCGGCCTCGATTTCGTATTCGCTGCGGCCCGGCCGCGCCGACTGCATCGCGCGCCGGTGTGCGCCGGTGGAAATTTCCGCGGCCCGGCGCATCGTGGCAAGCTCTTCTGCGCTCTTGATAAGCCGCATCTCGTCGAGCACAACATGGACGTCCTCGATTTCGCGCGGAGCGGTGACGCCGCTGCGCGCGCGGTTGCGCACTTCATTGACCCAGCCGACCACCCGCGCGTCCCACACGCTGTCGGCGCCGAGGTGGCGTGAACAGCGTCGTCTGGTTCGACAGCAGTTCCGGCACCAGCTCATCGAGCCTGGCTATTGAATGCGCCTCGTCGAAACCGAACGCTTCCCTTGCCGCAGCAGGTCCATGGCGGAAGCCGTCCCACACCTCGCGCTCCGGGTTTTTGTCACGGCAAAACAGCAGGCTTTTCGCTGGTTCGCCGGCCATCACCACCAGCACCGCTTCGGGCTCGCGGAATCCCGTCAGATAATAAAAATAACTGTCGAATCGATAGGGGTAATGTGCATCGCGGTTGCGCGTGCGCTCCGGCGCCCCGGGCACGATCGCCACCCCGCTTTGCATCCGGGCCGCGAGCTGGGCGCGCCGCTGCGCATAAATACTGGTTTCGCTCATGGTTGAATCGGCATCCAAAGTCATCTATTAAACGTCGCGCCCGTGCCGAAGGCAAGCATGCTATTCGCTCCCGTTCGCGGTACTGCGAATCGAGCAGTTGCGCCCAGCGGCCCTCGAGCGGCTCGATGCCCGCAACCAGGCTGCGCAATTCGCGCAGGCCTTCAAAAAAAGCGTCGAGGTCTGCGCCGCGATCAAGGCTGGTGGCCGTGCGCTCAAGCTCGCTCAGACTGTCCTTGAGACCAAGCGCGCAGGCGAGCGCATTTTTGACCTGTTCGCGGGGATGCGGAATCCACGCGCGGTCGGCAGCCAGGCTCCTGAATTTTTCGCCGACTTCGAGCACCCGTTTTCTGACCCGGGGCGACGCACCGAGACTCGACGAACCGAGATCACCCCATACCGCGAGTTCGATCAAGGCCAGCCACACCTGACGCGCCGAGCGCACCCAGCCGGGATCGATCACCAAGGCCTGTTTGACGGTTTCGCTGTCCATCATTGCCGTCACTGCGGTCCGCCCAGCATGCGCTCCAGCCCTGCCAGGCGCGCGGGCGTGCCAACATCGACCCATAGCCCGCGGTAATGTTCGCCGCTCACCCTGCCTGCCGCCATCGGTCCGCGCAACAGCGCCGCCAGCTGATGCTTGCTCCCCGGTGTGACCGGCGCGAACAGCGCGGGATGGTACAGGCCGATGCCGCTGAACGTGAGGCGCTCGCCGCCCTCGGCAGCAATGATGCCCTCGTTCAGACAAAAGTCTCCGCCCGGGTGGTGCGGCGGATTGTCGACCAGGATGAGGTGTGCGAGGGTCCCGCCAGCGGACAGCCGGGCAGCCATCGCGTCAAGGCGCGCAAACTCGAAATCGCTGAACACGTCGCCGTTGACCACCAGAAACGGCTGCTCGCCCAGGAGCGGCAGCGCCAGCGCAATGCCGCCGGCGGTCTCCAGCGCTTCGCGCTCATGCGAATAGGCGATATGCGCGCCGTACCGCGCGCCGTCGCCCACCGCGGCCTCGATCATTGCGCCGAGGTGCGAAACGTTGATGACGATCTCGGCAATCCCGCTGCGCGCGAGTTTCTCGATCAGCCACGCGATCAGCGGTTTGCCCGCGGCCGGCAGCAGGGGTTTGGGCGTGAGATCGGTGAGCGGGCGCATGCGCTCGCCACGGCCCGCCGCAAGTATCATCGCTTTCATTCGTTTCTTAAAACGTGTAGCCGACCGTTGCGTTTCGATTCTCGATCTGGTCGAGGAGCCTGGCGAGCGGCTTCAGCAGCGGGTAGCGTTCGCACACGGCGCGCACGTAATGCACAAAGCGCGGCGTGTCCTTGAGGTAGCCGGGCTTGCCGTCGCGGTAGTTGATACGCGCGAAAATGCCCAGCACCTTGAGGTGGCGCTGCAGGCCCATCCATTCGAAGTCGCGGTAGAACTCGCCGAAGTCGGCGTTGACCGGGAGCCCGGCCCGCCGCGCCTTCTCCCAATAACGCACGGTCCAGTCCAGCACGCGCGCCTCCTCCCAGCTCACGAACGCATCCTTGAACAGGGACGCAACGTCGTAGGTGATCGGGCCGAACACCGCATCCTGGAAATCGAGGACACCGGGGTTGGGTTTGGAGATCATCAGATTGCGCGGCATATAATCACGATGCACATAAACCGCCGGCTGCGCCAGATTGTTCGCCACAATCAGCGCCGTCATTTCCGCCAGCGTCCGCCGTTGTTCGTCGTTTAACTCGACTCCGAGATGGCGCGCCACATACCAGTCCGGAAACAGATCGAGCTCGCGCCGGAGCAGCGCCTCGTCATAGGCAGGCAGCACGCCGGCACGGCTCGCGAGCTGCAGTTTGAGCAGCGCATCGACCGCATCGCGGAACAGATCGTCGGCGTTCGCGTCATTGAGCGCGCTGAGATAGGTCGTTGTGCCAAGATCGGTGAGCAGCAGGAAGCCGCGCTCGAGGTCCTGCGCCAACACCTCGGGGGTGTTGAGTCCGGCCGCCCGCATCAGGGCAGCAATCCGCACGAACGGACGGCAGTCTTCGCGTTCCGGCGGCGCATCCATCGCGATCCACGACTGTCCGCCGGCAGTTATGCGAAAATAGCGGCGAAAGCTGGCGTCCTCGGACGCGGGCGCCAGTGAAAAAGGGGCCGTGGCAAGCTGCGAGGCAAGCCATTCTTGCAACTGTTCCAGGCGTGTATCGGAATTAGACAATGAGCGGATTGCTTAAAGCGGCAAATTATGCGATTTTAGCATTTCGCTTCGGCTCCCTCCCCCTTGATGCATAAGCCCCAAATAAAACGCATCTGCCTGGCCCTGTTATGTGTGCTTGCGCAGGCGGCTGCCGCACAGGAGGGACTCAAGCTCAAGTCGCAGCCCACGCTCATCCTTATTCCGCCCTCCAACAAGGACCCCGTGCCGCTGTTTATCGAGGCCGACAAGATCCAGGGACACAATGACAAGGAAACGGATTCCGAGGGCGATGTCCGGCTGCGCAAGCGCGGCCTTGCAGTATTCGCCGATTGGCTGCGCCACGACAAGCAGGACAACGAGATCACGGCGATAGGCAACGTACGCATCGATCAGCGCGGCGACGTGACCGAAGGCGAAAAGCTGCGCTACAACCTGGACACCGAGCGCGGTTTCATGGAAAAGCCGCACTATACGCTGACGCCCGCCGCACCCATCGCGCCGCCCGTCACCGGCATGCCGCCCTTTGCGCCAACCGATGCACGCGGCACGGCCGACCGCCTGTTGTTCGAAGGACCAGGACAGTACCAAGCGCTGCAGGCGGAATACACGACCTGTGCGCCGGGTAACAACGACTGGTTCATCCGCGCCGGGTCTCTGGAGATCGACAAGGCCAAGGACGTCGGCGTGGCGCGCGATGCCAGCATCGTCTTCCTGGGAGTGCCTATTTTTTACTCGCCCTATCTGTCGTTCTCGCTCCACCAGGAACGCAAGTCGGGTTTCCTTACCCCGAGTTACGGCAGCACGAGCACGAGCGGGACCGAATTTACTCTGCCGTATTATTGGAACATCGCACCCAATCGCGATGCGACGTTCTCGCCGCGCCTCATTGCCAAACGCGGCGCCCAGCTCAGCACCGAATTCCGTTATCTCGACCCGCGCTACAGCGGCGAACTGCACGTCGAGTATTTGCCCAACGACAACCTCGCCCGCCTCGACCGCAGCGCCTTTTTCCTTAAGCATTCGCAGGCGCTGCCATACGGCTGGAGCGGGTCGCTCAATGTGAACAAGGTGTCGGACGACAAATACTTCGCCGATCTCGCGACTCTGCCGACGATCACTTCGCAGGTGGTGTTGCCGCGCGAAGGCGCACTCTCCCGCGGCGGAACCTGGGGACAGGGCGGAACTTACGCGGTTAGCGCACTGGTGCAGCGCTGGCAGACATTGCAGGTCGATCCGCAGGCGCCGATTACCCCGCCCTATAACCGCCAGCCGCAGTTGACGCTGACCGCTTATAACCAGAATGTTCTTCGGAGCGACTTTGATTTTACAGGAAACTTTGTCGATTTCAATCACCCGACCCTGGTCAATGGCAAGCGCTTCATGGCCTATCCCAGCCTAAGCGTGCCGCTGGAAAACTCATTCGCCTATGTCACACCAAAAATCGGGGTCAACGTTGCGCATTACATGCTCGAGAAAGACACCACCAGCCTGCCTGATACGACCCGCACTGTGCCGATTTTCAGTGCCGAAAGCGGCCTGGTGCTCGAGCGCAGCACGGCCGCCTTCGGGCAGAGCCTGACTCAGACGCTGGAGCCGAAAATCTACTATGTCTATATCCCCTATCGCGACCAGAGCCAGATCCCGAACTTCGAAAGCGGGGTGCAGGACATCAATTTCGCGACGATTTATACCGAAAACCAGTTCAGCGGCTACGATCGCATCAACGACGCCAACCAGGTGACGCTGGGCCTTACTTCGCGCTTCCTCAACGCCGACAACGGCGTCGAGCGCCTGCGCGTGGGAGTCGCGCAGCGCTTCTACTTCCGGTCGCAATTGGTGACGCTGCCGGGCGTGCCGCCGCGCCCCGACCAGACAAACAGTTCCGATCTGCTCGGCGCCATCAGCAGCACCATCGCGCCGCACTGGACCACGGACGGCGGCGTGCGATACAACACCGATCTTGCGCAAGTGCAGCAGCTGAATATCGGCACGCGTTATCAGCCGCACCCCGGCAAAATCCTGAACCTCTCTTACCGCTACACCGTCGATTCGCTGAAGCAGACCGACATTTCGACGCAATGGCCGCTGTCCAGCCAATGGACCGCCTTCGGCCGCTGGAATTATTCGGTCCCCGACAAGCTCACGATCGAAGCGCTGGGCGGTATCGAATATAATGGCGGTTGCTGGGTGTTCAGCGCGGTTGCGCATCGTTTTCAAACCACGGCGCAGCAAACGACGACCGGGATTTTTTTGCAGCTTGAATTGAACGGTGTGTCCCGGATCGGCTCTAATCCGAACTGATGCACTCAGCCGTAATATTGCCGGCTACTACCGGGCGGACCGCCAAACCTCGCGGGCCGAGGACTACTACCGGCCGTTTCGTTGATTTTCTTTTTAATGTTTTTTCAGGCAAGAGTGACTGGCGCCTTGCGTAAATTTTTTTATCCCTGTCTCGCGGCGCTGCTCGCTTGCGCGTTCGTCCTGAACGCGCCGGCCGCGCAGGCGCAGAAACCCCGGCAGATCGTCACGATCGACCGCATCGTCGCGGTCGTCAACGACGAGGTGATTACCCGTATCGACCTTGACGAACGCACCAAGCTCGCGATGAAGCAGCTGCAGCAGCAGGGCACGCCGCTGCCGCCAACGGCCGTGCTCGAAAAGCAGGTTCTCGATCGCATGATTTCCGATCGGGTCCAGTTGCAGCTTGCCAAGGAAACCGGCCTGCGCATCGATGATGCCGAACTCGATCGGGCGCTCGGCCGCATCGCGCAGGACAACAAGCTTTCGCTATCGCAACTGCGGACGGCGGTCGAAAAAGACGGCGTGCCCTTCGCCAAATTCCGCGAGGACATCCGCAACGAGATCGTCCTGACGCGGCTGCGTGAGCGCGAGGTGGACAACAAGATCACGATCACCGAAAGCGAGATCGACAATTTCATCAACACCCAGAAGGCCCAGGAGGGAAAAAGCGACGAATATAACCTGTCGCACATCCTGATCGTCGTGCCGGAGAAGGCGAGCCCGGAACAGATTCAGCAGCGTCAAAACCGCGCCGAAGAGGCGCTGGCGCAACTGAAAAGCGGCGCCGACTTCCGCCAGGTCGCCGCGTCGTTCTCGGAGGCCCCGGATGCGCTGCAAGGCGGCCTGATGGGCTGGCGCGAGACCTCGCGGCTGCCTTCGCTTTTTGTCGATGCGCTCAAAACCATGCGGCTCGGCGACCTCAGCCCGATTTTGCGCAGCCCCAACGGGTTTCATATTCTCAAACTCAACGACAAGCGCGGCGTCTCGTCGCCGGTAATCGTGCAGCAAACCCACGCCCGGCATATCCTGATCAAGACCAACGAACTGGTTTCCGAAAACGACGCGCGCAACCGCCTGCTCACGTTGAGGGAGCGCCTTGAGAACAAGGCCGACTTTGCAGAGCTCGCGCGCGTGCATTCGGAGGACAGCAGCGCCGCCAAGGGCGGTGATCTGGGCTGGCTTTCGCCCGGCGACACGGTACCCGAATTCGAACGCGCGATGAACGCTTTGAAGGTAGGCGAAATCAGCGCCCCGGTGCGCACGCAGTTCGGCTGGCACCTGATCCAGGTGCTCGGGCGTCGCAACGAAGACATGTCGAACGAGCGGCAACGACTCGCGGCACGCCAGGCGCTGCGCGCCCGCAAGTCCGACGAGGCGTACCAGGAGTGGGTGCGGCAGCTGCGCGACCAGGCATCTATCGAAATCCGGCTCGAGGAAAAATAGCCGGGTTCTGCATTTCGAGCGTCCGGCGCCTGGTTTGAACCGGGCCTGACTTTGATCCAGAATCGGCAAACCGGGGTCTCAACATTCAGCGCGCAAACTCCAGTCTCCCTACAATAGCGGTGACGGCCGGCGAACCCGCTGGCATCGGACCCGATCTGTGCGTCATGCTCGCGCAGCAGCGCTTGCCGGCACGTATCGTGGTCATTGCCGACCGGGAGCTGTTGCAACAGCGCGCCCGCGCCTTGGGATTGCCCCTCGAAATCAACGATTTCGTGCCCGGTTCCGCTGGAGAGACCCGTCCCGGCGCACTCGAGGTATCGCATGTCGCGCTCGCCGTAGCGTCCCGCCCCGGCAAACTCGACCCCGCCAACAGCGCCTATGTCCTGCGCACTCTCGAGGTCGCCGCGGATGGCTGCCGCGACGGCATTTTCGATGCCATGACCACGGCGCCGGTGCACAAAGGCGTCATCAACGATGCCGGTTACGACTTCACCGGCCATACCGAATTTCTTGCCGCGCGCACCGGGACCCCGCGGGTGGTGATGATGCTCACGGGCGGCGGCATGCGGGTGGCGCTCGCCACCACGCATCTCGCGCTCGCAGACGTCGCCCGCCACATCACCCGGGAAAACCTGGAACACACTCTGCGCATCATCCGGCGCGATCTCGTCGAGCGCTTCGCCCTTGCGCGCCCGCGGATCGCCGTGGCGGGGCTCAATCCGCACGCCGGCGAATCGGGATATTTGGGGCGCGAGGAAATCGACGTCATCATCCCGGTGCTGGAAGCGCTGCGCGCGCAGGGTTTCGATCTGACGGGGCCTCTGCCCGCTGATACGCTGTTCAATCCCGGGCGCCTGAAAAATTTCGACTGCGTGCTGGCGATGTATCACGACCAGGGGTTGCCCGTGCTCAAATACGCGAGCTTCGGTTCCGGCATCAACGTCACGCTGGGGTTGCCGATCATCCGCACTTCGGTCGATCACGGCACGGCCCTCGATCTCGCCGGCACCGGCGCGGCCGAGGCCGGCAGCCTGATTGAAGCGGTCAAACTCGCCGCGGAACTCGCCGTGCGCAGCAAACAAAACCGCGCCCGGGCCGATTAATATCGTTCGAATCGGTGCCGATGCGCCACATCCCCAGACGACGGTTTAGCCAGAATTTCCTGGTCGATGAGGCCGTCATTGCCGGCATCGTCTCGGCAATTTCTCCGCAAGCGGATGATTTAATGATAGAAATCGGCCCCGGCCTGGGCGCGCTCACGCACCCGCTGGTGACGCGGCTGAAACACCTTCACGTCGTCGAAATCGATCGCGATATCGTCGCCCGGCTCAAGCAGGAATTTCCGCCCGAGCGTCTCACGATCCACGAAGGCGACGCGCTCCAGTTCGATTTCGCGGCGCTCGGCACCGGTCTGCGCGTGGTCGGCAACCTCCCTTACAACATCTCGACGCCCCTCCTGTTCCATCTTGCCGCAAAGCGCGCGGCAGATCCGCGATATTCACGTGATGCTGCAAAAGGAAGTCGTCGAACGCATGGTGGCGCAGCCCCCGTCCTCCGAATACGGCCGGCTGTCGGTCATGCTGCAATACCGTTTTCAGCTGGAGAAAGTGCTCGATGTGCCGGCGGACGCGTTCCGCCCCGCCCCCAAGGTCGAGTCGGCGGTGGTGCGCCTGCTGCCGCGCAAGCCCGTCATGGGCTGCGACGAGGCGCTGCTGGCGCAACTTGTGGCTGCCGCTTTCGCCCAGCGCCGCAAAACGCTGCGCAACACGCTGAAGGGTTTCTTTGATGCGGAGGATTTTGCCGCGCTCGGCCTCGATCCGGGCACGCGGGCACAGAATCTTTCAGTGGCCGACTTCGTCGGCGCGACGAACTATCTGGCCCGAAAACAGACGGCCTAGGCCGCTGCCTTCCTCTGGACAAATTCGATCTTGTAGCCGTCGGGGTCTTCGACGAAAGCGATCACGGTGGTGCCGTGCTTCATCGGGCCCGCCTCCCGCGTGACTTTGCCGCCCTGCTTTTTTACCGCCTCGCACGCCTTGTAGGCGTCATCGACCTCGACCGCGACGTGGCCAAAGCCGGCCCCAAGATCGTAAGCCTTGGTATCCCAGTTGTGAGTGAGCTCGAGCACGGCGGCGCGCGACTCGTCGTCGTAACCGACAAAGGCATTGGTGAAACGGCCGCCGGGATAGTCGGTGCGGCGCAAAAGCTTCATGCCCAGCACCTTGGTGTAGAACTCGATCGAGCGCTCGAGGTCGCCGACGCGGAGCATGGTATGCAGTATCCTCATGATCGTCCTTTGGCAATGGTCGAATCCGGGTGTCCGGGCCTGCGCTGCGAACCGGTAAGCGAGGCTCTACGGGTTCCCGGGAAACAAATCCCGACGGTGAAGACGAGACCTTTCAGATGGCCACCACTTCAAAGTCTTCCTTTCTGGCCCCGCACTCAGGACAGGTCCAGTTCATCGGCACGTCCGCCCACAAGGTACCCGGCGCGATGCCCTCGTCGGGCAACCCCGCCGCCTCATCGTAGATGAAGCCGCAGATCAGACACATGTAAGTCTTGTAAACCTTGGTCTCTGCCGATGTCATGGTGTAATCGGAATTAAGCTAGAATCCTATTTTAAACGATCACCGCGCCTTCTCACCACCACCCGCGCACGATTCGAGCCCCCGCATCCGCCTATGTCCGACCTGCCGCCCATTGTTCTCGTCTTTGCCGCAACCGACCCCAGCGGCGGCGCAGGGCTGCAGGCCGACATCATGACGCTCTCCAGCATGGGGTGTCATCCGCTGTCGTGCGTAACGGCCATCACCATTCAGGACACGATGGGCGTGGAGGACGTGATGCCGATCGATCCCGAGTGGGTGGCCGATCAGGCGCGCGCCGTGCTGGAGGACATGCCGGTGGCCGCGTTCAAGATCGGCGTGGTGGGCAGCATCGAGATCATCGCCTGCATCGCCGAGGTGGTGTCCGATTATCCGGAGATTCCGCTGATCCTCGACCCGGTGCTGGCCTCCGGCCGCGGCGACGAGTTCGCAACGGAGGACATGGTCCAGGGCCTGCGCGAATTGCTGGTGCCGCAGACCACCATCATCACGCCCAACAGCCTGGAAGCGCGGCGGCTCGCAGGCGACGATGCCGACGACGATGACCACCCCGATCTCGCCGAATGCGCAAAGCGGCTGATCGCGACCGGATGCGAATACGTGCTGGTCACCGGCACCCACGAGAACACGCCGCAGGTCGTCAACACGCTTTACGGTCAGGAAGGCATCGTGCGCAGCGATTCCTGGCAGCGCCTGCCGGGCAATTACCATGGCTCGGGTTGCACGCTCGCTTCGGCCATTGCGGCAACCATCGCCAATGGGCTGTCGGTTCCGGAAGCCGTCAAGGACGCCCAGGAATATACCTGGCAAACACTCAAGGCCGCGTTCCGTCCCGGCATGGGTCAGCAAATTCCCGACCGCCTGTTCTGGGCGCGCGAGGAAGAGCGGGCCGACGACAATGGCCGCAGCGAGGAATGAGACCAGTCCCGGGAAATGTCGAAGGACACGAAAGAAAAACACGGGATCTGCGGCCTCTACGCGGTCACGCCCGACGAGCCCGACACCGGGCTGCTGGCTGCCAGGGTGCGCGCCGCGCTGACCGGGGGCGCCCGATTCGTTCAGTATCGCAACAAATCCGCCGGCGCCGCGCTGCGGCTTGAGCAGGCGAAGGCCCTGCTTGCGCTTTGCCGCCAGCATGCAGCGCCGCTCATCATCAACGACCATCTCGATCTGGCATTGGAAATCGATGCCGACGGCCTGCATCTTGGCGGCGAGGACGGATCGATCGCGGCCGCGCGGGCCGAACTTGGCCCAACCAAGCTGATCGGCGCCTCTTGCTACAACGTGCTGCAAAAAGCGGCGGCCGCCGAACGCGAAGGCGCCGACTATGTTGCATTCGGCAGCTTCTTTGCCTCCAGCGTCAAACCCGGGGCCGTGCACGCGACGCTCGCGCTGTTGCGCGAAGCGAAGCAGCGGTTATCGGTGCCGGTCGTGGCGATCGGCGGCATCACTCTCGCCAACGCGCCGCAATTGATCGCCGCCGGCGCCGACAGCGTGGCGGTCATCTCGGCGCTGTTCGCGGCACCCGACATCAGGCTCGCGGCACAACAATTCAACAACTTGTTCGGTAAACAACCATGAAACACAGCCAGAAACTTTTCCAGCGTGCACAACTCGTCATTCCCGGCGGCGTCAATTCGCCGGTGCGCGCGTTCAAGTCGGTAGGCGGCACACCGCTTTTTTTCCAGCGCGGCAAGGGTGCGTTGGTGTGGGACGCCGACGGCAACAGTTATGTCGATTACGTCGGCTCGTGGGGGCCGCTGATTGTCGGCCACGCCCACCCCGATGTGATCAAGGCCGTCGAACAGGCGGCGGCCAAAGGGCTGTCCTTCGGCGCGCCGACCGAAACCGAGGTCGAAATGGCGGAACTCCTATGCAAGCTCGTGCCGTCGATCGAACAGGTACGGCTGGTCAGTTCCGGTACCGAGGCGACCATGAGCGCGATCCGGCTCGCGCGGGGCTACACCGGCCGCAGCAAAATCATCAAATTCGAAGGCTGTTATCACGGCCATGCCGATTCGCTGCTGGTAAAAGCGGGATCCGGCGCGCTCACTTTCGGGCAGCCGTCCTCGGCGGGCGTGCCTGCGGAAACCGTGGCGCATACCCTCGTGCTCGACTACAACAATCAGAGCGAGCTGGAACAGGCTTTCGCACGCGAAGGCAATGACATCGCCGCCGTCATCGTCGAGCCGGTCGCCGGCAACATGAATCTCGTCGCCCCGCGGCCGGGCTTCCTGGAATCGCTGCGCCGGCTCTGCACCGAACATGGCAGCGTGCTGATTTTTGACGAAGTCATGACCGGCTTCCGTGTTGCGCTTGGCGGCGCGCAGGCGCTCTACGGCATCAAGCCCGATCTCACCACGCTCGGCAAGGTGATCGGCGGCGGCATGCCGGTCGGCGCCTTCGGCGGCCGGCGCGATATCATGCAATGCGTCGCGCCGCTGGGGCCGGTATACCAGGCCGGCACGCTCTCTGGTAATCCGGTTGCGGTGGCAGCGGGGCTCGCAACGCTGAAACTGGTTCAGGCGCCGGCTTTTTATGACAAGCTTTCGGCGGCCGCGCGCCAGTTGTGCGAAGGGCTGAGCACCGCGGCACGCGAGCACGGCATAAGCTTCTCGGCGCAGAACATCGGCGGCATGTTCGGCATTTATTTCCGCGATACCCCGCCCGCGAGTTATGCCGAAGTCATGCAATGCGATAAAGACCGGTTCAACCAGTTCTTCCACGCCATGCTCGCCGAAGGGCATCTACCTCGCGCCGTCAGCTTTCGAGGCGGGATTCGTATCGGCGGCCCATGGCCCGGCGGAACTCGAGAAGACCATCAAAGCCGCCGGCAAGGTTTTCGCCAGCTTTAAATCATCGGGCTCATCGTTGATATAGAAAATCAATAAAAACAACGGATTATAGAATACCCTCAAGGCCTGCGGCATGGAAAAGGTGCGCGTTTCGAAGCTGATGTCGGCACAGGGCTTGTGCTCGCGGCGGGAAGCGGACAGCTACATCGAACGCGGCTGGGTGCTGGTCGACGGCGTGCCCGTCACTGAGCTCGGCACCAAGATTTATCCCCACCAACATATCACGCTGACCAAGGCGGCCCAAGCCGGTCAGCAGGCCCGCGTGACGATCTTGCTGAACAAGCCGATCGGCTACGTTTCAGGGCAGCCCGAACCGGGTTACAAGCCGGCGGCGTCACTCATCAATGCCGCATCGCATTTCAGCGGCGATCGGGCGCCCCGCAAGTTCAGTCCAATGCATCTGCGGGGGTTGGCGCCTGCGGGGCGGCTCGATATCGATTCACAGGGGCTGCTGGTGCTCACCCAGGATGGGCGCATTGCCAAGCAGCTCATCGGCGAGGACTCGCCGGTCGAAAAGGAATATCTGGTGCGCGTCGAAGGCGCTCTCGACAAAAGCGGCCTGGCTCTGCTCAACCACGGCCTGAGCCTGGACGGCGAGGCATTGAAGCCCGCCGAGGTGCGGTGGCAAAACAAAGATCAACTGCGCTTCATTCTGCGCCAGGGCAAAAAGCGCCAGATCCGCCGCATGTGCGAGCTCGTCGGACTGAAAGTCACCGGGCTCAAGCGTGTGCGCATCGGCAGCGTGGCACTCGGCGATCTGCCCCCTGGAAAATGGCGCTATCTGCGGGATGACGAACATTTTTAGCGGCGGCCCATAAGGCCGGCCGCTTGCCGTTGCCCCGTAAAGCCCCGCTGCCTGCCGCAAAACACTTCGAAGAACGAAGGTTGTACGGATTAACACGGGGTGGCAAAAATGAAAAGGGTGGCTTCAGCCACCCTTTTCATCACGCCGATACCTGACGTCAGGACTCAGTGCAATCCGGCAATGTATTCGGCAACGGCGCTGACCTCCTTGTCGGAAAGCCTCGCCGCGACCGTGCGCATCATACCGTTCGGATCGTTGGCGCGTTCACCGCCACGGAATGCCTTGAGTTGCGCCGCCGTGTACTCGGCGTGCTGGCCCGCGAGCCGCGGAAACAGCGCCGGCAGGCCCGCGCCGTTGGGCGAATGGCATGAAGCGCAGGCCGCAATGCCCTTTGCCATGATGCCGCCGCGATAAATCGACTGGCCCAGCCTGGCCAGTTCGGGGTCGCGCGCAGCGCCTGGCTTGGGTTTCTGGGTTGCGAAGTAGGCCGCGAGGTTACGCATATCCTCATCGGAAAGAGGCGCGACCATGCCGCTCATCACGGCATTGCTGCGCTCAGCCGGCTTGCCGTCCTGCGACTTGAAATTCATCAGCTGCTTGAGCAGGTACTCGGGATGCTGTCCAGCGAGCTTGGGGTTGGGGACTGTGCTGTTGCCATCGGCACCGTGACAGGCCGAACAGACCTGGGTTACGATCTGCTGCGCCTTGGCTGGATCACCCTGGGCGTATGTTGACGACGAAATCAGCACCGCGACGACTATCGTCGCGGCCAGGCGGAATTTCATGCTTGCTCCTTGCAGCCTTCGCTTAACCGGAAAAGGCGGTATTGTATAGTACTCGTCTTTGCATGCGCCAGTTTCTCTGGGAAAACAAGCACTCATGTCACTATTCAGGCAGGCGGTCTTTTGCAGATCCGTGTATGACCTCAAGGAGTTACCGGACGACGACGCTGCCGAGATTGCATTTGCAGGACGTTCCAATGCCGGGAAATCCAGCGCCATCAATGCGCTCGCCGACCACAAACGCCTGGCATTTACCAGCAAAACACCGGGCCGCACCCAGACGATCAATTTTTTCAGCCTGGGACCGCACCGCTATCTCGTCGACTTGCCTGGTTACGGCTACGCCGCTGTTCCTGCCAAAGAAAAACGCCACTGGGGTGAGTTAATAAGCGCTTACCTGCAAACGCGGGCGTCCCTGCGCGGCCTGGTTCTCATCATGGATGCGCGCCGCCCGTTCACCGACCTCGACCGTCAGCTGCTGGGCTGGCTGCGGCCGTTGCACAAGCCGTCGCATGTGCTGCTGACCAAGGCCGACAAGCTCGGCAAGCAGGAGGCAGCAGCGACGCTGCGCACGGCGGAAATCGAGGCGAGCCGCTATCCTTTGTGCAGCGTGCAGCTTTTTTCAAGCACGACCGGGATCGGCCTCAGCGCTGCGCAGAAAACACTGGCGCAGTGGCTGAAGCCGCAGAAATAAAAACCCCCGGTTAAAGGGGAGTAAAACCGGGGGAAAAGCCTTAATAAAGATTAAGGCACCCGCTCAGGGAGGAGAAGCGGGAGACGATAAAAAATATCGTCATGCAAATAAGATGGCTATAATCCTAAATAGTTCCCGCGCCAAACGCTGAAAAATTACCATACATTTCAATATATTAGGCATCCCATGTCATATTCTAGGACAATTTCCCCAGCGCCGCATGCGCCGCATGCGCCGCGATGACTTTTCGCGCCGGCTGATGCGCGAAAACCGCCTCTCCACAGACGACCTGATCTATCCGGTTTTCGTGCTCGACGGGAAAAGCCGCACGGAAGTGATCCCATCCATGCCCGGCGTCAAGCGCTACTCAGTGGACAAATTGCTGCCGCATGTCGAGCAATGCGCAAAGCTCGGCATACCGGCCATCGCGATTTTTCCGGTGATCGAGCGCAGCCTGAAAACCCTCGACGGCCGCGAGGCCACGAACCCTAAAGGTTTGGTGCCGCGCACGGTCGCTGCGCTGAAAAAGCGCTTCCCGGAACTGGGCGTGATCACCGATGTCGCGCTCGATCCCTATACCACGCACGGCCATGACGGGGTTATCGACCGTTCCGGCTATGTGCTCAACGACGAGACCATCACGGTGCTGGAGAAGCAGGCGCTGGTCAACGCCGCGGCCGGCGTCGACATCGTTGCGCCGTCGGACATGATGGACGGGCGCATCGGCGCCATCCGCGAGGCGCTCGACAGCAAGGGGTTCATCCATACCCGCATCCTCGCTTACTCGGCGAAGTTTGCCTCCGGCTTCTACGGCCCGTTTCGCGATGCGGTCGGCTCGTCGAAAGAGCTCGGCCGCAGCAACAAATACAACTACCAGATGGATCCGGCAAACAGCGACGAGGCGCTGCGGGAGGTCGCGCTCGACCTCGAGGAAGGCGCCGACATGGTGATGGTAAAGCCCGGTCTGCCGTACCTCGATATCGTGCGCCGCGTGAAAGACGAGTTCCGCGTCGCCCACCTACGTGTATCAGATAAGCGGCGAATATGCGATGCTCCGGGCCGCGATACAAAACGGCTGGCTGGAGGAAAAGCAATGCATCATGGAGTTGCTGCTCGCGTTCAAACGGGCCGGCGCCGACGGCATACTCACCTATTTCGCGATTGACGCCGCACGCTGGCTGAAAGAATCGTAAACGGCGCCCCGGTGAAAACCGGCGTTCGAGGCGCCTGGGAGCAGAACCGGTTTTTATGTCACGGCCAGCAGGGTCTCGACCGCCTGAAGCTTGGCGCGCTCGATGGGCTTGCCTTCCGGGCTCGTTTTGAGCGGCGCGCGCAAATCCTGCGTCGACAGCACCGTGAGCAGAATATCGATGCCTTCGTCGATTTACGGTCAATACCGGGAAGGTGCGCAGCATGCCCGCCTGAATAAAGCCGGCTCTGGGCAGTCTGGATACGGATATCTGCCGGTCAATCAGATAAAGCTCGACCGACTTGGCGTTGTCGGTGAAAAGCTGCAGGTCGATGTCGGCGTATTTCCCCGCGTTGCCGTTGAGTACCGAACCGGTCAGATAGGGATTGAACTGGGCGAACTCGTCGCATTGCCTTGAGCGCTTTCGTGCGCAACGCACGCAGGCGGTCGCGCTGCTCTTCTTCATGGTAGAGCTGCGATAGATGCGCAGGGCGGCATCGATCTCGTCGTTGGTCGGCAGTTGCCGCGTGTCGGGCACGCCGGCCTGCCGCGCCGCCTTGCGCTTGGCAAGCGCATAGTCCTCGATGCCGTCCTCGGCCATCAACCGCGCCGCGAGGTGCGCGACGCGGCTGCGCTCGTCGTTGCGGCCGCGATCCCTGGCCATCGCCGCTCTCCTTCAGAACAGCTGGTTCCTGACCTCTTCCGGTGGTTTCTCGCCGGCAAACAGCCCGTCCGCGCTGCCGCGCTCGGGCGGCAGGAATTCCTGGTAGAAGTAGTCGGTGATGCCCCGCTGTCCTTCGCCTGCGCGCAATCCCGTGTCCGGATCGATGCGCACCGGCAATCACGCCTTCGGGCGGGATCAGCGGCTGCTCAGGCACACCCTTGAGCGCCGTGCCCATATAGTCCATCCAGATCGGCAACGCAGCGCTGGCGCCGGTTTCATTGCGTCCCAGCGTGTGCGGGTTGTCGAATCCGATCCACGCCACCGCCACCAGGTCAGCGTCAAAGCCGCAGAACCACGCATCGACGAAATCGTTGGTCGTGCCGGTCTTGCCTGCGAGGTCGCTGCGCCCGAGCTTCATGGCGCGCGCTGCGGTGCCCATTTTCACCACATCCTGCATCATGCTGGTCATGATGAATGCGTTGCGCGCATCGATCACGCGCTCGGCGCCCTGCGCAGCCTGCTGCGGCTTTGCTTGCAGCAGCACGTTGCCGCGCGCATCCTCCACGCGCTCTATGAAATACGGCGCTGACGCGATAGCCGCCGTTGGCGAAGACGGAGTACGCGGCGACCATCTGCAGCGGGGTCGCATTACCGGCGCCAAGCGCCATCGTGAGATAGGGGGGATGCAACTTGGGATCGAAGCCGAAACGCGTGATGTAGTCCTGCGCGTACTGCGGTCCGATCGCCTGCAGAATGCGCACCGAAACCAGATTTTTCGATTTCACCAGCCCCATGCGCATACGCATCGGACCATCGAATTTACCGTCGTAATTTTTGGGTTCCCACGGCTCCGAGCCCGTCTGCGCGGCGGTGAAGGTAAGCGGCGCATCGTTGATGACCGTGGCCGCAGTAAAGCCCTTCTCGAGCGCCGCGGAGTATATGAATGGCTTGAAACTCGATCCCGGCTGGCGCAGCGCCTGGGTTACATGGTTGTACTGACTGCGGTCGAAGTCGAAACCGCCCACCAGCGCGCGGATCGCGCCGTCGTGCGGATCGACCGATACCAGCGCCGCTTCCGCCGCCGGCAATTGCGTGATCTGCCAGTGGTTTTTTTCGTCCTTTTGCACGCGGATGATGGCGCCACGGCGGATGCGCTGGTTCGGGCTCGCTTTGTCGCTCAGCATGCGACTCGCGAATTTAAGCCCGTCCTCGCCGATGTCCAGCATCTCGCCACCCTTGCGGTACGCCTTCACGTGCCGGGGGCTTGCCTCGAGCACAACCGCGGGGTAAATGTCGTCGGATTCTGCCGTGTCCTGCAATGCGTCTTCGAGAGCCTCGTCGCTGATCTCCGCCGGCAAATCCGCGAACCCTTCGGGTCCGCGATAGCCGTGGCGCCGGTCGTATTGCTCCACACCGCGGCGCAGCGCGGCATAGGCCGCCTCCTGGTCCCGGGTGGAAAGAGTGGTATAGACCCGAATCCCCTTGGTGTACGCGTCGTCCCGATAGCGCTCGAAAATGAATTGGCGCGCCATTTCGGCCAGATAATCCGCCCGCACCGTATATTCGTTTGCGTCCTTCTTGACCACAAGCGGCTGCTTGTCGGCTTCCGCAAACTGGGCATCGGTAATCAGGCCCAAGGCGCGCATGCGGCCCAGCACGTATTGCTGCCGCTGCTTGGCACGCTTGGGGTTGGCGATGGGGTTGTAGCGTGAAGGGGCCTTGGGGAGCCCCGCCAGGGTTGCATACTCGGCAAGGGTAAGTTTTTCGAGCGGCTTGCCGAAATAGGCTTGAGACGCCGCCGCAAAGCCGTAAGCGCGCTGGCCGAGGTAGATCTGGTTGATGTAGAGCTGAAGAATCTGGTTCTTGGTCAGGCTGTGTTCGATTTTGAACGCGAGCAGCATCTCATTGAACTTGCGCGTTAGTGTTTTTTCCTTTGATAAGAAGAAGTTACGCGCGACCTGCATGGTAATGGTGGAGGCCCCCTGCCTCACCCCCCCGGAAACGAAATTCGACAACGCTGCCCGGGCGACCCCGACGTAATCCACGCCACCGTGCTGGTAAAAGCGGTCGTCCTCCGCAGCAAGAATGGCCGCAATCATCGGCTTGGGCACATTCTCGATGGCGACTACAGCGCGCCGTTCTTCGCCAAATTCTCCAATCAGCTTGCCATCCGCGCTATATACACGCAGGGGAATTTTCGGCTGATAGTCAGTAAGCGCTTCCAGCGATGGCAGAGTTGGATATATCAGTACAACGGCAAATGCGAACAGAAATGCCGAAGCAATGATGCAAAAAAACAACAGCATGAACGGAAACGCCAACCAACGAAAAGACATGGCAGTTAGCGGCGCTTACCGGGAGGGAAAATCAACAATAAACAGCAAGTTGGATAAAAACACGTAGATTGTGAACCATCGCACAGCGTACTTTGTTTTCAAAGAGTAGTCTAAATGGCCTTGGCTGTCATTATAAAAACTATTCGGCACAAAAGAAACGGCATCAAAACGCTTTACACTTTGGATAGTTGTTGCTAGCATTTAAAGTAAATTATGGGCAACCTGCCCTACGGACCTATGCTCAAAGGAAAATTCAGCTTTAATCTCGACGCGCTTGAGAACCTGTTCAAGCCGAAAATGTCCGCCCTGCTGGGGGCAGATATCAGCTCGTCTGCCGTCAAGATGGTTGAGATCGCAGAAACCGGCAAGGGGATGTATCGCGTTGAGCGTTACGCCATTGAGCCGCTACCCAAGGATTCCGTGGTCGACGGCAACATCAATAATCTTGAATCCGTGAGCGATGCGCTCAAGCGCTGCCACAAACGCCTGGGCAGCAGCATCAAGGGCCTTGCCATGGCGTTGCCCAACGCCGCCGTAATCAGCAAGAAAATTCTGGTGCCCGCGGGCCAGCGCGAAGAAGACCTCGAGCTGCAGGTCGAGACCGAAGCCAACCAATATATCCCCTTCTCCCTTGATGAGGTCAATCTCGACTTTCAGGTGGTAGGCCCGGCGCCAAACAGCCCGGAGGACGTCGAGGTGATGATCGCGGCCTCACGCAAGGACAAGATTGTAGACCGCATCGCCGTGGCCGAGGCCGCCGGCCTCAAGGCCGTGGTGATGGATGTCGACATTTTCGCCAGCCAGGCCGCTTTCGAACTGATCGAGTCCCAGTTCCCAGACCACGGCAAGGACCAGAACATCGCGATCATCGATATCGGCGCCACCATCACGAACGTCAATATCCTGCGCAACGGCCAGTCGATATACATGCGCGAGCAGCCGTTCGGCGGCAACCAGCTCACCCAGGAAATCCAGAACAAGTTCGGCCTTTCCCTGGAAGAAGCCGAGGCCGCGAAACGCGCCGGCGGCCTGCCGGACAACTATGAATCCGAGGTGCTGCAACCGTTCCTGGACATGCTGGCCCTCGAAGTCGCCAGGGCCCTGCAATTCTTCTTTACTTCGACGCAATTCAACCAAGTTCATTACATCGTGTTGTCGGGCGGTTGCGCAGCGATTCCCGGCATTGAGGAAGCTGTCGCCAAGCGCACCCAGGTCAGCACCGTCGTCGCCAATCCGTTCGCCAACATGGCGCTGTCGTCGAAAATCCGACCCAAGAACCTGACACAGGACGCACCCTCGCTCATGGTGGCCTGCGGGCTGGCGATGCGGAGGTTTGATCCATCATGATACGCATCAATTTGTTGCCGCACCGCGAGATGCGGCGCAAGCAGCAGCAGCAGCAGTTTTTTATCATGCTCGGCGTCGTTGCCGCCGTCGGCGTGGTGATTTGGCTTGCCGTGCATACTTACCTGAGCGACCAGCTCGACGAGCAGAACAGCCGCAACCAGTACCTCCAGGCAGAAACTGTGAAGCTCGACAAGCAAATTGAGGAGATCAATGTTCTCAAGGAACAGATCGCCGCGCTCCTCGCGCGCAAAACGGTGGTTGAAACGCTGCAGAGCAACCGCTCGGAAGTGGTGCATCTGCTCGACCAGCTGGCACGTCAGCTGCCTGAGGGCATCTATCTGAAAAGCATCAAACAGACCGGCAATAAAGTTACGATCACCGGTTTTACGCAATCGCAGGCGCGGGTATCCACGCTAATGCGCAATCTCGAGGCCTCGCGACAACTCGAGAACCCGGGCTTGATTGAAATCAGGGCTGTGGCACAGGGGTCTTCGCGCATCAATGAGTTCACGATGAGTATCAACATTACGCGCGCGAAGCAGGAGGCACCCCAAAGGAAGCCGGCACCCAGGCCGGTCGCGGCGAAGGGGTAATGCACGATGACGCTTGACGATCTCAAAGGCCTCGACCCGAAGAAAATTGGCTCGTGGCCGATTTTGCCAAAATTTGGGGTATTGGTTATTGCGCTGTTGCTGATCATGGGCGCGGGCTATTGGTTCGACTGGCAATACCAGATCGAGCAGATCGGCACCGAGAAACAGAAGGAAGAGCAGCTTCGCACGACGTTTCTCGATAAAAAGAAACAAGCCATAAATCTTGGCGCCTACCTCAAACAAAAAGAGGATATCGAGAAGGAGTTTGGCGCGCTGCTCAAGCAGCTCCCAGGCAAGTCCGAGATGGATGCGCTGCTCACCGACATCAATCAAGCCGGGCTTGGCCGCGGATTGCAGTTCGAATTATTCAAGCCCGCAGCGCAGGAAACCGTAAAGGATTTCTATGCTGAACTGCCCATTACCATCAAGATCACCGGCAGTTATCACGACATTGGGGCATTTGCGAGCGACATCGGCAAGCTCTCACGCATCGTCACGCTAAACGACATCAGCCTGACCGGCGGCAAGGACGGCAATCTGGTCATGGACGCGACCGCCAAAACCTTCCGCTATCTCGACGAAGACGAAATCGCCAAACAGAGGAAAGCCGCCGCCAAGGGCAAAAAACCGGCGCCAGGCGCGACGAAAAAATGACGCACAGACCCATTGTAGTCTTGTTCGCATGTCTCGCGCTTGCCGCGTGTGGCGGAGAGCAGCATTCCGATCTGAAAAAATTCGTCAAAGATTCCGACAATCTGCCGCGCGGCCACATTCCGCCCTTGCCCGAAGTCAAGCCTTACGAGCCGTTTACCTACGATGCCTTCAATCTCACGGATCCGTTCAAGCCACGCAAAATCGAGCCGCCGAAAACCGCGGGCGCGGGCGGGCTTCAGCCCGATTTCAATCGCCGCCGGGAACCGCTCGAAGCCTATTCGCTCGAGAACCTCAAGATGGTAGGCACACTGCAGCAGAAAAAAGAGATCTACGCGCTCGTCAAGACACCGGATAACAACCTGTTTCGTGTCAAAGTCGGCAATTACATGGGCCAGAACTTCGGGCACATCACTGCTATTTCGGAATCCGACATCAAGCTCAAGGAGATTGTTCAGGACAGCGGCGGCAGCTGGGAAGAGAAGGCGCAAACGCTGCAGCTGCAGGACGAACAACAGGAGGCAAGAAAATGAAGTTCCCAGTTAAGTTGATGGCCTACGCGCAGCGCGTGACGCTGGCACTATTTTTCACCCTGGCGAGCATCGCTGCGTCGGCACAGCCCGCCAACAGCATCGAGGCTGTCGATGTCTCCTCGCAGCAGGGGGGCAAGATCATCGTCAAGGTGACGCTGAGGGACGCGCCCGCCAACCCTCCCGCCGGGTTCATGATCAACAACCCGCCACGCATCGCATTCGACTTCCCCAACACGACCAATGCGCTGGGCCGCAGCCTGCAGGACATAGGGGAAGGCGATCTGCGCAAAATCAACGTGGTACAGGCCGGCGACCGTACCCGCATGGTGCTCGAGCTTACGAAAAGCGTCAGCTACGACACCCAGATCGACGGCAAGTCGCTGCTGATCACCCTGCAGGGCGCCGCGGCAGCGACAACCGCCGCCACCGGCATCACCCAGCATTTTGCCGAGCCGCTTCCGGGCGACCAGAAACACAGTCTGCGCGACATCGATTTCCGCCGTGGCAGCAACGGAGAGGGCCGTATCGTGGTCGATCTTTCGGATAACACGGTAGGCATCGACGTCCGGCAGCAGGGCCGGCAGATCGTGATCGACTTCATAAACGCCGCCCTGCCCAAAAACCTCGAGCGCCGGCTTGACGTCGTGGACTTCGGCACCCCGGTGCAGAGCGTCGATGCCTTCATGCGGGCCGGCAGCGCGCGCATCGTGATCGAACCCAAGGGCGAATGGGAACAATCGGCCTACCAGACCGATAACCGCTTCATCATCGAGGTCAAGCAGGTCGTCGACGATCCCAACAAACTGGTCCAGGGCAGCCGCCCGGGCTATAAAGGCGAGAAACTCTCGCTTAATTTCCAGAACGTCGAGGTGCGCGCGGTGCTGCAGGTAATCGCGGATTTCACGGGCCTCAACGTCATCACCAGCGACACCGTATCCGGCAATCTGACGCTGCGGCTCAAGGACGTGCCGTGGGACCAGGCGCTCGACATCATTCTGCAGAGCAAGGGTCTCGATATGCGCAAGAACGGCAACGTGGTGTGGATTGCGCCCCGCGACGAGCTGGCAACGCGCGAAAAACTCGCGCTCGAGTCGCAAGCAGCAAATCGCCGAACTGGAAGCGACGCGCACTGAAAGTTTCCAGCTCAACTACCAGAAGGCCGATGCGTTCCAGAAAATCCTGGCCGACGAAAAGCAGCGCATTCTCTCCAAGCGCGGCAGCGCGGTGGTCGACGCCCGCACCAACACCATCTTCGTGCAGGATACGCCGACGCGGCTTGAGGAAGTGCGGAAACTCCTCCGCAAAATCGACGTGCCGGTACGCCAGGTCATGATCGAATCGCGTATCGTGGAAGCGACTGACACGTTCAGCCGCAACCTCGGCGTGCGGCTCGGCTACCACGACAACACGGCCAATCCCCAGAACCAAGGCACTGCCGTCGGATCCCTGAACAGCGGCGTTCGCGCGACCATCGGCGGCAGCCTGGCCGACACGGGCTTCCACACCGGTCAGACCAGCAGTTCGCCGACCTTCCCAAGCGACACCCTGGGCGTCAACCTGCCGGGCGGCGGCATCGCCGGATCACAACCGGGCACGTTTTCGTTCCTGCTGTTCAACGACAAGGCGACGCGCTTCCTGAATCTCGAGCTCACGGCGCTGCAGGCCGATGGCAAGGGCAAAATCATCTCCAGTCCGCGCGTCATCACCGCCGACCAGGTCGAGGCCACGATCGAACAGGGCACGGAAATCCCCTACCAGCAGGCGACCTCGAGCGGCGCGACTTCGGTGTCGTTCAAGAAAGCAACGCTCTCGCTCAAGGTCAAGCCGCAGATCACGCCGGATGACAATGTGATCATGAACGTGAACGTGCACAAGGACAGCGTCGGCTCGGTCACCACGTCCGGGCCCTCCATCGACACCAAGCAGATCACGACCGAGGTGCTGGTCGAGAACGGCGGCACCGTGGTAATCGGCGGCATTTATACGCAGGAAGAAAGTTCGAACACCAACAAGGTCCCGGTGCTGGGCGATCTGCCCTACGTCGGCTTCCTGTTCAAAAACAATCAACGGGTGGACAACCGGCGCGAGCTGCTGATTTTCATTTCACCGAAAATCATCAAGGACAACCTGACGCTTCGCCAGTAATCGCCCCGCTTCACAACAAGGCGGTGATTTTTCACCGCCTTTTTTATTTTGCAGGTCCCCGACAGCGCCGTTATGCCATCGGCGGCGATTCCGTTAAAATCGTCACATGGACAAGCCCGCCGATAGTTGCCCGCCTCCCGCCGGCCTGCCGGAAAATATTTTTCTGGTCGGCCTGATGGGCGCAGGGAAAACCTCGGTCGGCAAAGTTCTGGCCCGGCGTTTCAACAAAATCTTTTATGACTCGGACCAGGAAATTGAGCGCAGCACGGGCGTCAAGATTCCGTTGATCTTCGAAATCGAGGGCGAAAGCGGATTTCGCGACCGCGAAAGCAGATTGCTCGAGGAATTGGTCCGGCGCAGGAACATCGTGCTGGCAACCGGCGGCGGCGCCGTGCTTTCCGCGCAGAACCGCAGGCTGCTTGCCGATCACGGTACTGTCGTTTATCTGCGTGCCGCCGTCAGCGATTTGTGGCAGCGTACCCGTCACGACAAGAACCGCCCGTTGCTGCAGACCGCAGACCCTCAGGGCAGACTGCAGGAGCTGTTCGAGCAGCGTGACCCCCTTTACCGGGAGATCGCCGACATCATCATCGACACCGGCAACCAGGGCCTGGGCAGCCTCGCGCACCGGATCGAGCAGAAACTGCTTCAGCCTGGGACTAGCCGTCGCGGCACGCCCGGCGACGCGTTGCGCTGCCGATGATACAAAAGCGAAATGCCATGCAGACACTGAATGTGGCCCTTGACGATCGCAGCTACCCGATCCATATCGGCCCGGGCCTTGTCCGTTGCGCCGATTTGATAGCGCCGAAATTGCCACAGAACAAGACCGCGATAGTCACCAATACGACGGTTGCACCGCTTTATCTTGCGCCGCTGTCCGATGCGTTGGCCGCACGCGGCATCGAATCGGTAAGCATCGTGCTGCCGGACGGCGAAGCATACAAAAACTGGGAAACACTTAACAGGATTTTCGATGCGCTTCTCACGCACCGTTGCGAGCGCAAAACCACGCTGATCGCTCTGGGTGGCGGCGTTATCGGCGATCTCGCCGGATTTGCCGCGGCGGTCTACCTGCGCGGCGTGCCTTTTATCCAGGTGCCGACGACACTGCTGGCGCAGGTCGATTCAGCGGTCGGTGGCAAGACCGCGATCAACCACCCGCTCGGCAAGAACATGATCGGCGCCTTCTATCAACCCCAGGTCGTGCTCGCCGACACCGACACGCTGAATACCCTGCCCGAGCGCGAACTTGCCGCGGGCATTGCAGAGGTCATCAAATACGGCGTGATCCGCGACCCGGGTTTTTTTGACTGGCTGGAAAAGAATATCACGCGGCTATCGGCGCGCGAGCCCGAAGCGCTCGCTTATGCGATTGAGCGCTCATGCCGCAACAAGGCGGAAATCGTGGCGCTCGACGAGCGCGAAACCGGTGTGCGGGCGTTACTCAACCTCGGCCATACCTTTGGTCACGCGATCGAGGCCGGCCTCGGCTTCGGCACCTGGTTGCACGGCGAAGCGGTTGCGGCCGGCATGGTGCTCGCAGCGGAACTTTCGCAGCGCATGGGCCTGATCGGGCGCCACGATGTCGAGCGCGTTGTCGACATCCTTGCACGCGCCAAGCTGCCGGTTACAGCGCCCGACCTCGGGGTCGAGCGCTACCTTGAGTTGATGGGGCACGACAAGAAGGTCGAGGGCGGGAAAATGCGTTTCATATTGCTGAAGCGCATCGGCGATGCATTCGTCACCGACGGACGTGCCGGACATGGCGCTTGCCGATGTTCTGGGGAAGCGCACCGCGTATGCCTGAACTCGCGCCCTATGCCGCCAGCCCGCATAATTCACGCGGCCGGCGTTATCGCGAAACGGCGCCGCGCGGGCGCAGCGAGTTTCAGCGCGACCGCGACCGCATCATTCATTCCACCGCGTTCCGCCGGCTCGAATATAAAACCCAGGTATTCGTCAATCACGAAGGCGACCTGTTCCGCACCCGACTTACCCACAGCCTGGAGGTTGCGCAGATCGGGCGCTCGGTTGCGCGCAACCTGCGGCTCGACGAGGACCTGATCGAAGCCATCGCGCTGGCACATGACTTCGGCCATACGCCGTTCGGCCATTCCGGCCAGGACGCGCTCAACGCCTGCATGAAACCTTACGGCGGCTTCGAGCACAATCTGCAATCGCTGCGCGTGGTCGACATACTCGAGCAGCGCTATGGCGCGTTCGACGGCCTCAATCTCACTTTCGAAACCCGCGAAGGCATACTCAAACATTGCTCGCTGAAGAATGCCAGAATGCTGGGCGATGTCGGCGAGCGCTTCATCAGGAAGCGGCAACCTTCACTCGAGGCGCAGATCGCCAATCTTGCCGACGAAGTCGCCTACAACAACCACGACGTCGACGATGGGCTGCGTTCCGGACTGCTTTCGCTCGAGCAGCTCTCGGAAATAACCATTTTCTCGCGGCACATGAAGTCTGCGCTGCGCGATTTCCCGCAGCTCAATGAGCGGCGCCTGGTGCACGAAACCGTGCGGCGCATGATCGGAGCCCTGGTGACCGACCTGATCCGGCAGAGCGCGATCAACATTCGGGATTGCGCGCCGAAATCCATAGACGATGTGCGCGCAGCGCCGCCGTTGATCGCGTTCAGCGAGAAAACCGGCCATGAGCAGCATGAGCTCAAGCAATTCCTGCGGCACAATCTTTACCAGCACTACCGCGTGGCCCGCATGAGCGCCAAGGCGCGACGCATCGTGACCGACCTGTTCAACGCTTTTCTCGAAGATCCCAGGCTGCTGCCGCCGGAATTCCAGTCCCGCGCCGGCAAAGACGCCCCGCGTGCCATTTCCGACTATGTCGCGGGCATGACCGACCGCTACGCCATTCTCGAATATCGCCGGTTGTTTGCTGTCGAAGCGGTTTAGCGGGAGGACTTTCAGGCGGCGCCCGCCAGCCATCCGGCGGTTGATGCATCCCTTTGAAGCAGGTAGACTTAAAGGGTTTCACCCCAGCTTTAACCGGCTGTTCGGCAGCCGTTGCGGCGACGCAGCACGTAGCGCGCAACAGGCTGTTTTTACACGGTTTTATTTGACGAGAGTGCAGCATGAAGGATTTTGGTCCGCCACCATCACAGGGTCTATACAGCCCCGCCCACGAGCATGATGCCTGTGGCGTCGGTTTTGTCGCGAACATCAAGGCCAAGAAAAGCCATGCCATCGTCGAGCAGGGGCTGCAGATCCTGAAGAACCTGTCCCACCGCGGCGCGGTGGGCGCCGACCCGCTTGCTGGCGACGGCGCAGGCGTCCTGCTGCAAATTCCCGACAAGTTTTTCCGCGAGGAAATGGCGCAGCAAGGCGTCAAGTTGCCGCCCGCTCGGACAATACGGCGTCGGCATGGTGTTCCTGCCGCAGGAACCGGCTTCGCGGCTGGCGTGCGAGTATGAAATCGAGCGCGCCATCAAGGACGAGGGCCAGGTCCTGCTCGGCTGGCGCGACGTGCCGTGCGACAACTCGGGGCTCGGCGAGTCGGTCAAGAAAATCGAACCGGTGATCCGCCAGGTATTCATCCGCCGCGGCAGCGGGGTCACCGTCACCGATGCGCTTGAGCGCAAGCTCTATATCATCCGCAAATCCTCCGGCCATGCGATCCAGGCGCTCAAACTTGCGCACGGCAAGGAATTCTACGTGCCGTCGATGTCGGCGCGCACCATCGCCTACAAGGGGATGCTGCTTGCCGACCAGGTCGGCAAGTATTACAAGGACTTGCAGGACCCGCGCGTCGTGTCGGCGCTGGCGCTCGTGCACCAGCGTTTCTCGACCAATACTTTCCCGACGTGGCAGCTCGCGCACCCGTTCCGCCTGATCGCGCACAACGGCGAAATCAACACCCTGCGCGGCAACGTCAACTGGATCCGCGCCCGCCAGGGCGCCATCTCGAGCCCCATTCTGGGGCGCGACCTCGACAAGGTCTGGCCGCTGATTTACGACGGCCAGTCGGACTCGGCGTCTTTCGACAACGCTCTGGAACTGCTGGTCATGAGCGGTTACTCGGTCGCCCATGCCGTGATGCTGATGATTCCCGAGGCATGGGAAGGCCACGCCCTGATGGACCCCAGCCGCCGCGCGTTTTACGAATATCACGCGGCGATGATGGAGCCGTGGGACGGCCCCGCGGCGATCGCTTTCACCGACGGCCGCCAGATCGGCGCCACGCTGGATCGCAACGGTCTGAGGCCGGCGCGCTACATCGTGACCAACGACGATCTCGTGATCATGGCTTCGGAGGCCGGCGTGCTGCCCGTGCCCGAAGAGCGGATCGTCAAAAAATGGCGGCTGCAGCCGGGCAAGATGTTCCTGGTCGACCTCGAGAGGGGCCGCATCATCGACGACAAGGAGCTGAAGGACACGCTCGCTTCCGCCAAGCCCTACAGCGAATGGATGGAGCGTATCCGCATCAAGCTGGATGACGTGGAAAGCGACAAGCTGCAGCCCGAGCGCTCCAGCGTGCCGCTGCTCGACCGCCAGCAGGCCTTCGCCTATACGCAGGAAGACCTCAAGTTCCTGATGACGCCGATGGCGGCCAATGGCGAAGAGGCGACCGGCTCCATGGGCAACGACTCGCCTCTGGCCGTGCTGTCGAACAAGAACAAGACGCTTTATCACTATTTCAAACAGCTTTTTGCCCAGGTCACGAACCCGCCGATCGACCCGATCCGGGAGGAACTGGTCACTTCGCTGGTCTCGTTCATCGGGCCCAAGCCCAACCTGCTCGGCATCGACGAGATGAACCCGCCGATCCGCCTCGAGGTGGGGCAGCCGGTGCTCGACTTCTTCGAAATGGAGAAGATCCGGAACATCGACCGCTACACCGACGGCAAATTCAAATCCTGCGAGCTCGACATCTGCTACCCCGTGGCCTGGGGCAAGGAAGCGATCGAGGCGCGGCTGGCCAGTCTGTGCGCCCAGGCCGAGGACGCGGTGCGCGCCGGCTACAGCGTGCTGATCATTTCCGACAGGCGCATCGATCGCGACCATGTGGCGATCCCCGCGCTGCTGGCGTTGTCGGCCATTCACCAGCACCTGGTCAACCGGGGCCTGCGCACCAGCGCCGGCCTGGTTGTCGAAACCGGGTCGGCGCGCGAGGTCCATCATTTCGCGCTGCTCGCCGGTTACGGCGCGGAAGCGGTACATCCCTATCTTGCGCTCGAGACGCTGCTCGATCTCGCCGAGAGAAATCAGCTGGGCGCCGACACCGACGGCAAGAAGGCGATCAAGAACTTCGTCAAGGCGATCGGCAAGGGGCTGCGCAAGGTCATGTCCAAGATGGGCATTTCGACCTACATGTCTTACACCGGCGCGCAGATCTTCGAAGCCGTGGGGCTCGCCAAGTCGCTGGTGGACAAATATTTCACCGGCACCACCTCGAATGTCGAGGGAATCGGCGTGTTCGAGGTGGCCGAAGAAACCATCCGCATACACAGATCGGCCTTCGGTGAAGACCCGGTGCTGGCGGGCATGCTCGACACCGGCGGCGAATACGCCTGGCGCCTGCGCGGCGAGGAACACATGTGGACGCCGGATGCGATTGCCAAGCTGCAGCATTCGGCGCGGAATAACAGCTACGCGACGTACAAGGAGTACGCGCAGCTTATCAACGATCAGTCGAAGCGCCACATGACTTTCCGCGGGCTGTTCGAATTCAGGTTCGATCAGTGCACGCCGGTGCCGATCGACGAGGTCGAGCCCGCCGCCGAAATCGTCAAGCGTTTCTCGACGGGCGCCATGTCGCTGGGGTCCATCTCGACCGAGGCGCACACCACGCTGGCGGTCGCCATGAACCGCCTTGGCGGCAAGTCGAACACCGGCGAGGGCGGCGAAGACAGCAATCGCTATGCGCCGGTCAAGCGCGGCGAAACGCTCGTCTCGCGCCTGGGCAGAAGCAACGTCGAGCATGATATCGAGCTCAGGGAAGGCGATTCGCTCAAATCGAAAATCAAGCAGGTTGCTTCCGGCCGCTTCGGCGTGACCGCCGAGTACCTGGTCAGCGCCGAACAGATCCAGATCAAAATGGCGCAGGGCGCCAAGCCCGGCGAAGGCGGCCAGCTTCCAGGGCGCAAGGTGTCGGAATACATCGCGCAACTGCGCTACGCCACGCCGGGCGTGGAACTGATTTCGCCTCCGCCGCACCACGACATCTATTCGATCGAGGATCTGGCGCAGCTTATTCATGACCTCAAGAATGCCAACCCGTCTGCATCGATCAGCGTCAAACTGGTCTCCGAGGTCGGCGTCGGCACGGTGGCGGCGGGCGTGGCCAAAGCCAAGGCCGACCATGTCACCATCTCCGGGCACGACGGCGGCACCGGTGCCTCCCCCTGGTCGTCGATCAAGCACGCCGGCACGCCGTGGGAGCTGGGCCTTGCCGAAACGCAGCAGACGCTGGTGCTCAACCGCCTGCGCGGCCGCATTGCGGTGCAGGCCGACGGCCAGATGAAAACCGGCCGCGACGTGGTGGTCGGTGCGCTGCTCGGCGCCGACGAGTTCGGCTTCGCCACCGCGCCGCTGGTCGCCGAGGGCTGCATCATGATGCGCAAGTGCCATCTGAACACCTGCCCGGTGGGCGTTGCCACCCAGGATCCGGTGTTGCGCAGAAAATTCCAGGGCAAGCCCGAGCATGTGATCAATTACTTCTTCTTCGTGGCGGAAGAAATCCGCGAGTTGATGGCGAAACTCGGCATACGCAAATTCGGCGACCTGATCGGCCGCTCCGAGCTGCTCGACCAGAAGAAGGGGGTCGAGCACTGGAAGGCGAAGGGGCTCGATTTTTCGAAGATCTTCTATCAGCCCCAGGTCGGGCCCGAGATCGCGCGCTACTACTGCGAGCAGCAGGATCACGGCCTCGAACGCGCACTCGACCATCGGCTGATCGAGCTGGCCAAACCCGCGCTCGAGCGCGGCGAGAAAGTCACGATCGAGATGCCGATCCGCAACATCCACCGCACCGTCGGCACGATGCTGTCCGGGGAGATTGCCAAACGCTACGGCCACGCGGGCCTGCCGGAGGGGACGATACATATCCGCTTCGCCGGCTCCGCCGGCCAGAGCCTGGGTGCGTTCCTTGCCGCGGGCGTGACGATCGATCTCATCGGCGACACCAACGACTACTGCGGCAAGGGGTTGTCGGGCGGGCGCATTTCGGTGCAGCCCTCACCCAAGTTCCGCGGCGAGCCCTCGGAAAACATCATCACCGGCAATGTCGTGCTTTACGGGGCGATCGCCGGCGAAGCCTACTTCCGCGGCGTGGCGGGCGAGCGTTTCGCGGTGCGTAATTCGGGCGCGCACGCGGTGGTGCAGGGCGTTGGCGACCACGGCTGCGAATACATGACCGGTGGCACGGTCGTGGTGCTGGGCCAGACCGGGCGCAATTTCGCGGCAGGGATGTCGGGCGGCATCGCCTACGTGCTCGATGAAGACGGCACATTCGAGAGCCGTTGCAACCTTGCCATGGTGAAGCTCGAACCGGTGCTGACCGAAGCCGAGCAGGAAGCCAAGGTGGCGCACGACGTCTGGCATCTGGGTGAAACCGACGAGGCGATTCTCAAGCGCATGATCGACAACCACCTGCGCTACACCGGCAGCGCGCAGGCACGAACCGTTCTGGATCGCTGGTCGCAATACCGGACCAAATTCGTCAAAGTGTTCCCGCACGAGTACCGGCGGGCCCTCGGCGAACTTGCCGCAAAGGGCAAGAAAATCGCCGCGTAGTGTCTTCGACCACAGAGGGCAAGGGTTCGCCGGGGACGGACAGTTTCCGCTTCGTTCATGGGCTTTCTGTGATCTTTGTAACTCGGGTTTTTGGGGATTGAATTAGAACGATGGGCAAAGTTACCGGATTCATGGAATTTGAGCGCCTGCAGGAGGCGTCGGAAGCGCCGCGGGAACGCGTCAAGAACTGGCACGAATTCGTCCATCCTCTCAGCGATGAACAGGCGGGCATCCAGGGCGCGCGCTGCATGGACTGCGGCACGCCGTTCTGCATGAGCGGCTGCCCCATCAACAACATCATTCCGGACTGGAACGATCTCGTCTACAGGCAGGCCTGGAAACAGGCGCTCGACACGCTGCATTCGACCAACAATTTTCCGGAATTCACGGGGCGGGTCTGTCCCGCGCCGTGCGAGGCGGCGTGCACGCTCAACATCAACAATGACGCGGTCGGCATCAAGTCCATCGAGCACGCGATCATCGACAAAGGCTGGGAGATGGGCTGGGTCACGCCGCAGCCGCCCGGACACAAGACGGGAAAACGCGTGGCGGTCGTCGGCTCGGGGCCGGCGGGACTCGCCTGCGCGCAACAGCTGGCGCGGGCGGGCCACGATGTCGTGGTATTCGAAAAGAACGACCGCATCGGCGGGCTGCTGCGCTATGGCATCCCCGACTTCAAGATGGAAAAACACCTGATCGACCGGCGCATGCAGCAGATGCGCGCCGAGGGCGTCGAATTCCGGGTCAGCCAGAATATCGGCGTCAACGTTCCAGCCAAAAAGCTGGTTGATGAGTTCGATGCGGTGGTGCTTACGGGCGGCGCCGAAAATCCGCGCGACCTGCCGGTTCCGGGACGGGAGCTTGCGGGCGTGCATTTCGCCATGGAATTTCTGCCGCAGCAGAACAAGGTCGTGGCCGGCGACCAGGTGCCGGACCAGATTCTTGCCACCGGCAAGCACGTCGTGGTGATCGGCGGCGGCGACACCGGCTCCGATTGCGTCGGCACCTCGAACCGCCACGGCGCCAAATCCGTCACCCAGTTCGAGCTCCTGCCGCAACCGCCGGAACACGAAAACAAGTTTCTGGTATGGCCCGACTGGCCGGTAAAGCTCCGCACTTCTTCCTCGCACGAGGAAGGCTGCAGCCGCGACTGGTCGGTGGCGACCAAGCGTTTCGAAGGCAGGAACGGCAAGGTCGAAAAACTCGTCGCCGCGCGCGTCGAATGGAAAGACGGCAGGATGCAGGAAATCCCCGGCTCGGAATTCGAAATAAAGGCCGACCTCGTGCTGCTGGCGATGGGCTTTCTGGGACCGGTCCAGACGGGCCTGGTCGCCGAGCTCGGCTTGGCAAAGGATGCGCGCGGCAACGTCATGGCCGATACCGAGAAATACCAGGCCTCGCTGTCCAAGGTGTTCGCGGCCGGCGATATGCGGCGCGGCCAGTCGCTGGTGGTATGGGCGATCCGCGAGGGGCGCCAGTGCGCGCGCGCCGTCGACGAGTTCCTGATGGGTTCGTCAGAACTGCCGCGCTGAGACATCAGGAAACGGTCAGGATTAACCGGATGCCTCAGGATCGGACTCGAAGCCTTTTGTCCTGTAAATTCCGCTAATCCCTTCCATCGCCCTGTGACAAAACTCAAAAACGACACGCTGCTCCGCGCGCTGCTGCGGCAACCCACGCCTTACACGCCGGTGTGGATCATGCGCCAGGCCGGACGCTATTTGCCGGAATACAATCAGACCCGGGCGCGGGCCGGCAGCTTTCTCGACCTCTGCAAAAATCCCGATTTTGCGACCGAAGTGACGTTGCAGCCTTTGGCGCGCTTTGCGCTCGATGCCGCGATCGTTTTTTCCGACATCCTGACCATTCCTGACGCCATGGGACTCGGCCTGTATTTCGCCGAGGGCGAAGGTCCCAAATTCGAGCGCCCTTTGCGCGAGGAATGGGAAATCCGCAACCTGTTTGTTCCGGACCCCGACAAGCACCTGCGCTATGTGCTCGACGCCGTTTCCCAAATCCGGCGCGCGCTGGCCGATGAGGTGCCGCTCATCGGCTTTTCAGGCAGCCCCTTCACGCTTGCGTGCTATATGGTCGAAGGCGGAGCGAGCGCTGACTTCCGCCTGGTCAAGACCATGCTCTACCAGCGCCCCGAACTGCTGCATCACATCCTCGATATCAATTGCCGCACCATCATCGCCTACCTCAACGCGCAGATCGAGGCCGGCGCCCAGGCCGTGATGATATTCGATACCTGGGGTGGGGCGCTTGCCGACGCCGCCTATCGCGAATTCTCGCTCGCCTATATGCAGCGCATCGTTGCCGGGCTCAAGCGCGAGCACGGCGGCGCAACGGTTCCCAGCATCGTATTTACGAAAGGCGGCGGGCTCTGGCTTGAGGACATCGCCGCCATCGGCTGCGACGCGGTGGGTCTCGACTGGACGATCAATATCGGAGCCGCGCGCCAGCGCGTCGGCAAACGCGTCGCGCTGCAAGGCAATCTCGATCCCGCCGTTCTGTTTACGAATCCGGAAACCATACGCCAGCACGCGCAACAGATCCTGGGCGCATTCGGGCCTGGCAGCGGACATGTCTTCAATCTGGGGCACGGCGTATCGCAGTTCACGCCGCCGGAAAATGTCGCCACACTGGTCGATGCGGTGCATGAGTTAAGCCGGGCGTACCACCAAGGACCCGGCCCGGCAACGCCGGTTTGACGCAGTTTTCGGGGCGCCTCCCGGAAAACTTATGCACTACAAGGGGTTGCGGGGAACGATGGCGGGGGCGACGTCGGCCCCAGCCGCAGGCATAACAATAACGCGTTGTTTTTAAACGATTAATTATATGTCTTCATTGCGGCAAGGCGCGCTTCCCCAGTTCACCGTATCGCGACATGTGATGAATTTCCATATTCATCAACAAAGTTATCCACAACAGCGTGTGAATAATAAGCTTTTCTCTTGTCTTATGAGCCAGTTGCCGAGGGGTCACAGAATCGGCATGAGTTTTTCACTGTAACTATTCGCGCATCCCCTCTGGCGGGCAGATGAAAATCATCCGTGTCGGGCTCGATGTGCCCGTGGACAAGCTGTTCGATTATCTCGGCGCAGACGCGCATGAGCGATGACGTCGGCAGCCGCGTGCTGGTGCCGTTCGGAAACAGAACCGTGATCGGCGTGATCCTCGCGGTCGCCGAGGCTTCCACCGTACCTCCAGGCCGGCTCAAGGCGGCGCTACGCATACTGCGCGAGGACCCCCCGCTCTCCGCTGACGATCTGCGCCTGTTGAAATTCGCCAGCGACTATTACCATCACGCGCTCGGGGCCGTGGTCATGAACGCATTGCCGGCGCGCCAGCGCCGGGCCAGCCCCGCGCGGCGCGCCGCCACCCATTACGCGCTGACCGCAACCGGGGACGCTGCCGATCCCGACGCGTTGCCCGCGCGCGCAATCGTGCAGCGCCGGCTGCTTGCGCTGTTCAAGCGGCAACGCGTACTCGATCAGGCCGCGGTCGGTGCGGTGGCTGCCACCGCGCCGGCTGCGCTCAAGCAATTCCTGGCCCGCGCCTGGGTCGAACCCCTGGAACACGCCCCTCCAGCACCGGCCGTGGCGCCGGGCACGGTCATTCAGGGGCCGCTGCTGACGGCGGCGCAACAAGAGGCGGTGCGCGCGATTTGCGCCCGGCGCGACGGCTTCAGCGCGTTTCTGCTGCTTGGCGTCACCGGCAGCGGCAAGACCGAGGTTTATCTGCATGCGATCGACGCCGTGCTGCGCGCCGGGCGCCAGGCGTTGCTGCTGGTGCCGGAAATTGCGCTGACGCCGCAACTGGAAGCGATGGTGCGCGGCCGCTTTCCCGACGTGCCGTTCACCAGCCTGCACAGCGGCCTGAACGAAAGCGAACGTCTCGATCACTGGCTCGCTGCACAGTCGGGCCGGGCCCGCATTCTTCTCGGCACGCGCCTCGCCGTGTTCACGCCGCTGCCGCAACTCGGGCTCATCGTCGTCGACGAGGAGCAGGATGCCTCCTACAAACAGATGGATGGCCTGCGCTATTCGGCGCGCGACCTCGCGGTCGTGCGCGCGCAGCAGCGCGGGGTGCCGGTCGTGCTGGGTTCGGCGACACCGGCGCTGGAAACGTTACTACAACGCGGAAACCGGGCGCTACCAGCTGCTGACGCTGCCCGAGCGCATCAACGCCGCGCCGCCGCGCATCGGCTGCATCAACACCCGCGACGAAAAACTGGCCGACGGGCTCTCATCGCACCTGCGCGCGGCGATTGCCACGCGGCTTGAACGCGGAGAACAAAGCCTGGTATTCATCAATCGCCGCGGCTATGCGCCGGTGCTGATGTGCCATTCCTGCGGCTGGCTGTCGAACTGCCATCGCTGCTCCGCACAACTCGTGCTGCATTTGCGTGACCGGCAACTGCGCTGCCATCATTGCGGGCACCAGTCGCCAATACCAGAAGCCTGCCCGGAATGCGGCAACGCGCAGCTAGCGCCAATCGGGCAGGGCACCCAGCGCGTGGAGGCCGCGCTCACCCAGCATTTTCCGCGGGCGCGCATTCTGCGCATCGACCGCGACAGCACGCGGCCCCGGCATGCCTGGCAGGCGATGCGCCGCCAGATCCATGCGCGCGAGGTCGACATCCTGGTCGGCACCCAGATTCTCGCCAAAGGGCACGACTTTCCGCATCTCAACCTGGTCGGCGTGCTCAACGCCGACAGCCTGCTCTACAGTGCCGATTTTCGCGCGCCGGAACGGTTGTTCGCGCTGCTCACGCAGGTCGCGGGACGCGCCGGGCGCGGTGATGCTCAGGGCGAAGTGCTGATACAGACCGAATTTCCGCAGCATCCGCTGTATGAAGCACTGAAAAAACAGGACTACGCTTTGTTCGCGCAGCAGCCTGCTCGCAGAGCGCCGACAGGCCGGTTTTCCGCCGTTTGTTTATCAGGCGCTGCTGCGCGCGGAGGCGCCCAAGCTCGAAACCGCGCTCGATTTTCTGGCGCATGCCGCCCGGGAAGGCAAGGCGCTGTCGCAGCGCATAATGATTTACGATGCCGTGCCGGCGGGCATGGTGCGCCTGGCCGGGCGCGAGCGCGCGCAGCTGCTGGTTCAGTCCGATGCACGCGCCGAATTGCAGGCCTTCCTCGGCGCCTGGTGTGCCAGATTCACCGACGGGCCGCCCAGGCGCGCGCGCTGGTCGCTCGATGTCGATCCCATCGAGTTCTAAGGCCGAGTAAAACGCCCGGCCGTCATGATAAAATCCTGCTTTTTCAATCGCTTTCTGGACGTTCTCGGTATCGGCCGCAACTTTGGCTGAGCCCCGAGGGCCGACTGCCCACCTGATGACTCAAGCCCCGCCCCCCGACACCAAAGCGCATCTGGTCGAGCTGCTCTCTGCCGCACTGAAAAGCGTTGCGCCGGATCAGCCCGGCGCCAGCATCGTGCTGGATCGCCCGAAGCTTGCACAGCACGGCGATTACGCGTGCAATCTCGCGCTGCAGCTCGCCAAGCCGCTCAAGCGCTCGCCGCGCGATATTGCCGCGCAGCTGATCGCCGCGTTGCCCGCCTCGCCCTATCTGGAAAAGGCCGAAATCGCCGGCGCCGGCTTCATCAACCTTTTTCTGCAGCACTCGTGCAAGCAGCGCATCGTCAATCACATCCTGCAAAGCGGGGCGGATTACGGCAAAAACAACCTGGGACGGAAAAGGAAGGTGCAGATCGAATTCGTCTCAGCCAACCCCACCGGCCCGCTGCATGTCGGCCATGGGCGCGGCGCGGCGTTCGGAGCGAGCCTGGCCAACGTGCTTACCGCCGCCGGGTTCGACGTCGTGCGCGAATATTACGTCAACGACGCCGGGCGGCAGATGGACATCCTGGCGCTGTCGACCTGGTTGCGCTACCTGCAGCTGGCCGGCGAAACCGTGCCATTCCCGCCGAATGCCTATCAGGGCGATTACGTGCGCGACATGGCGCAGCAGATCCTCAGCCGCTCACGGCAAGCATTACGTGCGGCCGGCAGCGCAGGTTCTCGCCGGCGCAGCGGATCCTGCAACCGACGCCGAGGCGCATCTCGACGGCCTCATCGCCAACGCCAAGCGGCTGCTGGGCGGCGATTACGAATACATCCACGCGCACGCGCTCAACGAGCAGCTCGCGGATTGTCGCGACGACCTGACCGAGTTCGGCGTTACGTTCGATCATTGGTTTTCGGAGCGCACGCTCTTCGATTCGGGCATGGTCGAGCGCGCGATAAACCGGCTGGAGGAACACGGCCACATCTACCTGCAGGACGGCGCCAAGTGGTTCCGCTCGTCGCATTTCGGCGACGAAAAAGACCGCGTCGTGCAGCGCGAGAACGGGCAGTACACGTATTTCGCCTCCGATATCGCCTATCATCTGAACAAGTTCGAGCGCGGCTTCGATCTGGTGATCGACGTGTGGGGCGCCGACCATCACGGTTACATTCCCCGGGTCAAGGGCGCGCTCGAGGCGTTCGGACTCAACCAGGAACAGCTGATGGTTGCGCTGGTGCAGTTCGCAGTGCTCTACCGCAACGGCCAGAAAGTCTCGATGTCGACGCGCGCCGGCGAATTCGTGACGCTGCGCGAGTTGCGGCATGAGGTCGGCAACGACGCCGCGCGCTTTTTCTACGTGCTGCGCAAAAGCGACCAGCATCTCGATTTTGATCTCGACCTGGCAAAATCGCAGAGCAACGAGAACCCGGTCTACTACATCCAGTACGCGCATGCGCGGGTGTGCAGCGTGCACGAGCAATGGGGCGGGGACGCCGCCAGCCTCAGTCAGGCCGACACCTCGACGTTGACTTCCGAACACGAGTTCGCGCTGCTCGCGCGGCTGATCGAGTATCCCGAGGCGGTGGAAGCCGCCGCCCGCGATCTCGCGCCGCATGTGATCGCCTTCTATCTGAAGGATCTCGCCGCCGAATTTCACAGCTACTACAATGCAACGCGGGTTCTGGTGGACGAGGGGCCGTTGCGGCTGGCGCGGCTGGCACTGGTGACCGCGGCGCGCCAGGTGCTGCGCAACGGTCTTTTGCTGTTGGGTGTTTCGGCACCCGAAAAAATGTAAGATGACGAGATGACCAAAGACTATAAAAGCAGTGAGCGCAAAGGCGGCGAACGCAGGGGCGGCAGCTCCCTTCTGCTCGGGATTCTGATCGGGCTGCTGCTCGGGCTCGGCCTCGCGCTCGGCGTCGCCTGGTACATCAACAAGATGCCGAGCCCGTTCCTTAACCGCGCCGCGCCGGCCGCCAAAAGCGAGGCCCCCAAAGCCGCCGCGCCAGGCGCCGCCAAAAGCGATGACAAGTCGGCCAAGGCGCCGGAGCCGAAACCGCGCTTCGACTTCTACAAGATCCTGCCGGGCGAAGAACCGGCGACCGAGCAGCAGCTGAAAGACGCCCAAAGCAAGCCTGCCGCCGCCAAAGAGACCTATTTCCTGCAGGCGGGCGCGTTTCCGAATGCGCCCGACGCCGACAATCTCAAGGCACGGCTCGCACTCCTGGGTATCGAAGCCAGCATTCAAACCACCACCGTGCCCGACAAGGGGGTGTGGCATCGCGTGCGGCTCGGGCCCTATTCGAGCGTTGAGGAACTCACCCGGGTGCGCGACACTCTCAAGCAGAGCGGTATTGAAACCACCCTGATCAAGGTGCGCCAATAAACCGCTTCCCGGCCCATCACCCCTACGGAGACAAAATGCGACTGTTTACCCGTTTCACCACTTTTGCCGCGGTTGCGGTGCTGATGCTGGGCCTGGCGACCGGCGCCGCGGCACAACTCGTTGTGGGCAAAGACTACCGCCTGATCAACCCGCCGCAGCCGACCGACAGCGGCAAAAAAGTGGAAGTGCTCGAATTCTTCTGGTACGGCTGTCCGCATTGCTACGATTTGCAGCCTTCGCTTACTGCCTGGCTCAAGCATAAACCGGCCGATGTCGAATTCAAGCACGTGCCGGCGATCTTCCAGGATTCCTGGGCGCCGCTCGCCAAAGCCTTCTACACGATCGATGCGATGGGCCTGACCGCCAAGCTGCACCAGGACGTATTCACCGCAATCCACGCCAAAAAAATCCCGCTGCAGGATCCCAAGGTCCTGTTCGACTGGGTCGCCGGCAAAGGCGTCGACAAGAAGAAATTCATGGATACCTATAACTCGTTTGCGGTGGACGCCCGCGCCCAGCGGTCGGTCGACCTGACGCGCAATTACGACATCCCGGGCACCCCGGCGCTGGTCGTCGACGGCAAATACCTGACTGCGCCGTCGCGATTTTTGACGCCTGACGGGAGGCAAATCGATTACGACCGCTTTTTCCGGGCGCTCGACGAGTTGATCGCGCTCGCGCGCAAAAGCCACAGCAGCAAATAGGTGATGTCCGCGGGGCCGGCCGCACTTGCAACGAGAATTCTCGCTTGCTGCCTGGTGCTGGCATGCGCCGCCATTCCCGCAGGCGCGCAGGAGACGGGCCGCGCCCGTGTGAACCACGAATACCGCCTGATCGAGCCGCAGCCGGTCGCAGCCGCCGGCAAAATCGAAGTCATCGACTTTTTCTGGTACGGCTGCCCGTACTGCGACGAACTGCAGCCGGCGCTCGAAAACTGGATCCGGCACAAGCCGGCCGATGTCGTGCTGCGCCGCATCCCCGCGATCCTCAAGGATGCCTGGGCGCCGCACGCGCGAGTCTATTACACGCTGGAAGCGCTGGGGGAGATCGAACGGCTGCACCAGCAGGTCTATTACGCGTATCACGTCGACGAACTGGCCATGAGCAAACCCGAGGTCATGGCGGACTGGGCCGTCAAAAACGGCATCGATCGCCAGAAATGGCTGGACGCCTATTCCTCGCCCGCGGTCGACCGGAAGGTGTTGCGTGCCAAGGAACTCACGCGTCTCTATGACGTGCAGGGCACGCCCACGCTGGTGGTCGACGGGCGTTACCTGACCTCGGGTAGCATGGTCAACTCCATATCCGGCATCATTCCCGTCCTCAACGACCTGATCGAGCTTGCCCGTCAGCGGCGCAGCCGCGGCCAGTAACGCTGCTTTCCAACCCGCAATCTCCGCAGATGGAGCAGCCCACCGCGAAACGAGTCATCATCACCGGCGCTTCCAGCGGCATCGGCGCAGCGCTCGCGCGGTCTTATGCGGCACAGGGCGCGGCGCTGGGCCTGATCGCGCGCCGCGAACCCGAACTCAAGCAGCTTGCCGCGCAGCTCGGTGGTGATTGCACTGTCTATGCGCTCGACGTGCGCGATGCGGCGGGACTGCAACACGCGGCGGCGGATTTCATGGCGCGCCATGGCTGTCCGGATGTGGTGATCGCCAACGCCGGCGTGAGCCTGGGCACGCTGACCGAATATGCCGCCGACGCCCAGGTTTTCCAGGAAGTGATCGACATCAACGTGATGGGCATGGTGAAAACCTTCCAGCCGTTCGTGGCCAACATGCGCGAAGCGGGGAAGGGCGCGCTGGTCGGCATTGCCAGCGTGGCGGGTTATCGCGGGCTGCCGGGAGCGGCCGCGTATTCGGCCTCCAAAGCGGCGGCGATTTCCTATCTCGAGAGCCTGCGCGTCGAATTGCGGGCAAGCGGCGTGAAAGTCATCACCATCTGTCCCGGCTATATCGAAACGCCGATGACAGAACAGAACCCGTATCCGATGCTGTTCATCATGAGCGCCGAGACCGCCGCGCGCAAAATCATGTCGATTATCGAGAGCGGCCAAACTTTCGCCGTGATTCCATGGCAAATGGCGATTGCGGCGCGCGTGCTGCGGATGCTGCCTAACTGGCTTTACGACCGGCTGTTCGCCAGGGCGCCGCGCAAACCGAGAGCGGGATAAACCACCGCCGGCCGCGCCTTCCTTACTCGACGGTCACGCTCTTGGCCAGATTGCGGGGCTTGTCGACGTCGGTGCCCCTGTTGAGTGCGGCGTGATAGGCGAGCAGCTGCAACGGGATGGTGTGCAGAATGGGGGACAACACCCCCGCGTGATCAGGCATGCGGATCACGAAAACGCCGTCGCCGTCGGTGAGTTTCGTATCCTGGTCGGCGAACACATGCAGCTCGCCGCCGCGCGCGCGCACTTCCTGCAGGTTCGACTTGAGTTTTTCGAGCAGCGCGTCGTTCGGCGCGATCGCGATCACCGGCATATCCTTGTCGACCAGCGCGAGCGGACCATGCTTCAACTCGCCCGCGGCGTAGGCTTCGGCGTGGATGTAGGAGATTTCCTTGAACTTCAGCGCCCCTTCCATCGCGATCGGGTAGTGAATGCCGCGGCCGAGGAACAGCGCGTGATGGCGCTGCGCGAACTTCTCCGCCCATCTTTTCACCTGCGGCTCGACGCCGAGCACATGGGTCAACGCCGCGGGCAGGTGGCGCAACGCGTGCAACAGTTCCGCCTCGCGCTCCGGCGGCAACCTTCCGCGCAGCTTGGCGAGCGTCAGGGTCAGCAGCACCAGCGCCGCGAGCTGGGTCGTGAACGCCTTGGTCGAGGCCACGCCGATCTCGGGGCCGGCTCGGGTAAGGAACCGGAGATCCGACTGGCGCACCAGCGCGCTTTCCGGCACGTTGCAGATCGACAGACAATATTGGTGGCCCAGCTTTTTGGCGTGCTTGAGCGCGGCAATGGTGTCGGCGGTTTCGCCCGACTGCGAAATAGTGATGACCAGCGCGTCGGGGTTGGGCACCGATTCGCGATAGCGGTACTCGCTCGCGATCTCGACGTTGCAGGGAATGCCGGCCAGCGCTTCCAGCCAGTAGCGTGCGACCATCCCCGCGTGATAGCTCGTGCCGCAGGCAAGAATCAGTATCCCGTTGATTTTATTGAATATATTGTCTGCCCCGACACCGAAGAGTTGGGGCGAAATCGCGTGCGCGTTGGTCACCATTTCCAGCGTGTTGGCGACCGCCATCGGCTGCTCGAAAATTTCTTTCTGCATGTAATGCTGATACGGCCCGAGCTCGACCGCCGCGTCCGTGAGCTGGCTCACGTGCACCGGGCGGTCGACGGTGTTCCCGTTCGCATCGACGATATGCACGCCTGCGAGACTCACTTCGGCGCAGTCGCCTTCCTCGAGGTAGATCACGCGCGGCGTGACCTGGATCAGCGCCGATGTGTCGGAAGCGGCGAAGTTCTCGCCCTCGCCCAGGCCCAGCAACAGCGGCGCGCCCATGCGCGCGACGATGAGCCGTGACGGATCCGATTCGGTGATGACTGCAATCGCGTAAGCGCCGACGAGTTCGGCGACGCTGCGGCGCACCGCGTCCAGCAGGCTCGCGCCCGCGCCGAAATGCGAATGCACCAGATGCGCGATGACTTCGGTGTCGGTATCGGACACGAACACGTAGCCTTTGGCGCGCAACATGCGGCGCATCTCGTCGTGGTTCTCGATGATGCCGTTGTGCACCACCGAGATGCCGCCGGAGACGTGGGGATGCGCGTTCTTTTCGGACGGCGCGCCGTGCGTGGCCCAGCGCGTGTGCGCGATGCCGATATGGCCCTCCAACCCCTCGTTGCCGGCGAGCCGCTCGAGCTCCGCGACGCGCCCGGTGCTGCGCAGCCGCTTCAGCGCGCCGTTGAGCACGGCGATGCCGGCGGAATCATAGCCACGGTACTCGAGGCGTTTCAGGCCCTCGATCAGGATCGGAACGACGTTACGCCTGGCGATGGCGCCGACTATGCCGCACATGATTGCGTCGAGGGATGAGGGATGAGGGATGAGGGATGAAGTCCCCCATGTATTACCGAATCACCCAGCACCTTCTCCGCTCTCATCCTTTCGCCTTCATCCTTTGGTTTTTCGGGGCCGTTTCCAGCCCGCAATGGTGACCTGCTTCGCGCGCGACAGCGTGAGCTCGCCGGCCGGCGCCTCCTGGGTGATGGTCGAGCCCGCGCCGATGGTGGCGCCGCGGCGCACCGTCACCGGCGCCACCAGCTGCGTGTCGGAGCCGATGAACACGTCGTCCTCGATCACGGTGCGGTGCTTGTTGGCGCCGTCGTAATTGCAGGTGATGGTGCCGGCGCCGATGTTGACGTTGCGTCCGACAGTGGTGTCGCCGACGTAGGCGAGGTGGTTGGCCTTGGAGTGCGCCGCGATGTCGCTCGCCTTGATTTCGACGAAATTGCCGACATGGACGTCCTCTGCCAGCCGCGTGCCGGGCCGGATGCGCGCATAGGGGCCGATGCGGCAGCCGCTGCCGATCACCGCCTGGTCGATATGCGTGAATGGCTCGATGCGCGTGCCCGCGCCGATCTCGACATTTTTCAGGATGCAGTGGGCGCCGATCTCGACGTCGTCGCCGAGCGTGACGCTGCCCTCGAACACGCAATTCACGTCGATGCTCACGTCGGTGCCGCAGCTAAGCTCGCCGCGCACGTCGAGCCGCATCGGGTCGGCCAGCGTCGCGCCCTGCTCGAGCAGCCGCATCGCGTACTGCCACTGATAAATGCGCTCGATCTGCGCGAGTTGCGCCTTGCTGTTGACGCCGAGTATTTCCCACGCGTCGCCGGCCGGAACGGCAGCGACTGCGACACCGTCGGCCCGCGCCAGCGCGACCACATCGGTCAGGTAATACTCGCCCTGCGCGTTGTGATTTTTGAGCCGGGCGAGCCAGCCGGCGAGCCGCGCCGTCGGCAGCGCCATGATGCCGGTATTCACTTCGCGAATTTTGCGCTGGGCCGCGCTGGCGTCCTTTTCTTCGACGATTTTCGCAATCTTGCCTTTTTTGTCGCGCACGATGCGGCCGTAACCGGTCGGATCTTCAGGTTCGGCAGTCAGCACTGCAACCTGCTCGCCGCGGCCTTCGAGCAACGCGCGCAGCGTTTCGGGCCGTACCAGCGGCACGTCACCATAAAGCACCAGCGTCGTCGCGGATTTTCCGAGATGCGGCAGCGCCTGCTGCAGCGCGTGGCCGGTGCCAAGCTGCGGTTCCTGGCGGGCGAACACGACATCGGGCGCCGCCACCGCCTGCGGCACCTGTTCGCCGCCATGGCCGTAGACCACGCAAATGTGGCTGGCCTTCAGCACGCGTGCCGTCGCAATGACATGCGAAACCAGCGGCCGGCCGGCGAGCGGGTGCAGCACCTTGGGCCGGCGCGAAACCATGCGCTTGCCCTGGCCAGCGGCGAGGATGACGACATTCAAGGACATAACGAAATTATCGCACAAACATCAACTTACCCGCTGCGCCAGATAGCGCTCCACCGCTTGCCGCTGTTCCGGCGAGAGATGCAACCCCGCTTTGGTGCGGCGCCAGAGCACATCTTCCGCCGTGCGTGCCCATTCACGGGCCATCAGATAGTCGATTTCCCGCGCATACAGCCCGGCGCCGAAGTGCTCGCCCAGGTCGGCCATGGCCGCAGCATTACCCAGCACCTGATAAACGTTCGCACCGTGGCGCCGCGCGAGCGCCCACCGGACTTCATGCGGCAGCCACGGAAAATCGGGCTCGAGGCGGGCCGCGGCGAACTGCTCCAGATTCAGGCCGGCCAGATCGCCGCCCGGCAATGCAACGCCCGCAGTCCACTCGCCTTTCATCCGCGGAAACCATGGCGCGAGTTTTTCCAGCGCGTGCTCCGCAAGTCTGCGGTACGTGGTGATTTTGCCGCCAAATACCGACAGCACCGGCGCGGCATCGCCGTCGACTCGCAACACATAATCACGGGTGATCGCGGAGGGATCGGCGGCGCCGTCGTCGAACAGCGGCCGGATGCCGCAGTAGCTCCACACCACATCGGACGCGATTCAGCTGCCGCAGAAAATAGCGGTTCGCCGCGCGGCACAGGTAATCGATTTCTTCGGCGCTCGCGCGGCACGCGCCGGGCTTGCCATGCCACGCCACATCGGTGGTGCCGATCAGCGTGTAGTGCTGCTCGTAGGGATAGGCAAACACCACGCGCCGGTCGTCGTTCTGCAGGATGAACGCATGCCCGCCGTCGTAAAGCCGCGGCACGACGATATGGCTGCCTTTGACGAGCTTCAGGTTGAACGTGGCCGGCTGGCGCAGAACGTCGACCAGGAATTCCCCGGCCCACGGGCCGCAAACGTTGACCAGCGCCTTGGCAACGACTGCCGATTCCTCTCCGCCGGCGGCGCGCAGAGTTGCGCGCCACCATCCGCCGTCGCGGTGCGCGGCGACACAAGCGGTGCGCGTCCGTATCGCTGCGCCGAGGTCGGCCGCGGCGCGGGCATTGCCTATGACCAGCCGCGCGTCATCCACCCAGCAGTCGGAATAGATGAAGCCCTTGTCCGGCCCCGGCTTGAGGCCGGCGCTGTACGGCGCCGCGCGCAGGCTGATGGCGCGCGAGCCGGGCAGGGTATGGCGGCGCGCGAGATAATCGTAAAGGATGAGTCCGGCGCGGATCATCCATGCCGGCCGCAGTTCGGGTGCGTGCGGCATGACAAAGCGCAGCGTATGCACGATGTGCGGCGCGCAGCGCAACAGGATCTCGCGTTCGGCGAGCGCTTCGGAAACGAGGCGGAATTCGTACTGTTCGAGATAGCGCAGGCCGCCATGGATCAGCTTGCTGCTCGCCGAGCTGGTTGCCGCACCGAGGTCGTCTTTCTCGCACAGCAACACCCTGAGGCCGCGACCGGCGGCGTCGCGCGCGATGCCGGCACCGTTGATGCCGCCACCGACGACCAGCAAATCGACTTCTGCGGGGTTGCTCATGCTCGTGAACGGAGATGGCTGGGTTCGGCCCCCAAATAAACAAGGCAGCACAGGGCTGCCTCGTTATACTACAAAAAACGTAATTAAATCAACGTTTTTTGCGCAGTTTCTGGATCGACTGCAGTTGCGCGACAGCTTGTGCCAGCTCGGCCTGCGCTTTGGCGATTTCAAGCCTCGGGGTCCTGTCCTGCATCGCTTCCTGGGCGCGTTTCTTCGCTTCCTGCGCCTTGGCCTCGTCGAGGTCGTGCCCGCGGATCGCGGTGTCCGCGAGCACGGTCACCACGGTGGGCTGCACTTCGAGGATGCCGCCGGCGACGAAAATCAGCTCTTCATCGCCGCCGCCCGCGGGCTTGATGCGCACCTCACCGGGCCTGATGCGCGTGATCAGCGGCGTGTGGCGCGGATAGATGCCGAGCTCGCCGTCCTCGCCGGGCAGCACGACGAACTCCGCTTCGCCGGAGTAGATCGACTCTTCGGCGCTGACGACATCGACGTGTAGTGTATGTGCCATGTTTTGTCGGTGATTGCGTAATTGAGTAATCGGATGACTGGGCGATGAGTCGCTTAGTCACCATTCACCTGATCACTGCAGCGTCTTCGCCTTCTCGACCGCTTCTTCGATGCCGCCCGACCATGTAGAACGCCTGCTCGGGCAGGTGGTCGTAGTCGCCGGCGACGATGCCCTTGAAGCCCTTGATGGTCTCCTTGAGCGGCACGTACTTGCCTTTCTGGCCGGTGAACACTTCGGCCACGTTGAACGGCTGCGACAGGAAGCGCTGGATCTTGCGCGCGCGCGACACCGCGAGCTTGTCTTCGGGCGAGAGTTCGTCCATGCCCAGAATGGCGATGATGTCGCGCAGTTCCTTGTAGCGCTGCAGCGTCTGCTGCACCGCGCGCGCGGTCGTGTAGTGCTCTTCGCCCACCACGTGCGGGTCCATCTGGCGCGAGGTCGAGTCGAGCGGGTCCACCGCGGGGTAGATGCCGAGCGAGGCGATGTCGCGCGACAGCACCACGGTCGAGTCGAGGTGGCCGAAGGTGGTCGCGGGCGAAGGGTCGGTCAGGTCGTCGGCGGGCACGTACACCGCCTGGATCGAGGTGATCGAGCCGGTCTTGGTGGAGGTGATGCGCTCCTGCAGCCGGCCCATTTCCTCGGCCAGCGTCGGCTGATAGCCCACCGCGGACGGCATGCGGCCCAGCAGCGCCGACACTTCGGTGCCGGCGAGCGTGAAGCGGTAGATGTTGTCGATGAAGAACAGCACGTCGCGGCCTTCGTCGCGGAAGGCTTCGGCCATGGTGAGGCCGGTCAGCGCCGACGCGCAGGCGGTTGCCGGGCGGCTCGTTCATCTGGCCGTAGACCAGCGCCACCTTGTCGAGCACGCTTCGACGTCCTTCATCTCGTGATAGAAGTCGTTGCCCTCGCGCGTGCGCTCGCCCACGCCGGCGAACACCGAGTAGCCCGAGTGCTCGATCGCGATGTTGTTGATCAGCTCCATCATGTTCACGGTCTTGCCCACGCCGGCGCCGCCGAACAGGCCGACCTTGCCGCCCTTGGCGAACGGGCAGATCAGGTCGATCACCTTGATGCCGGTCTCGAGCAGCTCCTGGCGACGGCGACAGCTCGTCGTAGGCCGGCGCCTTGCGGTGGATCGACATCGTTTTCTCGGCGCCGATCGGGCCGGCTTCGTCGATCGGGCGTCCGAGCACGTCCATGATGCGGCCCAGCGTCTTCGTGCCCACCGGCACCATGATCGGCGCATCGGTGCGTTGACCACTTCATGCCGCGGCGCAGGCCGTCGGAAGAACCGAGCGCGATGGTGCGCACGACGCCGTCGCCGAGCTGCTGCTGCACTTCCAGCGTCAGCTCCGCGTCTTCCATCTTGAGCGCGTCATAGATATGCGGCATCTGGTCGCGCGGGAATTCGACGTCGATCACCGCGCCGATGCACTGAACGATTTTTCCTTGGCTCATCGTTGTTTCCTAAAAGCTGAATTCAAAAATTGTCAAAACTTGGCGCTCTCGCGCTTGGCGGCTCGTCTCTTAAACCGCAGCCGCGCCTGGACGATCTGGTCTCCCCATCACATGCGCAAAGCACATATGAGTGTCGCCCGATCGTTCCAGGCGTCGCGTCATACTGCCGCCGCGCCGCCCACGATCTCCGACAATTCCTTGGTGATCGAGGCCTGGCGCGTCTTGTTGTAGATCAGCGTCAGCTCGTCGATGACGTTGCCCGCGTTGTCCGATGCGGCCTTCATCGCCACCATGCGCGCCGATCTGCTCGGAGGCGATGTTCTCGGTAATCGACTGGTAGATCAGCGCTTCGATGTAGCGCGTGAGCACCTGGTCCAGCACGTCTTTGGCATCGGGCTCGTAGATGTAGTCCCAGCTGCCCTCCGGGGCTCCCAGCTTCTCGCCCGACAGCGGCAGCAGCTGCTCCATCACCGGCTCCTGCTTCATGGTGTTGACGAACCTGGTGTAGAAAATCATCAGCCGGTCGAAGCGGTCCTCGGTATAGCCGTCGAGCATCACCTTGATCGCGCCGATGCAGCTTCTCCATGTGCGGCTTGTCGCCCGATGCCCGTCACCTGCGACACCACTTTCGCGCCGAGCCGCTGCATGAAGCCCAGGCCCTTGTTGCCGATGCACGCACACTTCGAATTTCTTCGCCCTGCGCATCCCACTCGTTCATTTTGGCCAGCGCGAGCCGCAGGATGTTGGTGTTGAGTCCGCCGCACAGTCCTTTGTCGGTCGTCACCACGATGATGCCGATGCGCTTCACGGTGTCGCGTTCGATCAGGAACGGGTGGCGGTATTCCGGGTTGGCGTGGCTGATGTGCGCTGCGACGTTGCGGATCTTTTCGCTGTACGGCCGCGCCGTGCGCATGCGTTCCTGGGCGCGCTTGCGCATTTTCGAGGCCGCGACCATTTCCATCGCCTTGGTGATCTTGCGCGTGTTTTGCACGCTCTTGATCTTGGTGCGGATCTCTTTCGATCCCGGCATTGCAGTAAGTCCTTGCTATCGTTGCGGTGGCGCGAGTCGGGTTAAAACGTTCCGCTTTGCTTCCAGTCCTTCACGGCCTGGTGCAGCTTCTCTTCGTCGTCCTTGCTCAGGTCCTTGGTCTCCTCGATGCGCTTCACCAGGTCGCCGTACTTTTCCTTGATGTAATCGCGCATCGAGCGTTCCGCGGCCAGCGCCTTTTTGACGTCGATATCGTCGAAGTAGCTGTTGTTCACCGCAAACAGCGTCAGCGCCATTTCCCATACCTGCAGCGGCTCGTACTGCGGCTGCTTCATGAGTTCCGTCACCAGCCGGCCGCGCTCGAGCTGCTTGCGGGTCGCCTCGTCCAGATCGGAGGCAAACTGCGCAAAGGCGGCGAGTTCGCGGTACTGCGCCAGCGCGAGACGCACGCCGCCGCCCAGCTTCTTGATGACCTTGGTTTGCGCGGCGCCGCCCACGCGCGACACCGAAATGCCGGCGTTGATGGCAGGCCGGACGCCGGCGTTGAACAGGTCGGTCTCCAGGAAAATCTGCCCGTCGGTAATCGAAATCACGTTGGTCGGCACGAACGCGGTCACGTCGCCCGCCTGCGTCTCGATGATGGGCAGCGCGGTGAGCGAGCCGGTCTTGCCTTTGACTTCGCCCTTGGTGAACGTTCTCCACATATTCTTCGTTCACGCGCGCGGCGCGCTCCAGCAGCCGCGAGTGCAGATAGAACACGTCTCCGGGATAGGCTTCGCGGCCCGGCGGGCGGCGCAGCAGCAGCGACACCTGGCGGTAGGCCCAGGCCTGCTTGGTCAAGTCGTCGTAAATGATCAGCGCGTCCTGCCCGCGGTCGCGGTAGTACTCGCCCATGGTGCAGCCGGAGTAGGGCGCGATGTACTGCATCGCCGCCGAATCGGAAGCCGAGGCCGCGACCACGACGGTGTATTCCATGGCGCCGTGCTCTTCCAGCGTGCGCACCACGTTCTTGATCGACGAGGCTTTCTGGCCGATCGCGACGTAAATACAGATCAGGTTCTTGCCCTTCTGGTTGATGATGGTATCCACCGCGACCGCGGTCTTGCCGGTCTGGCGGTCGCCGATGATCAGTTCGCGCTGGCCGCGGCCGATCGGCACCATGGAGTCGATCGCCTTGAGACCCGTCTGCACCGGCTGCGACACCGATTTGCGCGCGATCACGCCGGGCGCGACCTTCTCGATCACGTCGGTCATCTTGGCGTTGATCGGGCCTTTGCCGTCGATCGGCATGCCGAGCGAATTGACAACGCGGCCGATCAGCTCCGGACCCACCGGCACTTCCAGAATGCGCCCCGTCGTCTTGACGATGTCGCCTTCCGAAATATGTTCGTATTCGCCGAGCACCACGGCGCCCACCGAGTCGCGCTCGAGATTGAGCGCCAGCCCGAAGGTGTTCCGCGGGAACTCCAGCATCTCGCCCTGCATGACGTCCGCGAGACCGTGGATGCGGCAGATGCCGTCGGTGACTGAAATGACCGTGCCCTGGGTGCGCGCCTCGGTCGTGGCCGCCAGATTCTCGATCTTGCTCTTGATGAGTTCGCTGATCTCGGAAGGGTTGAGTTGCATGTATAGCTCCTAGTGGGTAAGCGCGGCTGCCATTGCGTCGAGCCTGCCGCGCACCGTCGCATCGATTACTTTGTCGCCGACCATGATCCTGACGCCGCCGATCAACTGTGGATCAACCTCGACGTGCGCGCTGATCTTGCGCTGATACTTCGCCTCAAGCCGCGCGACAATCTGTTTGATCTGTTCGTCGTTGATGGGCAGCGCGGAAACGATCCTCGCCTCTAGCGCGCCTTCGTGTTCGCGCCGCAGGTCCTCGAACAGATCGCGAATCTGCGGCACCAATTCGAGCCGGCGATTGTGCGCCAGGACCTGGACGAAATTGCGGCCGAGGCCGTCCATCTTGTCGCCGGCAATGCTCAAAATGAGGGCTTCAGTCTGTTGCGCGCTGAGGTTGGGGCTGCTGATGCGGGCCCGCACCTGCGGATCCACCACCACGGCCGACAGCAGCGCAAGCATCTGCGACCAGCCGGCGAGATTCGATTTCTCGCGCGCCAGTTTGAACGCGGCTTCGGCGTAGGGGCGCGCGATGGTAACCAGTTCCGCCATGGCGTTCCTTAGAGCTGCCCCTGGATCCGGGTCAGCAGATCCGCGTGTACCTTGGTGTCGACTTCGCGGCGCAGAATCTGCTCGGCGCCGGCCACCGCCAGCATGGCAACCTCGGCGCGCAGCGTTTCTTTGGCGCGAAACACTTCCTGCTCGATCTCGGCCTTGGCGCCGGTGAGCAGGCGTTCGCCCTCGGTTCTTGCCGCATTTTTCGCCTCTTCGACGATTTGCGCGCCGCGCTTGTCGGCCTGGGTCAGCAGCTCCTGGGCTTTTTGCCGCGCCTCGACGAGGATTTCCTCGGTCCGCTTTGCCGCCTGCTCGAGTTCCTGCCTGCCGCGCTCCGCCGCCGCAAGGCCGTCAGCGATCTGCTTCTGGCGCTCGTGCATCGCCCGCTGCAGCGGCGGCCACACGAATTTCATCGTGAACCAGATGAACAAGCCGAACCAGACGGCCTGCCCTATGAGAGTGGCATTGATGTCCACGCTGATCTCCTACCGCTCAAGTTGTGGAAATTAGCCGCCCGCAGCCTTCTGCACCAGCGCGATATACGGATTGGCAAACAGCAGATAGAGCGCGATACCGACGCCGATCATGCTCACCGCGTCGAGCAGGCCGGCGACGATGAACATTTTGACTTGCAGCGTCGGGATCATTTCCGGCTGGCGCGCTGCGCCTTCCAGAAAGCGGCCACCGAGAATGCCGAAGCCGACGGCCGTTCCGAGCGCGCCCGCACCGATCAGGATCGCGACCGCGATCGACACATTGCCTAACAAAAGGGACAGTTCCATTTTTTCTCCTTACTCGTAATAAATGTGAAGCAAAAAACAAAAACCTTCAGTGGCTCTCGTGCGCCATCGCCATATAGACGATGGTCAGCATCATGAACACGAACGCCTGCAGGGTGATGATCAGGATGTGGAAAATCGCCCACGGTAGTGCCAGTAGCGGCTGCGCCAGCCCCAGCAACGCGATCAGGATGAACACCATTTCGCCGGCATACATGTTGCCGAACAACCGCAGCGCCAGGGAAATCGGCTTCGCCAGGTCCTCGATGATGCGGAACATAATATTGACTGGAAACAGCCACTTGCCAAATGGCACGGTGAGCACCTCGCGCGTGAATCCGCCGAAGCCCTTGATCTTGAAATTGTAGAACAGCATCAGGAAGAACACCGTGAGCGACATCGCGAAGGTGGCGTTGGGATCGGTGGTCGGCACGCTTTTGAAATAGTGCACGCCGAACAGCTTCAGCAGCGCGGGCAGAAAATCGACGGGGATCAGGTCCATCGCGTTCATGATGAACACCCAGATGAAAATGGTGATCGCCAGCGGCGTAATGAGTTCGCTCTTGCCGTGAAAGGTGTCTTTCACCTGCGCGTCGATCATGTTCACGGCGATCTCGAAGAAATTCTGCAGCGGGCCGGGAACGCCGGCGCTCGCGCGCCGCGCCACGCGCCACATCAGCCCGAACACCAGCAAGCCCAGCAGGCCCGAAACGATCAGGGTGTCGAGATGGAAAGTCCAGAAGCCCGAGCCCGCCTTGAGGTTGGTAAGGTGGTGGACGATATATTCGGAAGAGGTCTGTCCCTGAGCGCTCATAATATGGTCGACCTAATTATCCCCGTCACAATCTTTGGCATCGTAGACACGCCGGGCAACGCTCCCCTTGATCCAGATCAAAAAGCCCCGCTTTAAGCGAAAAGCAGTGCCGCCCAATACACCATCAGCGTGGCGGCGTAAGTCAAAAACAGCGGCAACGCCGCAATATCCCTGTAGAGCACGAACGTAAGCGCAAACAAAACCACCGTGAAAGCGAGCTTGTAGAACTCCGCCCGATACTGCGCTTTCACCAGCGCTTCAGGCCCTTCGCCGCGCGACGCGAACATCCGCCGAACATAGACATACGCGGTCAAAAATCCGATCCCGCCGCCGATCAGCGCCGACCACGCCGCGCGCGCGCCGCCGCCCATCGCCAGCACCAGCAAGACCGCCGCAATCGTGACCGCCATTTGCGCACCGAGGACCCGGCGAACCGTTTTCATCGATCGGACGTCCTTGGCGAAGGCGAGGCCGCAGCCGACCTTGGCTGGATCAAAAAAGACTTAAATTTTATTACGTTGCAACGGACGGTGTCAACGAATGTTGCCGCGCGGCAGGCTGCTGGCTTATCCGTTGCGCGAAAGTTTGGCGAGCAGCGCCTCCAGCTGATCGAGGGTGCTGTAGCTGATGACGAGCTTGCCGCTGCCTTTTTTCGCGCCGGCCTTGATGCTCACCGTCGTGCCCAGGCGATTGGACAGATCTTCCTCCAGGCGGGCGACATCGCGGTCCGTTTGCGGGCGCGCCCGCGGCGCGGGCTTTCTTGATTCGCCGCCGACGCGGTTCTCGACTTGACGGACCGAGAGTTGCTTGGCCACGGTTTCACGCGCCAGTTCTACCTGGCGCGCCGCGGGCAGCGCCAGCAGCGCACGCGCATGCCCCATGTCGAGCTTGCCCTCGGCCAGCAGTTCACGCACCGGCGGAGCGAGCTCCAGCAAACGCAGCAGATTGGTGACGGCGGTGCGCGAGCGGCCCAGCGCTACGGCCGCGGTCGCGTGCGTCATGTCGAATTCGCGGATCAGCCGCTGGATGGCGACCGCTGCCTCCAGCGGGTTCAGGTCCTCGCGCTGGATGTTCTCGATCAGTGCTGCCGCCAAGGCCTGCTGGTCCGATATTGCGCGCACCAGCGTCGGCACGCTCGCCAGCCCGGCAATGCGCGCCGCGCGCCAGCGCCGCTCCCCGGCAATGATTTCATAGCGCCCGCCCGCTACCGGCCGCACCAGTATCGGTTGCATCACGCCCTGCACCTTGATCGAGTCCGCGAGTTCTCTCAGCGCCTCCTGATTCATGTGCGTGCGCGGCTGATACTTGCCGGGCTGCAGCGCATCGATCGCCAGATTGCGCAACGATTCTTCCCCCGTTGCTGCCGCCTGCTCTCGCGCCGCCCAGCAGCGCCTCGAGCCCGCGTCCCAAACCTCGTTGTTTCACCATGGTTCCGCCTTCCTCATGCCGCTGCCGGCGCGCTGCGGCCCAACATTTCTCCCGCCAGCTCCAGGTAGGCCTGCGCGCCCTTCGAATTCCTGTCGAATTTAAGCGCCGGCACACCATAGCTCGGCGCCTCCGCGAGCCGCACGTTACGCGGGATCACGGTGCGGTAAACCTTGTCGCCGAAATGTTCCACGAGTTGCGCCGATACCTGCTGCGCCAGCGTGTTGCGCGGGTCGTACATGGTGCGCAGCAGGCCCTCGATCTGCAGCCCGGGGTTGAGATGCGCGCGCACCTGCTTGATGGTCTGCACCAGGTCGCTCAGTCCTTCGAGCGCATAATATTCACACTGCATGGGGATCATCACGGCGTGCGCCGCGCTCAATCCGTTCACGGTAAGCAGGTTCAGCGCCGGCGGGCAATCGATGAATATGAAATCGTATTCGCCTTCCACCGCAGCGAGGGCCTCCTTGAGCCGCATCTCGCGACGCTCGATTTCGACCATCTCGACTTCGGCGCCGGCGAGTTCTCGATTGGCCGGGACCAGATCATAGCCGCCGCTGGCCGAATGCATGCGCACTTCGCTGATCGTGCGCTCGCCCAGCAGCACCTGATACACGGTCGCCGGCAGGCTGCGCTTGTCGATGCCGCTGCCCATGGTGGCGTTGCCCTGGGGGTCGAGATCGACCAGCAGCACGCGCTGCGCCTCCGCGGCGAGGCTCGCAGCAAGATTGACGCTGGTGGTCGTCTTGCCGACGCCGCCTTTCTGGTTGGTAATGGCCAGTATCTTGGTCATAGTCCGCCCCGCCGCGGCTGCACCAGCACCAGGTGGCGCTCCGCCTCAAGCCCGGGCACGGCGAGCGGGATCACGCCGCGGAGTTCAAACCCGTTCGGCATCTGGGCAATTTCTTCATCGGGAAAAACGCCTTTCATCGCCGCGATCACCCCATCCGCGGCACACAGGTGCCCGGCGGCCGCCAGAAACTGGGGCAAATCGGAAAATGCCCGGGAGATCACGACTTCGAACGGCTGCGGCGGCTGCCACGATTCGACGCGCGCGCACACCACCTCCACATTATCGAGCCCGAGCTCGATCACCGCCTGCCTGAGAAAGGTCGCCTTCTTGTGATTGCTGTCGAGCAGGGTCACCTGCGTTTGCGGCAATGCCAGGGCCAGCGGAATGCCGGGCAGCCCCGCGCCGCTGCCGACATCGACCAGACGCCGCGCTCGAACGTGCGGAAGGACGGCAAGACAGTCGAGTAGATGATGGCTTATCATTTTCTGCGTCTCGCGCACCGCCGTCAGGTTGTAGACGCGGTTCCATTTCTCGATCAGCGCAAGGTAATCGAGCAGTTTTCGTTGCGTCTCTTCCGTGAGGTCGAGGCGCAGCTCGGTCACGCCTTGCGCGAGTGTTGCGGCAAGGCTCATGCCGTTTTTTTGTTCTGCGTAAAACCCCGTTTCACATGCACCAGCAGCACCGAGACCGCTGCCGGTGTCATGCCCGACAGGCGCGCTGCCTGGCCCAGGGTCTCGGGCCGGAATTTATTGAGCTTCTGCTGCACCTCGGCCGACAGGCCGTGCAGTCCGGTGTAGTCGAAGTCCTGCGGCAAGGGCAAGCTTTCGTGATGCCCGTGACGCTCGATTTCTTCGCGCTGGCGTTCGATGTAGCCATGATACTTGGCCTGGATCTCGACCTGTTCGGCAGCCTGCGCATCCTCGATGGCGGGGCCCGCGCCGGGCAGCGTCATGAGCGCGGCGTAGCCCACGTCCGGACGCCGCAACAGTTCCAGCAATGAATACTCGCGCTCGATCGCCTGGCCCAGCACGCGTTCGGCATCGGTCTGCGGCAACAATTTCGGGTTGAGCCAGGTCGATTTCAGCCGCTCCTGCTCATGCGCGATCGCTTCGCGCTTGCGGCAAAATGCGTCCCACCGCACGTCATCCACCACGCCGAGCTTGCGGCCGATTTCGGTCAGGCGCAGATCGGCGTTGTCCTCGCGCAGGCTCAGGCGGTATTCGGCGCGGCTGGTAAACATGCGGTACGGCTCGGAGACCCCGCGCGTGATGAGATCATCGACCAGCACGCCGAGATAGGCCTCGTCGCGCCGCGGACACCACGGCGCGCGCTCCGTGGCCTGCAACCCGGCGTTGATGCCGGCGAGCAGCCCTGGGCGGCGGCTTCCTCGTAGCCGGTGGTGCCATTGATCTGCCCCGCGAAAAACAGCCCGCCGATGGCGCGCGTCTCGAGCGAACTCTTCAGCCCGCGCGGATCGAAATAGTCGTATTCGATGGCGTAGCCGGGCCGCGTGATAAAGGCGTTCTCCAGTCCCTTGATCGAGCGCACCAGCGCATGCTGCACGTCGAACGGCAGGCTCGTCGATATGCCATTGGGATAAAACTCGTTGACCGTCAGGCCTTCCGGCTCGAGGAAGATCTGGTGCGACTGCTTGTCGGCGAAGCGCGTGATCTTGTCCTCGATCGACGGGCAGTAGCGCGGACCCACGCCCTCGATCACGCCGGTAAACATCGGCGAGCGGTCGAGCCCGCTGCGAACGATGTCGTGCGTGCGCGCATTGGTGTGCGTGATCCAGCACGGCAGTTGCGGCGGATGCTGTGCGCGCGAGCCGAGGAAAGAAAACACCGGCGTCGGTTCGTCGCCGGGCTGTTCGGCCATCACCGAAAAATCGATGCTGCGCCCGTCGATGCGCGGCGGCGTGCCGGTTTTCAGCCGGCCGGCCGGCAGCTTCATTTCGCGCAGCCGGTGCGCAAGACTGACGGAGGGCGGATCGCCGGCGCGGCCCGCCTGGTAGTTCTGCAGGCCGACGTGCACCCGTCCGGACAGAAAGGTGCCGGCGGTCAGCACGACGGCGCGGGCAGAAAATTTCAGGCCGGTCTGGGTCACCACCCCGGTCACGCGATCGCCGTCCAGAATCAGGTCATCGACGGCCTGCTGGAAAATGCGCAGGTTGGGTTGGTTCTCGAGCCGGCCGCGAATCGCCGTTTTGTAAAGCAGCCGATCCGCCTGGGCGCGCGTGGCGCGCACCGCCGGGCCTTTTCGCGAATTGAGAATGCGGAACTGAATGCCGGCCTCGTCGGTAGCGGCCGCCATCGCGCCGCCAAGCGCATCGACCTCCCTGACCAGGTGGCCTTTGCCGATGCCGCCCACTGACGGATTGCACGACATCTGCCCCAGGGTTTCGATGTTGTGGGTGAGCAGGAGCGTACGGCAGCCGAGCCTGGCGCTGGCCAGCGCGGCCTCGGTGCCGGCATGCCCGCCGCCGATCACAATAACATCAAATTTATCAATGGGTTGCATTACGTTCCGCGTCCAGCAAGCGCTGGATAATACCCTATTTTACGCAATAAATGAATCCGTTGCGTACAAAGTAGGGGCGCGGAGGGTTTCACGTGAAACATTGACGCCGGCCCCTGGATCGTCTGACGAGCTTGGTCACGCTGCCCGCGGCACCATATTGTGCAAGCACCGCCGCGCCGTCACGCGGCTCGGCGCTAGCAAGGTTTCACGTGAAACATCCCTGCGGCCCGGGGTACTTTTGCGCTGGGCGGGGGAACCGAGGGCCGCCCGCGGGATTCATTTCCCGATGCAGAATCTCGAGAAGATTTCTCCCAGGAGATCGTCAGCGGTGAACTCGCCGGTGATGCTCGACAGCGCCTCCTGGGCAAGCCGCAGCTCCTCGGCGAAAAGCTCCGGCTGCTTCACTCGCCCGGCTGCGTGCAGCAGACACTCGCGGGCGAGATTCAGCGCCTGCAAATGCCGCTCGCGCGCCATGTATATGCCCTCACCCGTGCTGTGCCAGCCCACCGCTTTGAGCAAGGCCTCCCGCAGCAGGTCGATTCCCGTCCCGGTCTTGGCTGAAAGCCAGATCACGGACTTCCCTTCCGTCGCCTCCGCTGCCGGGGCGCGCCCGAGCAGGTCGATCTTGTTCATGACATGCAGGCTGGGCAGTTGCGGCGGCAGCCGCTTCAGTATGGCTCGATCTTCCGCTGTTTCGCCGCGCGTGGCATCCACCAGCAGCAACACCAGATCGGCTTTTTCGATGGCCGTCCAGGCGCGCGCAATGCCGAGCTTTCTCCACTGGGTCGTCCGACGCGCGCAGGCCGGCGGTGTCGATGATGTGCGCGGGCACGCCACCAATATCTATGGTCTGACGTATGGCGTCGCGTGTCGTGCCGGGTATGTCGGTGACTATGGCGAGCTCCTCCCCCGCCAGGCGGTTCAACAGGCTCGACTTGCCGACGTTGGGCTGGCCTGCCAGCACGATATGGATCCCTTCGCGCAGGAGACTGCCCTGCCGGGAGGCATCAAGCACTTTGTCCAACCTTTGCTGAATTGTGCGCAACCGCCCTTCGGCATCTGCCGGTTTGAGAAAATCGATCTCTTCATCGGGGAAGTCGAGCGTCGCCTCCACCAGCGCCCGCAGGTCGATGAGTGCGCGCGTAAGCTCATGTATTCGCTCAGAAAATGCTCCGTGCAGTGAGCGCACCGCGCAGCGCGCCGCCTCCGCGGTCGTCGCATCGATCAGGTCGGCCACGCTCTCCGCCTGCGCCAAATCGAGCTTGTCGTTGAGAAAGGCGCGCTTGGTAAACTCGCCCGGCTCCGCGATACGCGCGCCCAGCCCCAGACAGCGCTTGAGGAGCAGCCGCTGCACGACCGGCCCGCCATGCCCCTGCAACTCCAACATGCTTTCGCCGGTGTAGGAATGCGGCGCCGGAAAATAGAGCGCCAGTCCCCGATCAATGGCCGCACCATCGTGGTCACGAAAATCTGCGAGGGACGCGCGTCTTGGTTGCAGTGGCCGGCCTATGATCTGGCCAATGATTGCGTCGAGCCCTTGTTCGGGCCCGGACAGGCGGACTACGCCGATGCCGCCGCGTCCCGGCGCTGTCGCGATCGCGGCGATGATGTCGTTGACTGCCATCGAAGGCAAGTATAGCGGTTCCGCCATTTCAGGCGTCGCCGCCAGGTTGAGCGGGCTATTTACGCGCCGGGCGGAGGTTGGCGCGCTCCAGCACGCGGTTGATGTGCCATTGCTGGATTATCGACAGCACGTTGTTTACCAGCCAATAGAGGACCAAGCCGGCCGGGAAAAAGAAAAAGAAGATGCTGAAGGCCACGGGCATGATTTTCATGACCTTGGCCTGCACGGGGTCCGGTGGCTCCGGGTTGAGCCGAGTCTGAATGATCATGCTGATCCCCATCAGGATCGGCAGCACGAACCACGGGTCTTGCGCGGAAAGGTCCTGTATCCACCCGAAAAACGGCGCGTGGCGCAGCTCGACGCTCGCCAGGATTGTCCAATAAAGTGAAATAAAAACAGGGATTTGCACTACTATTGGCAGACACCCACCCAACGGGTTGATCTTCTCGGTCTTATAAAGCTCCATCATTGCCTGTTGCAGGCGCTGCCGGTCGCTGCCGTACTGGTCCTTCAGTTTTTGCAGTTTGGGGGCAAGCACGCGCATCTTCGCCATCGAGCGATAACTCGCCTGCGACAGCGGGTAAAACAGCAGCTTGATCAGCACGGTCAGCAGGATTATCGCCACGCCCCAGTTGCCGACCCACTGGTGAAACCACGATAAAACCCAAAACAGCGGGACCGCGATGATGGTGAGCCAGCCGAAGTCGATGGTGAGGTCCAGACCCGGCGCGATCTTGGCAAGCTTTTCATGCTCTTCAGGCCCTGCATATAGCGGCACCGTCAGCGTTGCGCTCTTCCCTGCCCCGATCGCGCCCACAGGGACGATTACCCCCGCCGAGTACAGCCCCCCCTCCAAATGGCGGGTATAGAATTCGCGCGGCGTGCCGTTCTTGGGTAACCAGGCACTGAAGAAATAATGCTGCAACATGGCAACCCAGCCATCGTTGCTGTTCTTCGGATAGGGAATTTTGTTCTTGTCGATATCCTTGAACGGAACCTTCTGGAATTTATCCTTCTCGGTATAAACCGCGGCGCCGGTATAAGTCGGCAGCATCGAGGAGTCGCCTACGGGCGGTTTGCTGTCGCGCACCAGTTGGAAATAAGCAAAAGGCTGGACCTGCATTTGCGCGTCATTCTTGATTTCGTAGCTGACGTCGATCACATAACTCGCACGGTGAAAGCGGTAAATTTTGGTTACTTTCAAGCCGGCGCTCTCGGGCGCCTCAAGCCGGACTTCGATTACATCGGTTCCGCCCGCAAGCTTGTATTCGGCCTGCTGCGCCTTATACACCGTGCGGTGATTGGGCAGGCCCTCGCCGATCAGCCCGGTCTGCGCGACGTAAACATGGTCGGGCCGGCTATCAAACAGAACGAAAACTTTGTTTTTGTCTTCCGCGTCGCGATGCAGTTTTAGCTCAAGCCGACGCAGGTCTCCGCCCACGGTGCTGATCTCGGCCCGCAGATAGTCCGTTTCGACCTTGATGGTTTCCCCTTTGGCGAGCGACGGCGCGCCTTCAGGGGGTGTCGGCGCCGCCCGGCTTGCGACCAGGTTCTCGCCGGGTGCGGGCGGGGCCTGCGGCGCCGGCAAGGTGCTGGACGTTGGCGCTGTGCTTGCGGTCACCGGGTGCTGGTCGCGCTGCCACGCGTCGAACAGCATGAACACGGAGAAAGTGAACACAAAAAAGAGGATCAGTCGTCGTGAGTCCATTGCTTCGGTCTGCTTATGTTTTCACAGTGAAAACTAAAGATTATTGTGCGGCGGTCGCGGACCCCCGCTGATTCCGGCAAATAGCGCGAACAGGTCCCGACGCGCTGCGGCATTGTTCTGTTTGCGCAGTTCCGCGCGCAACTGCACCACGACGTCGATAGCCCCAAGATCTTGCAGCGCCCGCCGAAAGACTTCACGGACCAGCCGTTTACCGCGGTTTCGATCTACCGCCCTGGGAAGCGCTTTCCTGCTGGCAATCAGCCCCAACCGCGCATGGGAAAGGTCGTTGCTTCTGATACGCACCACGAATAGCCGGCTTGAAACTACGCGACCTTGTGCGAAGACCGCCTCGTATTCATGGCTTTGGCACAGCCGGAGCAAGCGCGATGCTCGTGGCAGGGAGAATCACTCCCGTCTAGCGATCAAACACTTAGCCGCGCGCGACCTTTGGCGCGACGCGCGCGGATGATGGCCCGGCCGGCGCGCGTTTTCATGCGCACGCGAAAACCGTGCGTGCGCTGTCGCCGCGTTTTGGAGGGCTGGTAGGTACGTTTCATGTTCGCCTGCCTTTTTTTGCCTAGGTGAAAAACCCGTCATTACACCGCGTTTGGCATACATCTGTCAATGCGGCTGTCTTTGCAGAGAAGGCCCTCCGGGGGCCGGATTGTTGTGGATAACTCGGTCCAAAGCAGATAAAATTATGCGTTGTTTTACTTCCCGTTCCGAGATCAAAGAATAACCTAGGCGACCCTGCACAAGATGAACAGTTTTTGGCGTTTTTGCCTCGCTCATTTTGAAAAGGAGCTCCCGGCCCAGCAATTCAGAACGTGGATCAAGCCGCTCGAGTTTCATGCTGACGGCAATACTCTGACACTGGTCGCCCCCAACCGTTTCGTTCTGCAGTGGATTCGCGACAAATTCCTGTCATGCATTCAGGACTTGGCCGCGGAACGCCTCGAGCGGCCGGTCGAGATCCGGCTTTTGCTCGCCGAAAAGGAAGCCACCAGCCCCAAATCACCGCCCGTGCCAACAACGCCGGAAGCGGCGCCGGTAAAAGCCGGGGCGCGGGATATTTCGCGCCTTAATCCCGCCTTCACGTTCGATACCTTCGTCACCGGCAAGGCGAATGACCTTGCCCGCGCCGCAGCGACCCAGGTCGCCGAGCGCCCCGGCACCGCGTATAACCCCTTGTTCATATACGGGGGCGTTGGCCTGGGCAAAACCCATTTGATCCAGGCCATCGGCAACCACCTTCATGCCCGAATGCCGGAAAGCAAGATACGCTACATTCATGCCGAACAGTACGTATCGGACGTTGTTCGCGCCTACCAACACAAAGCTTTCGACGATTTCAAGCGTTACTACCACTCGCTCGACCTGTTGCTTATTGACGACATCCAGTTTTTTAGCGGCAAGAGCAGAACGCAGGAAGAGTTTTTCTACGCGTTTAATGCGCTCATCGAGTCACACAAGCAACTGGTCATCACCTGCGACACCTACCCGAAAGAAATTTCCGGGATGGAAAACAGGTTGATCTCGCGCTTCGGGTGGGGCCTCACGGTTGCCGTCGAGCCGCCGGAACTGGAAATGCGTGTCGCCATCTTGCTCAAGAAAGCAGAGATCGAAGCGGTCACCCTTGATGAAGCGGTGGCTTTTTTCCTCGCGAAACACATTCAATCCAACGTTCGCGAATTGGAGGGGGGCCTTAAACGCGTGTTGGCCTACGCGCGCTTTTCGGGACAGGAGCTTTCCGTCGATCTTTGTCGCGAAGCCTTGCGCGACCTGCTCGCGATACAGAATCGCCTGGTCTCCATTGAAAACATCCAGAAAACCGTCGCTGATTACTACAAGATCAAGGTTTCCGAGATGTATTCCAAAAAGCGCAGCCGTAATGTCGCGCGGCCCCGGCAAATTGCGATGGCGCTTGCCAAGGAACTCACCCAACTCAGCCTTCCTGACATCGGAGATGCGTTTGGCGGCCGCGACCATACGACTGTCTTGCATGCCTGTCGCAAGATCGCATCGCTGAAGGCCACCAACAGTGACATAACCCGCGACATAAACTCTTTACTCAAAGTTCTGCGTTGTTAATAGATCGCGAACAAATTGTGAATAACTGCTGTTTCTTGGCGAACGCAAAAAGATCCCCACAATTCATCCTGTGTTCTCCGTGCACCAATACACGCGCATCAGCAATCGTATGTCTTTGACACAAAAGAAGCCTTGGACTTATCCACAGCAACGGCCCGCTCTTATTAGTTCTATTAATTAAAGAATGTACTTATGAAACTCGTACAATTAAAGCGCGACAACCTTCTCAAACCGCTGCAGGCGGTAACCGGAATCGTTGAAAAGAGACATACATTGCCGATTCTTTCCAACGTTCTGATCGAACGCAAACAGGATCGGCTCTCCTTGGTCGCCACAGATCTTGAAATCCAGGTGTCGACGACGGTCTCGCTGGACAAGAAAAGCGGGGACGATGCAAGCCTGACCGTTTCCGCGCGAAAGCTGCAAGACATTCTCCGGGCGCTTCCAGAAGAAGCTGAGATGGTTTTGGATGCCCAGAACAATCGGCTGCAGGTACGAGCTGGCAAAAGTCGCTTCAACCTGCAAACACTACCGGCTAACGATTTTCCAACGTTGGCCGATCCGGGGCCAGCGCAAGCCGTTGTAACGATGCCGCAAAAGGACCTCCGGGAGCTTCTCCTCCTGGTGCAGTATTCGATGGCACAGCAGGATATCCGCTATTACCTCAACGGGTTGCTGCTGGTGCTGGAAGAAGGTCAAATCAAAGTGGTGGCGACGGACGGGCACCGGCTCAGCTATGCCGCGGGGAAATTGCAATATCAGGACGGAAAACGGGAGGTGATATTGCCGCGCAAGGCGGTCTTGGAACTCGCGAAGCAACTTGAGGATAAAGAAGACCCCGTGGAAATGGAACTGTATGCGAACCAGGTCAAGTTCCGTTTCGCCGGCATCGAACTGGTCACCAAAATTATCGATGGCAAGTTTCCCGATTACACGCGGGTTATCCCGACCAACTACCAGAAACATATTCTTCTGGATCGGGCAATGCTGCTTCAAACTCTGCAACGAGCCGCGATTTTGTCGAACGAGAAGTTCCGCGGCGTACGGTGGATGTTGACCGAAAATGGTTTGCGCATATCGTGTACGAATAACGAGCAGGAAGAGGCACAGGAAGAGATGGAAATCAGTTATTCGGGAGAGCCGTTGGACGTAGGGTTCAACATTACTTACCTCCTGGATGTCCTGAATAACGTGCAAGGAGAGAAAGTGAACTGCGCTTTTGGCGACGCCAACAGCAGCATGCTGGTGACGCTACCGAACAAAGACGGCTTCCAGTATGTCGTGATGCCGATGCGAATCTGAGAAACCGACAGGAAACGAGCAACGAAATATGGCTGAGAAAGAACGGGAACAGAAGGACGGCGACGATTACGGCGCGAACAGCATCCAGGTACTCAAAGGCCTGGAGGCGGTACGTAAACGGCCGGGCATGTATATCGGGGACACCAGCGACGGCACCGGTCTCCACCACATGGTATTTGAGGTGGTCGATAACGCGATAGACGAAGCGCTCGCAGGATATTGTGACGATATATCAATCACGATACATACCGACAATTCCATCAGCGTAGTTGACAATGGACGGGGAATTCCAACAGAACCCCTGCCAGACGACGAGCAGAAGCGATCCAGCGCCGAGGTCGTGATGACGGAACTGCATGCCGGCGGAAAGTTCGACAATAACTCATACAAGATTTCCGGCGGGCTGCACGGCGTCGGCGTATCGGTAGTGAACGCGCTTTCCGAATGGTTGCGACTGACGATCCGGCGCGACGGCAAGCTGCATCAGATGGAATTTCGCATGGGCGAACCTGTCGCGCCCCTGAAAACTACCGGGAAGTCGGAGCGGCGTGGGACCGAGGTGCACTTTCTTGCCAGCAAGGAAATATTCGGCAACGTGGAGTTTCACCACGACATTCTTGCCAAGCGGTTGCGCGAGCTGTCGTTCCTCAATCGTGGCGTTAAGATTTCGCTGACGGATCAAAGAACCGGAAAAGAAGAGAAATTCGCATTCGGCGGAGGCGTCAAGGGTTTTGTCGAGTACATGAACCGCAGCAAGAATGTGCTCCATCCCAATATATTGCATGCCACCGGCGAAAAAGACGGAATCACCGTAGAGTTTGCAATGCAGTGGAATGACTCGTATTCAGAATCGATGCAATGTTTCACCAATAACATTCCTCAACGCGACGGCGGCACCCACCTGACCGGGCTGCGCGCGGCGATGACCCGCACGCTGAACCAATACATCGAGAACAACGAGCACGCCAAAAAAGCAAAGGTCGAGACCACCGGCGACGATATGAAGGAGGGCCTGACAGCGGTGTTGTCTGTCAAGGTGCCCGAGCCAAAGTTTTCCTCCCAGACGAAAGACAAGCTGGTCTCATCCGAAGTCCGCCCGGTGGTAGAGGAAATAGTCGGGCAGAGGCTGATGGAGTTTCTACTCGAAAAGCCGAACGACGCCAAGATCATTTGCAGCAAAATTGTTGATGCCGCACGAGCCCGCGAGGCAGCGCGCAAAGCGCGCGAACTGACACGCCGCAAAGGCGTGCTCGACTCTTTTGGGCTTTCCGGAAAACTGGCCGACTGCCAGGAGCGCGATCCCGCAAAATGTGAGCTTTATATCGTGGAAGGCGATTCTGCGGGAGGATCGGCCAAACAAGGGCGAGACCGCAAGTTCCAGGCCATCCTGCCGCTCCGGGGCAAGATTCTCAATGTCGAGCGCGCGCGATTCGACAAGCTGTTATCTTCGCAGGAAATTACGACCCTGATCAGCGTTCTCGGCACGGGAATAGGCAAGGATGAGTATGCACCGGACAAGCTCCGTTACCATCGCATTATCATCATGACGGACGCCGACGTTGACGGCTCCCATATCCGGACCCTGTTGTTGACGTTTTTCTACCGCCAGATGCCGGAGTTGGTCGAACGCGGACACATCTACATAGCCCAGCCGCCGCTTTACAAGATCAAGCATGGCAAGCAGGAGCGCTATCTCAAGGACGAGCACGAGCTCAAACAGTATCTCCTCAAGCTCGCGTTATCCGAAGCCGAGCTTTTCCCGGCGGCCAATGCACAGGCCCTCAGCAAAGAAGCGCTGGAGCAAGTCGCAAAAGAATATCTGCTGGCAGAGGCCGTAATAGGCCGGGTGAGCCGCCTGGTCGATGAGGAGGTCTTGCACGCGCTGCTCAAACAGCCTACGGTGCTCGATCTTGCCGACGAGAAAGAAGCGCAGAAAAGCGCCGCCGCGCTGAACAGTCTTCTGGTGGGCCAGAACATCCGCATCGAAGCAAAGTTCGATGAAAAAAACGAACGCTACGCGCTGGCGATCAGCCGGACCCAGCATGGCATCGTGCACCACCGGATCATCGACGCGGACTTTATCCAAAGCGGCGACTATGCGCAGATCCTGCGCACAGCACAGGTTCTACAAGGGCTGCTTGGCGCGGGCGCCTATATCAAGCGCGGCGAGCATCAGCAGCCGGTGAGGGAACTGCGCGATGCCATCGAATGGGTGCTTGCCGAGGTACAACGCGGCATCAGCGTCCAGCGCTACAAGGGCCTGGGGGAAATGAACCCCGAGCAGCTTTGGGAAACCACCATGGATCCCAAGACGCGGCGGCTGTTGCGAACGCAGATCGAGGACGCGATCAGCGCTGACGAGATTTTCGCCACCCTCATGGGCGACGCCGTCGAACCGCGCCGCAATTTCATCGAGACCAACGCGCTCGGCGCGCGCAATCTCGATATCTAAAGGCCGGCCGGTCAGGAGGCCGAGGCTTTTCGGGCTTTTGCCGGCGCCTTTTTTGGTGCCGCCTTTTCCTTGGTTTTGGCCGGCGCCTTGCCTGGTGCCTTGGCCGGGCGGGGTGCAAATTCGAAGCCGATCTTGCCGTCGCTCTGCTTGGCGAGGTAAGCCTTGAACTTGCGGCCGTTGCGGTTGGAGACAAAGCCCTCGAGCAGGTCGGTTTTCCCCTCGGCAAGGAGCTTCTGCATCTGTTGCGGCGTGATCTCCTGTCGCAGAATAACCTTTCCGGAGCGGAAGTCGCACTTCTTGAGCGGGGTGTTCTCGCAGGTATAGCTCATACCCTGTTCGTAGACCGCGGCGCCGCATTTCGGGCACGGCCCGAGCGGCTGCTGACCGGAGAAGTCGACCTGTACCGGTTGATCGCTCTGATCCTGGCCAAAATCAAATTCGAGCTTGAAGTTCTTGAGCTCTTCGTCAAATACGATCCGCAGTATTGCAGCAAAGGGCAACCCCTTCTTGGAACGAAAGCCCTGCAGCGGCCCGAGCGTGCGCTCCCGCAAAAGCGCCTCGACCTCTTCAATTTCGAACTGCCGCCCGCCCGGCGTCTTGCTGATCGAGAACGCGCAGCGCTCGCATGTAAACCGGCGGTAATTTTCCTTCACGACCCCGCCGCAGTTCGGACACGGCGTCGTGAGCGTGGCGTAATCCCCCGGCACGGTATCGCTGTCGTATTCCTTGGCGTGCTTGACGATGTTCTGGGTCATTTTCGCGATTTCGCTCATGAACTCCTCGCGCTTGAGCTTGCCGAGCTCCATCTGTGAAAGCTTGTATTCCCATTCGCCGGTCAGCTCCGGCTGGGTAAGTTCGTTCACGTTGAGCCCGTTGAGCAGCGTCATGAGCTGGAAAGCCTTTGCCGTGGGAATGAGCTCGCGGCCCTCGCGCACCAGATATTTTTCAGCAATAAGGCCCTCGATTACTGCCGCGCGCGTTGCCGGCGTGCCCAGGCCTTTCTGCGCCATGGCTTCCCGCAGCTCATCGTCTTCGATGAGCTTGCCAGCGCCCTCCATCGCGGTGAGCAGCGTCGCCTCGGTGTAACGCGCAGGCGGCTTGGTCGCGAGGCCCAGTGCCTCCACGTGCTGCGCGACGGGTTTCTCGCCCTTGCCAACGGGCACCAGCGCTGAGTCGCCGTCCTGAATCTCTTTGCCATAGATGGCAAGCCAGCCGGGGCGGACCAGCACCTTGCCTTCGGTCTTGAAATGGTGGCGAGACACTTCCGTGATGCGTGTGGTGATCAGATATTCGGCTGCCGGGAAGAACACGGCAAGAAAACGCTTGGTGACGAGATCGTAGATTTTCTGCTGCACCTCGTTAAGCGCCTTTGGGCGACTGAGGAGTCGGAATGATGGCAAAGTGGTCGGAAATTTTTGTATTGTCGAAAATCCGCTTGTTCGCGCGCACCCATTTGCCTTTCAGGACCTGGCGCGCGAATACCGAATAGGCGTCTTGCTCCGCGATGGCCTCCAGCGTGGGCTTCAGGGTGTCAATATAGTCCTCGGGCAGATGTCGCGAACCGGTGCGCGGATAGGTCAGGACTTTGTGCCGCTCGTACAGCTCCTGAGCGATCGATAACGTCGTCTTGGCGGAAAAGCCGAAACGCGCATTCGCCTCGCGTTGCAGCGACGTGAGATCGAACAGCATGGGCGACAGCTGGGACGAGGGCTTTGCTTCCTCGGTGACCGTTCCTGCCTTGTTCCGGCAGGCCTGCGCAATGGCTTCGGCTTCCTGCTTGCTCCATAGCCGGGTTTCCTTGAGTTCGGGGTCGCGCTCGTCGCGCTTGAACTTGGGGTCATACCAGCGGCCTTCGTAGTCGCCTTTTGCGGCACTGAACGCAGCCTTGACCTCCCAGTAGTCGCGTGGCATGAAACGCTTGATCTTCTTCTCACGATCCACAACGATGGCCAGTGTCGGGGTCTGCACCCGGCCCACGGTTGTCAGGAAGAAGCCCCCGCCCTTGCTGTTAAATGCCGTCATCGCACGCGTGCCATTGATGCCGACGATCCAGTCGGCCTCGCTGCGGCTGCGCGCCGCGCTCGCGAGCGGCTGCATTTCTTCATCCGAGCGCAGGTGCGCGAAACCGTCCCGGATGGCGGCCGGCGTCATCGATTGCAGCCACAGTCGTTGTACCGGCAGCTTGGTCTTGGTCATCTGCTGGATGTAACGGAAAATGAGCTCACCTTCGCGGCCCGCGTCGCAGGCATTGATAAGCCCGGTGACATCCTTGCGTTTGATGAGTTTGGTCAGCGTTTTGAGCCGGCCTTCACTCCTGGCAATCGGCAAGAGCGCAAAATGCGGAGGGATCACGGGCAGATTGGCAAAGCTCCATTTGCCGCGTTTCACCTCGAATTCCTCGGGCACCGCGATTTCTAGCAGATGCCCGACAGCCGAAGACAGCACGTAGTCATCGCTCTCGTAATAGTCCTCATGCCGCGCGAAGCCACCCAGCGCGCGCGCGATGTCGCCGGCGACGGAAGGTTTTTCGGCGATGATCAGGTGTTTTCCCATGGCCTTTGCTGAACTCTCGAGAGATTAACGGCGCGCGCAGGACAACGCATGGCAGCGCGCAAGGTGCTTAAAAAGAGGGCACGATGATAAGAACAAAAAGAAGCAATGGCAAGCTGTGTATCAATCCGGGCCTGGAATCGGGGTGAAAAATCGTGCCTGCCGGAAGCGAATAGCCATTGTTTTCTAACAAATGTTCGCCTGGAAGCCGGGCTCGTGCGCGGCAGTGAAAAAAGTCACGTCGATGAGAATGCAGCCGTCAGTTGATGCGCTGATACAGGCCGCCGGGCAGCGCGGCGACCCGCCCTTCAATCTCCAGCTGCGTGAGCAAGGAAGAGACGACGTCGCTTTTCAACCCGCAGCGCGCGCACAGCGCATCGATGTCGCAGGGATCAAACCCGAGCTTATCGAGCAACGCCTGGGCTTGGGGTTCGGCAGAGAACGGGGGATCGGACGGAGAAGGGGCCGGCGCAAGCAAGCGCAGTTCTTCCATAATATCCTGCGCGCTTTCGGCGAGCTTCGCGCCCTGTTTGATGAGCCGGTGACAGCCTTTCGACAGCGGCGAGTGGATCGAGCCGGGGATCGCGAAAACCTCTTTGCCCTGTTCGTTGGCAAGCCGTGCGGTGATCAGGGAGCCGCTTTGCAGCGCCGCCTCAACGACAAGGCAGCCGCGCGCGAGCCCGCAGATCAGGCGGTTGCGGCGCGGGAAGTTGGAGGCGAGCGCCGGCGTGCCGAGAGGAAATTCCGAAACGATGGCGCCCTGTTCGGCAAGCTGGTGCGCAAGGTCGCGGTTGCGTGCAGGATACACGATGTCGAGCCCCGTTCCGACGACCGCGACGCTGCTTGCTGCGCCGGCCAGGCCCCCGCGATGGGCGGCCGCGTCGATGCCCAGAGCGAGCCCGCTCACGATGGTCAGGCCGGCATCGGAGAGCGCGCGGGCGAACGCTTCGGCGTTGGCGATACCCTGCGGGGAGGCGCTGCGGCTGCCGACGATGGCCAGAGCATCATGGTTGAGCAACTCGGCGCGGCCTATCACATATAGGAGCAGCGGCGGATCGGGAGTCTGCAGCAACGCTTGCGGATAGAGAGAATCGGCCAGCGTGACCACATGGTTGGCGGGCTTCTCGAGCCAGAGAGAAACGGCGTCAAGCTTCTCTGCCGACGCACCACCGCTGCTTATGGCTGCCGCGATATTTGCCGGGACGACCTTGATGAGCGCCGCATGGCTTGCGTCCAGTATTTGCTGGGGTGCGCCGAACGCCACCAGCAGTTTGCGCAGCGACTGATCGCCGAGGCCCGGGATCAGGGTCAGACGCAGCCACGACTCAAGGTCAGCGTCTAGCGCCATTTTATACGGGCGCAGGCCAGCCGCGCCGCAGGCTGTGGACGGGCCCGGCCGATCAGGGGTTGGTGACGACGTCCCGCACGGAGACCGGGCGCGTCGCCTGCATTACCAGGGCGAAGGACGCGCGATCGAATGTGCGGAACACCATGACCAGACCGTAGCGCTCGTCAGGAAGATCGGCAATATCGGCATCCCTGCCCGAGTCCGCGGGCGCGTAAACCGGGCCGTCGCGGGGGCGGATTTGCTCACCGTAGTAATCACGGGGAGCGTCGCTGCCGGAAAGACCGCTGCGACCGTAGAGCGGCTGTGTGCGCTCAGCGTAACGGGCGCCACTCTGATGGCGGTAGATCGCCAGCACAGTTCCGACTTCGAGCCCGTCCAGGCTGCCTTTTGACAGCGCGACGATCGAGGCCGGTCCGGTCTCCTGCAGGTTGCCGTAGGCCGAAACAATGCGGCCCCTGATACGTTTCTGCGGGGCGTGCGGCACGTAGGCGAAGTTCGGCAGTTGCTTGGACACTGGCAATAGCCGGTCATCCTGATTGATCTCGCGTGCCGATTTGGTGATTTCGATCGTAGCCAGGTCGCCGCCGAAGTCGCGGACGCGGGCTTCGCCGAGATAGATGGCCTCGTAGCCAAGCGTTTCCTGGGTATCGGGATCGACGAGCGCGTCACCACGACGGAAGATCTGCCAGTACACGCCTTTGTCTTTGGTGATGCCCCGGACATAAGCAATGTTGCCCGCGCCGAGCTCCACGCGGTTTTCTTCGGTCGCGACAATGCGGGGCGCCGAATCCAGTTCGTTTTGGCCAACCACCAGCGGCTTGGACAGGAAAGGCTCGATTGCCGAGGGGGAGATGCTGGGCACCGCCTGTTCCTGAAGCCGCTCTACACGCACTTTCGGCGAGAGCTTCACCGTCTCCAGCTGCGCCACGTGCAGCGTCGCCTCGCCGCCAGAACGCTCGAGTACCAGCACATCACCGGGATAAATGCGGTTGGGGTTCTTGACCTGGTCTTTGTTCATTTTCCACAGGTCAGGCCAGCGCCAAGGCTCCTTGAGATAGCGGCCGGAAATGCTCCACAACGTGTCACCTTTGACCACGATGTAGCGGTCGGGAGCGGTTTCCTTAAGCTCGCTGGCGTCCGCGGCGAGAGCCGCAGCGGTCGGAGCCAACAGCAGAAACAGCGATATAATTGCTTTACCCATGGAGCACCCCATATACAGGACTAATCTCTGCACACAATGTTATGTATTGGTTTAAATTCTGCATCTAGCTGATTAAATTATCAAGTTTTTTATGCCTCTTCTGCCGATCCTGCGTTATCCCGACCCGCGCCTGCATAAAGTTGCCGCAGAGGTGACCCAGGTTGATGACAATATCCGCAAATTAATCAAGGATATGGCGCAAACCATGTACGCTGCTCCGGGCATTGGTCTTGCTGCTCCCCAAGTCGATGTGCATAAACGCATTATCGTGATGGATATCACGGAAACGCACGATCAGCTCCGGGTGTTCATCAATCCCAGGCTTTTGGAGGCGAGCGGCGAGGCGGAATGCGAAGAGGGTTGCCTGTCGGTGCCGGGGATCTATGAGAAAGTGCGCCGGGCCGAACGCGTCACGGTCAGCGCGCTCGACCAACGTGGCGAGCCGTTCACGCTGGAAGCCGAGGGCTTGCTTGCGGTATGCATACAGCATGAAATGGACCATCTGGAAGGCAAGGTGTTCGTCGAATACCTGTCGCGTCTTAAACAGCAACGCATCCTTGGCAAGCTCAAGAAGCAACTGAGCCAGGCGATGTAAGGTGCGCCGACCCAGCGCTGCCGGGCTGGGGTGGGCCCATACGCCTTCCGGCCTCGTTATCAACGTCTTTCACGGCAGAACACAGCGATGAACCTGGTCTTTGCGGGCACCCCGGAATTTGCCGCGACCGCGCTCGACGCGTTGCTGCGCGCCGGCCATGTGGTCTCCCTTGTCTTGACCCAGCCTGACCGGCCGGCGGGGCGCGGACTCAAGGCGCGGCTTTCGGCGGTAAAGCGCTTGGCTTCGACGCCATGGCCTGCCGGTGCTGCAGCCGCCGACGCTCAAGACCCCGGACGTTATCGACACCATCGCCGCGCTCAAGCCGGATGCCTTGGTGGTCGCCGCCTACGGATTGATCGTGCCGCAAAAGCTGCTCGACATCCCGCGTCTGGGCGGCATCAACATCCACGCGTCGCTGCTGCCGCGCTGGCGCGGCGCGGCGCCGATCCAGCGCGCGATACTCGCGGGGGACGCCGCCACCGGCATCACCATCATGCAGATGGATGCCGGGCTGGACACCGGCGCCATCCTGCTGCAGGAAACGATCCCGATCGGAGCCGACGATACGGCACAGACCCTGCACGACCGGCTCGCCGAACTCGGCGGACAGCTGGTGGTGCGCGCGCTTGCCGCGCCGCAGGTTCCGCGCCCGCAGGATGATGCCTGCGCAACCTACGCCGACAAGATCGACAAACGCGAAGCGCGTATTGACTGGAGCGAGAGCGCCGCGGCTATCGACCGCAAAGTGCGCGCCTACGACCCGGTTCCGGGCGCTTCGACCACCTTGAACGGCGCGAGCATCAAGATCTGGCGAGCCCGGATAGAACGCGGCGTCAGCGCACCGCCGGGCATGGTGTGCGAGGCGGGTCCGGCGGGGATCGTCGTTGCCTGCGGTAGCGACGGGCTGTCAGCTTGCTCGAGTTGCAGCGCGCCGGCGGCAAGCGGCTGCCGACGCGCCGCTTTCATCGCGGGGTTTGATGTGGCGCGCGGCGCGCGCTTCGGGGCCTGATGCTCGAAATCCAGCGCCTGGCGAGCGCCGTTGTCGGCAACGTGCTGACGGGGCGCAGTCTCGACACGGAGCTGGCGGCGTTGTGGCGGCAACATCCCGCAACTCTCGTGCGCAGCAGCGCGCGGCGATCCAGAACAGCTGTTTCGGCACGTTGCGCTTTCTCGGCCGCATCGACGCGGTGCTCGCGCGCTGCTCGCCAAACCGCTGCATGACGAGAGGCTTGCGCTGCCTGCTGCGATCGCGCTTTATCAGCTCGAATACACGCAGGGCCGCACCGCACGCGATGGTCGATCACGCGGTTCTGGCTGCGACAACTGCAGCCTGCCGGCGGCGAAAGGCCTGATCAACGCCGTGCTGCGCAATTTTCTGCGTCGCCGCATGCCGTTGCTGGCCAAGGCGCAGCACAGCGATGCCGGGACGCTATTCGCTATCCGCAGTGGTGGATCGACAAACTGCGCGAGCAGTATCCGCAGCAGTATGCGGCGATACTTGAGGCGGACAATCTTCACCCGCCGTTGACGCTGCGCGTAAACCGCCGGCGCGTCGCGGTGGACGAATACCTCGCGCTGCTTGACAGCAACGGAATCGCGGCGCGACGCCTCGGCGATGAGGCGGTCCAGTTGGCAACGCGCGCTGCCGGTCGAGCGCATTGCCGGGATTTGCCGAGGGCCTGGTCTCGGTGCAGGACGCAGCGGCCCAGCACGCCGCGCCGCTGCTCGCGGCGGACGACGGCATGCGCGTGCTCGATGCCTGCGCGGCGCCCGGCGGCAAGACCACACACGTTCTCGAACTTGCCGATGTCGACTTGGTGGCGCTCGACTGCGATGCCGCGAGGCTTGATCGCGTGCGGGCCGAATCTCGCCCGGCTCGGGCTCGATGGCCCACGCTGCATGTCGGCGACGCCAACGAGCCGCAAGCATGGTGGGATGGCAGGCCATTCGAGCGCATCCTCGCCGACGTGCCATGCTCCGCTTCCGGCGTCGTGCGCCGCCATCCGGATATCAAATGGTTGCGGCGCGCGGCAGATATCGCGCAGTTCGCCTAGCGGCAGCAGCGCATGCTGGACGTGCTGTGGCGGTTGCTCGCAAGTGGTGGTAAATTGCTGTACGCAACGTGTTCGGTGTTCCACGAGGAAAACCGTTGCAGGTTGCAGGATTTCTGGAGCGCCACCGCGACGCGCAATACCAGACCCACCCCGGGGCCGACGATCAATTGGACAACATGCCGCGGGCCAAATTCTTCCGGACAAAGAGCATGATGGTTTTTTCTATGCGCTGCTGCAGAAAGACTAGTCTGCTTGCGGGACTTGCGGCGCTTTGGCTGGTCCTCGCCGCCCCTTATGCCGCGCAGGCCGAGCGGGATCGAAGTCAGGAAGGCGGCGCTGGCCACCGTCGATGACGGCTATGTGCTCGAGGCCGAGTTCGATGTTGCGCTGACGCCGACGCTCGAGGAGGTGCTCAACAGGGGCGTTGCGCTTTATTTTCAGATGGAATTCGAGCTGATCCGGTCGCGCTGGTACTGGTTCAACGAGACCGTTGCCAACACCCAGCAGCAGTATCGGCTGTCTTACAATGCGCTGACCCGCCAGTACCGGATCGGGGTCGGCACGCTGTATCAGAATTTCAGCACCCTCGGAGAGGCGCTCGAAGTCTGAGCCGCGTGCGCCGGCGCGAGGAGCTCGAGGCGGGCACGCTCAAGAAGGACTCGACCTATACCGCAGCGTTGCGCCTGCGGCTCGACACCACACAGCTGCCCAAGCCGTTTCAGATCAACGCGCTCGGCTCGCGCGAATGGAACATCGGGTCGGACTGGTATCGCTGGACGCGTGACGCCATGATGCGACCGACGTTACACGGGCAGCCGCTGGCCAAGACCGGGCTCAAGTACCTGCTGATCATGTGCGTCGGGTTCGGCGCGGTGGCGTTGTTTCTGCTCGCGACCGCGTCCGCGAATACCGCCCTGTTCGCGGAGCATTACTCGCTGCTGCTGCTGCTCAACGGCGGCATCGCGCTGTGCTCGCGGCGCTGGTCGTCTACCAGCTGTTCACTCTGCGGCGACGACTCCGGGCCGGCGTGTTCGGCGCCAAGCTTACGCTGCGGCTGGTGTGGTTGTTCGCGCTGATGGCGGTGATCCCGGGCGCGGTGATCTACGGCGTGTCGGTGCAGTTTCTGGCCAAGAGCATCGAGTCGTGGTTCGAGGTGCGCGTCGACAAGGCGCTCGAAGGCGGCCTCAATCATCAGCCGCAACGCGCTCGACAGCATGCTCAAGGATCTTGCAGCGAAAGCGGATGCGATGGCGCTCCAGTTGTCGGTGCGGCCGCCGGCCGAACATTTGTCGGCGCTCAACACGCTGCGCGAACAGGCCGGCGTGCAGGAAGCGACGCTCTTCAGCGCGCGCGGCAAGGTGTTGGCGTATTCCGGCAACGAACGCGCGGCGCTGATGCCGGATCCGCCGGGGGCCGCCGCATTGCGCCGGATCCGCGAGCAGCAGAAATACAGCGCGGTCGAGGCGATTACCCGATCGCGGACTGGTATTGCGCGTGCTGGTGCCGGTCAGCGTGCTGTCAGCTTGCCGAAGAAGGGCGCGTGCTGCAATTGCTGCAGCCGGTGCCGAGACAACTGGCGCGGGATGCCGAAACGGTGCAGGCAGGGCTACCGTGATTATCAGGAACTTACGCTTGTCGCGGCTGGGGCTGAAGCGCCTCTATGGCATTACGCTCACGCTGACCCTGCTGCTCGCGCTGCTCTCCTCGCTGTCGCTGGCTTTTCTGCTCTCCGACCGGCTTTCGGCACCCTTAGGCGTGCTGGTCGAGGGCACGCGCGCTGTGGCGCAGGGCGATTTCAGTCAGCGCGCAGGCGGTGGCGAGCAGCGACGAGCTTGGCATGCTGACGCAGTCGTTCAACAGCATGACGCTGCAACTGGCCGACGCCCGCGCACAGGCCGAGCGCAACCAGGCGCAGCTTGCCCACGCGAACGCCTACCTGGAAAGCATACTGGCGAACCTGTCTGCCGGCGTGCTGGCGTTCGATGGCAACCTGCGTCTGCGCTCCGCCACTCCCAGCGCGGGACAGATACTGGAAACCGATTTTACGGCGCTGCTCGGCCGCGCTCTGGACGAATGGGGTGCGCACGACGGGACGCTCGAAGGCCTCGCGCGTTCGATCCGCGACGGGCTCGAGAGCGCGGAAACGGTCGAATGGGAACAGCAGGTCGAACGCGAGGTAAAAGGCGGCACCCAGGTGCTGCTGCTGCGCGGAACGCGCCTGCCGCAGAGCGCGGAAACCGGCAGCGTCATCGTGTTCGACGACATCACGCATCTGCTGCAGGCGCAGCGCGATGCCGCGTGGGCCGAGGTGGCGCGCCGGCTCGCGCACGAGATCAAGAACCCGCTGACGCCGATCCAGCTCTCGGCGGAACGGCTGCAGCACAAGCTCGCCGCAAAGCTCACTGAACCCGACGCCGAAATGCTGACGCGCTCGACGCAAACCATAGTCAACCAGGTCGACGGCCCTGAAGCGCATGGTCGATGCTTTCAGCCAGTATGCCCGCACCCCGGGACCCTCGATGCAGGAACTCGACCTCAACAAGCTGGTGCGCGAGGTGCTGACGCTCTACGAATCGCTGGGGTCGAGCATCAGGCTCGAGCTTGCGCCGCGGCTGCCGCCGGTGATCGGCGATGTCGTTCAGTTGCGGCAGGTGATCCATAATCTGCTGCAGAATGCCCAGGATGCGCTCGCCGAGAGCGCAAATCCGAGCATCGTGATTGCCAGCGAAGCGGTCGCCGGCACGGTGCGCTTCTCCGTCACCGACAGCGGCAGCGGATTTCCCCGAGCACCTGATGAAGCGCGTTTTCGAGCCGTATGTCACGACCAAACCCAAGGGCACGGGCCTGGGGCTGGTGATCGTCAAGAAAATAGTCGAAGAGCACGGCGGCCAGGTCGAGATTTCGAAACGTGATGCCGCACGGCGCGCGCGTGACCATATCGCTGCCCGCCGCCGCGGCTGCGCAGCGTCGCGCACGCAGACCGCCGCATAGCGCAAAGATATAAACTGAGCGCAAAACTTATGCAACAAATCCTTGTTGTTGACGACGAAGTCGGAATCCGCGAGCTGTTGTCGGAAATCCTTTCCGATGAGGGCTACCAGGTAAAGCTGGCGGAGAACGCGAGCGAAGCGCGAACGCTCCGCAGCCGCGGCCGCCCCGACCTGGTTCTGCTCGACATCTGGATGCCGGACACCGACGGCATTACGCTGCTCAAGGAATGGGCCAGCGCCGGGCTGCTGACCATGCCGGTGGTGATGATGTCCGGGCACGGCACCATCGACACGGCGGTCGAGGCAACGCGCATCGGCGCCTATGATTTCCTGGAAAAGCCGATTGCACTGCAAAAACTGCTCGCCACCGTCGGCCGCGCGCTGAGCCATGGGGAGCCGCCGCCGCAGACGACGCTGTCGCTGGCGAGCATGGGCCGCGCGTCCCTGGTCGTCGACCTCAAGCTGCGGCTGGAGCGTGTCGCCAACCTCAGGACGCCGCTGCTGATCACGTCCGAACCCGGCTGCGGGGTGGAGTTGTGCGCGCGCTTCCTGCACCCGCGCAACGCGCCCTGGGTTGCACCGGAGACAACGGCTGTGCTGGCCGAAGCGCCGCTCGATGTGTTGAAACAGGCGCGCGAGGGCACGTTGTTTGTGTACGACGTGACAGAACTCAACAAGATGGAACAGAAAGGCCTGCTGTTGTTGCTCGGCAAGCTCGACCAATATAACGTGCGCGTCATTTGCGGCGCGTCACGCTCCCTGCCGGATCTCGTCGCCCAGGGCGTCTTCGACGAACGTCTTTACACCACGATGTCGGTGACGACAATCCGGGTGCCGAGCCTGCGCGAGCACCGGGAGGACGTGCCGGACCTTGCCAATCTGATCCTGTCGGGCATGATCGAGGCCAGGGAAGTGCCGCCGCGCCAGTTTTCAACGGCGGCGCTGAACGCGCTCAGAAATTACGACTGGCCGGGGAACCTCGCGCAACTGCAAAGCGTGGTGCAAACGCTGGCGCATACCGTACCTGCCGCGCAGATCGAATTGGACGATGTTGAGCGCGCGCTGCCGCGGCCCGCGACCGCCCCAGCCGCGGCGCACGGCCTGCCGCTCGATCTGCCCCTGCGCGATGCGCGCGACGTATTCGAGCGCCTCTACTTCGAGCACCACATCGCCAAGGAGGGCGGCAACATCAGCCGCGTGGCCGAAAGCGTGGGCCTGGAACGCACGCACCTTTACCGCAAGCTCAAGCAGTTGGGCATCAAGCTCGCGCGCAAGCCCGAGGAATAAAGGCCGCGTTGCGCCCGGCAGCGACCATGCGCTGACCGCCGCGTTCCCGTCCGGCCACCCCGTAGCCGAAAGTGGTCAACGGCCGCGGTTTCGACGATAATTACGCGTCTTTCGCGAGCAATCCCCCTCAAGGAAACCTAATGAAATCCCGTGTCGAACTGGCCAACGCCCTGCGTGCGCTGGCCATGGATGCTGTACAGAAGGCCAACTCCGGCCATCCCGGGATGCCGATGGGCATGGCCGATATTGCCGAGGTCCTGTGGAATCATCACCTGCGACATAATCCGGCCAACCCGGGCTGGGCCGATCGCGACCGGTTCGTGCTGTCCAACGGCCACGGCTCGATGCTGCTCTATGGGCTGCTGCATCTGACCGGCTACGACCTGTCGATCGACGATATCAAGCAATTTCGGCAACTGCATTCCAGGACGCCGGGACACCCCGAATACGGCTGCGCGCCGGGCGTGGAGACGACTACCGGCCCGCTCGGGCAAGGGCTGGCCAATGCGGTCGGCATGGCGATCGCCGAACGCGTGCTCGCCGCCGAATTCAACCGCGACGGTTTCGACGTCATCGATCACCATACCTATGTATTCGCCGGCGACGGCTGCCTGATGGAGGGCATCTCGCACGAAGCGTGCGCGCTCGCCGGCACGCTCGGGCTTTCGAAGCTGATCGCGATTTACGACGACAACGGCATCTCGATCGACTCCGAAAAAGGCCAGATCAAGCAGTGGTACACCGACGACGTCAAACGCCGCTTCGAGGCTTACGGCTGGCAGGTGATCCCGAATGTGGACGGGCACGATCCCGCGGCGGTCGACAAGGCGATCCGCAAGGCAAAGCGCGAAAAAACGAGGCCGACGCTGATCTGCGCGAAAACGACGATCGGCAAGGGTGCGCCCAACAAGGCGAACACCGGTGCGGCCCATGGCGCGGCGTTGGGCGAAAAGGAAGTCGCGGCAACGCGCGAGGCGATCGGCTGGCCGTACGCGCCGTTCGAAATCCCGCAGGAAGTGTACGAAGGCTGGGATGCGCGCAAGCGCGGCGCGGCCGCGGAACGCCGCTGGAAGCGGCTCATGGCCGGTTATGAAAAGCAATATCCGGCGGAAGCCGCCGAGCTCAAGCGGCGCATGGCGCGGGCGTTGCCGGACCACTGGAAAGCCCACTGCGAGGCCGTGCTCGCGCAGGTGAACCAGAAGGCCGAGACCATTGCCACCCGCAAGGCGTCGCAGAACGCGATCGAGGCGCTGGCGCCGGCGCTGCCTGAACTGATCGGCGGCTCGGCCGACCTCGCCAGCTCCAACCTGACGCTGTGGTCGGGCTCGAAACCCATCGGCCGCGACGGGTGGCGGCAACTATATTTTCTTCGGCGTGCGCGAATTCGGCATGGCGGCGATCGTGAACGGGCTTTCGCTGCATGGCGGACTCGTTCCTTACGGCGCGACCTTTCTCGTGTTCTCGGATTACGCCCGCAATGCGCTGCGCATGGCGGCGCTCATGAAAATCCGCGCAATCTACGTCTTCACCCACGATTCGATCGGTTTGGGCGAAGACGGACCCACGCATCAGCCGGTCGAACACGCGGCAACCCTGCGCCTCATCCCGAACATGGAGGTGTGGCGGCCATGCGATGCGCTGGAATCGACGGCGGCATGGACGGCCGCGATCGAGCGCCAGGACGGGCCCACCAGCATGTTGTTTTCGCGGCAGAATTTGCCGTTCCAGCCGCGCAGCGCCGAGCAGATCGCCGCCGTGCGGCGCGGAGGTTACGTCTTGTCGGAGGCGCAGGGCGGCAAACCTGCCTGCGTGATCATCGCCACCGGCTCCGAAGTGCAGCTTGCGCTCGAGGCGCAGAAAACGCTTGCAGCAGAAGGTGTTGCAGTACGCGTCGTCTCCATGCCCTCGACCACCGTGTTCGACCGCCAGGACGCGGCTTATCGCGACAGCGTGCTGCCGCGCGGCGTGGTGCGCGTCGCGGTGGAAGCCGGCGTTTCAGATTTCTGGCGCAAATATGTGGGGCTGGAGGGCGCCGTCGTCGGGATCGACCGTTTCGGCGAGTCGGCACCGGCCGGGGAGCTTTTCAAGTTTTTCGGCTTTACCGCGGAGAATGTGGCGGCGGTCGTCAAAAGCGTTTTGTAAGCACTCAAAGGCGCCATTTCGCAATCCGGTGCGCGCCTGACTGCGCCAAGTTTGCGCTGAGTCAAAAAAGCCCGGTACCCGGGCGGTAGAATTTTCGTTTTTCATATGGGGGAGTAGTGTGATGACCATCAAAGTCGGCATCAACGGATTTGGTCGCATCGGGCGGATGGTGTTTCGCGCGGCGGTGCTGGATTTTCCCGACATCGAAATCGTCGGGATCAACGACCTGCTTGAGCCGAATTATCTGGCCTACATGTTGCGTTACGACTCCGTGCACGGCCGTTTCAAGGGCAGCATTTCCGTCGACGGCAATACGCTGATCGTCAACGGCAAGAAGATCCGCCTGACCGCGGTCAAGGATCCGACCGAGCTGAAATGGAACGAAGTGGGCGCGGAGGTGGTGATCGAATCCACCGGCCTGTTCCTCGACAAGGTCTCCGCCCAGAAGCATATTGCGGCCGGAGCGAAGAAAGTCATCCTGTCGGCGCCGTCCAAAGACGACACGCCGATGTTCGTGTTCGGCGTCAACGACAAGACTTACGCCGGGCAGGCGATCATCTCCAACGCCTCGTGCACCACCAACTGCCTGGCGCCGGTCGCCAAGGTGCTGAACGATACCTGGGGCATCAAGCGTGGCCTGATGACCACGGTGCACGCGGCGACCGCGACGCAGAAAACCGTCGACGGGCCGTCGAACAAGGACTGGCGCGGCGGGCGCGGCATCCTGGAAAACATCATTCCATCGTCCACCGGCGCCGCCAAGGCCGTGGGCGTGGTGATCCCGGAACTCAACAAGAAGCTCACCGGCATGGCCTTCCGCGTGCCGACGTCCGACGTATCCGTGGTGGACCTGACTGTCGAGCTGAACAAGCCGGCGACCTACGCTGAAATCTGCGCGGCGATGAAAGCCGCTTCGCAGGGCGCCATGAAAGGCGTGCTCGGGTATACCGAAGAGAAGGTCGTTTCCACCGACTTCCGCGACGAAACCTGCACGTCGGTGTTCGACGCCGAGGCGGGCATTGCGCTGGACAGCACGTTCGTGAAGGTGGTGTCCTGGTACGACAACGAGTGGGGCTATTCCTGCAAAGTGCTGGAGATGGCGCGGGTCATCACCAGGTAGCCACGGCAAAACGGGGGCGGCCATGAAATTTCTGAGGCTTACCGATCTTCCTCTTGCCGGCAAGCGCGTGCTGATCCGCGCGGACCTCAACGTGCCGCAGGACGATGCCGGCAATATCACGGAGGACACGCGCATCCGCGCGTCCATTCCCGGCATCAAACACGCGGTGAAGGCCGGCGCTGCCGTGATGGTGACCTCCCATCTCGGCCGCCCGACCGAAGGCGCGCTCAAACCCGGGGACACGCTGGCGCCGATCGCGTAAGCGGTTGTCCGAACTGCTTGGCCAGCCGGTGCGGCTGGTGCAGAACTGGGTCGACGGCGGGTTCGACGTCAAATCCGGCGAAGTCGTATTGCTGGAAAACTGCCGCGCCAACAAAGGCGAAAAGAAAAACGACGAGGCGCTGGCGCGGAAAATGGCGGCGCTGTGCGACGTTTACGCCAACGACGCGTTCGGCACCGCACACCGCGCCGAAGCGACGACGCACGGCATCGCGAAGTTCGCGAAAACGGCCTGCGCCGGACCGCTGATGGCGGCGGAAATCGACGCGCTCTCCCGCGCGCTGGAAAAGCCGGCGCGGCCGCTGGTGGCGATCGTCGGCGGCGCGAAGGTGTCGACCAAGCTGACCATCCTGGCGGCGCTCGCGGAAAAGGTGGACCAGCTGATCGTGGGCGGCGGCATTGCCAACACGTTTCTCCTGGCCGCGGGCGGCAGGATCGGCAAATCCCTGGCCGAGGCGGAGCTGGCCGGGGAAGCGAAGAAAATCATCGGGATCATCAAGGCCAAGGGCGGCGCCGTGCCGGTGCCGGTCGATGTGGTGTGCGCCAAGGAGCTTTCGGCAACCGCGCGCGCGCGAGACCAAGGCGGCCGCAAACGTGGCGGACGACGACCTGATTCTCGACATCGGCCCGCAGACCGCGCGCACGCTGGCGGACATCATCGCCAAGGCGGGAACGGTGGTCTGGAACGGCCCGGTCGGCGTGTTCGAATTCGATCAGTTCGGCGCGGGCACCAGGACCATCGCCAACGCGATCGCCGATTCAAAAGCATTTTCCATCGCCGGCGGCGGCGACACGCTGGCGGCCATCGCCAAATACGGCATCACGGACAAGGTTTCCTACATCTCGACCGGCGGCGGAGCATTCCTCGAGTTTCTCGAGGGCAAGAAACTGCCGGCGATCGAAATTCTCGAGCAGCGCGCAACGGCGTGACGGAACGGTTGGCGCGTTTCGGCTACGGTTTTAAACCTGACCTAGCTGTTTTCGAATATCCTTAGCGACTGTTCAGGCTGTCAACCCTAAACCCTGAACGCTGAGCCCTGAACCCAACCATGCCCCGCCGCACCAAAATCGTCGCCACGCTCGGACCCGCTTCCAGCGATCCGGGGATTCTGGCGCGCATGATCGCGGCCGGGCTCGACGTGGTGCGCGTGAATTTCTCCCATGGTTCCGATGCCGAGCACCGCCAGCTTGTCGAGACGGTGCGCGCGCTCGCGCTCAAGGCCGGGCGCGCGGTCGGCGTGCTGGTCGACCTGCAGGGGCCGAAGATCCGCATCGGCAAATTCAGGGACAGCAAGATCACGCTGGTCGCCGGCGCGAAATTCGTGCTCGATGCCGCAATGCAGCATCGGCGACGAGACCATCGTCGGCCTGGACTACAAAAATCTGCCCAAAGACGTGCACCCTGGCGACACCCTGCTTCTGGACGACGGGCGCATCGTGCTCGGGGTGACGTCGATCCGCGGGACGCGCATCAACTGCGTGGTCGAGCAGGGCGGGACCCTGTCGAACAACAAGGGCATCAACCGCAAGGGCGGCGGCCTGACCGCGCCGGCGCTGACCCAGAAAGACAAGCGCGACATCAAGCTCGCCGCCGAACTCAAGGCCGATTTTCTCGGCGTGTCTTTTCCGCGCTCGGGCGCGGACATACGCTGGGCGCGCTCGCTGATGCGCAAGGCCGGCGGCAAAAGCATGATCGTGGCCAAGATCGAGCGCGCCGAGGCGATCGCCGCGCTGGAAGAAATTCTCGACGCCTCCGACGCCATCATGGTGGCGCGCGGCGATCTTGCGGTGGAGGTCGGCGACGCCGTGGTGCCGGCGCTGCAGAAGCGCATGATCCGCATGGCGCGCGAGAAAAACAAGGCGGTGATCACCGCGACCCAGATGATGGAATCGATGATCACCAACCCGATTCCGACCCGGGCCGAGGTGTCGGACGTCGCCAACGCCGTGCTCGACGGCACCGACGCGGTCATGCTGTCGGCGGAGACCGCCGCCGGTCTCTATCCGGTCGAAACCATCGCAGCGATGGCCCGGGTGTGCGTGGCAGCGGAAAAAGAAGACACGCTGGGCTCGGAGCGGCGGCGCGCGGCGCCGCCTGCCGACGTCGAAGAGGCGATCGCGCGCGCCACCATGTTCAGCACCAACAGCCTCAACATCAAGGCGGTGGCGGCGATGACGCAAAGCGGCAAGACGGTGCTGCTGATGTCGCGCGTGGACTCGATGGTGCCGGTCTATGCGCTGAGCTCGGTGGTCGAGACGCGGCGGCGGGTGACGCTGTTCCGCGGCGTGTATCCGATCAAATTCAAGGGTGCCCGCGATCCGGAAAAAGCGCTGAACATGGCCGAGGACGAACTGCTGAAGCGCGGGGCGGTGCAGAACGGCGACTACATCGTCTTCACCATAGGCGAACCGTTCGGCAAGGCCGGCGGCACCAATACGATGAAGATCATCAAGGTCGGGGAGAACCGGCAGCGCGTAAAAGGGCGCGTCGGCAAATGGCACAATCGCGAACCGGAAGCGGTAAAATATCGGAAGCGGGCCTGAACCATTCACCTTTCACCATTCACGTCAATTTCAGCAGGAGACCACCATGTCAGCACATGAACTCGCGGCTGTCGCCCAGGCGATGGCCGGCCCCGGCAAAGGCATACTCGCCGCCGATGAGAGCACCGGCACCATCGAGAAGCGCTTTGCCGGCATCAAGGTCGAGAACACCGAGGAAAACCGCCGCGCCTACCGCGACATGCTATTTACCGCGAAGGGACTGTCGCAGTCCATCAGCGGCGTGATTCTTTACGATGAAACGCTGCGCCAGAAGTCGGCCAACGGCACGCCGTTCGTGGAATTGCTGTCTAAAAATGGCATCCTGCCGGGCATCAAGGTGGATACCGGCGCCAAGGATCTCGCGCTGTGCCCTGGAGAAAAAATAACCGAAGGCCTCGACGGCCTGGCCAAACGCTGCGCGGAATACGTGAAGATGGGCGCGAAGTTCGCCAAGTGGCGCGCGGTGATCACCATCGGCAAGGACATGCCGAGCTCGACCTGCATCGCCGCCAATGCGCACGCGCTCGCGCGCTATGCGGCGATCTGCCAGGCCGCGGGCCTGGTGCCGATCGTCGAGCCGGAAGTGCTGATGGACGGCGACCACACGATCGAGCGCTGCGAGGAAGTCACCGAGTGGACGCTGAATGCCGTTTATCAGGCGCTTTATCTGAACCGCGTGACGCTCGAGCATTCGGTGCTCAAGCCGAGCATGGTGATTTCCGGCAAGGACTGTGCGCGGCAGGCCGGCATCGACGAAGTCGCCGAGCGCACCGTGCGCATCCTGAAGCGCACCGTGCCGGCGGCGGTGGCCGGCATCGTTTTCCTGTCCGGCGGCCAGAGCGACGAGGTCGCGACCGCGCACTTGAATGCGATGAACAAGATGTTTGCCGGCAACCTGCCGTGGCCGCTTTCGTTCTCGTATGGCCGCGCGCTGCAGCAGCCTTCGCTCAAAGCGTGGAAAGGCAGTGCCGCCAATGTGGCCGCCGCGCAGGCCGCGCTGCTGCATCGCTCGCGCATGAACAGCCTGGCGCGCTCCGGGCGGTATACGCCGGAGCAGGAGAAGGCGGCGTAGGAGAGCTCGCGCGTTTCGCGAAACGGTTTTATAATCGGTTGTTTTTAAATAACTTTTGCCGGTGCCGCGGCCCTGCGGCGCCGGCTTTCATTTCAGCATATGACATTCACGCCACCGGCTGAACGCACGCCGGTCTCGATCATCACCGGCTTTTTGGGCAGCGGCAAGACCACGCTGCTCAACCGCCTGTTGCAGCATCCCGGAATGGCGGGGGCCGCTGTCATCATCAACGAGTTCGGCGAGATCGGCCTCGACCATCTGCTGGTCGCGACACCCAGCGAGAACACGGTGCTGCTTTCGAGCGGCTGCATTTGCTGCACGGTGCGCGGCGATCTGGTCGATACCTTGCGCGACCTTTTTTCCAGGCGCGCCGACGGCACGCTTCCGGTTTTCGACCGCGTGGTGATCGAGACCACCGGCCTTGCCGACCCGGTGCCGATCATCCAGACCGTGGTGACCGACGAGAAGGTCGCGCCACGGTTCGTTCTCGATAGCGTGGTGACGCTGGTCGACGGGGTCAACGGCGCGCTCCAGCTCGATCAGCAGGCCGAATCGGTCAAACAGGCCGCGGTGGCCGACCGGTTGCTGATCACCAAAGCCGATCTTGCGCCGCCCGCCACGATCGAGGCGTTGCGCGCGCGTCTGGCGCACATCAACCCCGGCGCGCAGATATTCACCGTGGTGCATGGACAGATTGCGCCGGAGAGCCTGTTCGGCGCCGCGCTCAGCCGTACCGATGCGAGCGGTGGCGAAGTGGCGCGCTGGCTGGGAGAGGATGCGGTTGCAGAAGAAGAATCGCCGCATGGCCACGCGCATGACGTCAATCGCCACGACGACCATATCCGGGCGTTCTGCCTTTATCTCGATGAACCGGTGAGCGCCGCCGGCCTCACGGCATGGCTCATCGCGCTGGCATCGCTGCGCGGCGCCAACCTGCTGCGCGTAAAGGGGCTGCTCAATGTCGAGGGCCAGCCGGTGGCGGTCCATGCCGTGCAGACGCTGATCCACGAGCCGTTGACGCTCGCGAGTTGGCCCGACGCCGACCGCCGCTCGCGCCTGGTCTTCATCACGCGCGACATGGCGCGCGCCAGCATCGAGTCCACGCTCGACGTGTTGCGCTGGCGGGAGACGCCGCGCAAACAACAAACGCTCGACCCGCGCGCGTACGCGGAATTTGTCGCGGCGCTGGAAAAGTTTCGCTGACACGCGGCATTCGCTTGACAAGCGCGGGTCGATTAATTAGCGTTCAGGGTTCGCTTTGCAAACGCTTACATCAGACAGTTGCGACAACCGGTAGCATCAGAAGAGGGTCCATATTATGTTCGACATGAAGGCGCCCGAAGCAAAGGGCAAAGTAAAAATCATCAAAGGCGGCACCTTGATCGACGGCAACGGCGGCAAGCCGCTCAAGGATCCCGTCATCGTGCTCGAGGGGCGCCGCATCAAGCAGGTCGGCACCAAGAACGACATCAAGATCCCGGCGCGCGCCGAGGTGATCGACTGCGGCAAGCTCACGCTGATGCCGGGCCTGATGGACGTGCATCTGCACACCATGATGTTCAACTGCCTGACTTTCCATAACTACCGCGTCTCGCAATGGGAGATCACGCCGCGAGCTGCAGCAGATGTACGGGCTGTTCCACGCCCAGCTGTGCTTCGACATGGGGTTCACCACGCTGCGCGATCTCGGGCTCAATTCGAGCCGCGGGCTGCTCACCGCCCACCTGTGCGCCGTGCGCGACTCGATCAACGCCGGCATCGTCGAAGGCCCGCGCATGTTCATCGGCGGCTTCACCACCATCACCGGCTCGCACCTCGACCTCATCCAGCCGCGCGCGATGCAGCGCTTCGGCTTCCAGACCGGCGACGGCCCGTGGGAGCTGCAGAAAGCTCGCGCGCACCAACCTGCTTGGCGGGCTGCGACATCGTCAAGACCTGCGCCACCGGCGGCGGCGGCACCGACAAGGAAGAGCCCGATATCCGCAACATGACGCAGGAGGAGATCGACGCGATCGTCGACGAGGCGCACGCGTTCCACAAGGTCGCCGCGGTGCACTGCTTCACGCCGGCGGGCCAGCGCATGGCGCTCAAAGCCGGCGCCGACACCATCGAGCACATGGTGTTCCACGACGACGAGACCGTCGACATGATCGCCGAATCGGGCGTGTGGATGACGCCGACGCTGCTGCACCGCACCGACCACGCGATCCAGACGCGCCTCGACCAGGGCACCTCGCAGTTCGTGATCAACAAGATGAAGGCGCTGCAGCCGTACTGCTACGAGACGTTCCAGAAAATGCACAAGGCCGGCGTGAACATCGCGCTCGGCACCGACATGGGCTACGATCCGGAGATGGGCACCAACGCGCGCGAGCTCGAAGTCTACGTCAAGCTCGGCATGACGCCGATGGATGCGATTCTCAGCGCCACCCGCAACGGCGCGCGCGCCCTCAAAATGGAAAAGGACCTGGGGACGGTCGAAGCGGGCAAGTTTGCCGACATCATCGCGGTCGACGGCGATCCGCTCAAGAACATCGCCGTGCTGCAGGAGAAAAAGAACATCCAGATCGTGATGAAGGAAGGCCGGGTCTACGCCGACCGCCGGCCGGGCAACAACAAGAGCGTGGTCAACGTCAAACCCGGCGACTGGCAAATCATCGATTATCTGTAAGCGTGAGGCGGGAGGAGTGAGGCGCGAGGCGCCTGATTCGACGGCCACCATCTAAACCAGGAGAAGACCCATGGCAGCAACGAAGAAACCCGCCGCGAAAAAAGCGGCGGCGAAGCGCAGCAGCAAGACCAAGACCGCGGGCGCAACCCGCGCCGGCAACGGCAAATACCAGTTCCCGCTGGCCAACCTGAAAAAAGTCCCCGCGGGCACCGGCTACTCGACGTCGCACGGCGGCGTGGTCGAGGGCGCGCGCATGCTGGTGGGCTGGATCCACAAGCCGCGCGGCACCGGCTCGCGCATGCACAGCCACAAGAACGAGCAGTTCAACTATGTGGTGCAGGGCACGCTCAAGGGCTCGGTCAACGGCAAGCGCGTGCTGGCGCCGGCCGGCACCTTGATCTACATTCCGGCCAACGCGCCGCACACGCTGGTGTCGACCCCCGACGAAGATGTGATCTTCATGGCGCTCAAGGACCTGTCGCAGGGCATCATCGGCAAGGCCGTCGACGGCAAGATGACCGGCCCGCATTACGAGAAAGGTTTCGAACCGAAGCACGCGCCGCAAGTAATGGTCCAGCTAGCCGCTGTTGCGGCGGGCGCTGCCGAAGCGGAGGCGATGACAAGCCGCAGGGCATGCGACATCGGAAAACCGGGACGGCGGCAGCGCGTCACCTTTAACGCAAGGAGGAGGCAAAATGAACCGCATGACCGTAGTGATGCTGGGAAGCGTGCTGCTCGCGGGTTTTTGCGGGAGCGCGCTGGCACAGAAGGCGTCGTATCCGACCAAACCGATCCGCATCTTCGTCGCCTACACGCCGGCGGGCGCCACCGACATCCTGGCGCGCGCCGTCGGCCAGAAAATGACCGAGCACTGGGGCCAGCCGGTGATCATCGAGAACCGCCCCGGCGCCGCCGGCAACATCGGCACCGAAATGGCGGCCCGGGCGACGCCCGACGGCTACACGCTGATCATGGCCACCGCCGGCACCCACGGCATCAATCCCAACCTGTACCGCAACCTGAGCTGGGACCCGATCAAGAGTTTCGAGGCGATCAGCCTGGTCGCCATGGTGCCCAATATCATGGTGGTCAACAACTCCCTGCCGGTGAAAAGCGTCAAGGAGCTGATCGCCTATGCCAAGGCCAACCCCGGCAAACTCAATTACGGCTCGCCCGGCATCGGCAGCACCGCGCATCTGTCGATGGAGCTGTTCAAGAGCATGACCGGCACCGATCTCAATCACATTCCGTACAAGGGCAGCGCGGGCGTGCTCGCCGATCTCATGGGCGGGCAGATCGCCGTGACGATCGACAACATCCCGCCCTATCTGCCGCAGGTCAAAGCCGGAAAAATCCGCGCGCTGGCGGTAAGCCCCGCCAAGCGCTCGCCGGCGGCGCCTGACCTGCCGACCATCGCCGAAGCCGGGGTGCCGGGCTATGACTCGGGCGCGTGGTTCGGCCTGCTCGCGCCGGCGCACACGCCGAAAGCGATCGTCAACCAGCTTTCCGTCGAAACCGCGCGCATCCTGAAACTTCCCGATGTCGCCCAGCGCCTGTCCGCTCTCGGCGCCGAGCCGGTCGGCAGCACGCCCGCGGAATTCGCCGCGCTCATCAAGTCCGAGAACGCGAAGTGGGCGAAAGTGATCAAGGAAGCCCACGTCCCCCTTCAGTAGTAAAGTAATGAGTGATGGGTAATGAGTAATGGGAAGAAACCAAATCGCCCTTAAGGTTTTACTCATCACTCATCACTCGTCACCCATTACTGTTTTTCCATGATCCGCGACCCCGAATCGTTCGATATCCTGCTCGGCACCGTCGCGCGGTTCGTGCGCGAGAGGCTGATCCCCCGCGAGCAGGAAGTTGCGGACACCGACGCCATCCCCGCCGACATCCTGCATGAGATGCGCGGCATGGGGCTGTTCGGCCTCACCATCCCCGAGCAGTACGGCGGCCTCGGCCTGACCATGGAAGAGGAGGTGCGGGTGTCGATGGAGCTGTGCCGCGCCGCGCCGGCATTCCGCTCGATCGTCGGCACCAACAACGGCATCGGCTCCCAGGGCATCGTGATCGACGGTACCGAAGACCAGAAGCGGCGCTATCTGCCGCGGCTCGCTGCGGGCGAGCTGATCGGCTCGTTCGCGCTGACCGAGCCCGGCGCGGGCTCCGACGCGGCTTCGCTCACCACCAGCGCCAGGCGCGACGGCGCACATTATGTGCTGAACGGCGCCAAGCGCTACATCACCAACGCGCCGCAGGCGGGCGTGTTCACCGTGATGGCGCGCACCGATTTGAAAAGCAAGGATGCCGCCGGCGTCTCGGCGTTCATCGTCGAACGCGACACGCCGGGGCTGTCGGTCGGCAAACCCGACCGCAAGATGGGGCAGCGCGGCGCGCACACCGCCGACGTGGTGTTCGACAACGTGCGCGTGCCGGCGGAGAGCCTGATCGGCGGCAAGGAAGGCATGGGCTTCAAGACCGCGATGAAAGTGCTCGACAAGGCGCGGCTCAACATCGCGGCGGTGTGCGTCGGCGCGGCGCAGCGCCTGCTCGACGAAGCGCTCAACTACGCGCTCGAGCGCAAGCAGTTCGGCCAGCCGATCGCCGAATTCCAGCTGGTGCAGGCGATGCTCGCCGACAGCCAGGCCGAGCTCTACGCGGCGCGCAGCATGACGCTCGAGGCGGCGCGCAAGCGCGACGGCGGCGAAACCATCACGCTCGAAGCTTCGTGCGCCAAGCTGTTCGCCTCGGAGATGGTCAGCCGCGTCGCCGACCGCGCGGTGCAGATCCACGGCGGCGCGGGCTACATGCAGGAATCCGCGGTCGAACGCCTTTACCGCGACGTGCGCCTGTTCCGGCTGTTCGAAGGCACGAGCCAGATCCAGCAGCTGGTGATCGCGCGCCAGCTGATCCGCGCCAAACGCTAGGCCTCTCCCGCAGCCCCGCCCCCTGATCACAGCGGGGCATGTTATAAAATGGAAATCCTGCCGGGAACAAAGGACACGCCGTGCCATTCGAAAAACTGATCCAGGAACTGAAAAAGAAGGACGCCGAGGCGCTCGCGATGGGCGGCGAGGAAAAGCTCGCCAAACGCAAAGCCGAAGGCCATCTCAACGCGCGCGAGCGCATCGACCGCCTGATCGACGCCGGCAGCTTCATCGAGTCCGGCCGTCTCGCGCGCAGCATCCGTCCCGAAATGCGCCACAAGACCCCGGCCGACGGCAAGGTCGCGGGCTTCGCGCGCATCGCCGGCCGCGAAGTCGGCATCGTGTCCAACGATTTCACCGTGCTCGGCGCCTCGTCGTCCGTGATCAACATGAAAAAGATCCGGCACGTGAAGACCACGGCCAACAAGCGCGGCCTGCCGCTGATTTTCCTCGGCGAATCGAGCGGCGCGCGCATGCCCGACCGCATGGGCGCTTCGGGCCGCGCGATCGTCGCGCAGGACCCGGTCGAGTACCAGCGGCTGCGCGAAACGCCGTGGGTGTCCGCGCTGCTCGGGCCGTGCTACGGCTCCTCGACCTGGTATTCCGCGATGTCGGATTTCGTGGTGATGCGCAAGGGCGCGATCATGGCGATCGCGAGCCCCGGCGTGACCTCGATCGCGATCAACAAGCCGATCGAGCCCGAAGAGCTCGGCGGCTGGAAACTGCTGACCGGCGTCTCCGGCCTCGTCGATGTGGCGGTGGCCAGCGACGAGCAGGCGATCGACGTCATCAAGCGCTTTCTCTCGTATCTGCCGAGCCACAACATGGAGGCGCCGCCCGAGCATCGCGTGCCGCCGGGATCGGACGAGGCGTGCCGGCACATGTTCGAGATCCTGCCCGAGTCGCGCACCCAGGTGTACGACGTGCGCAAGGTGCTGGCCGCGATCGCCGACACGGATTCGTGCTTCGAGATCAAGGAGCGCTTCGGCAAATCCATCGCCACGGTGCTGGCGCGGCTCGACGGCAAGAGCGTCGGCTTCATCGCCAGCAACCCGCTGTTCAAGGGCGGCGCGCTCGACGCCGACGCCTGCCAGAAGGTCGTGAGCTTCATGGTGCTGTGCGACTCGTTCAACATTCCCATCGTGTTCATGGTCGACGTGCCGGGTTTCCTGATCGGGGTCGAGGGCGAGCTGCGCGGCATGCCGGGCAAGGTCATCAACTGGATGAACGCGCTGTCGCTGGTGACCGTGCCCAAGATCACCGTGATCATGCGCAAGAGCTACGGCCAGGCCTACATCAACATGGGCGGCGGCCAGAACGCGGACGAGGTCGCGTGCTGGCCCACCGCCGATCTCGGTTTCATGGACCCGGCGGTCTCGGTCAACGTGCTCTACGGCCTCAGGCGCGAGGACGACCCGGAGCGCTTCGACCAGCTCAAGTCCGAGGTCGAGCGCGACACCTCGGCGTGGGCGCTCGCCGAGCTCTACCAGGCGCAGAACGTGATCGATCCGCGCGACACGCGCGAGTACCTGATCCGCACGCTCGAAGTGCATCGCATGCGCATGCACAACGGCGTCGGCGAGCACCGGCTGCGCAACTGGCCGACCAGTTACTGAACGCCTAGTTGGCAGTAGGCCGTTGTTTTAATTAATTTATTTCGTTCGCTGCAGGCTGGGCCGAACGCGCAGGGCGCGCCGCACGATCCGGCGGCGCTTGTGCCGCGACGTGCTATGGTGTCAAATCCACGCCCCGGCGCAATTTGTCCCGCATCTGATGACCTCCTGTCTGCCACGGAATCCGCACTACCTCGTCCTGGCGTTCACGCTCGTGGCGGGCGCTCGCGGTCGCCGTGTCGCAGGCCGGCGCTGCGGACGCGATCGCCGCCGACAAGCTGCCGCCGCCACCGCAGGGCAGCGAGTTCCAGCTGTTCATCGAAAACGACATGCTGGCCGGCACTGACCACTATTACACCAACGGCATCAAATTCGGCATCGGCGTGCCGTTCGAAACCCTGCAGCAGGTGTTCAGGATTCCCGCCAAGTTCGCGCTCGATCTGTTCACCGACCCCGGCGCCGATTTTCACTTCGGCCTGTTCGCGGGCCAGAACCTGTACACGCCGCGCAACATCACCATAAGCGCGCCCCAGCCGTACGACCGGCCGTGGGCGGCGTGGCTGTACCTCGGCGGCGTGGCGCAGCGCGTGAAGGGCAACCGGCTGGACACCGCGGAACTCGACATCGGCATGGTCGGGCCGTGGGCGCTGGGCGAACAGGTCCAGTCCGAATGGCACAGCCTGGTCGGCGCGAAGCAGCCGCAGGGCTGGGGCAACCAGACGCCGGGCGAACCGGAGTTTCTGATTTCCTATCTGCAGAAGCGCAAGTACGGCACGCGGCACATCGAATTCGTGCCGCATGCCGGCGTCACGCTCGGCACGGTGATGACGCTGGCGCGGGCCGGCGGCATCGTGCGCATCGGCCGCAACATGACGGGCTTCGGTCCCGACGGCATAGAACCGGGCGGCGCGATGCTGCAGAACACCCGCCGCGAGCACGAAGGCGCGGGGCGCGCGCCATATGAATGGTCCGGCTTCGCCGGTGCCGATCTGCGCTACGTCGCGCGCAACATTTTTCTGGACGGAACGGTGTTCCGCGGCGGCCCCAGCGTCGACCGGCGAGATCTGGTCCATGATTTCACCGTGGGCGTGTCCGCGCGCATCAACACCTACCGGTTCTCGCTCACCCGCATTTTGCGCAGCGAGGAATTCACCACGCCCTTCAGCAGCGGCGGCAAGCAGAGCTTCTATTCGCTCAATCTCGGGCTGGAGTTCTGACAAAACCCTCAGCGGAATTCGGAAGCGGGGAGTGGGAGTCTGGAGGAAAGGCGGCCTACGCCCGGGACATGGAGGGTTTAACCTGGGCGGGCCAGAGCAAGGTATTGATCTTGAGTTAGAAGGCCGTAAGATAGAGGTATTCCCGACGCCTGGCGGCAATTTTCAAAACGGCTTCCGGACCAACGGCTTAACATCAGGGCTTATGAGCGAAATCGACACTCAGCGGCTTGCTTCTCTTCTCGAAGAAATTCGCGACAACCAGCGACTTCAGCTCGAGCGTCAGGCGGAGGCGCTTGCGCTGCAGCGCGAGCAGTTTGCTCTCGTGCAAAAGCAGCAGGAGCGCGCGGAGCGGATACAGGATCGCGCCGAGGAAATCCAGGCGAAGAGCGCCCAGCTCGTCGCGGGCTCGCGCAAGGTATTCGCGGTTGTGCTGCCGATCATCGTCGTGCTGATCGTTTATCTGTCGTGGCTCCTGTTCCGTCGCTGGATTTGATTCTTTCCCGCGCTTTGCGCCGCCGGTACGCGGCGTGGTTTGCGGCGCTGGTGTTCGCGATGCTTCCCGCCGCCGCCTTTGCCCAATCGCCATGCCCCGGAATTCACGTGAAGGTTCTGAACATCAGAAACAGCACTGGAACCGTAGCGTGCGCGCTATTCGAATCGGAGGCGGGTTTCCCCATCGAGTATCTGCACTCCGCAACCAATATCATGGTGATAAAAATCCGGAAATCGCAGGCGCGTTGCGACTTCGAAGACATCCCGCCGGGAACGTATGCGCTTGCCGTCATTCATGATGAAAACATGAACGGCATACTGGACACCGGGTTTCTGGGGGTCCCGACGGAAGGCTACGGCTTTTCAAACGACGCAACAGCCTTGCTCGGCGCGCCTTCGTTCTCCGCCGCCAGTTTCCCGTACGACGGGAAAAATCTGGATCTGACGATCGGCCTGCATTACTAAAGGCCGGCGGCTGAATGAACACCCTGGGTATCAACTATGAAACCAGTGGTCCAGTTAGAACGTACGGGCTGCGGCATCGCGAGCGTCGCCGCGGTCGCCGGGCTTTCGTACCCGAAAACGAAGTCGATCGCCAATTCCCTGGGCATCTACGCTCACGACGAACGTTTGTGGTCGAAAACCGCGCACGTCCGGAAACTGCTGAAGCATCTCGGCATCAAGTCCGGCTCCCGTGAAATCCCGTTTCGCTCGTGGGAAGCCCTGCCGGACCTCGCCCTGCTGTCGATCAAGTGGCATCTCGAGAAGGGCCGCCCATATTGGCACTGGGTCGTGTTCGTTCGTGACAACGGGCGGTCCTGCGTGCTGGACCCGAAAAAGAGCCTGCAAACCAACCGCAGAACGGATTTTGGGCGCATGAAACCGAAGTGGTACATCCCGCTCGGGGATGTCTGAATCCATAGCGGCGCCCCGCTGAGGGCGAGCGTCAGTTAGGAGTGACCGGCGTTGCCGCCGGCAGCGCGACGCCCCGCTCGCCGGCGACTTTCCGCAGCAAATCGGGATAGTCGCTGATGATGCCGTCCACCTTCCAGTCCATCATGCGCCGCATGTCGGCCTCGTCGTTGACGGTCCACACCACCACTTTCAGTCCCAGGCTTTGCGCCTCTTTCACGCTTTCTGCCGAAAGCTCGGTGTACGACGGTGACCACACCGCGCCGCCCGCGGCCTTGATCAGGCGCGGGATCGAGCCGCCGAAGCGGCTGACGTGCGTGCCGGGCATCCACGGCGATTCGGTCTGGCCGGCGAGAATGTTGTCGGTGAAGGTTTGCTGCGCCGTCAGATAGACCGTGGAAATTTCCGGCGCTTCCCGCTGCACGATCGGCGAGCGTGCGCCAGTCGAACGACTGGACCGTTGCGCGCTTTTCCATTTTCTCTTTTATAATCAATGCAATAAGTGCGCGCGCGAATATGTCGGGCGGCGCCGTGCGCTGCGGATGCAAAGGCGAGATCTTGGTTTCGATGTTGAAGCGCACGCTGGCATTGCCGGCCTTGCGCGCGAGCGCGAACACGTCGGCCAGCCGCGGGATGCGCGCGCCGTCGACCGCCTGCTGCCGCGGAAAGCGCGACGCGTACGCGCTGCCGGGCTTGATGCGGCCGACGTCGTAGCGCTGCAGTTCGTCGTAAGTGAGTTCGCGGATCGGCGGCCCGTCCTGCGCGAGCCATTCGCCGTCGGGGCCGCGCGTGATGTCGGGATTGAGGATCGAATCGTGGCTGACGACGACGACGCCATCCTTGGTGATCGCGCAATCCAGCTCGAGCGTGGTGACGCCGATCGCTAACGCGCGCGCGAAGGCGGGCAGCGTGTTCTCGGGCATGAGGCCGCGCGCGCCGCGGTGGCCCTGGATGTCGAGGCTGTAGGCTGGGGCAATCATGATGATAACGGATGCGCACAAGAATACAGCAAGCATCCGGCCCGTGCGTTTCATTTGCGACCTGCAGCCACTCCGGCTGCGTTCAACCTGGTGCGGTCAGACGCCGCCCGCGCGCAGCACCGTCATGCGCCAGCCATTCTCGGTTTTGACGAAGCACGCGGCATGCTCGATCGGGCTGCGGATCTGCTCTTCGGGAACGAAGCCCTCGCCTTCCTTGATTTTGATTTTCACCCAGTGCTGTTTGACGTCGGCGGCCGCATCGGCAACGTCCCAGTCGGTGACCGCGACGATATCGTAGGTGAGCGCCTTGAGCGTGGGCGAATCGGAAGACGGGGCCGCTTTCACCAAAACGTCCTTGGAAATGATCGCGCCGTGATCGTGCGGATCGGCGTCATCCGGCCACTTGGCCATTACATAGGGTGCGCAGAATTCGGCGGGACCCTTGTCCCGCTTCATGTAGGCGCCGCCGAGGAACAGCGCGTATGACAGTTTGCGCCACAGCGGGCTGTCGTCGGCATCGAGGTCCCACTGCTTGCGGAACTCGGCGGCGCCGCGCGGGGTTTCGGGGGTGTTGCGGATATTGCGGTCGAGAATGGAGAGCACGAATTTTTTGTCGTGCTTTTCGAGCGCATTGAGCAGGTTGTTTCTGAAGCTCACCCACGATGCGTCCGTTCGCCGCCTCGTCCACCGGCGTCAGTTTCAGGTCCTGCGCGCCGGCAGGCAGGGCGAACAGCGTAACGAGGCAAAGACAGGCAAGGGTTTGATGCAGTCGCATAATGGTGAGTCCGGATAAGTTCAGGGGCGAAAAGCCATAGACAGGATTGACAGGATTAACAAGATTTAATCAAGCTCAAAAACGAATAACCATTGCCAGACTCAACAGAGCCTGACCCAATGTTTTATGGTTTTAATCCTGTTCATCTTGTAAATCCTGTCAATTTGTATTTGATTATTTGCCTTTGAACTGGCCCTGCCGCTTCTCGAAAAACGCGGCAAGCGCTTCGGCATGGTCTTCGGTCTTGTGGCAGATCGCCTGGAACGCCGCGCACACGTCGAGGTGTTCCTCGAGATTCTGGCGCTGCGCGAGTTTCAGCAGGCGCTTGGCGTAACGGATCGCCTGCGGCGGCTTGGCGGCGATCTTGCCCGCGAGTTCTTTGGCGCGCGGCAGCAGCGCGTCGGGCGCCGTCACTTCGAGCAGGATGCCGAGTTGCAGCGCCTCCTCGGCTTTCACGATGCGGCCGGTGAAGGTGAGCTCGGCGGCCCGCTGATAGCCGACCAGGCGCTGCAGGAACCAGCTGCCGCCGTCGCCGGCGACGATGCCGAGGTTGGCGAAGGTCTCGCCGAACTGGGCGTTGGCCGAACCGATGCGGATGTCGCACATGTTCGCCATGTCGAAACCGGCGCCGATTGCGGGCCCGTTGACCGCGGCGATCACCGGAATTTCCGCGCGTTCGAGCGCGAGCGGAATGCGCTGCACGCCGTTGCGGTAGTTGTGTTCCAGCACATGAGGCGCGGCCTTCGCGCGCTCGCCCATGGTCTTGATGTTGCCGCCGGCGGAAAACGCGCTGCCCGCGCCGGTCATGATCAGCACCGAAATTTCCGGCTCGGCATTGGCCCAGGCGATCACGCGCGGGATTTCCGCAACGAGCTCGGTGCTGGTCAGCGCATTGCGCACGTCGTCGCGATTGAAAGTGAGTACGGCCACGCGGCCGTCCACTTCCAGCGTGGAATCTTTGAGCAGGGGCAGATCGATCATGGACGCTTATGTTAAGCGCTCGCCGCGGTGCTTACAACCCGCGCGATGGATTCGCCCGATCGCGCCTACGCCGCGCGGCGCGGTTTTTTGTCTGTGGCAGCGGCATTCGCGGCGAGACGCTGCAACTGTTCGATCGCCGCGTCGCGCGAATCCTGCACGCGCTGCCGCGCGACGCGCTCGGCGGCCGCGCCGTCGCCGTCGCGGATCGCCTTCACCAGTTTCTGCCAATGCTGGACCGACTGCTTGCGGCGTTGCGGCGTCGACAGCCCGAGCTGCGAGTAACGCAGCGTCTGCACCCCGAGAGAGCCGAGCATGGTGCGCAGCCGCCTGCTGCTGGTGGCATTCGCGAGGATGCGGTTCATCCTCGACACGGCTTCCACGTATTCTTCGCCGGCGCCCGGGGCGCGCGACAGCCGCACGAGCTTCGCCACTTCCGCTTCCAGCAGCGGCAGGATCCGCAGACGATCGGGGCTTTCCGCGACCAGCCGGTCGCGCAGGCCGTTCAGCATCGCGCGGATATCGAAGATTTCCCTGACCTCGGTGATGCTGAGATTGGTGACCTGCGCGCCGCGCCGCGGCAGGATCGTCACCAGCCCGTCCTTTTCCAGCAGGCGCAGCGCTTCGCGCACCGGGCCGCGGCTCACCGCGAATTCGGCCGCCACCGCCTGCTCCATCACGCGCCGGCCGGGCGCATAGGTTCCGGCGACGATGCGGTCGGACAGCCGCGCCGCGATCTGCTCGGGCAGCGACTGCGTGAGCGGCGCCATTTCAAGCGCGCTCGTCATCTCATCGGACATGGCGGGTCCCCGCGGGGTCGGTCAGCATGCCGCCACGATAGGCGCGTCTTGTCAGATTGTCAACAATCTTCTTGACAACAATCCGGTGCAACCGTAGGATGCCGGGATGCATCGCCGGGGGCGGCAGCGCCGCGCCGGGCGACCGTCAACGATCCCGGGGCCCCGCAGGCGGCCGCCCTCACATTCAATCAAGGAACCGCGAGATGGCAAAAATCGAAATCAAATCCGAGATCACCGGCACGGTGTGGAAGCTGCGGGCCAAACCCGGCGACCGGGTGGAGGCGGGCGACACGCTGATCATCATCGAATCGATGAAAATGGAAATCCCGGTGCTCACCGAGGACGGCGGCACGGTGACGGAGATCCTGGTGGGCGAAAAGGACCCGGTCGCAGAAGGCCAGGTCGTCGCGATCATCGAGGAATAGGTATCGACCGCAGATAACGGCCGGGCGGGAGCGGCAATACGCGCCGGCGAAGAGCCTGGCTGAACGTTGTCCCAAAAATCAGAGAAAAGCGCGTAAATCCGACCCCAGGCAGACAGGATCAATCCGGGGTTTTAATCTTGTTCATCCTGTAAATCCTGTCCATTGCCTGCCTTTGAGGCAGGTTCCAGCAACAAGGAGAGAAGACGATGTCGAAACGGGAAATCGAAGGCGACTGGGTGATGGGCTGGCCCGACCGCAAGCGGGCGACGATCAATGCCGGCAAGGATTCGCAGGGCCGCGTCATCAACGGGCGCGCGCCGATCACCGAGCTGGAAGGGCTGATCACGCCGACCGACGCCTATTACGTCGTCAACCAGCTCGAGGTGCCCGAGCCGATCCACCCCGATGACTGGATCCTCACGATCGGCGGCGAAGTCGAGCGCCCGATCGAGATGTCGCTGAAAGACCTGCAGAAGCTGCCGGGGCGCACCGTGCGCGCGGTGACCGAATGCGCGGGCAACGACGCGGGATTTTTCGAATACCTGGCCAAGGGCGTGAAAAAGCCGTCGCGCATCAACCAGCAGGACATGCAGAAGCGCGCGGCGATGCGCGAACAGAACGCGGTGCCGTCGACCGAGGACATCAGCAACGAGTCGACCACCACCTGCGCGATGAGCGCCGGCGAGTTCACCGGCGTGCCGCTCGCCGAGGTGCTGAAAAAAGTCGGCATCAAATCCACCGCGAAGGCGGTGCGCCTCGAGGGTTTCGACCGCGGCCAGCCCGACCTCGCCGTGCAGTACCGCTCGGTCGGCCGCTCGGATTTCAAGCTGGTCGACCCCGGCGTCATCAATTACGAGAAAGGGCTGCCGCTGGAAAAAGCGCTGCATCCCGACACGCTGCTCGCGTGGTCGATGAACGGCGAGTACCTGACGCACATCCACGGCGCGCCGGTGCGCGCGGTGGTGCCGGGCTGGTCGGGCAACTGGTGGGCGAAGTGGCTGCAGAAAATCGAGGTCATGGACCATGTTCCGCAGTGCTACTACCAGCACCACTATTTCGTCTACGGCAACTCGCCCGAGGATCCGAACAAGCAGATGATCACGGCGATGGGCGTGCGCTGCATCATCATCGATCCGCTCGACGAGGACTCGCCGCTCGAGCGCGGTTCGCACAAGATCCGCGGCCTCGCCTGGAGCGGCATGGGCGGCATCAAGCGCGTGGAAGTGAGCCTCGACGAAGGCAAGACCTGGCACGACGCCCATATCGAAGAGCCGCACGAGCGCTGGCTGTGGGTGCGCTGGTCGTACCTGTGGGAAGTGGACAAACCGGGCAACTACCGCATCATGGCGCGCGCCACCGACGAGACCGGCCGCGTGCAGCCGCAGGTGCCGTGGAACTATCAGCGCAAGCATTTCGACGGCATCGTGCCGACCGACGTCACCATTGTTTGATTCTGAAGTCCGTAAAAACATTTGCCACAGAGAACACAGAGTACCAGAGGAATACGATCTGAAACCGCGACGAGAACCATGCTGCGCACTGTCGTTACCGGGTATTTCTTGCGTCCACGGCTCGCGGTTTTCGATCTGCGTTCATCTGCGTTCATCTGTGGTCTCATGGGCTTGGGTTTTAACAGGGCTCTGAAGTCCATGCACATCGTCGTCTGCGTCAAGCATGTCCCCAATCCGGAGGCCGCTTTCAGCATGTTCAGCATCGATGAGCAGGCGAAAAAGGTCGTGCCGGCGGCGGGGCTGCAGTGGGTGATGAGCCCGTTCGACGAGCAGGCGGTGGAGGCGGCGCTGCGCATCCGCGAGAAACAGCCGGATACCCGGATCAGCGTCATGACGCTGGGCCCCGAGACGGCGCGCAACGCGTTGAAGCACGGGCTCGCCATGGGCGCCGACGACGGCGTGCTGCTCGCGGACGCGGCGTTCGAGAACGGCGACGGTTATACGACGGCGTATGCGCTCGCCGCCGCGATCCGCAAGCTCGGCAGCTGCGACCTGGTGCTGACCGGGCGCCAGGCCGCGGACTGGGACGCCGGCGTGGTCGGCGCCGGCATCGCCGAGCTGCTCGGCGTGCCGGTGATTTCATTTGCGATGGACGTGCAGATCGAGAACGGCGCGGTGCGCGTCGAGCGCGTGCTCGACGACGGCACGGAAATCGTGGAAGCGGCGCTGCCGGCGCTGGTGACGGTATCGAATGAACTGGGCGCCGCGCGCGCGCCCAGCCTGCGCGAGACCATGCGCGCCGCGCGCAAACCGGTCGTCGTATGGTCGGCCGCCGATCTCGGCGTGGCGGCGGGCGAAACCGGCGCCGCGGGCGCGCGCTGCGTGCGCGAACGCGTGTTCCTGCCGGTGAAGGACAATCGCTGCGAGATGATGGAAGGCGCCTCGCCCGAAGCGCAGGCGGCGAAGCTGGTGCAGCGGCTGTGCGAGGCGAAAGTGCTATGAGCGGTGCGCTGGTCATCGTCGAACTCGCGCAGGGCAAACCGGCCGCGGTGAGCCTGGAACTGCTCGGCCTGGCGCGAAATGTCGCCGGTCAGACCGGCGGCGCGGTGGCGGCGCTGGTGTTCAGCGGCGATCCGGAAATTGCGGCCGCGCTGATCGCGCACGGCGCCGACAAGGTGTTCAGCGCCGGCGATCCGGCGGCGGCCGAGTACAACAGCGACATCTGGCTGGCCTGCGCCGAGCGCGCGGCGGCTGGCGCTGACTCTGCACTGATTCTTGCCGCGCACACGCCGCGGGGCGCGGATCTTGCGCCGCGACTGGCGTTCCGCCTGAACAGCGCGGCCGCGACCGGCTGCGTGGCAGTCGCGGCGGAGGGCGGCACGCTGCGCTTCACGCGTCCCTGCTACGGCGGCAATGCGCGCGAGACGGTTTCCTTCAAAACGCTGCCGGCGGTGGCGACGGTGCGCGGCGGTTGCGGCGATGCCCTGCCGGCGGATCCGGCGCGGCGCGGCGAGATCGTCGCGCTCGATGGCGTGCTGCCGGCCTCGCGCATTCGCGTCGTCGAGCGCCGCAGGGAAAGCGGCGGAGAGGTCCGCCTGGAAGATGCGCGCGTGGTCGTGGCCGGCGGGCGCGGGCTCGGCGGTCCCGAAGGATTCGACGTGCTGCGCGAACTGGCCGGCGCGCTGGGTGGCGTGGTGGGCGCGAGCCGCGTGCCGTGCGATCTGGGGTGGTGCCCGCATTCGATGCAGATCGGATTGACCGGCAAGACGGTGACGCCGGACCTGTATATCGCGGTCGGCATCTCGGGCGCGAGCCATCACCTGGCGGGCTGCGGCGGCGCCAAGAACATCGTCGCGATCAACACCGATCCGGAGGCGGCGATTTTCCGGGACGCGCGTTTCGGCATCGTCGGCGACTTCCAGAAAATCGTGCCGGCGCTCGCGGCCGAGGTCAGGACGCTGCGGTCCGGGAGCCGGTAAGAGCCCTGATCGTCCATGGCGGCGGAAATTTGTAGTTCGTTGTTTTTATTGTATATTTATAGTCAGTAAGCGCTAACACAAGGCGTGCTGGCGGATCTCACGGAGTGATGAACATGGCATTCGAAACATTGCTGGCTGAATACGAAGCACGGCGCGCGAAGGCGCTCGCCGGCGGCGGCGCGGAGAAGTATGCGAAGCGCACGGCGGCGGGCACGTGGAACGCGCGCGAGCGCATCGACTATCTGCTCGACAAGGGCACGTTTCTCGAGTCCGGGCTGTTCGGCTCCTCCGGCGTCTACCCGGAACAGGAGGACGAAACGCAGACCGACGGCAAGCTCGCCGGCTACGGCAAGATCGACGGCCGCGACGTGTGCCTGGTGGTCAACGACTTCACGGTGAAGGGGGCGTCGACCTCGTCCACCAACAGCAAGAAAATCGCGCACATGAAACGCGCGGCGACCGAGCGCGGCATGCCGCTGGTGCTGATCGGCGAATCGACCGGCGCGCGCCTGCCCGATGCAATGGGTTCGCGCGGCATGGGGCTGTTGCTCGGCAACGACAACACCCAGTTCCGCCGCCTGCGCGAAACGCCGACCTGCGCCGCGGCGTTCGGCCCCTCGTTCGGGTCGTCGACCTGGCTCATGTGCCAGTCGGACTTCGCGGTGATGCATAAAAGCGCGACCGTCGCGGTGTCGAGCCCGCGCCTGGTGTCGATGGCGCTGGGCGAGAAAGTCGATGCGGCCGATCTCGGCGGCTGGCGCCTGCATGCCGAGGTCACCGGGCTGGTGGATCAGGTGGCCGACAAGGAAGAGGAGGTGTTCGACGCGATCAAGAAATTCCTGTCGTACATGCCGGGCCACTGCATGGAGGCGCCGCCGGAAGCGCCGGTGCCGGCCGGCTCGGGCGCGGACATGGACAAGGTGTTTGCGATCCTGCCCGAGAGCCGCACCCAGGTCTACGACATGAAGCGGGTCATCAAGTGCGTGGTCGACAAGGACACGATGTTCGAGTTGAAGCCGCGTTTCGGCAAGAGCGCGGTGACGACGCTGGCGCGGCTCGGCGGGAAAAGCGTGGGCATCGTCGCCAACAATCCGCTGCATCGCGGCGGCGCGCTCGATGCCGACGCCTGCCGCAAGATCGTCGACTTTCTGGTGCTGTGCGATTCGTTCAATATCCCGATCGTGCTGCTGGTCGACACGCCCGGCTTCCAGATCGGCACCGAGGCCGAGAAGGCGGGCGCGCCGGGCAAGATCATGAATTTCATGAATGCGATGACGCTGCTCACCGTGCCGCGGATCTCGGTGATCGTGCGCAAGAGCTACGGCCGCGCCTACGTCTGCATGGGCGGCGGGCGCCATACCGACGACGTCGCCGCCTGGCCCACCGCCGAGGTGAGTTTCATGAGCCCCGAGTTCGCGACCAAGATCGTGCACGGCGTCGGCGCGGGCGAGCCCGGCTACGACGAGGCGCTGGCCAATATCCGCAAGGGTTCGGACGTGTGGGGGCTCGCCGCGGTGTACGCGGCGCAGTCGGTGATCCGGCCCGAGCAGACGCGCGACCACCTGATCCGCATGCTCGACATCTACAAGCTGCGGATGACCAAGGGCGTGGGGCAGCACCTGATGCGCGCGTGGCCGACCAGCTATTGAAGGTCAACAACATTAACGCAAAGGACGCGAAGGACACAAAGGAAAAACAAGAAGATCACATTCAGGCATGAACAGGCTTTCCCCGAGCATCAGGCGATGATCCTGATCTGTTCTTGCCATTTTCCTTCGCGAACCTTTGCGTCCTTTGCGTTCAAGCTTTTAAGGTGTTCTGATTCATGTTCAGTAAAGTCATCGTTGCAAATCGAGGCGCAGTCGCCGCGCGCGTGCTGCGCGCGCTCAATGAAATGGGCATCCGTTCGGTCGCGGTCTATTCCGAGGCCGACGCCGGCGCGCCTTACCTGGAAATGGCCAGCGAGACCTACGCCATCGGCCCGGCGCCGGCGCGCGAAAGCTATCTGAACCAGGACCTGCTGCTCGACATCGTGCGCCGGTCGCACGCCGACGGCCTGCACCCGGGTTACGGCTTCCTGTCCGAGAACGCGGCGTTTGCGCAAAAAGTTACGGACAGCGGCGCGCGCTTCATCGGCCCGTCGCCGAAATGGATAGACGCGATGGGCCACAAGACCCGCGCGCGCGAACTGGCCGCGCAGCATGGCATGCCGATGTCGCAAGGCTCGGGCGTGCTGCCGATGGACAACGAAGCGATCCTCGCCGCCGCGCGCGCGATCGGCTTTCCGGTGCTGGTGAAGCCGGCGGGCGGCGGCGGCGGCATCGGCATGCTGCCGGCGAAGGACGAGTCGCAGCTGCTGGAGGCCGTGGAGCGCTCGCGCTCGATGGCCGGCCGCGGTTTCGGTTCCACGGAAGTCTATCTCGAGCGCCTGATCGAGCGTCCGCGCCATGTCGAGTTCCAGGTGCTGGGCGACGCACACGGCGGCGCGGTGCACCTGTTCGAGCGCGACTGTTCGACGCAGCGGCGCAACCAGAAAGTGATCGAGGAGGCGCCGGGGCCGGCGCTCGCGCGCGACAAGGTCGACGCCGTCGCCCGCCAGATCGCCGGCATCATGCAGAAAATGGGCTACGACAACATCGGCACCGTCGAAATGTTGCTGGGTGCCGACGGCTCGTTCAGTTTCCTCGAGATGAATACGCGGCTGCAGGTCGAGCACGGCGTCACCGAGGAAGTCACCGGCGTCGATCTGGTGCAGGCGCAGATCCGCTCCGCCGCCGGCGAGAGGCTCGCCGCGATCCTGCCGGAGAAGATCGAAGTCACGGGCCACGCGATCCAGGCGCGCGTCTATGCCGAGGATCCGAAAAACTTCTATCCGTCACCCGGCAAGCTCACGGTGTTCCGTCCGCCGCAGGGCGAAGGCGTGCGCGTGGAAACGGGCTTTGCCGAAGGACGCGACGTGACGCCGCACTACGATCCGATGATCGCCAAGGTGATCGTGCATGCGCGCACGCGCGAAGCGGCGATCGACCGGCTGATCGCGGCGCTCGAGGCGTTCGAAATCCAGGGCATCAAGAACAACATCCCGGCGGTGCTGGCGATCCTGCGCTCGGAGCCGTTCCGCGCGGGGCGGGTGCATACGGGGCTGATTCCCGAAGTGCTCGGTAAAAAGAAGTAATGATTGAACCGCCAAGGCCGCCAAGCACGCCAAGGAAAAGCAAAACAAAATCAAGAGATATAACCTCTTAATAACAATCAAGGCTTTTAAGTCGCAGGCTAATGATCAGGTGTTTCCATTGATGGATTTTATTTTTGTTGCTTTTCTTGGCGTGCTTGGCGGCCTTGGCGGTTAATAGGGTTTTAGGATTTTTTAAATGAATCTAATCGCAGAAGCAAGAAAACAGAACCGCAGCGCGCTCGACGAGCAGGCCGGCAAGGCGCTGCTCGCGGAGTTCGGCGTCGCGGTGCCGCAATCGGTCACCGTCGCCGGCGCGGACGAGGTCGGGCAGAAAACGAAAGCATTGAAATTCCCGGTCGTGGTGAAAGTGATGTCGCCCGACATCCTGCACAAAAGCGACGCCGGCGGCGTCAAGGTCGGCCTGCAATCCGCCGCCGAGGTCGAAGGCGCGATCCGCGCCATGATGCAGCAGCCGGCGATCGCTGCCGCGCGCATCGACGGTTTCCTGGTCGAGGAAATGGCGCCGCCGGGGCAGGAAATGGTGATCGGCGGCCTGCGCGATCCGCAGTTCGGGCCGCTGGTGATGGTGGGCCTCGGCGGCATTTTCGTCGAGGTGCTGGCCGACGTGTCGTTCCGCATCTGCCCGATCACGCGGCTCGACGCGCAGGAGATGCTCGCCGAGCTCAAGGGCGCGGCGATTCTGAAAGGCGCGCGCGGCAGGAAAGCCGTGTCGCAGGATGCGATCGTCGACGCGCTGCTCAAGGTCGGCGGCGAAAACGGCCTGCTGCTGCGGCATGCGGCCGACATCAAGGAAGCCGACATCAATCCGCTGATCGTGTCCGAATCCGGCGCGGTGGCGGTCGACGCGCGCTTCATACTGAGCTGATGCCCATGGACAATCAGGCCGTCATCGATCAATTCATGCCGCTGTTCGCGCCCAGGACCGTTGCGGTCGTCGGCGCCTCGACCAAGGGCGGGACGCTGCCCAATGTCTTCATCCGCCGCATCCGCGAGCTCGGATTCAGCGGGGACATTTACCCGATCCACCCTTCCGCCGAGGAGATCGACGGCCTGCGCGCCTATCGCAGCCTCGCGGAAACGCCGCAGCCGGTGGACTATGCCTACATTGCGATTGCGGCGGCGCAGATTCCCGCATTGCTGTCCGGCGCCAACGGGCGGGTGCGTTTTGCGCAGGTGATTTCCAGCGGTTTCGGCGAAGTCGACGAGGGCAAGGACCTGCAGGACAGAGCTGGCCGCGGCGGCGCGCGCGGGCGGCATGCGGCTGATCGGCCCCAACTGCCTCGGACTTTACACGCCGCGCGGACGCATCACCTTTGCCGAAGTCGGGCCGAGGGAAGCCGGGCCGGTCGGCATCATCTCGCAAAGCGGCGGGCTCGGCACCGACATCATCCGCCGCGGCCTGGGCCGCGGCCTCAGTTTTTCGGGGCTGGTGACAGTGGGCAATTGCGCCGATATCGGCCCGAGCGACCTGCTCGAGTTCTATCTCGCGGACCCGCAGACGCGCGTCATCGGCATGTATATCGAGACCGCGAAAGACGGCCGCCGGCTGTTCGAGATCCTGCGCGCAGCGAAAGCGCGCAAGCCGGTCGTGATCCTCAAGGGCGGGCGCACGCAGCTGGGTCTTGCGGCGGCCGCTTCGCACACCGGCTCGCTCGCCGGCGACGACCGCGCGTGGGTCGCGCTGTCGCGGCAGACCGGCTGCATCCTGGTCGAGACGCTCGATGAATTCATCGACACGCTGCTGATGTTCCAGACGGTGACGCCGCAACCGCGGCATCCGACGCAGCGCGTCGTGCTGTTCGGCAACGGCGGCGGCACCAGCGTGCTCGCCACCGATTTCTTCGCGCGGCTCGGGCTCGACGTCCTGCCTTTCGACAAGCCGACGCTCGACGCGCTGGCGGCGCTCAAGCTGCCGCCGGGAACGAGCATCACCAATCCCGTCGATTGCCCGGTCGGCACGCTGCAGCAGGAGGACGGGCACGTCGCCGAGAAAATTCTCGACATCATCTATTCCAGCGGCAAACCCGACGCGCTGGTCATGCATCTCAACCTGTCCGCGTTCGTCGGCCGCACCCGGCCCGAAGTGCTCGACAATCTGATGCAGGCGGCGCTGCGCGTGCAGTCGCACTATCCGGGGCAGGCGCATTTCGTGCTGGTGCTGCGCTCCGATGGCGAACCGAAGCTCGAGGAGCGCAAGCGCGAGTTCCGCGCCAGCGCCGTCGCGCTCGGCATCCCGGTCTATGATGAAATGGTGAACGCGGGCGGCGCGCTCGCGGCGCTGCGCGCGCACGAGCGCTTCATTCAGAGCCGCGGCGCATAAAACAGGATATCCCGTTGTTTTTTAAGTGATTTTCTAAGATGCGCGGGCGCATCCGGCTGCCGATGAATTGCGCCCTGTCGGCGCCGCCCGGTACACGGCCTGAGACCGGCGGCGTTATCGGGAGGGTGGGAATCACCCATATTCACAATATGAGGGGAGGCCACAAGTGAAAACGAAACCGATGGTTATCGCGTTGATGCTGGCTGCGCTGCCCGCGGCCGTGCTGGCCCAGTCATCCGGGACGACCTCCACGCTGCGCATCGACCAGCGGCAGGAGACGCAGCAGAGACTCATCGAGAACGGCGCGCAGTCGGGGCAGCTCACCGCAAAAGAAGCCGCGCGCCTGCAGAAGGGTCAGGCGAAGGTCCAGAAAATGGAAGACAAGGCGATGCAGGACGGCACGCTGACGGACAAGGAGCGCCGGCGCATCCAGCAGGCTCAGGACAAGGAAGACCGGAACATCTTTCGCGCGAGAAGCAACAGCCAGCGGGGGCAGTAAGTCTGACGCCTCCGCGCCCGAGCGCTCTGGAATGATCGGCCACGTTTGTGCGTGGCCGTTTTTTTGCAACCGCGATCTGTGCCGGCGATTCGCCGTTGTCGTTTAAAATGACGCGCGGCGCCAACAACACGGATGGATTGCAGCAATATGGATGCTTTCAAAGTCGGCATGAAGGAAACGCTGGGGTGGGAAGTCACCGAGAAGCTCACCACCACGCGCGGCGAATTCAAGGTGTTCTCGACGCCGTCGATGTGCCTGTTTGCGGAAATGGCGGCGGCCAAGCTGGTCACCCCGCACCTGAAACCCGGCCAGGGCCAGGTCGGGCTCTCCGTCAACATCCGGCATATGGCGCCGACGCCGCTCGGCAAACCGGTGCGCGCCGAAGTCGAGCTGACCGCCGTCGACCGCCGCAAGCTCACGTTCATGATCAGAATTTACGATGATGTCGAACAGGTCGGGGAAGTCGTGCATGAACGCTTCATCATCGACGTCGACAAATACACCGAGCGGCTGAGAAAGAAAATCGCAGGCTGATTCAAAAAGCATTAACGCGAAAAGATCTTTTCAATACCTCCTCCCGTTTTCCCGGCCTCCCGCGCCGCGGATTCCCTGCCGGTGGCGTAAGGCGGGGTTTGGCGCGATACTTGTTCCAATAATCCGGGCCGCACCCCACTTGCTATCGAGGATGGACGCGGCCGGCATGTCGGCAATCTGCGGAACATGCAATCTATGGGATATGGTCAATGAAATTCAAGGACTACTACGGGATTCTCGGGGTCGCGCGCAACGCCGGTGCCGATGAAATCAAGAAGGCCTACCGCAAGCTTGCGCGCAAGTATCACCCGGACGTTTCGAAAGAGCCCGACGCCGAAGAAAAATTCAAAGAGGTCGCGGAGGCGTACGAGACCCTGAAGACGCCGGAAAAGCGCGCGGCCTACGACCAGCTCGGCAGCCATCAGCCCGGCAAAGACTTTCAGCCGCCACCGGACTGGGGCAGGCAGTTCGGCGACTCGCAGTTTTCGTTCGACGACATCGATCTGGCGGATTTGCTGGCGGGACTGCAGGCGGGACAGCACCGCCGTGGACAGGGCGGTGAACGAATCGGCATGCCGGGCCAGGACTACGAGGTCACCGTCCATATCTCGCTGGAGGACGCGTATCGCGGCACCGAGGTGGATCTGCAACTGACCGTGCCCGAGTATGACGAGAATGGTTTTCTGCACCGGGTTGCCCGCGCATTCAAAGCGCGCATCCCCAAGGGCGCAACCGATGGACAACGGCTGCGCGTGGCCGGCAAAGGGGGCCGGGGATTTAACGGCGGCCGCGACGGCAATCTCTACCTGAATATCGCGCTGCATCCGCACCCGCTATTCCGTGTGAGCGGCCACGATCTCTACCTGGACCTGCCTTTGGCGCCATGGGAAGCCGTGCTGGGCGCCACCGTGGAGGTGCCGACACTGGGCGGGCCGGTTCGCCTCAAAGTGCCTGCGGGCACCCACGCCGGGCAGCAACTAAGGCTCGCGCAGCGCGGACTGCCCAAACCGAAAACCGGGGTGGGCGATCTCTTCGTGATCCCGCAGATCGTCGTGCCCACCGTGACGAGCGAGCACGAGCGCGCATTGTTCAAGCAGCTTGCGGACGGCTCGACGTTTAATCCGCGCGGCCATTTCGAACAGGAGGCGAGGAATGAAAACCGAAATCATTGAAGGCTTGTGGCTGGATGAACGCCAGGAAATTGCGCTGACCGAGCTCGCGGAATTGTCGGGCATCCCGGAAGCGGAGCTGCTCGAGCTCGCGGACTACGGTGCGATTGCGCCCATCGACCCGGGCGCAGAGCCCAGGCAATGGACCTTCACGGCGAAATGCCTGGTCACCGTCCGGACGGCGTGCCGCCTGCGCGAGAGCTTCGAGCTTGACCCTCACGACGTTGCGCTGGTCGTCACGCTTCTCGATCGCATTCAGGACCTCGAGGCGCAACTGCGCGACTTGCGCGCGCAACTGCCGCATCGCAATTCATGACGATTCAGTGGATTGCCCCATCGATTTTCCCCGCCGGCATCGATACCTGAAAATATTGGATACCCCCGGGGACGGGGCGCTTCGTGCGCTAGCGAACATAAGGTTTGATCCAGATCAACATCTGTAACGCGGGGGGGGGGAAGATTTCTGTTCCAGGGCGCGTCGACCGCCGACTCCTTATTTTTTGGGAGGCTCCAAATGTTACGACAACATTCGTATCAGGTCCTTCCGGAGGTGCGATTTGCGTCCAGGGACAAAATGTCTGCGGTATCCGCACCGCATACCCCCAGGCAAAATCACCTTCTCGCAGCGCTGCCCGTGAAGGATTATGCGCGTCTGCTGCCCGCTCTGGAGCCCGTTCCCTTGCCGCTGGGTTGGGTTGTTCACAATGCCGGCGACCGGGAAAAGTACCTGTATTTTCTCACCGCGGGCATCGTTTCCCGGTTCTACGTAATGGAAAACGGGGCGTCGGCCGAATTCTCGGTCACGGGCAACGAAGGCGTGATCGGCATCGCATCGTTCCTGAGCGGGGGAAGCACCCCGGGCCAGGCGGTGGTGCTGAGCCCCGGTTATGCTTATCGGCTCGGAGCGGATATGCTGAAAAGCGAGTTCGAGCACGACAGCCCGCTGGCGCATTTACTGCTGCGCTACATCCAGGCGCTGATCGTGCAAACCGGGCAGACCGCAGTGTGCAACCGGCACCACTCGCTGGAACAGCAACTGTGCTGCTGGCTCCTGTCATGCCTGGACCGGTTGCCATCGAACGAAATGACGATGACGCAGGAACACATTGCCGATATGCTGGGCGTGCGCCGCGAAGGCGTGACCGAGGCCGCTGGAAGACTGCAAAAGGCGGGGCTGATCCAACACAGCCGCGGTCACATTGCCGTAATCGACCGCCCCAGGCTGGAAGCGCGCGCCTGCGAGTGCTACGCGGTCGTCAAACGGGAATATGGCCGCTTGCTCGGGGGAGGGCGGCACGCCGAGGGCTCGTTTTAGGACATCACCCACCCGCCTCGCTCCATTCGGAGCGGGTGGAATCAAGCGCCATGATATTTTACGGCAGCCGAACTGACGTTCTCGCCGGCGCCGTCCACGCATTGTTGTTTTTCGCCTGCCTGCCGCTCATTTTCCCGAAGTAATTCGATTATCCGCGACGATGCATTATGTGCGCCAGCGCACAGTGCTCTTTTGCGGGGAAGGTCAGAATAATCATCGATGAATGCCGGAGCCGGATGTTTTGCAACAGGCCCCTGCAGATATGCCCGCGGCGCGAAAAATTCACGCCGCAATTTTGAAATCGTGCCGACGTGACACCGGCATGAGCGTCACCAGGAGCAGGACCGAACCTGACTCCAAACACGAAAGGATCATTGCCATGCTTTATACAATCGCCGTCGTTCTGGTCATTTTGTGGCTATTGGGGCTGGTCACTTCCACGACCATGGGCGGTTTCATCCATGTCCTGCTGGTGATCGCCATCGTGGTCGTCCTGCTCAGGGTCATCAGCGGGCGAAGAGTGCTGTGACCGGGAGCAGGCCGAGCCCGGGTCCGGTAGACTTCCACACCAGTCGGACGAAATTAAACGCAGGCTCAGTGCGAAACTGCATTTAGCCGGCATCGCTCATCGGCCGCGCCCGGCCTGGTGCGCGATATAGATGCCCGCCAGCACCGTCACGCCGCCCAGGATCTGGACCGCGCCCATCGTTTCGCCGAGCAATATCCAGGCGAACGACGCCGCCATCACCGGCTGCAACAAGAGCCCGACTGAAGAAAACGTGGCGGGCAGGTGCGCCATCGCATAGGCGATCAGGCCTTGTCCCGCAACCTGGCAGATCAGGGCCAGCCCGACAAGCTTGATCCAGCCCATCTGCGTCGCGGGGAAAAACGGCTCGCTCGACAGCAACGCCAGCGGCAGCAGCGCGGCCGCCATCGCCACGCCGCTCCACGCCATGATGCTGCCGGTCGATGCCGCGGCGCGCAGCCGGGTCACGGTCAGCTGGTAGCCGGCATAGAACATGGCCGACACGACGCCGACCGCGTTTCCCAGCACGTGGCCGGGGGCGCCGAAGTCCACGCCGATCAGCATCACGACGCCCGCGAGCGCAGCGGACAGTCCGACAACGAATTGCCGTTTGGGGCGTGCGCGAAACCACAGCCATGCGGCCAAAGTGACGAAGATCGGCGCCAGATTGGAGAGCAATGTGGCGTTGGCCACCGAGGTCAGCACGATCGACCAGTGCCAGACGGCGAGATCGCCGGCGAAAAACAGCCCGGCGGCAATCAGCAGGCGATGATCGCGCGCAAACCCCGCGAAATGTGCGCGCGGGTTGTCGAGCAGCGCCCACGCCCACAGAACAGGCAGCGCAAGGAACACGCGCCAGAACGCGGTGGCAACGGGCCCGGTTTCGCTGACTTTGACGAACAGTCCCGCGGTGGCGATGGCGGTGGCGCCGGCGAACAGGGCGGCGAGCGCCAGCGGATTGCCGGCGGCAGCCGGCGGGCGGTGCGGCGCGGTCACTTGCCCTGGAACTTGGGCTTGCGCTTCTCGATGAACGCGGCCATGCCTTCCTTCTGGTCCTGCGAAGAGAACAGGATCTGGGCGGCCTTGGTTTCCACGGCAAGGCCGGTGTCGAGCGAGGCATCCATGCCGCGCAGCACCGCTTCCTTCGCCTGCAGGATCGCGAGCGGCGGCAGCGCCGCGATCTGCTGCGCCATCTCGAGCGCGCGCTTTTCGACGTCGGCATCGGCCACGACTTCGCTGACCAGCCCCATGTCGAACGCTTCTTTGGCGCTGAACACATCGCCGGTCAGGATGTAGCTCATCGCTTTGTATTTGCCGGCGGCGCGCGTCAGGCGCTGCGTGCCGCCGCCACCGGGAATGATGCCGATTTTCACTTCGGGCTGGCCGAACTTCGCCGATTCCCCGGCGATGATGATGTCGCAGGTCATGGCGAGTTCGCAGCCGCCGCCGAGCGCGAAGCCGTTCACCGCCGCGATCACCGGCTTGGGGCAGGCGGCGATCGTGCGCCACAATTTATGCGTGCCGCGCGCGAGCATTTCGATCGTGCCGATGCCGGCCATTTCCTTGATGTCGGCGCCCGCGGCGAACGATTTGTCGTTGCCGGTGAGCACGATGCAGCGCGTCACGTCGTCCTCGCCGAGTTCGGTCAGGTGGCCGGCGATCAGCTTGCGCACCTCGAGATTGAGCGCGTTGCGCGCTTCGGGGCGGTTGATGCGGACGAGCGCGACGCCTTCAGCGGGGTGCTCGACCAGAACAACGGGTGCGGCCATGATGGCTCCACATTAAAAACTGCGCATCGGTACGAGGAGGGAATGGTAAACAGGAAATGGCAAGCGGAGAAAGCGGGCAACCTCTGATTTTGGCGCTTTTACCATTCACCATTCACCATTCACGATTCACCGGTTTTTATTGCTTCGCGAGCCCGAGCTCGACCAGCACCGATTTCATGGCGGCGTAATCCTTGTCGAGGTCTTTCCGGAACTGCTCGCCGGTCGTGAAATCGTCAGACCAGTAATTTTTTTCGAGTCCGGCTTTCCAGTCCGGGGTTTCGGTCGCCTTGCGCAGCGTGTTTTCCCAGTACGCGACCTGCGCCGGCGTCAGGCCTTTCGGCGCCATGATGGCGCGCCAGCCGCCGAACACGAGATCGACGCCCTGCTCTTTCCACGTCGGGACATTGGCGAGCACGCCGCCGAAACGTTTCGGGGCGGCGACGGCGATGACGCGCAGGCGGCCGGCCGCGACGTGGCCGGCGACATTGCCGGCCGCGGTGGTGACCAGATCGATATGGCCGCCGAGCAGCGTGGTGATGGCTTCCGACGAGCCCTTGAACGCGACCGCCTTGAGATCGCGGGCGTTGCCGCCGATCGCTTTCATCAGCAGTCCGGCGGCGATGTGATTGTGGCTGCCGAGCGCGGTCGCGAAGCCGATGGCGACGGACTGGGGATCTTTCTTCAGGCGATCGATCAGATCCTTGCCGGTCTTGATCGGGGAATTGGCGTTGACCGCAAACACCACGTAGTCGTTGAACAGCGAAGCGATGGGCGTGAAGTCGGTATGGCTCAGCTTGCTGCGGCCGGTGATGTGGTTGCTGAGCAGCGCCGTGGTGCCGATCATCAGGGTATAGGGATCGCCCTGGCGCTGGTTGACGTAAGTGAACGCGATGCTGCCGCCGCCGCCCGGCTTGTTGACCACCGTGATCGGGACGCTGACCAGTTTGTTGCTGACGAGGATCTGCTCCACGGTGCGGGCGGTCTTGTCGTTGCTGCCGCCGGGGGCGGAGCCGACCACGATTTCGACGTTTTTCTGCGGCGACCAGGCCTGAGCCCAGCCGTGTGCGCTGGCGGTCGCCAGCAACAGTGCGATCAACAAGCGTCCGTATTTCATGTGTTCTCCTCGTTTTTGGTTAAGCAGGTCAGGTTGTGCTGGCCCGGCGCCTATTGTAAGCGCTCGCCGCGGCGACACCAACAGTGCGGCGATATGCCGCAAATCCGCCTTGCCTCATAACGGCTTGAGACCGGCGGCCCCGATCACCTTCGCATACTTTTCGATTTCGGCGCGGATGAATTTGGCGAACTCCTCCTGCGTGCCGCCGATCGGCTCGAGGCCGTCGTTGACGAAACGGGTCTGGAGATCGGGGCTTTTGATGATTTTGTCGACTTCGGCGTTGAGGCGGGCGACGATTTCCCTGGGGGTCTTGACCGGCGCCATCAGCCCGAACCAGGTGGTGGCTTCATAGCCTTTGAGGCCGGACTCGTCGAAAGTCGGCACCTCCGGCAGCGCGGAAAACCGCTTCAGGCTGCCGATGGCGATCGCGCGCAGCCGGCCGGAGTGGATGTGGGGCAACAGCGCCGGCACGCCGCTGAACATCATCTCGACATTTCCGGCCACGGTATCGATCAGCGCCGGCGCGTTGCCCTTGTACGGCACGTGCACGATGTTGAGGCCGGCCATCATTTTAAACAGCTCGCCCGCCATCTGATTCGAGCTGCCCAGCCCCGACGATGCGAAGTTGAGTTGCCCGGGCCGGGCTTTGGCGAGGGCGATCAGTTCCCGCAGATTTTTGGCGGGCAGCGACGGGTGGACCGACAGCACGTTGGCGCCTTTCACGCACAGGCTGATCGGCGCGAAGTCGCGCAGCGTGTCGTAGGGCGGCTTGGCGTAAAGCGTCATGTTGATCGCGTTGGATGCGCCGCCCATGAACAGGGTATAGCCGTCGGGCGCCGCCCGCGCGCCCAGCTCCGAGCCGATATTGGTGCCGCCGCCGGGCCGGTTGTCGACGATGACCTGCTGGTGGAATACCTCACCCAGTTTGGCGCCGACCGCGCGTGCCGTGATGTCGGTGTTGCCGCCCGCCGCGTACGGCACGATGATGCGGACGGATTTGACCGGATAGGTCTGTGCGGCAACGGGCAGCGCGGACAACAATGCGGCCGCCATCGCCGCGACGGGAACGGTGCGCAGTATCATCAATGCCATATTGTTCTCCTCCTGCCGGTATGTAATTTTCGGATCAGACCGCGGACACCTCGTTGACCAGCGCCGCACCCCGGCCCCAGCGGCCGAGATTGTCGAAGAATATCTCATTCACGCGCCGCGTGTTGCCGGAGGCCGCCGCCGAGTTGTGCGGCGAAATGAGGACGTTCGGCATGTCCCACAGCGGCGATGCGGGCGGCAGCGGCTCTTTCTGGAACACGTCGAGATACGCCCCGGCGAGATGTCCGCGCGCAAGCGCGGCGACCAGCGCGGCCTCGTCCACGATTTCGCCGCGCGCGATGTTGACGATGCGCGCGCCCCGGGGCAGCCTCGCGATGAGATCAGCGTCGATCATGCCGCGGGTTTCCGCGGTCAGCGGGCAGGCCACGACCAGCCAGTCGGCCCTGGGCAGCAGTTCGTTCAACGCGTGCCGGCGGGTGCAGTTCGTCGACATGGTCGCCGGGCTGCTTTCCGCTGCGGCGCAGGCCGACCACATGCAGGCCGAGCGCCTGCGCGAGCCGTGCGATTTCGTTGCCGATTTTTCCCAGTCCCAGGACGAGCACGGTCTGGCCTTTGAGGTCGCGCGGCACATCCGGCACGCGCATCGGGTCCCAGACGTGCTTTCTCTGGGCCTCGAGCCAGCGCGGAAAGTTGCGCGCCAGCATCAAGAGGCCGGTGATCGCGGTCTGCGCGATCGGCTCGGCGGTCGAACCGGAGGAGGTGGTGAGGCGCACGCCGCGCGCCAGCATCTCGGCATAGATCGGGTGATCGACCCCGGCATTGAACACGTGCAGCCATTTGAGACCGGGCGCCTTGCGCAGCGCGGAGAAAAACTGGCGCGAGCATTCCGGAAAGACGTCGCTCGGAAAAATAAGCGAGATCGATCCGCGCGCAGTCATCGTCCGCGAGCCGCGCCTCGGGATCGGCCGGCAGCACCAGCAGTTCCAGCTTCAGATTGGCGCGCGCAGCGGCAGCGGCGAGGTCTGCGCCGTAAGCGGCGTTGCAGCGATGGGAAACGAGCAGAGCGGTCATGCGACTAGTGGTGAGTTGTGAGTAGCGAGTTGAGAGTGGCAAGCGGAAAAACCAACAGTCCGAATCGGGCGCCCATACGCCTGGGTGCCCACGGCTCTCCACTCGTTACTCATAACCCTCGGCCAACCAATTTTACCTGCTATTTGTTAAGATGCGATGCACACGCCCAACCCGAACAGGAAGTCCATTCCGTGGAAATCGATACGCTGGAATTCGCCAAAAAACTGATCGCGCGCCGCTCGGTGTCGCCCGATGACGCCGGCTGCCTCGACATGGTGATCGGGATCCTGGCGCCGCTCGGTTTCAAGTGCGAGAAGATCAGCATGAACGGCGTCGACAACCTGTGGGCGCGGCGCGGCACCGCCGCGCCGCTGGTGTGTTTCGCGGGACACACCGACGTCGTGCCGACCGGCCCCCTCGACCGGTGGCAAAGCGACCCGTTCGCGCCGACGATCAGGGACGGCGTGCTCTACGGCCGCGGCGCTTCCGACATGAAAACCTCGATCGCGGCCTTCGTCGCGGCGATCGCGGATTTCGTCAGCGAGCATCCCGATCACCCCGGCTCGATCGCGGTGCTGTTCACTTCCGACGAGGAGGGGCCCGCCGTCGACGGCACGGTGCGCGTGGTCGAGGCGCTCGCCAAACGCGGCGAGAAAATGGATTACTGCGTGGTCGGCGAGCCGACCTCGGTCAGCAAGCTCGGCGACATGATCAAGAACGGCCGCCGCGGCTCGCTGTCCGGCACGCTGACGGTGAAAGGCGTGCAGGGCCACGTCGCCTATCCGCAACTTGCGAAAAACCCGGTGCACGAGGTCGCCGCGGCGATCGCCGAACTCGCAGAGATCGAATGGGACCGCGGCAACGAATATTTCCCGCCGACGACCTGGCAGATTTCCAATTTCCACGCCGGCACCGGCGCGACCAACATCATTCCCGGCGAAGCGCAGGTGCAGTTCAATTTCCGCTTCTCCACCGCGAGCACGGTCGAGTCGCTGCAGACGCGCGTGGTCAACGTGCTCGACAAGCACGGCGTCGAGTACGCCATCGACTGGGTCTACGGCGGCCGGCCGTTCATCACCAGGCGCGGCGACCTGGTCGATGCGGTGGCGCGCGCGATCAAGACCGTCACCGGCGTCGACACCGAGCTCTCCACCACCGGCGGTACTTCCGACGGCCGCTTCATCGCGGACATCTGCCCGCAGGTCGTCGAGTTCGGCCCGACCAATGCCACGATCCACAAGGTCAACGAATGCATCCCGGTCGCGGAGGTGCAGCCGCTCACGCAGATCTACAAACTTATCCTGTTGTATTTGTTGAGGAAATAGCATGGCGCGCACGGACAATGTAAACGAACTGCCCGCCGATCTGCCGGTGCCGGTGGACGATGGCGCCTGCGCGCATCTGCAGGGACTGCGCGTGCCCGAGCTGACGTTGGCTTCCACCGCCGGGCGCAGCGTGGATCTCGCGCGCCTGCCCGGCCTCAGCGTGGTCTACGTCTATCCGCGCACCGGCCGCCCCGACCAGGAACTGCCGACCGGCTGGAACGCGATCCCCGGCGCGCGCGGCTGCACGCCGCAGTCGTGCGCGTTCCGCGATCATTACCAGGAACTGCGCGAAGTCGGCGTCGACAACCTGTTCGGGTTGAGCACCCAGGACACGGCCTACCAGCGCGAAGCGGTCGAGCGCCTGCACCTGCCGTTCGAACTGCTGTCCGACGAAAAACTGGAATTTGCGCGGGCGCTCAAACTGCCGACCTTCAGCGTGGACGGCATGACCCTGATCAAGCGCCTGACGCTGATCGTGCGCGACGGCGTGATCGAGAAAGTGTTCTATCCGGTATTTCCGCCGGATGCCAGTGCGGCGGCGGTGCTCGAGTGGTGCGGCAGCCAACAGCGCGATAAAAAAATGCAGGGCTTTCGCAGCAAGCGGGTCACCGCGCTGCGGAGCGCCAAGAAGGTGAAGGCGGCCCGTAGTTTCCCGCCGATCACGCGCTCGATCCGGCGATCGGGGACCAGCCACATCAGCGCGACGAACACATAGATGCCGCCGGCGATCCAGGGTTCAAAGAATGCCGCCAGGATTGCGGTTCCATAGAAGACCGGCGACAGCTTGCCCTTGAGGTCGCGGCCCACCGCCTTCGCCAGCAGCGAGTCAGGGCCCTGGCTCGCGATAATGGCGCGCTGCAGAACGAAATACGCGATCGCCGCCATGAGCAGCACGACGCCATAAAGCGCCATCGGCACGGCCGCAAAGTGATTCTCCCCCATCCAGCCCGTGACGAACGGAAACAGCGAAAGCCAGAAGAGCAGGTGCAGGTTTGCCCACAAAATGGCCCCGGTCACGCGTTGCGTGGCGTGCAGCATGTGATGATGATTGTTCCAGTAGATGGCCAGGTAGACGAAGCTCAGCACGTAGCTCAGAAACACCGGCAGCAGCGGATTCAGGGCGGCAAGATCGGCGCCGTGCGGCACCTTCATTTCCAGCACCATGATGGTGATGATGATGGCGAGAACGCCGTCACTGAATGCTTCTAATCTGTTTTTCCCCATGATCATTTATCCGTCGATTCGGTTAAACCCCGCTGGATCAGGCGTTGCCCTGCCTGCTTTTATTCAGCCAGTCTAACGCGCCTTGCCCCGCTGCTCTTCCGGTGGCGAAGCAGGCGGTGAGCAGATAGCCGCCGGTGGGCGCTTCCCAGTCGAGCATTTCGCCGGCGCAGAACACGCCGGGCAGATCGCGCAGCATGAGCCCTTCGTCGAGCGCTTCGAACCTGACGCCGCCGGCGCTGCTGATCGCTTCGTCAAGCGGCCGCGGCGCGGTCAGCGTCAGCGGCAACGCCTTGATCGCCGCGGCGAGACGCCCGGGGTTGGCATAGTCCTCGCGCGACAGCGCTTCGCGCAGCAATCCCGCTTTCACGCCTTTGATACCGGTGCGGCTTTGCAGGTGGCTGGACAAGGAACGCGAGCCGCGCGGATGCGCAACTTCGGCGAGCACGCGCGCGGCATCGCGGTCGGGCGCGAGATCGAGAAGCAGGGTGACGGACCCCTGCGCGGTGATGGTGTCGCGCAGACCCGCGGACAGTGCGTAGATCAGGCCGCCTTCGACGCCGTGATCGGTGACGGTAAATTCGCCCTGGCGACGGTGCGTGACGCCCTGTGCGTCCGTATATGCTGCGACGACCGTTTTCACCGGCTGCCCGGCAAAGCGCGCGCGGAAGTGTTCGCTCCAAGCGATGTCGAAGCCGCAGTTGGCGGGCAGAAGCGGCGCGATCGCAACACCGCGCGCCGTGAGCAGGGGCACCCATGCGGCGTCCGAACCCAGCCGCGCCCAGCTGCCGCCGCCCAGCGCCAGCACCACGGCGCCGGCGTGCACGGTTTTTTCGCCCTCGGGCGTGGCGAAGCGCAGCGCGCCGGCGTGATCCCAGCCCAGCCAGCGGTGACGCGCGTGGATGTGCAGCCCCGCGCCGCGCAGCCGGTGCAGCCAGGCGCGCAGCAGCGGCGCGGCTTTCATCGCGCGCGGGAACACGCGCCCGGAACTGCCGACGAACGTTTCGATGCCCAGCTCATGCGTCCACCGGCACAGCGCGTCGGCGCCGAACGCCCTGAGCAGCGGCTCGAGTTTTGCGCGGCGCGCGCCGTAGCGCGCCAGAAAATGCCCGGTGTCCTCGGCGTGGGTGAGGTTGAGTCCGCCCTTGCCGGCGAGAAGAAATTTGCGGCCCACCGAGGGCATCGCGTCATAGACCGCGACCTGCGCACCGCCTTTGATCAACACTTCGGCCGCCATCAGCCCCGCCGGCCCGCCGCCGATGACGGCGACGCGGGGTTGAGCAGACTGATTCCCGCTTGTCATATCAGGCAATGGAGCAAATCCAATTCATGACCCAGGATTAGAGCAGATTTGAATGGCGAACAGTGCAGGAAATTAGCAAACACTGATAATGGCGCTCGCCCAAAAGTGCATTCGCAGCTTAGAATCCGCACATGCCGACCTTGAGCGAAGCCGACACCTGCCGCAAGTATGTCGTCCCGGCGCTACAGTCTGTGGGCTGGGACGACGAGCCGCATTCGATCGCCGAGCAGCGCACCATCACCGACGGACGCATTGTGCCGGTTGGAAAAGGGTTCGTGCGAAAGCCGCCGAAGCGCGTGGATTACCTATTGCGCTACACGCGGGATTTTCCGCTCGCCGTACGTCGAAGCCAAGGCATCCTACAAATCCGCGGCGGATGGCTTGCAGCAGGCCAAAGAGTATGCCGAGATGCTCGGGCTCAAGTTCGCTTACGCGACCAACGGCCACGAGATCATCGAATTCGACTACTACACCGGCCGTGAAACAACGCTTGCCGCATATCCTGCGCCGGATGAACTTTGGCGCCGCTATCGCGCCGCATGCGGGATTCCGGACGATGACAGTTGCCGAACGCCTGCTCACGCCGTTCAATCACGCGCTGGGCAAGGGCGATCGCTACTACCAGCAGATCGCGATCAACCGCGCGGTCGAGGCAATTCTGAAGGGCCAGCGGCGCGTGCTGCTGACGATGGCGACCGGCACGGGCAAGACCGTCGTCGCGTTCCAGATCTGCTGGAAGCTGTGGAACGCGCGCTGGAACCGCAGCGGCGAGCATCGCAAGCCGCGCATGCTCTACCTCGCCGACCGCAATATTCTCGTGGACGATCCCAAGGACAAGGACTTCTCGCGCCTTCGGCGACGCGCGCTGCAAGATCGAGCGGCGACGCGTTCGTCGCTCGAGCCGCGAGATGTATTTCGCGATCTATCAGGCGCTGGCCGAGGACGAACGGCGCGGACGGCCTGTTCAAAGCGTTCCCGCGCGATTTCTTCGACCTGGTGATCGTGGACGAGTGCCATCGCGGCAGCGCGCGCGACGACAGTTCCTGGCGCGACATCCTCGAATACTTCGAGCCCGCGTATCAGCTTGGCATGACGGCGACGCCGCTGCGCGACGACAATCGCGACACCTATCTCTACTTCGGCAACCCGATCTACGACCTACAGCCTGCGGCAGGGCATCGACGACGGCTTTCTCGCGCCCTATCGCGTGCATCGCGTCGTGACCGAATGGGACGCTGCGGGCTGGCGGCCGAGCAGGGACGATCTCGACCGCTACGGCCGCGCGATTCCCGACGACGAGTACCAGACCGCAGGATTTCGAGCGCGTGATCGCGCTGCGTGCCCGCACTCAGGCGATCGCGCGGCACCTGACCGAATTCCTGAAGAAGACCGACCGCTTCGCCAAGACCATCGTGTTCTGCGTCGATCAGGAGCACGCCGCCGAGATGCGCGCGGCGCTTACCAACCTCAACGCCGACCTGATGCGCGCAGCATCCCGACTACGTGTGCCGCGTCACCGCTGACGAAGGCGACATCGGGCGCGGGCACCTCGGCCGCTTTCAGGACGTGGAGACGCGATACGCCCGGTCATCCTGACCACGTCGCAGCTGCTCACGACCGGCGTTGATGCGCCGACCTGCAGGAACGTCGTGCTGGCGCGCGTCGTCAACTCGATGACCGAGTTCAAGCAGATCATCGGCCGCGGCACGCGCGTGCGCGACGACTACGGCAAGCTCTGGTTCAACATCATCGACTACACCGGCTCGGCGACGCGCCTCTTCGCCGATCCCGCGTTCGACGGCGATCCGGTGCGGCTGACCGAAGAGGAGCTGCAAAAGGACGGCAAGACCCGGATCGTGATCGACACCTACGACGAACAGGCCGAGCCCTCGTCCGACACAGGCCCGGCGGTCAACGAGCCGCCGCCCGACGAGCGCCGGAAATTCTACTTCGATGGCGGACAGGTCGAAATTGCCGCGCACCTCGTCTACGAACTCGATCCCAATGGCAAGCAGCTGCGTGTCGTGCGCTACACCGAATATGCAGCGGATGCTGTGCGCACGCTGTGTCCAACAGCGCCCGACCTGCGGGCGCTGTGGGCCGATCCGGAAAAACGCAATGACATCATTCGCCAGCTTGAAGAACGCGGCGTGAGCTTCGCCGAACTGGCTGATGCCGCCAAACAGCCCGATGCCGATCCCTTCGACCTGCTGTGCCATCTTGCTTTCAACGCACCGCTGCGCACCCGGCGCGAGCGCGCGCAGAAGCTGCGCGAGACGCGCAAGGATATCTTCGCCCGTTACAGCGGCGAAGCGCGGCAGATTCTCGAAGAACTGCTCGACAAATATGCCGAGCACGGCGACGCGCAGTTCGCGCTGCCGGATGTACTGCACGTACCGCCGATTTCACGGCATGGCACGGTGGCTGACATCATCAACGTATTTGGCGGTGCGGATAAATTACGCGCTGCAGTTACCGAACTCCAAAAAGAGCTTTATGCCGCGTGATCCCGCTCGGGATTGGGCTGCGGCCCAAGCGAACACAACATACTTGTACCAATGCGCTCGATCCTAAGACGGGTCTAGGTATCCGGTGGCATTCGCCGGGCGACCCCGAGTCCTCACAGGTATTTTGCATTTCCGCATTCTGCACACTACGCCAGTTACCGGACCGCGATAGCATTCTCTCTACCCTGTGTACTCGAAAAGCTTCCGCATCTTGATGCAAATGGACCGTGGAGGCTCACGCCGGAGTATGACACTGATGCCGATTTACTGGGGGAAACCGGATTAGGTACCCCCACGAATGTCGATATTTATTGCGACAGCGATCAAGCCGCCGTGTGTATCGAGGCAAAGTTCGTCCACGATGCCGCTGATGGATTCGGCAGCTGCGGGCAGGCTAAAGATAATGAAGGGGTACGGGCTTGCGCTGGTTATTATGGCGCGGGATCGGATCTGCGAACGAAGACTGCGGTCCCTTGCAGGCTGAATGCGCGGGAAGGCCGGCGCGACGCCAGGAAATACTGGGAGTTAGGAAAGCCCTATTTTGCTGTCATCTGTGTACGCCGAGCAGACGGAAGGGCACGATTGCCCATTCAAGGGACCACATTTTCAATTAATGCGCAATTTCCTGTTTGCGGCGACAGCCGCAAACTCAGAAGAGAACGTTTTGGGGTGCTTGCGATCGTTCCGGAAGCAATGAGCGCAAGAGTGCGCTTTCAGGTAAAAAGCTTTCAGAGCACAGTTCTAAAGCCAGAGTATCGAGGGCATGTCGCTGTTGCCAGCCTATGAAGATCTGATCCTGCTGCTTGGCAGATCGGGTTCGGAACTGGGTAAACAGCTTGGGAAATTTCTTACGGATAAAATCACAACGATGGTGAATCACAAGTAATGGCCAAAACCAAAAAAACATCGACCGCACCTCAAACTACTGCCCAATCCCTCGGCAGTCTGCTCAAGTCCGCCCGCGACATCATGCGGAAGGACAAGGGGCTGAACGGCGACCTCGACCGCCTGCCGCTGCTGACGTGGATCATGTTCCTCAAGTTTCTCGACGACCTGGAGCTGCAGCGCGAGCAGGAGGCCGAAGCTCGCCGGGAAGAAGTTCCGCCCGGCCATCGAGCCGCCGTACCGCTGGCGCGACTGGGCGGCGAATCCGCAGGGCGTCACCGGCGACGAGCTGCTCGCCTTCATCAACAGCGACGAATGCATCCGGCCAGACGGCAAGCAAGGGCCCGGGCCTGTTCGCCTACCTGCGCAGGCTCACCAGCTCCAACGGCGACGACCGGCGCGACGTGATCGCGACCGTGTTCAAGGGCGTCGACAACCGCATGAAGAGCGGCTACCTGCTGCGCGACGTGATCAACAAGATCGACGGCATCCATTTCACGTCGAGCGACGAGCTGCACACGCTGGGCGCGCTGTACGAGTCGATGCTGCGCGAGATGCGCGATGCCGCAGGCGACTCCGGCGAGTTCTACACGCCGCGCGCCGGTGGTGCGGTTCATGGTCGAGGTCACCGATCCGCAGCTTGGCGAGACCGTGCTCGATCCCGGCCTGCGGCACTGGCGGCTTTCTGGTCGAGGCGTTCAACCACCTCGAGCCAGCAGGTCAAGACCGTGGCTGACCGGCAAGATGTTGCAGGAGCGGTCACTGTTCGGCGGCGAGCCGAAGTCGCTGCCCTACCTGCTGTGCCAGATGAACCTGCTGCTGCACGGCCTCGATGCGCCGCAGATCGACCCCGGCAACTCGCTGCGCTTCAAGCTGTCCGAGATCGGCGAGAAGGACCGCGTGGACGTCATCCTCACCAACCCACCGTTCGGCGGCGAGGAGGAGAAGGGCATTCAGGGCAACTTCCCCGAGGACCGGCAGACCGTCCGAAACCGCGCTGCTGTTCCTGCAACTGATCATGCGGAAGCTGCACCGGCAGCCGACAGCGCGCAGGACGACCTGCGCGCGCGGCCGTGGTCGTGCCCAACGGCACGCTGTTCGGCGACGGCGTGTGCGCCCGCATCAAGGAGGAACTGCTCAAGGACTTCAACCTGCACACCATCGTGCGCCTGCCCAACGGCGTGTTCGCGCCCTACACCAGCATCCCGACCAACCTGCTGTTCTTCGACCGCTCGTGGGCCGACCAAGGACGTCTGGTACTACGAGCATCCGCTGCCCGAAGGCCGCAAGAACTACACCAAGACCGCGCCGATCCAGTTCGAGGAGTTCGCGCCGTGCATGACGTGGTGGACGAAGCGCGAGGAGAACGAGCGGGCATGGAAGGTGCCGCTGCCGAGTTGCTGGCGAACAACTGCAACCTCGACCGCAAGAACCCGCGCGGCAAGGAAGACATCACTCACCTGCCGCCCGAGCAACTGGTCGCAGAGCATCCTGCACAAGGAGCAGCGCATCGCCGAGATCATGGGCGACATCAAGACGCTACTGGCGCAGCACGGCGCATGAGCAAAGCGTGGCCACGAGTTAAATTGGGCGACATCCTCACTCGCGTCGAACGATTTGAGCAACGCGATGAACTGACTGAATACCCGTTTGCTGGGACCTATAGTTATGCGCGCGGCATCTTCGTTGGCGAACGTAAGCAGGGGTCGAGTTTCGCGCTGCCGAAAATTCAAAGAATTCGAGCAGGTGATTTCGTTTACTGCAAAATCATGGCGTGGGAAGGTGCTTTTGGTCTTGTGCCAAAGGAAGCTGACGGTTGCGTAATGTCGGGTGCCTTCGTAGGCTATGAAATCAATGACGGGCGGGTCTACCCCGCTTTCTTGGATTGGTATTTTAAGGTTCCAACTCATTGGCAGGAAATCGGAAGCCAAAGTTCTGGTACAAATGTTCGTCGGCAAAGTCTCCATCCTATGCAATTCGAGAATTCAGAAATTCCATTGCCTCCGCTAGCCGAACAGCGGCGCATCGTCGCACGGATTGAGGAACTCGCCGCCAAAATTCACGAGGCCCACACTCTTCGTTACCAAGTGACGCAAGAATCTGGGGCGCTAATCGGAGCACGAGCAAATTGGCTGTTTTCGAAGCTTGAAAATTGCCATTTCATCGAAGATATTGCCGACGTGAGAGGAGGTATACAGAAGGGGCCGCATAGGGCGCCAGGCGCCAACCCTGTACGCTATCTTACGGTAGCTCACGTTCAGCGCAATCAAATATCTACAGACGATCCGCGCTATTTTGAGGTGACACCGACAGAGCTAGATCGCTGGCGCCTGCGTGCCGGTGATGTGCTTATCATTGAGGGCAACGGCAGTGCCGAACAGATTGGACGAACTGCGCTATTCCGAGGCGAGATCAAAGATTGTGTTCACCAAAATCACGTCATAAGAATTCGACCTGATAAGGGACGAGTATCACCCGAATTTCTAAACGCATTCCTAAATAATCCAACCGGCCAGGAAGCCGTCCAGGCCCAAAGCAGAACTACCAGTGGATTGCGCACGCTGAGCGTCGGCAGAATCAAACAGATTAGAGTCCCCGTGCCTCTTCTCGTTGAGCAGCGCCACATCGTCGCCGAACTGGATGCCCTGCAAGCTGAAGTCGATGCGCTGAAGCGCCTGCAAGTCGAATCCACCGCCGAACTCGACGCGCTGCTGCCCGCCATTCTCGACCGCGCCTTTAAGGGGGAACTTTAGACATTGTGAGTCCGGCATCTATTCGCCAGGCGGGTTCAAATCCAGCTTGCCCTGCTTTGCATCGGGAGGAAGCTGAAGGTCGCTTACGCTTGACACAGCAATTCCCACCATAGCGGCATAACGCTCTACATCACTGTCTTCGGTGTAAATCCGCGAAGCATTGACAACCTTGGCGATCGCTACAATCTGCCAATCAAATTTAACTTTCGCCCAGGTTGAGTTCGATCCACTTTTCTTATCGCCATGGTCCAAGGCTCGTTTTATCGCCAGCGCGTATTCAATGGCGGCCCTCTGATCGAATGGAGCAACGCGAAATACAGTGGATTTCCTGATTTGTTCGAGTATTCCTTCGGTAGCTTTGCCAGCCTTGACCAGATATTCACTTAGCGCTGGCGTTGGTATGGTAATCCGCTCTCTTGTTTTTTGCAGCGTATCGACCAAATACTCGAGCTTTTGTCTTTCCTCCGCGGGAGATTTCTGGCTAAACAGCTTGATCAGAATCCCCGCGTCAAAGACAACCATTATTCGTTTCCGCGGATATGCTTCAAATAGGCTATGGGATCATCAAGTTCATCCCACTCATTGCCGGGAATCTTGCGGATCGCCTGTACAGTCTCAGCGAGCGTGTGCTCGCTCAACGGCTCGAAGTTTACGATAGTAAACTCTTCGAGTTCCCAATTTTCGGCTTGATTACGCAGCCACCGCCCCGACCCGTGGACGCGAACCGGCGGTCCGAGATAATACGCAGCAAGCTGCCGTGCTACCTGCTTGTCTCGTGTGTTGCAGTAATAGATCATGCCGTTGATGTCCTGCAACCAGATCGGCAATGTTTCGTCTGTCCCCCCAACACGAATCAGAATGCCTTCTAGACTTCCTGTTTCCACAACGCGGATTGTTTCGGCGATCGGCGTCTTCTTGCCTGGAAACTTGATGATTGTGGCACCCCTTGGCTTACGAAGAAGGCCGGTCGCATTGTCTTCACGCAGCATTTTATTCAATGTCCGGTAGGTTTTAGCTACATCCTCCGGCGCATCTAGGGCGCCCGCTTGCCGGAGACGTGCATCGACCTTCGGGACCGCTTGTGTCTCGACTTTGGTCTGCACAACGGCACTACCCTTCTTAAGCTTGTCGAAATGGACTCGCTCTGAATTACCGAAGAGCGATGCAAGCTGAGCGAGGTACGCCGCAAGCCGCGCCATTGGCAGCGTCTCGGGCGTAAACGCGTCGACCTTGAATTGATAAACCTCGAACTTTTCCACTTGCTTGTCTCCGGTACTCAGACGGATTATAGGGCCATCAAAAAACTGGGGGGTGGCCCAATTTTAATAAATCCAACTGACCGAAAACATCGCAGTAAAAATCAGGGCGGAGTCGATTGTTCTTCCATCCGGAACAGGATGGCTTCGACCAGATCCGGGCGATTGAACTTGAAACGCTTTTTTTCATAGTCCTCGACGAGTTTGGCGAGCAGTTCCAGCCGGTTCCCAGCGGACGTTCCGGCGGCAGGATCATCGGCCGCGAGGCGATCTACCTTAGCGAGATAAGCCCGGTATTGCACTTTGGTCTTGATAATTTTCGGTTCGATCAACATGCCGCCTCGACATCGGTTATCCAACTCTCGATCCATGCATGGGCATGTTATATGATTGCCGAACGGCTGCAAAGAAGCCTGATATTGCAGCATTAGTCAGCCTGATTTACCCGCCTAAGCAGCGGCCAGCGCCAAGTCCGCAGACATCGCTGTTTTGAGTCCGGTGGCCTGGATATGGCAAACGCATATCCCGCTTAGCTGCTTTACGGCGTCGGCCACCATTAAGCGGTGGCAATAGTTGTAATCCGCCTCGAAGCACAGGAGAACACAATTGGAGATCACGGCCATTGAGGCCAGATCGGCAATCGCTTCACCTTGCGTCGCGAGATATTTCAGAAAGCCTTCCTGGTAGCGTTTCCAATTGCCGTCAGCGCGATAACCGTTACGTATCGGCTTCGGGCAGCCCAAAGCAGAAATATGAACGTAATCCAAGCCGCTGAGGTTGAGTGTGGCCGCCAGCGTTTTTTTCGAGAATCCGGGCTTTCTCGAAAGCGGTAGCTCCCGGACGTCGACTACGGTCTCGATGTCGTGCTCACGCAGCATCGACAAAAAGCGGTCGATGTCGATTCCTTCATAGCCGATGGTATGGATGATCATGTTAGTAGACTGTGCCCGGAAACTGACAGTTTATAGGAGTCTCCAAGTCCCATAAACCCTTCTGCGTACGTGGAGTTATAGTCGGTTCATATCATTGCCTGTCGCTAAACTCTGGGCGGGTCCTTATCGTCTCAGCCGGAGCGACAGGGCTGCGCGTTCAAGGGTACAGATTTAACCTGTACAACATGACGCAACCCCCCATCAGCCCATCGCTGGGCGACGAAGAACTGGATCGGCTTGAAGCGCTGCTCGATTCGCCGGTATTCAAAGGCGAAGCGATGTGGCTCGATGAGTTGCAGGGATTTCTGTGCGCCGTGATCAGCGCGCCGGATACGATACTACCCAGCGCGTGGCTGCCGGTCGCGCTGGGGGAGAACCCGGAATACGAAAACCAGCAACAGGCGGAAGAGGTCTTGGGGCTGATCATGCGCTTTTACAACGACATCGTACTTACGCTGCAGCAGGGCGAAGGCATAGCGCTGCAGCTCTACCACCCCGAAGGCGAGGAAGTTTACGATTTCCAGAGCTGGTGCAGCGGCTACCTCGACGGCGTCGAATTGTCGGAAGTGGATTGGCACGAAGCCGGTGATCCGGAAGAGGTGGATGAACTGCTGTTTCCGTTTGCCGTGCTGGCAGAGGATCTTCGAGGATTTTCTGCGCGATACCGGCCAGCGCGCGATGTCGGAAAAGGAAAAGGCGGAACTCGAAGCGGCATGCCGCGAGGACATCGCCGGCGCAGTGGTGCGGATTTACCGCTACTGGCTCGCGCGCCGGAGCGTAAAAACAGTGCGCCGCGAAGCGCCCAAAGTGGGCCGCAACGACCCCTGTCCTTGCGGCAGCGGCAAGAAGTTCAAGCAGTGCTGCGGCGCGCCGGGCAATCTCCACTAGCCGCCGAACTCGACGCCCGGCTGCCCACCATCCTCGCCCGCGCATTCAAGGGGAAGTTGTAGCCAAAGTGGGCCGAGGAGTAAAAATGTATAAATAAAAACAATAAGTTATAATAAAATGATTACTGTGTGCGCGTTGTGGTTCTCGGAAATTCAACAACTTATAGATTGTTAAGTCACGATTGACTTACTACTTATAAGTTGTTAAATTGTTGCCAATCCACAACTTATAATTAGTAAGACCGTGCCTAAAACCCTTTCCAGTCTGCAGCTGAGCCAGGTCGATCAACGGCTGGCGCCGTGGCGCCGGATGGCGAATGACGTTCCCGCCGCGCGGCGGGTGGCTGCGCGCGATCCGCAAAGCGCTGGGCATGAGGACCCCGCGCAGCTCGCGGGCCGTCTCGGCGTCGCGCAGCAGGCGATCGCGAATTTCGAGCGTAATGAGGCGGCGGGCAAGATCACGCTGCAAAGCCTGCAGCGCGTCGCGCAGGCGCTCGATCTGCCGCGTCGTTTATGCCGTGGTGCCGAAACAAGCCGCTGGCGCAAATGCGGCGCGCGCGCGCGCGCTTGAGCTTGCCGATCGGCTGGTGCGGCCCGGTGGCGCATTCGATGAAGCTCGAAGCGCAGGGCGTGAGCGCCAAGGAAACGCAGCGCCAGCGCAAGGAACTCGCCGACGAATTCTCCGCGCGGTAGCGCACGCAAGCTGCTGGCGCTGAATCTCGATTATCCCGACGGCGCCACGCTCGCTCGACCGCCGAAGAACTCGAAGGGTCTGATCCCCGCGCACATCACGACGCGCGGAGAACTCAATGCGTGGGAAGCGCGCAACGTGCTCAAGGCCGAACAATGGCTGCTGGCACGGCGGCGCGGGAATATTCTCACGCTGGCCTTCGTGCGCCGGCTACATCAGCGCATGTTTGATGAAGCATGGCAGTGGGCAGGCGCTTTCCGCAATACGGAGAAGAACATTGGCGTCGATCCTGCGCATATTGCGCCGAGACTCAGCGACCTGTGCGAAGACGTGAAGGCGCAACTCGCGCACAAGAGCCTGCCGCTCGACGAGATTGCGGCGCGGTTTCATCACCGGCTGGTGAGCATCGCATCCGTTCGCCAACGGCAATGGCCGGCACGCGCGCCTGATGACCGATCTGCTGCTGATAAGCAACGGCGCGGCGCGTTTTACCTGGGGCGAGGATGCGCTGATTGACGAAGGCGGAGTGAGAGCGCGTTATATCGCTGCGCTGAGAGCGGCAGACGCGCGCGACTATGCGCCGTTGCTGGCTTTCGTCAGATCTGGAAACGCCGGCGTGTACACGTCAGGCCAGCCACGGCATCTCGCCGTGGTAGCGCTTCTCGAAGGCTTCGATCGCCCCGATGTTCTGCAGCACGAGGCCGACGTCGTCGAGGCCCTTCAGCAGTTTTTCCCTGTTGGTGGGGTCGATGTCGAACGGGTAGACCGCGCCGTCGGGGCCGGTCACGGTTTGTGATTCGAGGTCGACGCCGATCTCTGCGCCGGGCTTGTCGTGCAGCTGCTCGCGCAGTTTCTTCACGGTGGCGTCGGGCAGCCTGACCGGCAACAGTCCGTTCTGCAGCGCGTTGCCGTAGTGGATGTCGCCGAACGAGGGCGCGATCACCGAGCGGATGCCGTAATCCGTCAATACCCACACCGCCGATTCGCGCGAAGAACCGCAGCCGAAGTTGTCGCCGGCGACCAGGATCTGCGCATTGCGGTAGGGCGCCTGGTTGAGGATGAATCCGGGATCGTCGCTGCCGTCGGCGCGATAGCGGATGTCGTGGAACAGGTATTTGCCGTAATCGGCGCCGCGCGCCTTGCGCAGAAAGCGCGCCGGCACGATCTTGTCGGTGTCGACGTTGGCCATGTCGATGGGCGCGGCGATCGCGGTGATTTTTGTGAATGGCTTCATAAGACCTCTAAAGCATTAACACAGAAGGACACGAAGGAAGGACACGAAGGAAAGATAGTCAATATAAATCACGCTGCCAAATTCATTTGCTCGTAGTGCGGATGCGCAATTGCCAATGAGGCAACAGTTCTTTGTTCGATTTCATTCTTTGTTTTTCCTTCGTGTCCTTTGTGTCCTTCGTGTCTATGCTTTTGACTTTATAACTTGCGCACATCGGTAATCCGGCCAGTGACCGCAGCCGCGGCGACCATCGCCGGGCTCATCAGGTGGGTGCGCGAGCCCTTGCCCTGGCGGCCTTCGAAATTGCGGTTCGAAGTCGACGCGCAGCGCTCGCCCGCCGGCACGATGATCGCCGTTCATCGAAGCGCAGCTCGAGCAGCCCGAGGCGCGCCAGTCGAAGCCCGCTTCGCGGAAAATCCGGTCCAGCCCCTCGGCTTCCGCCTGGCGCTTGATCGTGGTCGAGCCCGGCGACACCCACGACGGCACCGTCACTTTCCTGCCTTTGAGCACGGCGGCGGCGGCGCGCAGGTCCTCGATGCGGCCATTGGTGCAGGTGCCGATGAACGCGCGGTCGATTTTTATTTCCTGCAGCGGCGTGCCGGGCGCGAGCCCCGTGTAGCGCAGCGCCTGCGCCATGCGCGCGCGCCGGTCGGCATCGGCAACGGCGGCGGGATCGGGCACGACGGCGCTGACCGGCAGCGCGTCCTCGGGGCTGGTGCCCCAGGTCACCATGGGCTCGAGTGCGCGCGCGTCCAGCGCGACTTCGCGGTCGAACGCCGCGCCATCGTCGGTCGGCAGCGTGCGCCACAGCGCAAGCGCCTGGTCCCAGTGCGCGCCCTTGGGCGCGTATTCGCGTCCAGCAAGAAATTCGAAAGTTTTGTCGTCCGGCGCGACCATGCCGGCGCGCGCGCCCGCCTCGATCGACATGTTGCACACGGTCAGGCGGCCCTCGATGCTGAGCGCGCGCATCACGGCGCCCGCGTATTCGATCGCATAGCCGGTGCCACCGGCGGCGCCGATTTTGGCGATGATCGCGAGGATCACGTCCTTGGCGCCGACGCCGGGCCCGAGCGCACCGTCGACGGTGATGCGCAGCGTCTTCGGTTTTTTCTGCCACAGGCACTGGGTGGCGAGGATCTGCTTCAGCTGCGACGCACCGATGCCGATCGCCAGCGCGCCCAGTGCGCCGTGGGTCGACGTGTGCGAGTCGCCGCAGGTGACGATCAGGCCGGGCTGGGTGATGCCGAGTTCCGGGCCGACGACGTGCACGATCCCCTGGCGCGGATCGTCGACGCCGAAGTGCACGACGTCGTTGGCGCGCGCATTGTTTTCGAGCAGTTCCAGCATGTTGCGCACTTCGGGGTCGGCGATGCCGGCGAGGCCGCGCTCGCGGTTGAGCGTCGGCACGTAGTGGTCGGCGACGGCAAAAGTCTGGCGCGGCTTGCGCACCTTGCGGCCTTCCTTGGCCAGCGCGCCGAACGCGAACATCGAACCTTCGTGCACGAAGTTGCGGTCGACGTGCAACAAAGCTTCGTTGTCGCCGCGCTCTACGATCACATGGCGCTGCCAGATTTTCTCGAACAGGGTGCGGGGGAGGGCCATGCAAATAAATCCTTTTATAAACAACGAACTATATCAATATGTGTGCGCCCACTCACAAACTGGCGCGCTGGTCTTCCGGCACGCCGTAGCGCGCCTCGAGCTGCTGGATTTCCGGCAGCCCGGCGATATCGGTGAACTGCTTGAAGGTGGCGACCTGGTCGCGCAGATGGGCGATGCTGCCGGTGCGCTTGAGTTCTTTCAGCAGGTTCTGCATCGCCGGGATCGCGGCGAGGATCAGCCAGTTGGGATAGATCGCGAGCTTGAAACCGAGCCGGCCGAGTTCGTCGGCGGGCAGATCGGGGGTCTTGCCGCTGGCCGCCATGTTGTAGAGCAGCGGCACGCCCTTGAAATGCTTGGCCACGCGCTCGACCTCGGCGCGGCCGACCGGCGCTTCGATGAACAGGACGTCGGCGCCGGCCTCGCGATAGCGCTCGCCGCGTTCCAGCGCCGCCTCCAGGCCTTCGACGGCGATCGCGTCGGTGCGCGTGATGATCACGAAATCGGGATCGCGCCGCGCATCGCACGCCGCCTTGATCTTGGCCACCATCTCCGCGGTCGGGATCACGCGCTTGCCCGCGAGATGGCCGCAGCGCTTGGGCCACGCCTGGTCCTCGATGTGCACGCCGGCGACGCCGGCTTTTTCGTAATCGCGAATGGTGCGGCGGGTGTTGATCGGATTGCCGTAGCCGGTGTCGGCATCGGCGATCACCGGCAGGCCGGAGGCGTCGACGATGCGCCCGGCATTGTCGATCATTTCGCTGGCGGTGAGCAGCCCGACGTCCGGCATGCCGAGCCGCGTGAGGCTGGTGCCGAAACCGGTCATGTACACCGCATCGAAACCTTCGAGCGCGACCAGCCGCGCGGCAAGCGCATCGGCAACCCCGGGCGCGACGACGCAACCGGGCTGGGCAAGCAGTGCGCGCAGGCGCGCTGTGGCACGGTCAGTCATATCTCCTCCGTGTGACTGGGTGCGGCGGGCGTCAAACCACGCCGCGTTGCTGCAAATCGTCTATGGCCGCCGCGTCGTAGCCGAGCTCGGCAAGAATTTCCCGGGTGTTCTCGCCGCGTTCGGGCGCGGTTCTGCGCACCGTGGGTGTTGCGCCGGAGAGTTGCACGCCTTGGGCCACCAGTTCGATGTGGCCGAGCGTCGGGTGTTCCGCCGGCTGCGCCATGCCGAGCTGTTTCACCTGCGGGTCGGCGAATACCTGATCGAAGCTGTAGATCGGGCCGCACGGCACCCCGGCTTTGTTGAGGATCTCGATCCATTCAGCGGAAGTGCGCTTGGCGATGCGCTCGCCGATCGTCGCGTGCAGCGCGTCGCGATGTTTGGAGCGCAGCTTGTAATCGGCGTAGTCGGGGTTGGCGATCAGCTCCGGGGTGCCGATGGCATGGCACAGCCGGTCGAACAAGCTGGCCCGAGGCGGCGATGTTGATGTGGCCGTCCGCGGTTTTGAACACGCCGGTCGGAATCGCCGTCGGGTGGTTGTTGCCCGCCTGTTCCGGCACTTCGTGGCTGACCAGCCAGCGCGCGGCCTGGAAATCCGTGAGCGCGATCAGTGCCCGCAGCAGTGAAGTTTCCACCCACCGCCCTTCGCCCGTGCGTTCGCGCTCGAGCAGCGCGAGCACGATACCGAACGCGCAATAAAGGCCGGCGGTGCTGTCCGAGATCGCGATGCCGGCGCGCACCGGACCCTGCCCCGGCAGCCCGGTGACCGACATCAGCCCGCCCATGCCCTGCACCACCTGGTCCAGTCCCGGCCGGTCCTTGTACGGACCTTCCTGGCCGAAGCCGGAAATGCTGGCATAAACCAGGCGGCGGTTGGTCTTGCGCAGTGTTTCGTAGTCGATGCCGAGCCGGAACTTTACGCCCGGCCGGAAGTTCTCGACGATGACGTCGGCCTTGTCGGCGAGGCGCTTGAACACGGCCAGACCTTCGGGCGCCTTGAGATCGAGCGTGATGCTGCGCTTGTTGCGATGCAGGTTCTGAAAATCCGGGCCGTGGCGCTTGTCGAACGGGCTGCTGTAATCGTCCTGGTCTCCCGCTCGGTTCGATCTTGATCACGTTTGCGCCCCAGTCCGCGAGTTGCCGCACCGCGGTCGGGCCGGAGCGGGCGCGGGTGAGGTCGAGCACGGTGTAGCGGCTGAGCGGCAGGGTGTGGTCGGATGTCGGCATATATCGTGACCGTTGGCTATGACAGGGTGGCTCGAACCAAAGACTGGTCGCTAATCTGGCCCGGCTGACCGCGCAGGGCCGCTATCCCGCGGCGCGCACCGCCGGCCTGCCGGCGATGTCGAAGTCGACGTTCGTCAGCTTTTCAATCGACCATAACTGGTCGAGCAGCTGGCGGGCCGCCGCATCCCCGAGCACCGGCGTTGCGAGTTCCAGGAACTTGTCGTTGAGCTCGTCGTCGCTGAGCGGCAGTTCCGGGTCGCCCTTGCGCGTGGGCTGGAAGTGGGCGAACTTGCGGCCGTCGACGGTCTCGATCTCGACATGCGCGGCGCGCTGGCCGGGATAACCCTTGGAGAGCTCGGCGTCGGCGACGCCCTCGATTTTTTTCATCATGGCGCGGACCGCGGCATCGTTGAGGCGCGCGGGCTCGAACGCGTTGAGCCGCACGCTGCCGTGGATGATCGCGTGTGCGACCGTGTACTGCAAACTGAACTTGGCCTGGTAGGCGCCCTCGGGGCTGGGGTTGTTGACGATGTCGAGGCCCGCCTTGTAGGTCGCGATCCGGATTTTCGCCATGTCCTGCGGCGCAAGCTTGTGCTCGCGCATCAGGTGCAGCACGCCGTCGATGGGCGCGAAATTGTGACCGCAGCAGCCGTGGTTTTTGAACGTGACGTGAACGATGTGGTAATCGGTGCCCAGGCCGCGCGTGGCCTTGGACCAGTCGGGATTGACGCTCATCGCCGCGCCGAACCCGACCTCGCCCTCGAGGATTTCGAGCGCGCCGGTCACGCCCTTGGCCGCGGCCATCGCGGCCAGCGCGCCCGCCTCCGCGGCATGGCCGCCGTGCAGCGGTTTCGACATCGCCTGCGAACGGAACGCCTGCTGCAGTCCGGCGGCGAACGTGCCCGAGGTGGCGAGCGCGTGCATGAACTGCTCGCGGTCGCAGCCGAGGATGGTCGCGACGGCCGCTGCCGCACCGAGGGTGCCGATGGTGCCGGTGGTATGCCAGTACTTGTAATGCGAGGGCATCACCGCTTCGCCGATGCGGGTGGAGACTTCATAACCGACGATCACGCCGCGCAGGAATTGTTCGCCCGACGCGCCGCTCGCCTGGGCGGCGGCGAGTGCCGCCGAGATCACCGGGCTGCCCGGGTGATAGCCGGCGTCGCGATAGATGTCGTCGAACTCGACCGAGTGCGAGGCCGCGCCGTTGATCAGCGCCGCCGCGCGCAGCGTGGCGCGGCGCCCGGAGCCCAGGCGCGCCCCGCCGTGGTCGAGGTCTTCGGCAAGCGCCTGTTCCAGCAGAATCGCGGGCGCCACCTGGCTGCCCGGCAGCAGCGACGCGTACCAGTCGATCACCGCGCGCTTGGCATGATGCACGACGTCGGCGGGCAGCTTCGAGCCCTGCTCCCTGATCGCATAATCGGCAATTTTCTGCAGCAGCATGAATTCCTCCGTCGTTTTAGCGGCCCTGAGTGGCTGATTGTCCCGCTGTACGATGAGCCCGTCTACGGCAACCACGCCGCGGCCTTCCGGCTTGACGATCAGCGGGTTGATTTCCGCCTCGGCGATGCCGTCGAGGTAGGCGAGTTGCGAAAAGGCGCTCACGGTGCGGGCGAGCGCCGCGCAATCGCCGGGCGGCAGCCCGCGGTAACCGCGTATCGTCGCCAGCCCTTTGACTTCGTCGATCATGCGCGCGGCCTCGTCGGTGCTGACCGGCGCCATCCGCATCGCGAAGTCGTGATAAATCTCGGCCAGCACGCCGCCCACGCCGAGCACGACCACCGGCCCGACCTGGGGATCGCGCTTGAACCCGAGGATGACCTCGGCCAGCCCTTTTTCCATGTGCTGCACGAGGATGCCGTTGATTTTTGCGCCGGCATGTTTTCTGCCGACACGGTCGAGTATGTTGCGCGCCGCGGTCTTGAGCGCGCCGGCGTCGGCAATGCCGAGCTCGACGCCGCCGGCGTCGGTTTTATGCGCGATGTCGGGCGAGAGGATTTTTGCCACCACCGGGAAATCGATCGCCGCGCTGTCTTCGGGCGCTTTGATGATGGTCGTCGCCGCCACGGCGACGTCGAGCGCCGCAAACACGCGGCAGGCGTCATATTCATTGAGTTGCGGGGCGTTCGCCTTGGCGAGCAGCGCTTGCGCGGCATCGAGGCGCCGCGCGGTCGGCCGCGGGTGCCTCGACGGGAGGCTGCCAGTCGCGCCAGGCGCGGATGGCGTCGGCGCAGGATTCAGGCGTGCGAAAGCCGGCCACGCCTGCTTCCGCCAGCAGTTTGAGGGAGGCCTCCGCGTGCGGCGCCAGAAACACCGCGAGCGCTTTGTCGCGCCGGTCCGCTTCGATGATGGGGCTTACCGCGATCTCCGGATAGAATTGGGCGGAACTGCCGGCGACGGCCAACACCATTTCGCAATGGTCCGATGCGAGCAGCTCATCGAGCACGGCGCTGTAGATTTCCTTCTTGGCGCCGGCAAGCGTGAGGTCGGTCACGCGCGCCTTGCTGATCTTGATGTTCTTCTGCGCGAGATTGGCGATCACCTGTTCCGTCGGCGGCACGACTTCCAGCCCGTAAATGCCGAGGCGGTCGACCACGCAGGCAGCGCCGCCGCCGGTGGTGGTCATCACGGCGATGCGATGCCGCGCGCGCGGCTTCTGGTGCGCGATCAGCGCCGGCAGTTCGAACAGGGTTTCCAGCATGTCCACGCGCAACATGCCTTGCGCGCGGAAGAACTCATCTGCGATATCGTCAGAACCGGCCATGGCGCCGGTGTGGGATGCGGCCATGTCCTGCCCGACCGCGGAGCGGCCGAGCTTGTAGACGATGATGGGCTTGCCCGCGGCGTGGGCGCGGCGCCCGGCCCGGGCAAGGTGCCCGGCGTCGCGGATCGTTTCCATGAACAGCAGGATCGCGCTGGTGTGCGGATCGTCTACCAGCATGTCGGCCAGCTCGCCGACGCCGATATCGGCCTCGTTGCCGACGGAAATCAGCTTGGAAAATCCGGCGCCGCGGCCGAGCCCGCGCGAGAGCAGGCCGCCGGTCATGCTGCCGCTCTGCGACACCACGGCGATCGACCCCGGCTTGATGTCGGCCTTCTCCAGCACGGCATTGACCGAGATCGCCAGATGGGTCTGGCTGCTGAACAGGCCGATGCAGTTGGGGCCGATCAGGCGCACCCCGCCGGCGCGCGCGATGGCGGCCAGCTCATCCTGGGCGCGGCGGCCTGCTTCGCCGGTTTCCGCGAAGCCGTCGCTGTAGATGGTGACCACCGGGATCCTCTTGGCCACGCATTGCTCGAGCGCGGTCTTGACGGCGCCGGCCGGCACCATGATGAACGCGTGATCGATGTCATCGGGCACGGCGGTGACGTCCGGATAGGCCTTGTCGCCGAAGATTTCCTCGCGCCCGGGATTGATCGGGAAAATTTTTCCGGGGTAGCCGTATTTGCGCAGATAGCGCTGCGGGCGCGACGTGTTCTTCTTCGCGTCGCTGGAGGCGCCGATCAGTGCGACTGAGCGCGGCTCGAACACCGCTTGGTAAAGTTTCTGGTTCGACATATAAAAACTTTTGCCACAGAGAGCACAGAAAACACAGAGAACTTCTTTTTTGAGCTAGTTTTTCTCTGTGTTCTCTGCTGGCTTAAGGGTTTGAAGTCTTGGGTGGGCGTTGTGAAAACGTCCGCTCTAAAACGGATTCGGCAATCCGGTTCTTGAGAATCTCGATCGAGCCGCCGGCGATCATCCAGCCGCGGCATTTGCGGAAGCACCATTCGATCAGCGTGTCTTCGGTGTAGCCCATGCCGCCCATGATCTGCATCGCTTCCGAGCAGATGTCGAAACCGGCCTGGTTGCAGTAGGCCTTGGCGATCGCCGTGTCCTGGGCCGAGGGCAGGCCTTTGTCGGCGTTGACGGCCGCGCGGTAAAGCAGCAGCTGCCCGGCGTCGAGCTTGATTTTCATGTCGGCGAATTTCCACTGCAGGCCCTGGAATTCGGCGAGCAGCCGCCCGAACTGCTTGCGCTGCAACGCCCATTGCCGCGCCGTCTCATAGCAATAGCGGCCGAGCGCCAGCGAACGCGCGGTGTTGCCGAGGCGCTCGACGTTGAAGCCGGCGATCTGCTTCTTGAAGCCGCCTTCCTTGAGCATCACGTTTTCGGGAGGCACGTAGACGTTGTCGAACCAGGTCGTGACCCACTCCTCGCCGTTCATGAAGCGCGAGGGCTTGCCCTGCGTGACGCCGGGCGACTTGAGGTCGATCAGCACCGAGCCGATGCCGCCGACGCCCGGTCCGTAGCGCACGTAAGTGACCATGACATCGGCGTACTGGGCATGCGTGGTGAACACCTTCTCGCCGCTGACGCGATAACCGGCACCGTCGGGCGTCGCGCTGGTCTTGAGATCGGTCACCGCGGAACCCGCTTCGGGTTCGGTCATGCCGACGCAGATCACGCCTTCGCCCGAGAGCAGGCGCGTGAGATAACGCCGTTTCTGGTCCTCGGTGCCGTACTCGGCGAGCACGCGGATGGCGCCGAAGTTGCCGGCCTGGATCACGTCGGCGCTGCGCGGGCAGACCTGGGCCACGGTTTCGATCGCGATGATCGCATCCATCAGCGTGCCGCCCTGGCCGCCGTCCTTTTCGGGGATCGTGATGCCGAGCAGGCCCTGTTCGGCCATCAATCGCGCGACATCCCACGGGTGTTCGGGGTTGTGGGCGCGCGCGAGCGCGCCGGCGCGCAGGTGGCGTTCTGCAAAACCGTGCACCGCGTCCCGGAATTGCTGTTGCTCTGCGGTGAGTTCGAAGTTCATGATCCGGACCGTCCGACGGAAGAAGGTCTATTGTAGAACTTTCCGCGCCTCGCGCGGGGCCAAAGCTCAGAATATGGACTGGGTAGCGCGCCGCGCCTCAGGCCTGCAGCAGCGGCCGCAGTGTTCTGGCGTCACCCAGTTTTTCGATCGCCCATACCGTGTCGCACAGCGCGCGGGCGCGCCGCTTGCCGAGTATCGGCGCCATCAGGTGGAAGCACTTCTCGTCGACCTCGGCGCGCGTCATCGGGTTCTGCGCGGTGCCGCGCACGGCCTTGGTATGGCTTTTCAACCGGCGGCCGTCCTTGAGCGCCAGTTCGACGATGCCCTGGCGCGAAGGCATGGCGCGCGTGAGTTCGTCGTCGCCATGCAGTTCGATGCGCCGCCGCAATTCGAGCACGCGGCGGTCCTTCATCCGCTTCTCGTCGTGGGCCGACTCGAAGGTGACGATGCCGTCGAGCAACATCACTGCGCACATGTGCTGCATGCAAATATCGGGCATGTTGCGGTTGTTGGTGGTATTGGCGCCCTGGTGGGCGACCCGCACCACGAGCCTTTCCACGTCGGCGGCCTTGATGCCGTGGGTGCGGATGAGATCGAGCAGCGAATCGAGCGGCGCCTGGATTGGCGAACCCACCGACCAGCGCTTGATGTTGGTATTCATGATCTCGTAAGTCGACCCAAGCTCGTGTACCAGGCGCTGCGGCTCGGGTGCTTTGCCGATGCGGCGTGCTTCATCGTAGGCGACGAAGAAATTGCGCTCTCCCGCAAACACGTCTTCGACGGCGGTGAAACCGTGCGCCACCATGGCGGCCGCTGCGACCCCGTTGCGCGCGGGCATGCCGCCGAAGTCGAAGGCTTTTTCGATATGTTCTTCGTCGCGCATCCAGCACGAGATGCCGGAAGCCTGCTGCGCGGTGTAGGACAGCAGGTGCCGCACCTGGTCATAGCCGAGACCGGCCAGCGCGCCGGCCGCCGCCGCGGCACCGAACATCGGGCCGAAACTGTGGGTCGAGTGGCCGGCTTCGCGGAAATCGTAGGCGTGCAGGGCCATGGTGAGCCGGCAGCCGACATCGTAGCCGAGGGCCACCGCGCGCAGGAGCCGGGTGCCGTTTGCGCGTTCGCGCTCGGCCATCGCCAGCGCCGCCGGCACGATGCCGCAACCGGGATGGGTGAGCGAAGGCGCGTGCGAATCGTCGGTTTCGTCGGCGTGGGCCAGCATGCCGTTGGCGAGCGCGGCGTTTTCGGCGGAGGTGACGAGCCTGGAGCCGATGACGCAAGCCTCCTTCACGCCGCCCAGCGTTTTCGCATAGGAAATCGCCTTCGTGCCCGGCAGCAAACGCGAGCCCGATACCATGGCGGCCATGGTGTCGAGCACGTGATGCTTGGTTTTTTCGACGACGGCTTTGGGCAGCGGCTTGGTGGCGGCCTTGGCGACGTAATTCGCGAGTTGCTGCATGACCGGCGAGATCGCCGGCGCATTCGCTTTCTTCTTCATGGCATCAGGCCTCCGCCGTTGACGTGGATCGATTGCCCGGTGACGTAGCGCGCATCGGGGCCGCACAGCATGCGCACCATCGCCGCGATTTCCTCGGGTTCGCCGCGCCGGCCCAGCGGCGGCAGCGAGCGCCGGTAATCGGGACGTTCCGGCGCACCCGGCAGGCCGCGCTGGGCCTCGATCGTCCCGGGCACGACACAATTGACGGTGATGCCGTGTTCGGCGAAATCGAGCGCCAGCGCCTTGGTCATGGCGGCGAGCCCGCCCTTGGCGGTGACCACGTGCGAGCGATGGAGCGCGCCCTTGTGGCCGGTCAGCCCGCCGATGTTGACCACCGACCCGCCGCCGGCGCGGATCAGGTGCGGCAGTCCGGCCTGGGTGCAGAGGAAAGCACCGTCGAGCACGGTCGAGAGCACGCGGCGCCATTCCTCGAGCGTGGTCTTGTCGAATGGCGTTTCGGAGCGGATTGCCGCGTTGTTGACCAGGATATCGAGGCGGCCGAAGCGCCTGACGGTGTCGTCGATCATCCGCGCCACGGCCCCGGCGTCGGTGACGTCGGCGATGAACAACGCCGCTTTGCCGCCGGCGTTTTCGATCATCTTCACCGTTTCCAGCGCCGCCTCGCGCGAGGTGTTGGCGTTGACCATCACCGCCGCGCCGCCGGCGGCCAGGGACCGCGCAATAGCGCGGCCGATATTGCGCGCGCCGCCGGTCACGAGCGCCACCTTGCCGGCGAGTTCGTCGCCCTGCCTCAAGCCTGCGTTGCCTGCCATGATGGTAATATTTCTCCGGTTGTGTAAGGGGCGGACCCGCCGCGTTGTTCGCGGCGCGAATACGGCAAGTCCCTATCGGGTTGGGTGGATGCTCCGTAGTGGAAGGGTGCGCCGGCCATCGATGGCGATGCCGGAGGTGCTGCCCGCGCGCGGCTGAAGCCGTCTGCTTATGTTTCGCATTCTAGCAGCGCGGCGCCCCGCTCTCAATGCGGCCGGGCGATGGCGGGATAGCCCTTTGCGCATGCGTGGACAACCGGCATGCATTAAATTGAAGAACCCCGGTTGCGATAGGCTAAAATAACGTGCTCGTAAATCAATTGGAGATTGGAGTATGGGCGAATGAAAACACCCCTGGTAGGTATCGTGATGGGCAGCGCCAACGACTGGGAAATCATGCAGCATGCCGCACGCCAGCTCAAGGATTTCGGCGTGGCCTATGAGGCGCGCGCACTGTCCGCGCACCGCACGCCCGACCTGCTTGTTCGAGTGGGTCGAGAAAATGGTCGCTGGCGGAGCAAAATGTTTCATTGCCGGGGCTGGTGGTGCCGCGCACCTGGCCGGGGTGGTCGCGGCCAAGACCACGCTGCCGGTGCTGGCAGTGCCGATTCCCTCGAAACACCTGCAGGGACTCGATTCCCTGCTGTCGATGGTGCAGATGCCCAAGGGTATTCCGGTGGCGACCTTCGCCATCGGCGACGCCGGTTCGGCCAATGCCGGACTGTTTGCGGTGGCGATGCTGGCGCTCGGCGACGACAAGCTGGCCAAGACGTCTGCGCGAACTTCCGCCAAAAGCAGGCTGACGCCGTCAAGGCGGCCAAACTTCCCGAACTTTCCTGATGCGGACTTAACAAGACGGCGCATCGGCGCCGCGTTTAAAAGCGAAATCTGTCATGTCTGAAAATAATTCACCTTTGTTCGAAACCAGTATCAAAAGCCTCAAGTTCCTCCATCGCGGCAAGGTGCGCGACCTTTATGCGGTCGGCGACGACAAGCTGCTGGTGGTGCAGACCGATCGTCTTTCCGCGTTCGACGTGATCCTGCCCACGCCTATCCCCGGCAAGGGCCGGGTGCTGACCGAACTGTCGTTCTTCTGGTTCAAAAAACTCGGCCATATCGTGCCCAATCACCTGACCGGCATCGCGCCGGAATCAGTCGTGGCGGAGAACGAGCGCGGGCAAGTTGCGGGACGCGCGATGGTGGTGAAAAAACTCAAGCCCCTGCTGATCGAGGCGGTGGTGCGCGGCTACATCATCGGCTCGGGCTGGAAGGACTACCAGGATACCGGCGCGATCTGCGGCATCAGGCTGCCGTCCGGCCTGAAACAGGCGGAGAAGCTGCCGCAGCCGATTTTCACGCCTGCCTCCAAGGCCCCCGCCGGGCGAGCACGACGAGAACATCACGTTCGCCGAAACGGAAGTGATCGTCGGCGCAGAGCTTGCGGCGAAAGTCCGCGACATCTCGATCCGGCTTTATACCGAGGCCGCCGACTACGCCGCCACGCGCGGCATCATCATCGCCGACACCAAGTTCGAATTCGGCACCGACGACAAGGGCAATCTGGTGCTGATCGACGAAGCGCTGACGCCCGACTCGTCGCGCTTTTGGCCCGCCGCCGGATATCGCACCGGCATCAGCCCGCCGAGCTTCGACAAGCAGATCGTGCGCGACTGGCTCGAAACCCAGCCCTGGAACAAGAAGCACCCCGGACCGGCGCTGCCGCCCGAAGTGCTGAAGAAAACTTCTGAAAAGTACCGCGAAGTGCAGCAGCTGCTCACCGGAAGTTAAAAACGATTTAGCCGCCAAGGCCGCCAAGCACGTCAAGAAAAACAGAACATAGAGGGAGAGAACGTCAATCACAGTTCCGTGACTTCATTTGTTCAATACACCACCCAAGTAACCGTCGGGCTGGCATTGTGAAGAACGGGTATTGAAAAGAACTCTTGGCGTGCTTGGCGGCCTTGGCGGTTCAAGTAGTTTTTGATCTTATTGTCCGGTTGCATTTCTTGGCGTCTTGGCGGTTATAAATAAAGAATGGTTTCCGACCGGGAAATTGAAAACGCCGTTGCCGTGCTGCGCGCCGGCGGGCTGGTCGCGTTCCCGACCGAGACCGTGTACGGGCTCGGCGCCGACGCCTCCAATCCGGAGGCGGTCAGGAAAATATTTGCCGCCAAGGGCCGCCCCCACGATCATCCGCTGATCGTGCACGTTGCCGATGCGGTGCAGCTCGCCAACTGGGCGCGCGAAATCCCCCCTGCGGCAAACCGGCTTGCCAGGACAGTTCTGGCCCGGCCCCCTGACCCTCATTCTGCACCGCGCGCCCAAAGTCAGCGATTTGGTAACGGGTGGGCAGGATACGGTGGCGCTGCGCGTGCCGTCGCACCCTGTCGCACAGGCGCTGCTGCGCGCTTTCGGCGGCGGCATCGCCGCGCCCTCGGCGAACCGATTCGGGCGCGTCAGCGCGACGACGGCAGAACATGTGCGGCGCGAATTTGGGGAGGCGGTCGACTGCGTTCTCGACGGCGGTGCCGCCGACGTCGGCATCGAATCGACCATCGTCGACCTGTCGGGTGCGCAGCCTGTGCTGTTGCGTCCCGGTTGGATCACGGCGCGGCAACTGCAGGACGCGCTGGATATGCCGCTTGCGGCGCCCGGCGCTGAATCGCCGCGCGCGCCGGGCACGCTGGCCAAACACTACGCGCCGCAAACGCCGTTGCTGATGATGGAAGCGGATTTATTGCTCGAACTCGCCGCCAGCCTCACGCGCCAGGGCGAGCGCGTTGCCGTGCTCGCGCGCTGCGCGCACCAGCCGCTGCTGCCGGGGTTGGTCTGGATGGCGGCGCCAACGGAGGCCAAAGGATATGCCCATGATTTATATGCCAATTTAAGGCAACTCGACGAAGCGGGCTGCGACACGATCTTAGTGGAGGCGCCGCCGCAGGATGCGGCCTGGTTGGCGATAACGGATCGTCTGACGCGTGCCGCAGCGGGTTCTGCGGCGCCCGAGGCCACATAAAAAACAGCATCGCGTCGATGCGGTCGACAGAATGACAGAAGGGGTCACGCCATTCGGCGTGACCCCTTCTGTTTTAACGCGCGGGCGCGTTGGCCGTCAGTCGGTGAACTGCTCGCGTCTTTTGCGGACTGCGGGGGCGATCATGATGATCAGAATCAATCCCGTGGCGATCATGAACCCGAGACTGATGGGGCGGGTGAAGAAAACCGTCGCATCTCCGCGCGAGATGAGCAGCGCGCGCCTCAGGTTTTCTTCCATCATCGGCCCGAGCACGAAACCCAGCAGCAGCGGCGCGGGAGGGCACTCCAGCTTGCGCCAGAGAAAGCCCACGACGCCAAAGAACGCAGCCATATACACATCGAGGCCGCTGTTGTTCACGCTGTAGATGCCGATACAGCAGAAGGCCATGATGGCGGGAAACATGATGCGGTAGGGCACCTTGAGCAGGCTCACCCACAGGCCGACCAATGGCAGGTTGAGGACGACGAGCATCAGGTTTCCGATCCACATGCTGGCGATCAGGCCCCAGAACAGATCCGGATTCTGGGTCATGACCTGGGGTCCCGGAGCGATGCCCTGGATCGTGAGCGCACCCAGCATCAGCGCCATCACCGCGCTGGACGGAATGCCGAGTGTCAGCATCGGGATGAATTTGCACTGGGCGTCCGCATTGTTCGCGGACTCGGGACCGGCCACGCCTTCGATCGCACCCTTGCCGAAACGGGAAGGGTCTTTCGCCAGCTTTTTCTCGACCATATAGGAGGAGAACGAGGCGATGGCAGGACCGGTTCCGGGCAACACGCCCATGAACGAGCCGAGCGCCGTGCCCCTCAGGATGGGCCCGATCGACCGTTTCATGTCGTCAAATGTGGGCCACAGGTGGGTCACCTTGTTGGTAAATACGACACGTTCCTCTGTCTCTCCGAGGTTGCTCACGATTTCGGCCACCGCGAACATCCCTACCGCGAGGACGACAAAGCTGATGCCGTCGGTAAGTTCCGGTATGCCGAACGCAAAACGCGACATGCCGGAATTGACGTCGGTGCCTACCACCCCCAGCAGCAGTCCCAGCACCACCATGGCCAAAGACTTCACCATGTCGCCCTGCGCGAGCACGGCGGCGGTCACCAGGCCCATCAACATCAGCGAAAAGTACTCGGGCGCACCGAACTTGAGGGCCATTTCGGCCAGCGGCGGACCGAATACCGCTATCAACACGGTGGCGATGGAGCCGGCGATGAACGAACCGATGGCCGCGATGGCCAGCGCCGGACCGGCGCGGCCGTTACGCGCCATCTGGTAGCCGTCTATACATGTGATGACGGAGGAGATCTCGCCCGGCAGGTTGACCAGGATGGAGGTCGTCGAACCGCCGTATTGCGCGCCGTAATAGATGCCGGCCAGCATGATCATGGCGGCCACCGGCGGGACGTTGAAGGTGATCGGCAGCAGCATGGCGATCGTCGCAAGCGGACCAATGCCCGGCAGCACGCCGATCAGCGTGCCGAGGAACACGCCGATAAAGCAGAACCACAGGTTCTGCAGCGACAGCGCGACGCCGAAACCGTAAATCAGGTTATGAAAAATTTCCATGGCTTATTGGCTCCAGGGGAAGAGGGGGTAGGGCATTTCCAACGCATAAATAAAGAGTCCTACCGAACCGACGGTCAGAAGGAGGGCCATGATCAGCACTTCGCGGAATTTGAATTCGTCTCCCGCAGCCGCCGAGATGAACACCAGCGCCAGAAGCGCGGGAACGAACCCGCCGTGATCCATCAGGTAACCGAAGATGACGGTCGAGATCGGCAGGATGATCCATGCCTTCATCGACCAGGTCCCCTCCATTTTTACCTTTTTGATCACGCCCTGGACCATGATGTATACGCCGAACAGGAACAGCAGCCCCCCCAGCGCAACCGGAAAATAACCCGGGCCCATGCGCGTCGCGCTGCCTATTGGATAATCACGGGCAATGAACACTGCGCCGGAGCCGATGAAAATAAACATCAGCCCGGCAAAAAAATCCTTGTTGTTGCGTAGATTATTCATCATGGAAATCTCTATTTGCCTGTTAAGGGATAAAACCGGAAAGCGGGTGTGCCGGATGCTCCAATTCCCGCCAGTCACATCCATGCCTACCATCGGTGGGCGATGATAGCCATTCCGCGCGCAGGGGCGCCATTAGGGAAAACCCCTAGTTTCCGTCTCAGAACTGATCAAAGGCGGGGCGAAAAGCCGGTATCGGCCTGCCGGCCGGCACCAGGGGCGCGAGCAGACCCCGGAGCATCAGGTCGGTGCTTTGGCGCTGAGGGTCATCTGCACCAGCTCGGCGACGGAAGCGGCCCCGGTTTTTTCCATCACCCGGGCGCGGTGGACCTCAACGGTCTTGACGCTGATGCCGAGAGCATCGGCAATCTGTTTGTTCCTCCTGCCGGCGACGACGAGTTCCATCACTTCATGCTCGCGCTGGGTCAGTGTGGCCAGGCGCGCGACGGCGGAAAGCCGCTGCGCCTCATCCTGAAACGCCGAAACATTGAGGCTGGCCGCGTTTTCGATCAGCGTCAGCAGGGCCTGGTCCTTGAACGGTTTTTCGATAAAATCGAACGCGCCTTTCTTGACGGCATTGACCGCCATGGGCACATCGCCATGTCCGGTGACAAAGATGATGGGAATGGCATGCCCCAGCCGGGCCATTTCTTCCTGCAATTCGAGCCCGCTGTAGCCCGGCATGCGAACGTCGAGTATCAGGCATACGCCGGCGCCGGGCTGAAATGACGCGAGGAAAAGCTCGGCGCTGGCAAAGGCCGCAACACGGTAACCTGCAGCCTCAAGCAGCCAGCGCAATGAGTCGCGGAATGCCTCGTCGTCGTCGACGATGTAGACCAGGCGGGATTCGGGATCGCCGGTCATGACTGCGCAATGGGCAGAGAAAAATGAAAAATGCTGCCGCCGGACGGATTCCGATCGCACCACAACTTGCCGGCATGCATCTCGATGATGGAGCGGCAGATGTGCAGGCCCAGCCCCATTCCCTGCGGCTTGGTCGTGAAGAACGGCGCGAACAGGTTTTCCGCGAGAGGGTTGTCGATGCCGGGCCCGTTGTCGGCGATCGCGACCTCGACCGTCTGCGGCGCATGGACCACCGAGCGAATGACCAGCCGGCGATTTTCGATGGCGAGTCTCCTGCATCGCTTCGATGCCGTTTTTGATCAGGTTGAAAATGACCTGCTCGATCATCACCGCGTCGGCCCTGACGGGCGGCGCGCCGGCTGCCAGCTCCAGCACGAGCCTGACCGAACTCTTTTCGGCGTCGATCTCGATCAGGGCAGCAACCCCTTCGAGGATTTCATTGAGATCGCATTTGGCGAAGCTGGGCTCGCGCTTGCGGACGAGTTCCCTGACGCGCTGGATGATCCTGCCGGCGCGCTCGGCCTGGGCGCCGGCTTTTTCCATGGCCGCCAGCAATTCATCCTTGTTCCAGTCGCCCGCGCGCATGCGCCGCACGCAGCCCATGTTGTAATTGGCAATGGCCGCCAGCGGCTGATTGATCTCGTGCGCCAGCGTCGAGGCCATCTCGCCAACGGTAATCAGCCGCGCGGTCATTTGCAGTTTTTCCTGCTGTTGAAGATAGAGCTCCCTTGCCTGCTTGCGGTCCGACATGTCGGTGGCCAGCTGCAGGCGCACGGTCCTGCCGTCCACCCATCGTATCGCGCGGGAACGGATGAGATACCAGCGCCCGGCCTCGACGTCGTGAAACTCCCCTTCATAGACTCCGGCATCGCGACTTGTCGGGGCGGAACGGGCCGATAACGGCAGGGAGGGTTGAATCGCGCTTTTTCCCAGCGAGCTTCCGGCCGCAACGGCTTTATGGAACTGCTCGTTGGCGTACAGCAGGCGCCCGTCCAGATCCGTGACGTAAACCGCGGCATCCAGCCCTTCCAGCACCGTGACGAACCGTTCGTCCGCATGACTCAGCGCTATCTTGAGCTCGGAAATGATAATGGCGAACAGGGCAAACGTGACGAACTTGATGGCCGCATCCCAGAAATGATAGAACGGATGCGAGTAGGCATGGCCCATAAAAGAGGTGGCGATGAGCCATGCCGCGGAGGCGAGCATGGAAACGGTGATCCCGGCATCCCTGCCCAGGATCCAGGTGGAGATCATCACGGGCACAAGGTAGAGGATCGACAGGCTCAATTCATAGCTGGTCGCATAATCACCGATGGCGATAACCGCAATCAGCGCCAGGCACAGAACAAACCACCACGGGCTGGGATCGCGATGAAGATACGGATCGAGCTTTGTCACGAACTGCATGTGAGGGGGCGGCTCTTGAAATAGAAGGTTACTTCAACTTCCGGTTCAGAAAGAATTTGACCTGGTTGACGAGTTCGTTCTCCCGGTCGGCATAAAAATGATCGGCGCCGGCGATCTCGATCTGTCCCGATCCGCGCACGTTGCGCAACGCGGCAGCGCGTGTCGCGGCGCCCTGCAGCACCACGGGCAGATCGTTCTCGCCGTACACGTCGAGCACCGGTACCTTGAGGGTTCCCGGTTCGGTGAATGTGCCCGTTACCCCGATCGCCACCCACGCGTCGATGTGCGGCTCGGCGACCGTGTTGAGGAAGAAGTTGGCCATGCGCGAACCCATGCTGTGCGAAACAAGGGCTATTTTCGCATAGCCTTTGCCGCGCAGATAAGCGACCGCCTTTTGCAGCCGTTCGGCGGCTTCGGGAAACAGCGGCGGATAACGGGCGCCATCCGCATCGGCGGCCAGCACCGGCATTTGCACCGACAATGTGGCATAGCCCTGCTCGGTAAGTTGGCTGCGCAGCGGATTGATCAGCCCCCAGTCGGGATGTACGCCCAGACCATGGACGAGGATGACCGCCGCAGCCGCTTTGGGGTGAGGCGCGTAAATCGCGAGAAATTTGTGGCCCGATTTCAGTTCGAGATAGACCGGGTCGCCGACCAGAATCGCCGGCGTAATTTCGTCGGCCCAGCGCTTTTCGCGCGCGTAATCGGCCTGTGCGTAGCACACGGCCGTTCCGGCGAGCATTAAACAAAAAAACTTTACCGCCAAGGCCGCCAGGAACGCCAAGGAAGGACGAAATGACAATGGATTGGACCACATGTTCTTTTTCCTGACTTGAAACCTTTGCACTTCTGACAGACTGAGCTTTACCTGCCCGTGAATTTCGGCTTGTCTTTTTTCAGGAAAGCGGCAACGCCGATTTTGTAATCCTCGGTATCGAAGCAGGCAAATCCCTCGTCCCATTCTTCGGGCTTGAGTTTTGCCGTAACCGTGAGCCGCTCCACGAACTGCTTGTGCCAGCGCGCGACCAGCGGCGCGCCGGCGGCGATGCGGCGGGCGCAGGCGTAGGCTTCTTCCTCGACCTTGTCGTCGGCCACTACGCGATTGACCAGCCCCTTGCGCAAGGCTTCCGGCGCCTCGAATACGCGGCCTTCGAGCAGAATTTCCAGCGTCACCGCGCGCCCGACCAGCGCCAGCAGGCCCTGCAACTCGCCATAGGCCATGGTCAGCCCCAGGCGGTTGATCGGCACGCCGAAGCGGCTCGATTCGCCGCAGATGCGCATATCGCACATCGCCGCGATCTCGAGCCCCCCGCCCACGCACGCGCCCTTGATCAGCGCAACCGTCGGGTGGCGGCAGCGCGCGATGGCCTGCATCGTCCCGTGGATCAGATCACCGTAGTGTTTTGCCTGCCTGGAGTTTGCGCGCTCGGTTGCAAATTCGGATATGTCGGCGCCTGCGGCAAACGCCTTGTCGCCGGCGCCGCGCAGCACGATGCAGCGCAGATCGCCGTCGGCGGACAGTTCGCGCATGACTTCGCCCAGGCGCTGCCACATCGCCTTGTTGAGCGCATTGAGCTTGCCCGGGTTGTTCAGCGTGACAGTGGCAATCCGGCCGTCGCGCGTGATGAGTATCGGTTCCATGGACGAAAAAGAGTCAGCCGCGGCAGTCACAGGGAACGCAGGGCGATTCAGCCGGGCGGGTTTTCTCTGCGCGCGCGATAGCGGGTTATTCTACCGGTAAAACAGGTTGACCAGTCCCATACCGGTGACCGGGATGTACGTCACCATCATCAGTACCGCGACCAGCACGCGCGATGAAGTAGATATTGACCTTGGTCACTTCCCACACGCTCGCCTTGGCGATCGAGCATGCGACCATCAGCACGCTCGCGACCGGCGGGGTCTGCTGGCCGATGCCGAGATTGATGGTGACGATGAGCCCGAAGTGCACCGGGTCGATGCCGACCGCTTTCACCAGCGGCATCACCACCGGCACCACCAGGATGATCGCCGCCGCAGAGTGCAGGAAACAGCCGAGCAGCAGGAACAGCACGTTCAGCATCGCCAGCACGAGCCACTTGTTGGTGGTGATCTCGGCGACGGCGTGGGCGAGGTGCTGCGGCGCCTGGATTTCGGTGAGGTGGACGCCGAGGAGCTGCGATGTGGCCACCAGCAGCATTACCACGGCGGTCTGCGAGCCGCCCTCGATCATCGCGGCCTTCAGGTGCGCGAGATTGAGTTCGCGATAGACCACCAGCCCGATGAACAGCGCGGCAATCACCGCCAGCGCCGCGCCCTCGGTGGCGGTGACGAGGCCGCCAAAAATGCCGCCGAGAATGATCACCGGCAGGAAGAATGCCCAGAAGGCCTCCCTGAAAGTCTGCGCAACGCGCCGCCACTGGAACGCCTCTTCCCGCGGCAGGTCGTAGCGTACCGCGAACCAGTAGGCCATGCCCATCAGGCCGAGCCCGCCGATGACGCCCGGGCACGATGCCGGCGACGAACAGTTGCACCACCGAGGTCTCGGCCATCACGGCGTACAGAATCATCGGGATCGAGGGCGGAATGATCACCGCGAGCGTGGCGGCGGAGGACATCACGGCGGCGGCGAGTTCCTTGGGGTAGCCCTTTCTTTTCATCGCCGGGATCAGGATCGAGCCGAGCGCCGCAACGTCGGCCACCGCCGAGCCCGAGATCTCGGCGAAGAACAGCGATGCGCCGATCGACACCATCGCCAGCCCGCCGCGGACGAAACCGAGTATCGCGGAGGCAAACGCGATCAGCCGCCGCGAAATGCCCGAGGCGTTCATGATCGAACCGGCGAGTATGAACAGCGGGATCGCCAGCAGCGGGAAACTGGTCGCGCCGTTGTACATCACGATCGGCGAGGTTGGGCAGGATGGCGAGGCCCTTGCGCCACGACCATCGCGGTCACGGCAACGATGCCGAGCGCAACCGCGATCGGCACGTTGATGACCACCAGCGCGAGCACGCAGGCGAACAGCAGCAGCAACTCCATCAGTGGCTCGCCTCCTTCGCCTTGTCCTCGGCCCCGCCCGCCGTACCCGTGCCGCGCCTCGGCGAGTACGACGGAAAGTTCAGCACCTCGGCGATCAGGATCAGCACCGCGCTGATCGGAATCACCGACTGCACGTCACTTGACCGAGATCGAGGGCAGGCTGACCAGGTAGTCGGTGGCGAGCACGTCGAGCACCGACCAGCCGATGTAGGCGAGCAGGATGAAGAACGCGAACACCAGCGCTTCGGCGAAAAGCGCGAGCACCACCCGCGCCAGGGGGGGCATGGCTGCGACCAGTTCGGGGCAACTGATGTGTCCGCGCTTGACCGCGGCAAGCGCGGAGCCGTAGAAGGTAAGCCACGCGAGCAGGATCGAAGCGACCTCGTCATACCATGCGAGCGACAAACCGATCGTGCGGAACACCACACCGACCGTGACCTCGGTCGCGAGCACGGCCATCAGGACGATCACCACCCACTCGAGGATGCGCTCGTAGCCCTTGCGAATTTCCGCAAGCATTATTGATCTTTCCCTGTATTTCGAAGCGAAGGGGCGGGCGCCGGCGGCGCCCGCCCGCCGGCTATTTGCCGAGCGCGATGGCGCGGTCGATCACTTCTTTCGCGCCGGGCACTTCCTTCGCGAAGTCGTCGTAGATCGGCTTGCTGGCGGCGATGAACGCATCCTTGTTCACCGAGTTCACCTGCACGCCGGCCGCCTTGATTTTGGCGAGCAGATCGTTATCGTCTTTCTCGGCGGTGTCGTAGACGAAGGCCTGCATTTCTTTGGCCGTGTCCTCGAGCACCTTGCGTACGTCAGCAGGCAGCGTCGCCCACTTCTTGGCGCCGACCGTGACATAGGCGGGCGTGTAGACGTGGCCGGTGAGCGACAGATATTTCTGCACTTCCTGGAACTTGGCGCTGTAGATCTGGCTGAAGGGGTTTTCCTGGCCGTCCATCACGCCGGTTTGCAGCGCGGTGAAGACCTCCGAGTACTTCATCGGGCTCGGATTCGCGCCGTAGACCTGGAACATTTTCACGCGCCACTTGCCTTCGGGCACGCGCAGCTTGATGCCCTTCAGGTCGGCCGGCACATTGATCGGGCGCTTGTTGTTGGTGATGTGCCGGTAGCCGTTCTCCCACACCGCGAGGATCTTGCAGGCCCTTCTTCTCGACTTCGGGCGCGAGCTTCGACCAGAATATCTCCTTCTCGATCCGCTGCATGTGCTTGCGGTCCTTGACCAGGTACGGCATCTCGAACACGCCGAACAGATCGGACTTCGGAGGACATCACGGTCGAGGGCAGCGCCATGTCGACGGTGCCGAGCTTGAGTTTCTGCAGCAACTCCTTGTCGCCGCCCAGCTGGCTCGAGCCGAATACCACGACCTTGGCCTTGCCGGCGAGTTTGGCGTTGGCCCTCTTGGCGAATTCCTCGGCCGATTTCGCGAACAGCGAGCCCGGTTCGCCGACGTGGCCGAACTTGATTTCCGTCTGGGCGGTCGCGGCATGCGCGAACAGCGCGCAGGCGAGCAATGACAGCAGCTTGAAAGGTTTCATGACATTCCTCCTTGGGTTGAGTGACTGCACGGTGCCCGGCGCCCGGTTTTTGGTGGGTCGCTGCCAGGTCGCCACGGCTACTTTAGCTGATTTCCCTATTCTTGCGGAAACATCGCAGGCCTAACGGGGCCTGCGCATCGCGCCGGTTTCGTTTTTCTTGTGTGCGTTGATCCCGACCGCGATGCCGGCCCCGCAGCGCATCACTGCTGCGGAATTTTGGCGTCCCGCACGACCTTCGCCCATTTTTCTGTTTCGGACTTGAGCTTGGCGGTGAATTCCGCCGACGTGGACGGAATCGGTTCCATGCCCTGGGATTCGTAGCGCTGCCGCAGCTCCGCGGAATGGAGCTGCGCTACCGTGGCCTTGTTGAGCTTGTCGACGATGGCACGCGGCGTGCCGGCCGGGACCAGCAGCCCGTACCAGGTGCCGTAATTGAACCCGGGAACGCCGGCTTCGGCAATCGTCGGCACGTCCGGCAGGGCGGGCGCGCGTTTCGCGGTCGTCACGCCGAAGGTGTGGAGGCGCCCCGCCTTCACGTGCGGCAGCGCCGAAGCGAACGTCGACATGAACACCGTGACCTCGTTGCCCAGCACGGCGGTGAGCGCGGGTCCGGTGCCCTTGTAGGGCACATGGATCATCTTGATGTTGAGCGACATGTTCAGCAGTTCCATTGCCAGATGCGTGCCCGAGCCGAGACCCGCGGAGGCGAAGGTGAACTTGCCTGGCGAGGAGCGCGCGAGCGTAATGAATTCCTTGAGCGTCTTTGCCGGCAGGGATGGGTGATTGACCAGGATGTTGGGCTGCTGCACGACGAGCGACACGGGGATGAGATCACGCACCGACTTGTAGGGAAGCTTTTTGTACAGCGCGGCGTTGAAGGCCAGACTGATGTTGCCGAGCAGCATGGTGTAGCCGTCGGGCGTCGCCTTGGTGACGATGTCGGTGCCGATCGTGCTGCCGGCGCCGGGCCGGTTGTCCACTACGACCTGCTGGCCCAGAGCCTTGCCCAGGCCTTCCGCAAGGACGCGGCCGGAGATGTCGGAGCCGCCCCCGGGCGCGAACGGCACGACCATGCGGATCGGCCGGCTCGGATATTCCTGCGCGCCGGCGGGCGCCAGCGCTGAGAGTAATGCCACAAGCAATGAGACAGATGCAACGCGTTTCATATTCCTCCTCCTTTTGTTGTAAACAGCAACCGGTGATGCGCCTGACGAGTCGCTCGCCAGGCCATTTCTTGATTCAGGCGGCGCGCTTTTTCGAGCCAGCCGCTTCGCCGTGGACCAGATATTCCGTCGCCGCGGCGACGCCGCCTTGCTTGTGCGGCACGCCGGCCAGCGCAAGCCCCATCTCGACGCCGCACAGGGTGCCGCACAGCATGAGATCGTTGAAATCGCCGAGGTGCCCGATACGGAATACCTTGTTTGCGATCTTGCCGAGCCCGCTGCCGAGCGACATGTTGAAATGATCGAGCACGACTTTGCGGAATGCGACTTCGCTGTGGCCCTCCGGCATCAGCACCGCGGTCAGCGCGCTCGAATATTCAGCCGGGTTGAGGCACAGGATCTCGAGTCCCCACGCGCGCACCGCGCGGCGCGTAGCCTCGGCGTGACGGTCATGGCGCTTGAATACGTTTTCCAGGCCTTCTTCTTCGACCAGCATCTTCAGCGCTTCGCGCAGGCCGTAGAGCAGATTGGTTGCGGGGGTATAGGGGAAAAAGCCGTTCTTGTTGCTGGCGAGCATCTCGTCCCATGACCAGTAGGAACGCGGCAGCTTGGCGGATTTCGACGCGCTGAGCGCTTTGTCGCCGATCGCGTTGAACGACAATCCCGGCGGCAGCATCAGCCCCTTCTGCGAGCCGGCGACGGTGACATCGACGCCCCATTCGTCGTGACGGTAATCGATCGAGGCGAGCGAGGAGATGGTGTCGACCATGAGCAGCGCCGGGTGCTGGGCGCGATCGATCGCTTTGCGGACCTCGCCGACGCGCGAGGTGACGCCGGTGGACGTCTCGTTATGCACGACGCACACCGCCTTGATTTCGTGCCTGCGGTCCGCGGCGAGGCTGGCCTCGATCGCCGCCGGATCGGCGCCATGTCTCCAGTCCCCTTTTATAAACTCGGGCGCGAGCCCGAGTTTGTTCGCCATGTTGAACCACAGCGTCGCGAACTGGCCGGTTTCGACCATCAGCACCTTGTCGCCGGGCGAGAGGGTGTTGACCAGCGCCGCTTCCCACGCGCCGGTGCCCGAGGCGGGGAAGATCACCACCGAACCCCGGGTTTTGAATACCTGTTTCAATCCGGCCAGCACTTCCTGGCCGAGACGCTGAAACTCCGGGCCGCGGTGATCGATGGTCGGGCTGTCGATGGCGCGCAACACGCGCTCGGGGACATTGGTCGGTCCCGGAATCTGCAGAAAATGTCGGCCGGCAAGATGTGCCATATCGGCTCTCCTCGGAAATCAGAGGCCGATGGTAACTCAGCGTAAACAGGCTTTCAACCGTGTTTTGTATGCAAAATTCAATGCGAACATGCCGAATGACTAAGTGTTAACATACTACCTTGTTTTTATTATATTAATTGAAATTGATGTTTGTGCAAGAGCCGCGTATTATGCATACAAATTAATTTTCAGCATGGGTTCACGATGGATTCCACCCAAATTCACGCCGCAGTCGTGGGCAAGGCCGTTGCGCTGACCGAACGCCGCCTGTTGCATGAAGAGGTCGTCGATCAGCTGCGCGACATGATCGTGCAGGGCGGGCTGGCGCCCGAGACCAAGTTGAACGAGCGCGTGCTCGCCGCGCAACTCGGCATCTCGCGCACGCCGCTGCGGGAGGCGATCAAGTATCTGGCGTCGGAAGGCCTGGTCGAATTGCTGCCGAACCGCGGCGCGGTGGTGGCGCCGCTCAGGGCCGCGAAGGTGCGCGAGATTTTTACGGTACTGGGTTCGCTCGAAGCGTTGGCCGGGGAACTGGTCTGCCGCAACGCAACCGATGCCGACATTGCCGAAATCCGCGCGCTCCATTACCAGATGGTTGCGCACCACGCGCGGGGTGAGCTCGCGCAGTACTTCCGCTGCAACCAGCAGATCCATATCCGGCTCGTCGAGTGCGCAGGCAATGCGACGCTGGCCCAGGTCTATCGCGGCCTCAATGCCCACGTCCGGCGCGCGCGCTACATGGCGAACCTGTCGCGCGAGCGCTGGGACAAGGCGGTCAGGGAACACGAGGAAATTCTGGACGCGCTGTCCGCGCGCGACAGCGCGCGCCTGCAGGCGCTGCTGCGCGACCACCTCGCCAACAAGCTGGTGCTGGTGATGGAGGCGCTGGGCGCCACAACTCAGGACTGATCGCGATGAATGCGCCGGTGTTTCCGATCAAAGCCGTCAAGGCAGGCCCTGACCACGGTGCGCTGGCCGCGCGCCTGCGGCGCGAAATCCGGGGCGAGGTGCTGTTCGATGCCGCGTCGCGCGGCCGTTATGCGACCGATGCCTCGATTTACCAGATCGAACCGGTCGGTGTCGTGGTGCCCGAGACCGAGCAGGATGCGCTGATCGCGCTGCAGATCGCAGTGGACGAGGGCGTGCCGCTGTTGCCGCGCGGCGGCGGCACCTCGCAGTGCGGGCAGACCGTCGGTGCAGCGCTCGTCATCGACAACAGCAAGCACCTGAATCAGATCATCGCTTTCGATAAAGAGGCGCGCACGGCGATCGTGCAGCCCGGCGTGGTGCTCGACCAATTCAATGCGTATCTCAAGCCGCACGGCCTGTGGTATCCGGTCGATGTCTCGACCAGCGCGCAGGCGACGCTGGGCGGCATGGCCGGCAACAATTCCTGCGGCTCGCGCTCTATCCATTACGGCAACATGGTGCACAACGTGCGCGGCATCGAGGCGGTGCTGGCCGACGGCTCGCAATTTCATTTTGGCGCCGTGCCGGGCGACCTGTCGCAGCTTGACGGACCGCAGGGCTATGTCGAACTGGTCAGTAAAATCCGCGCGATCGCCGCGCGCGAGGCCGGGGAAATCGAGCAGCGCTATCCCAAGCTGTTGCGCCGCGTCGGCGGCTATAACCTCGACATGATGGCAGCGGCGCCGCTCAACATGGCGCACCTGCTGGTAGGCTCCGAAGGCACGCTGGCCTATTCGCAGCGCCTCCATCTGCAATCTGTCGCCGCTGCCGAAACACAAGACGCTCGGCGTCTGCCATTTCCCGGCTTTTTACCAGGCGATGGCAGGCGGCGCAGCATCTGGTCAAGCTCAAGCCCGTCGCGGTCGAACTGGTCGACCGCACCATGATCGCGCTGGCACGCGACAATCCTGCGTTCAGGGCCACGGTCGAGAAATTCATCAAGGGCGATCCCGATGCGATCCTGCTGGTCGAATTCGCAGGCGATGACCGTGACGAGCAGCTGGCGAAGCTGAAACAGCTGGGCGAGCTGATGGGTGACCTTGGTTTCCCGGGCGGCGTGGTGGAAATTGCCGACGCGCAGCTGCAGCGCGACGTATGGGAGGTGAGGAAGGCCGGACTCAACATCATGATGTCGATGAAAGGCGACGGCAAGCCGGTGTCTTTCATCGAGGACTGCGCGGTGCCGCTCGAACATCTCGCCGAATACACCGATCGCCTGACCGCCGTGTTCGAGAAACACGGCACCAAAGGCACGTGGTACGCACATGCCTCGGTCGGCTGCCTGCATGTGCGCCCGATTCTGAACATGCGTGAAGACGGCGCGCAAAAAATGCGCGCCATCGCCGAAGAAGCCGCCGAGCTGGTCAGGCAGTACAAAGGCGCCTACTCGGGCGAACATGGCGACGGCCTCGCGCGCTCGGAATGGATCGCGCCGTTTTTCGGCCCCAGGCTCACCCGCGCCTTCGAGGAGATCAAGGAGATCTTCGATCCCAGGGGGCTCATGAATCCGGGCAAGATCGTGCGGCCGTCCAAACAGGACGACCGTTCGCTGTTCCGCTTCAAGCCCGGCTACCAAGCCGAAAAAATCGACACCGTGCTCGACTGGTCGGAGTGGGGCGGTTTCGACAAGGCGGTCGAGATGTGCAACAACAATGGCCATTGCCGCAAGTTCGATGCCGGCACCATGTGTCCGTCGTACCGCGTCACGCGCGAAGAGCAGCACCTGACGCGCGGCCGCGCCAACACGCTGCGGCTGGCGATTTCGGGCCAGCTCGGCCCCGGGGCCTTCACTTCCGATGCGATGTTCGAAACGCTCGACCTGTGCGTGTCGTGCAAGGGCTGCAAGCGCGAGTGCCCGACCGGCGTCGACATGGCCAAGATGAAGATCGAGTTTCTGCATCACTACCGCGAGCGCCACGGCCTGCCGCTCAAGGAGCGGCTCATCGCGTATCTTCCCCGTTATGCGCAGTTCGCTCCCCGCATCTCGCCTCTCGTGAACGTGCTGCAAAGCACGTTCAAGGGTTTCCTGGGTTTTGCGAAGGAGCGCTCGCTGCCGAAATGGCGCAGCGACGCATTCGATACGGACTCCTCCTGCACCGCGTCGCGGGGAAAATGCGGGAGCAATAGGGGAGGTCGTCCTCTTCGTCGACACCTTCAACCGCTACTTCGAGCCGGACAATGCGCGCGCCGCATTCGACGTCCTGCAGGCCGCAGGCTACACCGTTCACCTGCCACAAGCGCAAGACAGCGCCCGCCCGCTTTGCTGCGGCCGCACGTTTCTCGCGGGCGGCCTGGTGGATAAAGCAAAGCACGAAGCGCGCCGCATGATCGAAACGCTCAAACCCTACGTCGACCGCGGCATCCCGGTGGTGGGCCTCGAGCCTTCCTGCCTCTTCAGTCTGCGCGACGAGTTCCTGTCCATGCTGCCCGGGGCAGAAACGTCGCAGCTCGCGCTCAACGCTCTTTTGTTCGAGGAGTTTCTGGCGCGCGAGCATGATGCCGGACGGCTCGTTTTGAAACTCAAGGCCCTGCCGCAGAAAACAGCGCTGCTGCACGGCCACTGTCATCAGAAAGCCTTTGCCGTCATGCCCGCGGTACAGCGCGTGCTGAGCCTGATTCCCGAACTGAAAGTCGGGCTGATCGAGTCGGGCTGTTGCGGCATGGCGGGCAGCTTCGGCTTCGATGCCGGGCATTATCAGGCATCGATGAAAATGGCCGAGCTATCCCTGCTGCCGGCGGTGCGCGAAGCCGATGGCGATACGCTGCTCATCGCCGACGGCACGAGCTGCCGCCATCAGATTCACGACGGCGCAAAGCGTGAGGCGTGGCACGTCGCGCGCGTGCTGCAGGCGGCGCTCGCGTAGCGGGGCAAGCTCATTCCCTTGCGCGCCTGACAAGCTTGCAGCGCTTCAAAACCCGAACTGCAGGAAATCCGTAAGCCCCGAGGATCTGGCGGCGACGTCAGCCGTTTAGTGCGTGATGCCCATCAGGTGGTCGGGCAGCCAGGTGGCGATTTCCGGAAATACGCACAGGATCACGATCTGCAGGATCATGCAGAGCACGTAGGGAATGGTGCCCCACATGATGCGCGTGACCGGCACATCCGGCGCGATCGAGCTGACGATGTAAATGTTGAGTCCGACCGGCGGATGGATCAGGCCGATCTCCATGTTGATGGTGAGGATCACGCCGAACCACACCGGGTCGAAGCCGGCGGCCTTGATGATCGGATAAAGGATCGGGGCGGTCATCAGGATGATCGCCGCCGGCGGGATGAAGAAGCCGCTGACGAGCAGGAACACGTTGATCATTCCCATCAGCACCCAGCGGTTGACGTGCATATCGGCAATCCCCTGCGCGAGCGTCTGCGTGAGATACAGGGACGTCAGCATGTAGCCGAACAACACGGCCGCGGCGATGATCATCAGGATCATCACCGACTCTCTCGTGGTGTCGCGCAGAATCGACCCACCAGTCCCTGGGAGCCCACATGCGGTAGATCACCACCGCCAGCAGCACGCACAGCGCGGCGCCCACCCCCGCCGCTTCGGATGGGGTCGCAGCGCCGCCGTAGAGCGCGTACATGACGCCGGCGATGATGACGAGGAACGGCGCGATCTTCGGGATCGACTGGAACTTTTCCTTCCAGCTGTAGCGGAAATCGGCTGCATGCGACCGGAATCCGCGCTTCCAGATGATGAACAGCGTCCACAGGATAAACAGGCCCGTGAGCATCAGGCCGGGCACCACGCCGGCGAGGAACAGGCGCCCGATCGAGGTCTCGGTGGCGATGCCGTAAAGAATGAAGGTGATCGACGGCGGAATCAGGATGCCGAGCGTGCCGCCGGCGCAAATCGATCCGGTCGCCACGTCGTCGGGATAGCCCCGTTTGCGCATCTCGGGAATTCCCATCTTGCCGATCGCGGCGCAGCACGCAGGCGAGGAGCCGGTGAGCGCGGCGAAAATCGCGCACGCACCGAGGTTGGAAATCGCGAGGCCGCCCGGCAGGCGATACAGCCATCGGTCGAGCGCCTCGTACAGATCCTTGCCCGCCGGCGACGAGCCGATCGCCGCGCCCATCATCACGAACATCGGGATCGATACCAGCGTGAAGTCGTTCAACCCGGCGAAGAATGTCTCGGCCACCACGTGCAGCGCGTCGAACCCCTGGAAGATCACGATGAAGGCGATCGAGAGCGCGCCCAGGCCGAAGGCGACCGGCGCGCCCGAGAGCAGCACGACCAGCGTGACGACGAGGACGATCGCGCCCTGCGTTGACGGGCTCATGTCCGGCGCTCCGTTCCGATGCCGAAGGGCGGCTCGCGGCCGGTGACCAGGCAAAATAGCTCGACGACGTATTGCAGCGTCAGGATGCCAAGGCCGATCGGCATCGAGGCGTAGGGGATCCACAGGCGCACGCGCCACATCGTGTTCGAGAGCCAGCTCTGGCTCCACGCCTCGCGCCAATACATGCCAGGTGAGCACCATCATGACGATGCAGAACGCCATCGCCATCAGGGTCGAGACCAGCGCGAGCCAGTAACGCGGGCGCTGGCCGAGGTAGTGCGGCAGCACGTCGACGTTCACGTGGCCGCGTGTCAACAGCACGTACGGGCTGCCGATGAACGTCGCCGCGACCAGGCTGTAGGTGACGAAATCGGTCTGCCAGATGGTGTTCTCGTTGAGCACGTAGCGCACGAACACCATCTCGCAGACGACGACGACGCCGACAGGCGATCAGCGCCGCCGCGACATAGCCGCAGAGCCGCGAGATCAGCTCTGACGGCGCGGGCAAAGTTATCCATGGGTTGCTGGCGCGAGGCCGGTCGTCAGAACTGGCGCGGAAAACCGGCGGGCGGCTCACGCCGCCCGCCGACCAAAAGTGATCCGGCGCTGTTTACTTGACGCTCATCGCCTCGTCGATCAGTTTCTTGCCGTCCGGCACGTCCTTCGCGAACTCTGCGTAGGAACTCTTCTTCGCCACCTCGATCCACTGGTTGTACTCGGGCGTCGGTCAGGCTCTTGATCTCGACGCCGTGATCCTTGTACGCCTTGATCGTCGCCGCGTCGACCGACTCGGCCTTGTCCTCGTAGTACTTCTGCGCTTTCTTGCCGGCCTGCGATCAGCACGTCCTGCTGCTTCTTGTCGAGTTTGTCGAAGCTCTTCTTCGACATGAGCACCGGCTCGTACATGAACCACAGCGCGTTGTTGCCGGGAGTGGTCAGGCACTTCGCCTGCTCGTAGAGACGGAAGGACAGGAAGCTGCCCATGCTGGTGTCGGTACCCTCGGCGACGCCGGTCTGGAACGCATTGTAGATTTCGTTCGACGGCACCGAGACGATCGAGGCGCCCGCGGCCTGCCACATCTGCGCGAAGGTCGGGCCCGCGGCGCGGAACTTCAGCCCCTTCACGTCCTCGGGCTCGCAGGATGCAGCTGCGCTTGGAAGCCATGCCGCCGCCGAACCAGGCGTCCGACAGAACGATGACGCCCGGCCTTTTCGATATGCGCCCGGATGTCCTTCATGAACTGCGAATTGTTCAGGCGCTTGGCGCGGTCATAGCTGCGCACCAGGCCGGGCATCAGGGTGGCGCTGAAAGCGCGCACCTGGCCGCTCGCGTAATCGAGCGGAAACAGGGTCATGTCGAGCTGGCCGTTCACCATTGCGTTCCACTGCTGCTCCGGCTTGAACAGCGAGGCGCCGGGGTAGACCTGGATTTCCAGATCGACGTTTGCCGCCTTGGCATCGCGCGCGATCATCTGCACCATGTCGTCGCGCACGTCGCCCTTGCCGCCGGGGAACTGGTGCGAGGCGCGTAACGTCACCGTGGCAGCCAGGGCCGAGCCGCCCAGCGCAACGGCGGCAAGGGTTGCCGCAACTCTAATCCATCCGAACTTGGTCATTTGAGTCTCCTCCAGGGTTGTCGATTGACCGCAATGTCGCGGCGCTTATTTTTACGCTGCATGACAGATTTTTGTCCGCAAACACGGGTGCCGTATTCTAAGCTTCCGCAGGCGGCAGGGCAAACCGCCTGCTTTCCCGAAATTGCCTTGCCCTGCGCGGTGTGTTGCCGGACACGCCTGCCGTTCCTGTTTCAGTGGCGAACGGCGTAACGGCGCACTTTCGCTTCGTCAACTTCAATTCCCAGAGCCGGGGCCGGCGGGCACTTCGGCGTGACCATCAGCGAAGTGCAGCGGTTGTTTCAGCACATCGTCGGTCAGATACTGGCTGGTGAGACTGACGCCCCAATCCACCGAGGGAACGGCCGCGGCGAGATGCAGCATGGCGGCGGTGGCGATCCCGGATTCCGCAATCTTGCAGGCGAGATTGACCTTCATGCCGAGGGATTCGCACAGCAGCGCCGCGTCGTACACCGGTTTCATGCCGCCGAGCTTGATGGTTTTGAGGCTGCCGCCGTGGGCGGCGCCCGCCGCGTGGTGGCGACGCAGATCGTCGAGGCTGTGCAGGCCCTCGTCGCAGCAGATCCTGATGCGGCTCGCGCGCGCCACCTCGGCCATGCCTTCGAGATCGTCTCCCGCCACCGGCTGCTCGAAAAAAGCGAGCCCGCTATCCTCGACCGCGCGCACATAGGCGACGGCCTGTTCCGCCGACCAGCCCTGGTTGGCGTCGGCGCAGACCAGCACGCCATCGCCCAAGGCCGCGCATACCCTGCGCGTGCGCTCCGCATCTTCGAGCGGGCCGGCGACGCCAACCTTGATCTTGAAGGCGACATAACCTTCCGCTTTTCTGCGTTTTGCCTCCTCGACGTCGGTGTCAACATTGCCAGTGCCGATCATGCGCAGCACCGCCACGCGGCTGCGCAGTCTGTGGCCAAGAAGTTCGTAGACGGGTTTTCCGGTGGCCCGGCCCAGTGCATCATGCAGCGCCATTTCGATCGCCGATTTGGCGGCAAGGTTGCCATAAAGGTAACGGTCGCAGCGGGCCATCGCGACGCTGATCTCATCCGCTGGCAAGCCTGCGAGCAGGGGGGCGAGGTACCGTATCGCCGCCGCCATGCCTTCCATGGTTTCCCCGGTCATGGTCGGGGCCGAGGCGGCCTCACCCCAGCCCACGACGCCGTCATCGGTTTCGAGCCGCACCAGCGCGTTGTTGGCGCTGCTGACTTCCTCGAATGACATTTTGACCGGCTTGAGCATCGGCAGCCGGACGGAGATGGGTTCGATATATTTGATTTTCATGAGGAAGACGGGCGAGGCGCCGGGTCTGAGGCATCGTCTAGTTGCGGTTCCCGGTCCCGGGCCGGAGGCGGTTCTGCACACGGGCCGCGGGCGGTTAGCGGCGCGGGCCCGTGCTTGATAAGGGGCGGCTTTGGGTCAGAGCTTGCCCATTTTCTTGATGACCGCCGCCATGCGCTGGTAGTCGGCGTCAAAGAACTGCTTGAATTCCGGCGTGTCGCGATAATCGGGCACGACGTGGGCTTTTTCCAGCGACTGCACGAACAAAGGATCGGCTGCGGCCTTGCGGATCGTTTCGCGCACCTTGGTCATCACCGGAGCCGGCACGCCGGCCGCGGTAAATACGCCCACCCAGAGATACGCTTCGACGTTGTAGCCGTAATCCTTGAGAGGCTTGACGTCCGGGAGCGACGGATGCGGTTTCACGCCCCAGTTGGCAAGCGCGCGCAGCTTGCCGGATTTGACATGGGGGTACACGGCAGCCGGCCCGCTCGCGGTGACCTGCGCGTGGCCGCCCAGTACCTGCGTGATCGCAGGTCCGCCGCCGGTGGTCGGCAGATGGCGCATTTTGAGTCCCGCCGCGTCCATGAACATCGCCATCGGCGTGTGCGTGATGCCGTACGGACCGGAGGACGAGAAAATCATCTCGTTCGGGCGCGATTTCGCGAGCGCGACGAGCTCCTTCACGCTCTTAACGGGCAATGAAGGGTGCACGACCATGGTCAGCGGATCGGCGCTCAACAGGGCGACCGGGGCGATCTGTTCCAGCGAAAAGGGAGACTTGATCCCGTACAGCTTGTCCTTTTCGATCACCAGATACAGATTCGGGGTGGTGATGAGCAGGTTGTAGCCGTCGGGCGGCTGGTTGGCCACGTAGGCGGTGCCGACTGCCGCAGTGCCACCCGGCCGGTTGATGACCGGAGCCGGCTGGCCGGTGAGCTTTTCCAGCACCGTGGACAACGGCAGCGCGTGGATTTGATTCATCCCGCCAGGCGGGTTCGGTACGGTGATGCTGATCACGCGCGACGGGTAATCCTGCGCATGGCCGCAGACAGCGGCAAATCCCAAAATGGCCGCAAGCAACAGTCGCTTCATAACTCCTCCCTGGTGGTTTGACGTGAAAGGAGTGTGCGCGGTCAGGGCGCCACCCCGGATTATGTTCGGGCGGTTTTGCGTCACGGTAACCCCCCTGCCCGACCACTGTCAACCGGCGCGCGGGCATGGCGAGATTGAACGGAAGGCGGGTAAACTCACCTGATTTTACGGGGATAACAAGCATGATCAATGCGGCGATCATAGGCCTCGGCTGGTGGGGCAGAAACATCGTCAACGCGGTGCAAGGCAAGAGCGAACGCCTGCGGTTCATCCGCGGCGTCAGCAAGGAGCCCGATGCCGTGCGCGAATTCGCCACCCAGCACGGTTTCGAATTGTCGACCGACCTTGCGGATGCGCTTGCCGATCCGCGGGTGCAGGCCGTGGTGCTGGCGACGCCGCATTCACTGCACACGGCGCAGGTTATCGAGGTCGCCCGGGCCGGCAAGGCGGTGTTTTGCGAAAAGCCGCTGGCGATGAAGAAGGCTGATGCCGTGCGTTCAGTCCAGGCGTGTCAGCAGGCCGGGGTCGTGCTGGGAATCGGGACCAACAAGCGCTTCTGGCCGTCGATGCGCGAATTGAGGCGGGTGGTGGCGAGCGGCGAGCTCGGCGAACTCCTGCACGTCGAGGCGCACTACTCCAATCTGAATTCGAATAAAAACTTTGCAACCTGGCGCGATTCGCCCGCGGAATCTCCGGGCGGGGGCATGACCGGATCCGGCATTCATGCGCTGGATGCCGTGGTCAGCCTGGCCGGTCCGGTGCGCCGCGTGAACGCGCAGCTCATCTCACGCAAACCACAGCCCGACCCGCTCGACACGGTATCGGTGCTGTTCGAATTCGAAAATCGCATCAGCGGCACGCTCGCCGCGGTCCGGGCGACGCCGTTTTACTGGCGCGTGCATGTGTTCGGCGACAAGGGGTCGGCCGAAGCGCTGGGCGAGCATGGCCTGGTGCTGCATTCGGCCGGCGCGCAACCCCGGGCAACCCATTTCGAGCCGGTAGATTCTCTGAGCGCTGAGTTCGATGCGTTTGCCGACGCGGTAGCCGGCCGCGCGCCGTACCCGATCCCGACCTCACACATGGTCAATACCGTCGCCGCATTCGAGGCCGTGATCAAGTCGATCGAGTCCGGCGCCGTCGTGACGCTCGACGATGACTGACGGCAACGCCTGTCTTGCCGGCGCCCGTGATGCCGGCGGCGTGCCGGCGGCGGTGCTTGCCGCCGGCATGATCGGTTTCGGCGCGTTCGCCCTCGATTACGGGTTCAACGTGTGGTTGGCGATGCTCTGCACCGCGGGCATCTGGGCGCTGCCCGGGCAGATCGTGCTGCTGGAAATGCACAGCAGCGGCGCGCCGGGATATCTGACGGTGCTGGGGGTCATGCTCACGGGGGCGCGGTTTCTGCCGATGACGATGTCGCTGATGCCGGTGATCCGCCATCCGCGCCATTCGGCCCCGCTGTTTATCTCGCGGCGCATCTGGTCGCCATGACCGGCTGGGCGTGGGCGATGCAACGCTGCCCGGAATTGCCGCAGGAGCGGCGCCTGCCGTATTTCATCGGGTTTGCCGCGGCGTGCTGGGCGGTCAGCATCGTTGCAACGGCAGCCGGTTATTTCCTTGCCGGATGGTTCCCGGCGCCGCTGCGTCTCGGATTCGTGTTTCTCACGCCGGTCTATTTTTTCGTGATCCTCGTCGGGGATGCGCGCACCGCGCTGGCTGCATGGGCGCTCGCCTGTGGCGCGGCAGCGGGCCCGTTGTTTCACCTGGTGAGTCCGGAATGGAGTGTGCCGCTGTCCGGATTGGTCGGCGGCACGCTCGCTTATTTCATTCAAAAAAAGCATGGACGCACAAAGCGCTGAACTCTGGATCGTGGTGCTCGCGAGCGCCGCGGGAACCTACGCCTGGCGCGGGCTGGGGGTGCTTTTTTCCGGGCGCATCCGGACCGACAGCGAACTCTTCAAATGGGTCGCCTGTGTCGCCTATGCGATGGTCGCCGGCCTCATTACGCGCCTTATCGTCATGCCGTCCGGCATGCTGGCAACGAGTCCGCTGACCGACCGCCTGCTCGCTTGCGTACTGGCGCTCGCCGCTTTTTACATCAGCCGCAAAAACCTCTTCGTTGGCGTTATCACCGGCGTCGCGGCGTTGATCGCAGCGGGCTATATGCGCGGCCTTTTCGCATGAGGTTGGGGGCTCTTGGTATAAAATGACGGTCTTTCTCCTGAGCGGTTAGTTGATGAGCGCAGGCATACTGGTTGAGTGCGCCGACACTGTGGCGACAGTGAGCCTGAGCAATCCCGCCAAGCTCAACGCCCTAACCGTCGCCATGTGGCGGGAGCTCGCACGGGTGATGCGGGAATTGTCGGCAAACGACGACCTGCGCTGTATCGTGCTGCGCGGCGCGGGCGACAGCGCGTTTGCCGCCGGCGCCGACATCGCCGAATTCGCGCAGGTGCGCGACAACGTCGAGCAGGGCAAGGTCTACCACCTCGAATATGTCCATGGGGCGCTGCAGGCGGTGGGCGAATGCCGTCATCCGACGGTTGCCATGATCCACGGGGCCTGCGTCGGCGGCGGACTCGAGATCGCCTGCCAGTGCGACCTCAGGATCAGCGGGGAGTCCGGCCGCTTCGGCGTGCCGATCAACCGGTTGGGATTTGCCATAGGCTGCGATGAGCTCGCGGCGCTGCTGCCGCTCGTGGGGCGGGCGGTGGCGCTGGAAATCCTGCTCGAAGGCAGGGTGTGGGACGCGCGCGAAGCGGACGCCAAGGGCCTGCTGACGCGAGTCGTGCCCGACGACCGGCTGCAGGAAGAGGCTTACGCAACCGCGCGGCGCATCGCCGCCGGCGCCCCGCTGGTGGCGCGCTGGCACAAGCAGTTTGTGCGGCGGTTGACCCCCCGGCCCGCGCCGCTCACGCCGCAGGAGATCGAAGAGAATTTCGCGTATTTCAATACCGAGGATTACCGCATCGGTTACGACGCGTTCATCAACAAGACAAAAGCCGAAATTTGTCGGTCGATAAACATCAACATCTTTACCGCCAAGGCCGCCAAGCGCGCCAAGGAAGTGCAGGAACAGGTTTGTATTCCGAGGCAGTTCCCTTTGCGTCCGTCGCGTATCACTTAGCGGTTCAAAATTTTTCGAGATAAATCATGCCAGGACCGTTATCCCATATCCGTGTGCTCGATCTTTCGCGCGTGCTTGCCGCGCCATGGACCGGGCAGAACCTCGCCGATCTCGGCGCCGAGGTGATCAAGGTCGAACGTCCCGGCAGCGGCGACGACTCGCGCGCGTTCGGCCCGCCCTGGCTCAGGGATGCCCAGGGCAAGGACACGAAGGAGTCGGCGTATTTTGCTTCGGCCAACCGCGGCAAGAAGTCGATTACCGTCAACCTGTCCAAGGCCGAGGGACAAAACATCGTGCGCGAGCTTGCCGGCAAATGCGACGTGCTGCTGGAAAACTACAAGTTCGGCGATCTCGCGCGCTACGGGCTCGGATACGACGACCTGAAAAAGCTCAACCCGCGGCTGATTTATTGTTCGGTGACGGGCTTTGGCCATTCCGGTCCGTATCGCGACCGCCCGGGTTACGATTTCATGATCCAGGGCATGGGCGGGCTGATGAGCATCACCGGCGAGCGCGATGATTTGCCGGGGGGCGGGCCGCAACGCGTCGGCGTGCCGATCGTCGACATCATGACCGGCATGTACGCGACGATCGCCGTGTGCGCGGCGATTGCCCATCGCGCGGAAACCGGCGTTGGCCAGCATCTCGATCTCGCCCTGCTCGACACGCAGGTGGCGTTTCTCGCCAACCAGGGAATGAACTATCTTGCGAGCGGGGAAGTGCCGGGCCGGCTGGGCAACGCCCATCCCAACATCGTGCCGTACCAGACCTTTCGCACCAAAGACGGCGACATCATCCTCGCCTGCGGCAACGACAACCTGTTCAACAAGTTCTGCGAGGTCGCCGGCTGCCAGGCGCTCGCCCGGGATCCGCGGTTCGCGACCAATGCCAAGCGCGTCGAGAACCGCGACGAAATCACCGCGCAGCTCAACGCCGTGTTCAGGCAGCGCACGACGCGGGAATGGGTGGATGCGCTGGAGGCCGCCGGTGTGCCCAACGGGCCGATCAACGATCTGGCACAGGTGTTCGCCGAGCCCCAGGTCGTCGCGCGCGGCGTGAAAATCGAAATGGATCACCCGACCGCGGGGAAGGTGCCGCTGGTGGCGAGCCCGATGCGGTTTTCGGCGACCCCGGTGGAATACAAGCTGCCGCCGCCGACACTGGGGCAGCATACGGACGAAATTCTGCGTGACGTACTGAAGCTCGGCCCTGCCGAGATCGCCCGCCTGCGCACGGACAAAATTGTCTGAGGCCTAGAAAAAGCTCACGAGCATTTTCGTCGCCAGCAGGAACAAGATGATGGCGAAGATCTTTTTCAATGTCGTGCTCGGCGTGCGGTGGGCGAGCCGCGCGCCTACCGGGGCCAGCAGCATGCTGGCGACGACAATGCCGGCGAGCGCCGGCAGGTAAACATAGCCGACGCTGTATTCCGGCAACCCTGCCTTGCCCCAACCGGTAAGCACATAACCCGCGGTGCCGGACGCGGCGAGCGGCCAGCCGATGGCTGCGGCCGTGCCGATGCCTTCGTGAATGCGGGTGCCGCGCTTGACCAGATAGGCAATCACCAGAGCGGCACCGCCGGTTGCAGTCAGGCTGGAAATCACGCCGATGCCGGCCGAGGCGAGGCTGGTGCCGGCTATGGTCTGCGGCATCGTGCCGGGCTGCGGCTTGCGGCCAAACAGCATCTGCGCAGACAGGTAGTAGATCAATATCGTGAACACGATGGTCAGCAGGCGCAGATCGAGCACGCTGGCGAGCAGGGCGCCGCCAAAGGTGCCGACGACGATGCCGGCGGCCATTCGCCGGACGATTTTCCAGTTGACCGCGCCATGCTGCTCGTGCGCGCGCACGCTGGACACCGACGTGAACAGGATCGTCGCCATCGCCGTACCCAGCGCCAGGTGCACGACATGCGCCGGCGCGAACGCTTTTGCGGCAAAGATGAAGGCCAGCACCGGCACCATCGCCGCGCCGCCGCCGATGCCCAGCAGGCCGGCAAAGAAGCCGACAAAGGCACCCAGGGCGAGGTAGGCCCACCACCAGTCGGTCACCGGGGATCGCCCGCGGCTTTGAGTCTCAGCGCCTCGTCGTTGAACGCACCATCGATCGCATGAACGATTTTCTCGACCAGCCGGAAACCCTCGGCCGGCGCATCATCCTTCATGAATTCAAGACGGATCGGCGCGAGCGCGGCGATCGCTTGTGAGCGCGTGATGGGCGCGGTGGCGTCGGGCAGCGCGCTTTTTTCGAACAGGCAGGCGATGATTTTCCCCGCCAGGGCATTCCGGTGTTTGCCGGCGCGGGCTTTGCCGAGCGTTTCCGCGGCGTCGCCGTCGAGTATTTGCGCGGGCAGACTCGTTTCGAGTTGCTGCAATAATTCGGTAAAAGTCATAACGCCGCCGCCGGGCTCTAAAGCATTCCCATGATGCATTCCCACTCGGCGGGATCAACGGGCGTGATCGACAGGCGATTGCCCCGGGCGAGCACACGCATGTTTTTCAGCTCTTTGCGGCTGCGTAATTCGGCAAGCCCGACAATCCGCGTTTTCTTGACGAGCTTTACATCGACGTTCATCCAGCGCGGAGCGTCCCGCGTCGATTGCGAATCGAAGTATTTGCTGCTGCGGTCGAATTGCGTCTCGTCAGGATAGGCCGGCCGGCTGACTTCGACGATGCCGACGATGCCCGGCTCCTCGCAGCTCGAATGGTAGAAAAATGCGCGGTCGCCGACCCGCATCTGGTCGCGCATGAAATTGCGCGCCTGGTAATTGCGCACGCCCCACCACGCGGTGGTTTTCTTCGGCTCCCGCGCCAGGTCATCGATGCCGTAGGCGGAAGGCTCGGACTTCATCAACCAGTAGCGCATAAATCGGTGAACGGCAAATCGTGAACAGTGAATGCTGGTCGAAAAAAATGCGGCCGCGCCGCATTTTTTGTTGGGACCCCCGCCTGTGCCGTCAGACCCGCATCTTGAACCGAGGGTTCAAGGTGGTCACCTTTCGAGTCCATTAGGCGCTTCCATGTCGGACGCGCACACCGGAACTGCCAGAATCGGCAACCAGAAAGAAATTATTGGTTCAAAGAATATAAAGTCTTAACGAACACCGCAGGGGAAACTCAGAACAGTTCATTCTGATCGGATATCGCCTGATCAAGAACCGTTTCCATGGCATTTATTCTACGCTTTATCTCTGCGATGTCAAAACCGCCGCCGACTTTCGTCGAGAGCAATTCATGCGCGATATTGAGCGCGGCCATGATCGCGATGCGCTCGAGACCGATCACTTTGCCGTTCTCCTTGATCTCCTGCATTTTCCGGTTCAGATAATCGACGGCTTCGAGCAGACCTTTCTGTTCTTCCTCCGGGCAGGCGACGCGAAATTCGCGCCCCATGATGCTGATCTGCAGGCCCTTTGGTTCGGCGCTCATGCGTTATCTTCGGGAATCTGGTTGAGCAGATTTTCCAACCGGCTGGTGGCGTGGCTGACTTTTTCTTCGAGCAGTTTGTTGTCGTTGAGGATGGAAGCAAGCTGCTGGCGCAATTGGTGGTTGTCGACACGCAAGCGCTGACAGAGCTCGACGAATTGAGTGACTTTCTGCTCGAGCGTTTTGAGGTCCGCTTCCATCTTTGCACTATAGAGGAAAAAATTCTGTTAAGTCAACTGCTAACGAGTATTTTTGAATGTGATTTGATATGAACTGCCGGGCCCCAAAAAGCGCATTGGGCGGGGCGCTGACAGGGACCGGCATTGGTTTTTCCGGATAGCACATTGGAATATAAGCGGTTGACGCAATGCGGGAAATCCTGACAGCAGCCCGATTAAGCCGGCGCCTGATTCAGGCGACGCGTCGCAATGCCAACTCCGGGGCGGCACGAATCGGCGGCTTTGAATCAGGGGCACCGGCCATGGCTCGGGCGCCGGGCCCTATTTGAGCGGCTTCAGGCCGGCATGTACAATCCACGGCGTTTCAGTTCGCCTTGCTATCCGTAAGTGGGCGCTGACTGAAACACGATCTCGGGTGCCCGGCTCACGAATTTCGAGCCGGGTTAAACGGGAAACAGGTGCGGATCAGAACCAATGCCTGTGCTGCCCCCGCAACGGTAAGCGAGCGTGGGCGCGCCATCAGGAGCCACTGGGTATGTTGCCCGGGAAGGCGGCGCGTCAAGTTCTCGCGAGCCCGTATACCGGCCTGAAATCGACAGTTGGAAATGTCGCGGGGAGGCGGCGGTCCCGGTTTCGGTCGGTTCTGGCTTTTTCTTTCCTGCCCACGGTATTTCCTCGATCGACTAATTCGCGTACGGCGGGTACGTGCTGTTCGAGGACATTTCAATGCGTTTATCACTGTGGGCCATCATGGCCGCCGTTGTCGCCGACGGCGCATGCGCGGCCGAAAATCCCGTGATCTGGGCCGATGAAGTCGTGGTCACCGCGACGCGTTTCAAGGAAAGCTATATCGACAAACCGGTCAACGTAACGGTCATTACCGCCGACGACATCCGGCAAAGCGCGGCAAAAACGGTTCCCGATTTGCTGTCGGAACAGGCCGGGATTGCGATTCACGACTTCTTCGGCAACAACGCCGCAACCACCACGGTCGACCTGCGCGGTTTCGGCATCACCGGCGCCCAGAACACGCTGATCCTGGTCGACGGCCGGCGCGTTACCGACATCGATCTCTCCGGCGTGCAATGGTCGGCGGTGCCGCTCGCGGCGATCGAGCGCATCGAGATCGTGCGCGGCGGCGGAGCGGTGCTCTACGGCGATGGCGCGACCGCCGGCGTGATCAACATCATCACCAAATCGCCGACCACGCAGGGTAACGGCGTCACGGTGCAAGGCAGCGCAGGCTCTTACGCCACCACCCAGACCCAGCTCAGCGCCAACCATTTCGGCAGCCGCTCGGGTTTCAGTGTCAGCGCCAGCAATTACGAATCCGACGGTTATCGCGCCAACAACCGCAACCGGCAGAGCAACGTGCTGGCGGACTTCCGGTTTCTCACCGAAGGCGGCGATCTGACACTCAAGCTCGGCGCGGACCGCCAGGGCATCCGGCTGCCGGGCGCGCGCACCGTGCAGCCGAGCGCCGGCGTCAACGAACTTGAAACCGATCGGAGAGGAACGCAAACGCCGCTTGATTACGCGCAGCGCGACGGCAACCGGGCGACTTTCGACTGGCGCCAGGACACCGCTTTTGGCGAGTTCAATATTGGAGCCGGCTACCGCGACAAGAAGCAGGTTTCGTATTTCGATTTCGGCGGTTTTCCGGATTACCGCATCGCCGACCTCGACGTGTGGTCGTTCACGCCGCGGGTCAGGATTGCGCAACCGCTGTTCGGCCACGCCAATACGCTGGTGGCGGGGTTCGATTGGTACCGCTGGGACTACCATCTGCGGCGCTCCAATGCGGTGGAGAATATCGGCCAACCGGTCAATACCGTAAGCGCGGTGCAGGAGAATGTCGCGTTTTATCTGTATAACACGACACGCGTTAACTGAGCGCGTGACGTTGAACGCGGGCGTGCGCCGCGAGCGTTTCAGGATCGATGCCACCGACTTTTATGATCCCGCCGCGCCCGGCGGCGCATTCGGCTCCGGCGCGCCATCGGGCGCGCAGCGCGAAGCGGAATACGCCTACGAGCTGGGCGTGCGCTACCAGTTTCTGCCGGGGGCGGCGCTGATCGGGAAAACCGGGCGCAGTTACCGCTTTGCCAACGTCGACGAGACCTATGAAACGTCGTCCTTATTCACCAACCAGTTCCAGTTCCTGCGGCCGCAGACCGCACGCAACTACGAAATCGGGGTGGAGACGCTCATGACGCAGGGCCGGCTGCGGGCAACGCTGTTTACCATGGATGTCCGCGACGAGATCCATCTCGATCCCTTCAGCACCGGTATCGGCAATACCAACCTGCCGCCGTCGCGCCGCCGCGGCCTCGAACTCGAAGGCCGCTGGTCGGCGTGGAAATCGCTGACGCTTGGCGCTGCCTACACCTATACCGATGCGCGGTTTCTTCAGGGCGAATTCGCGGGCGGCGGATTTTTTCTTGCCGACCAGGTGATCGCCGGCAAAACCGTGCCGCTGGTGCCGCGCCACAAGCTCAATCTCAACGCGTCGTGGACGATCAACCCGCAAACCCGGCTCAACGCAATGATGACTTACGTGGGTGAACAGTACATGGACAACGACGAGGCCAACACGCTGGGAGTGAAAATCCCCGGCTATACGGTCGCCGATCTCAAGCTCGCGCACCGCAGCGGCGCGTGGACCCTGAGTGCGGCGGTCAACAACCTGCTCAACGAGAAATACTACAACTACGCCGTGCGCAGCCAGGCGGTGGCGGACCGCTACAATGCCTATCCGCTGCCTGAACGCAACGCGACGCTGATGCTGGAATACGCGTTTAAATAGCTTGCGGGGCCGTCGACTCGAAAAACGCGGCGCCGGGCGCGCCGCTTTTTTCATTTTGATCAAAAGTTTGCTATTGTCTGCCTCTTGAAAACCATCTCCAGCACCGAGCTCTATCTGCGCCTGTTGAAGTACGTCGCGCCGTACCGGCGCGTGTTCGCGCTGGCGCTCGCCGGCATGATGATCGTGGCCGCGACCGAGCCCGCGCTGCCGGCGCTGCTGAAGCCGCTGCTCGACGGCACCTTTGTCGAGAAGGACGAGTCCCTCATGCGGTGGATGCCGCTCGCCATCGTCGGCCTGTTCATCGTGCGCGGACTGGCCGAGTACATGGCGCATTACTCGATCTCGTGGGTGGGTAACAAGGTGGTGATGGATCTGCGCAAGGCCATGTTCGACAAGCTGCTCGAACTGCCTGCCCCGTACTACGACAACCACCAGACCGGAAACCTGATTTCCAAGCTCACGTACGATGTGGCGCAGGTGACCACCGCCGCAACCAACGTGCTCACGGTGATATTCAAGGATGCGCTGTCCATCGTCGGCCTGCTGGCGTGGATGGTGTGGATCAACTGGAAGCTCACCCTGCTTGCGCTGGTGATGACGCCGATCATCGTCGGCGTGGTGCGGCTGATCAGCGTGCGGTTGCGGCGCTCGAGCCGGGATGCGCAGCAGGCGATGGGCGACATCACCCAGGTGCTGGGCGAGGCGATCGACGGTAACAAGGTGGTCAAGCTCTTCGGCGGGCAGCAGTACGAGGCGGGGCGCTTCGAAGAGCGGGTCAATCATGTGCGGCGCGTCATCATGAAGCAGACTGCGGCCGCCGCCGCCAGCGTGCCCGTAGTGCAGCTGGTGGCAGCGATCGCGCTCGCCACGATCATTTCTCTGGCGACGCAGCAATCCGGTGCGCAACAGGTGACCCTCGGCGGATTCGTTTCCTTCATCACTGCGATGCTGATGCTGACGGCACCGCTCAAGCGCATCACCAGCGTAAACGAACCGCTGCAACGCGGTCTGGCAGCGGCGGAAAGCGTGTTCGAGCTCATCGATCAGCCGGGCGAACCCGATCCTGGAACCGCCATCATCGAGCGCGCGCGGGGCGAGATCCGGTTCGAGGACGTGAGCTTCACCTATGGCGACTCGGAGCGGCTGGCGCTCGAACACATCGAGCTCACGATCGCGCCGGGGGAGACGGTGGCGCTGGTCGGGGCCTCGGGCAGCGGCAAAACCACGCTCGCCAACATGGTGCCGCGTTTTTATCATCCGACGCTCGGGCGCATTACGCTCGACGGGCAGGATCTCGAAGGCATCAGGCTCGCCAGCCTGCGCGCCAACATCGCGTTGGTGAGCCAGGATGTGGTGCTGTTCAACGACACGGTCGCCGCCAATATCGCTTATGGCGTGATGAAAGGCACCGCCGAGGCCGATATCGCCGCCGCGGCAGAGGCCGCCCATGCGATGGAATTCATCCGCCAACTGCCGCAGGGATTGCAGACGCTGGTGGGCGAGAACGGCGCCAAGCTTTCGGGCGGGCAGCGCCAGCGGCTCGCCATCGCGCGCGCGCTGCTCAAGAATGCGCCGGTGCTGATCCTCGACGAGGCGACCTCGGCGCTCGACTCCGAGTCGGAGCGCCACGTGCAGGCCGCGCTCGAGGTGCTGATGCGGGGACGCACCACCCTCGTGATCGCCCACCGCCTGTCGACGATCGAAAAAGCCAACCGTATCGTCGTCCTCGAGCAGGGGCGCATCGCCGAAATCGGCAACCATCGCGAGCTGCTGGAACGCGGCGGCATTTACGCCAAGCTCTACCGTATCCAGTTCGAATTAGGCGCCCAGCCCGCCGCGTCCCGCCCGTAACGATAAACTATATTAAAAACAACCGCTTAGATTACAAGCTGGCGATCTAGGTGGCGTCCCGGTCGGCCAGTTCGGCCGCCTCTTCCAGGTTCCGGGCCGAATAACCGCTGATCAGCCACAGCAGCACGCCAGGCAGGCTGGCGGCCGCGATGATCAGGCCGAACAATACGGATATCGCAAATGCCGCCGCCGGGGGCACGCTGATGAAGCCGAGCGCAACCACCATCGCGCCTTCACGCACGCCCCAGCCGGCGATGGAAACCGGGATTGAACTGACCAGCAGCACGGGCGGCACCAGCAACAGGCAGTCGGTGAAACGGATTTCCAGGTGCAGCGCGACGGCAAGCCAGAACACGATAACGACAAAACAAAGAATTCCGGCGATGGTCAGCGCGAGAATCGGGATCATGTAGCGCGGCGTGAGAGCGAGCTGGCGCGTCAGTACGGCGAGCTTTGCTACCGCCCGCAGGATGCGCCACTTGAGCAGGGACTCGGGAAACTGCGGCAACGCGACGAACACGACGAATCCGCCGATGCCGCAGGCCACGACAGCGCCGATTGCAAGGCGCGCGGTCTGGTCGGTGACGATCCCGAACAGCCAGGGCAGGCTGACGCCGGCCAGGAGCAGCAGCCCGACCAGCGAGATTGCGCGGTCGAGGATCACCGTGCGGGCAGAATCGCCTACGCCGAGCCCGGCGCGGTAGGCGCACCAGATCCGCACCGCATCCCCGCCCACCGCAGAGGGCAGGGTCTGGTTGAAGAAATGGCCGATCAGCACGATCTGCAGTGCCGTGCGCAAAGGAAGGCGGTTACCGCTCGCTTCGATCGCGATCATCCAGCGCAACGCCTGTAACGGCACGACGCACAGGGCGCAGGCGATGGCCAGCACGATCGTTCCGGCATCGACTTGCCGCAGGTACTGGTAAACGCCCTTCACGTCGAACGCGCGCAGCACGATCCAGATCAGCATCAGCGACACTGCGATCTTGGCCAGCGTTTTCAGGAGCTTCATCGGCGTCTTCGGGCGCGAACGGATGACAAGGACGGCGCCTTACAGTTGCTCGCGAAGAATGCGCGCGATGCGTTCGGCGGCCCGGCCGTCGCCATAAGGCGAACCGCCGCGCGCCATGGCTTCATAGTATGCGTTGTCGGTAAGCAGGCGCCGGCATTCAGCGACGATCGCTCCGGTATCGGTGCCCACCAGTTTCGCAACGCCGAGCTCCACTGCTTCCGGGCGTTCGGTCACCTCGCGCAGCACCAGAACCGGCTTGCCGAGCGCGGGCGCTTCCTCCTGAATGCCGCCGGAGTCGGTGAGTACAAAGCGCGCGTCCTGCATGGCCTGCACCAGCTTCGGGTAGCTCAACGGCTCGGTCAGCGTGACCTGCGGATGGTTGCCGAGCATGTCGTAAGCCAGTTTTTTCACGTTGGGATTGGGGTGGACCGGGTAGAGCAGCGAGATCTGCGGAAACTGGGCGCACAACTCGATGACTGCGCGGAACACGTTTTCCAGAGGCGCGCCGAAGTTTTCGCGCCGGTGAGCGGTGAGCAGCACCTCATGCTTGCGACCAGGACGCGCTTCGCGCCCGAGCTTGGCGGTGGTGAACTGCAGCGCGTCGATGACGGTGTTGCCGGTGATGTGCACTGCGGCGGGCGCGGCGTGCTCCGCCAGCACGTTTTGCGCGGCGCGCTGCGTCGGGCAGAAATGAAAGCTTGCGAGACGGCCCGCCACGACCCGGTTGAATTCCTCGGGAAACGGGTTGTGCAGATCGAACGTGCGCAACCCCGCTTCGACGTGCGCAAAGGGAATTTTGCGGTAAAAACAGACGAGCGCCGCGCACATCACCGTCGTGGTGTCGCCCTGTGCGATCACCAGGTCCGGCTGCGCCGCGGCGAAATGGGTTTCGAAAGAAGTCATCAGCCGCGAGGTCAGCGCGGCAAGCGACTGGTTCTCGGTCATCACGTCGAGATTGTCATCGACGGCGATTTCGAACCAGTCGAGCAGCGGAGCCAGCAGGTCGCGGTGCTGGCCGGAGCACAGCACTGTCAGATGGAAACGCGGCTCTTCGCGCAAGGCACGGATCACCGGCGCCATTTTGACGACTTCGGGGCGGGTGCCGACGATGCAGACGATTTTCCTGGTTGCGGCAGTTGTCATTTTTTTGCGGCGGGAATGCTTCCCGTGGCATTTTATGGGCGGGCGGCGCCGCGATGAAAACGCTATTCTAGGCCGTGGATGCGCCAGGCGACCAGTTTTTTGAGCAGCCGCAGGGTGTTGCCGCCGACGTCCATTTTGCTTGCGCTTTGTTTGAGGTCGTAACGCAGCGCAAGCGGAACTTCGCACATGCGCGCCCCGAGGCGGTTGAGCTTGAGCAGCACTTCCACCATGCAGGCGAAACCCGGTTCGCGCACCAGGTGGTCGCCGTAGGCGGTCAGCGCCTTTTGCAGAATCGCGACCCGGTATCCGCGGTAACCGCAGGTGTAGTCGAGCACGCCGCGGCATGGATGCAGCAGCTTGAACAACACCGCCGCCCCGAGACTCAGGATTCTGCGATGCAGGGCAACGCCCGCGATGGTGGCGCCGGCGCGGTAGCGCGATGCAATCACGACGTCATGCCCTGCATCGAGCGCGGCGAGCATTTGCGGGAACTGCCGCGGATGATGGGTGTCGTCGCAATCCATGATGAACAGGACGTCCTGCGGCTTGCCGTAACGCGCCGCGTGGCCGATCAGCGAGCGCAGGCCCTGGCCGAGGCCCATGTTCTGCTCGCGCCCGATGATCTCCACGTTGAGTTCCTGCTGCCAGGACAGCGCCGCATTCACCGTGCCGTCGGTGCAGCCGTCGTTGTAAAGCACGATGCGGTAGGAAAGCGCCTTGGATGGAAACAGTTCCCTGAAGCGCGGAAACAGCGCGGGGATCGTGGCTTCTTCGTTGTAAGCCGGCAACCCGATCCAGATGCACGCTCATCGGAGGAAGGTTTGTCATATGTGCAAAAGGGGTAATTGGGTTGTGCTAGCTATGCTTCGCAATTTCTGCGACATATTATTCCGTCCCCTTCAAGGGGAGGGCTAGGGCGGGGATGGGCTGCCACATATGTCTAGACGAATACCCATCCCCGTCGCAACCTCGCCCTTGAAGGGGAGGCGTTTCGAACTGTCGCCGCACAGGATCGTCCACGACACGCATCACCGTTCGACATCAAAACCAATACCAAAAACAGGGCTCGATGGAATCATCCCGATCGCTTCAGCGAACGCTTGTGGTGGCTTTTTGCCGCCGCAGCGCTCAGCCTGCTGACGACCCTGCCCCTGCCCTACGTCGGGGAAGAGGCGGTTTACACCATCACTTCGCTGGAAATGTGGGTGAACCGCGAATTTTTCCTGACGACGTTGTACGGCACGAGTTATCCGCGGCCGCCCTTCCTCAACTGGCTGGTCGTTCCGCTCACCAATTTGCTGGGCTGGGAGCATGTGCTGCAGGCTTCGCGCCTCGTCACCGCGGCCGCAACCGTTGCGACGGGGCTGGTGCTCGCCTGGCTCACGGCGCATCTTACCCGAAACCGCACGCTGGCGGCCTTCGCGGCGCTGATTTACCTGTCGGGCGACGTGCTGTTCTACCGCGGCTGGCTCGCGTATGCCGACTCGCTGTTCACGCTGGGCGTGTTCGCCGCCATCGCCTGCACCTGGGTCGCCGCCGAACGTGACAAGGGGTGGTTGATCTGGATCGGCATGGTCGCACTGACCTGCGGTTTTCTCGCCAAGGTGCAGACCGCCTATCTGTTCTACGGCGTCGCTGTCGTTGCGCTGCTTTTCCGACGCGACTACCGCCGCGTGCTGCTGCGCCCGAACTCGATCGCCGCGCATCTGGCCGGTATCGCGGTGTTTGTGCTGTGGCAAAAATACCTGACGCACGGCGTCCAGAGCGCGGGGACGGTGGTCGATATCGTGCTCAAGATCAAGACCGCCGGCATCGCGGCTTATCTCAACCAGTTGTGGACATTTCCTCTGGAGACTTTCCTGCGGTTCCTGCCCGCCAGCGCGCTGGCCGCTTATTTCTGGTATCGCGGCAAGAACGAGATCCGGACGCACGCGACAACGACGGCTTTCCCGTTCGCGATTCTGGCGGGGATGACGGCGGTCAATTTCCTTCCCTACTGGATCGGTCCCCAGACGCATATCCGTTACATCATGCCGCTTTTCCCGCTGATCACGCTGATCATTGCGTACATCATCTGGCTGTCCGGCGAGGCGCGGGTGCGCGTCGCGTTGCGCTGGCTGATCGCGGCGATCGCGCTCAAATACGTGCTTGGCTTATGGGCGTTTCCCCTCTACGAGGAAAAGTTTCGCGGCCATTACGCAGACACCGCAACGCAGATCCTGGAAAAGACCCGGGGCTTCCCGCTGTACGTGACCGACGTGTCCGCCAGCGGGTTGAGCGTCGCCGCCAACATCGACACGCTGCGCTATCCCGACAAGCCGATCCAGTGGCCGCCTGCGGAATGGGACAACGGCTTCGTGCTTTCCTACACCGCCGACCCGAAGCTTGGACAAGTCAGCCAGCGTTACCCGCTCGGCGGCAACGAGATCTTTTTATTGTGCCGCGGGGCGGCGTGTGAGCCGGGGAAATGGGAAGTAGGAATTGAGTGATTAGTGATTGGGTAGTGGGTCATGTGAGTGAATGCGGAACGTCCAGAAATCCGCTACCTGACGTCGCAGTGGGAGCGTCATTACTCACTCACTTAATCACTGATTCACCGAATCACCCATCACCGCTTCCTGGATGGCCGCAATCACCTTCGCGGCAGGTATTTGCTGCAGACAGTCGCTGAAGCTCGCAATCGTTCGGTCGCAGCCTTCGAGCAGGCACGGCACGCACGATCCGGCGCCCTGCAATAGCGTCACGTTGCCCACGCGCTGGCTGCCGCAACGCCGCCAGGGGTTGGTAGCGCCCGCATGGTCACGGGGCCACGGTCCCCATTTGACAGGATTGGACGGACCGAACAGCGCAATCGTCGGCACGCCCAATGCCGCCGCGACGTGGGTCAGCGCCGTATCCGGGCCCACATAAATACGCGCGCGGCTCACGAGTTGCGCCGAGGCGCCGAACGAGAGACTGCCGGCGGCATTGATCACGCCCGGCGGCATGTCACGCGCGAGGTCGGCGATATACGCGAGTTCGGCCGCGTCCTTGCTGCCCGAGAGCACGAGTTGGAAGCCGCGCGCCGCAAGCCAGTGCGCGATCTCCAGCCAACCCTGGCGGTGCCACATCTTGTAGTTGAATTTAGGGTAGGCGTGCAGCACGGCAAGCGGTCGCGGCTCCCGCGCGCCGAGCACCGTGTCGACCTGCCGCACTTCGTCGGGGCTCCAGCTCACCACGACCTCAGGGCATGGCGCAATGCCGAGCATCCCGGTCAGCGCCAGGTGCATGCGCACGGTGTGGGTGTTGAGATTGTCGAATGGCACCCAGCGATCGAGCAATCGCCGCTTCCAGTGTTCCTTTGGCGTGTCGAGCAGCAGCCCTGTGCGCCATTTTCCCGCGACGAAGGCGTATAGCGTCGGCCGGTCCCCAGGCACCAGCGACAGGGCCAGGTCGTAGCGCCGCCACAGCTTTGCGAGCAGTGTGAGATGACGGACCAGGCCCGGGCGTTCGGGTACGGTAACGATCTGCCGCACGTCTGGATTTGCGGCGATCGCGCCCAGCGTGGCCTCAAACACCAGTACGTCGATCGCAGCGCCGGGCCAGGCCCGCTTGATCGAGCGGATCAGCGGGGTCGCAAGCAGCACGTCGCCGATGCGGCGGGTGACGACCACCAGCACGCTGCGCGGCGGCGCTTTCATAGATATTGATCGACGCCCAGTTTGGCGCGGGTGCACTGCGAGGCGATGAGCTCGTCCAGCAGGCGCTGGTTTTCCGTGAAGCCGCGCTTGTCCGCCTCGCGATGCCAGAGATGAAACACCGGCGCCGCGAAGCGCGCGCTCTTGTACCGGATGCCCGAGTGCAGCAGGCGTATCGCCAGATCGGAATCCTCGAGCCCCCATTTGCCGGCGTAGGTTTCGTCGAACCCGTTCACGGCGATGAGGTCGTTGCGCCAGGCGGAGAAGTTGCAGGTCTTCACACCCTTCCAGCGGTCGGGTGTGCGCTTGCGCAAAGCGCTGTCCGGCAGCCTGACCATCGGCAGCCAGCGGTTGATGTCGCGTCTGAGCCATGCGCCGAGCCAGCGCGCAAGACCCCAGTCGTAGAGCGGCAGATGCTGCTGCAGCACCGTTGCGGTAAAGGTTTCGCTCAACAGGATGCGGTTGCCGGACAGGAAATATCCGGGTTCGGCGAGCCGGCGGTGCCGGCTGACGAAGTCGCGCGGGGGCACGCAATCGGCGTCGGTGTAAATCACGTAGTCGGCGCGCGTTGCGGCAAGCCCGCGGTTGCGCATGATGGTGGCGCGAAAGCCGCGGTCCTCGTGCCAGAGATGGGACAACGCGAACGGCGCGCGGCGTGCATAGGATTCGACCAATTGCCGCACTTCGCCGGTCGAGCCGTCATCGGCGACGATCACCTCGAAGCCGGCGTCGTCCTGGTGCAGGTAGCCCTCGAGCAGGGCCGCGAGCGCATCAGGCCGGTTGTAGGTGGCGACGATGACGGCTATTTGCATGTGCGAGTGATGGGAATGGTAATGGGTAATGAGTAATGAGTCAAGGCGACGAGTGGCTGGCTTTTTCCCATTACCCATTACCCATTCCCATTACTCATTACCGGTTTTCTCGGACAGCAGCATCAGCTTCAGATAGCGGTAGTAGGAGCCCTCCGCATTGGCCACCGCCAGCATGAAGCCCTCGCGGCCGTCGAGAAAGCCCAGGCGCAGAAAATAGGTGCGAAAGAACGTCCAGCCGCCATGAAGAAGCGCGGTGAAGAGCGAGGCGCGCTGCCCGCGCTGGTGGAGCATCAGCGCGGTACTGGTCGAGTAAGCGTTCATCTTGGCGAGCATCTGATCGAGGTCGGTGATGGCCTCGTGCATCAGCGCCTCTTTGAGTTTGCCGGTCGGGCCGCTGACGATCAGCCGTTCGTGCGTGTTGTCCTCGGAAAAGCGCGCGCGATCGCGGCGGAACAGCCGCACCACATAGTCCGGCCACCAGCCGGAGTGGCGCATGAAGCGGCCGCAGAAACTCGAGCGGCGCGGAATTGCGAACGCGGCTTTGTCGCCCGGGTCCACCAGTGTGCGTTCGATTGCGGCACGCAGTTCCGGGGTGACCCACTCGTCGGCGTCGATGCGAGAATACCCAATCACCGGTGGCGAGATCGAGCGCGCGGTTTTTTTGCGGTCCGAATCCGGGCCAGTCGGGCGTCTGGTGGACCTTGGCGCCAAGTTCGCGGCAGATGTCGAGCGTGCGGTCGGTGCTGCCGCAATCGACGACGACGGTTTCGTCGGCCCACGCCACGGATTCCAGGCAGCGGCGGAGGGTCCGCTCGGCGTTCTTGGTGATGACAATGGCGGAGATGCGCATCGTTGGGTGAATGAGGAATGAGTGAATGGGTGAATGAGAACAGCTGATCGCTTTAGGCGGATTGCATTTCACCCATTACCCATTACCCATATCCCATCACGCTTCTGATTTCAATCCCGCATAGAGCAAACCGGTCAGCCACGCGTATAGCAACCCCTCTGTATGGTCGAGCAACATGGAGTTGAGCATGCACCCGATGATCATGGTCAACACCAGTCCGCGCGCGAGATGACATTCGAGCGGGGAGGCGAGCCGCGGCGCCAGACGCCATTGCAGCCAAAACAGCCACAACAGCGCGGCAAGACCGGCGATTCCAATCTGCACCGTGATGAGCAGGAACTCGTTATGCGGATTGCGCGTTTCGGTTTTGCCGGTGCCGCGCACCTTGTCGGCATAGGCCTTGGGAAAGCCGCCGGTGCCGACGCCGATGAGGGGGTGATCGGCGATGATGGCCAGCGTGTTGCGGTAGAACTCGAGGCGGTATCCTGCCGAGTCTTGCGCCGGGACGATCGGGTTTCCACCCCTGCGTTTGTTTGATGATGATGCTCACCCGTTCCTGAAAGGGGCCGGGAACGACCGTCAGCGCCGCCGCCAGCGCCACCATCCCGGCCGCCACGATGCCGAGTCCGCGCCAGCGATCGCGGCCGAAGCCCAGAAGCAGGGCCAGCCCGCAAAGTAACAGATAGCCCGTTCGCACCTTGCACCATCATGGTGACGTTGATCATGGCGAGAACGGCAAGCGCGGTCCAGCCCCACCTGATTCCGGACGATGCGGCCGTCAGCGCCAGCCATGCGAACAAGAACGCGGCAAAGGCCATCAGGATGTTGTGGGTCAAATGCAGCTTGAACACAACGGGGCCGAAATTGTTGTCCACATCACTAAGCGAGAAAGGATTTGCCGGCACTATCCCGACTTTGATCAGATACGACAGCGCAAGCACTATCGATAACGATGCGGCCAGAGCATACAGCGCGTTGCGGCGTGTTGCGGCATCGCGGAACAGGAACAGGAACACCGGGATGAACAACAGATCATTGTATTTCCCGAGGTAGTTTGCGGCATCGCCGGCTTCGCGCACGCCGTAAAATGTCCCGGCGAGCAACAGCGCAAACAACGCGAGCGCTGACAGCGCCACGGGATTATTTAATATTGTCCGCAGCTTATCCCGATACATGCCGCCGGCGAGCCAGCCCGCCAGTATCAGCACGAGCAAAGTATTGTCGAGCGCCACCGAGATCGGGATCGAGAAGCCCAGCGCGATGGCGGCCCAGCGCGCGACGTGGTCGGCGTAACGGAACCACGGCGCGGCAATCCTTTCCTTCTCAGGAGGATGGAGGCTGGTATTCATCTAAGCGAATTTTTCATAACCCATCCCCACCCTGGCCCTCCCCTTGAAGGGGAGGGAATATATTTTCCCAATCGGGAGAGGGCGTTCTTGATCCCGGTTTTCCATCACTCAATCACTCAATCACTCAATCGCTTAATCACTAATCACTAATCACGCATCACCGTTCACTCGTTTGTATTCGGGCACCCAGTGCGCAAGTTCGGATTTTACCGTCTCATCGCCAGGGAGATCGTCGCGCGCAGAGCCATTGCCCCAGATGCTCCAGCCATTCCCCGTTCTCCTGCCGCGCCTTGGCGATGCGCAGCTTGGGGTGTGGCGTGGACAGCGTATTTTCATCCGCGGCGAGCAGTTCTTCATAGAGCTTCTCGCCGGGACGCAGACCGGTGTAGTCGATCCTGATCTCGTTTTCGCTGAAGCCCGACAGCCTGATCAGTTCGCGCGCGAGATCGGCGATCCTGACCGGCTCGCCCATGTCGAGCACGAAAATTTCGCCGCCCCGGCCCATCAGTCCCGCCTGCAGCACCAGCTGCACCGCCTCCGGGATCGACATGAAATAGCGCGTGATCTCGGGGTGGGTTACCGTGACCGGCCCGCCGCGGGCGATCTGTTCGCGGAACTTCGGGATCACGCTGCCGGTCGAGCCCAGCACGTTGCCGAAGCGCACCATGACGAAACGCGTGCCTTCGGGACGCTGCAGCGCCTGGCACACCATCTCGGCAAGCCGTTTGCTCGCGCCCATGACGTTGGCCGGATTGACCGCCTTGTCGGTCGAGACGAACACGAACTTTTCCACGCCATGGGCGATCGCGGCCTGGGCCACGACCTGGGTGCCGGCGACGTTGTTGAGAATCGCCTGCCACGCGTTCTCGTTTTCCATCAGCGGCACGTGCTTGTAGGCCGCGGCATGAAAGACGACCGAGGGACGGTGAATGGCCATCAGCTGATTGACGCGCGCGGCGTCCTTGACGTCGCCGATGGCGCACACCACCTGCAAGTCCGGATAGCGCTCAGCGAACTCCTGTTCTATGGCATAGAGCGCGAATTCGTTCAGTTCGAAGAGGACCAGCTGCCGCGGCGCAAAGCGCGCGAGCTGCCGGCACAACTCGGAGCCGATCGAGCCGCCGGCGCCGCTGACCAGCACGACACGGCCGCTGATCCAGCTCTTGAGGCCCGCCGTGTCGAGGACCACCGGATCGCGCCCGAGCAGATCGTCGAGCTCGACATGCCGGATCTGCGAGATCGTGACGCGCCCGCTCATCAGATCGTCGAACGACGGCACGGTCAGCACGTCGAGTCCGGCATTGCGGCACAATTCGACAGCGTGCCGCCTTGCGCTGTGCGAGGCCTCCGGCATGGCGATGATGGCGTGCTCGATGCCGAGCTTTTGTTTCCATTGCGGCAGATCGTCGAGTCCGCCGAGCACGTTTGCGCCGTGCAGTTGGCGGCCATGCTTGGTGGTGTCGTCGTCGAATACGCCGACCACTTTCCACTGCGGGCTGCGCGCGAGTTCCCTGATGAGGTTGACTGCCGCTTCTTCACCGCCGAGCACGAATACCGGCTTGCGCGTTTCCTGGGTCAGGCTGTCCAGGCTGTGTTCTTTCCAGGCGCGATAAGCGAGGCGGCTGCCGCCCATGATCATGGCGAGAAAAACCGGGCTCGCGATCATCACCGAACGCGGCACCGGCACATCGATCTGGAACATGAGCAGCGCCGTCGGCACCGCGATCGCGCCAACCGCGATGGCGGCGAGGATCCGTTTCAGGTCGGGCAGGCTCGCAAAGCGCCACAGGCCGCGATACAGCCCGAACGCCAGGAACAGCGCGCCGTAAAGCGGAACAACCCACATGAGCGATTCGACGGCGACTTCAACGTAGGGCCCCGGGATGTCGAGATTGAAGCGCAGCCAGAAAGCGATGAGCCAGGCCGCGCCGCAGGCGACGAGGTCGTGCGTAAAAGCGAAAACGACGCGCCAGTCGAATTTCATGATCTGCCGCGCCACGCGCGCCCGATTGCGGCCATCAGCACGCTGTAGGCTCCCGCCGCAAGCAGGAGCATGACCGCCTGCAGAGCTGGAGGCAGGCTCAGCGTGAACAAAGCCAGCGCCCCGCAGGCCAGCATCAAACCATACTCGGCGAGCGCGGTGCGGCGGTGCCCCCAGCCCAACCGCACCAGGCGCTGATAATAATGGTCGTGGTGCGCCTCCCACACCCGCTGGCGCATGAGCAGGCGTCGCGCCAGCGTCACGCTGGCGTCGACGATGAACGGCGAAAACACCAGCAGCGGGAACCACCACGTCCAGTCCCGCTGCAGCCAGCCGGTGAGTCCGAACGCCGCAGCCAGAAAACCGAGCGGCACCGAACCGACGTCGCCCATGAATATGCGGGCCGGGTGGAAATTAAACACGAGAAAGGCCGCTGCGGCTGCCGCCACGCTGAAGTTGAGCAAAGCGAAGGCGGTGCTGCCGGCGAGCCAGGAGGCGATGCCATAGAACGAGAAGCCGAACGCCGCCATGCCGCCCGCCAGCCCATCCGATCCGTCCATGAAATTATAGAGATTGGCCATCCACGCCATGGCGAGTGCGGCGACGATTACGCCGGTGACCCCGTAATCCGTGAGCACGAGGCTTGCGGCGACAGCACCGGCAACGAGCAGGTGTGCGGCGAGGCGGGCGATCACCGGCACGCCGCGCAGGTCATCAAGAAAAGAGACCGCCAGGAGTACCGCCAGCGCAAGCCACAGCGATGGCGGCAGATTGGGCGCCTGCCACGGCCCATGCGAGCAGAATCCCGGCGTGTATCCCGATGCCGCCGGTGCGCGGCACCGGCGTCTGGTGCAGGGAACGCTGATTCGGGAGGTCGAGTGCGAGTGTCGAGAGCCGGCTGCGCACGAGCCACCACACAGTGACAAGTGAGGCGGCAAAAGCCGTCAGCGGGACCCAGGCAGCCTGTTGCACGATAGAGTTATGTGGTTGACTTTATTGCGAATTACGGATGATACCACCAAGTTCCCAGCCAATCACCGAATCAATCACTCAATCACTCAATCACCTCTCACCCATCACCCACGCACGATTTGCGATTCACCATTCACGATTTCCGGTTCACCGTTTACCATTCGCCGCCTTCAAGTACCACTGCGCCGTTTGCTCCAGTCCTTGCGCCAGTGAAATACGAGGTTGCCAGGCAAGTTCGGCGCGGATTCTCGAACTGTCCACTTGCAGCGAACCGATGAGCCGATCGACTTCGCGGCTTTTGCCGAGCAGCGCCGCGCCGATCGTCAGGAGAGTGGCCGGGCAGGGAAACATTTTCGGCCGGATGCCCAAGGCGGAAGCAATCGCGCGGATCAGTTCTGGAGTAGAGATGTCCTCGCCATCACTGACAAGGTAAGTCTTGCCGGCGGCGGACTGTTCCAGGCAAGCGATAATCGCATCCACAAGATTTCCGATGTAAATGAGGCTGCGCTGGTTGTGGACGGACGCCAAAGGTAGAGGGTAGCCACGGAACACGAGGGTCATGAGACGCAGGAAATTGCCTTTGACGCCCGGCCCATAGACCAGCGGGGATCGCAGCACGACGACTTCAAGCTCGGACTGATTTGCGATACTGCCCAGCGCCTGCTCTGCTTCCCATTTGGAAATACCGTAAGCATCTTCCGGCAATGGCGCATCGTTTTCCGTGAACGGATGATCGGAGGTGCGTTCGCCGTTGACTTTGACAGAACTCATGAAGACAAGGCGCTTGACCCCTGATGCCGCGGCCATGCGCGCCAGCCGTTCCGTGGCTTCGACATTTACCTGTCGATATTTCGCGAGAACGCCATCTGGGGCTTCCCCGGTGACATGGGTGCGCGCAGCAAGATGAACGACGGCATCAACCCCCTCGAGCGCGGACGCCCAGTCGGTTTCCGCGGTCATCGGCCCGACAGCGACGGTCTGGGTCTTCTGGTTTTCGTAACCGAGGGTGCGAACGGCACCTCTTACCGCATATCCGCCACGGTGCAGCGCTTTGCACAGCGTCTGCCCGACAAATCCGTCGGCACCGGTGACCAGGATCTGGCGCGGGTTGGTCATTGCTCCATCCATTTTCTACGCGGATTTTTCATGGCCTCGGATGCCAATGGTGATTATTCATGCTCTTCACGCTACACTCGCGGTGCTAGCAGCGCTGCGAGTTTAATTTACTTATATGCCTCAGCAACCCGAGATCAGCATTTCGATAGTCAGTCACAGGCAGGGGCCGCTGGTCAAGCATCTATTGTCCGATTTGCGCGAGCATTGCGCCACCCCGCTGGAAGTCTTACTCACAGTGAATGTCGAGGAAACCCTGCCGTTCGATGCGGCAGAATTTGGTTTTCCGGTCAAAATAATCACGAACGCCTCAGCGAAGGGATTTGCCGCGAATCATAACGCTGCATTCACGCATGCCGGAGGAGAACATTTCTGCGTGCTCAACCCGGACATCAGACTGGAGCGGGATCCCTTCCCGGCGCTTTTCGCGCAACTGGCAGATCCAAAAGTCGGCGTGGTAGGGCCGCTCATCCTCAACCCGTCTGGAGAAATCGAGGACAGCGCCCGGCGGTTTCCCACGCTTTTCACGATACTCAAGAAAGCGCTCCTGCGCCGTCATGGGCTGGATTACGAGATAATGGGTGCTTCGCTGTTCCCGGACTGGATCGCCGGCATGTTCATGGTTTTCCGGGCCGGGGTGTTCAAGGAATTGGGCGGTTTTGACGAGCGTTATTTTCTTTACTACGAGGACGTCGACCTGTGCATGCGGCTGCGGCATGCCGGATATGAGGTGGTATTGCTGCCGCAGGTTTCGGCGATCCATGATGCCCGCAGACGGAGCCACCGCAATTTGCGTTATCTCCTAATACATGCCACCAGCCTGCTGCGCTACCTTTATAAGCGGCAGCACTACAAACATGCCCGCGACCTGCCTCCAAGCTGAACAATTTGTTCCATCGTTTTGGCGAAAAGCACGATCGGACTTAGTCGCATATGCTGCGCTCCGCCCATGGAGATAAAACGCCCATAAGCTGATATAATCCACTGTTTATTAAACGATAAATGTGACAAGAATGAAACTCGTCATTCTCGCCGGCGGGCTCGGCACCCGCATCAGCGAGGAATCCTACCTGAAGCCCAAGCCCATGATCGAGATCGGCGGCAAGCCGATCATCTGGCACATCATGAAAATCTATTCGGCGCACGGCATCAACGATTTCATCGTTTGCCTGGGCTACAAGGGCTACGTGGTCAAGGAGTATTTCGCCAATTACTTCCTGCACATGTCGGATGTGACGATAGACATGTCCGACAACAGCATGCAGGTCCATCAAAAAAGTGCCGAGCCGTGGCGGGTGACTCTCGTCGACACCGGCGAGGCAACCCAGACCGGCGGCCGGCTCAAGCGGGTGGCACATTACCTCGGCGGGGAAGATTTCTGCTTTACCTACGGCGACGGCGTGGCGGATGTGAATATCCGCGAGCTGGTTGCGGTTCATAAGTCAAAAAAGGCCAAGGCCACCCTTACCGCAGTCCAGCCGCCGGGGCGTTTCGGCGCCCTGGTCCTGGACGATGCGTTCATCACCAGTTTTCAGGAAAAACCCAAGGGGGACGGCGGCTGGATCAATGGCGGGTTCTTCGTGCTTTCTCCCGACGTGATTGAATATATCGATGGTGACGACACTGTCTGGGAGCGCGAACCGCTGGAGCGCCTCGCGCGCGACCGGCAACTCGCTGCTTATTTCCACCGCGGTTTCTGGCAGCCCATGGATACGCTGCGCGACAAAAATCATCTTGAGGAACTCTGGGCCCGCGGTAATGCGCCCTGGAAAGCATGGTGATCAGGCGTGATTTCTGGGCCGGCAAGAGGGTTCTTGTCACCGGCCATACCGGATTCAAAGGGAGCTGGCTTACCCTCTGGCTGAGAGCGCTGGGGGCCAACGTGTCGCGGCTATGCCCTCGAGCCGCCGACCGATCCATCGCTGTGGCGGCAACTCGGCATGGAGGGCGAGATCGGCAGCCACGTTGCCGACGTCCGCGATTTCCCGGCGCTGGCGCAGGTGTTCGCGCAGGCGCGGCCCGAGGTCGTGTTTCACCTCGCCGCACAGTCCCTGGTTCGCCCCTCTTACCAGGATCCGGTGGCCACTTACGCAACCAACGTCATGGGCACCGTCCATTTGCTGGAGGCCGTTCGCAAAACACCGGGCGTGCGCGTGACGGTGAACGTCACCAGCGACAAGTGCTATGAAAACCGCGAATGGGCTCGCGGCTATCGCGAAGACGATGCGATGGGCGGCCGGGACCCGTATAGCAGCAGCAAGGGCTGCGCAGAACTGGTTACGGCGGCGTATCGCAATTCATTTTTTTCCAAGGAGGCGGACAGTACCGCGCTGGCTTCGGTGCGCGCCGGCAACGTTATTGGAGGCGGCGACTGGGCCGCGGACCGGTCTGGTGCCGGATTTCGTGCGCGCGACGCGACAAGGTCTACCAGTCCGGATCCGCAATCCCAAGGCTACCCGCCCGTGGCAGCATGTGCTGGAGCCACTGTACGGCTATCTGTCGCTCGCAGAGCGGCTGTGGGAGGAAGGCACCGAGTACGCGGGGGGCTGGAACTTCGGACCTGCCGACGAAGGCGCTGTGCCGGTACAGAAAGTGATTTCAACACTGGTATCGCTGTGGGGCGCGCCGGCGAGCTGGGCTGCAGATCCTGGTCCGCACCCGCATGAGGCCCATTATCTCAAGCTGGACAGTTCTAAATCGCGAAGCCGGCTACGCTGGAAGCCGCGCCTCGATCTGCAGACCGCGCTGGCCTGGACTGTAGAGTGGTACAAGGGCGCGACAGATGCTGCGCACGCACGGGCTTTATGCCTGAAACAGATTGAGTCCTACGAGGAGCTTGTCCGTCGATGACGCAACACCGTCAATGCCGCTTTTGCGGTTCCCCGCTGTCGCTGTCATTCGCCGATCTGGGCATGTCGCCGCTGTCGAACGCCTACCTGAAGCCCGAGCAACTCGGCAAAATGGAACCGTTCTACCCGCTGCATGCCTGGGTGTGCGAGTCCTGCTTTCTCGTGCAACTGGAGGAGTTCGAAAGCCCCGAACACATTTTCAGCGACTACGCCTACTTTTCGTCCTTTTCCGATTCCTGGCTCGATCACGCCCGGCAGTTCACCGATCAGGTTGCCAAACGGTTTGCGCTCGACGCATCGAGCTTCGTGGTCGAGATCGCGAGCAATGACGGCTACCTGCTGCAGTATTTCGTCGCGCGCGGCGTGCCCGTTCTCGGCATCGAGCCGGCGGCCAATGTCGCGGTAGAGGCCGAACGCAAGGGCGTGCCGACGCTGGTCAAGTTTTTCGGCACCCAGACGGCGCTCGATCTCAAGGCGGCGGGCAAGCAGGTCGATCTGCTTATCGGCAACAACGTGTTGGCGCACGTTCCCGGACTCAACGATTTTGTCGCGGGGATGAAAATTCTGCTCAAACCGGGTGGCGTGGTCAGCATGGAGTTCCCGCATCTGCTGCGGCTGATGGATGAAAACCAGTTCGATACCATTTACCACGAACACTTTTCGTACTTCTCGTTCCTGGTGGCCGAACGGGTGTTCGCAAAACATGGGCTGACCATTTTTGATGTCGAGGAAATTCCCACTCATGGCGGTTCGCTGAGGATCTTCGCAAAACATGCCTCGAACAGCGCATTGCCGGTCGACGAACGGGTTTCCGCTTTGCGGCGGCGCGAGCAGGCGGCAGGCCTGGACCGTGTCGACACCTACCGCGCATTCGCGGAAAAAGTGAAAGCCACCAAGCGATCGCTATTGCGTTTCCTGATCGATGCACGCGAGGCTGGAAAGCAGGTCGTGGGTTACGGTGCGCCCGCCAAAGGCAACACGCTGCTCAATTATTGCGGGGTTCGCACAGACCTGCTCGAGTACACGGTCGATCGCAGTCCGCATAAACAGGGCCATTTCCTGCCCGGCATCCGTATCCCGGTGTATGCGCCAGACAAAATCCGCGAGACGCGGCCTGACTACGTGCTGATCCTGCCGTGGAACCTCAAGAACGAAATCGTGGAACAGATGGCCGAGGTGCGCAGCTGGGGCGGGAAGTTCGTGGTGCCGATTCCCGAGGTGAGGGTTCTTGATTGAAATTCACGCCCGTCTCCATCGAGGGAGCATTCATCGTCGAGCTGGAACCGCTCGGGGATGATCGCGGGTTTTTTGCGCGGTCTTTTTGCCAGGAAGAGTTCAAGCGGCAGGGGATCGACCCGCTGGTCGCCCAGTGCAATATATCGTTCAACCAGCACCGCGGCACGCTGCGCGGATTGCATTATCAGGTGAAGCCGCACGAAGAAGCAAAGCTCGTGCGCTGCACGCAAGGCGCGATCTGGGACGTGATCGTCGATTTGCGGGAAAATTCGCCGACGCGGTACCGCTGGTTCGCGGTCGAGCTTACGGCAGAAAACCGCCGGGCGCTGTATGTCCCGCGCGGGCTCGCGCACGGCTTCCAGACCCTTTCTGACAATAGCGAAGTGTTCTACCAGATGTCCGAGTTTTATCACCCCGAATCCGCGCGCGGCGTGCGGTGGGACGATCCTGTGATCGGCATAACCTGGCCTCTCGATAATCCGGTGCTTTCGCCGCGCGACAAATCCTACCCGCTGCTCGAGCGCGAAACTTCATGAAACTCCTGCTGATCGGCGCGACCGGGCAGTTGGGCGGTGACCTGCTGCGCAACAATACAAAGCATGAAATTCACGCCCCCGGACGCGATGAGCTCGATCTCGCGCGTCCCGACCAGGCTGCCGCCGTCATCCGGCAGCAAAAGCCCGATGTGATCCTCAACTGCGCGGCATTTCACAATGTGCCGTTATGCGAGGAGCGACCGGACCAGGCCTTCCTGATCAATTGCGTTGCCGTCCGCAATCTTGCCGCGCTTGCCGCGGAAATCGGGGCCTGGTTTGTGACGTTCAGCAGCGATTATGTGTTTGGCGGCGACGGCAAGCGCACGCCGTATCTCGAGGAAGACCGGGCCGCGCCGGTGCAGATGTACGGCATTACACGGCTGGCCGGCGAACATGCGGCCCTGGCCGTGGCGCCCCGGCGTTCCGTTGTCATCCGCACCTGCGGTCTTTATGGCCGCTCGGGCGCCCGTTCCAAGGGCGGCAATTTCGTCGATGGGCGGGTGGCCGATGCCCGTGCCGGACGACGCATCGAGATGGCTTGCGAACAGATCGTGGGGCCGACTTCGACGGATGATCTCAGCCGCGCCGTGCTTGAACTGATCGAGCATCCGCAATTGGCACCGGGCATCTATCATCTGGTCAACGAGGGCGCCTGCTCCTGGTACGAGTTTACGTGCGCAATCGTGGAGATTCTCGGAGCCGCCACGCAGGTGGCCCCGGTTGATCGTGGTGGGATTACCGGAAACATGCGCCGGCCGTTGTATTCGGTGCTTGCCAATACGCGCGCCCGCTCGCTGGGCATCACTTTGCGTCCGTGGCGCGAGGCGCTGAGGGAATACCTCGAATATAAATACCCGATTGATACAAATTGAAGTGTTGATTATCAACGCATGAACAAGGGTATTCCCTGACTACCATGCTTCGCAATTTGAAACGATGGACGCTCAATGCCAGGGTAGTTCGCGCCGCGGCTCGCGGTTTGACGAGCCTCTTTCGCAGCCGAGAGGAAAGCGAAGGGGCTGGTTGCTCCGACACGATCGGTCTCCGCAAGCCGGGGGAGATTACGGCATTACGGTCCCCAGGCGCATCAAGCCCCAAAGATTCCCCGGGATTCAATCAAGACGCAAAGGTGGAACAAACTCTCAGAGAAATGGTTGTTGAGGTGGAGAACGGATCAGCGCTCCACAGACCATCGCGGTTTTGGCAGGATCTCAACGAGATCAACCGCACGATGCTCGGCAAGCATGGTCTTGAAAACTTCAAGCGCACCGTGGCGCAGAATTATTTCAACTGGATGGTGATCAGCGAAAAGGATCCACAGTACATCTCTGCGAGAAAGCTTTGCCCCGATGTCCGCCGCCTGAAGGCCGAATTGGTTCTTGAAAAGCCCGATCTGCTCCGCACAGTAGTGGGTCTGGAAGAGAGGGCGGATGCTCCCGACCTCGATATCCATAAACAGTGGCCGGTAGAAGATTTCCCGAAGGCGATGTTGGGGAAGATCGGCGATCCCGAGCTGGAGGTCTACAAGCTGTTCGTTGGGATGCTCTGGGATTATGCGGTCAAACAGGACTGGTCCGGAATAGAAAAGCGGGTGGTTGAGCCGCTGCCCGGAAACCCCATCAGGTTGTTTCTGCGCGACAAGCTGATTTCCCAGGACCTCGCAAATTCGATTCGCGAATACAATGCGATACTCAGTGACGCAAAGCAGCTTGCGTCATCGAAGAAGCGCGTTGCTGAACTCGGTGCGGGTTACGGCCGCCTGGCCCACGTTTTTCTTTCAGACGAACATACCCAATACTTTGTATTCGATATTCCCCCCGCGCTTTATGTGTCGCAATGGTACCTGGGTGCCGTACATCCCGATAAAAAAATCTTCCGGTTCCGGCATTTTGAGAAGATCGAAGACGTTATCGACGAGTTGGTGGCGTGCGACATGGCGTTCTTTACGCCCAACCAAATCGAGCTTTTCCCCGAAGGGTTTTTCGATATTTTCATCAGCATCAGTACTTTGCCTGAGATGACCAGGGAGCAGATAGACAACTACCTGCAGCAGGCTGAGCGCGTGACGGGCAGATATATTTATCTCAAGCAATGGCTGAACTGGGAAAATGCGCTTGATGGCCACCGCGTATCTCCCGATACCATCAAGTTGAGTGGAAGCTGGGCCCGGGTTTTTGACCGGACCGATGCTATTCAAACCGCCTTCTTTGAAAGGCTGTGGCGCCGGAAAATCCCGGGAGCGACACCTTGATCCAGGTTCGAACCCGACAGCTGGTCTGCGGGCATGCGGCCCTGCCAGTGGATAAGGGGCGCAGTTGATGTTTTCTGTTGTGATACCGACACATAATCGACTGGATTTGCTTGAGATCCGTCGAAACAGTGCTCAGGCAGGACCACGCCGGATTGGGAGCTCATAATTTTCGACAATGCGTCAACGGATGACATTGGCGGATGTGGTCGACAGGATCTCTGATCGAAGGATCCGGTATGAACGCTCGGATGAGTTCCTGCCGGTAACTGACAGCTGGAACCGGGCGATTGATCTTGCATCTGGAAGCTATGTCACCCTGCTCGGAGACGACGACGGACTGACGCCGGGCTATTTCGAGAAGCTCAGCAAGATTATCGATGAGTTCGGCTCGCCCGATGTGCTTTATTCCGCGATTTACCAATTTCTGCATCCGGGCGTTGCTCCCTGGGAGCGGCGCGGCTATGTCGCGGACATCAAGAATGCTTTCTTCTTCGTCGGGCGGCAGCTTCCTTTCTTGCTCTCGAAGAGAAGCTCAGAAGGCGGTGCAAGGGTCGATAAGGTTGCGCCGGAACTTTACGTTCAACATGCAGGCATTTTGTTTTCGCAGCGACTTTTTGCAAAGTCTCCGCAAGGATGGTCAGGTTTTCCGCTCTCCATTTCCGGATTACTACCTGGCCAACATAGCGTTTGCCGAAAGCCCGGTCAGTCGTGGTCATTCCGCAGGCAATGGCGATCGCCGGTGTTTCCAAAGCGTCTTACGGCTACACATTGTTTAATGAACTTGAAGACAAGGGTGCCGAAATTTTGAACGCCAAACTGACTGCGGATCCTTTATATGCGGCGGTTGAAGAATTCTTGCTGCCGGGGCCTTCCTACAATACAAACTATGTTGTAACCATGGAACATGTTTTTGCAGATATGCGCAAGACTTTGTCCATAGCGGGGTTGCATTCGGGCGTTACCGAAGGCTGCAGATCTATGGTTATTGAGCTGCGAATGGCGGCAGCACGAAACGCTGCCCCAACCGGCGGCATGCTTTGGGCCAGACTAACTTTCGCCGAAAGATTTTGGACAATGGCGCTATCTGCGGTCATAAAGACCAGTCTATATCTTCGCGTATACAGAAGATTGATTAATCCCGTTCTCGACCGTGTGTTGGGGTTATATGCCTTTTCTCCACCCGCCAACATCATCAGACGGGGGGGGTATTCGCGATTGATGCAGGTTTTTTCAGCGCTTCAATCTGATGCGCTAAGTGACGACGACACCCGAAAAAAAATTGTTGCATCGTAATATGAGAGCCATGAGCGAGACTCCCAGTGGGTTGCCAAAAAGGACTTCAGCAACCGCATTTCGGCGGGGCAGGCCGCCTATCTTCAACTCTGTTGAAGATAGTCAGAATCTGGAATTTGAAAATATGACTACAGGAGCGCGGGCGACAACATTAGAATTACTTGGGGTGACTATCTCGGAGCGGCGCTACCTAATCGGCTCTATTTACGGTTCTAATTTTCTATGACCCCGCTCATTTCTAGTCAGGGCTGCAAGTTTTCGTTTACCTGATCCCTTCAAAAAACCGCCTGCAACTCCTGAAGTTTGCCGTTGACTCGATATTGCGACGCAAGAGTTCGATAATTTCGAGATCATCATTGCTGATAACGCTTCGGAGGAAGACTTCCGACTTGTCGATGAAATTCGCGATAAGCGCATTGTGTACCGGAGAGTGTCCGAACCAATTTCTGTTACTGAAAACTGGAACAGAGCGCTCGAGATGGCTACCGGTGAATACGTTCTGATGCTTGGCGACGATGACGCGCTTGTGCCAGGGTGCGTTAAGCGACTGGTCGAATTGATAAGCGCAGAGCACAACCCCGATATTGTCTACATGGCGGCGTATCACTACTGTTACCCAAACGTGATGCCAAGCGCGAGTCGGGGCTATCTTGCTGATGTGCGCAACAGCGCGTTCTTCAAGGACAGAGAAGGCCCCTTTCTATTGCCGCTCGAACAAGCACAGGCGGTCGCCAGGGCGGCTGGTGACTTTCGGTATAAGTTCGGTTTCAACAGCCAACATTTTTTGTTTCGCGCCGGTTTCTTGAAAAGTCTTTCGGCTATGGGAGGTATCTTTCAGGGTCCTTATCCGGACACCTTTGCTGCCGTAGTATCGTTTCTGAATGCGAAATCAATTGTGGCGGTACCTGAGCCGATGGTGATTATCGGAATATCGCCCAAGTCATTCGGATACTATTATTTTAATAACAAGCAAACTGAAGGTTACGAGTTTCTGGATAACGCCAAAGTGTCAGTGGAAGTTCGAGACACCTTGAGAGACGTTCTGCTGCCAGGTGACGGGAACAACACCAATTGGCTGATCGCCGTCGAGGTGGCTCGTCGAGCGCTTGCACCGGGTATCGCGCTGACTATAAATACCAAGCGCTATCGGATTTTTCAAATAATCGCTTTCCTGAAAAACATGTACTTCAACGGGGTTGCCCGACAAAGCGATATTGATAAATTCATTTCGATGTTGAGCAGGCCGGAGCGCTTGATATTTGCAGTGCTCCATGCGGGGGTAAGGGTTGGCCGATTGGGCGGCCGCAAATTTTCGAATCGGGTTTTTCAAGTGGTTGGGCGACCGCTTGAACAACTAGCTCTGGCCCGCGCAGGTAACCATGATCGATATAGGAAACCACTCCAACATTGCCGATGCCTTCGATTGGCTGGCCCGAAATCGTGTTTTGGACCTTAAGGTCAAGGGTTAAATTGCCCGGTCAGACACTGTGTTCCATGAAAAGGTTGATTTCCGTAGCTCGCGATAATCATCGTTTATGAGCATGAAATATTCTTGTCGGTCCAGGGGCATTAAGTGGTCGAGATCGGTGTGATTCATTTGGTGCGCAAGAAAAACGGGATTGCGCCGTTTGAGAAATTTCTTGCCTCCTATCTTAAGTATTCCTCTGGAATTCATCACGATCTGGTCTTGATTTTCAAAGGGTTCCAGCCCGGTCAAATTACCGAGGGATACGATCGCCTGTTGGCTGGAGTCCCTCACAAACGCTTATTTGTACGCGATACCGGTTTCGATTTGACATCGTATTTCGAGGCAATTAAATGTCTCGAATATCGTTACTTCTGTTTTTTGAATTCATTCAGCCGCATTTTGGCCGACGATTGGCTCAGGAAATTACACCACTGGGTAACCGTCGAAGGCGTGGGGCTTGTTGGTGCAACAGGTTCGTACCAGAGTTTCACGACCAATCATCTTGAGCGAAACCACAGGTTGAGCACACTAGGGACTGCAACGCGTTTCCGGCAGAGAATCAAGCACGTGATAAGTGATATTAATGCAAGGCTTATTGCTCTACGCGCTGCATCTTGGGTGCTTGGCGGTCTGGGTTTGTGGGATCCTGCCCGGTACTTTCCCGCATTTCCCAATTATCATATCCGTACAAATGCTTTCATGGCATCTCGCCAGACACTCACTCAAATCCGAATCTGGCCGATGGTATTCAAGCTGTCGGCTTTTGTTTTTGAAAGTGGTAATGAGAGCCTGACAAATCAGATCATGCGCCTCGGTCTGCGGCCGCTGGTAGTCACGCAGACGGGTGAGGCTTTTGAAAAGGAACGATGGCATTTGTCAAATACGTTCCGCCAGGCTATGCAGGAGAATCTTCTTGTTGCGGACAACCAGACCGATGCTTATGAGAAAAGTGATGTTGACGGTCGGATAGAGCTGTCACGACAAGCTTGGGGTCCTTTTGCACGGTCTTTTCAAGGTTGAATATATGGAACATGGCGCCAGGCCACTGGTAAGCGTTTGCATCCCGACTTTTAATTACGGCCGGTTTTTGCCCGAAGCAATAAAGTCGGTACTCGCGCAATCGTTCACGGATTTCGAACTTGTCGTGGTTGACAACGCTTCGACTGACGAGACAGCGGAACTCATGGAAGCCTTTGTGCGTTCCGATCCGCGGATCAGGTTTTACCGCAACTCCGAGAATGTCGGCATCGTAAAGAACTTCAACCGGGCGCTTGGGCATGCCGCCGGGGACTACGTCAAAATCCTGTGCGCCGATGACTTGCTCGCCCCGTCCGCCCTGGAGAGATCGCTTGCAGCTGATCCAATCCGACCCCGCGGTGAGTCTGGTTACCACGGGCCGCCTGCTGGTCGATGTTCGGCTCCAGCCGATCGGCTACGTAAGCTATTGCTCGAAGCAGGGGAGTATAGACGGGACCAAGGTGATCGACCGCTGTCTGTTTGGAACCAACTACGTGGGCGAGCCCTCGGCGGTGCTGTTCCGTCGGCGGCAGGCGGCGCCAGGGATTCGACGAGAGCTACCCGCACTTGCTCGATATGGCAATGTGGTTTCATTTGCTGGAGCAGGGCAGGCTGGCCTGTATCCCCGAGCCGCTGACGTATATCCGTCAGCACGAGAGCCAGATAACACAAGACAACCGTCGCACTGGGCAATTGGTGGAGGACAAGAAAAGAATTTTCTTCGCCTATATCGACAAGCCGTACGTGCGGAAGACCGCACTGCGGGTGTTTCTGTGGCGGCTGCGTACAGCCTACAACTTCTGGAAAAGCGTGCCGGAGACAGGGCAGGCCAGAGCATTTCCGGGTTGTTGCCGCCGGTGTGGTTCTACGTGCTGCTGCCGGCGGTACTCGTCACGGACTTACTCAGGCATGCCCTGCGCCGGGTCCGGGCAATCAAGTATGTTCGCCAAGCTCACGGCGCGAATAGATGATCTTGTAGTCGTCAATCTACCGAGCCTGGCTTGGCGAGCCATTTGAGCGCGCTGGCTTTGATGGTGTTGCGCAATTCGGGGGCGGCGAGACCGGCCGCCACGATGGCAAAGGCGAGAAACACGGCAAGTGTGGCAAGCAGCGCAAGCGGGTGCAGCCCTTCAGGAAGTAGCATGCGTCCGGCACCCAATACGAGAATGGTGGCAACTGCGGGTGCTGTGATGTCGCGCAGATACCACTGGAGTTGTTCACGCCGGGCCATGCCGGTATGAACGATGGGTATCGCAATTATCAAATAAGCGGCATTTAGCGTTATCCACGCCATGGCCGAGCTGATTGCGCCGATTCGGGGTGCAAAATACCATACCGCCGGGCCGAGTAATGCGATAGCAGCCAGATTGAAAATAAGGAATATCCGTGTCCTGCCGCGGGCCAGTTCCCGTGCGTAGGGGACGTGCATGATGCCGTTGAGGGCCGTGCCGATCACGAACAGGCTCAATATGGGGCCCGAATGGCTCGCGACTTTTTCGTTGTGCGTCCATAGCAGCAACACTTCGTGCGAGTAGAACGACAGGAACAGTGCTGCCGGGATCACCGTAACCGCTATGACCTGAGTGGATATGTGGTAGACCTGGTCGAGGATTGCGTGCTTGTCCTCGGCAATCAGCACGGAGAATCTAGGGTAGACGGCGCTAAAGACCGGTGTTGCGAAAAGATTAAGGGCGCCGGCTACGGTAACCGCGAGACTAAAATAGCCAAAGGCCTCGAGAGTCAGGAAATTAATGAGTATCCACTTGTCGAGTTGGGTAGAGCACCAGTCGCGGAAATGGTGAGCCCGCTTACTCCCGCAGCGAAGCGCCAGGTGCGGGAAAGAAGCTCTGGGCGGAATCTCGCATGGCCACTCGCAGCCGGCAGGCCCGTGCGCAAGGCGGCGAGCCATTACAACCAGGGACAGTGTTCCCGTCATGATCTGCCAGCCGAAAAACATCAGGATGGTGGGCGAGACGAGCCATAACACGAGCAGGGCTCCCACACTGCTCACAGTTGAGAGAAGAATCCTCAGCTTGTTCACCAGCACCTGCTTTTGCAGTCCCATCAGGCCGCTGAAGTAAAGGTTTGCCGGCCAGTTAAGCATGATCACAATGACTATCATGTACAGCACTTGACGCAGAGAATTCGGGTCAATTTGATTCGGATTCAGGACGTGGCGTGCAATCAGGGGCATAAGCAAGGCAAGCGCTACACACACTGTAGTGACTACGCCCCAGTAGACGACTTCCATGGTGCGCACGAGATCTCGCATCTCCCCTGCGCCTCGCGGATCTATGGATAGTCGGGCCAACTCCCTGTTCAAGGTTTGGGCCAGCCCCAGGTCGAAGATCTGGACGCTCGTCATCAGCATCACGTAGAAACCGATGAGCGCGTAAGATTCGACGCCGAGAAAATGCAGATAAAACGGTACAACAGCAATCTGGAGCAGGGCCGCCCAGCCTTGTCCGATCAGGTTGGCGATGACGTTGATTTTGACGCGGCCTGTCATTTAGAGCCCCTAACATAATGAAACGCGCGATGCGCTGGCACGATTTTGGCACAGGGCGCGAAGCTCACCGCAGCCAATATCGCGAATATTGGCAAGGGGAGCGACAATGTCATGGGCCAAAATTCGTGCCAGCCCGAAGGGTTGCAGCCAAAACCGCTGCTGACTTTGTCGGCCAGCTTGACCATATTCGCGATATGCTCTGCGCCACCCTTCGCGTCAGCACCAATTTTGGCAGCAACGCACACGTGTTTCATTATGTTAGGGGCTCTTAGATTGCCATTAGTCGTGAGACTGAATTGTTCTGGATTGAAATATGAACTTTAGTCGATGCTGGGGGAAGTGGCATCGATTGTCCGAAACGAATATTTTCAGAGGCGCGGAAGCTCTGCAATGCCGTGCGCACGCATTCAGCAAATAGTGTCCTGTTTGTCGAAATTTATGATAACAACACAAACGGATTTTCTGGCGATGTCTGAGATATTCATGAAAATAGGCGGCGAGCGACGAACGATAATCAATAATTCTGAAATAGTAAATAGATCAGGGCGTTATCTCTTTTGCTGCCGTGGCTCCGGAATAACTTAAAACGCGTTTATGAAATTACTTGTTGCGGGCTCTTGCGGTTATAACGGTACAGTGCTGGCCCTAAATCTGCTGCAGGCCGGCCACGAAATGGTGGCTTTCGAAGTCTGCGTGCCCGGCGAAACCGGTTGCTCAGATGATTAGAATGAAAGAGCCGTTGAGGCCGTCATTCGAGATCATGAATCACCGTCAGTAAGCTTGGAAATTAGCTGAGTGAAACAATCATTCCATCGCTGTGATCAAGCCAGTGCCGCACACGAAAATTCAGCCTGCCGCAAGCGTTGTTCGTGTTAAAATCTTCGGCGTTTCCCTGTCTGTAAAATAACCATCAAAACAATGTCATATCGAGTCACGCTAGCGCAGATGCTCGCGCCTGACGTTTCTTGCCGGTCAGCGATGAAAATGCCGGGTGCGAAGTGGGCATGTCGCCAGGCTTATCCGGCGTATGCGCACGCCAGTATGACTGCGGCCGGGTGTTCGTGAAACGCCTTTTGGTCACCGGACTGGATGGCTTTGTCGGCCGCGTGGTCCAAAACATGATTGATACCTGCGTAGCCGATGGGCGGTTCAAGCTCGTCATTCCTGGCGGGACTATCGAACTTCTGGATCCGGCTTCGCTTGCCCGGGCGATCGAAGAAACCCGGCCTGACTTCGTGCTGCATCTGGCGGCCCAGAGCTTTGTTCCCAGTTCCTTCAGCGATCCACGCGCGACTTACAACGTCAATTTTTTTGGCACGCTCAATCTGCTCGATGCGCTCAAGGCGTGCGATTTTTCGGGGCGCATGCTCTACGTCAGTTCTGGCGATGTCTACGGGCTGGTGGAGCCAGACGCGTTACCCATCGACGAAACGCGCGGGGTTCGGCCGCGGAATCCCTATGCGGTCAGCAAGGCGGCGGCCGAGTTGCTCTGCTATCAATGGACCCAGAACCATGCTTTCGATATCGTGCTGGCCCGGCCTTTCAATCACGTTGGCCCCGGACAGGCCGAACGGTTCGTGGTGTCTGATTTTGCAAAGCAGGTCGTCGAAATCAAGTTAGGCCTGCGCGAGCCGGTGATCCGCGTCGGCGATATCGATGTAACACGCGACTTCACTGACGTTCGCGACGTGGTGCGGGCCTATTTTTTACTGCTGGAGGAAGGGAAAAATGGCGAGGTTTATAATATCTGCTCGGGGAAAGAGCAGAGTATCCGGGATATCCTCGTACGGTTGATTGTTATTGCCGGCATCAATTGCCAGATCGCTCCGGATGAGGCGCGCTTCAGGCCCAACGAGCAGAAAATAATGTACGGTTCGTATGCCAAGTTGAATGAACAAGTGGGCTGGCAACCGACGATCGGCATCGATAAATCGCTGCAGGATGTGCTGTACCTACTGGGAAAGCAAGATAAAGCATGCCTAAATCCGCATTAATAACCGGAATAACCGGTCAAGATGGCGCCTATCTGGCGCGTCTGCTCCTCGATAAGGGATACGAGGTCCATGGGCTCATCGCGCGCCGCGGCAGCGACACCTTGTGGCGTCTGCGGGAGCTCGGCATCGAGAGCCAGGTTCGCCTTCTAAATGGCGACATGATCGATGTCTCATCGTTAATCCGTGCGCTGGAGGCGTCGAAAGCAGAGGAAATCTACAATCTTGCTGCTCAAAGCTTCGTCGCCACCTCGTGGGAGCAGCCACTGCTTACCGCGCACGTTACTGGATTATCGGTGGCTAACATCCTCGAAGCCGTCCGGCTGGTCAATAGGCAGGCGCGCTTCTATCAGGCGTCGACCAGCGAGATGTTCGGCATGGCCCAGGCGGAGTGCCAGGACGAGAAGACTCCGTTTTATCCCCGCAGCCCATACGGGATCGCCAAGCTCTACGGGCACTGGATGACCGTCAATTATCGTGAGAGCTTCGGCATGCATGCCACTAGCGGCATTCTGTGCAACCATGAGTCGCCGTTGCGCGGCTTGGAATTCGTGACGCGCAAGGTGACGGATGCCGTGGCGCGGATCAAACTTGGAAAGCAGAAAGAAGTTCGCCTCGGGAATATCGATGCCAAGCGCGATTGGGGTTACGCCGGCGATTACGTGGAAGCGATGTGGTTGATGCTGCAGCAGCCGGCGCCAGACGATTACGTCATTGCTACCGGACGCACGAGCTCCGTGCGCGACATGTGCAAACTGGCCTTTGCGCACGTCGGCCTCAAGTATGAAGACTACGTCGTCATCGACCCAAAATTTTACCGGCCCGCGGAGGTTGAGGCGCTGCGGGGCAATCCTGCAAAGGCGAAGGCCAGACTTGGCTGGAGCCCAAAAACCGGGCTGGAGGAACTGATATCCATGATGGTCGATGCCGATCTGAAGCGGGTAGCGCATGAGTAACAAACTCGTTCCGATACTGCTTTCCGGCGGAGCGGGCACGCGCCTGTGGCCGGTTTCGCGCGAAGCCTCCCCCAAGCCATTCATGCAACTGGCGGACGGCCAAAGCCTGCTGCAAAAGACTTTTCTACGTGCGGCCTGCTTGAGCGGCGTCGACACGGTGATCACTATCACCAATCGCGAGTATTACTTCAAAACCCGCGATGACTATGAAACGGTGGTTGCCGATTCCAAAGTAAACAAAACCTTCATGCTCGAGCCGATGGGGCGCAACACCGGTCCGGCCGTGGCGCTCGCTGCCTTGATGATTAGTGAAAAGTGGGGCCGTGACGCGGTGATGCTGGTGCTTGCTGCAGACCACCTGATCGAGGGCGACAAGGCGTTTGGGGATGCGATCGCCTCGGCCGCCGGTCTCGCGAACAAAGGCAGGCTCGTAACTTTCGGCATCAAGCCAACGGGGCCGGACACCGGCTACGGCTATATTGAACAGGGAAAAGCGATCGATGCGGTCGGCGGATGCGATGTCGCGCGCTTCGTGGAGAAGCCGTCGCTTGAAGTCGCCGAGCAGTACCCTGGCATCGGGGCGCTATCTCTGGAATGCCGGCATTTTTTGTTTTACCGCCGGGAATATTCTTAGCCAGCTTGAGCAACACGCCCCCACCGTTTATAACAATGCCCTGGTCTGCTGGGAAAAGACAAAAAATCGCAAGCACGGCGATGCCAACGTGCTGGAAATCGATGCCGAAACATTCCCTGCCCTGCCGGATATTTCCCTCGATTATGCGGTAATGGAGAAATCCGATGCGGTAGCCGTCTTGCCTGCGCAATTCGGCTGGAGCGACATCGGTTCCTGGAATGCGGTAAGCGAACTCGTGCGTCCCGACGCTGATGGAAATCGCGTAGTCGGTGAAGCCGTGCTGATCGATTCGAAAAACACTTATATCCGTTCCGAAGGGCGCATCGTCGCAGCGGTCGGCACGCGCAATCTGATCATCGTCGATACTCCGGACGCATTACTGGTGGCTGATCGCGAACGTACCCAGGACGTAAAAAAAGTCGTGGATCAGCTCAAGCTGAAGGAACATGAAACCTACAAAGTGCACCGTACCGTCTCACGGCCGTGGGGCACCTACACCGTGCTCGAAGAAGGGGAGCGCTTCAAGATCAAGCGCATCGTGGTCAAGCCCGGCGCATTACTTTCGCTGCAGATGCATCATCACCGCAGCGAGCACTGGGTGGTGGTGAGCGGCATGGCCAAGGTGGTCCGCGACGACCAGGAGTATTTCGTCAACGTCAACGAGTCGACTTTCATTTCCGCCGGTCGCAGGCACCGGGTCGAAAACCCGGGCCTGCTGAACCTCGTGATGATCGAGGTGCAAAGTGGCGATTATCTGGGCGAGGACGACATCGTCCGCTTTGAGGACAACTATGGCAGAACGTGATTCTTGCCATGCCATATTATTTATTTAAAACAATGTGTTACGTGCATCCATTAGGGGGCGGCTTTGCGGCAGTTTCCGGCTGACACCATAGGAAATGGCGTGGATACGTTTAAGCGGAGGCAAAGAACACGTGTTGTCAGCTGCGGACTCTAGCGCCAGACCGTAAAAATGGGTGTCAGGTCGATGGCGATAGATGGGGGAAAGCCGAACAATAGCTTGAATACGGAAATAGCGATCAAAACAAACCGTTATCCACTTCATTCCCGCAGATCGAAATAACTCAATCACCGCCTTCGCCTTGGCCGTCCTTTGCTCAGCACATTCCAGATATCCCGGACGCTGGACACCCGCCGAGCCTGTATTTCCCGGCGCTTCCTCCACATTTTTGGCAGGCCTTTGATCGCATCTCGTTTGGCTCTGAGTAAGACACGCCAGCGACCTATAAGGGCATACCTTGTGATGACATATAGATTGGCCGCGATGTGTATGGGGAGACAGACCCAGAATAAAAACGTCGGCATGTTCTTCACGTAGGTCCAGACCACATTGCGGTGCCCGTGATAAACGGAGAAATCGCTATCCTTGCCCGTCATCGCCGAGCCGATGTGATAAACAACCGCATCTGGAACGTAAAGGCATTTAAACCCGGCCAACCGCATTCTAAATCCGAGGTCGATGTCTTCGAGGTAGCAAAAAAAATCTTCATCGAACCCGTTAACCTTCTCTATGGCCTCGCGACGGTACAACGCAGCGGCCGCGCAGGCCGAGAACACTTCTGCCGTGGCATCAAATAATCTGGAATTGGGCAGATTGTCACCTCGGCGCCAGACGAATCCTCCCGCATGATATGAATCCCCCGCCCCATCGAGACGATCGGGACAATCCATTTTGATCATGCGGCTTGCGAAGCTCGCATATTCAGGATAATTGTTGGCGGCAGAAACCATACGTTCGACCCAGTCCGGTGCGGGAATTGCGTCTGGATTGAGAAGCAGCACATAGTCGCTCTTGCAGCGCGCCAGGATGACGTTGTTACCGCCCGCGAATCCCAGGTTAGCGTGGTTCTCTACCACTGTGACACGGGTATGAGCATCAATTGCTAAACGTAGCCGATCGAGGCTGTCGTCGGATGACCCATTGTCGGAAACATAAATATCCGCCGGGATGGTGGACTGCAAAAGCGCACGCACGCATTCCGCAAGCAGCGCGCCGGAATTGTAGTTCACTATGATTACGCAAGCGGATTTGATAGAACTACCCTCCCTTGTTCCCGGGTATTCGTTTTTGGCGGAGACTGAATTCGCAACCAATCCCTTACCATTCACTGATGCCATGTTGTCACAAACCGAGGAGCTTGAGGATTGATTTTCCTGCTAATTTCGCGAACTGCATTGGCATTGGAGCCGCAGATTTTACGATATCCAGCTAAAGGCCGCCCGGCTGAAATACGGGTCGCTCTCCATTCGCTCGCGCCATTGGGACAAGAAATACTCCCGCTCCGCTGGATCTACCGCCGACCGCCTGAGCGTAGAACCTTCAAAATGATATAGCTCGGCATAGGGGGTGTAAACGATTCTATAACCGAGCGACTGAAGGCGTAGGCAGAAGTCGACGTCGTTAAAATCGGTCGCAAGCCTTTCGCGAAATCCGCCTAATTCGCGCACCAGGCTCATGCGAGTCGCGAGTACCGCGCCGGTGACCGCAGAATAGTTTCTGATGATGTGCGAATATCCGTAGTAGCCCACCTGTCCTCGAGGAAGATTGTGAAATACATGGGCACAGGAGCCGTCCGGTGTCAGCGCCATGCCGGCATGCTGAATTTTCCCGTTTGGATATAGCAGCCGTGCTCCGACCGCACCCACTTCCTCTCTGACGGAGAAAGACAGCAGCGCTTCCATCCAGTCGGCGGATATCACCTCCAGATCGTCATTCAGAATGATGACATTCTCGGTCTTGACTGAATCGAAGCAAAAATTCAGCTTCTTCGCAAAATTGAATTTGCCGCTGTAGCTGTAACTGACAACCGTGGCTCCCATTTTTTCGATATCCGCGCGGGCTTCAGCAGGCAGGTTGTGGTTGTCGACGACAAGAAGGCGGTAATTTTTGAACGTGGATTTTTCGACGATACTGCGAATAAAGTTTTGTATCAGAAGAATATGGCCGCGACCTTCAATTTCAGCGGTCTTGGCATTGGTGGGAATCAGGAGCGTAACGGAGTCGTTTTGGTCTATCGGCCAATGAACACGAAACGTCCCCGGCAATTGACCGTCGGTCACCAGCGCACCGGGAGAAATGGCGGATACGTGGTTTTCCAGTGCCAGTTTCGCATTGAGTAGGGCCTGGGGCTTGGCATCCACTTCCGCAGATGCGGATCCCGGCAGTTTCCGCCAATGATAGAGAATTCGGGGGACATGATAAATGCGACGCGCCACCAAAGTTGCGCGCAGGGCCAGGTCGTAATCCTGCGCGCCGCTGAATTCGTGACGCAGTCCGCCCAGCTCGAGAAATATTCTTTTTCTTATGACGAGAAAGTGGAGAATATACATGACCGAGCACAAGTGTTCGGGCGACCATCCGGGCTTGAAGTAGGGATCGGAGAAACCGCCACCCGGTTCGATCTTGTCTTCGTCGGAATAGAGCAAATCAATTTCGTCTGGTGCAATGGAGATGGCCCGGATCACGCATTCAAGAGCATTGACCTCAAGGGTGTCATCGTGATCGAGGAAGCCAATGAAATGACCGGTGGCAAACTCCGCCGCCGCGTTGGTGGCGCGGGCGATATGCAGATTCTGTTCCGAACGGATGACTTTGATGCGTGGATCGATGCCTTTCAACTCCTGGAGCAGGATTCTGGTCTCCTCCAGAGTCGAGGCATCGTCGCAAATGCAGAGCTCCCAGTTCGGATATGATTGTGAGCGCACCGAAGCGACAGACTCATAGAGCACGTCGCGGGGCGTATTGAACACGGGCATCAATATGCTGATGCAAATATCGTCACGCAGGAAACCGGAAAAGTGTCCCTGGGGAAGAATACGAAGACGGAAATATTTAAAGCGACGTTTGACAAAAAACCATGCCCGACGCAGAGTATTCGTTAAACCTTCTCTGCGGACTGAAATGAAGAACCGTGCAGCCAGATTCACAAGCGCACGCATTTCAGGCGCCGGATGGATTGGTGTTCGCAAACCGAAATATCGATTTTCCGGCCCGCAACCGGTAAGTCGTTTCAATGCGCCGAGACAACAAGATCATTTATTCCAGTTTTGACCGCCGGAACTGCATATCGCATCCGGTAAGGAAAAAAATAACAGGGCGAAGGATACCTGATTAATCGCGGGGCGGGCTATAGAGCCCGCGTGTCGGCGGACGTGTTTGGTGGCGGCATTTGACAATTTGTCCAAATGTCTTCAAGTGCTTGCCGAATTTCGCGGCTTGCTTTTTCCGTCGAAAACATTTCCTTTACGCATATCTGCCCGGCCACTCCGCGTTTTGCGGCCTCATCGGGATGCATGAATACCCTTCGCATCGTTTCCCGTATCGAGGATATGCTGGGGTCCGCCCAGATGTACCCCTCGGGATAGGGCCAGCATCCATCGGGAACTTCGGTCAGCTTGTATCCCAGCGGATAGGCTGTCGCAGGGTTGACGAAATCCGCGACACCACCGTAGGGCGTGGCGATTACGGGTTTTCCCATCATCATGGCCTCGATCACCGTCAACCCGAGTCCTTCCGAGCGATGCGGCGAGACGTAACAATCGATCGAACCATATAAATCTGTTAGTTCCTCATCGCTGATCAACATTTCCATCAGCACAACGTCCGGCCGGGACGCTGTAATGGACTTGATTTCCTGAATAACCGAATCGCCGGAATTGGAGTAGTTGATTTTGATAACGCAGCAGGCATTCTCCTCTGGAGTAAATTCCGCAATGTACGCATCCAGGAAGGCTTTGGGATTTTTCCTGCCGACGACGCTGCCGAAATCAGCCGAATAAAAGAACACAAAGCGCTTCTCCGGAATGCCGAAGTTGCGCCTGCCGGCGGTGCCGCTTCTCTCGTTCTGGGCGAGCGAAGGCCTCAGCAAGCGGACCGGGCGGTCCGTGATGGCAGAAATGGATTTGCGCACGAAATCGCTGGCACACCAGATTTCATCGAAAGCCTTGACGACGTCATGCCAATAGGCGGGCACCGCAATCAGTTCCCAGTAAAAGATGGCTATGTTGTATCTTTCCTTGCTCAAAATTTCCTTTAACGGGGTCGAGCTCAGAATTCCCTGCGAAAGATAATCCATGTTCAGGTGAACGATGTTTATCGGTTGCAAGGGGCGTGTCGGCGTTTCCAGGGGGATTTCCCTGACCCGTTCGAAGCCCGAACGCCAGCGGACTACATTCAGTTTGATGTCGGCGGACAACAGCGCCTGCATGTAGCCGCGGGAGCTTACGCCAAGCCCATTCAAAGCGGTAACCGGGCCGATCAGGTTGACGCCAAGCCCCTCGTTTCCGGCGACAATTTTCTTCGAGAATCTGGAGCCGCCGCCAATGTAAAGACCGCCTTTCGTCGACGCATGCTCTTTCTTGCGTTGCCGAAGCAGAGTCGCAAAGTCCTGTGTGGATGGACTTCCCGGTGCGGCGTTCAATTCGATTGAAAAATGCCCGACCTGTTTCGGATTCTCCGAAACAAGTCCGACCAGCCGGGCATCGATTGCCGCGGGAAGCAGCATGACCTGCTCGACGGCGTGCGCAACCTGCCTGTCCGTTATCCCCGATTCGGTTTTAAAGACCGGATCTGCACTTATCCGCGACCATTTCAATAACGCATCATGGCTTGCCCAGAACACGGAACCCTCGAAAAACCCCCAGTCGCGCGGTAACGGGCGGCCGGGGTAAAGGGCATCGGAAATCCGTTGTATTGCGTTCTCGTTTTCGCGTATCTGCGCCCGGTATGACAGAAAAACGTCCTTTGAGCCAACGAAGTAGAGATCATTGCGTGTGACAAAACTCACCAGAATGGTTTTTACCAGCTCGCTCGATCCGAGCACGCCTTCCAGCAGGATTCGTCTCCATGTCGCCGGTTCGACAACCCCCATTTTTGTGTGAATCTTGCAGACCGCGGTATATTTTCTTTTAACGAGGTCCGGCAGCAACGCCATGAACGGAGCGATATCGCACCCGATATTGGGGCAGCGGCGTATACGCGCGAACGGATGCGTGCATAAAACCATTTCATCGATTTCGCCAGAAAGTTCCTCTGGCGCGGTTACGTACAGATCATATTTGACGGGAATATTTCGAAGGTATGCTTTAAGTTCTTCCCAGAGTTCAATATGACAAATATGGGCGACGACAGCCACATTGGCGTTGTTGATCAGCTTGTTGATATCGTAACTCGCGCGGCCTTCCCGCTGACCGTGCCTCAAGTAATGTAAAAAGGGGTTCGTTCCACTGGCGGCGACGTCGGGATAACGTTTCAAGTACCAGAGACTGTCGAACAATGGATTTGGATTGCGGCCTTCGGCGGCCCCAAATCTGAGATAGTGCGAAACCGGATCCATTCCGCTCTTCGCGACATCGGGATTGTTTTCAAGGTACCAGCCGGCATCAAACTGGCCCGAGCGCTTTATTAGTGCCGAGTACACTATCCCGACGAGAAAGTTTCTTGCCGCTTTTCTCGATTTTGCAAAGAAAACCAAACTGATGATCCCCGATCAATGAGTGATGACTTAGCCACTAATGGCAAATATTAATGAATGAAAACAGCAGGTTATCTTATTGATCTGGGTGATGACAAACTGGGGTTTTAGATTTTTATCGGCGTGTATCGGCGGCTAGTTTATTTGATTTTGTAACGGGCGCTTAGGGGTGCAAGAGGGATCTATTTTCAGAGGACATCGGCAAATCCCTTTCTGGTTTTCTGGAACCACGCGTAGCCGGCCCAGGCCACGGCGGTGGCGAGCAGTGTGTAAATGCCCAGTCCGATCCAGTTGGGCGGGTGTCCCCAGATGAGCACTTCGCGGGCTTGTTCAATAATAAAAGTGAGCGGATTGGCCATGATGAAGGGCCGGTATTTCTCCGGTAGCGCAGTCAGGGGGTAAAAGACGGGGGAAAGAAACATTATCACCGTGGTGACGATACCGATGGTTTGTCCCACGTCGCGCAGAAATACGCCCAGCGATGCGAGCATCCAGGCAAGGCCCATGGTGAGGATGACCAGTGGCAGCAGCACCATCGGGGCGAGTATGGCCGTCCAGTGCACATATCCATTGAAGATGAAAAAGGCAGCCAGCAGCACCAGCATGCTGACCAGGGTGTGAAACAACGCCGCCCCCATGGTGATGGCAGGCAGGATCTCCAGCGGGAAGACCACCTTTTTAACGTAACTGACGTTGCCCAGAACCAGGCCTGGCGCACGGTTGAGCACTTCGGCAAACAGGCCGTGGACGATCAGACCGACAAACAGCACGACGGCGAACTGGGTCTTTGTTTCCCCGCCGCCCAAACCCCAGCGGGCTTTGAACACCACCGCAAAAAAGAAGGTGTACACCAGCAGCATGAACACGGGGATGAGAAACGACCACAGCAGTCCCAGCACGGAGCCTTTATAGCGTCCGGCTACTTCACGCTTTGTCAGCTGCGCGATGATCTGGCGGTTGCGCCACAAACTGCCGATCAGCGCAGGGAGGGATGCGGGTTGTGCGGTGTGCGGGTTCATTAAAGTGAGTGATCAAGTGCCTGTTGGCGGTTATAATTAACCCGAAATGGATTGGGCTCAGCCAACCTGAATGCTCGAATCATTAACACATCGGCGACTCGAAATTAAACGGCAATTATTCCCGTAATCTTACCGGGTGACGAAGGCCTGTTTTTTGAGCGATTGCGCGTGAATGCATCCGGTGTCATTTATGCGTCTGGCCGATGGCAAAGTATACTGCAGAAAGTATTCAACGGTGCCGCACTCCTGTCGAGAAAGTAATAGGCGACGATTTGAAATAATCGTCACCTTCAACGGATTCACCCGCCGCGCCAGGCATCCCGTGACGATCGAAGCATAGAACGGCGATCCGCCCGGCGAATATGAAAATATGCTTTTTCAGGGTAACCAATAGTCGGTCCTAAATGAGCAACGACGAGATTGCCATTCGCGTCAGCGATTTGAGCAAATGCTACGAAATTTACGCGACGCCGCACGATCGGCTCAAGCAGTTCGTCTTTCCCCGGATGCAGCGGTATTTCCGGGTTGCGCAAAAGCAGTATTTCCGGGAGTTCTGGGCGCTGAAGGAACGTATCGTTTGAAGTCCGCAAGGGAGAGGCGGTCGGCATCATTGGTCGTAACGGCGCGGGAAAATCGACGCTGCTGCAAATGATTTGCGGTACGCTTTCGCCGACCGGCGGAGTGGTAGCGGTGGATGGAATGGTTGCGGCGCTTCTGGAACTGGGGAGCGGATTCAGCCCGGAATTCACCGGACGGGAGAATGTATATCTGAATGCGTCCGTGCTCGGGTTCACCCAGGAAAAGACCGATGCCAAATTCGACGAGATCGCTGCTTTCGCCGATATTGGCGATTTTCTGGATCAGCCGGTCAAGACCTACAGCTCGGGCATGCTGATGCGCCTTGCGTTTGCCGTGAATGCCTGCGTCGATCCCGATATTCTGATTGTCGATGAGGCATTGAGTGTGGGGGATGCGCCGTTCCAGTCGAAATGCTTCAAGCGGCTCAGGCAATTGATCGACGACGGCACGAGCATCTTGTTTGTTTCACACGACATTTCAACCGTACGTTCCATGTGCTCCAGGGCCCTATGGCTAAAGAGCGGGCGGGCAGAAATGTGGGGCGATGCCCAGGAAATCGCCAGGGAATATGAACAATTCTGCTGGCGCGAGCAGGGAGTGGTAATGCGCGCATCAGACGTTGCCGGGGAGGCGCTGCCTGAAACTGCCGACGTGCAGCCGAGCAGCGTTACCGCGTCGTCAGCCATGCCCGCGATGTTGTTTGAGCCTAATCCCGCTTTTGAATCCTATCGGCTTCGCACGAGAACGGGCACCGGTGCTGTAGTGATAAAAAATGTTCTTTTGTTTAATGACCAAGGGCGGGTCGTGGCGTCTTGCAATTACGACGAGCGCATTACGGTATGCTATTTGTTGGAAATACGCGAGACGGTAGATTCTGATTTCGTCCTGGCTTTGCGCGTTCGTGATTTAAGAGGAACGTTTGTATATTCGGTTAATGACTTGACAAATATTCATAGAATAACTGGTAGTGTTGGTGACAGGTTCGCCGCGGCCATGTCAATACGCCTCCCTTTGCACCACCAGGATTACGTGGTTTCAACGGCGATATTTGGGTTTCAATCTGGAGCAGCGCTTATAAATGGAGTTTACGATTTTTCGCGGGCTGTGATTTGGGAATCTATTGATGATGCCGCTTATATAACTGTAAACCCATATAAACTGATGCCGCTAGCCGGCCCCGTCCACGCGTCCTCTGATCTTAGATTAGAACAGATACCGCATTAATATCCTTGTAAAAAATGATTGGCTTTGAGTTCTTTCAAAAACTCCACTCCCGAGAAAGCCGGCTGACAATATTCGATGTTGGTGCGCATTATGGCGACTCTGTGAGTGAATTTATTGAACTTTTTCCCATGTCGCGCGTATTTGCGTTCGAGCCGGACAGGAAAAATTTTGCGCGGCTGAAAGAGCGGTTTTCGGGCGAGCATCGGGTGCAGCTAGTAAATACGGCGGTGGGTGATAAAAATGGTCGCGCCCTGTTACATAGAAATAATTATGACGCCACACATTCACTGCTGCCGTTCAATTCGGATGAGATCAACCGGTGGGCCGATGCCAACGATTTTCGCGAGGAAGGCGTAGACGAAGTCGACCAGATTACGCTGGATACTTTTTGCAATGTGAATGGCGTAACCAAGATTGACATCCTGAAGTTGGACACCCAGGGTGGTGAGTTGATGGCCTTGCAAGGGGCTAAAGACAAGTTATCTGAGCAAGATATTGGTTGCTTATTTTGCGAAGTGGAGTTTCGTTCGCTTTATCAAAACCAGCCATTATTTTGGGATATCAGCGCATATTTGATGTCGCGTGGGTATCACTTTCTCAATATTGTGAGTCCAAAAGTGAGTGAGATGGGCATACTATCGTGGGCTGATGCAATTTATGTCAATGATCAGCTATGGCGAAGTGTTGCCGCCAAACACTCCGCCGGAAAACATATTTCCTAATTTGCTGGCAGAACCCAAGTGTCTAAATTTGTCGTAACTAAAATTCCCGGCCGCCCCGACATAGAACTCCCTGCGTTCTATGAAAGCTTCGAGTGGTACTACCCAAATTGCGAGCTGCAGACCAAAGAGTGGTTCGTAAAAAATGCCCAATCCGATTGGGTCTACGTCGATTGTGGCGCCAATATCGGCTATTACAGCATTCTTTTTTCCCAGCTTTCTCCCCGGGGGAAAGTGCACGCGGTGGAGCCCACTTCCACGGCAGACATGCTTGAAAGCAATCTTGCGCACAATCGGTGCAACAACGTGACGGTTCATAGACTGGCAATGGGGCAATACCCGGGGCGTCGCGTGGAAAAGATCTTTCGCATTTGGGGCGGGCCGCCGGATGAATTGGAGTACGACTTTACAACTCTTGACCAATTTGTTGAACGGCTGGATCTGCGGAAGTTGGATTGCATTAAGATCGATGTCGATTCGTTTGACTTCGAAGTGCTGATGGGCGGCGAGAAAACACTGGAGCGCCTCGATCCTTGGCTTGTCGTCGAGTTGAATCATGCTTTGGGTGTGCGCGGCTACTCCAACATGGCCGCTTTATCCTGGCTATTGGATCGCGGCTATCGTCATTGCCTGGTTCTCGATTATGACAATTTCGTTTTGCGGCGTTCGGCACCGCCCGCAGCTTTCGTTACCAAAAATAATATCCAGTTGAATTTCCCTGCCGTATGAAATCCATAGACGAGTTCACGCACCCGCCGCTTGCATTGCCGCTGGAGAAGTTGGGCAGTTTATTCCCCGCGCACAAAAAGTTGCCGCCTGTCCCATCGGCAAAAGGGTTGGATCAATGGAAAATGGAGGATGACGATGCGCCCATTTTTCAATTCCTATATCGGGCCCATCAACCGCGGCGACATCTGGAATTCGGCACCTGGCAGGGATGGGGCACCGTATTGTGTCTGGAGTCCTGCGGCGCTACCGTCTGGACAATAAACCTCCCGGAGGGCGAGGCGCGGCCTGATGGGACATGGGCCTATGGTGAGCGTGTGTCATCCGTCGGCGACGCTCCT
>CAVTHV010000038.1:0-12005 GCA_963734595.1 uncultured beta proteobacterium
ACGCTGCGGAAAACCAATGGCCACCTTCGCATCGGCTACAGCCGCCGCTTCAAGGAATGTTATCTGCGCGCCAAGGAACAGATGATCCATGGCCGGCTGGGACGGGTCGTCGGCGGCCTTGCCCGCGTCTACAACTCCCGCGCCCAGGCGTTCTCGATATTGAAACGCGATCCGCATGCCACGCCGGTGCTCGACGTGCTCACTTATTACGTCGATCTCATGTGCTGGTTTCTCGAGGGCAATCCGCCGGTCGAAGTGATCGCGCGCGGCCAGGGCGGCATCTTCAAGGAGGCCGGCTACGGCGCGGACGATGTCACCTGGGCGATTGTCACTTTCGCCGACGGCGCCGTGGTCAGCTTCGGCGTGAGCTATGCGCTGCCGGCGAAATATCCGACGCTGGGCCAGTCGGACCGCGTCGAACTGCTGGGTTCGGAGGGCACCATGATGATCGACGACGATCACCTGGATCACCTGCTCTACACCGACAAGGGCATTCCGCATGCCTATGTCCCGGACCATCAGATCAACATGGCTTTCCTGGGCAGCACCACGCCGGGTGACTGGGCGCTCGGCGATTTCTGGGGACCGCTCGGCAACGAGACGCGCTCCTGGCTCGACCATCTCGTCACTGGAAATCCCACTGCGCATACCACGCCCGAGCAGGCGATCGTGAACCTGGAGACTACGATTGCCATCGAGCGTTCGGCACGCACTGGACAGGCGGTGCGGCTGCCGCTGGAAACCTGACGGGGGGCGATGCGTTATGAGTAATGGGTAATGGGCGAACAGGGTATCAAGCTTTTACACCTTACTCATCACTGATTACTCATTACTCATTACCCGCTTCACCCCGGCGGCCAGTGAAACGGCCGGCCGGCAAGAAGGTGCAAGGTGCAGGTGGAACACGCTCTGCCCCGCCCCCGCCCCGTTGTTCACCACCAGGCGGAACGCGTCATCCACGCCAAGCTGACGCGCGACCTTGTTGGCGGCAAGCAGCAAGTGGCCGAGCAAGGACTGGTCCTCCTGCCCGGCATCGGCCAGTCCGGCGATCTCTTTTTTGGGAATAATCAGCACATGGGTCGGCGCCTGCGGATTGACATCCCGGAATGCCAGACACGACTCGTCCTCGTAAACGATATCGGCGGGAATTTCGCGCCTGATAATTTTTCCGAAAATAGTCGTCACCAGTTTCTCCTTTTCGTCGGCCGGGTACGCCGCTCGCTTTTCTGCCGAGAATCAGCTCGCGTTTTGCACCCTTCAGGCTTTGCTCCGCCCACTCGAGCAGGCTGTCGATCATCGCATCGCTCGCTTCGCCGAGCGCTTTCACCGCGCCTTCGGCATTGGGCGCGGCGGGCCGCTCCAGCGTGAACGTGCGCTGCGCGATGAGCGTGCGCCCGGCGATATCGACCAGACTCGCGCGCAGCCGTATCGACACCCGGCTCTGAGTCTCGGCGTCGAATGCCTGGCTGAAATCCTCGAGATCGATGCGTAACGCGTAATCGGCGCGCGCGCCGTTGCCCGCGGTCACAATGCCGCGCGTCGCCGCGGCGAAGCGGTTGCGCACGCGTTGCGACATGAGCAGTGCCGGCGACGCCGCCCAGCGGCTGTTGGCGTAGACCCGCGACTGCGCGGCATCCTGGTAGTTGAGGCGGTAGACGATGCCCTCATTGTCGAGCCAGGCCGGCGCCGACACATCGGGCAACAGCAGCGCCGCGTCGATCCCCGGGTTTTCCCGCGGATAGCTCTTGAGCGGACCCAGGTCGTAGCCTGCGGGCTGCTCCTTCATCTGCGGCCCGAGGCTGCACCCGGCCGACAGCACCATCAGCATCACGGCCGTCAGCCGCAGCGCGGCACGGCGGACTCCAGCGAAATCATCGTCATTCATCGATTGCTCCTGCCCTGAGGTTCGAATCCCTGCTCGCCCGGACCGGGTGGCGGCGGCGCCCGCCCGAACACGAGACTGGTTGGCTGGTCGTTCAAATTGGAGAGCAGCCGGTCAAGATTTCGCGAATTGTGCGCAAGTTCGTCGAGCAACACGCTGATGCGCGGCAGCGTTTCGGCCGACAGCGACTGCGCGCTGCCGCCGATCTGCTCCGCGCTCTTGGCAACGCGTTCCAGCGTATCGGTGTGCTGGCTCAATTGCTGCGTCAGCGTGTTCAGATTCACGAGCAGCGCGTCGGCGCGCTGCAGCGTCTTGCGCGCATCGGCAGTCAGCGCGGGGAATTCCTTCATCCCGGGTTCGAGATGGCGGGTGAGCGTCGCGATTCCCTGCGTCGCCGTTTCCAGGCTCGCCAGCGTGCGCATGAGTTGCGCCTGGTTCTTCCCGTCAAGCAGCGTATTGAGCCGCCGTCCGACCTCGCCGACCTCCGCGAGCAGGTCCTTGCCTGAGCCGCTCAGCTGGTCGAGAAACGCCTGATGCACCGGTATGCGGTCATTTTTCGCGCCTGAAGGCGGCAGCGGCTCCGGCTTCTTGCCGTCGTCATCGAGCATCACGTAGGCGAGCCCCGTGACGCCCTGCGAGCCGAGCTGGGCGAATGTGCCGCGCGTGATCGGAGTGCCGGCTTTCACGTCGATCCCGACCAGGATCTGACCCGAATTCTCCGGGTCGAACTCGATGTTCCGGACCTTGCCCACGTCCACGCCGCGCAGGCGCACCGGAGCCTGCACGTTCAGGCCCGTCACGGCAAACTTCGATTCCAGCACGTAATTCACCGTCTCGACCGTGTTGCCGCTGAACCACATCGCGGTAACGACAACGCCAGCACCCAGCAGCAGCGTGAACAATCCCGCCGCCAGGGCGTATGCCCGATTTTCCATTGCCCGGTTCCCCTGTTATGCCGCGCCGCGCGGCTGCGGCCGCTGCGCGTTGATTTCCCCTACCAGATCCTTGATCGCTTCCAGCGCGCGCTGCCCGCGTTCGCCCTGGAAGAAGTTGCAGATAAACTTGTGGGTCTGGCCCGCGATTTCGAGCACGGTGCCGATCGCGATCAGCTGCTGATCCGCGAGCACCGCGACGCGGTCGGACAACGCAACCAGCGTGTCGAGATCGTGCGTGACCATCACGACGGTGAGATCGAGCTCGCGTTTGAGATCGGCGATCAGCCTGACGAAGCTTTCGCTGCGGTCGGGATCGAGGCCCGCGGTCGGCTCATCGAGAAACAGCAGCTCCGGCTCCATCGCCAGCGCCCGCGCGAGCGCGATGCGCTTTACCATGCCGCCCGAGAGCTCCGCCGGCATCTTGGTGGCGTGGTGCGGCTCGATGCCCACCATTTCAAGCTTGAGCATGACCAGATCGTGGATGATGTCTTCGTCGAGCGTTTTCAGCTCGCGCAGCGACAGGGCGACATTGTCGAATACCGACAGCGCGGAAAACAACGCGCCCTCCTGGAACAGCACGCCCCAGCGGTTTCTCAGCTGCCGCAGCACTTCCGGGTCGCCGTCGTGCAGCGACTGCCCGAACACGCGCACCACCCCCTTGGCCGGCCGTTCCAGGCCGAGCATCTGCCGCAGCAGCGTCGTCTTGCCGCTGCCCGAGCCGCCGACCAGAGACAACACCTCGCCGTGGCGCACGCACAGGTTGAGGTCGCGATGGACGACCTGGCTGCCGAATTGCGTCCACAGGTGCTCGATCTCGATGATGCAGTCGGCCATAAGCGCTAGAAAATCCCGATGTCCCTGAACATCACCGCAAACACGGCGTCGACCAGAATCACGATTGTAATCGCTGTGACCACGGAATTGGTGGTGCCGGTGCCCAGGCTTTCGGTATTGGGCTCGATGCGCAACCCGAAATGGCATGCGATCAGCGCAATCAGGAGGCCGAATACGACACCCTTGGCAAGACCGAGCCAGAGATTGGCAATCGGCACCGCGTCGGGCAGGCTCATCGCAAAGAAATGGTAGCCGATGCCGAGCTCCATCTTCGCCGACACCATGCCGCCGAGCAACGCGACCGCGTTGGTCCACAGCACGATCAGCGGCAGCGCGATCGCGAGTGCGACCATCTTGGGCAGGATCAGCCGCATCGTATGGGGAATGCCCATGACCGACATGGCGTCGAGCTCCTCGGTGACGCGCATCACGCCGAGCTGGGCGGTCATCGCCGACCCTGAGCGGCCGGCGACGAGAATTGCCGCAAGCACGGGACCCAGTTCGCGGATTACGCTGACGCCGAGAATATTGATGATGAAGATGTCGGCGCCGAAAGTCTTCAGCTGGTGCGCCGAAAGATAACTCAGCACAATGCCGACCAGGAAGCCGACCAGTGCCGTGATGCCGAGCGCCTGCGCGCCGGTGCGGTAGATGTTGGCCGAGATCTCCCGCCACGGGATCAGCGCCGGTTTGCGGACAAGCGCGACAACATCGAACGCGATGCGACCGAGCAGCAACACGATGTCGAACAAATGGTCGGCGAATCCCAGCATCCTGTTGCCGGTCGCTATGATGGGCGCCGCCCAGTCGCGGCGCCGCACGGTGATCTCCGCGGGCGGCACGCCGAGGTGAGCGAACAAGGGCTCGTGTTCGGGCCGCAATCTCACGTTCTCGGCACGGCGCCGGCCCCAGGCGCGCCACACCAGCATGGCGCCGGCGTGGTCCAGCGAAGTCACCCCGCTCAAGTCCCAGTGGCACCCGCGAGCGCCGGCGCATGCGGCAAGGCGGGGCGTAATGACGGCCAGCTTTCGCTCCAATGACCGTAGATTCCAGGCGCCGGACAATTGAACACTGAGCGTGCCGTCGGGGGCAGAAGTCTGGCGAAGCTCCGGGTCTGTCCCGGGGCGGGGTACGGCATCCGACATGTGACTTTTTTCGCTTTTGATCCGGCCCAGGGGGTGGGCGTTTCCCTTTATACCTTATTGATTGGGAAACGTTTTTTTGAATACTAAAGGCTATGCCCGCATAAGTCAAAACCGGACGTGAGCTCTCACTAACATTACTGCGGCGCAATATTTTTTTCGTCGCCCTACTTGACTTCCCTGTTTCAGAGCATATAATTGGTCTTGTGCATTGCAACATTTTAGTTGGTGGTTATCAGTTAACCCATTGGTTCTGAAAGGAGTTTTATATGTATCAAGCCCCCGAACAACTGACCGCACTGAACAAAGCCAATCTGGAAATCGCGAAGCGTTTTGCCGGTGTCGCGATGGAAGGCGCCGAGCGCATGCTCGACCTGCAACTCAAGGCCGCCAAATCCGCGTTTGCCGACAGCGTCGAGACCGCAAAAGTGCTCGCTTCGGTCAAGGACATACAACAATTCGCCGCGCTGAAGGACGAGTTGGCACAACCGGCAATCGAGAAAGCCACCGCCTACGCGAAAAGCGTCTATGACGTTGCCGCAGCAACCCAGGCTGAGTACGGAAAACTCTTCGAAGAGCAAGTGTCGGTTTTCAACAAGCAGATGGTGACCGCGCTCGACAAGATGGCGCAGAATGCTCCGGCAGGGTCCGAAGTCGGCGTCGCTGCCATCAAATCCGCGATTGCCGCGGTCAACGCCTCTTACGACAATCTGTCGAAAGCCGGCAAGCAGTTCGCCGAAGCAGGCAAGTCGAACTTCGAAGCCGTTGCCAAGCAAACGACAAACGGCACGAAGAAAGCCAAAAAATAGGTCTGAACGCCAGTCGATCGGCTGAAATGAAAAGCCCCGGAAGTCCGGGGCTTTTTTTCGCCTGCAAGATAGATGCGGAACGATGATTATTATTCTGCACTCATCAATCCGCGTTCCTGAACTCGGTCCAGTTGAATCCCAGGGCGTCAACCCCGCGCTTCAAATCGGCGATCGCGGCCTCGACCTCGCCCGGATCGCCGCGCACGCCAAGTTCGATATAGCGGTCGTGCCCCATGCGCGGCAGGCTGAACACCTTGAGCCGCAGAAAACGCGCCTGACATTCGTTCATGAGATCGATCAGCTGGCTCTCTCCCGCACCGCGGACGATGATCGACGACTCGGCAATGGCGCCCGGCTCGAAGAGCTCGCGATAGTGCGTGTCGAGCACCCATGCCATCATCGGCCACGCCATTTCCGGAAAGCCCGGCAGAAAATAATGGCGGTTGAAGCTGAACCCCGGAATGCGGTTGTGGGGATTGGGAATGATTGCGGCTCCCGCCGGGAACTCGCCCATCTTCAGCCGGTTCGGCGTAATCTCCGCACCGAAACGGGCACGGATCTCGGCTTCGGCTTCGGGATGCAACTCCAGTTCCACGCCGGCGGCACGCGCCGCGCATTGGCGGGTGTGATCGTCCGGAGTGGCGCCGATGCCACCGAAGCAGAACACCACGTCGCCGGCATCGAGCGTGCGCCGCAGTGCGGCCGTGATGTCGCCCGGATCATCGCCCAGATACTGGCACCAGGACAGCTGCAGCCCGCGCTCCTTCAGCGTTTCGATCACTTTGGGCATATGCTTGTCCTGGCGTTTGCCGGACATGATTTCATCGCCGATGATGATCGCTGCAAAGTTCATGGGTTAGAAGCGGGAACGCAAGAATCAAAAAGAGCATTAACGCAAAGGCCGCAAAGGTTCGACGAAGTAACGCAAGAACAGAAATTGCCGGAAATAGTCCAATAACGATACCGACACGGAATTGTTAATCTTATTCGTTTTTGTTTTTCCTTTGTGAACCTTTGCGTCCTTCGTGTTCATGCTTTTGATCTCAGCTGTGGATGTAGGACTCGAGCTGCTTGATCGTCTGCTCCTGCTCGGCGATCACTTCCTTCACCAGGTCGCCGATCGAGAGCAGCCCGACGATCTTGTCGCCGTTGACCACCGGCAGGTGGCGGATGCGTTTGCCGGTCATCAGCGTCATGCAGTCTTCGACGGTCTGTTCGGGCTGTACTGTCACGACCTTCTCCGACATGATCTCGCGTACCAGCATGTCGTGCGACGACTTGCCGTGGAGAATCACTTTTCTCGCGTAATCGCGCTCGGACATGATGCCGGCAAGCTTGCCGCCCGACACTATCAGCAGCGCGCCGATATTCTTGTCCGCCATCAGCTTCAGCGCATCGAACACGCTGGCTTCCGGCGTCACCGAATAAACTGCGCTTCCCTTTGATTGCAACAGCTGTCTCACGGTCTTCATACGCCCTCCTTGGCTCACGCCTGTGTTTCAGACCCCTGGGAGATCCTGCTCCTGCACTTGCGAGTCCAGTGTAGCGAATTCCGCTCTCTTAATAAAGCGTGGTTTCGCCGGCCGTCCGGGAAGGAATTCCACCCCGCACACCGGCCACCGCGCCGACGATCCCGAAGAGCAACGCCCTGAATCCCATGCTGTGAAATTGCGCCAACGGCGGCATGCGATAATAGCGGCATGGAATTCCCGATACTGAATTGAAGGGACGGAAACGAGGAGTATGTTTATATGGGACGAAATCTTTATTCACAGTTCGACACAAACGAGCTGATCCTGCGGGATCATCTGGCCATCGACCGTACACTGTTGGCGAACGAACGGACACTTATGTCGTACCTGCGGTCAGGTGTGGCTTTGTTTATTGCCGGCATATCGATTATCCATTTCTCGCATGAGGGGTGGTTTTCCACCATGGGATTTCTTTGCCTGCCGTGCGCGGTCATTACAGTGCTGTTCGGTATCGTGCGATTTCGAAAAATGGACAAAGACATTTCGGTCGTTCGCGTGGAATTGAGGAACATTTCAGAGATGGAAAACTCGTCTGCCGGACAGAAGACGCAATAACGGCGATTTTCCGTACTCATGGCCGGGCTCCGCCCGGGCTGCCGCGCGTTAATGCGCGGCGCGTGCCGTTCAGGCTGAATAGAACTGGACGCGGTTCTTGCCCTGCTCTTTTGCCCGGTACATCGCGGCGTCGGCGTTCCTGAGCAGCGTCTGGGAATCCCTGCCGTCCTCGGGGTAGGTGCTGATGCCGATGCTCGCGGTAACCGCGCACGGCTGCCCATGGATCATGACCGGCTGCGCCACCGTTTCGATGATTTTGCGCGCCATCCCGCTCAGTTCGCCAGGTTCACCCAGTTCCTCGACCAGCACCACGAACTCGTCCCCGCCGAACCTGCCGATCACGTCGCCTACGCGCAAATGGGTCCGCAGACGCGCGGCAACCTCCTTCAGCAGAACGTCGCCGGCGCTGTGTCCGAAGTTGTCGTTGACCGCCTTGAAGCCGTCGAGATCGATGAACAGAATGGCGAGCCGCCGGTTGTAGCGCTGCGCCTGCGCAAGCGCCTGGACGGTGCGGTCGCTGAACATCGTCCGGTTGGGCAGCAAAGTCAGGGCGTCATGGGTGGCCACGAAGCGCAGGTTGTCCTCCGCCTGTTTGCGGGCAAGAAACTGCCCGAGCTGGCTGCCGAGCTGCCGCGTGAGTTCCATTAATCCGCTATCCGGCGGCCACGCTTCCTGTGCGTAGAATTCCATCACGCCGTAGAACTCCTCGCCGATCAGCACCGGGAAACCGAGCGCGGTGCGCAATCCCGCTTTGCGCGCGGCGGCGCCGCGCCGGAAATCGGGTTCGTCCAGCAGGTCGCTCACCCAAACTGGCGCAGCCCTTTCCCAAACCCGCCTCACCAACCCTCCGGCGCTGCCTGCCTGATAGGTCACCTTGTGGTTCTGCAGGTCACGCGTTACCGCCACGAATTCCTGCACCGCAGGGGAGTCCGTGCCCCAGGCTTGTTCGCAGTGCAGCACGTTGTCACGCCGGTCGAGCACCCAGCGCGCGCCGCAGACCCAGTCCAGCCTCCCGCACATCGTCTGTATCACCTTGAGTATGGCTTCCTCGACGGCATGCGACTCGGCAAGCACCGCCGTGATTTCGGCCTGCAGTTCCTGGCGCCAGGCAACCCGCTTGCGCTCGGTAATGTCCGCCACGATGACAAGGACCCCGGCTGAACTGCCCTGGTGGTCATAAATCGGCGCCCCGGAAATGCTGACGGTGATCAGCGCGCCGTCCTTGCGCCGCCGCACCGCCTCCACGTCGGAAAATGCGTCGCCGCGCAATACCACGCTGCGGTTGCGCGCGCCATCTTCCTCATCCGCGCCGGAGGGATACCACGGCACCGGCTTGCCCAGCACCTCCGCCTCGCTCCAGCCGAAGATACGCTCCGCCGCCGGATTCCATCTCTCGACCAGACCCTCGGCATCGCTGACCACGATGGCAAGCGGCGAAGCATTGATCAGCGCCTGGAATTTCTGCGACGCCTGGCGCAGCGCTTCCTCGGTGCGCTGCTGCGACTCCACTTTCTCCTGCAGTCGTTCGTTGGATTGCTGCACCTGCTGGTTGGCCGACGACAGGCGCGCAACCAGGTCGGCATTCTCGAACTTGATGCGAATCGAAGCGAGGAAGCTCTCCTTCATCGATACCGCAAAAGCGAGGATCACGGCCACGAATATCGACGCCAGCACGCCCATCAGGATCTGCAGCGTATCGTTTTTCGTGAGCAGAAGCACGATCAGCGGCACCACCGCCGGCAACGTGAAACCGTAGAAGACGCGCAGCACCGGCGCCAGCACCACTGCAGACGCCATCACCATGCCGCCGATGACAAAAATCACCAGGAACTGATGCGGCATCGAACTGGCGGGAAACAGCGCCGTGCCCAGGATGCCCCACATGCATCCCATCGCGGTGGCTCCCGCGAAAAAGCGGTTGGCCCAGTTCGAGGCCTCCGCATCCGCGGCAGGCGCGGCGGAATATGCCCGGTAGAGGAGATAACGTGCCAGCGTGATCACCAGCGTCGCCACGAACCACCTCGCCAGCACGATGTTGTCGACGACGTCCCACAACGCAAGCGTCATGATGCTGGCATTGATCGACGTGCCGGGGTAGCCGCTGCGCGAGAAGCGGAACAGATGGCGCACCTGTTCGGCGTAAACCTGCACGTCGCCCGCAGGAGCGCCGGGCGCCGGCTTGGCAAATGGTATTGCGGCAGAAACGGCTTTGGGAATCATCGCTGTTTTCTCTTTGCACCATTGTGACACGAGCGCACGGCGCCGCAAACCCGCCCCCTGCGCGCCCCGCCGGACCGGCTATCGCGCTTTTGCGGCAGGAGCCATGCCGATCGCTTCCGCCTTCTGCAGCAAATGCTGCGCCATGCGGATGTTGGCGATGTCGATGAGCCGGCCGTCCAGTTGCACCGCACCACGGCCTTCACTGGCTGCCTGTTCCATGGCCGCAACGATGCGGCGCGCCTTCTCGACTTCCTCGGCCGAGGGACTGAACACCTGGTTGGCAGGCTCGATCTGGGACGGGTGAATTGCCCACTTGCCTTCGAATCCGAGAGCGGCAGCGCGCCGGGCTGCGGCAAGGAAGCCATCGGCATCCCTGAAGTCGCCATACGGGCCGTCGATCGGCCGCAGGCCATAGGCACGGCATGCCGTGAGGATGCGCGCCTGGGTGGCATGCCACGGATCGGTCTGATGAAAATGCCGCCTGCCCTGCTCATCCTTGTCGCTCAACACACCGTAATCGGGGTTGAGGCCGCCGATTACCGTGGTGCGCGCGCGCGTCGAGGCCGCAAAATCGCCGGCGCCGAAGCACATCGCCTCCAGGCGCCGGCTCGACTGCGCGATGGCCTCGACATTGGCAAGCCCCAGCGCGGTTTCGATCAGGATCTCGAAGCCGATTTTTTTCTTCCGCTTGCCGGCCTGCTCGATCTGGGTCACCAGCATGTCGAGGGCATAAACGTCGGCAGGCACCCCGATCTTGGGAATGAGCAGCATGTCGAGCCGCGGACAGTTTTCCACGATATCGATCACATCGCGATACATGTAGTGCGTGTCGAGACCGTTGACGCGCACGCTCAGAATCTTGCCGCCCCAGTCGATGTCGTTCAGCGCCGCGATCACATTGCGCCGCGCCTGATCCTTGTCATCCGGCGCGACTGCGTCTTCGAGGTCGAGGAAAATCACGTCGGCGGCCGAGCGTGCCGCCTTCTCGAACAACGCCGGCGTCGACCCCGGCACGGCCAGTTCGGAACGCGTCAGGCGCGGCGTGGCCTGCTCAATGACTGTGAAACTCATGTGGGCTCCTCAAACTTCGTGAATCGTCAATGGTGAATGGTGAATAGTGTCCTGACTTCGCCGATCATCGCAGTGAAGTTCCCGATCGACCATTTACGCTTTACTCATCCCTTCCACGACCTTGATCAGCGCGGACAGGTCGCTCCTGCCTTCGCCCCTGCCGATCACGGCGTTGACGCTTTGCATCGCCAGTGCCGCCGCCGGTGCCGCCAGGCCCAGTTCGTGCACGAGATCGAGCGCGATGTGCAGATCCTTGTGATAAAGGCGGGCCTCGATGCCGGCCGTAAAATCGCGCTCGACCATGCGCTTGCCGAAAAGCTCCAGGACCCGGCTCGCCGCTATGCCGCCCAGCATGACTTCGCGCACTTTGACGGGATCGACGCCGCAACGCGCGGCAAGCGACAGGGCCTCGGCCGATGCCTGCGCGGTCACCACCAGCAGCAGCTGGTTGCACGCCTTGGTGATCTGGCCCGCGCCGTGGTCGCCCATATGCAGGATGGTTTTTCCGAGGCACTCGAACAGGGGCTTCACCCGCTTGAACACCGCCTCCTTGCCGCCCGCCATGATCGACAGGGTTGCCTGCTCGGCACCCATCGGGCCGCCCGACACCGGCGCATCGAGCATGTCGATGCCCTTTGCTGCAAGCGCCTGCGCGACATTGCGCGCCACGATCGGCGAAATCGTCTCCATGTCGATGACCACGCTGCCGGCCCGCGCGCCGTGAATGAGGCCGTTCTCGCCCAGCGCCACCTGTTCGAAGTCATCCGAACTGGTGACTACGGTAAACACCGCGTCACAGGTCGCAGCCAGTTCCGCCGGTGTCTTGTAGCCCACCGCGCCGGCCGCGATCAGCGGCGCTGCCGACTGCGGCCGCCGCGCATAGACGCCCATCTGATGGCCATGCTTCATCAGGTTGAGTGCCATCGGGCGCCCCATTACTCCGAGCCCTATGAATCCGAGTTTCATTGCTTTCCTTTAAAAATTGGTAATCGGCGTCTCAGAATTCCACTAACACTATTCACGAT